>CAWFLK010000008.1:0-250245 GCA_963816635.1 Ilumatobacteraceae bacterium | reverse complement strand
TTTCCAGGCGAACGAGGCACTCGTGGTAGCCGTGCAGGCTCCAGACGTTCCCGGGGTGCCAGGACGAGCGCGGGATCGACGGGTCGTAGCCCAGGTCCTCGGCGTAGATGGTCTCGGCATCCTCGACTCGACCCTGCTCGAGGAGCAGCGCGCCGAGAGCGTGCCGAGTGGGCTGCATCCAGCCCCACGGCTCGTCGTACGGCAGCGCGTCGTCGAGCGCGATCGCCCGGCGCAGGTGCCCGAACGCCGCGTCAAAATTGCCGTGCCGGTACTCGAGCTCCCCGTCGAGCATCGCCCCGGCGACGGCGAGGATGTCCTGGCACGTGTTGTTGAACAGGTAGCGCGAGTCGGGCACGCGTGGGACGGCGGCGAGGAACGCGTCACGCGCCGCCGTGGCTTCCTCCATCCGCCCGGTCGCCGAGTACGCGACGCCCTGCGCGTAGTGCGTCATCGCGGTCGTGGTGCAGTAGAGCGCGGGGTCGGCGGGCAGCGGCAGCGCGAGGATGTCCTCCCACATCCCGAAGCGGATGAGCACGTGCAGGCGCATGGGCACGAACGCCTCGAGGTAGTCGGCCATCGGCGGCTGCTCGATCCGCAGCAGCTCCTCGGACAGCGAGGCCTCGAGGTCCGCGGCGACGTCCAGCGCGACCTGCGACCGGCCGAGGAACATCGCCCCGTAGATCGCGAAGTGGCGGTCGTGCGCGTGGTAGAGCGCGTAGAACCCGACCCGGCCCTCGCGGGCGACGTACTTCTCGTTGACCTCGATCGCGCGCAGGTTCGACTCGAGGGTGCTCTTGTAGTCGCCGCACAGCACGTCGATGTGCGTCGGCATGTGGATCAGGTGGCCAGCGTCGGGGACGAGCGAGCGCAGCTGGTCGGCAACCGGCAGCGCGCGCTCGGGGAACGGCGACATCTCCATGAGGTGTACGTAAAAGTGCACGAGCCCGGGGTGCTCGCGGCCGCCAGGCCGGTCGAGCGCGCGCTCGAGGACCTCCTTGGCCTCGAGCGTCGCCGCACCATCCGACGGCAGGCCCGTGTAGCGATCCCACAGCGCCCACGGCGTGAGGTTCATCAGTGCGTCGGCAAAGAGCGCCGCGACGTCGAGATCGTCGGGATGGCCGCGATAGACCTCACGCATCGCCTCGGCGTAGTCAGCGTTCCACGCGACGAGGTCGGCCGACGGGTCGTTGGCCTGATAGCGGCTCCCGAGCGCCTCGACGAGCGCCCGCTCGACTGGAGCGGCGCGATGCGCGCACGCCCGCGCCGCCGCGACCTCGTCGCACGCCTTTTCGAGTGATGCCGCGAGGTCGACAGGGTCGAACGCCTCCCACTGCTTGTTGTAGTTCGGCCCAATCGCATAGGCGATCCCCCAGCGGGCCAGCGCGAAGCCTGGGTCGTGCTCGACGGCGCGCTCGAAGCACCGGATTGCCTCCTCGTGGTGGAACGCGTAGGACCACACCAGTCCACGGTCGAACCACGTCTGGGCGCTCGTCGAGGCCGTCGACGTCCCACGCGTGTAGCTGCCGAGATCGAAGTAAGGCTCCATGGCTGCCGCTCCCGTTCTGAACCTTCGCACGTTTGTACAGCCTCTGGCGCCCCGTCCAACGACGCGACGGTCGCAACGTCAGCGCCAGAACGCGGCGAGCTGCTCGGCACGGGCTGTGCCTTGGCGGTACCCAGCTCGAGCAGCAGGCGGACGTAGCGACAGGTCCATCGCAGCGGCGCCGAACATGTGCTCGTCGCTGCTGTCCGGAAAGATCGTCTCGACGCTGCTGCCGCGTGCGCGCAGCTCGTCGACCTGTGCGGCGAGATGAACACCCCACTCCGCCGGCGTGCGTGACCGGCCGCCGAATGGCGACAGCACCAGCACCCGGCTGCATCCGTTTGCCAGGTCAGCGTTGTCGGCGTTGGATCGGTAGCCGCCGTCGATGTACTGCTTGTCGCCGATCCTGTAGGCGAAGCCGCCGGCACAGCTGGCGGCGACGGCGTCGACCAGATCGACGCCGCTGTGGCGGTCGAACACGACCGGTTCCCCGGTGTGAGCATCGACTGCCGTGACGAGCAGCGTTCGGTGCGGCCAGCGGTGACTGGGCAGCCTGGCCGCGACGGTCGCGCGCCATTGCGCCTGGCGGGCATCGTCCGACGTCGCATCCATGTCGAGTGCGGCTGCGCCCATCCTGCGGCGCATGTCAGCCAGATTCTCGGCTGCGTCGATGATCGTGCTGGTTCGTGCGAGGTGGTCGGCCACCGCCTTGTTCGGGGCGTTTCCTCGATCGGCCCTGACCGGGTCGGCCCGTTGTTCGGGAGCGGCGGCGAGGATGGCGGCGAGCAGTTCCGTTGGGGTCGCGCCAGCGAGTTGGGCTGCGGCCGTCGAGCCAGCTGAGGTCCCGACGGTCAGGTCGGCTGTGGTGACGTCGAGCTCGGCGTCGAACAGGCCGGCGATGACGCCGATCAGCCACGCGTTGCCTGTCGATCCTCCGCCTCCGAGGACCACGGCCCGCTCGTTTGCGGCGCGCATGGGCGTCGTGGCGTCGTCCGGTGGGTGATCTTGGTCGGTCGTCGGCCGGTCGGACGGCGTCGTCGAGGTCGGGTTGATGCTTGACGAGGGCGTTGTGTTCATGGGTACCGCCTCAAGACTTGCCGAGGGCGGCGGTCCCGCTGGCAAGCAGTTCAGACTGTGTGACGATGGGCAGATGCCACCGCGTGTACCGGCCGTCGATCCTGCCGGCCTCGCGGCGTGGTGCACGGATCATCTCGGCAGTGCTCCAGCGGCGGAGCTGTTCAGGTCCGGTCACCTGTCCGCGGTGATCGGGCTTCGCCTGGCCGATGGGCGGGAGGTCGTGGTGAAGGTACGCCCGGCCTCGCCGCGGATAGCGGCGTGTGTCGAGGTGCAGCGGCGCATGTTCGAGTCCGGATATCCGTGTCCTGAGCCGCTCGGCGGGCCCGCCCCGTTCGGGATCGGCGTGGCGACCGCTGAGTCCTACGTGCCCGGCGGTGACGTGTTCCGAGGGCAGAGCGCGCGGCCGAGCTGTCGGCTGAGGCGTTCGCCCGGCTGATCGGGCTGGCGCCCCGGCCGGGCGAGGTTTCATCGCTGGATCCGGCGCCGTCGTGGGCGTCGTGGAATCACGGTGAGGCCGGGTTGTGGCCGCGGCCCGAGGGCGCTGACGTCGACCTCAACGAGGTCGACGGCCCCGAGTGGATCGACCGGGCCGGCGGTCGTGCCCGTGACCGGCTGCGAGCGGGGGAGTGGGAGGCCGTGATCGGCCATTGCGACTGGTTGGCCGACAACGTGCGCTGGAAGGGCGACGAGCTTCTGGTGGTGCACGACTGGGACAGCGCGGTCGCCGACAGTGAGGCTGTCCTCGTCGGCTTCGCCGCCGCCTTGTACTCCACGGTCAGCCCGCACGAGCTGGCGACGGTCGAGGAGACCGACCGCTTCCTCGGTGCGTATTGCGATGCCCGCGCCCGCGTGTTCAGTGCGGACGAGGTCGAGCGCTCGTGGGCGGCCGGCGTGTGGACCCGGGCCTATGACGCCAAGTATCAGCACGTGGCCGGCCACGCGATCACCTCGCTCGCCGAGACTGAGGCGCGCGCCCGTCTTCGCCGGGCGGGAATCGACTAGCAGGTCAGGGGTGTTTGAGGTCGCCGGTCGTGATCCGAGGGGCGCCGCCGATGACCCGCCGGACGACGTCGGCACTGAGCCGGACCGGCGGGGCCTCCCGGTCGACGGCGTCGAGCACGCGGTCGAGCTCGGTCTCGACCGCCGTCGCGGCCCCGCGGCCGGTGGCAGCCACCCCGGCGCCGGCCACCATTGCCAGCGGTGCGACCGCCAGCACGAGCGGCGCGGTGACCACGGCGAGGCCCACGATCACCCCCGTCCCCAACGTCGCTACCACCGCCCCGGCCACACCGCGGACCCGGCGGTCTCGCTTTCGGTCGGCGGCGATGCGCACGACGCACGTGCCGGTGCCGGTGTCGATCGCTCTCGCCTCGATGCGACGGACCTCGCCGAGGTGGCCCTCGCCGGTGGCATGACGAACCGTGCGGAACGTGGCGGCCACGACGCCGGGCCGCTTGCGCCACACCCCGTGGCCGATCCGCAGGCGATCACGCCGCAGGTGGTGACCGCCGACGAGCCACGCGTCGAGGCGGACCATCGCGTCGCCGGCCGATCCGACCAGTTCCTCGTCGACGGCGACCGTCGCCGGGCCGAGCAGTCCGTCAGTCATGTGATGGGCCGGCGGCGGGCCGAGACGTTCGACGGCGACCGCCCACCGAACCTCGCGCTCGCGGATGCCGGCTTCGACCGCAGCCTCGACCAGCGTCTGGCCATCGAGCCGGTCGGGGTCGTCGAGCACCAGGTTGGTGTGGGCCAGTTCGGTCGCTCGCCGGAACACGCGTCGGGTCGCCGCCCGATCGAGCAGCACGTCGTCCTGCACGACCCCAAGAGTAATGGGCCGAGGGAGCCCACGAGTCACGACCGGATGCCGCTGTGTCGGGCACGACGACCGATGAACTTTGGAGATGAACTCGGTCGGTCCTGCGGACGAACCGATCCGTACACCGAAGGAGCCCTGGATGACCAAGTACCTGATCTCGTTCCCCAGCCGCGCGATGGTGATCGCCGACGACGAGTGGGAGCTCGTCAGCCGGGAGTCACACGCCGTCGTCCAGCAGGCCAAGGACGCCGGCGTCTGGGTGTTCGGCGGCGGGATCGACGAGAGCGTCGCGCCGGTCCGTGTCGCCGGCGACGGCACCGTGACCGAGGGCGCCTACCCGGAGAACGAACGGTTCTCCGGCGGGTTTGCTGTCCTCGAGATCCCGTCGCGCGACGCTGCACTGGAGTGGGCGGCGCGCTTCGCTGTCTGCTGCCGGTGCCCGCAAGAGGTCTGGGAGTTCATGTACGACCCGGAGTCGTGAGCCAGTAGCAGCGCTGCGTCGCGTCGGGCACGGTGAGTCCCGTCGGCGCCGAACCGAGCGATGATGGACGTGATGACAGCGGGCCAGCCACCAACTCCCTTCGAGGTTCACGAGTCCGGCACGTTGCTGCACGGGACGAAGGCCGACCTCCAGATCGGTGACGTGCTCACCGCCGGGCACGCGTCGAACTTCGAGGATGGGCGTCAGTCGAACCATGTGTACGTCACCGAGACCCTCGACGCCGCGGCGTGGGGCGCCGAGCTCGCTCGTGGCGACGGCCCGGGCCGCATCTACATCGTGGAGGTCGACGGCGAGTTGGAGGACGACCCGAACCTGACCGACAAGAAGTTCCCCGGCAACCCGACGCGGTCGTACCGCAGCCGTGGGCCGGTGCGGATCGTCGGCGAGCTGACCGGTTGGACCGGGCACACCCCTGAGCAACAACGAGCGATGCGCGACGGCCTGGCCACCCTGATCCGCGAAGGTCGCAACGAGATCCTCGACTAGACGACGAACCGGCGAGCAACAACAGGTTGGTCACTCGGACAGCGGAACGGTCCTCGATTCGTCGCCGGCCGAGCGACCATCTACCGTGCGACATTCAGCCGACGGGAGGGGAGCCATGACCCGGATCAGGACGATCGCGCTCGCCGACGCGGACGAGCCACTGCGCATCGCTCGCGAGGCACAGCACGCGTTGTACCCGCCTGAGTACGCGATGCCGGTGCCGCCGTTCGTCGACGAAGCGGCAGGCATCGTCGCCTCGCACTCGTTGATCCCCGAGGCGCTGCACCACGCCTTCGCGACGTTCGGCGCGTTGATGGCACCCGACCTACCGCTCGACCGCCGCCAGCACGAGATGATCGCCACGGTCGTGTCAGCCACCAATCACACCTACTACTGCACCACCTCGCACACGGAGTTCCTCAACCGCGTGATCGGGGACGACGGCGTTGCCGACGCCGTGAGCCGTGACTTCCGCACTGCGCCGATCAGCGACGCCGACCGGGCCATGCTCGAGTACGCGGAGCAGATCACGCTCGATGCCACTGGCGTCACCGACGAGCACCACGCTGCGTTTGCGCGACGCAGGTTTCGACGACACCGGCATCCTCCAGATCACCTTGATCGCCGCCTGGTTCAACTACATCAACCGGGTCGCCGACGCGCTCGGCGTCGGCACCACGTAGGTGGTGCTCAGTCGGCGAGGCGCGCGACCAGCAAGAGCGCAGCCGTAGCGCCGTCGGGCATCCGGCCGCTCAGCCGGCACCCGATGGTCGTCACCCGCCGCGGGGTGCGGTGGTGTCTCGCTCCTTGTCGTACTGCGCCTTGGAGAGCTCCTGGGCCTGGACGGTGGCGTCGACGAACTTCGTCCCGCCGGACATCACCGCGTCGTACGACCGTTGGAGCGGGGCGGTCTGGAACTTGAAGTGCGGCATGACCTCTTCGGCGAACAGCTCGTACGAGCGCTTCTGCTCCGGCCAGCGGGCGAAGTCGGCGCCGAGGAAGAGGTAGGCGCCGAACCCGCCGGAGTGGTTGCTGAGGCGCTCGATCTGGGCGATCGCCATCTCCGGGGTGCCGATGATGGCGGCACCGGTCTCGTTCATCGCGGCGACCAACTCCTCGTACGGCATCGCCTCGTCGTGTCCGGTCGGGACGATGTGGGAGATGTAGTCCATCACCCACTTCAGACCGTGGCGGCACTCCTCCAGCGCCTGCTCGACGGTCGGCGCCACGTACATCGGACCCATCATCCGCCACTTGGCGCGATCGACCTGCTTGCCGTTCGCCGCGGCCACCTCTTCGGCCACCTGGAAGTGGTAGTCGAGCACTTCGAAGCCGGCCGGGTTGGTGGCCGCCAACGACAGCATGCCGACGCCGTACTTGCCGGCCATCTTCGGGCCCGATGGCGACAACGACGACGCGACGACGATGTCGAAGAGTGGATCGCTGTACGGGCGGTGCTGGAGCACGGCGTCGACACACGTGAACCATCCGGCGTCGTAGGACACGGTCTCGCCGGCGAAGAGCCGCATGATGACGTCGAGCGACTCCTCCATCATCGTTCGCTGCCGAGTGGTGTCGAGGCCGAGCATCATCGCGTCGGACGTGAGCTGCCCCGGCCCGAAGCCGCACATCAGCCGGCCGTGCGTGAGGTGGTCGAGCATGACCAGGCGGTCGGCCAGGATGAACGGATGGTGGTAGGGGAGCGAGTTGACGCCGGTGCCGAGGCGGATGTACTTGGTCCGCTCGGCTGCCGCGGCGATGAACACCTCCGGCGAGGCGAACGTCTCCGAGCCGCCCGAGTGGTGCTCGCCGACCCACACCTCGTCGAACCCCAGTTGGTCGAGGTGCTCGACCAGCTGGAGGTCACGTTGGAAGTTGAGCGTCGGGTTGGTCCCCGTCTTGTGCATCGGGGGGAGGAACACGCCGAAGCGAAGTGGCCAGTCCTGCATTCCCCAACCCCCAGGAGCTCATCGGCGCCAGGTGATCGGCGCTGAACGAGCGATCAGCCTACCTGTTGGCCGGTGAGCGATCCAAGCGCCGCTGCAACAGTCTGGCTTGACAACTCGCCGGACGCCGTCCTACCGTCCTGCGCGACGCGGAGGAGCCCGGTCGGCGTCATAGGGGGAGCAGCGAGATGTCAGAAGGGTCGTCGCACCTCCTCCATCTGCGTGGCCTGACCAAGAGCTTCGGGGGCGTGCACGCGCTCGTGGGGATCGAGTTCCACGTCGATCGCGGCGAGGTGGTGGCCCTGGTCGGGGACAACGGCGCCGGCAAGAGCACCCTGCTCAAGACGATCGCCGGAATCCATCCGGCCGATGCGGGCGACATCGCCGTCGACGGCCGGGTCCAACAGTTCCACGGACCCGGCGCGGCCAGTGCCGCCGGGATCGCCACCGTGTACCAGGACCTCGCCCTGTGCGACAACCTCGACGTCGTCCGCAACATGTTCCTGGGGCGCGAGCTTCGCCGCCCGTCGATCCCCGGGGCCCCGCTCGACATGCCGTCGATGGAGGAACGGGTGCGAGCGATCCTCGGTTCGCTCGGTGTCCGCGTCCCGTCGCTGCGAGCGCCCGTCGCCCGGCTCTCCGGCGGCCAGCGGCAGGGCATCGCCATCGGGCGGGCGCTGCTCGGCGAGCCGAGCGTCGTGCAACTGGACGAACCGACGGCGGCGCTCGGCGTTGCGCAACGTCAACACGTCCTCGAGCTCATCCTGCGACTGCGCGAGCAGGATCGCGGCGTCATCGTCGTGTCCCACGACCTCCGCGACGTACAACAGATCGCCGACCGGGTGGTCGTCCTCCGGCTCGGACGGACGGTGGCCGAGTTCCAGCGCGGCAGCTACGACCCCGACGACCTCGTCGCCGCGATCACCGGCTCGCGCGAATCCGTGATCGACGCCGGGAGCGCGGCATGAGCACGTCGGTCGAGGACGCCCTCCCGACGGCGCCGTCGACCGAGCCCGTGTCGGCGAGGCAACGCGGGCGCCAGCTGGCCGAGAAGCTCGCCGGGCCGTATCGGATGGCGACGGTCGCCGTGACCCTGGCGCTGATCTGGATCTTCTTCTACCTGCGCGACGAGAACGGCGTGTTCCTCTCCGCCCGCAACCTGTCGAACCTCTCCCTCCAGATCACCGTGATGGGGTTCGTCGCCCTCGGCCTGGTGTTCGTGCTCCTCCTGGGCGAGATCGACCTGTCGGTTGCCGCGATCGCCGGCATGACGTCCGCGATCATGGCTGCGCTGTACGTGCAGAACGGCGTCGCCCCGTGGCTGGCGATCACCGCCGCGGTCGCCAGCGGAGCGGCGATCGAGCTGTGCATCGCCGTCGTGACCGTGCTCGGGCCACCGTCGTTCATCGTCAGCCTCGGTGCTCAGCTCGTCGTCAACGGGCTGCTCCTGCGCATCCTGCCCAAGGTCGGCCAGTTCGGGCTCACCGACACCCCGATCGCCAAGATCACCTCGACCTACATCCCCACGGTCGCGGCGGTGATCGTCACGGTCGTCCTCGTCGTCTTGTATGCGCTGACGCGCTGGTCGACGTGGAGCCGCCACCGCCAGCGCGGGTCGGCGAGCGGGCTCGCCGCCCTGCTTCTGCCGATCCTGGGCGTCGCCGCCGGCGCGGCGATCGGACTGTCCGTGTTCGCCCGCTATCGCGGCGTGCCGCTCGCCTTCGCCCTGTTCCTCGCCGTGCTCCTGGTGTGCTCGTACGCCCTGACGCAAACCCGCTTCGGCACCTACGTGTACGCGGTCGGCGGCAATCGCGAGGCGGCGCGACGCGCCGGCATCCCGGTCATCCCGGTGATCATCATCTGCTTCATGATCTGCGGCGTCATGGCCACCATCGGCGGCGTGATCGCCGCGGCCCGAGTGCTCGGCGTGTCCAGCCAGTCCGGTTCCGGGTCGCTCCTGCTGCAAGCGATCGCCGCCGCCGTCGTCGGTGGCGTCAGCCTGCTCGGCGGCCGCGGCAGCGTGTGGGCTGCCCTGCTCGGCGCGATGATCATCGGCAGCATCTCCAACGGAATGGACCTGCTCGACTACTCGACGTCGGCCAAGCTCATCGTGCAGGGGGCGCTGCTCATCGCCGCCGTCCTGATCGACGCCGTGATCGCCAGGGGCTCGCTCCGGCCGTCACGCGGCGCCTGATCGCGCCGCGCCGGCGGTCTCTGCGTCCCAGACGCGGATCCTGGTCACCCACATTCTCGATATCGAGACTGTGGGTGACCAGATCGCCGTTTCACAACAGAGGTGTCAGGCCAGCTTCTCCTGGCAGGTCGGGGTGTCGGCGACGACCCCTTCGCAGATCTGCTCCCAGGTGACGATGCCCTCGTCGACCACCTGCTGGATGCCGTCGACGAGGAAGTGCTGGACGGGCAGCTCGGCGAGCGGCACCTCCATCGAACCGTTGTCGAACGTCCCGGTGATCATGCCGGCGGGAGGATCGGTGCCGGTGATCGCCGCGACCGCGAGCTGGGCGGCGGCGCCGGCCTCGACCGCGTACGACTTGAGGATGTCGTCGACCTGGCGCCCCAGCAGCATGTTCTGCAGACCGGACAGCTCCGGGTTCTGGCCGCCGTAGACCGGCACGACGCCGGCGAGGTCCTGAGCGTCGAGGGCGGCGATGGCACCGGCGGCGATCCCGTCGTAGAAGCCGAGCACGGCGTCGACGTCGTTGTTCGTCTTGGTGAGGCACTGTTCCATGAGGCGCTGCGCTTCGGCCGGGTCCCACTGCGGAGTGTTGTCCTCGCAGACCACCTCGATGTCGCCCGAGTCGATCAGCGGCTGGAGGATCTCGTCCTGGCCGCGCAGCATCTCGTCGTTGTAGTTGTCGCCGGCGTTGCCGTACAGCCGAGCGACACGCAGCGGCGTGGTGAGAACGCCGTCGTCGATCTGCGAGGCGAAGAACTCGGCCTGCTGACGTCCGGCGTCGTAGGGGCTGAACACGACGAAGTAGGCGACGGGCCCGCCCAGCGCCTCGTGCTCGTACGAGATCACCGGCACGTTGCCCTCGGCGGCCGCAGCGAGCACGCCGCTCGACAGGTTCGGGTCGGCCGCCGTGAGGACGATGGCGAGCGCGCCCTCGCTCACTGCGGTCTCGGCCTGCTGCACCTGCTTCTGCGGGTCGCCCTCGGCGTTCAGCACGACCACTTCGACGTTGGGTGCGTACTCGGCCATGGCGGCGATGAACTCCGGGGCGTCGTAGTTCGTGTATCGCGGCGTCGTGGCGTTCGGCAGCAGGAAGAACACCTTGCCGGCGATGTCGGCACCGGCGGCGGCGCCGCCCGACCCGGCGGGCGCCGAGTCGACCGGGGCCGTGCTCGCCGAGGTGATCGAGGCACCGGCGAAACCGATGAGCCCGGCGGTGACGATGGCGGACGCACCGATGCGCGCCACTCTCGAACGACGTGATGACATGGTGTCCCCCTTTGAGTCGAGCAGCGCAGGGGCCCCTCGCCTTGCGCCGTGACACTAATCAGAGTGGTAAGTTACTGTCAACGTCGGGGGACGACGACGGCGCAATGATCAGTTCCACTGGTGGTCGCGGGGAACACCTCCACACGGGAGAAGGGACCACACGAGTTGACCGACACCACCACGAGCGTCGATGTCGATGAGGTCGCACTCGTCACCGGAGCGCATCAGGGCATCGGCGCGGCGATCGCCCGCCGCCTGGGTCGTCGAGACGGTGGGTACGCGCTGGTCTGCGCCGACATCCGAGATCCGGTTGCGACCGCCGACGCGATCGTCGCCGAGGGCGGGCGAGCGATCGCCGTGCACCTCGACGTCACATCGCCGCAGTCGTGGGCGGATGCCGTGGCGGCCGCGGTGGCCGCCTACGGCCGCATCGACGTGCTCGGCAACGTGGCCGGCCTGCTGGCCCGCGGCACCGACACGGCGCTGGAGCTGTCGCTCGATGACTGGGATCTCGTGACGAGCGTCAACCTCAAGGGCGTGTGGCTGGGGATGCGGGCCGTGCTTCCCGGCATGGTTTCGGCCCGGTCGGGGCGGATCGTCAACATGTCCTCGCTGGCGGCGTTCAAGGGCCAGCGGAACCTGCTCGCCTACTCGACGACGAAGGGTGGCGTCGTGGCGATGACCCAGCAGGCGGCGGTCGAGTACGCCGCGAGCGGCGTGCGCATCAACGCCATCGCCCCGGGCGTCGTCGACACACCGATCCTCGGCAGCATGACCGACGACATGCGGGCCACCTACGCCGACGCCCACCTCATCAAGCGATTGGCGACTCCGGACGAGGTCGCGGCGCTGTTCGAGTTCCTCGTCGGGCCGGGTGCATCGTTCATCACCGGGCTCACCTACCCGCTCGACGGTGGGGCCAGCATCTCATGACCACTCGATCGAAAGCCGTCCGGCGTGCCCATCGAGCCTGACCAGATCGGGCGCGCCTTCGCGTCGAGCGAACACGGCGCGGGCTGTCGCAGCGCAAGCTCGCCCAGCTGGTCGGGGTGTCGCCCAGCCTCATCTCGCAGATGGAGTCGGGGAAGGTGCAACCCTCGGTTGCCACGTTGTTCGCCATCGTCACCGAGCTCGGACTGAGCATCGACCAGCTGATCCAAGCCGGGGGTGCGGCCGACGGACCTCCACCGGCGTGGCCTGACGACCATTCGGGGACAGCCACGCCCTCGCCGATCGCGGCAACCAGGGCTCGCCGATCGAACCGGTCCGAAGCCGGCGCGAGCGACACCGAGCGGCGAAACCGCAACGTCGGCCGGCGCTGAACGCATGGTGCAGCGCTCGTCGGAGCGACCGACGATCCGCCTCAGCGGGGGCGTGACGTGGGAACGTCTGACGCCCGACGCCGACCACCTCGTCGACTTCCTCTACGTCACGTACGACCCTGGCGCATGTTCCTCACAGGACAACCAGTTCCTCCGTCACGAGGGGCGGGAGTATCTGTTCATGCTCTCCGGCCACCTCGAGATCCAGGTCGCCTTCGAGACCAACACGCTGACGCCCGGCGACTCGATCACGTTCGACGCGATGCGGCCGCACCGGCTGACCAACAACGGCGCCGAGCCGGCGGTGGCCGTCGTGGCGATCGTCCACCTCTGAGCCGAGCCGCCCTCCAGGACGCCGAGCCGATGGCCACAGATGGAAATCTCGGCGGCTTCCTCGGCATCGCGCTGAAGACGCGGTCGAACTTTCCGCGAGTGACGACGCCACCCGCCAAGCCCTCATCGACGAGGCGGCCGCGGTGCGCACCCGAGGCGACGCTCGGCGGTACATCGCTTCCACATCGACGATGGTCGAGCAGGCCAAGGTCCCGGCGCCGACCGTCGCCCCCTCGCGGCCCGTCGAATAGCGGCGTCGTTCTCGGCCACGGCAGCGCAACACTGGCTCCCGTGAGCAGCGGGCCCCTGGACACGGCGGTCGCGTCCCTGACCTCGACCGTCGACTACCTGCGGATCGCGATCGGCGCCCCCGGCGGTGCGTGGCTGCCGTGTCGTCACGATCGTCAGCGACCCCGCCTACCTCGGCTCGCTGATGGCGAGCACGAAGGTGGCGCTGGGGACCGATCGCGACGATGTCGCCACGTCGCTGTTCGTTCAGGGCTACGTGTTCCGGATCGCGACCGTTGCCGTCGGCTCCTGGCTGCTGCTCGACACGGTGATCGCGACCGACCCGGCGACGACCTCGATCAGCCTCGGGCGGGGGCATCCGAACGCCGTGCTGCTCGACCCGGACAGTCGCATGCTGCCTGGCGGCGGCATCGACGACGTTCACGCCACGTTGATCGACGGTCACCTCGCACCCCTGGTCGCCACCGCCCACGAGTCGACGAAGGTCGGCGCCGCCCTGCTGTGGGGCAACGTCGCCGCGTCGTGCGCGGCGGCGTTCGGCGCGTTCGCCGGAGCGCCCGGCGCACGACGGGCGGCGATCGCCGATCGGGTCGAGACGTTCTTCGCCCGCGCTCGCCCGGAGCTTCGGGCAGGCGGCCAGGTGATTCGCGTCGGTGATCGCTTCGGCTGGAAACGAACGAGTTGTTGCCTGTGGTACCGCACCGAGGGCGGGTTCCTGTGCGAGGACTGTTCGCTGCGACCCGAGTCCGACCATGCGGCGCGCTTCGCCACGCTGGCGATGGAGGCGTCGGAGTGATCGTGAGGCTGGGGCGCCAGGACGATCTGGCGGCGATCCTCGACATCTACAACTGGTACGTCCTGCACTCCAACGCCACGTTCGACGTCGAGCCGATCAGCACCGACCGGGCGCAGATCTGGTTCGATCAGTTCGCCGCGACCGGCCCGCACCGCCTCGTGGCGGTGGTGGACGACGACGACCACGCCTGCGGGTACGCGGCGAGCGTCCGGTACCGAGAGCATCCCGCGTTCCGCGAGACGGTCGAGCTCACCACGTACATCGACGCGGACCGCACCGGCCGCGGCCTCGGAACCCTCATGTACGACCTACTGCTGTCCGAGCTGGCCGACGAGCCGGTCCACACCATGCTCGCCGGGATCGCCCTTCCCAACGACGGCTCGATCGCGCTGCACCGTCACTTCGGGTTCGAGCCGGTCGGCGTGTTCGACGAGTACGCCGAGAAGCACGGACGGCGACTCAGCTCGCTGTGGATGCAGCGCGGCCGCTCGTCCGAACCCCGCCGAGCGCACGCCGTGTGACCACCGCCGGTCGTCAGGCCGCGGCGTCGACTCGTGCGAGCACCGGCGCCGCGGTCCGGGGCAACCGGCCGGACAGCCAGACGCCGACGACGGCGACGCACGCCGGCACGATCAGCGCCACCGCCACCGCATCGCCGACCGGCCAGCCGATCTCGTCGCCGAAGGCGACGATCGCGCCGACCGCACCGGTTCCGAGGGCCACGCCCAGGTTGTCGGTCAGTTGCAGCGACGCCGTCGTCGAGCCGACCTCGACCTCGGGCACGCTGCGCAGCGCCAGCTGGGCGTGGGCCGAGTAGGCCGTGCCCATCCCGAACCCAGCGATGACGGCGCCGACGTGGATCGCCCACACCGGCAACCGGTCGGGGATCGCGGCCACCGCGACGACGGCGATGCCGGACGCGAGGATCACGTACCCGGTCCGGACGAACCAGGCCTCGCCGGTACGGCTGATGAAGCGCTGCTGCACCCACGACGCCCCCGTCCAGGCGACCGTTCCCAGGGTGACGGCCACGCTGGCCGCGAGGGTCGACGCGCCGCGGCCGGTGGTCACCGCGAACGGCACGAAGGCGTCGGTGGCGAAGAAGGCGAACGTCAACACGCCGCGCGAGGCGATGACCGCGGGGAGTCCGACCGCGGCGTGCAACGTCCCCGTCGGCGTGAGGCGCCGCAGCGGTCCGACCGCGACGAACGCCCCGATCACCAGCGCCGGCACGAGCGCCCATCGATCGGCGGTGAGGCCGGCCACCACGAGCGCCGCGCCGGCGGCCACGCGCGTCGCTTCGACCAGCCGATGGCGCATGAACCCGTCGTGATTCGCGTCACGCTGCTCCCTCGACCGGACCGATCCGAAAGATCGCCGGGAGCACGAGCACCCCGGCGCACGCCACCAGCGGCACCAGTCCGAGGAAGACCCAACGCCAGCCGATGCCGTCCGCGATCCGCTCGGCCAGCACCGGGCCGAGCAGTCCCGGCACCACCCACGCCGTCGACAGCACGGCGAACATGCGTGGTCGCTCGGCGACGTCGAACGCCCGGCCGATCGCCACGTACCCGATCGCCGGCACCACCCCCGCGCCGAGCCCTTGCACGAACCGGCCGACGACGAGGATCGGCATGCCGGGGGCGAACCCGCACACCAGCAAGCCGGCGGCAAAGAGGATCAGCCCGGTCACGTACGGCGGGCCGGCGCCGCGCCGGTCGGCCTGCGACCCGGCGAAGACGATCCCGATCATCGTGCCGAGGAAGAACGCCGCGGTCACCCAGCCGTACCAGGCGATGCCGCCCAGGTCGCCCTCGACCTCGGGAAGGATCGTGGTCACGGCCAGCGACTCGAACGCCACCAGGGTGACGACCGCCACCAACCCGACCTCCAACGCCCGCCGCCCCGGCACGCTCGCCGCGTTGGCGTCGAGGACCGTCACGTCCCGCACGGTACGGCCTCAAGTCGACTTGAAGTCAACCCTACGTCCGAGAGCTCACGACCTCACTGCGTGGCCTGGGCGCGCAGGACACGACGCAGGATCTTGCCCGACGCCGACTTGGGGACGGCGTCGATGAAGGTGACCCGGCGGATGTGCTTGTAGCTCGCCACCCGCTCGGCGACGAACCGTTGGATGTCGTCGGCGGTGGCCTCCTGGCCGGCCTTGAGCACGACGTAGGCGGCAGGGATCTCGCCCGACTCCTCGTCGGGCACCCCGATCACGGCGGCATCGGCGATCTGCGGATGGGTGAGCAGCAGCGCCTCGAGCTCGGCGGGGGGCACCTGGAAGCCCTTGTACTTGATCAGCTCCTTCAGCCGATCGACGATGAACAGGTGCCCGTCGGCGTCGACGTGGCCGATGTCGCCGGTGTGCAGCCATCCGTCGTCGTCGATCGTGTCCCTCGTCGCCGCCTCGTTGTTCAGGTATCCCTTCATGACCTGCGGACCGCGGATCCACACCTCGCCGTCCTCGTCGACGCCCAACGACGATGCCGTGGCCGGATCGACGATGTCGACCTCCGTGTTCGGGACGGTGATGCCGACCGATCCCGGCTTGCACCTGCCCTCGGGAGTGATGTGACTCACCGGCGACAGCTCGGTCATGCCGTAGCCCTGCACGACCTCGCATCCGAGGCGCTTCCCGCATTCGATCGCCAGCTCGGCCGACAGGGGAGCGGCCGCCGAGACCATCCACCGCAGCGACGACAGGTCGTAGTTGTCGACGACCGGATGCTTCGCCAGTGCGACGACCATCGGCGGTGCGACGAACGCGATGGTGAGCTGATGCTCCTGGTGCAACGACAGGAACTGTTCGAGGTCGAATCGTGGCATGGTGACGATCGTGGCGCCGGCGCGCAGGCCGAGGTTCATCAGCACCTGCATGCCGTAGATGTGGAAGAACGGCAGGACGGCGACGAAGGCATCGTCCTCGTCCAGCGAGACGGCGGCGAGGGTCTGTTCGAGGTTCGAGACCAGCCCGCGATGGGTGAGCATGACGCCCTTGGCCAGCCCGGTCGTGCCCGACGAGTAGGGCAACACGACCACGTCGTCGAGATCGACGGGCACTTGTTCGGCGAGCGGCGCCGCGCTCACCGCGGCGATCGACGTGTAGCCGTCGGCCTCACCGATCACGTACACCTCCCCGACGGTCGACTCCGCGATCGCGGCCGTCGCCGTCTCGAGGAACATCGGCACCGTCACGAGGCGCGTCGCACCGGCGTCGAGCAGTTGGTGGTGGACTTCCCCCGCCGTGTAGGTCGGGTTGACCGTGGTGACCACACCCCCTGCGAGTGCGATGGCGTGAAAGGCGACGGCGTACTCGGGACAGTTGGGCGCCATCACGGCGACGACCTCACCCTTCGCCAGCCCGGCGTTCAGCCAGCCGCCCGCTTGCCGGCGCACCGCGTCCTCGAACTCGCCGTAGGTCATCGTCCGGCCCGAGGTCCCGTCGATGAACGCGGCTTCGCCCGCCAATCGAACGGCGTGCTCGAGGATGTACGGCGTCAACGGCACGGCCGGGAAGCGGACCGGCGGCAAGGTGCTCGGAAATGTCATCGTCTCCCCCTCGAAGTGTCGCCGGGTCGCGGTCGACATCGCTCGGCCCCCGCGAAGCGTGGGCGAAGAGTACGCCCTCGACGTTCTCCAGATGAACGGGCGCCTGGTCACCGGTCAGGATCATCCGATCGGGGGGACGACCGGCGACGTCGAGGTGGCGCATGCTCGACGGCGACAGCGTTCAGCGCAAGGAGGACCGATGACCGACGACGTGCTCTCGACGTGGGCCGACAGCCCGGCGAAGGAGGCCATCGTCGACTTCGTCGACGGGGTGTGCGGGCCGGCCGGCGTGCCGATCGAGGAACGGATCGCCGTGTTCGACAACGACGGCACGTTGTGGTGCGAGAAGCCGATGCCGATCCAACTCGACTTCATCCTGCGCCGGTTGCACGAGATGGCGGACCACGACGCCGCCCTCCGCGACCGGCAACCGTGGAAGGCAGCGTACGAACAGGACTACGCCTGGTTCGGAAAGGTCCTCGCCGATCACTACGCCGGCGACGATCGCGAATTGCCGACGGTGGCGGCTGGCGTCCTCGCAGCCCACGGCGGCATCAGCGTCGAGGAGTTCGAACACCAAGCCGACGCGTTCTTGCGATCAGCGCAGCACCCGACGCTGCGGCGCGGCTACCTCGAAACTGCGTACGTGCCGATGGTCGAGTTGCTGGGGTATCTGGAGGCGAACGGCTTCACGAACTACATCGCGTCCGGTGGTGGCCGCGACTTCATGCGGCCGATCTCCGCCGAGGTGTACGGCATCCCGCGCGAACGGGTGATCGGCAGCAGCACCGCCCTGGGCTTCACCGACGACGGGCCGGGTGGAACCATCACCCGGAAGCCCGAGCTCGACTACATCGACGACGGCGCCGAGAAGCCGGTGCGGATCTGGAGCCGCGTCGGCCGGCGGCCGTTGCTCGCCGGTGGGAACTCCAACGGGGACGTGCCGATGCTGCAGTTCGCCCATCGCGACGACGCGCCCACACTGCGACTGTTGATCGTCCACGACGACGCTGATCGCGAGTTCGCCTACACCGGCGGCGCCGAGGCGGCGCTGGACCGGGCCGCCACCGACGGGTGGACGACGGTCAGCATGCGACAGCACTGGACCACCGTGTTCTGAGAGGGTCGCCGATCGAGGCTCAGCGGCGTCCGTCACCGGCCGGCGGCGGTCGCCCGGGCTGCGGCCAATCGGCGCGAGCGGAGCTGCACCAGCAGCGTGAGCGTGCTGCCCGCCACGATGCAGGTCACGTTCGTCGCCAGCACCCCCAGGGCGCCGAATCCATCGGCGTCGGTGCCCAGGCCGACAGCACATCCGACATAGGCGGCCGCCGGGATCGTGGTCACCGAGATGGCCACCCCGACGGCTGACCCCGCGGCGGTCTCGTACGCCAGCATCCCGGCCATGCCGGCGGCGAGGGCGACGAGCACGGTGCCCGGTCCGATCTCGGTGAGCGACGGCCCGAGCACGGTGTCGGCCAGCGCCAGGCCCTCGTCGATGCGCCCGAAGAGCCGCAGCAGCAAGGTCGCTCCGGCCGCGGTCAGCGCGGCGGTCCCGAGGCCGACGAACAGCGTGAGCGTCGCCCGTCCGGCCAGGGCCCATCGCCGCTCGACGAGCCCGACCGCGGCGGCCGAGATCGGCAGCAGGTCCGGGCTCAGCGCCATCGCCCCGACCACGAGGATCGACGAGCCGTCGAGCACGCCGACGCCGGCCACGATGCCGGCCGCGGCCATGAACAGCAGGTACAGGCGCGCCGTCCGGGCGTGTTGCGCGGCGAGACCGGTGATCTCGGCCCAGACCGCGGAATCGGGCGCGGCCGATTGCCGTCGTCGCCGTCGCCATCCCAGCGGCTCGATGCTGGACGTCCGCCAGAGGACCACGTCGTCGGCGGAGAGTCCCGCCTCACGCAGCAGGGCAAGGACATCGTCGGCGACGTCGACGTCGAGCTCGCCGGTGAGCTGGATGAGGCCGCCCGCCGTACGTCCACCGATGATGACGTGGCGCACACCCGCGGTCGCCGCCAGCTGGCGCTGGACCGACTCGACGCGGTCCGGGGGGACGTAGACGCGGAGCTGGAACATCGGGCGACGTCAGTCGACGCCCTCACCGAGGACCGGCGTCTGCTGGTCGAGCACGCCTGCGTTCACCGCGCTCATCGCTCACCCTTCGACCCAGCGGTCATCGGCACCCGGGACGGATGCCGCTACCAGCCAACCACCGATCGGCGTGGGCGTCGAAATCCCTCCGGAGCAAAGCCAGCGCTCGATCAACCAGCGCGGTCGCCGGCGTGGCATCGTGGTGCGACACGGGAGCGACCAGGAGGAGTCCCATGAGCTCGTTCACCCGCGGATTCCTCGGCCGACGGGGAGCCGCCGACCCTCGCCTGCCGCCGGGCCAGTACGACACCGGAAGGTCGTGGCCGGTGCTGTCGGCCGAAGTGGTCCCCAAACTCGACACAGCGACGTGGACGTTCCGTGTCGAGGGTCTCGTCGAGCAGGAGACGACCTGGACGTGGGACGAGCTCAACACCCTGCCGGGGGACGCCTACGACGGCGCGATCCACTGCGTGACCACGTGGTCGAAGTTCGACATGCGGTGGGTCGGGGTGTCGGTCGACGTGCTCCTGGCGGCGGCGCGACCGCTCCCGTCCGCCACGCACGTCGTGGCGTTCTCGCACACCGGCTACACCACCAACCTCCCGATCGAGGACGTGACCGACGGGCGCGCGTGGATCGCCTTCGGCGTCGACGGCGCACCGTTGCCCGGTGAGCACGGCGGCCCGGCCCGCCTGCTCGTGCCCCACCTGTACTTCTGGAAGAGCGCCAAGTGGATCGCCGGTCTGCGGGTGCTCGACCACGACGAGCCCGGGTTCTGGGAGGTCCGCGGGTACCACGACCGTGGCGACCCATGGCTCGAGCAGCGCTACCAGGGCGATTGACCGACGTGATGTCACCAGCCGTCCCCGCGATCGGTGCGTGGCAGGACGCCACCGTCCTCGAGGTGAGACCGGAGACCGAGCGGGTCAAGACGTTCCGCCTCGGCCTCGCCGATCCGACTCCGCGCATGGCCGGCCAGTACTTCCTCGTGCGGCTGACCGCACCCGACGGCTACCGCGCCCAACGCTCGTACTCGGTCGCCACACCTCCGACCGACGACCGGGTGATCGAGCTCACCGTGGAGCGACTCGACGACGGTGAGGTGTCGACGTTCCTCCACGACGCAGTCGTCGCCGGCGACACGCTCGAGGTGCGCGGTCCGATCGGCGGCTGGTTCGTGTGGCCGGGCACCACCCCGGCCCTCCTGATCGGCGGCGGCTCCGGGGTCGTGCCGCTGATGTCGATGCTGCGCTTGGCGCGCGGCACGCAGGGATCGCTCGCCCGGCTCGTCGTGTCGGTGCGATCACCGCAGGATCTCATCTATGCCAGCGAGATGGTCGGTCCCGACGTGACCGTGATCTACACCCGCTCGGCACCCGACGGGGCGACGCGTCCGGTCGGACGTCTGGCCGTCGACGATCTCGAATCCCTGCTGCACGACGACGCGACGGTGTACGTCTGCGGATCGACGCGCTTCGCCCAGGCGATCGGCGCGACGCTCGTCGACGCCGGCGTGGCGGCCGAGCGCATCCGCGTCGAGCACTTCGGCCCGACCGGCTGACGCCCGTTCTCCGCAGCCAGATGCACCGTTTCGGTGCATCTCGCCCTTCAGAACGCATTCGCCTCTTGACATGCAGTCGTTTAGCTGCATAATGGAGATATGCAGTCGAACGGCTGCATATCACTCAGGAGGATCGAACGATGTACGACATCAGGCACCGCATCGGCGTCGCCGGCTCCCCGGCCGCCGTCTACCAACAGGTGGCGACCACCGACGGGCTCAAGGCGTGGTGGACCGACGACGTCCGCGGCGACTCGGAGGTGGGGGAGAAGGTCTCGTTCCACTTCAACGGCGACGGCCGCAGCGCCGTCGACGAGGACCGCGCGATGGTCATGGAGGTGGTCGAGCTCCGCGACGGCGAGCGCGTCGCGTGGCGTTGCGTGGAGGGCCCGGCCGAGTGGGTGGGCACCGACATCACCTTCGACATCAAGCGCGGCAGCGACACCGAGACCGTGCTCCTGTTCGAGCACGCCGGATGGCGCGAACCGGTCGAGTTCATGTACCACTGCAGCACGAAGTGGGGCTCCTACCTCCAGTCGCTGCTCGCGAGCGTGGAGACCGGGACCGGCCGGCCGTTCCCCGACGACGTCAGGATCTGCAGCTGGGACTGACCCCAGCTGCCACACTGCTCGGGCAGTGACGCGTTCACACCAGCAGCCGATCGACGACGTCTTCCGGGCCCTCGCCGACCCGGGCCGCCGCCGTCTGCTCGACAGCCTCAACGCGCACAACGGTCAGAACCTGAGCGCGCTGTGCGTCGGGATGGACATGGCCCGTCAGTCGGTCACCAAGCACCTGGAGATCCTCGAGGCGGCGAACCTCGTCGTCACCGTGCGACGGGGACGGGAGCGGCTCCACTACCTCAACCCGGCCCCGATCCACGACATCGCCGATCGTTGGATCGACCACTACCACCGGGCGCGCGTTCGTGCGCTCGCCGACCTCAAGGACGCACTGGAGACCCCCTCGATGACTCCGCAGACCTTCGTCTACACCACCTACATCAAGACCACGCCCGAACAGCTGTGGCAGGCGCTGACGAACCCCGAGTTCACGAAGCGCTACTGGAACAACGAGCTCGTCACCGACTGGGAGCCGGGCTCGACGATGACCTGGAAGCTGCACGGCGTGACGATCGCCGACCCGGCCCAGGTGGTCGTGGCCGCCGATCCCTACCGCCGGCTGTCGTACACCTGGCACACGTTCACGCCCGAGCTCGGTGAGCTGTTCGACATCCCGGACGCCACGCTGGCGAAGCTGACGGCCGAGCCCCGCTCCACCGTCACCTTCGACATCGAGGAGCTCGGCCCGATGGTGAAGCTGACCGTGCTGCACGGCGACTTCGACGCCGACAGCACGGTCGTCACGATGATCACCGAGGGCTGGCCGCGGGTGTTGTCCGACCTCAAGACGTTCGTCGAGACCGGCGACACCCTCGAGCCCGCCCGCTGAGCCCCGTCGGCGAAGTGCCGACCGTCGGGAACCACAACGGTCCTGACGGTCGGCACTTCGACGCCAGGGCATGCGGCGTGATCAGCCCTCGGTCGTCGACGTCGGGGCGACCAGCGCCACCGTCGTCGGCGGCACCGTCGCCGGGGTGACGGTCGTCGTCGGCGCCTCGGTCGTGGCCACCGTGGTGGTCGGCGTCGTGCGTCGTCGTGGGCACGGCGGTGGTCGTCGTGGTGACGACGGTGGTGGTGGCCGTGGTCGGCGGGACGGTGGTGGTCGGCACGGTGGTGGTCGGTGCCGGGGCCTCGGTGACGGCGACCAGCCCGACGTCGAGGTCGCGGTCCACGGTGCTGCCGACGTCGTCGGTGGCGACGCGGACCGTCGTCTCGTTCGGACCGGCCGCGACCGTGCCCGGGTCGGCATCGGAGTCGACGGCCTCGTCGCGCCCGACGTCGACTGCGGTCGGACCGTAGCCGTCGGGCAGCACGACCTCGACCGTGAACGGGCCGGCGGCCGACGGCGTCAGCTCGTAGTGGCCACCGGCGTCGGTGGCGACCTCGTCCAACCTGGCGCCGGAGCTGTCGAGGAGCCGGACGACGACTCCGGCGATCCCGGGCTCGCCGGCGTCCTGCAGGCCATCGCCGTCGGTGTCGAGCCACACGAAGTCGCCGATCGGGGCGCTCGTCGTGCGGTTCGGACGTCTCCGGCTCCGAGGATGCCGTCGGTTCGGAGGTCGCCACCATGTCGGTCGCCGCCGCCAACAACTGGGACAGGTCGGTGCCCGACAGGCGGTACTGCTTGCCGGCGAGGTCGATCACGGTCGCCCCGCCGACGATGCGCACGTGGCTCATCACCCACTCGGCGTCGGCCGGCGTCGCCGAGGTCACCCGGTCGCCGCTGGCGACGAGCTGGGTGGGGCCGGCGGGAGCCAGCTGGATCTCGATGTCGTCACCGTCGCCGCCGTCGATGACGTCGGTTCCGCCACCGCCCAGCAGCACGTCGTCGCCGGGGCCGCCCAAGAGCGTGTCGTTGCCGGCACCGCCGATGATCACGTCGTTGCCCGCCCCGCCGTCGGCGGTGAGCTGGATCGCCCCCGCCTGCAGGCCGGAGGCCTCGACGACGTCGTCGCCGGCCAACGCCTTGACGGTCAGCCGGTCGTTGGCGGCCTCGGTGGCGGTGATGTTCACCCGTGCCGGCAGGCCGACGACCGACGTGGCGCCGGCGTCGCCGTTCACGAGCACGACGTCGTCCCCGTTGGTGGCGTTGACGATGACGCTGTCGGCTGCTCCGTCGTTCGACATGGCGAGATCGACCTGGTCGACGTCGGTGCCCGACAGGTCGTTCACGACGAGGTTGTCGGAGCCGCCGAGAGCGGCGAAGGCGATGTCCTCGACGTCGTTCAGGTCCATCGTCACGTTGGCGACGTTGCGGAAGAAACGCACCCGCCCGCCGTTGGCGGCGATGTCGATGTTCTCCGAGATGTTGGCGCCGTTGAACACCATCGTGTCGCGGCCGGCCTGACCCTCGAGGGTGTCGTCGTCGTCGCCGGGGTTCCAGACGAAGGCGTCGTCGCCGGCGCCCATCAGCGCCACGTCGTTGCCATCGCCGCCGTTCACCAGGTCGCCGCCCTCGCTGCCGATCAACTGGTCGATACCGATGCCGCCGTTCTCGGTGAGCTGGATGCCACCGGCCCGCAGCGAGCCGGCATTGACGACGTCGTCGCCGCTGAGCGCGTTGAGCACCAGACGGTCGTTGGCGGCCTCCGGCGCACCGATGTGCACCACCGTGTGCAGCCCGCGGACGTCGATCCCGCCGGCGTCGCCGACCGGTCCGAACGTGTCGGCGCCCTGCGTGCCGTTGACGGTGACCGTGTCGGCCGAGCCGTCGCCGCTCGTGCCGGCACCAGCGAGGTCGGCGTCGATCGCCGTCAGGTCGGTGCCCGAGAGGTCGCCGACCACCACGTTGTCGGCACCGCCGAGGGCGCGGAACGCGACGGCCTCGACGTCGTCGAGGTCCATCGTCACGTTGGCGACGTCGCGGACGAAGCGCACCCGGCCGCCGTTGGCGGCGATGTCGATGTTCTCCGAGACGTTGGCGCCGTTGAATCGCAGCGCGTCGCGGCCGTCCTGGCCCTCGACGGTGTCGCTGCCGTCACCCGGATCCCACTGGAAGGCGTCGTCACCGGCGCCGAGCAGCGCGACGTCGTTGCCGTTGTCGCCGAAGGCAGAGTCGTTGCCGTCCCCGCCGATCATCGTGTCGGGCCCCTGCGAGCCGCGGATGTCGTCGTTGCCGGCCCCACCGTCGAGGGTGAGCTGGATCACGTCGGCCGGCAGTGCCGTCGCCGTCACCGTGTCGTTGCCTCCCACCGCCTGCACGACGAGGCGGTCGTTGGCACCCTCGGCGTTGGTGATGTTCACGGTCGCCGCGAGCCCGGCAACCGACGCCGACGTGCCACCGCCGCTGATGTTGATCGCGTCGGCCCCGTTGCGGCCGACGACCGTCGCGGTGTCGGCCTGGCCGTCGCCGGCGGTGCCGCCAAGAGTGGATGCGAGATCGGCGTCGAGCTCGACCACGTCGGTGCCGGCAAGGTCGCCGACCGTCAGCGAGTCCGAGCCGCCCAGTGCGGCGACGTCGACGATCTCGACGCCGTCGGTGTCCATCACGATGTTGGCGACGTCGCGGGTGAACCGCAGTCGGCCGCCGTTGGCGGACGCCTGGAACCGCTCGGACACGTTGGAGCCGTTGAACCGCATCGTGTCGGTGCCGTCCTGACCTTCGACCGTGTCGCTGCCGTCGCCGGGATCCCACTGGAAGGTGTCGTTGCCGGCCCCGAGGAATCCGACGTCGTTGCCCTGGTTGCCGTCGACGAGGTCGTCGCCGTCACCGCCGAGCAGGGTGTCGACACCGTTGCCGCCGAGGATCGTGTCGTTGCCCGTTCCGCCGTCGACGGTCATCGCGATGAGCGCGGCGAGGTTGCCGGTGGCCGAGAACTGGTCGTCGCCGCCGTTGGCGTTGAGCACCAGCTTCTCGCTGGTGCCGATGTCGATCGAGAACGGCGCCGGGGTGACACGATCGAAGCGCACCCGGGCGCCGTTGGCCGTGGTGGTGAACTGCTCGGCGCCGTTGCCACCGTTGACGGCGACCTGGTCGATGCCGACACCGCCCTCGTTCAGGTCGGTGTCGTCGCCGGGGTTCCACACCATGGTGTCGTCGCCGGCCTCGCCGAAGGCCTGGTCGTCGGCGTCGCCACCGACGAGCTGGTCGGCGTCACCGCCACCGAACAGGATGTCGCTGCCGCCGCGACCGAGGAGCGTGTCGTTGCCGGCCTGGCCGAAGAGCAGGTCGGCGCCGGAGCCGCCGGTGACGGTGTCCCTGCCGCCGCCTGCGAACAGGTTGGCGCGTGGCAGCGCGCCGTTCGTCTCGTCGAGGGCGATGTGGTCGTCGCCGGCCAGGCCGAACACCTGGATGACCGTGGTGTTGGCGACCGTCGGCGTGCCGCCGGCGACGCGGATCGCGCCGTTGTTCACCACGATCGTGCCGGCCGCGTTGCGGCCGATCGTGATCGTGTTGGCGCCGCTGTCGCCGAACACGGTCAGCACGCCGTGCGTGAACGTGGCGGTGGTCGCCGCGCTCGCGGCGGAGCTGGCGGCGAGCACGGCACCGGCCGCTCCGGCGGTGCCGATCAGCAGCCCGCGGGCCACCTTCCACATGCTCCGAGTGATCACTGCGTCCATCTGTCGGTCCTTCCACTGGGGGTGTCGGACCGTTACTTCGCTCGCGACGGACGGATCGGTTCGCGGTGGCGTGAATTTCTTCGGCTGTCGGCTCGACGGTCGGTCGTGGTGACGGTCGGCGCTCGAGCACGGCTGGCCGCAGCGCGGTCGGCGGTGCCCGCCCTCCCCGGCACCCATCTGGTCACTGTCCTCTCGATATCGAGAACGGGTGACCAGATCGCCTCGAGACGCAAGTGACCAGATGCGCGGTTCGGCCGACCCGTCGCCGGCCGATCACCGCCCTTCAGGCAGCCGTGCGCCCCGGACCCGTCCCGACCCCGGCCGTCGAGAGCGATTTCTTACGTCGCCGGGATCTCGCCGCGCAGCACCACGACACCGGACGACTCGGGTCCGGCGCCCTCCTGCTGGATCGTCACCGTCATCGTCGGGTAGTCGGCGACGTCGACACCCGACCACAGCTCGATCGGTCCGCCGCCCTCGTGGGCGTGGAACGTCCCGATCGGGACCGACCCGCCGTCCCCCCGCATCCACGCCTGGTAGAAGGTGCCCGGCTCGGCCGGCGGCAGGCCGTCGACGGTGAGCGAGATCGACAGCCCGGAGGCGGTCGATTCGACGCTCGCCCGGCCGCTGGCCCCGGGGATCACCTCGGTGGCCGCCAGCGAGAAGCGCTTCCCCGTCGGTTCCGCCGCGCGTCACGAGCACGGCTCCGAGGGCGATGACGAGCACCAGCACGGCGGCGGCCGCGCCGAGGATCATGCGCGTTGGCGCCCGACGCCGGGGCGCCCGACGCATGGGTGCCGGCTGCGGCGTCACGGCACCGGCGGCTCGGATCCCGGCGACGATGTCGTCGGCGAGGCCCGGTGGAGGTTCGTCCCACGTGTTCGGGCTGGCGAACAGGCGGCGCAGCTCGTCGAGCTCGGCACGCGCGCCCTCGTCGAGCGTGCCGTCGAGGGTTCCGCCCTCCAGGTAGTCGGCGTAGCGCTCTTCGTCGTTCATCGCGGCCTCGGTGCCCGCTGGTCACAGAGTACGAAGCGCGGCGACGACGTGGTGGGCGCGAGCGCAACCGTCATCGCGCGCCCTCCACGAGGTGGGCCAACAGGCCGGCCAGCCGGCGGTGCGCTCGGAACGATCGCGACTTCACCGTTCCGACCGGCACGTCGAGCCGATCGGCGATCTCGCTGTGGGTGAGCCCCTCGAAGTGGGCGAGGCGCACGACCTCGCGCTCATCGCTCGGGAGCTGGTCGAGCGCGGCCCGCACCTCGAACGCTTCCCAGGTGCGTTCGAAGGCGATCGGCACGACGGTGTCGTCGACGTCCGCGTGCGGCTCGGAACGGGTGCGCGCCTCGCGCCGGTAGATGTCCACTGCCGTCCGGCGGGTGATCGTCGCCAGCCAGGGGCGCAGCGCTCGCTCGGGGTCGAACGACTGCGACGACCGCCATGCCTTGACGAAGGCCTGTTGCACGCATTCCGCCGCGAGGTCGCGATCGCCGAGCATCGACATCGCGACGGCGAACATCGCTCCGCCGTAGCGCTGGTACACGGCACGCACCGCGGTCTCGTCCCCGAGCGAGAATCGAGTGCCGAGTTCGGGGTCGTCGTCCATCGTGTCTCAGGTCCACCAGCGCGTCTGTGTCAGCGTGTGCGCGCTGACACCGCGCACACGCTGACACAAACGCCGGTGGTGACGCCGGGGGTTACCCGTCGCCGTGATGGTTCAGCTGCGTGTGACGTCGCCGACCGCCCGCAGCAGCGCCGCTTCACCGGCGCTCGCCTCGGGTCCGTAGCGGCAGACCAGCGAGCCGCCGGCGTCACACTGCGGGCAGCGCAGGGCCAGGACGCTGGACATGTCCGCGGGGTCGGACGCGCCCTCGATCCGCTGGGCCTCGTCGACGATCATCGTGCCGGGCGGGGAGACCGCCCCGCACGCGCCGCACGTGCACGTGCCGCTGTCCTCGTCGATGTCGACCGGCGCGTCGTACCCGCGCGTGGCGAGATCGTCCAGGATCTCGGCCATCGAGCGATCGGCGGGGTACGTCGCCGGCGAATCGGTCGGTGTTGGGTCGGTGGGTGCCATGTGGTCCTCCTCCATGTAGAGCACGCCTTCGCGCACCAGCCGGCGCACGAGCAGGCGGCGGTCGTCCTGGTCGAGGCCCGGGAGGTCGCCCACCCGCGTCTCGTCGCCCGAGATCAGCATCGCCAGTGCCGCGGCGAACGGCCGGGGCATGCGCAGCGCTCGGTCCGGCGCGCGCAGCAGCACGGACGACTCGTCGTCCACGACCTCGAACGGGCCGCCGCCGCGATGCACGACCGTGTCGTCGTGGACGACATCGTCGTCGAGCGCCACGCGAAGGCGGCCGAGCGGGCGTCGCCGGGCCCGACGGCGGCGGCGAGCCCCTTCGGCGGTCGCCAGCGCCGAGGGATCCGTCGTGCGCAACGCCTCCGCCGCGCCGGCGAGCGCGTCGGTGAGCCCATCGGCGAGGGCGAGGGCGCCGGTGGGGCTGGAGTAGCCGAGGGGCAGTGGGCGATCGAGGTCGGGTTGGGCGAGCCCGGCGACGTGGCGAGCGATGACGTCGCGGTAGGTGGTGGCCAGCACGCCGAGGGTGATGTGCAGCCCGAAGCGGCGAGTCGTGTGCGCCGCATGTCGGGTTCCGGCCGGCATGTAGAGCACGTCGCCAGGACCGAGGTCGATGACGCCGAGACCATCGACGTCCCAGCGCTTGGTGCCCGCCACGTGGAGCACGATCACTTCGTGGGTGTCGGCATGCGACGCCAGTCCCGCGACTCCGGCCGGGGTGAGGTAGGCGTTCGCCTGGACGGCGTGGCCGAGCACCTGCTCCAGATCGAGGCAGAACTCGGCGAGCGGTGGCCATGACCGGTGCAGGCCCTGGAGCACGATCGTCGCCCCGTGTGCCGCGAGGTCGAGGATGCGTTCGACGTCGGCGACATCGGCGACGTCGGTGCCGCCGACGCGGGTCCGCCGGGTGTACGTGGTCGCCGGCAGCTGCGCCCCGTCCCGCACCAGACGGAACGTCGGCTCCCGACCGAGGTCGACGAGCAGTCGTTCGACCCCAGCCACGTCGAGCAGGTCGTCGAAACGCTCGCCGGTCGCGCGCAGCAGCGGCCGACGCCCCCAGTGCTCCTCGGCGAAGGTCGCCAGGTCGCCCAACAAATGGGCGGCCCGGTTACACATCGCCCCAGCGGGGAATCGACTGTCCATGAGCAACTACAGCGACGACGACATCACCCGCGAGGAGCCGACGGAGGCCGGCGACGACAAGGACCGCGGCGGGCACGGCTCGCAGGACACCGGCGACGAGCCGACGGAGGCCGACGAGGATCTCGACCGCGGCGGAGAGGGCGACGCCGACAGCGGCGACGAAGCCTGACGACTGACGGCCGACGCAGCGCACCGGGCGGCCAGTCGGCCGCACCGGTGCGGTGCTCGGGCGAAATGTGCAGTCGCGCATGACGGCGACCGATACCCGCCGACGCGCTGACCGAAACACCCGCCGCGCGCACCGTCACTGACGGGTGCTCAGGCGCGCAACGCGTCGATGAAGCGGTTGCCGAACGTTCCCTCGGGGTCGACTCGGTCGCGCGCCGCTGATCCAGTCCGCGAGTCGGGCGAAGGCGTCGCTCCGGCGCATCGTGGCCAGCTTCGCCCAATGCGGCCGGGGGTCGAACGGCGCCAGCGCCGCTTCGACGGCGGGCAGCATCGCCGTGACTGCCGGCAGGTCGCGCCGCCACGTGAAGTGGATCGCCACGCTCGACCGACCGTACGCCGGGCTGATCCACAGATCGTCGGCGGCCACCGAGCGCACCTCGCTCACGAGCACCAGCGGGGCCAGTGCCGCGGCGAGCGCGCCGACCGCTCGCACGGCGTCCGGAGCGTCGGCGCGGGCCACCAGGTACTCGGACTGCAGTTCGTCACCGGCGCTCGGCGTGGCGTCGGCGCGGAAGTGCACCAACCGCTCGTGCCACGGGCCGGGCCGGCCGAGCTGGATGGTGCAGGCGTCGGGGGGCAGGCCGCGGATCGGATGGACCGGCTGGCGCGCCGCCGTCAACCCGGCGACCGCGTCCGCGCCCAGGGCGTCGGTCGTCCGACGCTTGCGCCAGACCTGGTGGAACGTTCCCGTCGACCAGTCGGTGAACAGGCTCACGCTGTAGGCCGACGCGAGCAGCTCGTCCAGGCGCTCGAGCCCGTCCTCGAAGGGCACGTCGACGTACACGTCCTGGGCGACGTCGAAGCGCGGCACGAGGCCCAGGGTGACGTGGGTGACGACCCCGAAGGCGCCGAGCCCGACGATGGCCGCTGCCGCGTCGGGGTCGCCCCGTTCGAGTCGCCGCCGGTCGCCGGGCGCCGTCGACCAGGTCGACGGCGCGCACGGCGTCGGCGAGCACGGGGTTCGAGTCGCCGGAGCCGTGGGTGGCCGTGGCGACCGCCCCGGCCACGCTCACGTGGGGCAGCGACGGCAGGTTGACCGAGCGCCCACCCGCGCTCGTCGAGGTACGGCGCCAGCTCGGCGTAGCGGATGCCGGCGCCGACGGTCACCGTCGCCGCCGTCTCGTCGACGGCGCCCACCTCGCGGAGCGCGTCGGTGTCGACCAGCACTCCGTCGGTGTCGCCCACCGCCGTGAAGCTGTGCCGCGCCCCGACGGCGTGCACCCGTTCGCCCCGCCGGGCCGCGTCGGCGACGACCTCCTGCACCTCGGCGACGGTGCGCGGCCGGGCGACGCCGGTGGCGGCGAACGTGACGTTGCCGGCCCAGTTGGCGCCGGCCGGCTGGTTCAGAGCCGCTCCACGGACGACTCGTTGGCGGCCGGTGGTCGCCGCGACGGCCACGCCGTCGCCGCCACCACGACGCGCCCCGCCGGATGAGCGGCGGCGGCCGAGTTGCCGACGAAGAGCTCGATGTCGCCGGCCTCCACCACGTAGCGCAGGTCGGAGCCGGTGAAACCGAGCGCGGCGACCGGCAGCTGGAACGTCACGCGGGCGGCGGCGCCGGCGCCGACCGTGAGGCGGCGGAACGCCTGCAGCTCGCGCACCGGGCGGGTGACCGACGCCACCGGGTCGCAGGTGTAGAGCTGCACCACCTCGTCGGCCTCGCGTCCGCCGGTGTTGGTGACGGTGACGGCCACCTCGACGACGTCGTCGACCGTGACCACCGCGCCGTCGATCACCTCGACGCCGAGCTCGAACGTCGAGTATCCGAGGCCGTGTCCGAACGGGTACAGCGGCTCGTTCGAGAGATCGACGTACGGGCCCCTCCAGTGCGACCGCCCGCCCGACACCTTGTGCCCGTAGAAGACCGGGATCTGGCCCGAGCTGCGCGGGTAGCTGACCGGCAGCCGGCCGCCGGGGCTGACGTCGCCGACGAGGACGTCGGCGATCGCCGGCCGCACCCTGCTCGCCCGGGAACCAGGCGATCACCACTGCGTCGGCCGCGGCGTGCACCTCTGGCGACCCGATCGGGCGCCCGGCCACGAGCACGAGCACGACGGGCGTGCCGGTGGCGGCGACGGCGAGCACCAAGTCCTCCTGCACGCCGGGCAGGTCGAGCGACGACACGTCGCGGCTCTCGCCCGACGTGCACGCCTCGGTGAGCCCGGCGCGATCGCCCATCACCAGGACGGCGACGTCGGCCGCCGCGGCCGCCGCCACGGCGTCGTCGAAACCCGAGCGGTCGTCGTCGTTCATGGCGCATCCTTCGACGAAGCGTCATCGTCGCTTCCGGGAGCGCGGCGCGCAGGGCGTCGAGCACCGTGGCCACGTGGGCGAGGTCGACCTGGTCGGTCAGCTCGACGTCGCGCTGACCCGGCGATGTGGAACGTGCCCCCGCCGCTCGCCAGGAGGTCGAGCAACGACTCGACGTGGGCGACGTAGCTAGTAGTCGCCGAGCAGGTTGCGGGCGCGGTCGGCGTTGGGGCCGATCACGGCGATCGAACCCGCCGCCGCCAGCGGGAGTGCGCCGTCGTTCTTGCAGCAGCACGAGGCTGTCGCGCGCCACCTGCCGGGCGAGGTCGAGCTGGGCGTCGGTGCGGGTGTGGAGCGCCACCCGGCCGTCGTCGACGTACGGCTGCTCGAACAGACCGAGACGGAACTTCGTCGTCGAGCACCCGGCGCACCGCCTGGTCGACGTCGGCGATCGTCGACCGCGCCGCTCGCCAGAGCCTCGTGCAACGGCCCGGCGAAGCAGTCGGTGCCGGGCAGCTCGACGTCGAGCCCGGCGTGCAGCGCGGTCGCCGCGGCGTCGGCTCCGTCGGCTGGCGATGCGGTGGTACACCGTCGAGCTGGTCGACCGCGAAGTAGTCCGACACCACGATGCCGTCGAAGCCCCACTCGTCGCGCAGCAACTCGGTCAGCAACCAGCGGTTGGCGCCGCACGGGACGCCGTCGAGCTCGTGGTAGCCGTTCATCACCGACAGCCAGGCCGGCGTCGCGAACCGCCGCCTCGAACGGGCGCAGGTACACGTCGCGGAGCTCGCGCTCGGGGAGGTGCGCCGGCGCCCAGTTGAGGCCGCCCTCCGACGCGCCGTAGCCGACGAAGTGCTTGGCGGTGGCGACGACCCCGTCGCCGAGGTCGTCGCCCTGCAGGCCGCGGACGTAGGCCACGCCCATCTGGCCGACGAGGAACGGGATCCTCGCCGTACGTCTCCTCGAGCCGACCCCAGCGGGGATCGCGGCAGATGTCGAGCACCGGCGACAGGCCTTGGTGGGCGCCGCATCGCCCGCATCTGGCGGCGGATGGCGTCGGTGATCGCGTGGTTGTGCTCGGGTCGGAACGTCGCCGCCACGCCGATCGCCTGGGGGAACACCGTGGCCTCGCGGGCCATCAGCCCGGAGCAGATCTCCTCGTGGACGATCGCCGGGATGCCGAGGCGGGTGTGCTCGACCAGGTGGCGCTGGATCTCGTTGGCGAGCACCGCGGCCTGCGTCGCGTCGAGGCTGCTCGCACCGCTGATTCGGGTGACCTGGCCGAGGCCGTCGGCCGAGCACGGCGTCGCCCGCTCCGAGTCGAGGTGGCCGTGGCTCGCCAGCTCGAACACCCAGGCGCTGCCGAGCTGGGCGACCTTCTCCTCGATCGTCATCAGCCCCAGCAGTCGGGCGACGCGCTCGTCGACCGGCAGCGACGGGTCGCGGTGGGCCAGCGTTTCGTCATCGAGCGTGCTCATGAGGCTCCTAGCGTGTCATTCCTTGACGGCGCCGGCGGTGAGGCCGCCGATGATCTGGCGTTCGGCGAGCGCGTAGAACAGCAGCGCCGGCACCATCGCGAGCGTCGTGTAGGCGAGCACCCTGGCGTAGTCGGTCGAGTACTGCGCCGAGATGTTGTTCACGCCGATCGGCAGGGTGTGCTGGTTCGGGTCGATCAGCACGAGCAGCGGCAGGAAGAACGCGTTCCAGCTGCCGACGATCGTGATGACCGCGATCGTGCTCAGCACCGGCCGCGACAGCGGCAGCATGACCGACCAGTAGAAGCGGAACGGTCCGCACCCGTCGATCGACGCGGCGTCCTGCAGCTCCTTGGGGATCGGCCGGAAGAACGGCCGCATCACGATGATCGCGATCGGCAACCCGAACGCCGCCTGCGGCAGGGCGACGCCGAGCGGGTTGCTGAGCAGGCCGACCTGGCGCAGCATGATGAACAGCGGCAGGATCGCGACGGCGACCGGGAACAGCAGCCCGAGCGTGAACAGGCCGTAGACGAGCTCGCGGCCCTTGAACGGGTAGCGGGCGATCACGAACGCGGCCAGCGACGCCGCCGGGCAGCACGATCGCCGCGGTCAGCAGCGCGATCACGGTGCTGTTGCGCACCTGGCGCCAGAACGAGCCCGATCGTGAGGATCGACGGTGTAGTTCGACGAGCACCCACGGGTTGGGCAGGCCGACCGGGTTCTCGACGAGTTGCTGGTTGGTGCGGAAGCCGCCGAGCACCGAGAACGTCAGCGGGATGATGATCACGCGCGAGCACGAGCGAACGCCGACGGCGTACGAGCGCCGATGCGCAGCGAGCCACTCGCCGCCTAGCCAACGAGACCAGTCCCTTGGAGGTCGCGCCGCATGGCGACGCGTTGGTAGACGAGCGGCGACGACGAGCGAGAGCGCGAAGATCACGATCGACACCGCGCTGGCGTAGCCGAACAGGCTCCGGCGGAACTGGTCGTAGAGGTACGTCGCCATCGTCGACGAGGCGCCGATCGGGCCGCCCTTGGTGGTGACCCACACGAGGTCGAACAGCTGCAGCGCGCCGATGATCGACAGGAAGACCGACACCCGGATCGTCGGGCCGAGCAGCGGCAGCGTCACGTAGCGGAAGCGCTGCCACGCCGAGGCGCCGTCGATCGAGCGCCGCCTCGTTGAGCTCCTTCGGGATCTGCTGCAGGCCGGCGAGCAGCAGGATCATGTGGAAGCCGAAGTACTTCCACGAGATGACGAAGAACAGGCTGTAGAGCACGATGTCGGGATCGGCGAGCCACTCGTGGATCAGCCCCTCGGCGCCGACCGCGGTGAGGTCGTGGTCGAGCAGCCCGTCGGGGCGCAGGATCTGGCGCCACACGACGCCGGTGACGACCTCGGACAGGATGTAGGGGGCGAAGAACAGCGTGCGCAGCAGGGCGCGACCCGGGAGCTTGACGTTGAGCAGCAGCGCCAGGCCGAGGGCGAACGGGATCTGCAGCACCAGCGACAGCACGATGAGGATGACGTTGTGCCGCAGGGCGTCGCGGAACAGGTGGTCGGAGAACGCCCGATGGAAGTTGTCGAGCCCGACGAAGTCGGTCGAGCGGCTCGAGCCCGTTCCAGTCGTAGAGGCTGTAGCGGGTGCTCTGGACGATCGGGTAGATGACGAACGCGACGTAGAGCACGACGCGCGGGCAGCAGGAACAGCACGATCGTCGGCCAGGAGATGCCCCGCTCGAGGCGGCGCGACTGAGCCGTCGACGGCGGTCGCACGGCCGCGCTCGGCGGTGGCGTCGGCGCGGGGGGAGACAGGGTGGAATCGGTCACGGCGGCGGGCTCCCGGGTGGGGTGGGAGGCTCCGAGAGCCTCCCACCCCACGTCACGGGATCAGGCATCGACGGTGGGATCAGCCGCCGGCCGTCGCCGTGATGGCGGCGGCGGCGTCCTCGGGTGTCGTCTGGCCGGCGAACAGCAGCGCGGTCTGGTCGTTGACCTGGGCGCCGACCTCGGCGGTGAAGAACTGGTCGAGGAACAGCTGCATGAACGTCGCGTTGTTCAGCCCCTCGAGCACGGTCTGCATGTTCGGGTCGGTCACCGCGTCGGTCGCCTCGATGTTCGCCGGAAGGCCGCTGTTGCGTCGCCCACGTCCGCTGGTTGTCGGCGTTGGTGATGAAGTCGCAGGAAGTCGACGGCCTCCGGCGGGGCGTCCTTGCCGACGGCGAACCCGTCGGCGCCGCCGAACGCGTCGGTCGGCGCGCCGGCGCCGCCCTCGACCTCGGGGAACGGGAACCAACCGATGTTCGAACGGCAGGTCGGCGTCGGGCGCGACGCCCGGCCTGGTTCCTGAACGCGCCGAGCGCCCACTGGCCCATCAGGTCCATCGCCGCGCCCTGGCTGGCCATCGTGCCCGACTCACCGTCGGGGGCATCCCAACCGGCGCCGAGGAAGCCGTCCTGGAACGGGCTCGAGGGCGACGAGCTCGGTCGACCTTCTCGCCGGCCTCGATGACGGCGGGCACGCTGAAGTTGTTGTCGGCGGCGATCTGGTTCATCGCGTCGGCGCCGCCGAGGCGGACCATCAGGTACGAGTACCAGAAGTGGGCCGGCCACTTGTCGCCGGCGCCGACGGCGATCGGCGTGATCCCGGCGTCCTTCAGCGTCTGGACGTCCGCGAGCAGCTCGTCCCACGTCGTCGGCGGGCGCGTCGATGCCGGCCTGGGCGAAGAGGTCCTTGTTGTACCAGAAGCCGACCATGCTGGTGTTGTACGGCACGCCGTACTGCACGCCGTCGACGTTGAACAGCCCGGCGGCGCCGGGGCTGAGGTCGCCGATGAAGCCCGACGACGCGTCGGTGATGTCCTGCACGACGCCGGCGTCGACCTGGTCGCGCAGCACGCCGCCGCCCCACGACTGGAACAGGTCGGGCACGTCGCCGGCCTGGATGTTGGTCTGCAGCGCGGCCTTGAACGCCTCGTTCTCCATCACCGTGATGTTGATCGTCACGTTCGGGTGCTCGGCCATGTAGGCGTCGGCCATGGTCTGCCAGTCGGTCTTGCCCGGGTCGTTGTTCTGGATGTGCCACCAGTCGATCGTCACCGGCTCGCCTCCCGACGACGTGGCGTGGGTGGCGGTGCTGGCGCCCCCGACGGCCAGCGCCAGCCCGAGGCCGGCGGCGGCCAACAGGCCGACGCGGCGTCGCTTGGTGTGGGTGTGGGTCATCAGATCCCCCTCTGGGTGTTGCTGTTGGTGTTGGTGGTGGATGGGTGGATGGATCAGGGCGACGCCGGCGCCGCCGACGAGCGACGCACGACGAGCGTGGTGGGCAAGGTGATGTGCGCCGGCGACTCGCCGTGGCGCTCGGGGTGGTCGATGAGGTCGGCGAGCAGGCGCACGGCCTCCTCGCCGAGGGCCTGGATCGACTGGTCGACGGTGGTGAGCGGCGGATCGGTGAGCGCCGACTCGGGGATGTTGTCGAAGCCGACCACCGACAGGTCGTCGGGCACCCGCAAGCCGACCTCGGTGGCGCTGCGCAGGACCTGGATGGCCGACTGGTCGTTGGCGGCGAAGATCGCCGTCGGCCGTGGGGTGAGCGCGAGCAGGGTGCGCGCCGGCGCGGCGGCGGTCTCCTCGGTGAAGGCGCCGACCGCGATGAGCGCCGGGTCGAAGGCGATGCCGGCCTCGTCGAGGGCGGCGCGGTACCCGGCCTCGCGGCGACGCGCCGACTCGAGGTCGCGCCGCCCGGCGAGGAACCCGATGCGCCGATGGCCGAGCTCGAGGAGGTGCCGCGTCGCCTCGCGTGCACCCTCGAAGTTCTGGGCGTCGACGGTCGGCAGCGTCGAGCCGCCCACGTGGGGGTCGACGGCGACCACCGGGTGATCGACGCGCACCTCGACGACGGTGGGCGTGACGAGGATGATCCCGTCGGTGAGCGTGCCGCCGAGCCGCGACAGGTAGCGACGCTCCCAGCCCTCGCGGCCGGGCATGCCGCCGGAGTAGACGACGAGCTCGAAGGCGAGGTCGTGCAGCGCCCGGGCGGCGCCCTTCAGCAGTTCGGCGCTGAACGGCTCGATGTCGGGCACGAGGATGCCGATGACGTTGGTGCGGTGGCTGCGCAGGCTGCGGGCGATGAGGCTCGACTCGTAGCCGAGCTCGTCGATCACCTCGCGGACGCGCACGCTGGTCTCGGCGGCGACGCCGTAGCGCTCGTTGACCACCCGTGACACCGTGGCGATCGACACGCCGGCCCGCGCGGCGACGTCACCGATCGTGATGCGTGTGCCACTGGTCGTGCTGTTCACCGAGCGCGTTCCCCCCACGTCCCGCGTTTGCCGTTGCAAACGATGTCGAGAACGTTTCCGAAAGCAAATCACGTCACCGGCAGCGCCGTCAAGGGCGCGCCTCGGACCGGCCCAGATCCCGGGCCGGGACGGACCGTCGGGCTAACGTCGCCGCCAACGGTCCGAGCAGGGGAGGTGCCGTGCGGAAGTTCTCGGTCAGGCCGACGCTCACGCTGAAGGGGCGGACGTTCAAGGGGTTGCGCGGCTGGTCGGGCAAGCCGTTGCACCCGCCGCTCACCGACATCCCGATCGGCGCCTACGTGATCGTGGCCGCCCTCGACCTGTTGTCGGCGATCGGCGGCGACGACCACGCCTGGGCCAAGGAGCTGTGGCACGCGGCCACGTTCGTCATGGTCGGCGGGCTGATCGCGTCAGTGGCTCACGGCCTTGACCGGTCTGTGGGACGCCAAGGAGTCGTCCGAGGCGGGCACGCAGGCGCGGCGCACGATCAACACCCACGCGACGATCATGATCACCGCCACCGTGCTGGCCCTCATCACCGTGATCTGGCGCCTCTCCGTGTACGGCGATGAACTGTCGACGCCCGTCGGCATCCTCGTGCTGTCGTTGCTGGTCGCCGGCCTCGTCGCGATCGGTGCGACCTTCGGCGGCACCCTGGTGTACGACTACGGCTTCAACGTCGAGACGGCCGGGGACTCACCGGTGTGGCACAAGTCCGAGACCGACGTGATGCCCGGCGACAAGAAGTCCTAGCTCCCGCCAACCGGAGGGCACCAGCTGGTCCGTACGGTCCGGCTGGTGCCCTCCGGTTGGCACGCGGTCGGTCGTCAGATCGCCTCGAGGGCGGTCCACAGGTCGGCGGGGATGGGCGCGGCGACCAGCTCGACGTTCTCGGCGACCTCGGCCGCCGACGCCATCCCGGCCACCACCGCCACGACCGGGTCGTGGCGGAGCGGGTACTGCAGCGCGGCGGCGCGCAACGACACGCCGGCGTCGTCGCACCGTGCGTGCATCGCCTGGGCCCGGCGCAGCAGCGCCGCATCGGCGGGGGCGTAGTCGAACCACGAGCCCGGCACCGTGCGGGCGAGCAACCCGCTGTTGAACGGCGCGGCCGCCACGAGCGGCACGCCCGCCGCGGCGCACGCCGGAGCCAGCTCGTCGAGCGCGCTGCGGTCGAGGAGCGTCAGCCGGTTGGCGATCATCACCAGGTCGGGCCCGGCTTCGGCGAGCACCCGCAGGGCCGTCGCGCACACCATCGTGCCGACCGACACCGCCCCGATCATCCCCTCGGCGCGCAGGTCGGCGAGGGCGGGGAAGCACTCGTCGAGGGCGACATCGAGGTGGTCGTCGGGATCGTGCACGTGCGCGATGTCGACGTGGTCGCGTCCGAGCCGGGTGAGGCTGTCCTCCAGCGACCGCCGGGTGCCCGACGCGCTGTAGTCGAAGCCGGCCTCGGCGCCGCCGTCGCCGATCACCACCGGGCGGCCGACCTTCGTCGACACCACGACGTCGGCGCCCGCCCGGGCCGCGAGCGCCGCGCCGAGGCGGCGCTCGCTCTCCCCGGCGCCGTAGAGCGGCGCCGTGTCGAACCAGGCGATGCCGCGGTCGATGCCCTCGACGGCGGCGGCGACGGCGGTCGCCTCGTCGTTGCCCCAGAAGCCGGTGGCGAGCGGAGCCGTGCCGAAGACGAGCGGGGTGCGCGCGACCGCGCTCGGCCACCCGATCGGGGAGGGCCATCGCCGCCCCTACGCCCGCGCGTCCTGGGCGATCGTGACGTCGTAGAGCACGTCGATGTCGGGCACGGCGGTGCCCCCCGCCACGTACGCCGGGAACACCGAGTCGCGCACGAAGTCGAGGTCGATCGCCAGCAGCCCGTTGGCGTCGGTGAAGTCGTTCTGCATCAGCTTGATGAACTCCACGTTGGCCTGGGTCTCGAACTCCTCGTCGAGCTCGGCGTCGGCGCCGTAGTTCTCCATCATGATCGGGATCATCGAGTCGGGGTCGGCCACGAGGGCGTCGGCGCCGGCGATCAGGCCGCGGAAGTAGCGCACGGCGACGTCGCGGTTGTCGTCGAGCCACTTCTTCGACGCGAAGATCACGTCGCCGTAGGTGGTGAGCCCGAAGTCGCTGAACGTGACCGCGGTGACGTCGTGGCCCTGCATGCGCAGCGAGATCGGCTGGTTCGTGACGTAGCAGGTCATCAGGTCCATCTCGCCGTCGACGAGGGGCTGCGGGTCGAAGCTCATCGGCACGAACTCGTAGTCCACGTCGAGCCCGTTGATCTTGAACACCGCGTCGATGCGGATCTGGTCGCCCTGGACGCCGCCGATGCGCTTGCCGACGAGGTCGGCCGGCTCCGAGATCGGCGTCTCGGTGAGCCAGCAGTAGCCGAACGGCGAGCGCTGGTACGACGCGGCCATGATCACGTAGTCCGAGCCCTCGGCATTGGAGTTGATCAGCTCGAGCTCGTCGGCGGCGAGGCCGATCTCGGCCCCGCCGCCGGCCATGATCTGGCTCACCGCCGGCGTGTTGGGGCCGCCGTGCAACAGCTCGGAGTCGATGCCGTTGGCGCTGAAGTCGCCGTTCGCCTCGGCGAGGTACCACGAGCCCCACTCCGCCGCCGGGATCCAGCTGAACGCGGTGCGCACGTGGGTGCTCTCGGCCGGCGCCGAGCTGCCGAGGACGCGGCGCACCCGCGGGTGGGCCAACAGGGCGGCGCCGCCGAGGGCGAGCGACGACTGGCGCAGGAACGTGCGTCGGGTGGGCTGATGCATGGATGGGTCTCCGTTCGGTGGATGTGGCTGGTTCGGGTGGACGGGTCGGATCGCAGATGGTCAGTTCCAGCGGGCGTGCACGACAGGCTTCGCCGGCCGTGGCCAGGGCGAAGACGACGAGCGACACCACGACGATGACGACGGCGGCGCCGAAGGCGCTCGCCGGATGGTTGAGGTTGTAGGCGTAGGTGAAGTCGACGCCGAGCCCCTGGCGTCCGATGAGGCTCTCGCCGACCACGGCGGCGACGACGCTCGACGCCACGGCGAGGCGCAAGCCGGTCGCCATGCGCGGCACGGCGGCCGGGAACACCACACGGGCGAAGGCGTTCCAGCGGCCGGCGCCGAAGGAGTCGACGACGTCGCGCGCGCCGGGGGGCGTGGAGAGCAGCCCGCTGCGCGTGTGCACGAACACCGGGAAGAACACCATCACCGCGGCGAGGGCGCGCACCGTCGCCGGTCCGTAGCCGAAGACCCGGGCGAGCAGCGGGAACACCGCCACCAGCGGGGTGGCCGCCAGTCCGACGACCACCGGCGTCGACAGGCCGGAGATGACCCGCGACATGGCGGACAGCACCGCGGCGAGCACGCCGACGACGGAGCCGATCACCAGCGCGATGCCGGCGGTGGCCAGCGTGTGGGCCGCCGACACCGCGTAGCTGCCGGCGTGCTCGACGATGTCGTTGGCGACACGCGACGGGCGGGGGAGCACCAGCGGCGACACGTTGCGCACCTCGATCCAGCCCCACCAGATCGCCACCAGGACGATGGTGAACACGAACGAGCCGGCGGCATCGACCACCAGTCGTCGGGCCGAGAACGGGCGGCGCGGTATGGCGGTGGCGGTAGCGGCCGTGCCGAAGTGACGATCGACGCGCCCGGCGAGCAGGCCGAGCACCCCGTACAGCGCACCGGCCAGGGCGACGGCCAGCAGCGACGCCGCCCACAGCCGGTCGGCCCGGGCGTTCTGCATGGCCGACACGAGGAGCACCCCGATGCCGCGCGGGGCGCCGTACCACTCGCCGAAGATCGCCCCGGCGAGCGCGGCCGGGCCGGCCAGGCGCAGCCCGTCGATCGTCGCCGGCACCGCCGCCGGGATGCGCACGGCGCGGAGCTCCACCGAACGCGACGCGCCGTGGGCGCGCACCACGTCGAGCCCGCCGGGCGGGGTGCTCACCAGCCCGATGTAGGTCGACACGAACATCGGGAACAGCGCGGCGATGGCGGCCAGCCCGACCGGTCCCCGGCTGCGGCCGAGCACGATCAGCAGGATCGGTCCGACCACGACCCACGGGGTGGCGTTGCTGAGCGCGGCGAGCCGCGTGACGACCCGACGGGTGGCCGGGATGACCGAGGCGACCATCGCGGCGGCGACGCCGATCACGCCGCCGACGAGCAGCCCTCGCGCGGCCGCGCCGGCCGTGGCCCTCAGTGCGCGCAGGTAGACCTCGCGGGAGCGATCGTCGCGCAGCGGTCCGATCGCCTCGAGCGGGGTCACCACCATGCCCCGGGCCCATCCGGCGCGCCCTCCGACGGTCCACACGGCGAGCAGCAGCAACGAACCGAGCAGGGTGAGCATCACCCCACCCGTGTCGCGCCGGCTCGCCCCGGCCGTCGTCACGAGGCCTCCGGTCGGGCGGCCACCGCGGCGACCAGGTCGCCGAGGATGCGGCGCATCTCGACCGTCACCCGATCGGCCCGGGTGTGCACCTCGCGCTGCAGGTCGAGCGGGATCGACTTGTCGACGAGACGCTCGACGAGCGCCCGGTCCTCGGCGGCGACGGCGAGTTGGAAGCTGCGCGCGTCGTCGGCGCTCGTGCGGCCGTCGGCGATGTCGTTGCGGAGGTCGAAGCAGTACAGCCGGGTCGTGGTGGCGTCGACCGGCTGGTGGAAGAACAGGATCGTCAGCACCACGTCCTCGGCGCGGTACTCGATGCGCAGGCGCACCGAGAACGGGGCGGCGTACACGTAGGTGTCGGCGCGCTCGTCGGTGACGGGGTCGTCGCCGCTGCCGGCGGCGCCGATGTGACGGGTCACGTGGCGATACTCGACCACGCAGCCGAAGCCGTCGCGCACCACCTCGTACGCTCCGACCGTCGTGGCCCCGGCGTCTCCGAACGTGGCCGCGTGCAGGTACGGGAAGTGGGCGAGGTCGAGGAAGTTGTCGGTCATCTGGGCGGCGCCGGCGTTCCACTCGAGCGGGGGCAGGGCCACGACGGTGAACGCCGGATCGTCCCACTCGGGCACGTCGATCAGACCGGTGACCGGCGGGTCGATCGCGACCCACACCAGCCCGTAGCGCTCGGTGACGGCGCTGGCGCTGGTCAATCCGGCGCGCGGCGGCAGGTGGGCGCCGTCGCCGAGCGACGGCACCGCGACGCACCGGCCGTCGGCGGCGAAGCGGTACCCGTGGTAGGCGCACCGCAGCGCTCCGTCGCACACCGTCCCGGCGCTCAACGGGGCCATGCGGTGCGGGCAGCGGTCGACGAACGCCGCCAGCCGGCCGCCGATGCGAGCGATCGCCCACTCCTCGCCGAGCAGGCGGACCGCCACGACCGTGTCGTCGGCGACGGCACTGCTCGCGCACACCGGGTGCCAGCAGGCGCGCAGCGCGGGGTGGACGTTGTCGAGGCGGTCGCGGTCGAGCGGGGCGACCATCTGACAACTGTACATTGTCGCTTCGTGCGCATGCTTCGGAACGGGCTGCGATGATCGGGCGATCGAACCGCTCCTGGACACCGGCGTGACCAGTCCTGCTTGTCGCGGCGTCGAGCCCGCCCGGGCGCCGGGGGACGAGCGGACGTGACCGGCGACCCGGTGTCGATCGCCATCGGGCGCTCGCTCCACGCGGCGCGCACGGCAAGCGGTCTCACCACGCGCGGGCTGGCCGCACGCAGCCGCGTGAGCCAGGCCTTCGTGAGCCAAGTGGAGCGCGGGCAGGCGACACCGTCGGTCGCCACGCTCTACCGGATGGCCGACGCCCTCGGCGTGAGCCCGGCGGCGCTGCTCCCCGAAGCCGGCGCCGACGACATGCACTACGTGCCGGCCGGGACCGGCGACCTGGTGGCGTCGAGCGACCGTCCGGCCTCGGCGGTGGGCCGCGTCGTGCTCGCCGACCGGGCCCGCGACCTCGAGATCTACGAGTACCGCGCCCGCCCGAGCGACGACCTCGACGTGTGGTTCCAGCACCCCGGCGACAAGATCCTGTTCCTGCTCGAAGGGCGCCTGCGGGTCGACTTCGCCGGTCGGCCGAGCCGGCTGCTGATGTCCGGCGACTGCCTCGTGCATCCCGGAGACGTGCGTCACCGTTGGCAGGTGGAGGGCGATGCCGACGTCCGCCTGCTGCTCGTCATCACCCGCCGGCACGACCGGGCCGCGGTGGGATGACGGGGCAATCGGGCATCGCCGTCAGCGGCCTGACGAAGTCGTTCGCCGTCGGCCGCTCGACCGTGCACGCCCTCGACGACGTCACGTTCGACACCGCCGCCGGGTCGTTCACCGCGCTGCTCGGCCCCTCGGGGTGCGGCAAGTCGACGATCCTGCGCATCCTCGCCGGCCTCGACGCGCCGACGTCGGGGGAGGCGCTGGTGCACGGCGAAGCGCCCGACGTCGCCCGCCGCGCCCATCACCTCGGCGTGGCCTTCCAGGACCCGGCGCTGCTGCCGTGGCGCTCGGTGGAGTCGAACATCCACCTCGCCCTGGAGGCGACCGGCGCCGCCGTCGCGCCGACCGCCGTCGCCGACCTCATCGCCCTCGTCGGCCTGGAGGGCTTCGAGCGGGCCCGGCCGTCGCAGCTGTCGGGCGGGATGCGCCAGCGCGTGGCGATCGCCCGCGCCCTGGTCGCCGAACCGAGGTTGCTGCTGCTCGACGAGCCCTTCGGTGCGCTCGACGAGATGACCCGCCAACGCCTCAACATCGAGCTGCAGCGGATCTGGACCGAGCGGGTCACCACCACCCTGCTCGTCACCCACTCGATCAGCGAGGCGGTGTTCCTCGCCGACGACGTGATCGTGATGACGCCGCGCCCGGGGCGGATCGAGCAGGTCTGCCCGATCGAGTTCCCGCGCCCGCGCACGCCCGACCTGCTGCGCACGCCGGAGTTCCACCGTCGCTGCGACGAGCTCTCGGCCATCCTGTTCGGTACGACGGAAAGGACCACGAGCATGACTGTCCGGCTCAACGGATCACCTCGATCACCGCCCGTTGCCTCAGCTACCACAAGTCGGACCCGCCGATGCAGCGCGGCTTCGTGGTCGTGCGCGTCGAGACCGACGGCGGCCTCGTCGGCTGGGGCGAGGCGTCGTCGAACTGGGGGCACAGCTACCCGACCGTCGTCGAGACCGTCGTGCGCGACGTGATCGCACCCAACCTGGAGGGGGCCGACGCCTTCGCCATCCGGGCCCGGCTCGCCCAGATGCACGTGCTGCTCGACGGCTACCTGGGCTGGGAGGGCCTGTCCAGCCAGGTCATCGGGGCGGTCGAGATCGCGCTGTGGGACCTGCTCGGACGAGCCCACGGCGCCTCGATCGCCGAGCTGTTGGGCGGCGGCGTCGACACGATCCCGCTGTACGGCACCGGCACGACGATGTTCGACGAGTCACCCGAGTGGCACGCCCACTACTTCGACCAGGCGCTGGCGGTCGGGTTCCGCAACGTCAAGGTGCGCCTCGGCAAGCACCCCGACGCCGACGTCGAGCTGGTGCGGGTGGTGAAGGAGTACGTCGGACCGGGAGCGCGGATCATGGCCGATGCCTATTGGGGCTACTCCGCCGAAGAGGCGATCGCCCTGACCGAACGGCTCAAACCGCACGGCGTGTACTTCTTCGAGGAGCCCTGCCCGCAGTACGACGTCGACGGCCTGGCCCGCCTCGCCGCCCGCTCGTTGCCGGTGCGCGTCGCCGGCGGGGAGCGGATCTACTCGCCGGCGCAGTACCGCATGCTCGCCGAGCGCGGTGCGATCCACGTGTTCCAGCCGGACGCCTCGCTGTGCGGCGGGATCCTGGCGTGCATGGAGATCGCCGCCATCGCCCGCCAGCACGGGCTGGAGGTGATCCCCCACGTCGGTGGCCCGACGGCGGTCGGCCTCGCCGCCAACCTGCAGTGGGCGGCGGCGGCCAACGTGCCGATGATCGAGTGGGACATCGACCCGCACCAGCCGCTCGTCGACCAGCTCGCGCCCGAGCTCGCCCTGACGCGGATCGAGGGTGGCGCAGCGCGCGTGCCGACCGGGCCGGGGCTGGGGATCGACATCGACGAAGCCGTGCTCGACGACTTCCCGCACGTGACCGGCGGCACCTACGCCGAGGTCTTCACCGACCACGAGACCGGCCGCCTGACGTGACCACCGCTGCCGAGTAGATGACGACGCTCGTCGTCAGCGCCACCGAGGCCGAGGCGGCGTACGTGCCGGCCGGGCTCGAGGTGGTCGTCACCGGGATCGGCAAGACGGCGGCCGCCGCGCTCACCACCGACGCGTTGCTCCGGCGCGTCGGCGACGACGTCACCGTCGTCAACATCGGCACGGTCGGTGCCCTCCGCGCCGGGCTGCGTGGGCTGGTGCTGCCGAGCACGGTGATCAACCACGACATCAACGGCGACGCCATCCGCGCCCTCGGCTACGACCCGGTCGACGTGTTGGCGGTCGACGGCGGCGACGGCAGCGTGCTGGCGTCGGGCGACGTGTTCGTGACCGACGTCGCGATGCGGGCGCGGCTGGCGTCGATCGCCCACGTCGTCGACATGGAGGGCTACGGCGTCGTGTATGCGTGCCGACGTCTCGGGGTGGCGGTGCGACTCGTCAAGCACGTGTCCGACGACGCCGACGATTCGGCGACCGACTGGCCGGCGCGGGTGGACGCGTCGGCGCGAGCGCTCGGCGGCTGGCTCGCCGAGCACACCCAGTGAGGCACCGGCCGCTTGTGTCAGGAAGATCGACGTCTGGCGTCGTGTTTCCTGACACAGACGGGCTGAGGTGGTCGTCGGGTCAGTCGGTGCGCAGCGACCCGTCCTCGGCGAAGGCGAGGTACGGGTGGTACAGCACCTCCCACGGGTGGCCGTCGGGGTCGGCGAAGTAGCCGCGGTAGCCGCCCCACTCGGCGCGCACCGGTTCGCTGAGCAGGGTCGCGCCGGCGGCGACCGCCTCGTCGAGCACGCGGTCGACGAGCTCCTCGGACTCGACGTTGAGGCCGAGCATCACGCCGCCGAACTCGCCCGGCGTCCCGGCGGTCAGGCCGGCATCGGCGGCGAGCTCGTCACGCGGGTAGAGCCCGATCATCGAGTCGGCCGTGGCGAACCACACGATCTCGTCGTTCGACGCCGGCGTCGCCCGCCAGCCGAGCGCGGCGTAGAAGGCGCGCGCCCGCGCGAGATCGGCCACACCGAGGGTGACGATCGACAGGCGGGCCGGGACGGACACGGGTCAGACCGTCAACGGGTCCCAGGCCGGCAGCCCGTCGATGCTCGCGGCGTTGCGCGTGACCCGATACTCCTCGATCTCCTCGTCGGTCTTGTGGTCGGTGTAGCGGTCGTAGCTGTCGCGGTCGGCGACGTAGTCCATCAGTGGAACGCCGAACCCGCAGCTATCGGCGATGCGCTCGACGTCGAGCACGATGACCGCGCGTGCCCCGCGACGGTCCGGGAACCCGGCGGCCACTTCGGCGTAGTCGGCGTCGTGGAGGCCGACGACCGACCCGCGCCCGTGCAGGCGCACGATCCGCGGTGGACCGTCGAAGGCGCAGAACATCATCGTGAGCCGGCCGTTCTCGCGCACGTGGGCGATCGTCTCGGCGCCGGAGCCGGTGAGGTCGAGGTAGGCCACGCGATGGTCGTCGAGGATGCGCAGCGTGTCGAGGCCCTTCGGGCTGAGGTTGACGTGCCCGCCCTCGTTCGGCGCCGAGGCCACGAAGAAGACGTGCTGGGCGGACACCCACTCGGCCAGTCGCTCGTCGATGTGGTCGTAGATCCGGCCCATGGCCCACGATGTTAATGACGCCGTCCGGCGCCCGGTCGAGAGTTCTGACCACCGGCTATGCGCCGGCGATGCGCGACCGAAGTGTGAGCCCAGCGGGCGGAAAACCGTACGCCTCGCTCACAGTTCCGAGTCGGGGTGCGGGGCCGGGCCCGGTAGCCGGCGCCCGCTCAGGGGACGAAGGCGAGGACGCCGACCGGGCTGCCGGAGCCGCCGGCGAGGCGGAGGATGCCGATGGCGATCGTCGCTCCGGTGGGCGGGAGCTGGTCGAGGTTGGTGAGGTTCTCGAGGGCGATGCCGTCGCCGGCGAGCACGGCGGTGTTGGTGCGGAACTCGGTGTCCTGGCCGGGGTCGACGCCGTGGGTGTCGATGCCGACCCCGGCGATGTTGCGCTCGTCGAGCAGCCACCTGGTGGTGTCGCCGTCGAAGCCGGGGAAGTGCAGGCCGCCGTCGGCGTCCTCGCCGAAGAACGCCGTCGGGTCGCCCCAGCGGTCCTGCCAGCCGGTGAACATCACCACCACCGAGCCTTCCGGCACGCGACCGTTGGTGCGCTCCCACGCCTCCACGTCGTCACGGGTCAGCGCGTAGTCGGCGTCGGCCGCCGCCTGCTCACGGGCATCGATGACGACGACCGGCGCGACGAGCGACTGCGCCGGGTACTGGTCGATGCTCGCGCCGCCCTCGTGGAAGCTGTTCGGGGCGTTCATGTGCGTGCCCGAGTGCTCGCCGATCGTGAACGACCGGAGGTAGTAGCCGTCGTCGGCGAAGTTCGCGACCGGCGTCAGCTCCACCGCCGGGTCGCCCGGCCACAGCGGGATGTCGGTGTCGATGACGTGCGAGAGGTCGACGATCGAGCGGTAGGTGATCGTGTGTTCGGCCCCGTCGGCGCCGCTCGAGGCCGGGCGGCTGCGGGCGGCGGCGGCGCCGGTCAGCGACGCGGCGAGGAGGGCACCAGCGGCCACGGTGACGATCGATCGGGTACGCATCGGCCAAGGGTAGGCGCGCCTGCCAGGCTGGACGGATGAGCAACGTGTCGATGACGGTGTCCGAACGGGAGGCGTTCCTCGCCGACGCGCGCGTCGGGGTGCTGGCCGTCGAGCGCGGCGACGGTCCGCCGCTGGCGACGCCGGTGTGGTACCGCGTGAACGACGGGGTGATCGAGGTGAGCACGGGGCGCGACAGCCAGAAGGCCGATGCGCTCGCTGCCGCCGGGCGGGCGACGATGACCGTGCAGCGCGAGCAGGTGCCGTACGCCTACGTCACGGTCGAGGCCACGGTCGAGTTCAGCGAGATCACGAACGACGACCGCGTCGACATCGCCGTGCGCTATCTCGGCGAGGTGGCCGGCAACGCCTACGTCGGGACGGTGTTGGAGCTCGACGAGGTGCTCGTGCGCCTCACCCCGCAGCGCTGGCGCACCTGCGACTACGCCAAGCTGGACACGTGATCGAACACCTGCGGGCGGCATGGGACGAGCTGACGGCGCCCGGCGCCGGGTTCGCGATGAGCACGATCGAGGTGCGCGGCGCGCCGATGCGGGTGTTCGACAGCGCCCCGCCGTCGATGCGCGCCGTGTGGGAGCTGGCGACGCTCCACGGCGACAAGCCCTACGTCGTGTACGAGGACGAGCGCCTCACCTACGCCGACGTCGCCGCGTCCGTGCGCTCGCTCGCCGGTGCCCTCGCCGACACCTACGGCGTGCGACGCGGCGACCGCGTCGCCTTGGCGATGCGCAACTACCCGGAGTGGGTGATCGGCTACTGGGCGACCATCGCCCTCGGTGCGGCGGTCGTCGGGATGAACGCCTGGTGGACGCCGCCCGAGATGGAGTACGCCCTCGCCGACTCCCGCCCGAAGGTGCTGATCGCCGACGACGAGCGCGTCGAGCGGGTGCTGCCGGTGCTCGACGCCCTGCGCGCCGTGGCGCCGCTGCCGCTCGTGGCGGTGCGCACCGACCGTGACCTCCCCGCCGACGCCGTGCGCTGGGACGACGTCGTGCGGCCGGCCGACGCGCCGGCGACGCTGCCGGCGGCCGACATCGATCCCGACGACGACGCCACGATCTTCTACACGTCGGGCACCACCGGCTTTCCCAAGGGTGCGCAGATCACCCACCGCGGCTCGGTCCACAACGTGCTCGACCTGGTGTTCTGGACGTTGGCCACGGCGAAGGCCGAGGCCAACGCGATCGCCGCTGGCGACCTGCCGGCGCCGTCGGCGCCGACCGCCCCGCCGGCCCAGCACGTGTTCATGGCCCCGACGCCGCTGTTCCACGTCACGGCGTGCAACTGCATCCTGCACCCGTGCACGCTCGCCGGTGGTCGCATCGTGCTGATGCGTCGCTGGGACGCCGGGCGGGCGCTCGAGCTGATCGAGCGTGAGGGCGTCACCAACTTCTCCGGGGTGCCGACGATGGGCCGCGAGCTGCTCGCTCATCCCGACTTCGCCACCCGTGACACGTCGACGCTTGCGCGGTCTCGCCGGTGGCGGCGCCCCGGTGCAGCCGGACCTCGTCGACAAGATCGAGAAGGCGCTGGGCCGCGGTGGGCCGTCCACCGGCTACGGCCTCACCGAGACCAGCGGCATCATCACCGCCAACGCCTCCCGGTTCTACCTCGCCAAGCCGCTGTCGTGTGGACCGGTCGTGCCCACCCTCGACGCTCGCCTCGTCGGTCCCGAGGGCGACGTGCTGGAACCCGGCCCCGACGTGGTCGGCGAGCTGTGCGTGCGGGGCCCGGTCGTGGTGAAGGGCTACCTCAACCGACCCGAGGCGACGGCGGAGGCGATCGAGGACGGCTGGTTCCACACCGGCGACATCGCCCGCATCGACGACGACGGCTTCGTCTTCATCGTCGACCGGGCCAAGGACATGGTGCTGCGCGGCGGCGAGAACGTCTATTGCTCGGAGGTCGAGGCGGCCATCTACACCCACGACGGGGTGGCCGAGGCAGCGGTGTTCGGGCTGCCCGACGAGCGCCTCGGCGAGGTGGTGGCGGCGGCGATCGTGCGACGGCCGGGATCGGCGCTCGACGAGGAGGCGCTGCGCCAGCACCTGGCGACGATGATCGCCGCCTACAAGATCCCCGCTCGCGTCTGGTTCCGCGATCAGCCCCTGCCGCGCAATGCCAACGGCAAGTTCCTCAAGCGCCAGCTCCGCGACGAGCTCGCCAACACCTGACCCGGATACCGTTCGGCGTCATGAGATCCCCCCGCCGCATCCCCGTCGCGCTCGGCGCCGGCGCGCTGGTCGCGCTGTTCGCCGCGCAGTCCGCCTCGGCCCACATCGAGATCGAGCAGCCCGAGGTCACCGCCGGTTCGCAGGCCGTGGTCACCCTGCAGGTGCCGCACGGTTGCGCCGGCTCGGCCACCACCGAGCTGCGCATCTCGATCCCCGAGGGCATCACCGACGTCACGCCCACGCGCAACGCCAACTGGAACGTGAACAAGATCACCGAGGCGCTCGCGACGCCGGTCACCGACGAGGACGGCGAGCAGATCACCGAGCGGGTGACCGAGGTCGACTACACGGCGATCACGCCCCTGCCCGACGGCTACCGCGACGTGTTCGACCTGGCGATGACGATCCCCGCCGACGCGGCCGGCACGACGTTGTACTTCCCGACGATCCAGACGTGCGAACAGGGTGAGACGCCGTGGATCGACGTCCCCTCGGCCGGCCAGAGCGAGGACGACCTCGAGCACCCGGCGCCGAGCGTCGCAGTCGTCGCCCCCGGGCCCGACGCCACGGACGATCACCACGACTGACGGTCGAGCCCACCGCGCCGGCGCCACCCGCGCCGGCGTCGTGGTGGCGCTGCTGCTCGTCGCGCTCGCCGCGTTGCTGGCTCCCGGCCGGGCCCTCGCCCGGCCGATGCCGGCGCACGCCGAGCTGCTCTCGATCACGCCGGCCAACGGCGAGATCGTCGACACCGCACCCGACGCCGTGGTGATCACGTTCAGTGAATCGGTGTCGCTCACCGGCGGGTCGGCGCGCGTGCTCGACGACGACGCCGAGGTGGTGTCGGCCGAGGCGACGGTGCGCGACGGGGTCGTGACGATCCCGCTCGACCGCGGCCTGCCGAACGGCACCTACACCGTCACCTGGCGCATCGTGTCGGCCGACTCGCACCCGGTGGGCGGGGCGTCGGTGTTCAGCGTCGGCGCGCCGTCGTCGAACGGCCTCACCGGTGCCGCCCTCGACGAGGGCGGCGACGTGGCATGGGGCATCCGCGCCGGTGCCGTGGTGCTCACCGCGTTCGGGTATGCGGGCGCCTTGACGGCGTTCGGACTGTGGTGGTTCGTGGTCGTGATCTTCGACCGCGTCGGGCGCGGCGCCGAGCCCGACGCGGCCACGCGGCGGTACGCCGGGGGCGTCCGCCAGGTCGCCGTGCGGGCGGCGATCATCGGTGCCACCACGATGGTGGCGTCGTTGCCGTTCCGCATCGCCCGGGTCGGCGGCGGGCTCGACGCCGCCCTCGGCAACAACGACGTGCTCGTCCCGTTCCTGCGCGGCCCGATCGGCGAGTCGACCGCCGTCACCGTGGCCGGCCTGCTGCTCGTGGCGATCGTCGCCAGCCACTCACCGCGGTGGTTCCGCTCCTGGTGGTGCGGTGCGGCTGGGCTGGTGGCACTCGGTGGCTTCGTCATCGAGGGTCACACCCGCACCCAGAACCCGCGGTGGGCGATCGTGACGTTCGACGGCGTGCACCTCGTCGCCGGCGCCTGCTGGTTGGGCGGCGTCGTGGCGCTGGTGCTGGCCTACCGGGTGCTCGACGACGCCAGGCTCCGGGGCCAACTGGTCCGCCGGTTCAGCACGTGGGCGCTCGGCATCGTGACCGTCCTCGCGGCCGCGGGCGTGGGGATGGCGTGGATCATCCTGCCGGGGTGGTCGGAGCTGACCGACACCGGCTACGGCCTGGCGCTGCTCGTCAAGATCGGCCTCGTGGCGGTGGTCGTGGGGCTGGCCGCCTACAACCGCTTCCGGCTCGTCGTGTCGATGTCTCGGCGCCTCGCCTACACGGTGACGGTCGAGCTGGTGCTGCTGCTCGCCGTGGTCGGCGTGACCGCGGTGCTGGTGACGCGGTCGCCCAACGCGCCGGTGGCCTCGGCCGTCGGCGAGGGCGGCGCGGTGCCGGTGGTGCGCACGCTCGACCTGACCCTCGACAACGGCGCCGGCACGGCGCACGTCGAGATCACGCCGGCGGCCCAGGGCACCAACCGCCTCGACATCGCCCTGCTCGACCCGTCGGGGCAGCCGATCGTCCCCGTCGAGCCGCCGGAGGTCGAGCTCACCCAAGAGGCGCTCGACATCGGTCCGCTCGAACCGCCGGTGCTGCTGTCGCCTGGTCCCGGCGAGTATCAGGTGATCACCGACATCACCCAACCCGGCGACTGGACGATCACCGTCCGCGTGCGGGTGAGCGACTTCGTCAGCGTCGCCGGCGAGGGCACGGTGCCGATCTCCGGCTGACCCGCGCGACCGCAACCGATGGCGAGACAGGACCGTACGGTCCTGTTCGCCCATCGGTCGGTGTCAGGGCGACGCCAGCGGGATGCGCACGCGCACGACCGTGCCGCGGCCGAGGTCGCTCTCGACGTCGATCGTGCCGCCGTGGGCGGCGACCGCGGCGTCGGCGATCGACAGCCCGAGGCCGCTGCCGCCGCGGTGCCGCGAGCGCCCGGGGTCGGCCCGGTAGAAGCGCTCGGTGATGCGCGCCGCCACCTCCTGGGGCATGCCGGGGCCGTCGTCGGCGATCTCGACCACGGCGTCGGCGCCGTCGCGCCGGGCGCGCAGCTCGATCCGCGTGCCGGGCGGCGTGTGCACGAGCGCGTTGCCCACCACGTTGGCGATCACCTGGCGCAGGCGGTCCTCGTCGCCGGTCACCACCAGCGAGCTGTCGTGCTCGACCACGATCGGACGGGATCGGTCGGTGGCGCGGGCGTCGGCGGCGGCGTCGTCGAGCAGCCGGGTCAGCTCCACCGGATGCATGTCGAGCGGGCGACCGGCGCCGAGCTTGGCGATCGTCAGCATGTCGTCGACGAGGCGGGCCATGCGCACGGCCTCCTGCTCGGTGCGCCGCATCGCCTCGTCGAGCTCGCCGTCGTCGGCCAGACCGCCGATGCGATACAGCTCGGCGTACCCGCGGATGGTGGTGACCGGCGTGCGCAACTCGTGCGAGGCGTCGGCCACGAACTGGCGCAGCCGCTCCTGGGACTCCTCGCGCGCGTCGAACGCCGACTCGAGGCGCTCGAGCATCTGGTTGAGGGCGATGCCGAGCTCGCCGGCCTCGGTGCCCGGTGCGGGGGTCGCCACGCGCTGATCGAGCTCGGCCTCGCCGTCGGCGATGGCGACCGCCGTGGCGGTCATCTGCTTGATCGGGCGGATCCCGAGGCGGATCACCCACCACGTCACCGCGCCGAGCACGGCCAGGATGGCGGCCGTCGCCAGCACCTCGACGAGCACCAGCTGGCGCACGGTGTCGTCGACCTGGTCGAGCGACAGCGCCGCGGCGTAGCGCACGTCCCCCGTCCCGGCGCGCACGATCACGCGGAACTTCCCACTGCCGTCGTCGGCACCGATCGTGAAGGGAGCGTCGAGCGCGGCGGCCTTCACCGTGTCGGCGTCGAGGTCGGGCCGCGCCGACGACGACAGCAACACGTTGGGCGGCGTGAGGAAGTCGAGCGCCCCGCCGCTGTACACGTACTCGTAGAACTCCGAGAAGCGGTCACCCGGCCCGCCGTCGTCGCTCGGTGCCACCGGGCGCCCCGGCCGGGTCCGGTCGGCCGCTTCGAGCCGGTCGTCGACCTGGGCGATCAGGTGACCGCTGGTGGTCGTGGTCACGAGCAGGGCGACCGCGACGAGCACCACCGCGACGACCGCCATGCCGGCGAGCAGGCGCGTCCGCAGCGAGAGCCCGGACGGCCTCATCGCGGCGGGCGCAGGACGTAGCCGATGCCGCGGACGGTGGTGATCAGCTTGCGGTCGCCGGCGTCGACCTTGCGGCGGAGATAGCCGATGTACGTCTCGACCACCCCGCCGTCGCCGCCGAAGTCGTAGTGCCACACGTGGTCGAGGATCTGGGCCTTGGAGAGCACGCGGCCCTGGTTGACGAGCAGGAAGCGCAGCAGGTTGTACTCGGTGGGCGACAGCGACACCTCCTCGGTGCCGCGCGTGACGCGGTGCGCGTCGTCGTCGAGCACGAGGTCCTCGCACGTCAGCACGGTGCCCGACTGCTTGGTCGCACCGGTGCGCCGCAGCACCGCCGTCGCCCGCGCCACGAGCTCCTCGAGGCTGAACGGCTTCTGCATGTAGTCGTCGCCGCCGAGGGTGAGGCCGCGCACGAGGTCCTCGGTGGTGTCGCGCGCGGTGAGGAACAGCACCGGCGTGTGGTTGCCATCGGCGCGCAGGCGGCGGCACACCTCGAACCCGTCGAGGTCGGGCAGCATCACGTCGAGCACCACCAGGTCGGGCGCGACGGCGGCCACCTCGGCGAGGGCGTCGCGGCCGGTCGCCGCCGACGACACCTCGAAGCCGTGGTGGCGCAGGGCGGCGACCAGCATCGAACGCAGGTTGTCCTCGTCGTCGACGATCAGGAGATGCTCGCCCGACATGCACCAGAAGTGTCGCACGCCGGTCTGTGAATTCGCTGAGAGCTCGCTGTGTCCTCACGGCCGATTCACGGCGCAGCGCTCAGGCGGGCGGCGATGTCGCGAACGGAGACCGGCGCGGGTCGGGTGCTGCCACATCGACGGCGACGTCCGGACGTCGGCACCGATACGGTGAAGGGATCGCAGCGTGTCAGGAGTTCTGGATGCCGGGCGAGGCGACGAAGGAGCTTCGAGCCCGGTGGGAAACACGGTGAAGCCGGCCCCCGCCGCGTCCGATCACGACGACGTGCACATCGAGGTGGGCGAGCCCAAGACCTGGGCCGCCGGCCTGCCCGCGGTGATCGAGACCGCCCGCCAGGTCGGCGCGCAGATGGGCTGGCGCAAGGGCGCCCGCACCCTGCTGCGCCTCAACCAGCCCGACGGCTTCGACTGCCCCGGGTGCGCCTGGCCCGAACCGCACCACACGTCGCGCGTCGAGTTCTGCGAGAACGGGGCCAAGGCCGTCGCCGAGGAGGCCACCGATCGGCGGATCACGCCGGCGTTCTTCGCCGAGCACTCGATCGCGTCGCTCGCCGGCGAGACCGACTACTGGCTCGGTCAGCAGGGCCGCCTGACGACGCCGATGCACCGTCCGCCGGGCGCGACGCACTACGTGCCGATCGACTGGGACGCCGCGATCGCCCGCATCGGCGCCGCGCTCGCCACGCTGGCGTCGCCGCACCGCGCCGTGTTCTACACGTCGGGGCGCACGAGCAACGAGGCCGCCTTCGTGTACCAGCTGATGGTGCGGGCGCTCGGCACCAACAACCTCCCGGACTGCTCGAACATGTGCCACGAGTCGAGCGGCGTGGCCCTCGGGCGAGGCGATCGGCATCGGCAAGGGCACGGTGACGCTCGACGACATCCACGCCGCCGAGCTGATCCTCGTCGTCGGCCAGAACCCGGGCACCAACCACCCCCGGATGCTGTCGGCGCTGGAGCGGGCCAAGCGCAACGGCGCGTCCATCGTCGCGATCAACCCGCTGCCGGAGGCCGGGCTGCTGGCGTTCCGCAACCCGCAGCGGGTCAGCGGCGTGCTCGGCCGCGGCACCGCGCTCGCCGACCTGCACCTGCCGATCATGGTCGGCGCCGACCTGGCGCTGTTCCAGCTGCTCAACCGCCGCCTGGTGCACGACGACGGCGCCCTCGACCGGGCGTTCGTCGATGCCTACTGCGACGGGTTCGACGAGCTGAGCGCCCACCTGCGACCGCGCTCGATCCCGACGTCCTGTTGGCGGCCACCGGCCTCGATCGCGGCGCGGTCGACGAGCTGTACCGGCGGGTCGCCGGCCGCGAGCGGATCATCATCTGCTGGGCGATGGGGCTCACCCAGCACCGCCAGGCGGTCGCCACCATCCAGGAGCTCATCAACACCCTGCTGCTGCGCGGCGCGCATCGGCAAGCCGGGCGCCGGTGCCTGCCCGGTGCGCGGCCACTCCAACGTGCAGGGTGACCGCACGATGGGCATCTTCGAGAAGCCGCCGGCAGGCGTTGCTCGATGCGCTCGAGGCGCGCTTCGGCTTCGCCCCGCCGCGCGAGCCCGGCTTCGACACCGTCGACGCGCTCGGCGCGATGCACCGCGGCGACGTCGACGTGTTCGTCGGCCTCGGCGGCAACCTCGTGGCCGCGGCGCCGGACACCGACGTGACCGCGGCGGCGATGGAGCGGTGCGCGCTCACGGTGCAGGTCTCGACCAAGCTCAACCGCTCGCACGTGCGATGCGGCGCCGAGGCGATCATCCTGCCGTGCCTCGGACGCACCGAGCGCGACGAGGCCGGCGGCGGGCGAGCGGTTCGTCACGGTCGAGGACTCGATGGGCATGGTCCACGCCAGCCGCGGGGCCAACCGCGCCGGCGTCGGCGCAGCTGCGCAGCGAGGTCGACATCGTGTGCGCGATCGCGGCGGCCGCGCTCGGCGACGACGCCGTCGACTGGGGCGCCCTGGCCGCCGACTACGACACCATTCGCGACCACATCGCCGCCGTCATCCCGGGGTGCGACGACTACAACGGGCGGGTGCGCCAACCGGGCGGGTTCGCCCTGCCCAACGGCCCGCGCGACGGGCGGGTCTTCGCCACCGACACGGGGATGGCGCGGCTCACGGTCAACCGCTTCGACCCGGTCGTCGTGCCGCCGGGTCGCCTGCTGCTGCAGACGGTGCGCTCGCACGACCAGTACAACACCACGATCTACGGGCTCGACGACCGCTACCGCGGCGTCGAGCAGGGTCGCCGCGTGGTGTTCGTGAACCCGGCCGACCTCGCCGCGCTCGGGTTCGCCGACGGCGAGGTGGTCGACATCGTCGGCGAGTGGCACGACGGGCGCGACCGCCGGGCCGCGGCGTTCCGGCTGATCGCCTACCCGACGGCGCCGGGGAGCTGTGCCGCCTACTTCCCCGAGGCCAACGTCCTCGTGCCGCTCGACAGCGTGGCCGACGACAGCCGCACGCCGACGTCGAAGGCCGTCGTCGTGCGCCTCGAACATCGCCCACCGCACGAGGAGCCCTGATGGTCACACCGACATACACCTTTGCCGACGGCCCCACCGTCAACCGCCTCGGGTACGGCGCCATGCGCCTCACCGGCCAACCCGGCAACTTCGGCCGCTACCCCGACTGGGACGAGGGCAAGCGGGTGCTGCGCCGCGCCGTCGAGCGCGGCGTGCAGCACATCGACACCGCCCGCGCCTACGGGCCGGGCTGGAACGAGGAGCTCGTCGCCGAGGCCCTGCACCCGTACCCCGCCGACCTGCTGATCGCCACGAAGGGTGGCATCGAGAAGAACGCGCCGGCACCGGCCGGTATTCATCTCGACGGCAGTCCGGCGGCGCTGCGCACCCACGTCGACGAGAGCCTGCAGCGCCTGAAGCTCGACACGATCGGCCTGTACTACCTGCACCGTCCCGACCCGCAGGTCGACATCGCCGAGAGCGTCGGCGCGCTGGCCGAGCTGCAGCGGGCCGGGAAGATCCGCCACATCGGCGTGTCGAACGTGAGCGTCGAGCAGCTCGCCGCCGCCCGCTCGGTGGCGACCGTCGCCGCGGTGCAGAACCGGTTCGACCCGATCAACGGGGGCGACACCGACGTGCTCGACGTCGTCGCCGCGGCCGGGATCGCCTTCGTGCCGTGGGGCCCGCTCGGCACCGACCCGTTCGAACGGGTCGCGCCGGTGGCGAGCGAGGACGCCGTGGCCGGGGAACCGAACGCCACGCCCGTGCAGCGGGCGCTCCACGCCCTGCTGCGGCGGTCCGACGTCGTGCTGCCGATCCCGGGCACCACCAGCATCGAGCATCTCGACGAGAACCTCGACGCCCTGCGCACGCTCCCGAGCGGGCCGTGACGACCGCGGCCGGGGAACCGCGGGGCGACCGCCCGACGTCCAACCGACCATGATCACCACGACCCTGGCGGCGCTCGGACTGGCCGGTGGGTTGCTCCTGCCGGGCACGTCGTCGACGACGGCTGCCGACAGCGACGCGGCGAGCACCGTCGTGGCGCAGCTCGGCGGAACGCTCCAGGTCGCCCTCGCCGGCGCTCAACCCGACGCCAACCTGGTGTTCTCGCCGGCCAGCATCGCCGTGGCGTTGGCGATGCTGTCGGCCGGCGCGGCGGGCGACACGGCGACACAGATCGACGACGTGCTCGGCATCACCGACCCGGCGACGATCCACGACTCGATGGGCGCGCTGATCGCCAGCGTCCGTGACTCCGGCAGCGACGACACCACGGTCTCGATGGCCGACGCCGTGTGGCTGCAGGACGGCATGACGGTCGAGCCGGCGTTCACCGATGTGCTCGCCGGACCGTACGACAGCGACGTGCAGCGCGTCGACTTCCCGGCCGATCCCGCGGCGGCGACCGACACGGTCAACCAGTGGGTGTCCGACCAGACCGGCGGCCACATCGACCACCTCATCGCCCCGGGCGCCCTCGACGCGACGACCCGGCTGGTGCTGGTCAACGCCCTGCACCTGGACGCCGCATGGGTGTCGCCGTTCGACCCCGCGAACACGGCACCGGCGCCGTTCACCCGCCCCGATGCCAGCACGGTCGACGCCGACATGATGCACGACCAGCTGTACGCCGACTACGCCGAGGGCAAGGGCTTCCAGGCGGTGTCGCTGCCGTACAGCGGACATCTGGCGATGGTCGTGGTGCTGCCCGACGACCTCGGCGCGTTCGAGCAGGCGCTCGCCGCGGCGGGTGGCGACCTCGACGCCGTCATCGGACCGACGGCGACGGCCGAGGTGGTGCTGTCGCTGCCGACGTGGACGATGTCGACCAACGTCGAGCTGGCCGACGTGCTCCGCGGCATCGGCCTCGACCTGCCCTTCGATGCCGATCGCGCCGACTTCAGCGGGATCACCAGCGACGAGCCGCTGCACGTGTCGAGCGCCGTGCACCAGGCCGACATCACCGTCGACGAGGCCGGCACCGAGGCCGCCGCGGCCACCGCCATCGCCGGTGCGGCGGGGGCGGCGCCGGGCGAGGACCCGCCGATCGACATGACGGTGGACCACCCGTTCTTCTTCGCCATCCGCGACACCGACACCGGCGCCGTGCTGTTCCAAGGCCGGGTGACCGACCCCACGGCCTAGCGCGTCCCAGCTCCTGATCGGAGTGTTGGAGCGCACCGGAGTGTCGGACGTCCGGACGGGGTGTCGTCCAACACTCGGAGAGGTGGTACCGGCGCGTTTACCGGGCGTAGAGGTCGACGTCGGTCGCCTTGACGCTGGCCCAGACGTCGTCGCCGACGCGCAGGGCGAGGTCGGCGACGGCGGCGGGCGTGACCTCGGCCACCAGCGTCAGCGCGCCGCCGAGGCGGACGCGGGCGCGGTCGTGGCGCTGGTCGACGTCGTCGATCGTGAGCCGCCACACGTTGCGGGCACTGCCCTCCGGGCGGGTGCGGTGCAGCGTGATGGCCTGGGGACGCAGGGCGGCCAGGGCCGGGCCGTCCGGCGCCGGGTCGCGTCCGTCCGCCGCCACGACGATGACGCCGTCGGCGGTGACCAGCTCGTGGTCGCGCCGCTCGCCGGTGACGAGGTTCAGGCCCACGAGGTCGGCGACGTACCGCGAGCGGGGCCGCGCCGTCACCTCGGCGAGCGTGCCGGTCTGCACGATCGCCCCGCGCTCCAGCACCACCACGCGGTCGGCGAGGGCGTAGGCGTCGAGCGGGTCGTGGGTCACCATCAGGCGCATCCCGTCGAACGACTCGAGGTGGCGGCGCAGATCACGGCGGACGGTGCCGCGGGTGCCGGCGTCGAGGGCGGCCAGTGGTTCGTCGAGCAGCAGCACCGCCGGGTCGATGGCGAGCGCCCGGGCGAGGGCGACCCGCTGCGCCTGCCCCCCGGACAGCTCCCCGGGCCGGTGCTCGGCGTGATCGGCGAGTCCGACCCGGTCGAGCCACGTGCGGGCCGTTTCGTGCGCCGCCCGCTTCGCCGTGCCCCGGGCGCGCAGCCCGAACGCCACGTTCTCCAGCGCCGACAGGTGGGCGAAGAGCAGGTAGTCCTGGAACACCACGCCGATCGGGCGACGCTCGGGCGGAACGAACTGATCGGTCGAGGCGTCGTCGAGCACGGTGCCGTCGACCTCGATCGAGCCGGCATCGATCGGCAGGAGGCCGGCGATGCAGCGCAGCAGCGTCGACTTGCCCGAGCCGTTGGGCCCGAGCACGGCCACCAACTCACCACGCTCGACGGTGAGCGCCACGCGCAGGTCGAGCGTGCCGCGCCGCACCGCGCACTCGACCCGCAGAGTCACCCCATCACTATGGCCGGGCGGTCGCGCCCCGCGGTGAGCCACCGCTCGCGCAGCCCGATGATCACCGCGAACGACACCACGATCAGCACCAGGCTGAGCACGAGCGCGGCCGACGTGTCGCTCTCCCGGGCGAGGTAGATCGCCAGCGGCATCGTCTGCGTGCGCCCGGGGTAGTTGCCGGCGAACGTGATCGTCGCCCCGAACTCACCGAGTGCACGGGCCCAGGCGAGCACGGCGCCGGCGATCAACGCCGGGCGGACCGTCGGCAGCGTCACCCGCCGGAACGTGTACCAGCGCGAACCGCCGAGCGAGCGTGCGGCCTCCTCGAAGCGGCGGTCGTTCTGGCGCAGCGCCGCCTCCACCGTGAGGATGAGGAACGGCATCGCCACGAACGTCTGGGCGAGCACGACCGCCGTGGTGGTGAACGGGATGCGGTAGCCGAACCAGCGGTCGAGGTACTGGCCGAACAGACCCCGGCGTCCGAACCCGGCGAACAGCGCCAGCCCGCCCACCACCGGCGGCAGCACCATCGACAGCGTGCACAGCGCCCGCACGGCCGAGCGCCCGGGAAAGGCGACCGTGGCCAGCACCCACGCCAGGGGCACGCCGAAGAGCGCCGACAGCGCCGTCGCCGCCAGCGAGCACTCGATCGAGAGGCGCAGTGCCTGGCCGACAGCGTGGTTGGTCAGCACCGACCACGCCGATCCCCACGGCACGCGCCACAGCAGCCCGATGAACGGCAGGGCGAAGAAGGCCACGGCGACGGCGGCCAGCACCACGGCGAGCAACGGCGGGCGCGCCACTTCTCCGCGGCGCCGCCGGGTGGTCGGAGTGGCCGTCCACCCGGCGGTCGGCGCGGGGGGACCGTTCGTCAGGGCGCCCCGAAGCCGTACTCGGCGAGGATCGCCTGGCCGTCCTGACACAGGACGAACGACTCGAAGGCGGCCGCCCCATCGGCGTTGGCGGCGGTGGCGGGCACGGCGATCGGGTAGTCGGCCGTCACGTTGACGTCGGCCGGGATCTCGACGCCGTCGGCCTCGTCATCGGCCGCTTTCACGTCGGTGGCGTACACGATGCCGGCGTCGGCCTCGCCGCCGGTCACGGCGTCGACGATGCCCTTCACGTTCTCGACGTACGAGTCGAAGTCGACCGTCACGCCGGCCGCGTCGAGCACCTGCTGGGTGTAGGCGCCGATCGGAACCTCCGGGTCGGTGGACACGACCGTCAGGTCCGCGTTTGCGAGATCGGCGAGTCCGGTGATGCCCTGGGGGTTGCCGGCCTCGACGATGATCTCGAGCGTGTTGGTGGCGAACGTCACCGGATCGCCGATCGTGCCCTCGCCGTCGGCGGCGGTGAGCTTGTCCATGTTGTTCTGGTCGGCCGACGCGAAGATGTCGGCGACCGCACCCTCGTTGATGCTGCCGACGAGATCGGACGAGGCGGCGAAGTTGAACGTCACGTTGCTGTCGGGGTTCGCCGTCATGAAGGCGTCACCGATCGAGGTGAACGAATCGGTGAGCGACGCGGCGGCGAACACCACCAGGTCGCCCGACACGGCATCGGTGCTGCACGCCGGCGCGCTGGACACCGGCTGGGAGCCCGTCGGAGCGCTCCCCGGTGGCGCCGACGCCGATGCCGTTGCCGCGACGCCGCTCAGGGTGAGGGCGGCGAACGCCGCGAGGATCATCTTCGACCGTGTCATTGGGGGTCCCCTCCGTGCCGATTAGTCAAGATTTGACGACAGTACCATCGCGGCGGTGGCCCGTGCCTCGTCCGCCGCACCCTCGCTCGGCGAGCACGTGGCATTGGCGCTCGTCGCCCAGGGCGAGGAGCACGGCTGGGCGGTGGGCACCCGACTCGCCCCCGACGGCGACATCGGCCGGATCTGGACCCTGTCGCGAGCGCTGACGTACCGCGCCATCGAGCTGCTCGTCGAGCGCGGTCTCGTCGCCCGGCGGGGAACCGCCCAGGGTCGCGGCGGCGACCGCACGTTGCTGCGGCCGACCGCCCGCGGGCGCCAGGCGCTCGATGCGTGGCTCGACGAGCCGGTGGCCCACCTGCGCGACGTGCGCACCGAGCTGCTGGTGAAGTTGACCCTGCGCGAGCAGGCCGGGATGCCCGCGGCGCCGCTGCTGGCGGCCCAACGCGCCCACCTCGCGGCGACGATCGACGCGCTCACGCAGGCCGAGCCCGACGACTACGTCGACCTCTGGCGGCGCGTGAGCGCCGAGGCCGTGGCCCGGTTCCTCGAGGCGGCCCCCTCCGTGCGTAACGTGAACGCGTGAGGTCATCGCGTTCCCCGCGTTCCGGCCGGCTACGTCGGCGCAGCTGCTGGCCGCGCCTCGGCTGGCGCCTCGTCGCTCGCATGAGCGTCGCCACGACCGAAGCCGCCGTCAACGTCGCCGACCACATCGGTGTCGCGATGTCGCGCCCGCTGCGGGTGGCGGTGGTCGGCCTCGGCGGTCGCGGCATGATCTACGCCCGCCTCCTCGCGTCGAACCCGTCGGCCGAGGTGGTGCAGGTCGCCGAGCCTCGGGCCGCGGTGCGCCAGGCGCTGGGTGACGAGCTCGGATTGGCGCCGGAGGCCCAGCTGGAGGACTGGCGCGAGCTGGCGGCCGGACCGCGCCTCGCCGATGCGGTGGTGCTCGCGGTACAGGATCGCTTCCACCTCGAGGCGGTCGTGGCGTTCGCCGGCGCCGGCTACGACATCCTGTGCGAGAAGCCGCTCGCCGGCACCGAAGCGGCGTGCGCGGAGGTGGTCGGGGCGGCCGAGCGGGCCGGCGTGTTCCTCGGCGTGTGCCACGTGCTGCGCTTCACGCCGACGACCGAGCGGATCGTCGACCTCCTCGCCGCTGGAGCCGTCGGCGACGTCGTCGCGGTGCACCACCTCGAGCCGGTCGGCTTCTACCACTTCGCCCACTCGTTCGTGCGCGGCGCCTGGCGTCGCGAGGACGAGTCCGGACCGATGCTGCTGACCAAGGCGTGCCACGACCTCGACTGGCTCAGCCACGTCGTCGGCCGGCCGGCTCGTCGCGTGGCGTCGTTCGGTTCGCTGACGGTGTTCGACGCCGCCCACCGTCCACCCGGCGCCGCCGATCGCTGCGTCTCGTGCGCGGTCGAACCGACGTGCCCGTACTCGGCGCCGCGTCTCTACCACGCCGGGCTGCGTCCCGGGCGCGGTGGAGGAGTACTTCACGCGGATCGTCGCCCCCGCCTACACGGCCGAGGCCGTCGACGCCGCCCTGCGCGACGGGCCGTTCGGGCGCTGCGTGTACGGCAACGACAACGACGTCTGCGACCACCAGGTGGTGAGCGTGGAGTACGAGGGTGGCGTGACCGCGTCGGTCACGGTGAGCGCGTTCACCCCGATGGAGCACCGGCGCACGACGATCACCGGCACCGCCGGCCAGCTCTTCACCGACGGCACCACGGTCGACCACTACGACTTCATGACCCAGGACGTCACCCGCTACGACACGCGTGGCGAGGGCGGTCACGGTGGTGGAGATCAGGCGATGACGAAGGCGTTCGTCGACGCCCTGCACCTCGGCGAGCCGTCGCGGTTCAGCTCGCAGGGCGCCGCCAGCCTGGAGACCCATCGCATCGTGTTCGCCGCCGAGCGCGCCCGCGCCGCCGGCACCGTCGTCGCGCTGTAGCGCCCGGTACTGTCCGGCTCCATGGCTGATCGGATCTGTCAGGGACGGGTGTGCATCGTCACCGGCGCCGGCCGGGGCATCGGCCGCGAGCATGCGCTGCTGCTCGCCGCGCACGGCGCCCACGTGCTGGTGAACGACTTCGGCGGGGCGCGCGACGGCAGCGGCGGCGACGCCGGGCCGGCCCAGGCGGTGGTCGACGAGATCACCGCGGCAGGGGGCGTGGCGGCGGCCAACGACGCCGACGTGTCGTCGTTCGACGGCGCTGCCGCGCTGGTGCGGCAGGCGGTCGACCTGTTCGGCGGCCTCGACGTGCTCGTCAACAACGCCGGGATCCTGCGCGACCGGATGATCTTCACGATGACCGAGGACGAGTGGGACGCCGTGATCCGCGTCCACCTGAAGGGCACCTTCGCGCCCACGCACCACGCCGCCGTGTACTGGCGCGACCGGGCGAAGGCGGGTGCCACGAACGACGCCCGGGTCATCAACACCACGTCGGTGTCGGGCATCTACGGCAACCCCGGCCAGTCGAACTACGGCGCCGCCAAGGCCGGCATCGCCGCCTTCACGCAGATCGTCAGCGACGAGCTGGCCCGCTACGGCGTCACCGTCAACGCGGTCGCCCCGGGCGCGCTCACGCGGATGACCGAGGACCTCGGCCTCCAGGGCGACACCGAATCGTGGGGGCCGCAGTGGGTGGCTCCGCTGGTGGTGTGGCTGGCCTCGCGGACGCGGCCGATGTCACCGGCCAGGTCATCGAGAGCTCGGGCCAGTTGTTCGCGGTGGCCGAGGGCTGGCACCGGGGACCGCGGGCGGCCCGCCCGCCGTCGACGCCCGCCGAGGTCGGGCCGGTGCTGCGCGAGTTGCTGGCTTCGGTCCGCCCGCGCGGCACGATGGCGAACGGGTGACCGCGGCGAGCGTCGACCGGGAACGGCTGCGCGCCGCCCACGACGACGAGCGCCGCCGCTTCGTCGACGACCACCCGGCGTCGGCGGCGTTGGCCGAGCGGAGCGCCGAGCACCTGCTCGCCGGCGTGCCGATGGCGTGGATGACCCGTTGGCCCGGCGCCTTCCCGCTGTTCGTCGACCGCGCCGACGGCGGCGGCCTCGTCGACGTCGACGGCCGTGCCTACGTCGACCTCTGCCTCGGCGACACCGCGGCGATGGGTGGGCACGCCGTTGCGGAGGTGACCGCGGCGGTGGCGGCTCGGGCCGGCACCGGCGCGGCGACGATGCTGCCGACCGAGGATGCCTCCTGGGTGGCCGGCGAGCTGACGGCCCGCTTCGGCCTGCCGCTGTGGCAGTTCACCGTCAGCGCCACCGACGCCAACCGCATCGCCCTGCGCCTGGCCCGCCACGTGACCGGCCGCCGCCGCGTCGCCGTGTTCGACTGGTGCTACCACGGCACCGTCGACGAGGCGCTCGTCACGCTCGACGCCGCCGGTCGCGTGGTGCCCCGTGCCGGATCCCTCGGCCCGGCCGCCGATCCGGCAACCACGAGCGCGGTCGTGCCGTTCAACGACGCCGACGCGCTCGCCGCCACGCTGGCGGCGGGCGACATCGCGTGCGTGCTCGCCGAGCCGGCGCTCACCAACATCGGCATCGTGCTGCCCGAGCCGGGTTTCCTCGACGCCGTGCGCGAGCTCACCCGCCGCGCCGGTGCCCTGCTCGTGCTCGACGAGACCCACACCGTCTGCGCCGGGCCCGGCGGGTGCACCGCGGCGTGGGGTCTCGACCCCGACGTGCTGGTGATCGGCAAGGCGATCGGCGGCGGCCTGCCCGCCGGCGCGTACGGGTTGTCGGCCGACCTGGGCGGGCGCCTGCGCGCCGACCTGACGGCGCCGTCGGTCGACGTCAGCGGCATCGGCGGCACCCTGGCGGGCAACGCCCTGTCGGTGGCGGCGATGCGGGCGGCGCTGACGTCGACGTTGCGCGCCGAGGACTTCGCGATCACGGTGCCGCTCGCCGAGCGCTTCACCGACGGAGTGGCCGGCGAGATCGCGCGACGCGGACTGGCCTGGCACGTGCAGCGCCTCGGCTGTCGGGCCGAGTACTGGTTCGGCCGGCCGCCACGCGACGGCGCCGCAGCGGCGGCCGCCGGCGACGCCGAGCTGGAGGCCTACATGCACCTCTTCGCCCTCAACCGTGGCATCCTGCTCACACCATTCCACAACATGGCGCTGTTCGCTCCGCAGCACACGGTGGCCGACGTCGATCGGCACACCGCGGTGTTCGCGAGTGCGCTGGAGAGGATCGTGACGGAGCAATGAGCGAGCCACTCAGCACCGACAGTCTCCAGGCGGACGGCTCGACGGTGGCGTTCGGCATCGACATCGGCGGTTCGGGCATGAAGGCGGCGCCGGTCGACCTGGGCCGGGGCGAGCTCGTCGCCGACCGCTTCAAGATCCTCACGCCCCAGCCGGCCGCTCCCGAGCCGATGGCCGACGTGGTGCGCCAGCTCGTCGAGCACTTCGACTGGGAGGGCGGCGTGGGCGTGACCTTCCCCGGCATCATCCGCCGGGGCGTGACGTACAGCGCCGCCAACCTCGACAAGGAGTGGGTCGGCCTCGACGTCGACGCCCTGTTCACCGAGGCGTCGGGACGGCCGGTCCACGTCATCAACGACGCCGACGCCGCCGGCCTCGCCGAGATGCGCTACGGGGCGGGGCGCGGTCGCGCCGGCGTGGTGCTGATGCTGACGTTCGGCACCGGCATCGGGTCGGGCCTGTTCCTCGACGGCCGGCTCGTGCCCAACACCGAGCTCGGCCACCTCGAGATCGACGGCAAGGACGCCGAGGCGAAGGCGGCGGCCAGCGCCAGGGATCGCGAGCACCTGTCGTGGGAGAAGTGGGCCGATCGCGTCGAGCACTACCTGCGCAAGGTGATCTTCCTCATCTCGCCGGAGCTGATCATCGTCGGCGGCGGCGCCAGCCGCAAGGCCGACAAGTGGGTCCCGCTGATCGACGTCGGCGTCGAGATCGTGCCCGCCACGCTCACCAACGAGGCCGGCATCGTGGGCGCGGCACTCGTCGCCGACCAGGAGTAGCGCCGCCCGTTTCGGGTGCCGCGTGCGGCACCGCGCCGCGTCGACGGATGCGAAACCCATGTCGCCGGTGGTGTCCCACTCCGTGAGAATGGGTCCGTGCCGGAACGATCCCCCTCTCGTTGGCGCGCCCTGTGGGCGTTGCTGCGACCCGACGCCCTGCGGTGGGCGCTGCTCGGCGCGCTCATCGCCGCGTCGACGGCGGGGGCGATCGCCGGGCCGCTCGTGGTGCGCGAGGTGGTCGACGCCGCGACCGAAGGCACCACCGCCGGCGAGATCGCCCGCCTCGGCCTGCTGTTCCTGGCGATCGCCGTCGTCACGCAGGTGATCGGCGTCATCGTCGTGCGTCGGGCCACCAAGCTGGCCTGGGGGATCACCAACGAGCTGCGCCTCGACATCACCCGCCACGTGCTCGGGCTCGACCACGAGTTCCACCGCCGCCACACGCCCGGTGAGCTGATCCAGCGCGTCGACGGCGACGTCACCAACGTGTCGGACTTCCTGTCGCAGGTGGTGCCCAAGGTCTTCGGCGCGATGATGCTCGTCACCGGCGTGCTGACGGTGCTGTTCGTGCTCGACTGGCGCCTCGGGGTGGGCATGATGGTCTACCTCGGCATCGGCGCGGCGCTGCTGGTCAGCCTGCGTCATCGTGCCGTCAGCGAGTCCTCCGACGAGATGAGCGCCTACGCCCGCCTCTACGGCGGCATCGAGGAGAAGCTCACGGCGATCGAGGACCTGCGCTCCAACGGCGCCGAGGTGCACGCGATGTGGCGCTTCGTCGAGGACTCCTCGGCGGCGCTCGACAGCTCGGTGCGCCGCGAGCGCGCCTTCCTGCGGATGTGGTGGGCGGTGAGCCTGTCGGTCACCGTCGGCTCGGTGTTGTCGCTCGCGCTGTCGGCGCTGCTCGTCGAGCGCGGCGTGATCACCCTCGGCACGGCCTTCTTGCTGTTCCAGTACGTCCAGCTGATGACCCGCCCGCTCGAGGACCTGGTGCAGCAGCTGGAGACGGTGCAGAAGGCCAACGGGGCGATGCGTCGTGTCGCCGAGCTGCTGGCGCTCGAGCCGACCGTCGTCGACCACGGCACCGACGTCGCCGCCGCCGGGCCCGCTCGCCGTGTCCTGCCGCGGCATCGGGTTCGCCTACCACGACGATGCCCGACCGATCCTCCACGACATCGACGTCGAGATCGCCGGCGGCCGTTCGGTCGGCGTCGTCGGGCGCACCGGCAGCGGCAAGACCACGTTCTCGCGCCTCGTGCTGCGCCTCGTCGAGCCGACCTCGGGACACCTTCGCCTGAGCGGGGTCGACATCGCCGACATCCCGATGGCCGAGCTGCGCCGGCGGGTCGCTCTCGTGCCCCAGGAGGTGGAGCTGTTCGAGGGAACGATCCGCGACAACGTGACGCTCTACGACCCGGAGCCGAGCGACGAGGCGGTGGTCGCCGCGCTCGGCGCGGTCGGCCTGGAGTCGCTGGCCGCCGGCGGCATCGACCGTCCGCTCGGCGCGGCTGGTGCCGGGCTGTCGGCCGGGCAGGCGCAGCTCCTCGCCCTCGCCCGCGTGTGGCTCCGCCAGCCCGACCTGGTGGTGCTGGACGAGGCCACGGCGCGCGTCGATCCGGAGACCGAGGAGCGCATCTCGGCGGCCGTGGCCCAGCTGATGGTCGGGCGTACGACGTTCGTCATCGCCCACCGCCTGTCGACGCTCGACCTCGTCGACGAGATCATGGTGTTCGACGAGGGACGGGTGGCCGAGCACGGCGACCGCGACGCGCTGGTGCGCCGCGACAGCCACTTCCGCCACCTGCTCGAGCTGGCCCTGGCCGTCGATGCCGATCGCCCCGGCGGTGGCGACGACGACGTTGCCCTCGAGGTCGCCGTCGACGTGGCCGCCGATCACGACTGGGCGGAGGTGGTGTCATGAGCGCCGGTCACGCCGAGACCAGCGGACTCCACCGCGCAGCCGCTGCCGACCTCGATCTGGCGGCTGCTCTGGCGCGTCAGCCAGCACGAGCCGCGCTCGTTCTGGCTCGGCTGGGTCACGTTCGTCATCTTCTTCACCCTGCCGGCGCTCGCCGGCTACCTCCTCGGTCGCGGCTTCGAGGCGCTGTCGGAGGGCGACAACTCCGCGGTGTACCGCTTCGCCGCGTTGCTCGCGTGCGCCGAGGTGGCCCGCATGGCGATCATCCACTACGCCGCCGTCACGTGGACCAAGGCGTGGGTGCACATGCAGACGATCGTCCGCGGCAACCTGCTCCTCGCCCAGATGGCGAGCGGGGGCGCCGAGGCCGGTCAACCGGTCGGCTCGGCGGGGGAGGCGTTGACCCACTTCCGGGACGACACCGAGGACGTCACCGAGCTGATCGACGGCATGGTCGACGTGTCCGGCGGCGCGGTGTTCGTCGCCATCGCCGGGTTCGTGCTCGGTCTCGCCGACCCGCGCGCCGCCGCCGTGCTCGTGTTGCCGCTGGTGGCGGTGGTGGTGGTGACCAAGGTGCTCGACGGTCGGATCAAGGCGTACCGGTTGGCCGACCGGGAGGCGACCGGCGAGCGTGACCGGGCTGGTCGGCGACATGATGGCGGCGGCGACCACGGTGAAGGTCAACGGCGCCGCCGACAGCATGCTGGCGCGCCTGAAGGTGCTCGTCGACCGGCGCGGCGTCACCGCCGTGCGCGACCGCGTGCTCAGCGAGGGCGTGTTCGCGTTCAGCACCGGCGCCGCCGACGTCGGCTTCGGGCTGATCATCGTCGTCAGCGCCGGGGCGATCGCGTCGGGCTCGTTCAACGTCGGCACGCTGGCGTTGTTCGCCGCCTACCTCGGCTGGCTCAGCTTCATGCCGCGGATGGTCGGACGGGTGCTCGCCCGGCGCAAGCAGGCCGGCGTGGCGTTCGACCGGATGCGGCGTCTGGTGGCCGACGAGGACGTGAGCAACACGGTCAAGCGCCGCTCGCTGCCGCTCGAGGGGTGGCAGCAGGGCAGCCGGCCGGAGGCCGTGCGCCCGGAGCGGGTGCCGTTGCAGCGCCTCGACGTGGTCGCGGTGACGGCGCGCTACCCGAGCGCGAAGCCCGTCGGGCCGATCTCGTTCACCGCCGAGCGGGGCAGCTTCACCGTGATCACCGGCGCCGTCGGCACCGGCAAGTCGACGCTGCTGCGGGCGATCCTCGGGCTGGCGTGGCAGGCGGAGGTCACCGGCGAGGTGCGCTGGAACGGCACGGTGGTCGACGATCGCGGCGCGTTCTTCGTCCCGCCGAACGCCTCGTTCCTGTCGCAGGTGCCGCAGTTGGTGTCGGACTCGGTGCGCGACAACGTCGCCCTCGGCCCGATGGACATGGCGGCGATCGACCGCGCCCTCGAGGTGGCGGCGATCGCCGACGACGTGCGGGCGATGCCCGATGCCGCGGCCACCCTGATCGGGCCGCGCGGGTTGCGCCTGTCCGGAGGGCAGCGCCAGCGCTTGGCGACGGCACGGGCGCTGGTGCACACCCCCGAGCTGATCGTGCTCGACGACCTGTCGAGCGCCGTCGACGTCGAGACCGAGGTGCTGCTCTGGGAGAACCTGGCGCGCGCCGGCCTCACCGTGATCGCCGTGTCCCACCGCGCCGTCGCCTTCGACCGCGCCGACCAGATCATCCGCCTCCCCTGACCCCAGGAGACCGAAGATTTCCACAAGCATTTTCGAGCAGATCTACGCACGAATTCGCGTACCGGAATCAGAGATGGGAGCTATCGCTGATTCAGGTACGCGAAATCGTGCGTGAACGCACGATTTTGCTTGTGGAAATCTTCTCCCCTCGGGCGGGGTGGGCGGTCAGGGGAAGGCGCGGAGGGACTCGGCGAGCTGGGCCCGGTAGGCCTCGGCGCGGGGGAGCTTGATGTTCTCGTAGCCGCGGACCTGGTCGGGAAGTGACGCCAGCGCCACGGCGGCGGGCAGGTTGTCGACGTCGAGCCGGTCGATGACCGTGTCGAGGGCCGCCTCGAACTCGGGGATCATCGCCCGCTCGACGCGGCGCACCTCGGCCCAACGGAACGGGTCGGCGAGCGTGCCGCGCACCCGCTTGGCCCGGCGCAACGCCCGGAACATCGGCGTCGACCCGGGTCCGAACTGCATCTTGTCCTTGCGGCCGAGCGCCCGCAGCGTCGGCGGGTGCAGCCGCCACGTGACCTTGGTGCGGCGCCCACCGACCGCCTCGTACGCCTGGCGCGCCTCGGGGAGCAGGAGCAGCCGGGCCACCTCGTACTCGTCCTTGTACGCCATCAGCTTGTGCAGGTTGCGGGCCACGGCCTCGGTGAACAGCGTGCTCGCCGGGTCGACGGCGCGCTCGGCGGCCCGAGCCCGCTCGACGCGCTCGCGGAAGCGGCGGGCGTAGGCCGCCGACTGGTAGTCGACGAGGTCGGCCTCGAGGCGGGCGATCAGCCCGTCGAGCGTCTCGGGCACCGGCGTGGTGAGGCCCGCCGCCTGCTCGACCTCGTGCGGGTGCTCGGCCCACCGCCGCCCCCAGCGGAAGGCGGCCCGGTTGCGTTCGACCGCCACGCCGTTGAGCTCGATCGCCCGCTCGATCGCCGCCGGCGACACCGGCACGGCGCCGACTTGCACGGCCACGCCGAGCAGCAGGACGTTGGCCGCCGTGGCGTCGCCGAACAGCCCGGCCGACAGCGCGGCGGTGTTCGGGTAGACGTTGAGCTCGTGGCGTGACACCTCCGCCAGCCGGGCGGTGAGGGTGTCGAGCTCGGGGTAGGGCGTCGTGGGGTGAGCGACCATCGTGCCGGTGGGTGTCGGCGCGGCGGATCCGACGACCACGGTGCGGTTGGCGCGGGCGCCGTTGCGGTGACCGTCGGCAGCGGCGGTGAGCAGGTCGAAGGCGAGCAGGCAGTCGACGCCGGCCGAGTTCGCCCGGTTCGACGTCGGCACCGAGTTCGCCGACACGCGGACGTCGCTCACCACCGGCCCGGCCTTCTGCGACAGCCCGGTCTGGTCGAGGCCGCGCACGACGTTGCCCTCGAGCATCGCCGCCGTGCCGAGGATCTGGCTCACGGTCATCACGCCGGTGCCGCCGATGCCCGAGAGGCGGACGATGAACTCGTCGCCGGGCACGAGCGAGCGCGGCGCGGGCAGACCGGCGGCGGGATCGTCGAGCTCGGCCGGATCTCGCTCGACCACGGTGTCCGACCCGTCGTCGTTCACGGTGACGGTGGCGAACGCCGGGCAGTCACCGGTGAGGCACGTCATGTCGTAGTTGCAGCTCGTCTGGTGGATGCGCGTCTTGCGCCCGTACGGCGTCTGCACCGGCTGCACCGACAGGCAGTTGCTCTTGTCGCCGCAGTCGCCGCAGCCCTCGCACACCCGCTCGTTGATCACCACCCGGAAGCCGGGCTTGGCCAGCCGGCCGCGGCTGCGCGCCCGTCGGTTCTCGGCGGCGCACGCCTGGTCGTGCACCAGCATCGTGACGCCGGGCACCTTGGCCAGCACCTCCTGCGCCTCGAGCAGGCGTCCCCGGTGCCACACCTCGACCCGGTCGCGGTGCTCGCCGAACTCGGCATTGTCGTAGGCGTCGGGATCCTCGGTGGTGATGATGACCCGCCGCGACGCCTTCGAGCAGCACGAGCTGCACCACCTCGGGCACGGGCAGTTGACCCGGCGGGTCCTGGCCGCCGGTCATCGCCACGGTGCCGTTGTAGAGCAGCTTGAACGTGATGTTGTTGCCGGCCGCGCACGCCGCCCGGATGGCCAGCGACCCGGAATGGAAGAACGTGCCGTCGCCGAGGTTCTGCACCATGTGGTCGCGGTCGATGAACGGCGCCATGCCGATCCACTGCGCCCCCTCGTTGCCCATCGCGGTGAGCCCGGCGATGTCGCCGACCCGGTCCGGCTCCATCAGGGCGATCATCGCGTGGCACCCGATCCCGCCGCCGACCAGCGTGCCGTCGGGGACCCGCGTGGAGATGTTGTGCGGGCAGCCGCTGCAGTAGAACGGCGTGCGGTTGACGGCGAGCGGGATCCGCGAGCGCTCACGGACCGCAGGCAGCGGTCGCACCCGGTCGACGCCGATCCCGGCGGTGATGCGCGCGTGCAGGGCCGCCAGCATCGCGTCGGCGTCGAGCGCTCCGGAGCCGGGCACGAGCGGGGCGCCGCGCTCGTCGAGGCGCCCGACGATCAGCGGGCGCTCGTTCCACGTGTACAGCGCGCTCTTCACGAGCAGCTCGAGGGTCGGGTTCTTCTCCTCGACCACGAGCACCTCGCGCAGGCCGTGGGCGAACTGGCGCACGGTGTCGTCGTCGAGCGGCACCGGCATCGACAGCAGCAGCAGGCGGATGCCGGCGCGCCGCAGCGACTCGTCGCTCGTGAACCCGAGCAACGACAGGGCCTCGCGCAGCTCGTGGTAGGTCTGCCCGCACGCGGCGATGCCGAGCCAGTCGTCCTCGGTGCCGACCGTGACGCGGTTGAGCTTGTTGACCACCCCGTACTGGCGGGCGAGCACCGAGCGCACCTCGTGGAACTCGCGCTCCATGTCGAGCGTGTACGGGGTGAGCAGTCGCCCGCTCGGGTGCGGGACGAAGGGGCGACCCTGGTACTCCATCGTCGGCACCACCGGCACGACGCGGTCGGGGTGGACGTCGACGGTGCCGGTGCCGTCGGCGACCGACGTGACGAGCTTGTAGCCGACCCACACGCCGCTGGCCCGTGACAACGCGACGGCGTGGCGGGCGAGGTCGAGCGCCTCCTGCACGTCGCCGGGGAAGATGATCGGCATGTGCAGGTCGACCATCGTGGCGTCGCTCGAGCTGGGCAGCGTCGACGACTTCGCCGCCGGGTCGTCGCCGACCACGGCGACCACGCCGCCGAGGTGGGCGGTGCCGGCGAACACGGCGTGGCGGATGGCATCGTTGGCGCGGTCGAGGCCCGGGGCCTTGCCGTACCACACGCCGAGCACGCCGTCGTAGCGCTTCTCGGGACGGGAGTCGGCGAGCTGGCTGCCCATCACCGACGTCGCCGCCAGCTCCTCGTTGAGGCCGGGGTGCACCACCAGCGGGAGGTCGGGCACGGCACGCGCCGAACGGCTGACCTCCTCCTGGAACGTCCCGACCGGCGAGCCCTGGTAACCCGACACGAAGGCCGCCGTGTTCAGGCCGCGGCGGCGGTCGATGCGCAGCTGGTCGACCGGCAGGCGGGCGACCGCTTGCAGCCCGGACAGGAACACCCGCCCGTCCTCCACGCGGAAGCGGTCGACGAGCTGGTAGTCGGCCAGGTTGGCCGGCACGTCCGCGACGACGACGTCCATGAGGTGACGGTACCCGCAGGGGCCGGTCCCCAACATGCTCGCCGCCCACATCGTGGGATTTCGTGGGGGATGCCGGCGTGCTGAACTGCGGTGATGACCGCGACCGGCTCGACCGACCACCGCGCCGCGCTCGCCGAGTTCCTCCGTGCCCGGCGGGAGGCGGTGTCGCCGGCGCAGGTCGGACTGCCCGCCGGGCGGGCGCGCCGCACCCCGGGCCTGCGCCGCGAGGAGGTGGCGATGCTCGCGGGGGTGTCGGTCACCTGGTACACGTGGCTCGAGCAGGGCCGGCGGATCAACGCCTCGGCCGACGTGCTGCGGGCGATCGGCCGGGCGCTGCGTCTCGACGAGGCCGGCACCGAGCATCTGCTGGCCCTCGCCCAACCGAGCATCGGCGCGCCGGCCGACGCCACCGCCGCCTTCGGGCCCGACGACGTGCCCTCGGCGCTGCGGCGCCTGATCGAGGCATTCGAGCCGGCACCGGCCTACGTGCTCGGTCCGCGCTGGGAGTTCGCCGCGTGGAACGCCGCCGAGGCCCGGCTGTACCCGGCGATCACGACGCTGCAACCACCGGAGCGCAACCTGCTGTGGGTGCTGTTCGCCGACCCCGCCACACGGGGGCTGATCGTCGACTGGGACATCCACGCCAAGCAATCGCTCGCCGAGTTCCGGGCGTCGACGACGGCGATGCGCGACGACCCGGCGCTGCTGGCGCTCGTCGAGCGGCTGCGGGCGATCAGCCCGGAGTTCGAGCGATGGTGGCACGAGCACGACGTCGCCCGCTTCGAGACCCGGCTGCGCCGGTTCGACCATCCGGTCGCCGGGCTGCTGACGTTCGAGTACCAGTTGCTGACGCCCGACGAATGGCCGTCGCTGACCGTGGCGGTGCACCTCCCGGTGCCGGGCGACGACTCCGCCCGGCGCTTGGCCGTCCGCCACCACGTCTGACGTTTCGACGCTCGCTCGCGCGCTCGGTCGAGTTCGTGGAGCGGCTGCGCCGCACCCAGTCTCTGGCGGCGGCGAGCAAGCTCGCCTTGCCGCCGCACCGGGGGCTACCGCCCCCAGACCCCCGACGGCGACCTGCCGCAACACGGGCGCCGACCGGTCGACATCCGTAGCAGCGTCAGGTCGTGGGGGCGGGGCGGCAGGGTTCGCCGCGCAGGGTGCAGGTGGGGTAGTGCGTCGGGGATGGCGATGCCGGCGGCCGCCGGGTCGATGGTGCCGAGCACGAGCGACGACGGGTGCTCGGCATCGACGGCGATGTCGACCTGCTCGCCGTGCGACACGCTGTCGAACGCCCACTCGGCGCGGTTGCCGCCCGGGCGCATCGACGGTGAGCCGCAACATCGAGCCCGGCCCGCATCGGGTGGGCGAACGGGAACACCTCGACGTTCACCCGCGCCCACTCGCCGGCGGGGAGCGGGGCGGCGTCGGCCTCGGCGTGGGTGTGCACCGGACGCAGCCTGGTGGCGTCGTGGGCGAGCGCCCGCTGGCTGGCCCGCAGCCATCCGCTCTGGATGTACAGCTCCTGGCCATCGGGGCGGATCTCGGACAGCGTCACCTCGAGGTCGGTGTCGGGGGCGTCGGTGCGGATCCACAGGTTGACCGCGCCGGACCCGGTGAGGATCGTGTCGGCGTCGAACGGAGCGCTCACGAACGACGCCGCCGTGCCCGGCGGGTTCTGCTCCCAGTCCCACTGCACGTCGTAGGCCCACACCGACTGGCCCGTGCTGGCCGCGAAGAACGTGTCCGGCACCGCCGACGGGTCGGCGGTGTAGCTCACCGTCCCCGTTGCTGCGGTCGGTTCGACGTCGCCCATCGTGCCGTCGGCACCGAGGTACCAGCTGTGCGGCGTGACCCCGGGCGGCGGCCACGAGGCGAAGCCGCCGGTGAACCGCGGCTCGGGGGTGCCCGGCACCGCCCCGTCGGCGGCGCCCTCCTCGAAGAGCACTTCGATCGGCGGGTCGCTCTCGAAGGCGGCGAGCGCCTCGTCGTAGGTCATCCCGGTGAAGCGGTCCGGCGGCAGCGTGATCTGGTCGGTGCCGAAGATCGACTCGGCCAGCACCGGTGCGATCGCCCGGGCCGAGTCGAGCGACGGCACGCGGTGGGCGACGTAGAGATCGAGGAACTCGGCGAGGCGCGGGAACGACCCGGCGCCGATCGACTCGGTGTGCAGACCGTTCGTCAGCGTGGCGTAGAAGTGGTCGGTGCCGGTGAAGTTCTGGAGCATGTCGGCGAAGTGGCCGCCGGTCTGCTCGTCCTGCCACGCCCCGGCGAGCAGCACCGGCACGTCGATCTGGTCGACGAACAGCGCCGGCGTGGTGGCGTCGTAGACGGCCGGGTCGTAGAACGGGGCCGCCTCGGTGGCGCTCACCAGGTCGGGGTTCTGCAGTCGCAGGTCCTGGTTGGCGGCGCAGGTGGCGTCGCCGGCCTCGATCTGGTCGACGGTCCAGGCCTGGCCGCGGAAGGCGTTCTCCTTCATCCGCTCGCCGAGCCAGTCGACGGCGAACCCGGTGTTGAGGATGCCGCCGGGGTAGAGCACGGCGCGGTAGCTGTCGTCGATCACCGAGAACGGGGTGATCGCGGCGAGGTGCGGCGGCCGGGTCTGGGCGACGAACAGCTGGCTGATGCCGGGGTAGCTGACGCCCGCCATGCCGACTCGGTGGTCCTGCACCCACGGTTGCGCGGCGACGGCCTCGATCACGTCGTAGCCGTCGTACACCTGCGGCTCGTCGAAGAAGGAGTAGGACCCGCCGCTGCATCCCGAGCCGCGCATGTTGACGCCGACGTAGGCGTAGCCGAGGGCGTTGATGAGCTGCGGGAAGCCGACCGAGCTCGGGTTGCTCGGGCCGTACCCCGAGTACTCCACCAGGGTGGGGTAGGGCCCGTCGGCCGGATCGCCGGGGAGCGACACCCACGCCGACAGCGTGGTGCCGTCGCGCATGGTGATGTAGCCGAATCCGGGCTCGATGTCCTGGTCGTCGTAGAACGACTGCTCGGGCACGTCGGCCGGCGTCAGGACCGTGAACGGGGCCGACGTCGCGGCGTCGCTCGCCAGCGTGTACGTGCCCTCGGGGACCGCGCGGAAGAGCAGGCTGCCGAGCAGGTCGATGTCGCCGCGGCCCGACTCGGTGCCGCCGGCGTCGAGCAGGCGGACGTGCGTGCCCGGCACCCCGCCCTCGATCGACACCTGGTGGATGCCGGGCCGCACGGTCCACGCGCCGGCGCCGGCTCGCTGGCTCCGGTGTGGTCGCCGGCGGCGCCGACGCCGAGCCGCTCGCCGCGCCGGCACCGATCAGCACGACGACGGCGGCGACGGCAGCGAGCGAGACGGTGCGCAGCGGACGACGGCCGGCCATGGCGCGTCATGATGTCACCGTCGCTCGACCGGAGGTTGACGGCGCCCGAGTGCCGGCGACTCCCGTGGGCCGACACTCGGCGACGTTCAACGCTCGGACGGCAGAGCGTGGCGGTCTACCGTGGGTGCGTGGCTGCCTTCGACCTCACCGAGATGCTCGCCGATCTGCAGGCGTTGGTGGAGGTGGAGTCGCCGTCGCGTGACGTCACGGCGCTCACCCGCTCGGCGGCCGCGGTCGCCGAACTGATCGAGCGCCGCCTGGGTCGCACGCCCGACGTGATCGACGGGCCGGCCGGCCCGCACGTGCACCTGCGGGCGTCGTCGCCGCCACGGGTGCTGGTGCTCGGCCACCACGACACGGTGTTCCCCCTCGGCACGCTGGCGGCGCGGCCGTTCACGGTGGCCGACGGACGGGCCACCGGTCCGGGGGTGTTCGACATGAAGGGCGGCCTCGTCGTCGCCGTCCACGCCCTGGCCGCGGTGGGCGCCGACGCGGCCGAGCTGCTGATCAGCGCCGACGAGGAGGTCGGGTCGGCGACGTCGCAGGCGCTGATCGAGGAGCGCGCCGTCGCCTGCGGCCACGTGCTCGTGCTCGAGCCGGCCGCCGAGGGTGGTGGCGTGAAGACCGGTCGCAAGGGTGTCGGCACGTTCACGATCGAGGTCACCGGGCGGGCCGCTCACGCCGGGTTGGAGCCCGAGCGCGGCGTCAACGCCCTCGTCGAGGCGGCCCATCAGCTGCTCGCCGCCGCCGCGATCGCCGACCCGGCCGCCGGCACGACGATCACCCCGACGCTCGCCTCGGCCGGCACGGCCGAGAACGTGGTGCCCGCACACGCGACGGTGCGCCTCGACGTGCGGGTGACGTCGCTCGACGAGGCGCGGCGCGTCGAGCGGGCGTTGGCGGCGCTGCCGACCAACGATCCCGCGGCCGCCGTCGCGATCATCGGAGGCGTGCACCGTCCGCCACTTCCCGAGTCGGCGACGGCGCAGCTGTTCGCCCTCGCCCGTGACGTCAGCGCCTCGCTCGGCGTCGCCCGGCTCGACGGGGTGAGCGTCGGCGGGGGGAGCGACGGCAACTTCACCGGCGCCCTCGGCATCCCGACGCTCGACGGCCTCGGCGTCGAAGGCGGCGGCGCCCACGCCGACCACGAATGGGTCGACGTGGCGTCGATGCCGAGCGCGCGCCGCTCTGGTCGGCGGCCTCGTCGAGCGGCTGGTTGCCCACCCGACCGGTCCGCGATGATCGATGGGTGAGGCCGGCGACGTCATCACGGTGCGGCTCGCCGTGGTCGGGGCGCACCTGAGCGGCGAGCCGCTCAACCACCAGCTCACGTCCCGCGGCGCCCGGCTCGTGGCGACCACCTCCACCGCCCCGGTGTACCGGCTGGTCGCCCTGGCGACCGCGCCGCCCAAGCCGGGGATGATCCGCCTCGACCGCGGCGACCCCGCCGCGGCGGCGATCGAGGTCGAGGTGTGGGAGCTGGATGTCGCCGGCTTCGGGTCCTTCGTCGACGAGGTGCCGGCGCCGTTGTGCATCGGCCGGGTCCAGCTCGCCGACGGCACCGACGTCGCCGGCTTCCTGTGCGAGCCGCTGGCCGCCGAGGGCGCCCGCGACATCACCGCGTTCGGCGGTTGGCGCGCCTTCCGCGCCTCGGGCTAGGCGTCGGGTCCGTCACCGCTCGCCGCGGGGACGGACAGCATCCGGCGGGCGACCGACACGAGCACGTCATCGCACCACGCCGGCGCGATCAGCGTGGCGCTCGACGGAGGATGACCCGTCGTGGCGTCGTCGAGCGGGACGGTCAACGCACACAGGTCGAGGAGGTTCACGAAGTTCGTGTAGGTGCCGAGCATCGTGTTGACGGCGATCGGCTCCTGACGAACCTCGGCGATCGTCGGCACGCGCGGCACGGTCGGGACGAGGAGGACGTCGACCGTCGACCAGGTCGGTGCGGTGAGCGATCGCAGGCGGGCGAGCTCGGTGAGGTCGCGGAAGACCGACCACGCCGCCAGCTCGCCCGACGCGCCGATGATCTCGCCGACGACGGGATCGACACCGCTGGAGGGGATCGTGCGGTGGGCGTCGACGAAGGCGCCGACCGCCTCGTAGCGCTCGGCCACGAACGATCGGCCGTAGAGCAGGTCCCCGGTGTCACGGAACGGCGTGAGATCGATCGGCCGCAGGTCGTACCCGGCGCCGGTCGCCCGCTCGACCGCCCGCCGGAATCGGCCCGGCCCGTCGCGATCGCCGTCGAACGTCAGCTCCTCGATCGCCGGGACGCCGATGCGCAGCGCGTCGGGCGCGGTCCCGGTGGGTGATCGCTGCGGGCGGCACCGGCTCCACGGATCACGGAGGTCGGGCCCGGTCGCCAGCTCGGCAGCCAGGGCGGCGAGCTCGACCGTGCGGGCGAACACCGACACGCAGTCGAGCGACCGGCAGGCGGGCACGACCCCGGTGGTGGCGATGCGTCCCCTGCGTCGGCTTGAGCCCGACGATGCCGTTGCACGCGGCGGGCACCCGGCCGGACCCGGCGGTGTCGGTGCCGAGGGCGAGGTCGACCAGATCGCTCGCCACCGCCACGGCCGATCCGGAGCTCGAGCCGCCGGCGACGAGCCCGGGCCAGTGGGCGTTGGGGCACGCGCCGTAGGGGGAGCGCACCCCGACCAGGCCGGTGGCGAACTGGTCGAGGTTGGTCTTGCCGACGACCACCGCGCCCGCCGCCACGAGCGCGGCCACGGCGGCGGCGTCGACGTCGGGGACGTAGGAGTAGGCCGGGCACCCGGCGGTCGTGGGCAGGCCGCCGACGTCGATGTTGTCCTTCACCGCCAGGGTGGTTCCGGCGAGCGGCAGGGTGGCGCCGGCGGCCACGCGCTCGTCGACGGCGGCGGCCGCCGCGTCGGCGCGTCGGCGCTCGGCCAGCGTGATCCAGATGCCGTCGCGCCCGTCGGCGGCGATGCGGTCGAAGGCGCGGGCGACGGCAGCGGCCGCCTTCATCCCGACGCTCCGTACTCGCCGCTCGACTCCCAGGCCACCCGCTCGGCGGCGAACGCCGCCCGCTGGCGGGCGCGGAACTCGGCGATCTCGTCGGCCTCGTCCGCCAGCATCGACAGGTGCTCGGCCAGGCGGAACGTCGACGGCTCGATCCGCAACGCCAGGTCGCCGGCGGCCTGTCGCGCCCGCTGATCGGCGAGCTCGTCGGCCGACACCGGGTGGAAGCGGAGCTGGTCGAACGGTCGCAGCAGCCACGGCACGTGGTCGGCGTCGTCGGGCCGGCGGGCCCGGTCCCACACGCGCACCGTGCGCCCGACGAACTGGTAGCCACCGGGGCCTTCCATGCCGTAGACGCAGAGGTAGGCACCGCCGATGCCGACGGCGTTCTCCGGCGTCCACGTCCGCGCCGGGTTGTACTTCGTCGTGACGAGGCGGTGGCGGGGATCGAGCGGCGTGGCGACCGGCGCGCCGAGGTACACGTCGCCGAGGCCGAGCACGACGTAGGAGGCGTCGAAGACGATCCGGCGGACGTCCTCGACGTCGTCGAGACCGTTGATGCGACGGATGAACTCGATGTTCCACGGGCACCACGGCGCGTCGGCGCGCACGCCGACCATGTAGCGCCGGATCGCCTCGCGGGTCGACGGGTCGTCCCACGACAGCGGCAGGTGCACGATCCGGGAGGCGAGGTCGGCGCTGCCGGTGTCGCCGAGTTGGTCTTCGGCCACCGCGACGGCGCGCCACGCCGACTCGACGGTCGCTCGCCGGCCGTCGACCTGGAGGAGCAGCGAGCGGACGCCGGCGGTGGCATCGACGATCCCGTCGAGGTGCTCGCTGACCCAGCGCTCGAGGAGCTGGACGCGGACACGCAGAGCGAGGTCGAGCACCATCGGGCCGTACTCGACGAGCAGGAACCGGTCGCCGGCGCGGCGGTAGGTGACGCCCGGGTGGTCGCCGTCGGGTGGGCGCCGCTCGAGCACGCCGTCGTCACCGTCGCGGCCCCTGCCGGGCCGCGCCGATCCGAATGCTCGTCCGAGGGCGAGTGACCGGTTCCACGGCGGCCGAGCGACCGGCTCGATCGGACGGGTGGCACGGGCGAGCCACCCCCGCCGCTGCTCGTCGACGCTGGCCGCCCGGGCGGCGGTGAGCACGACGAACCGCACGCGGTCGTCGGGCGCCATCTGGCCGAGCTTCCACCGCTCACCCGTCGCCACCACGGCCGGGCACACGAAGCCGCCGAGGCTGGGCCCGTCGGGACCGAGGATCACCGGCATGTCACCGGTGAGGTCGATCGCCCCCATGGCGTAGCCGGTGTCGTGGATGTTCGACGGGTGCAGGCCGGCCTCGCCGCCGTCGGGCCGCGCCCACGCCGGGCGGGGGCCGACCAGGCGCACGCCGGTGCGCGCCGAGTTGAAGTGCACCCGCCACTCGGCGCCGAGGAAGGCGTCGAGCCCGGCCGGCGTGATGAACTCCGGCGCGGTGTGCGGGCCGATCAGCACGCCGAGCTCCCACGAGTTGCCGAGCACGGGAGCCAGGCCGGGCGCCAGCGGCCCGGCGACGTGCTCGGGGTGGGCGCCCGGCGCCCCGGCTCGCCCACTCGGAGCACGTCGCCGGCGACGAGGGCCCGCCCCTCGTGGCCCCCGAACCCGCCGAGGGTGAAGGTGGAGCAGCTGCCGAGGTAGGGCTCGGCCACGAACCCACCGGCGACCGCCAGCGTCGCCCGCATCCCCGGGCCGCTGACCGCGCCGACGCGGACGGTCGCCCCGGCCGGTACCGCGACCGGCGTCCACGGCGCGACGGCACGACCGTCGACCGTCATCGCCATCGACGCCCCGCCGATCGCCACCACGGCGTCGGCGGAGAAGCGCAGCGTCGGCCCGGACCGGGTCAGCTCGAGCGCCGGCGCGGAGTCGGCGTTGCCGACGACCGCGTTGACGAGCCGGTGCGAGAGATCGTCCATCGGCCCGCTGGGCGGGACCCCGACGTGCCAGAAGCCGAGGCGACCGAGGTCCTGCACCGTGGTCATCGGCCCGCCGTCGAGCACCGTCACGGTCGCGCCGGGCTCCTCGCCGGCCGATGGCGACCCGGTCGCCGTCTCGGAGGACCGGGCGTCGAGCGCCGCCGTCGTCATCCGACGGGTTCGCTGACCACGATGCGGATCGGGGTCGGGTCGAAGCCGTTGCAGGGGTTGTTGATCTGGGGGCAGTTGGAGATCAGCACGAGCACGTCGATGTCGGCGCGCACGTCGACGAAGAGACCGGGTGCCGAGATCCCGTCGACGATCCCGAGCGTGCCGTCGGCGCCGACCGGCACGTTCATGAACCAGTTGATGTTGGCGACGAGATCGCGTTTGCCGAGCCCGTGGCGAGCGCCCTCGGAGAGGAAGTTCTCGACGCACGCGTGCTGATGACGGGTGTGATGGCCGTAGCGCAGGGTGTTCGACTCCCGGCTGCAGGCACCGCCGATGGTGTCGTGGCGGGCGCACGTCGAGTCGACGATCGTCATCATCGGGTTGCCGCGGTTGGAGCGCAGCGTGGTGCCGGTGACGAGGAAGATGTTGCGCTGGGCGGCGATCGTGTCGGCCGCCGAGTACCGCTCGACGGGATCGTCGGCGCGGTAGAGCAGGCAGTCGACCGCCTGGTTGCCGCCGAGGTCGACGATGCGCATCACGTGGCCGGCGGGCACGACCGCCGACCATCCGGCGCGCGCCGCCACCACCTGGTCGAGCACCACGACCGGCCCGGTCACCGGGGCGACCTTCCGGCGAGGTAGTCGTCGTTGTTCTCGAAGGCCCGCTGGCGCTCGGGACTGGTCGTGCGGAAGTGCTCGTCGATCGGGCCGGAGCGGCGCCGCGCCGTGCAGCGCACGACCGAGCTGGTGTAGTCGGGCCGGTCGTCGAGGGGGTGGGGGACGTTGGCGACGAGGACGATCACGTCGAGCTCGGCGCGCAGCTCGACCGCGGTGCCGGGTCGCGGATCGCCCCGCAGCTGCAGGGACCCGTCGTCGTCGACGGTCACCGACTTGAACAGGTTGATGCCGGTCGGCAGGTCGCGAGCGGTCAGTCCGTGCTTGGCCGCGGCAACGGTGAGCAGATCGCCGACGCTCGGGGTGGCGGTGTGGATCCCGCTCGCGCCGTAGCGCGCGCTGACCACCGTCGGGCTGGCGCTGCCGCACAGCGCGTCGTGCCGGGCGCTGGTGTCGGACACGATGGTCATCAGCGCCCGACCCATGTCCGACAGCAGCACCGCCTCGGGACCGAGGTAGGCCTGCCACTGCACCTTGACGGTGTCGGCGACGTTGATGCGCTCGCTGGGTCGGGCGGCGTTGAACACGATCAGGTGCAGACAGGCGTCACCATCGTCGTCGGCGAGCCGCAGCACAGCCCCGGCGGGGAGCTCGTGCGACGCGTAGTTCCCGGGTCCGACGGTCTCGTCCCAGATCACGTCGGAGACGTCGACATCGGCTGGCAGACCGATCGCGTCGGACGCCGGAATGGTGCGCTGCGTCACGGCCGTGGCTCCGAGCTGGGAGCGGGCGTGCTCGCGGGCACCGTGGAGGCTGGCGGTCGACATGCCGGTTTCCCCTTCCTCGCCACTGGCGCACGGGACTTTCGATGACGCATCGAAAGTGTGCATCGTGGACGACGGTGGTGCACGCTCGACGGGCCAGCATTCACATGCTGGTAACACCACCGTCGGGGGCTCCGCCCCCGACTGCCCCCGAAGAAGAGGCCGCATGCCCGACCGGGCCTAGGCTCGGGCTCATGGCGACGACCACGCGGATCGGTCGGCCGCGTCGTCTGCCCCGCGGTGCCACCGGCGATCCGTCGGCGGAGATCATGGCCGCGGCGAGCGCACTGTTCGGGGAACAGGGCGTCGCGGGGACGACGATGTCGCAGATCGCGGCGGCGGCCGGGTTGCAGCAGTCGTCGCTCTACTACTACTTCCGCAGCAAGGAGGACGTCCTCGCGGCGATCCTGCGGGAGGCGAACGTGATCCCGTTGGAGCTGATCAGCCGGGTGCGCGCCCAGACAGCGAGCGCGGCCGTGCGACTCCACCGGTTCGTCGCCGGCGACGTCGCCGCCCTGTGCGCGCTGCCGTTCGACATCAACGAGGTGCACCGCTACGCCACGCGCGACCGAGATCGCTTCGCCTCGTACTGGTCGGAGCGTCGCACGATGCGCAACCAACTGGCCGGTGTCGTGCGCGAGGGAGTGGCGGCCGGGGAGCTGCGCGAGGTCGACCCCCGGCTGGCTGCGATGACGATCGTGTCCAACGACGAAGCGGTGCAGAACTGGTATCGCCACGACGTGCGGCCGGCGCGCGACCCAGCCGCGATCGGGCGCTTCCTGGCCGACTTCACCGTCGGCGGACTGCTGCGGGACAACGGTTGCCTGAGCGCGGTCCGGGACGAGTCGGCCCGCGGCGAGCCGTAGCGACACTGCGAGCGGCGCACTTTCGAAGGTGCATCGAAAGTCGCGGTGCGTTCTCGGACCGGAAACAATCCGGAAACGGAGCGCTCGTACCGTCGGAGCAGCCGGACGGTCCGGCGCGCAACTGGAGGTCCGATGAACGCACGGCGGTGGGGCATCTTCGTGGTCCCCGTGTTGGGGTTGGCGGCCGTCGCCGGCGGGGGTGCCGGGGCGTTGGCAGCCGGGTCGGAGCCGAGTGGAGTGACCCTGCACGTCGGCTACAGCGCGTGGCCGGGCTGGTTCCCGCTCGCCGTGGCCGACCAGCAGGGATTCTTCGACGCGGCCGGGGTCGACGTCGAGCTGACGTTCTTCGCCGACTACATCTCGTCACTCGACGCGCTGGTGGCCGGCAGCATCGACGTCAACACCCAGACGCTGAACGACACGATCTTCGCCGTCGCCGCCGGGAGCGATCAGCGCATCTTCGTCACCAACGACAACTCGACCGGCAACGACGCCGTCATCTGCGACGCGTCGATCACGTCGATCCCCGACCTGGCCGGCAAGACGATCGCCGCCGAGGCCGGTGTCGTCGATCACTTCCTGCTGCTCCAGGGACTGGCCACCGAAGGCCTGACCGCGGACGACATCGACTTCGTCGGCCTGCCGACGGATGCGGCCGCGGCGGCGTTCGCCGGCGGCGAGTTCGACTGCGCCGCCGTCTTCGCCCCGTTCACGCTCCAGGCGCTCGAGCGAGAGGGATCGCACGTGCTGTTCAGCTCCGCCGACTTCCCCGGCGCGATCTCCGACCACTTCGTGGCCACGGCCGACGCCGCGACCGATCACCCGGTCGAGCTCCAGAAGCTCGTCGACGCGTGGTACATGACCCTCGACTGGATCGCCGCCAACCCCGACGAGGCGACGGCGATCATGGCGGAGGCGGCGGGTGTGACGCCCGAGGAGTACGAGCAGTTCGCCGAGGGCACGACGCTGTTCACCGCCGAGCAGGCGCTCGACTCGTTCGGCGATCGGGCCGACGACCCCACCTCGCTGCACGAGATGGCCCGGCGGATCAACCCGTTCCTCGTCGAGTCCGGGCTGACCGAGAACGAGGCCGACCTGACCAACCTCTTCATGCCCGAGTTCACGACCGCCTACGTCGAGGGCGCTGCGGGTTGACCGCCGCGGCGCCGGGGGTGGACGAGCGCGGCAGCACCGGCGCCGTCTCGCCGCGCCGCGTCGGCGCGGCGGACGCCGCGGTCACGGGGTCGACCGATCCGGCGCGAACCGGCGGCACGCGTGGGCGCCGCCAGCACCCCCTCGCTGCGGATCCGCAGCCCGCTGGGCACCGGCTGGCGCATCGGCCTCGGCGCCCTCGGGGTGCTCGGGCTGTTCGCCTTCTGGGTGGTGCTGTCGGCCCGCCTCGACGGCGCCACGTCGTTCCTGGTGCCCAGCCCGGCGGCGACGTGGGACGCGTTCACGGCGATGGTCGGTGAGGGGACGTTGCGGGTCGACCTCGTGGCGTCGCTCACCCGCGTCGGCATCGGCTACGGCATCTCGGTGGCGATCGGCTTCGTCGGCGGGATCGCGATCGGCGCCTTCGCGTCGGCCGAGGCGTTCCTCGAACCGCAGATCGGGTTCCTGCGCTACATCCCGGCGAGCGCGCTCACGCCGTTGTTCCTGCTGTGGCTCGGGATCGGCGAGAGCCCGAAGATCACGCTGATCGTCGTCGGCACCGTCTTCTACAACATCCTGATGATGGCCGACGTCGCCCGGGCGGTGCCGCGGGAGCTGCTCGACGCGTCGTCGACGCTCGGCGCCGGTCGGATGCGCACGCTCACCCGCGTCATCGTCCCCCACTCGTGGCCGGGGGTGATCGACGTCGTGCGGATCAACCTGGCCGCCGCCTGGCTGATGCTCGTGGTCGCCGAGTTGCTCGCCGCCCAGGAAGGCCTGGCGTTCCGCATCGTGCGGGCGCAGCGCTTCCGGGCGATCGATTCGATGTTCGCGCTGCTCGTGATCTTCGGCGTGATCGGCCTCGTCAGCGACCTGCTGCTGCGCCGGCTGCGCTGGCTCGTCGGTCGGTGGGCACGGCCGTGACCGTCGCTGCCGCCGCCGGCACGCCGATCGACGGGGCCATCGCCCCGGCCAAGGTGACGGTGCGCGGTGTCGGTCGGGAGTACCGCAGCGGCCGGCGCACCGTCGTCGCCCTCGACGACGTCACGATGTCGGTCGGTGACGGCGAGATCGTCTGCCTGCTCGGCGCGTCGGGCTGTGGCAAGTCGACGCTGCTCAACATCATCGCCGGCCTCGATCGTCCGACGACGGGCGAGGTGCGCGTCGACGGCGACCTCGTGATCGGCCCGGGCACCGATCGAGGCATGGTCTTCCAGGCGTACTCGCTGTTCCCGTGGCGATCGGTGGCCCGCAACATCGAGTACGGCCTCGAGGTGATGCGGATGCCGAAGCGGCGGCGCCGGGAGCGGGTGTCCGAGCTGCTCGGCATCATGGGCCTCACCGAGCACGCCGGCCGGCTGCCGCGCGAGCTCTCGGGCGGCATGCGCCAGCGGGTCGCCATCGCCCGGGCGCTCGCCCCCGAGCCCGACGTGCTGGTGCTCGACGAGCCGTTCGCCGCCCTCGACGCCCAGACCCGGCGGGCGATGCAGGACTTCCTGCTCACGATCTGGGAGCGGACGCGGTGCACGATCATCGTCGTCACCCACGACGTCGAGGAGGCGATCTACCTCGCCCACCGCATCTACGTCATGTCGCCGAGCCCGGGCCGCATCGCCGAGGAGGTGGTCGTGCCGTTCGGCAAGCGGGCCGGTTCCGTCCGCCGCGACCCCCGCTTCCTCGACCTCCGCGACGAGCTCGCCGACCTCGTCCGCTGACCCCTCCCGCCCCGAGAGGGAGAAGATTTCCACAAGCAAAATCGAGCGTTTACGCACGATTTCGCGTACCTGAATCAGAGATAGGCGCCATCTCTGATTCCGGTACGCGAATTCGTGCAGAGCTGCACGAAAATGCTTGTGGAAATCTTCTCCCCTGCTGGCGGGGTCAGACGTCGGCTTCGGGGTCGAGCTCGAGGCGGCCGCCCTGGCCGAGGCTGCCGGCGGCGCGGTACACGCCGAGCTTGGCGCGCGAGTCCTCGATGTCGAGGTTGCGCATCGTCAACTGGCCGATGCGGTCGAGCGGGCCGAACGCCGCGCCCTCGACCTTCTCCATCGACAAGCGCTCGGGGGCGTAGGTCAGGTTCGGCCCGGTGGTGTCGAGGATCGAGTAGTCGTCGCCACGGCGCAGACGCAGCGTCACCTCGCCGGACACCGCTGCGCCCACCCAGTGCAGCAGCGCCTCGCGCAGCATCAGGCTCTGCGGGTCGAACCAGCGACCCTCGTACAGCAGGCGACCCAGCCGCCGGCCCATCGTGCGGTAGTTCTCGATGGTGCTCTCGTTGTGGATCGCCGTCACCAGGCGCTCGTAGGCGACGTGCAGCAGCGCCAGCCCCGGGGCCTCGTAGATCCCGCGGCTCTTCGCCTCGATGATGCGGTTCTCGATCTGGTCGCTCGTGCCGAGACCGTGGCGCCCGCCGACGACGTTGGCTTCCGTCACCAGGGCAACCTGATCGGCGAACTCGGCGCCGTTGATCGCCACCGGCCAGCCCTCGGCGAACGTCACGCTCACGTCCTCGCTGGCGACGGCCACGGCCGGGTCCCACGACGCCACGCTCATGATCGGATGCACGATCTCGACGCTGGTCGACAGCTCCTCGAGCGACTTGGCCTCGTGCGTCGCACCCCAGATGTTGGCGTCGGTGGAGTACGCCTTCTCGGTGGCGTCGCGGTAGGGGAGCCCGTTGGCGGCGAGGAAGGCGCTCATCTCGGCGCGGCCTCCGAGCTCGCCGACGAACGCCGCGTCGAGCCAGGGCTTGTAGATGCGCAGCGCCGGGTTGACCAGCAGCCCGTAGCGGTAGAACCGCTCGATGTCGTTGCCCTTGTAGGTGCTGCCGTCACCCCAGATGTCGACGCCGTCGTCGTGCATCGCCCGCACCAGCAGCGTGCCGGTGACGGCGCGGCCGAGCGGCGTCGTGTTGAAGTACGTCTTGCCGGCGGTGCTGATGTGGAAGGCGCCGCACTGCAGCGCCATCAGCCCCTCGCGCACGAGCTCGGGCCGGCAGTCGACCAGGCGGGCGGCTTCGGCGCCGTACTGCTTCGCCCGTTCGGGCACGGTGTCGAGCTCGGGCTCGTCGTACTGGCCGAGGTCGGCGGTGTAGGTGTACGGCACGGCCCCCTTGGCGCGCATCCACGCCACCGCCGCCGACGTGTCGAGACCGCCGGAGAAGGCGATGCCCACGCGCTCGCCGACGGGCAGTGCGGTGAGCACGCGACCGCTGGTGGCGGACGACTCAGTGGAGTGATCACTCATCGCCGGGCGACGCTACCGGCGCGGGCACGCTGCGGTAGCGCCCACCGAACCCGGCGATGGCGGTCAGTGCGCCGGCGCCGGCGATGGCCAGCTCGACCGCCGCCAGGCGCGGAACTCGGGTCAGGTCGAACAGTCCGAACAGCGCGGTGACGGCGGCGGCGACGAGGCCGATCTCCGGCAACCGGCGGTTGCCGTTCACGGCGAGCACGATCATCGTGATCGGGGCCACGAACGGCAGCATCGTCACGTACGCCGGCTGCGGTTCCCCCCACGGCCCGAGCCACCACGTGTTCAGCCCCAGCTCGCGGCTGGTCTTCCAGACGGCGACGAAGCCGACGATGACGAACGCCCACACGATCGCGGTCGCCGCCCGCCAGCCGACCGTGAGCTGGCCGGCACGCACCGCCGGCGCCGGGCTGCGATCGGGTGGGGACGGCACCGGGGGTGGTGGCGGGGGTGGGGGCGCCGCCGTCGCGCGGGCCAGGTCGTCGTTCACCATCCGGGCGCGATCGTACGGCGTTATCCTTCGACACCCGCATGGCCCCCGAGCGATCCTCCGAGTTGCTGTCGATCTTCTTCCCGATGTGGAACGAGGAGTCGTACATCGAGCGCACCGTGGCCGCGGCCACCGACGTGTGCGAGCGCATGCTCGCCGACGGGACGATCGGGGACTACGAGATCATCATCGTCGACGACAAGTCGACCGACCGCACGCCGGAGATCGCCGACGCCCTCGCCGCCGCCGACGGCCACGTCCGCGTCGTGCACCACGAGGTGAACCGCAAGCTGGGCGGGGCGATCAAGACCGGGCTCGCCACCGCACGCGGCGACCTGGTGCTGTACTCCGACGCCGACCTGCCGTTCGACTTCGAGGAGGTGCCCCGGGCGATCCGCCTGCTGCGCCACTACGAGATCGACCTGGTGTCGGCATTTCGCTTCGACCGCACCGGCGAGGGCTCGACGCGGGCGATCTACACCTTCGTCTACAACCTGCTCATCCGTCGGATGTTCGGCGTCAAGGCGCGCGACATCAACTTCGCCTTCAAGCTGCTCTCGCGCCGCGTCGTCGACGGCGTCGAGCTGCGCAGCGAGGGCTCGTTCATCGACGCCGAGCTGATCATCCGGGCGACCCGTTCGGGGTTCGAGCTGCTCCAGTTCGGTGTCGACTACTTCCCGCGCACGCGGGGTGAGTCGACGCTGAGCTCGCCGGGCGTGATCGTCAAGGTGCTGCGCGAGATGGTCGCGCTGCGCGGTGAGCTGGAGAGCATCCAGCGCCTCGGGGGCCCCGCCAACCCTCCGCTTCGCGCGCTACGCGATCGCTAGGCTGGGGCCGGCAGGCAATCCGTGACGTCCTTTTCGCGCCCTCCCGACTTCGACGACGACGACCCGTACGGTCCCGATCGATCGAGCCAACGGCACGGTTCGTCGACCCGTCGCTACCTGCCGGCCGTCGCCGCGGTCGCGGTGGTGGGAGCCGTGCTCGCGGCCGGTGCTGCCGGTGGCCTGGGCAACGACTCCAGCAGCGCCGGATCGCGGCGCCCCGCGGCCTCGTCGGCGTCGAGCACCTCCGTCGCTCCCACCACCACCGAGCCGGTGGTGGTGACCGAGTCGACCGACGTGCCGGTGGTGAAGACCGACCTCAGCCAGCCGCTCGGCTACGGCATGGCCGGCTCCGAGGTGCGCGAGGTGCAGCAACGCCTGACCGACCTGCACTTCTTCCCCGGGCCGATCGACGGCCAGTTCGGCAACCTCACCCGGATGGCGGTGTGGGCGTTCGAGAAGCTGGTGCTCGGCGTGCCGAGCGACCAGCCCACCGGCGTGGTCACCAACGAGATGTGGCAGCGGATGCAGGACCCGATCGCCATCGAGCCGCTGCGTCACTACTCCGAGGGCCAGGCGACCGAGAACCACACCGAGGTGTACCTGCCCCAGCAGGTGGTCGCCTTCTTCGTCGACGATCAGCCGGTGCTGGTCAGCCACATGTCGAGCGGCACCGGCGACGAGTGGCGCGAGGTCGTCACCATCGATCCGGGGGAGTGGGGCAACGAGCACGGCACCGAGGCGATCAAGCGGGGCGAGATCGGCGTGTCGGTCACCCCCGGCGGGGTCTACCACTACGACCGCTTCGTCGAGGGCACCCGCGAGAGCGCCCTCGGCAGCATGTGGAACCCGGCCTACTTCAACTACGGGATCGCCATCCACGGGGCCATCAACGTGCCCACCTACCCGGCGTCGCACGGCTGCATCCGGGTGCCGTTGAAGGTGGGCGAGGTGTTCCACCAGTACGTGCACAAGGGCGACCAGGTGTTCGTGTTCGACGGCGAGCACGAGCCGGAGAACGAGGGCAGCCCGCCGCCGATCTTCAACCGCGTCGACCCCGACTACACGACGACCACCACGACCGCGGTGCCGGTGACCACCCAGCCGCGCACCACCGTGGCGCCGGTGGCCACCCATCCCGCCACCACCCAGCCGCCGGCCACGACGGCGCCGCCGCCGGTGACCACGCAGCCGCCGACGACGCAGCCGCCCACCACGCCACCGCCACCTCCGACGACGGCCGCCGCCACCACCACGACGGTCGCCGAGCCCGACCCACCCGACGCGCCCGGTACCGGCTAGCGCGCGGTCGCGGTGCGCTCGGTCCGCGATCGGTCCGAAACGGCGATCTGGTCACTGCCTGGTTCTCGATATCGAGCAAGGACGAGTGACCAGATCGGGTCGGCTCGGCGCGACTCAGGTCGTGATGTGGTTGACGCAGGTGGCGGCGGTGTCGAGCACGCCGATGCGCAGCCAGGCGACCTGCTCGAAGGCGCTGCCCTCGACGTTCTCGCTCATCGTCTCGTCGCCGAGCACGAGCGCCGTCTGCACCGCCTCGTCGAGGTCGCCGGGCGACAGCGTGGCCGTGCGGTCGGCGAGCCCGGGCAGGGTCGGGATCGACGGGGCGCTCGGCCCGGAGTCGGCCCAGTCGATCGCGCCGGTCACCCAGCCGCCGACCAGGCAGTCGTCGATGAGCGAGCGGGTCTCGCCGGCGAGCGTGCTCCCGAGCGCCTCCTGGGCGGCCTCGGCCCACGCCCGCCCGACCACGAACCCGACGGCGAAATCGCCGAAGTCGTCGTACAGCGTGCGCGCTTGCACGGTGTCGACCAGCACCTCGTGGCTGGCGGCGCAGTAGATCGCCACTTCCTTCTTCAGGGCCGACTCCTCGCCGCAGTTGTCGGTGCTGGGGTCGCTGACGCTGCGCGCCGTGATCGTCGGCATCGTCCCGCGGCCGAGGGCGGCGAGTTGCGCCGGCCAGAACGTGTTGAGGTCGTCCTGCACGATGGCGACGATGTCGGTGAACGGGGCGTCGCCCTGGTTCACCGATTCCTGGGTGCCCTTGAACTGGTTCGGCAGCAGCGGGAGCGGGTGGTCGATCAGGTCCTTGCAGTCGGTCGCGCCGCCGATGAACCCGGTCTGGAAGGCCCCGATGCGGTCGAACGCCGAGCCGTGGCCGCCGTCGTCGTACACGCTCGTGCCGAGGGGGTCGCGCACCGTGACCAACGCGATCATCGCCGTGCGCACGTCCTCGTCGGTGAACGACACGGTCGGCGCCTCGCGCCGCCAGACGTGCGCCGACCAGGCCCCGGAGAAGCAGTCGGCCTGTTGCTCGGTGTACACGGTGGGCTCGTTGCGGTCGAGGTCGCCGGTGCGGCCCTGGATGGCGTGGCCGAACTCGTGGGCGAGCACGACGGCCACCACCGAGGGACCGTAGGAGTCGGCGAGTTGGGCGAGCACCCCTTGGGCGCCGTCGTCGTAGGCCATGAAGTCGCCCTGGTCGCAGTAGAAGGCGCCGTAGTCGGACACCTCCTGGTAGGTGGTGGACGGCTCCGATCCCCCACACGCCGGGATCTTGCTCGTGCGCTCCGGGTAGGCGGCGTAGATGCCGCCCGAGAGCGGTCGGAAGGCATCGCCGAACAGTGCGGGGTACTGGGTCGTCCACCAGGACTGGATGTCGGCGAGCGCGGCCGCCAGGTACGAGTCGTAGTCCCGCGCCGGCTTGGCGTCGCCGACGTCGACGACGGCGCCGATCGCCGGCCCCGGCGAGGTCGCCGGGCTCGGACGTCACCACCGGCGCGGTGGTGACGGGCGCCGTGGCGGCGGGCGCGGTGACCGTGGGAACGGTGGTGGCCGTCGGCAGCGTGGTGCCCGGCGCCGGCGGTCCGGGGATGGTCTTGTCGGGTGCCGGCGAACGATCGGGAACGGTGAGCGCGCCGGCGGCGGGCACGCCGAGGGCAAGCAGCGACACGGCGGCGGCAGCGACGCCGACGACGCGAGGGGAGGGCCGTTTCCGGCCGGTTCGGGGGGGACGATCCGCCATCGCCCGTGAAGTGTACGGCTGGCCGCTGCTACGAATGCAGCGCCTCGAGCTCGGCGATCTCCTCGGTCTGGCTCCCCGCCCAGGCCGACGCGTACGTCCGGACGTCGTCGTTCTTGCCGTGCTCGGCGGCGTAGTTCGGCCATGTCGATCCCGGCCTTGTGGTGCGCCACCATCAGGTCGATGAACAGGTCGTTCGCCTCCGAACCCTTGGCCGCGCGCAGCTCGGCGAGCTGCGCGTCGGTGGCGAGTCCGGGCATGTGCTCGTCGTCGGTGGGCATGCCCATCCAGGCCATCGCCTGGCCGTCGTCGCTCTCGGTCGGCGCGCCCATGTCGCGCAGCAGCTGCAGCATGATCCCGATCTCGATGCTCTGGCCGAACTGGATGCTCTGGGCGACCGGCACGAGCTGGTCGTCGATGTCGGGCCGGGACAGGAAGATGTCGCTCATCAGCACCGCCTGCTCGTGGTGCACGCGCATGTCCTGCAGGAACCCGACGTCGACGTCGGACGACGCCACCTCGTTGCCGGAGTGGCCGACCAGCCACCCGATCATGCCCGCGATCAGCGCCGTGGCGACGGCGATGACGATGATGTTGACCGGGTTCTGCCACCACGGCAGCACCAGCGTGTCGTCATCGTCGTCGTCGTCGACGACCTCGACGTCGGTGGAGCGCTTCGTCCGGTGTCGACGTGTCGACGGGCGGGTCGCTCTCACGCTGGTCGCCGCTCGCCACGTCCACGTCCTCAGTGTGCCAGGGGTTCCGGGCGACGAGGCGTCCGACTGCTACGGTGCCGCGCACGGGGGTGTCGACGGGCGCGGTCGAGGGAGCAGCTGGTGCCACTCGTTGAGGTGCAAGACATCACGGTTCGCTTCGGCGGAATCGTCGCGCTCGACGGCCTCTCCTTCACGATCGACGAGGGCCACATCTGCGGCCTGATCGGGCCCAACGGGGCGGGCAAGACGACGATGTTCAACGTCGTCAGCCGGATCTACGACCCGACGTCGGGGTCGGTGCACTACGACGGCCGTGACCTGCTCTCCGTGCCCGCCCACGGCATCGCCAGCCTGGGCATCGCCCGCACGTTCCAGAACCTCGCCCTGTTCCCGTCGATGTCGCTGCTCGAGAACGTGATGGTCGGCGCCCACAGCCAGGGACGGGTGGGCGTGGCGCGGGCGATCTGTCGCATCGGCGTCGACCCGCGAGGACCGCCGCACGCGCGACTTCGCCGGCGAGCTGCTCGGCGAGCTCGGGCTCGGCGCGCTGATGTTCCGCCCGGCGGCCGGACTGCCCTTCGGGACGCTCAAGCGCCTGGAGATCGCCCGCGCCCTCGCCGCCCGCCCGCGCTTCCTCTTGATGGACGAGCCGGCGTCGGGCCTCACCCACAGCGAGGTCGACGAGCTCGCCGACACGATCCTCGAGATCCGCGAGCGGTTCGCGCTCACCGTGCTGCTCGTCGAGCATCACATGTCGATGGTGATGCGCATCTCCGACCGCGTGGTGGCGATGGAGTTCGGCCGCAAGATCGCCGATGGGGTGCCCGCCGACGTGCAGAAGGACGCCCAGGTGATCGAGGCCTACCTCGGCGCGAGCGAGTGAACGTGGTGACGTGCGCTGCTCGAGCTCAGCGGGCGTGCGCGCCGGGTACGGCGCCGTCAACGTGCTCCACGAGATCGACCTCACGGTCGGCGGGGGTGAGGTGGTGGTGGTGCTCGGCGCCAACGGCGCCGGCAAGACCACCACGATGCGCGCCGTCTCGGGGATGATCGAGCGCTCGGGCTCGATCGTGTTCGACGGCAAGGACATCACCAAGGCGCCGGCCGAGGCGATCGTGCGCCTCGGCATCGCCCAGGTTCCCCAGGGCCGCGGCACCTTCGCCGAGCTCAGCGTCGAGGAGAACCTCCGCATCGGCGCCTACACCAGGCGCGACGCCGAGGTGGCGATGGACATCGACCTCTGGTACGAGACGTTCCCGCGGCTGCGCGAGCGGCGCACCCAGCACGCCGGCAGCCTCTCCGGCGGCGAGCAGCAGATGGTGGCCATCGCCCGGGCGCTGATGAGCCGGCCCGCGCCTGTTGCTCTGCGACGAACCGTCGTTGGGGTTGGCGCCGCTGATCACCAAGGAGCTGTTCGGCATCATCGCCGGGCTCACCGAGCGCTGGGAGATCGCCGTGCTGCTCGTCGAGCAGAACGCCAGCCTGGCCCTCGACATCGCCGGTCGGGTCTACCTCCTCGAGACCGGCCGCATCGTGGCCACCGGGACCGCGGCCGACATCGCCGCCGACGACAGCGTGCGCAAGGCGTACCTCGGGTACTGACGTGGACCGCTTCTTCGACGCCCTGTTCCTCGGCCTGTCCTCGGGGGCGATCTACGCCTTGGTGGCGCTCGGCCTCGTCGTGGTGTTCCGCGGCACCGGCGACCTCAACTTCGCCCAGGGCGAGATGGCCACGCTGTCGGCGTTCATCACCGCCATCGTCGCCGGGTCGACGATCCCGCTGCTGCACTGGGTGATCCCGCTGTGGTTCGCCACGCTCGTCGGCATGGCCTTCGGGTTCGCCCTCGGGGTGAGCACCGAGGTCATCATCGTGCGCCCGCTCAAACGCCGCTCGCCGCTCGCCGTCTTCGTCGCGCTGATCGCGCTGTTCCTCGGCATCAACGCCCTCACCACCGGGCTGTGGGGCGCGCCGCCGCCCGAGACGATCGGCAGCCTGTTCCCCAACGCCCCCACCGACTTCGTGCGCCTGTTCGGCACCGTGTGGCGCTACCGCGACATCGGCAACCTCGTCCTCACGCTCATCGCGTCCGGGCTGCTGTTCCTGCTCTTCCAGAAGACGCGCTTCGGCCTCGCCATGCGGGCGGTGGCGAGCAACCCCGAGTCGGGCCGCCTCGTCGGCATCCCCACCGGCGTGGTGCTCGCCGCGTCGTGGGGGATCGCCGGTGCGCTGGGCGCCCTCGCCGGGACCCTGTTCGCCGCCGGCCAGGGCCAGGTGACGCCGATCCTGATGTTCTACGTCTTCGTGGTCGCCTCGGCGGCCGCCACGCTCGGCGGTCTCGACAGCCCGCTCGGCGCGGTGGTCGCCGGATTGCTGATCGGCATCATCGAGAACATGGCCGCCACGTTCGCGCCCGGCTGGGTCGGCCAGGAGATGAAGCTGGCGGTCGCCCTGGTGTGCATCTTCGTCGTGCTGTTGGTGCGCCCGTCGGGCCTGTTCGGGTCGACCAAGGTGGAGCGGGTCTAGTGACTGCGTTCCCGCTGCGCATCGAGCACGGTTCGCCCCCGCACTGGGTGATCCGCGCGCTGTGGGCGGTGGGCACGATCGCCTTCGTGCTCTACATCCCGACCAAGACCGAGACGAGCACGATCCTCGACATGACGCTGGCGTTCCAGCTGGCGGTGGCGGCGTTGTCGCTCAACCTCGTGATGGGCTACGGCGGGATCGTGTCGCTCGGCCACTCGGCGTTCTTCGGACTCGGCGGCTACACCTCGGCCGTCCTGATCGACAAGTACGGCTGGAGCCAGGGCTGGACGGTCTACGTGTCGGTGCGTGCTCGGCTTCGCCGTCGGCTGCGTGGTGTCGCTGCCGGCGCTGCGCCTGCGCGGCGTCTACCTCGCCCTCGTCACGCTCGGCGTCGCCGTGCTCTTCCCGACGTTGATCGTGTGGCGGAAGCTGGCGTGGCTCACCCAGGGTGCTCGCGGCATCAACAGCATCGCCTACAAGGACATCCCGAACTGGCCGCTGTTCCCCGAGCTGCGCAAGAACGCCGACGACCGGGCGGTGTTCATGTACTGGCTGACCGTGATCGCCCTGGTGCTGTCGTACCTGGTGTGCCGCGGCATCGTGAAGAGCCGCGTCGGTCGGTCGCTGGTGGCGATCCGCGACAACCACACCGCCGCCGCCGTGATGGGCGTCAACCTGGCCCGCACCACGACGCTGGTGTTCGGCGTGTCGGCGGCGATGTGCGCCCTGGTCGGATCGCTGTTCGCCATCGGCGGCAACCTGGCGAGCCCGGGGCTGCGCAACTTCACCCTCATCGGCAGCATCACCTTCGTGCTCGTGATGGTGCTCGGCGGTGCGGCCACGCTCTGGGGGCCGATCGTCGGCGCGATCGTCTACGTCTACCTCGAGACCACGACGCGTGAGGCGGGGGCGGCGAGCGGTGCCGACAAGGGCGCGCTGGCGAACGTCACCGACTGGCTGTTCGGCTGGCTCACCGGCTCGCCGGCCTCGCTGATCCTCGCCATCGTGCTGCTGATCATGATGTTCGTGGCGCCGTTCGGCATCGTCGGGCTGCTGCGTCGCCTGGCCGCCCACGTGGTGCACATCGTGCCGTCGCCGCCGGGTGGCGGGAGTAGTGTGCAGCCCGCAGGGGCGACCGAGCCCGACGTCGAGTTCGTCCCAGCCGATCCGTTCGATCCAGGTCCGTCCAACACGGGCCCGTCAATCACAGGGGGAGATCCATGAGCAGTCGTTCCGCTCGCGTCACCGCACTCGTCGGCGTGTGCGCCATCGCCGGCTCGGCCGTCGCCGCCGGCGCCGCCCATGCCACCACGGCCAGCCCGTCGGGCGGCTGGACGGTCGACACGAGCAACTGCTCCGACCCCGACCGCGCCAACGCGCCGATCGAGGGCACGGTGCGCATCGGATCGGCGATGCCGTTGTCCGGCGGCGCCGCGGCCGCCGCGTTCGCCCCCGCCGCCCAGGGGTTCCAGTCGTACATCGACCTACGCCAACGCGCAGGGGCTGCTGCCCGGTTACGACATCGAGCTCACGATCGGCGACGACCAGTACGACCCGGCGCTCACGCCGGGCGTGGTGCAGGGCATCATCGACAACGGCGTCGACCTCTTCTCCGGCGACATCGGGACCGACGAGAACCTCGCCGTGCGCGACACCCTCAACGAGGAGTGCATCCCGCAGCTCAACCTGCTCACGGGCGACCCGGCGTGGGGCAGCGAGGCCGAGGAGTACCCGTGGACGACCGGCCTGCTGATGCCGTACGACACCGAGTCGCGGGGCTACGTGGCGTCGATCCAGGACAACTTCCCCGACGCCAAGATCGGACTGTTCTACGTCAACAACGAGTTCGGCAACGTGTACGCGGACGCGTTCCGCGACGCCGCCGACGCCGCCGGGCTGGAGATCATCGAGGAGCAGACGATCGCCGACGGCGAGGAGGCGCCGCCGCAGGCCCAGGTCGCCGCCATCGCCGATGCCGCGCCGGACGTGATCATGGCGACCCCGCTCGGGGGGCAGTGCCCGACGTTCATGACCGAGATCGCCAACCAACTGGCGGTGCGCACCGACTGGCACCCGGCGGTGTACATCACCAACACGTGCGCCAGCCCGCTGATCCTCGGCGGTGGCCGGCGACCACGCCAACGGTCTGTACACCTCGGCGAGCATGGGCCTGGTCGACGTCGCCAACCCCGACGTGCAGACCGGCAACCCGGCGGTCGCCGCGTACATCGCCGAGATGAACAACGCAGGGCTTCGGCGACATCATCACCACCGCGGCTGCCGGCTGGAACGTCGGCGAGGTGACCCTCGCCGTCCTCCAGCAGGCGGCCGCGTCCGAGGCCGGGCTCACCCAGGCGTCGATCATCGACGCCGCCCGCAACCTCACGTTCCGGCCGACCGCTGCTGCGCGACAACCTCGACGAGTACGTGATGAACGGCCTCGACGACGCGTTCTACTCGGAGGACGTGCAGGTGGTGCAGTACGACTCGTCGGTCGGTCACTTCAACGACATCGGCGACCCGTACAGCTTCGAGACCAGCGCCGCCGGCTGACCGCATTGCCCGAACCGGAGGGCACCAGCTGGACCGTACGGACCAGCTGGTGCCCTCCGGTTGCGATCGGCGCCATCAAGTCGGTGACGGCGATCAGTTCCTGGCGGCGGGCGCGCAGCGTGGAGTGCACGCGGTCGTAGGTGACGAGCGCCAGCGCCACCCACACGAAGGCGAAGCCGACGAGCTGCTCCCACGGCAGCTCCTCGCCGTAGATCAGCCAGCCGAGCCCGAAGTTGATGATCGGCACGAGGTACTGCATCGGGCCGAGCAGCGTGAAGGGCACTCGCGGGGCGGCGTAGGCGAACAGGATCAGCGGGATCGCCGTCGCCAGGCCGGTCAGCGCCACGAGCACCAACTGCGGCGCGCTGGCCGCCGCCGGGACGCTGCCCGTCTCGCCGGCGCGCACCGCCACCACGATCACGGCCGGGATGACGAGGGAGAACGTCTCGGCGGCGAAGCTCTCGATGCCGGTGAGCGGCGTGCGTTGCTTGCACAACCCGTAGAAGCTCCACGTGACGGCGATGATGATCGCGGCGATCGGGGGGCGTCCGTTGGCGACGGTGAGGATCGCCACCGCCACGATCGCCAGGCCGGCAGCGATCCGCTGCAGGCGCGTCATCCGCTCGCCGAGCACCAGGACGCCGAGCGCCATCGTGCCGAGCGGCGCCATGAAGTAGCCGAGCGCCGTCTCCAGCACGTGGTCGTGCACCACGGCGTAGAGGTAGGCCCCCCAGTTGCCGGTGAGCAGCAGCGCCGCGACCACGGTGAGCCCGAGCAGCCGCCGGTCGCCGAGCACGGTGCGCATTGCGCCCCAGCGATGGGTGACGGTGAGCACGAGCGTCATCACCACCGCCGAACTGGCGATGCGCCAGCCGATCAGCTCGAGGGCGTTGAACTGGTCGAGGTGCTTCCAGAAGATGACCAGCAGGCCCCAGATGAGGTAGGCGGCCAGCCCCACCCGGATGCCCAAAGCCGTCTCGTGGGGGTCACGGACGGGTTCGGTCACGGCCGGACACGCTAACGGTGGGCGCACGGGTGCCCGCCGGGGTCGCCGGCGACGACGCCCTGACCGTCAGCGCGAGTCGAAGTCGACGCCGGTGCGCAGCGCCGTGACGGCGTCGGTCAGGCGGTCGCACTCGCCGTCGGGAAGGTCCTCCATCCCGAAGCGGATCGCCGCCAGCACCTTCGTGGCGCGCGCCACCAGCTCGCGCCCGTCGTCGGTGATCGCGCCCAGCACGGCGCGCCGGTCCGTGGGATGGGCGACCCTGCGCACGAGGCCGGCGGCCGCCAGGCGGTCGACGGCGTTGGTGACGCTCGCCGGGTGCACCATCAGGCGCACGCCGATCTTGCCCATCGGCAACTCGCCCCGTCGGCTGAGGGCGAGCAGGGCGAGCACCTCGTAGCGGGCGAACGTCAGGCCGAACGGCGCGAGCGCGCTGTCGACGCGGCGCAGCACGAGCTGCTGGGCGCGCATGATCGAGGTGGCCGCCGCCATCGCCGCCGGTTCGCCCCAGTCGTTGACCGTCCACTGGCGCCGCGCCTCGGCGATCGGGTCGAAGGGGAGTGGCTGCGCCGTGGCCATCGCTGCCCAGGATAGGCGACTGGCATTTAGTTTGACGTCCAACTAAGCTACGTGCGTGAGCACAGCACGTGAGCAGTGGCAGACCGCCTTCGACACCGGGAAGGTGCGCGACGACACGTTCACCACGATGTCCGGAGTACCGCTCGAGCCGGTGTACGGGCCCGACGACGGCGAGTTCCCCGGGGTCTATCCGTACACCCGCGGCCCGTACGCGTCGATGTACCGCTCGAAGCTGTGGACGATGCGCATGTTCGCCGGCTTCGGCACCGCCGACGACACGAACTGGCGGTTCAAGGAGATCATCCGTTCCGGCGGTGACGGCCTGTCGACGGCGTTCGACATGCCCACGCTGCTCGGCATCGACTCCGACGACCCGATGTCGCTCGGCGAGGTCGGGCGCTGCGGTGTCGCCATCGACAGCCTCGCCGACATGCAGGACCTCTACGCCGGCATCGACCTCGGCGCCACCACGACGTCGATGACCATCAACTCGCCGGCCGCCGTGATCTTCGCCATGTTCGTGGCCCAGGCCGAGCGCGCCGGGGTGCCCCGCGCCCGCCTCGGCGGCACGCTGCAGAACGACATCCTGAAGGAGTACCAGGCACAGAAGGAGTTCGTCTTCCCGCCGCGGCCGTCGATGCGCCTGGTGCGCGACACGATCGCCTTCGCCACCGCCGAGATGCCGCGCTGGCACCCGGTGTCGATCTCCGGCTACCACATCCGCGAGGCGGGCTCGACCGCCGCCGAGGAGCTGGCGTTCACGCTCGCCAACGGCTTCGCCTACGTCGAGCTGGCGATCGCCGACGGCCTGGACGTCGACGCCTTCGCGCCGCGCCTGTCGTTCTTCTTCAACGCCCACATCGACTTCTTCGAGGAGATCGCCAAGTACCGCGCCGCCCGGCGGATCTGGGCCCGTTGGATGCGCGAGCGCTACGGCGCCACCAACCCGCGCTCGCTGCAGCTGCGCTTCCACACCCAGACCGCCGGCGTGTCGCTGACCGCCCAGCAGCCGGAGATCAACATCGTGCGCACCGCCGTGGAGGCGTTGGCCGGGGTGCTCGGTGGCACGCAGAGCCTGCACACCAACTCGATGGACGAGGCGATGGCGCTGCCCACGGAGAAGGCGGCGCGCATCGCCCTGCGCACCCAGCAGATCATCGCCAACGAGACCAACGTCGCCCACGTCGCCGACCCCCTCGGTGGCTCGTGGTACGTCGAGCAGCTCACCGACACCATGGAGGCGCTGGCCGAGGAGATGTTCGCCCACATCGACTCACTCGGCGAGGGATCGATGCTCGAGGGCTGCATCCGTGGCATCGAGGACAACTGGTTCCAGGGCCGCATCGCCGACTCGGCCTACGAGCTGGAGCGGGCGATCAACAGCGGCCGGCGCACCGTCGTGGGCGTCAGCGCCTACACCGAGGGCAACGACTCCGACGCCCTCGAGCTGCTCCAGATCACCCACGAGGACGAGGCGCGCCAGCTCAAGCGGCTCGAGCAGGTGCGCCACGACCGCGACGACGCCGCGGTCGCGGCCACCCTCGATGCGCTGCGGGCGGCCGCCGCCGATCCGGAGGTGAACCTGATGCCGGCGTTGATCGAGTCGGTGTCGGCGTACGCCACGCTCGGCGAGGTGATGGGTGCCCTGGCCGACGTCTTCGGGCGCCACGTCGAGGTGCCGACGATCTAACGTTCCCGGCCGTGCTGCTGCGTTCCCCGGCCACGCAGGCCGGCGCGCCGGCGTCCTCCGCTAGCGCTCCGGCGCCTACCGCTCGATCGCCGGGACGCTCGCTGGCGCTCGCTGAGCCGGCGGTCACCGAACGCGGCGTGCTGGCGGGTAGGTTGCCGGTGTGCCGCAGTCGCCCGCCGTGCAGATCGTCGACGATCCCGACGCGGTGTGCGCCGAGGCGATCGCCGGGCGCCTTCGCGTCGCCGTCCAGCGGCGGGGGACCGCCACGCTGGCCGTGTCCGGCGGGTCGAGCGCGCCGGCGATGCTCGGCCGCCTGGCGGCGCTCGAGGTGCCGTGGGTCCGTGTCGGCGTCTGGCAGGTCGACGAACGGGTGGCACCCGACGGTGACGCCGACCGCAACGCGACGCAACTCGACGCGCTCGGTGGCACCCACCACCTGATGCCGGTCACGGCCGACGATCTCGACGACGCGTCGGCACGGTACGCCGAGGGCCTGCCCGACCGCTTCGACGTCGTGCACCTCGGCATGGGCCCCGACGGCCACACCGCGTCGTGGCCGCCCGGCGACCCGGTGGTCGAGCGCGACGAGCCGGTGGCGCTGTCGCAGCCGTTCCAGGGCCGCGTGCGGATGACGCTCACACCAGCGGTCGTCAACCGGGCCCGAGCCCGCATCGTGCTGCTCCACGGGAGCGACAAGGCCGCGGCCCTCCGCGACTGGATCGAGGGCACCGGCGCCGTTCCGATCGCCCACCTGGTCGACTCCAACACGATCGTCATCGCCGATCGCGCCGCCGCGGCACTGCTCGACGCGGCGGGCGGACGGTGAAGCTCGACGTCGCCTGCTCGATCGGCTTCTCCGCGCCGTTCCCGACCCCGGTCGTGTTGATGCTGTCGCCACGCAGCGGCGACGCCCAGCACGTGATCGTCGAGCAGTTCGTCGTCGAGCCGTTCAACGCGTGGCACGAGTACATCGACGCCCGCGGCAACCGCTGCCATCGGCTCACGATGCCGGTCGGACGCACCCTGGTGGCGGTGCGCGCCACCGTCGACACGCCCGATGTGATCGACGTCGACATGACCGCCCCGCGGAGCGAGGGCGACGACATCCCCGATTGGGTGCTCGAGTTCTGCCTGGCCAGCCGCTACTGCCAGTCGGACCTGCTCGGTGACCGCGCTCGTGCGATCACCCTCGGGGCCCTGCCCGGCTACCCGCAGGTCGAGGCGATCCGGGCGTGGATCGCCGCCAACATCCGCTACGAGTACAACACCTCGTCGGCGTCGACGTCGGCGATCGAAACCCTGGCGACGGGTGCCGGCGTGTGTCGGGACTTCGCCCACCTCGGCATCGCCCTGTGCCGGGCGATCGACATCCCGGCGCGCATGGTGGTCGGCTACCTCCACGAGCTCGACCCGATGGACCAGCACGCCTGGTTCGAGGCGTTCGTCGGCAACCGCTGGTACACGTTCGACGCCACCCAGGCCGAGCCACGGGGCAACCGGGTCGCCGTCGGCTACGGCCGCGACGCCACCGACGTCGCCTTCGTCACCCAGTTCGGCCCGTTGGAGCTCACCGACATGTGGGTGGCCGTCAGCGCCACCCCCTGACGCGCGCCGCCACTCCACGATTTCCACAAGCAAAATCGAGCGCGCGCGCTCGATTTCGCGCCCCAGAATCGTCGGGGTCGCCGGTGGCTAGCGTCGGCGCCATGGATCCGATCGCCGCCGTCGACATCACCAGCACGCCGGAATGGGCGGCCCTGCAGGCCGTCGCCCGGCCACCGCACCTGCGCCGGCTGTTCGCCGACGACCCTGGTCGGGCCTCGCGCTACGTCGTCGAGGTCGGCGACCTGCGCATCGACTACTCCAAGCAGCGCGTCACCGACGAGGTGCTGGCGGCACTGATGGCGGTCGCCGGCGCGGCGGGGGTGAGCGCCCGCCGCGACGCGATGTTCGGCGGCGAGCCGATCAACACCAGCGAGCACCGCGCCGTGCTGCACGTCGCCCTGCGCGCCCCGGCCGGCTCGGTGCTCGGCCCGGTCGGCGACGACGGCGCGGTCACGAACGTCGTGCCCGAGGTGCACGAGGTGCTGGCGCGCATGAGCGCCTTCGCCGAGTCGGTGCGCAGTGGTGAGTGGCGCGGCGCGACGGGGGAGCGGATCAGCACCGTGATCAACATCGGCATCGGCGGCTCCGACCTCGGCCCGGCGATGGCCTACCGCGCCCTCGACGCCTTCCGCCAGCGCGACATCGCCTGCCGCTTCGTCTCGAACATCGACGGCGCGGCGATCGCCGGGGCGCTCGACGGGCTCGACCCGGCGCGCACCATGTTCGTGGTGTCGTCGAAGACGTTCGGCACGATCGAGACGCTCACCAACGCCGGCACCGCCCGGGCGTGGCTCGTCGACGCCCTCGGCGAGGACGCCGTCGCCCGCCACTTCGTCGCGGTGAGCACGAACGCCGAGAAGGTGGCGGCGTTCGGCATCGACACCGCCAACATGTTCGGCTTCTGGGAGTGGGTCGGCGGTCGTTACTCGGTCGACTCGGCGATCGGGCTGTCGGTGATGATCGCCGTCGGGCCGGACCACTTCCGCGACTTCCTCGCCGGGTTCCACGCCGTCGACGAGCACTTCCGCACCGTGCCGCTCGCCGCCAACGCCCCGGTGCTGCTCGGCATGATCGGCGTGTGGAACCGCAACATCAACGGCTTCGCCACCAAGGCGGTGCTGCCCTACGCCGAGGAGTTGGGGCGCTTTGCGGCGTACCTCCAACAGCTCGACATGGAGTCGAACGGCAAGTCGGTCCGCCTCGACGGCACGCCCGTCGCCACCGACACCGGCCCGATCGTGTGGGGTGAGCCCGGCACCAACGGCCAGCACGCCTTCTACCAGTTGTTGCACCAGGGCACCGAGATCGTGCCCGCCGACTTCATCGGCTTCGCCAACCCGCACCACCCCCACCGCGACCACCACGACCTCCTCGTGGCCAACCTGATCGCCCAGACCGAGGCCCTGGCGTTCGGGCGGGACAACCCCGACGAGCCCTACCGGTCGTTCGCCGGCGACCGCCCGACCACCACGATCCTCGCCCCCGCCCTCACGCCGAGCGTGCTCGGCCAGCTGATCGCCCTCTACGAGCACACCGTGTTCGTGCAGGGCGTCGTGTGGGGCATCGACAGCTTCGACCAGTGGGGCGTCGAGCTGGGCAAGGAGCTGGCGACGCGGATCACCCCCGAGCTGACGGGGGACGCGCGTGGCGAGCACGACACGTCCACGCTCGCGCTCATCGACTGGTACCGCGCCAACCGGGGAGACTGACCGAGCCGATCCGGCTCAGACCCGCTCCTCGCGCAGGAACACGACCGCCAGCGGGGGCAGGGTCAGCGGCACCGACTGGTCGAAGCCGTGCCAACGCTGCCCGTCGGTGGTGACGCGGCCGAGGTTGCCGATGCCACTGCCGCCGTACTCGGCGGCGTCGGTGTTGAGGATCTCGGTCCAGCTGCCGGCGTAGGGCACGCCGACCCGGTAGCCGTAGTGGACGGCCGGCGTGGCGTTCACCACCACCAGCACCGAGGCGTGGCGCGCCGAGGGATCGCGGCGCAGCCAGGCGAACACGCTGTGGGTCGTGTCGTCGCCGACCACCACCGCGTAGCCCTCGTGGTCGGTGTCGCCGCGCGCCAGGGCCCCCTCGGCCCGGTACGTGCGGTTGAGGTCGGCCACCAGGCGGCGCACGCCGGCGTGGTTCGGCGCGTCGTGCAGCGCCCAGTCGAGGCTGCGCTCGTGGGCCCACTCCGACGGCGTCGCCAGCTCGCCGCCCATGAACAGCAGCTTCTTACCCGGCTGGGCCCACATCATCCCGAAGAGCAGCCGGAGGTTGGCGAAGCGTTGCCATTCGTCGCCGGGCATCTTGCCCAGCAGCGAGCCCTTGCCGTAGACGACCTCGTCGTGCGACAGCGGCAGCACGTAGCGCTCGCTGTACGCGTACACGGAACGGAACGTGATCTCGTCGTGGTGGAACTGGCGGTGCACCGGATCGCGCCGCACGTACTGCAAGGTGTCGTGCATCCATCCCATGTCCCACTTGTACGTGAACCCGAGGCCACCCTCGTTGACGGCGCCGGTCACGTTCGGCCACGCCGTCGACTCCTCGGCGAAGGTCGCCGTGTCGGGGTACTCCTCGCTGACGGCCGTGTTGAGCTGGCGGATGAAGTCGATCGCCTCGATGTTCTCGCGGCCGCCGAAGGCGTTGGGGATCCACTCGTCGGGCTGGCGCGAGTAGTCGAGGTAGAGCATCGACGCCACGGCGTCGACCCGCAGCCCGTCGACGTGGTAGCGCTCGAGCCACGAGATCGCGCTCGACACCAGGAACGAGCGCACCTCGGCCCGCCCGTAGTTGAAGATCGCCGAGGTCCAGTCCGGGTGGAAGCCCTGTCGCGGGTCGGCGTGCTCGTAGAGGTGGGTGCCGTCGAACTCGGCGAGGGCGTGGGCGTCCATCGGGAAGTGCGACGGGACCCAGTCGAGGATCACGCCGATGCCCCGCTGGTGGAGGTGGTCGACGAGCGCCATCAGGTCGGTCGGCGAGCCGTAGCGCGACGTCGGGGCGAAGTAGCCGGTGGTCTGGTAGCCCCACGACCCGTAGAACGGGTGCTCCATCACCGGCAACAGCTCGACGTGGGTGAAGCCGTGGGCGAGGGCGTGCTCGGCCAGCGGCGCGGCGAGCTCGCGATAGCTCGGCCAGCGCTTGCCCGGTGCGACGAGGCGCCCCCACGACCCGAGGTGCACCTCGTAGATCGACACCGGCGCGTCGGGGGCGATGTGCCGCGCCCGCTCGCTCATCCACGCCCCGTCCGCCCAGTCGTAGGTGAGGTCGGCGATGATCGACGCGGTCGACGGCGGCAGGTGGGCGGCCGCCGCCAGGGGATCGGACCGCTCGCGCCGCTGGCCGGCGCGGCTGGTGACGCCGTAGCGGTAGGCCTGGCCGGCGACCGCGCCGTCGACGTGGCCGGCCCAGATGCCCGACGAGCCGACCGGTGTGAGCCCGATCGGTTGGTGCCATCCGCTGAAGTCGCCGACGACGTCGACGTTGGCTGGCGTCCGGCGCCCACACGGCGAACCACGTGCCGGTCTCGTCGGTGTGGGCGCCGAGGGCGTTGTGCAGCTGGCGGTGGGTGCCCTCGTTGAACAGGAAGATGTCGATGTCGCCGAGCGGGCAGGTCGACGTCATGGCGCTCGCTCGGGGTCACGCAGCTCGGTCATCGCGCGGTCAGCACCTCGAGGTGGGCCCGCACCTGGGGATCCTGCAACGTGACCGACGTCGGCTCGCGCAGGCGCCGCCGCCACGTGGTCGGCGACACCAGGCCGGGGACGTTGTGCGGCGCGGTCTCACCGAGCAGGTCGTCGAGATCGGCGACGACGAGGTAGGCGTCCGACCGGGCGAGCCGGGTGAGCACGGCGTCGAGCAGCGCCGCCGGCGTGCCGACCACCGGGTGGCCGAGCTCGGCCTCGATGCGGGCTCGGTACGGCTCCATGTCGGTGTCGCGGCACAGCGCGGCGAAGGCCGGCATGTCGTGGGTGCGGACACCGGCCACGCTGCGGGCCGGCACCGGCGCCAACTCGGGTCCGGACATGTGCATCTCCTCGGCGAACAGGCCCAGCATGGCCCATTGGTCGAGCAGGTCGATCATCTCCTGGGGCACGGTGCCCAGATCCTCGCCCACCACGGTCGTGTTCGCCAATGCCGCCTCGGCGGCGATCGCCGCGGTCAGCTCGTGGCGCGGGTAGCGCACGTACACGCCGGAGCGGGCGTCCATCCCGTCGGGGATCCACCACAGCCGGTGCACGCCGAGCACGTGGTCGATGCGCAACATCGACGCGTGGCGACCGCAGTGGCCGATGATCTTGCGCCACAGGGCGTACCCGGTGCGCTGGGCGGCGCCGGGCAGCTGCGGTGGGAACCCCCAGTTCTGGCCGCCCTCGAACAGCATGTCGGGCGGCGCGCCGACGGCCATCGCCGGTGCCCACAGGTCGGGGTACGCCCAGGTCTCGTAGCCGGCGGGGTGGCTTCCGATCGGCAGGTCGAGGGCGAACGCCGCCGCGCCGCCCGACTCGAGCTCACTCAGCTGGGCGTCGGCGAGGAACTGGGCGAGGCGGTGGCTCGCCTCGACGACCGGGCGGCGCCGCGTCTGGTCGGTCGGGTCGACGGCGACCGTGGCGCGGAAGCGGGCGTAGTCGCCGACGTCGGGGTGCTCGTCCACCCAGTGATCGATCCGCGCCGACAGCACGGGGTCGCTCCCGGCCGCCAGCGCCTCGGCGACGTCGAGCAGTTGTCGCCGGCGACGCCGGGCGAGCACCTGCCAGTCGACCAGGTCGGTCATCGGCGGCACGTCGGCCTCGGGCAGCCCGGTGTCGCTGAGGTACACCTCGTTCCAGTGCAGGCGGCTCACCGGGGCGTACGGGCTCGGGTCGAACGGCTCGTCGAGGAACCCGGCGTACAGCGGCAGCGTCACGAGCAGGTCGACCCCCAGCCCGGGCAGCGCCTCGCTGAGGCCGCGCAGCTGCTCGAAGGAGGGCAGCGGCGAGTCGTGCTCCCACAGCGCGTAGGCCGGGGCGAACACGCCGGTGCGCCCGGCGAGCGCGACCGACGACGGCATGCGGTCCGGTGCGACCACGATGGTGGTCGACTCGTCGAGGCCGGGCCCGGTGAGCGACAGCCGATGGTTGCCGATCGGGAGCACGTCGCTGAACGACACCGCGCCGTCGGACACCTCCAGCTCGAGCTCGGTGCCGTCGGCGAGCGCCAGGCGCACCTGGTCGACCCCCTCGCCGACCGGGATGCTCGCCGGCGAGCCGACGATCACCGGTGCCAGGTTGCGCGGCCCGGTCACCGCGTCGGCCTCGAGCACCTCGACGACGCGCCGCACCGCCTCCATGTCGCTCTCGTGGTAGCGGCCCTCGTTGTCCCAGTAGGACCACTCCACGCCGAGCTCGTTGGCCCGACCGCGCAGCGCGTCGACGTCCATCAGTTCGTATTCCCGGTGGTCGGTTGCGGCGAGCGCAGCACGGCGAGCGAGCGTTGCACGATCGTGACGGTGGCGTCGGCGGCGAACTCGGTGCCGGGTTCGAGCGCACCGGCGCTGTCGAGCTCGACCACCCACGGCCGCGACCACAGCGCCGCCGGGCAACTCCCACGGCAGGTCGAGCTCGCTGGCGTTGAGCAGCACGAGGTACGAGTCGTCGGTGACCCGGCCGCCGTAGGCATCGGCGGTGGTGATCGCCTCGCCGTCGAGGAGCACGCCGAGCGACTTGGCGTAGCCGTTGTCCCAGTCGTTGTCGGTCATCGCCACCCCGTCGGGGCGCAGCCAGAGCACCTCCTCCGTGCCGCGGATCGGGTGACCCTGGAACCAGCGGCGGCGACGGAACACCGGATGGTCGCGGCGCAGGGCGACCAGCGTGCGGCACCACTCCGTGAACGCCGGATCGGCGTCGGCCCAGTCGTACCACGAGATCTCGTTGTCCTGGCAGTAGGCGTTGTTGTTGCCCTGTTGGGTGCGCCCGAGCTCGTCCCCGCCGAGCAGCATCGGCACCCCCTGCGACAGCAGCAGCGTCGCCATCAGGTTGCGCCGCTGACGGGCGCGCAGGGCGACGACGGCGGGGTCGTCGGTCGGGCCCTCGTCGAGGGCGGGATCGCCGCAGTTCCACGAGCGGTTGTGGCTCTCGCCATCGCGGTTGGACTCCCCGTTGGCCTCGTTGTGCTTGTCGTTGTACGACACGAGGTCGGTCAGCGTGAAACCGTCGTGGGCGGTCACGAAGTTGATCGATGCCGTCGGACGACGGGTGTCGTCCTGGTACAGGTCGGAGCTGCCGGTGAAGCGCGACGCGAACTCGGCCAGCGCCGCCGGCTCGCCGCGCCAGAAGTCGCGGACCGTGTCGCGGTAGCGACCGTTCCACTCCGACCACAACGGCGGGAAGTTGCCCACCTGGTAGCCGCCCTCGCCGACGTCCCACGGCTCGGCGATCAGCTTCACGGTGGACACCACGGGGTCCTGCTGCACGAGGTCGAAGAACGCCGACAGCCGGTCGACGGCGTACAGCTCGCGGGCGAGCGTCGAGGCGAGGTCGAAGCGGAAGCCGTCGACGTGCATCTCGGTCACCCAGTACCGCAGGCTGTCCATGATCAGCTGCAGGACGTGCGGGTTGCGCATGTTGAGGCTGTTGCCGGTGCCCGTGAAGTCGAGGTAGAAGCGGGCGTCGTCGTCGGTGACGCGGTAGTAGGCGAGGTTGTCGATGCCGCGCAGCGAGAGCGTCGGGACCCATGTGGTTGCCCTCGGCGGTGTGGTTGTAGACGACGTCGAGGATCACCTCGATGTCGGCGTTGTGCAGGGCCTTCACCATCGCCTTGAACTCCTGCACGTGGTTGGCCGGACCGGTGGTGTAGCCGTTGTGCGGGGCGAGGAAGGCGATCGAGTTGTAGCCCCAGTAGTTGCGCAGGCCGCGCTCGACGAGGTGGTGGTCGTGGAGGAAGTGGTGCACCGGCATCAGCTCGATGGCGGTGATGCCGAGGCGGGTGAGATGGTCGATGACCGCCGGGTGGGCGACGCCGGCGTAGGTGCCGCGCAGTTCCGGCGGCACGTCCGGGTGGCGCACGGTGAGTCCGCGCACGTGGGCCTCGTAGATGATCGTCTCGTGCATCGCGTGCTGCGGAGCGCGGTCGTTGCCCCAGTCGAAGAACGGATCGCCGACCACGCCGGTCGGCACGTGCGGCGCGCTGTCGGCGGTGTTCGGAGCGAGCGGGTGGGCGAAGTCGTAGGCGAAGCAGGCCGGGTCCCAGTCGACCTCGCCGTCGACGGCCTTGGCGTAGGGGTCGAGGAGCAGCTTGGCCGGGTTGCACCAGAGCCCGTTGGCCGGGTCCCACGGGCCGTGCACGCGGTAGCCGTAGTGCTCGCCGGGGCGCACGTCGGGGAGGTAGGCGTGCCAGCAGTAGCCGTCGACCTCCTTCAGGGCGATGCGCTCCTCGCGCCACGCGGTGGCGGTGCCGCCGGACGGCGCGCCCTCGGCCGGCTGCAGCAGGCACAGCTCGACGGCCTCGGCCACGCTCGAGAACAGGGAGAAGTTGGTGCCCGATCCGTCGTAGGTGGCGCCGAGCGGATACGGCCGGCCGACCCAGACGCGCCGCGAGGCGTTCGTGACGGATTCGACCGTCGGCGCCGGCTCGGCGCGGGTGGTCGTCCGACCCTTGGCTCGTGGCATCGTGGCATTCTTCCAAATTCCCGATTTCCACAAGCAAAATCGTGCGTGGACGCTCGATTTCGCGCCCCAGAATCGCGCCGGCCCGGCCGCCTAGAGTGCCGCCGGTGGAGCGGGTGATCGTGGTCGGCCTCGGCGGGATGGGCTCGGCGGCCGCCGCCGCCCTCGCCGAACGCGGGGCGCGGGTGACCGGATTCGAGCAGTTCTCGCCGGCCCACGACCGCGGCTCGAGCCACGGCGACTCGCGCATCGTGCGCCAGGCCTACTTCGAGGACCCGGCCTACGTGCCCCTCGTGCGCCGGGCGTACGAGGGGTGGGAGCGGCTGTCGGCCGACGCCGGCGAGCCGATGGTCACGTGGTCGGGCGCGCTGATGATCGGGCGACCCGACGCCGACGTCGTGGCCGGCACGCTGGCGAGCGTGCGGTCGTGGGACCTGCCCCACGAGGTGCTCGACCAGCGGGCCATGGCGCAGCGCTTTCCGCCGTTCCGCCTCGAGCCCGACGAGGTGGCCGTGTTCGAGCCGCGGGCCGGCTTCGTGCGCCCGGAGGTGGCGGTGCGGGCGCAGCTCGCCCGCGCCCGGCGCGCCGGAGCCGAGCTGCACTTCGGTGCGCCCATCGAGGGGTGGCAACTCGCCGGCGACGGCGTGTCGGTGCACGTCGGCGGGGTCGAGCACCACGGCGATCGCCTCGTCATCACGGCCGGACCGTGGACGTCGAAGGTGCTCGCCGACTGCGGGCTGCCGCTCGCGGTCAAACGGGCGGTGATGTACCAGTTCGAGCCGACCGGGTCGATCGAGCTGTTCGCCGCCGACCGCTTGCCGTCCTACGTGTTCGAGTTCGCGCCCGCCGACACCGTGTACGGCGTCGCCGACCTCGGCGCCGTCGACGAATCGGGGCGCTCGGCGCACGCGTGCAAGGTCGGCTTCCACCACCGTCTCGACGACGCCGATCCGGACACGATCGATCGGGCGGTGGCCGAGGGCGAGGTGCAGGCGATGCGGGCCGTGCTGGCCGAGCGCATCCCGCTGCTCGCCGGGCGCTGCGTGCGGTCGACCGTGTGCATGTACACGATGACGCCCGACGAGCACTTCGTCATCGGCGCCCTGCCCGGCACCGACGGCCGGGTGGCGGTGGCGGCCGGGTTCTCCGGCCACGGCTTCAAGTTCACGCCGCTCGTCGGTGAGGTGCTCGCCGACCTCGCCATCGACGGCGCCACCGCCGCCCCGATCGACCTCTTCGCCCCCACCCGCTTCGCGACGCGCTGATTTCCACAAGCAGATTCGTGCAGATCTGCACGAATTCGCGACCCAGAATCGCGGACGGCTCGTCCCGTAGGCTCGGCGCGATGACGCTGCCCAACCAGGAGATGAGCGACTACTGGGCCGAGGGCTCCCGGATGTGGGTCGCCAACGAGCGGCTGATGGACCACGTGTTCCAGCCGATCACCGACGCCCTCGGCGCGGCGCTGGCGCCGGGCGCCGGCGACCGGGTGGTCGACATCGGCTGTGGCACGGGCACGCTCTGTGAGCTCGCCGTCGCCCGTGGCGCACAGGCGGTGGGAGTCGACATCTCCGGCCCGATGGTCGAGGCGGCCCGGTCGCGGGTGCCGGGGGCGACGTTCGTGGTCGCCGACGCCCAGGCGGCCGATCTCGCCGAGCCGATCGCGCCCGAGCGCTACACGGCGGCGACGTCGCGCTTCGGGGTGATGTTCTTCGCCGACCCGGCCGCGGCGTTCGCCAACATCCGTCGTGCCTGCGACCCCGGGGCGCGGCTGGTGTTCGTCTGCTGGCGCGGCCTCGACGAGAACCCGATGTTCCGGCTCGGCTCCAGCGTGCTCGTCGAACGCATGGACCCGCCGCCGCCGGTGCCGCCGCCGGGCGCGCCGGGGCCGACGGCGTTCGCCGACCGCGACCACCTGGCCGCGCTGCTCGGCGCCGCCGGGTGGGACGGCGTCACCATCGAGCCGCTCGACGTGACGTGTGACTACGGCCTCGACGGCAGCGACGGCGTCGAGGAGCGGCTGACGACGGTCCTCGGCAACATGACCGGGCGGGCGGCGCGCGAGCAGCTCGAACCGCGGCTCGGCGCCGACGGGTGGGCCGGCGTGCTCGACGACGTGCGCGCCGAGCTGCGCCGCCACCTCGTCGACGGCACCGTGCGCTTCCCCGCCGCGACCTGGCTGGTCACGGCCAACAACCCGATGTAGCCACGCCCGCGTGGCCGCCCTCGAACGGGGCCGATCGCGCCCACCGCCGGTGCCGGGCGCGCAGGTCGCGCTATCGAAGTGGCGCCGGGCTGCCGATAAGAGACGCATGAAGCGTCTGCCCCGACTGATCATCAGCCTGACACTCAGCGCGGCCACCCTCGCCGTGCCACTGCTCGCCGACTCGGTCGCCGAAGCCTCGTCCGCCGTGTACGTGGTGCACCGCGGCGACACGCTCTACGGAATCGCCCGCACGCTCGACGTCTCGATCGACGCCCTGCTGAACGCCAACGGGCTCAGCCTCACGAGCGTGATCGTGCCCGGTCAGCGACTCAACGTGCCCGGCTCGGGCGCCTCGTCGTCGGGGGTCGCCGCGATCATCCGGTCGCCACTACACCGTCGCCGCCGGCGACACGCTGTTCGGCATCGCCACGGCCCACGGTGTCAGCTTGACGTCGCTGCTCGCGGTCAACGGGATGGGCTCGACCAGCCTGATCGTGCCCGGCATGCGGCTGTCGCTGCCCGCCGGTGCCAGCGCGCCGCGCCATGCGGCGACGGGCTCGGGCACCGCCGCACCATCGGGCCCGGCGGCGGCCGCGATCTCGTTCGCCCTGGCCCAGGTGGGCAAGCCCTACGTGTTCTTCACCGCCGGGCCGGGCGCGTTCGACTGCTCCGGGCTCACGATGGCGGCGTACTCGCGCGTCGGCGTGTCGCTGATCCACCAGGCGGCGTCGCAGGCTCGCCGTGGGCGGGCGGTCGACTTCTGGAGCCAGCCGATCAAGGCCGGCGACCTCGTGTTCCTCGACGGCGACTGGGACGGCACCATCGACCACGTCGGCATGGCCCTCGGCCCGACGACGTGGGTGCAGGCGAGCCAGTCGCACGACCGGGTGATGACCGGGCCGCTGCCTCCGCGCAGCGTGATCATCGCCGTGCGCCGCCTGGTCGGCTGACGGTCGCCGGCTCGTTCCGCAGACGGGTGTTCGGTCAGGAGATGAACTGGGAGGCGACGGCGGTCACCGCACCGTCACGGACGGTGACGAAGACCGGCGACGGTGTGTACTGGAAGTCGGCCGGAGCCCCGGCGCTGGGCGCGCCACCGCCGACGAGACGGGTGAACTCGGCGCCCGTGACCCGGTAGCACTCCCCAGGCGGGAAGGCCAAGAAGTCGCAGACGATCACATCGGCGACCTCCGGGCTCATCGTGATCGTGCCGGTCGGCTCGGCGAGGATGTGGATGCCGTCCTCACACCCGTTGGGCACCGTGGCGAACCTCTCGCGGCACGCGTCGTCGAAGAACGCCTGACTGAGCTGGAACTCCACGCTGTCACCCGCGACGCGCTCGGCGGTGGCCCAGTACTGACCGTCGGTGATGCCGATCAACGTCCCGTCGGGCTGCACCCACGAGGCGTCGATCGGGGCGCTGAACTCCGGTCCCCGCGGCGTGGCGACCGGTTCGTAGCCCGACGCCGCGGCCGCGGTGGTGATCGCCGCCGCGACCGTGGTGCTCGACGCGGTCGCGGCCGGTGTCGTGGTCGGCGGTCGCGGTGCCGTCGTGGTGACGGTTGCGGCGTCCGGACGCAGCGCGGCGCCGGAGGGTAGGCGGATCGTCTGACCCGGCTGGATGACGTGAGCGATGCCGTCGGACCAGTCGTTGGCATCGACGATCTGCCGGGCGGTCACGCCGTAGGCGTCGCCGATCGTGCTCAACGCGTCGCCGGCCTGGACGACGTACGTCGGACCGTCGGCGCCGTCGGTCGTGCCCGGTACAGCAGTCGTCGCCGCCGCACTGCTCGTCGACGCGTCGTCGTCGGAGCTGCAGGCACCGACGAGCGCGGCGAGCACGAATGCGCCGCCGATCGTGGCCAGTCGATGGCGAACCGGGACGGCGGCACGGGACACGGCCGCGCACGCTACCGGTGCATCCAGTCGTCATCGGCGCGACGGGCGTGGCGCCGCTCGCCGATTCTGGGGCGCGAAATCGTGCGCAGACGCTCGATTTTGCTTGTGGAAATCGGTCAGGGGTGGGGGGTGAGCTCGGCGAGGGCTTGTTCGCGCATCAGGTACTTCTGCACCTTGCCGGTCACCGTCATCGGGAACTCGTCGACGAAGCGGACGTAGCGCGGCACCTTGAAGTGGGCGATGTGCCCGCGGCAGTAGTCGCGCACCTCCTCCTCGGTCAGCGTGGCTCCGGGGCGCAGCTTCACCCACACCATCAGCTCCTCGCCGTAGCGCTCGTCGGGCACGCCGATGCCCTGCACATCGACGATGTCGGGGTGGCTGTAGAGGTACTCCTCGACCTCGCGCGGGTAGATGTTCTCGCCACCGCGGATCACCATGTCCTTGATCCGCCCGACGATGCTCACGTAGCCGTCGTCGTCCATCACCGCCAGGTCGCCGGTGTGCATCCACCCGTCGCCGTCGATCGCCTCGGCGGTGCGCGCCGGGTCGTTCCAGTACCCGCGCATCACCGAGTACCCGCGGGTGCACAGCTCGCCGGTCGCGCTGCGCTCGAGGGTGTCGCCGGTCGCCGGGTCGGCGATGCGCACCTCGACGTGGGGATGCACCCGGCCGACGGTCTCGGTGCGGTGGGCGATCGAGTCCTCGGGCAGGGTCTGCGTCGACACCGGCGACGTCTCGGTCATCCCGTAGCAGATCGTCACGTCGGCCATGTGCATCCGCTCGATGCACGCCCGCATCACCTCGACCGGGCACGGCGAACCGGCCATCACCCCGGTGCGCAGCGACGACAGGTCGTAGTCCTCGAAGCCGGCGACACCGAGCTCGGCGATGAACATCGTCGGCACCCCGTACAGCGCGGTGCACCGTTCGGCCTGCACCGTCTCGAGCACGTGCACCGGGTCGAAGGCGTCGGAGGGGATCACCATCGTCGCCCCCTGCGTGGTGCAGCCGAGGTTGCCCATGACCATGCCGAAGCAGTGGTAGAACGGCACCGGGATGCACAGCCGGTCGGCCGGCGTGAACTGCTGCAGGCGGGTCACGAAGTAGCCGTTGTTGAGGATGTTGCGATGGGTGAGCGTGGCGCCCTTCGGGAACCCGGTGGTGCCGGACGTGTACTGGATGTTGATCGGATCGTCGGGCCGCAGCGTCGCCCGCCGCGCCGCCAGCGCGTCGTCGGTGGCGCCCCCGCTCCCGGCGACGATCTCGTCCCAGTCGTCCTCCCAGAAGAACACCGACCGCTCGAGCGTCGGGATCGTGCCCTCGACCTGGTCGAGCATCTCCATGTAGTCCGACGTCTTGAACGACGGAGCGGCGAACACCATGCGGCAACCCGACTGCTCGAGCACGTAGGCCAGCTCGTGCGTGCGGTACGCCGGGTTGATGTTGACGAGGACCACGCCGATGTCGGCCGTGGCGTACTGCAGCAGCGTCCACTCGGCGTAGTTGGGGCTCCACAGCCCGACCCGGTCGCCGGCCTCCAGCCCGAGCCCCATCAGCCCGGCACTGAGCCGCTCGACCCGCGCCCCGAGCTCGTCGTACGTCCACCGCAGTCCCTGGTGCCGTGCCACCAACGCCTCGTTGGCGCCGTGGGCGGCGATCGTGCGGCGCAGGTTGTCGCCGATGGTGTCGTCGAGCAGGGCGACGTCGGTCGGACCGGCCGCCGTGGCCGGCGCGTGGGTGTCCGTCATCGCGGCGACGTTACGTCAGCTCGCACCGACCGTGGTCACGGCGTCGCGCACCGACGGATCGACGGCGAACGACTGCCACGTCCGCACCAGCGGACGACGGGTCGGTGACGTCGTCGACGATGCAGAACTCGGCGAGCCACCGCGTGGCGTCGACGGTGTGCCGGGTGTAGCCACGGTGCTCGAGCTCGGCGCCGATCACGCGCGGGAAGTCGGTGACGGCCCCCTGGAAGTCGGCCGGCACCAGGCCGCTCGACGAGATCGACGTCGACACGAACTCGATCCCGACGCCGGGCAGTTGGCCGACGGCGGCGAGGTGGATGTCGCCGGTGAGCACGATCGTGCGCGGCGTGTGGACGGCGGCCGAGAACAGCATGCGGTCACGCGCCGGGGCGTAGCCGTCCCACTGGTCGTAGTTGATCACGGCGCCGTTGGGCAGGCGGATGTCGGTGACGACCGTCTGCTGGGTGATCACCGGCCACGTCGCCGCCGACGCCGCCAGCTGTCCGTCCAGCCATCGCTCCTGCTCGGTGCCGAGCATCGTGCGTGTCGGATCGCTCGCTTCGGGGCACGCCGGCGAGAGGTCGAGGACGACGTCGCCGCACGCCTGGTCGCTGCGGAACTGCCGCCCGTCGAGGAGGACGAAGTCGGCGAGCGTGCCCCACGAGATCGTGCGGTAGATGATCGTGTCGACATCGGCCCGCGGGCGCGGGATGCGCACCGGCATGTGCTCCCACCACGCCTGGTACGCCGCCAGCCGCCGGCTGCGGAACACGTCGACCGGGTCGTCGTCCTCCGACGTGAGACCGGCGTAGTTGTTCTCCACCTCGTGGTCGTCCCAGATCACCAGCCACGGCGCCGCCGCCCGTGCCGCCTGGAGATCGGCGTCGCCGAGGTACTGGGCGTAGCGGTCGCGGTAGGCGTCGAGGTCGCGCGGTTCGTCGCCGCGATGGCTGCGTACGCGGTCGCCGCCCACGGGTTGTGATGCCCCTTCGTAGATGAAGTCGCCGAGGAACACCACGAGGTCGGGCGCCCACTCGGCGATGTCGCGGTGCGCCGCGTAGTAGCCGGTCTCGAAGTGCTGGCACGTGGTGGCCGCGAGGCGCAGCGTGTCGCCGACGGCCGGGGCGACGCGGCCGACCGGGCTGGTCCACGCGCCGGCGCGGAAGCGGTACCAGGAGGGACCGGCGACGTCGACGACCACGTGCACGCTGTGGCCATCAGCGGCCGCGGCCACGGTGTCACCGGACGCGATCGGCGCGGAGAAGTCGGGGTCGTTCGCCAGCTCCCACGTGACGACCACGTCACCCGCCGGCAGCGACGCGCCGTCGACGGCGGTGAGCCGGGTCCACAGCACGGCCGACGAGGCGTCGGGGTCGCCGGCGCACACACCGAGCGTGAACGGGTCGTCGGGAAGATCGCCGGCCGGGCTCGGCGTCGACGCGTCGGCCGTCGCCCACCGCAGCCCGTTGGCCGCCACCACCGTGGCGGCCCCGGCCGCGAGCAGCGTCCGTCGGGAGACCTGCGCCATGTCACAAGTGTCGCGCGCCTCCCGGGGTCACAGTCCGGTCGGCGCGGCGACGATGTTGAACGAGTCGAGCACGGTCGTCGACCGACGCCGTGTCCCCGGGCTGGGTGAAGATCTGCACGACGTAGGTCCAGTCCGACGGCCCGTCGTAGTTGGCCGCCACCATCGTCGTGTCACGGAAGTAGCTGTCGCCGTACGTGTCCACGCCGCCATCGGACGGTGCGCATCGTCGCGGTCCTTTCAGGGGGTGGTCGTCGTGGTCACTGCGATGACGGGTGCTTTAGTCGGCGCGGTGATCGGCGCGACCGTTGTCGACACGACAGGCACCGTGGTGGTCGTGGTGTCGACGGTCGGTGCGACGACGTTGAACGAGTTGAGCACGAGGTCGAGGACGCCGTCATCGGGCGCCGTCAGGGTCGACGTCGAGAGCGAGCGTGACCGACTGGTCCGCCGGCGAGGCGAACACCTGCACGATCTGCGAACCGGCGACGCCGTCGCAGTCGGTCCACGTGCGCCGCAGACCGGTGAGCACGCCGTCGTCGTAGGGGACGGGGCCACTGTCGCCGGTGCAGCGGTCGGCGCGCCCGTTCGCCGCCGCCAACGCGTCGGGCGTCTGGCCGTGGAACGCGGTCAGCACGAGGCCGTCCTCGGTCTCGATGCCGATGGTCGGTTGCGACGCCGACAGCCCGGGCCGCTGGGTGTTGGTGACGCTGTCGGTGTTCGGGCCGCCGCTCCACTCACTCCACCACAGCGGCACCTTGGTCGTCACCAGATCGCTGGCGTCGGTGAGCCAGTAGTAGGGCGTCGCCGTCGTCGAACCGAGCCCGCCGAGCACCGGGTCGATCAGCTCCTCGTCGCCGGCACGCACGTAGAGGACGGCGCTGAGGGTGAAGCGGTGGTCGGGCGGGTCGGCGACGACGAGCACGGCGTGGTCGGTGCCGTCGCAGCCGGTGAAGTCCTGGCGCAGCCCGACGAAGTGACCGTTGTCGAACGGCACCCGCAGCCCGGCCGTGCACGAGGGCAGGTTGGCGTCGGCGACCGCGTCGAGGTCGGCGCTGGCCGGCTCGGCGACGACACGGAACGCGTCGGTGCCGGCCGTGTCGGTGTCGGCACCGTCGCCGACGACGATCGCCGGCTGCTCCACCGTGGGCGTGCTGTCGTAGGTCCAGAACGAGGTGTCGATGTTGGTCCACGACACCGGCACGACCACGGTGAGCAGGTCGGTGCCGTCGGTCAGCTGCTGCCACCCGGCCGGCAGGCTCGTGACGGTGGCCGTGGTCGGGGCGGGCGCGGCGACGGCGGTGGTGGGCGCCGCAGAGAGCGTCGTGGTGGCCGGGGCGGGGACGGTGGTCGGCGTCGTGCTGACCGCGGCCCAGGCCGCCGGCACGTCGATCGTGACCACGCCCGTGTCGTCGGTGAGCGAGGTCGTGTCGGCCGGTGTCGCCGCGGCGGCCGCGCCGGTGAAGGTGCCGATCGCCGTCAGGGTGAGGGCCGCGCCGGCCAATGAGGTCAGCCACCGTGGGGTGCGGCGCACCCGTCGCGGGTTGGTCGATGCGTCCATGCGTTGTTCCGCCTTCGTGAGGTCGTGGGTCCCGCGAGTCCCGCCTGCCGGGTGGTCGGGCGGGGCGTCCGACGAGCATCCGACCGGCGGTCGCCCGAGCGCCGCTGCGGGCGACGTCCCATGGACTGTACTGATGGCGGGTCGGGCGGAGACCACGCTCGGTGACGTCGCCGCGTCGTTCGAGGTGGCGACGGCGGTCGTCGCCATCCGACCGGCGTCCGAGCGCCGGCCGACAACTACGCTGACGGCCGATGACCGACGAAGCCGAGCCGACGAACCTGCAGCGTGTGGGCGTGGTCGGGAGCGGACTGATGGGCTCGGGCATCGCCGAGGTGTGCGCCCGGGCCGGGCTCGACGTCATCGTGCGGGAGGTCGACGCGGCCGCCGCCGAGACCGGGCAGGCCCGCTTCGTGAAGTCGCTCGACCGAGCCGTCGGCTCCGGCAAGCTGACGCAGGACGATCGCGACGCCGCGTTCGCCCGGGTGACGTTCACCACCGACATCGACGACCTCGCCGACCGTCAGCTCGTCGTCGAGGCGGCCGTCGAGCACGAGGCGGCGAAGGTGGCGATCTTCAAGGAGCTCGACCGCGTCGTCGCCGACCCGACGGCGGTGCTGGCCAGCAACACCAGTTCGATCCCGATCATGAAGCTCGGCATCGCCACCAGCCGCCCCGAGCAGGTGATCGGCATCCACTTCTTCAACCCGGTCCCGGTGCTGCGGTTGGTCGAACTGGTCACCAGCCTGCTGACGTCGCCGGAGACGGTCGCCCGCGCCGACGACTTCGCCACCAACGTCCTCGACAAGAAGGTGATCCGCAGCCAGGACCGCGCCGGGTTCATCGTCAACTCCCTGCTGATCCCGTACCTGCTGTCGGCGATCCGGATGATGGAGTCCGGCTTCGCCACCGCCGACGACATCGACACCGGCATGGTGGAGGGGTGCAACCACCCGCTGGGACCGCTCCACCTCACCGACCTGATCGGCCTCGACACCACCCTCGCCGTCGCCGAGAGCCTCTACGAGGAGTTCAAGGAGCCGCTGTACGCCCCGCCGCCGATGCTGTCGCGCATGGTCGAGGCCGGGCTGCTCGGCCGCAAGACTGGGCGGGGGTTCTATGACTACTCACGATGAATCGACCGCTGACGCCGTCCACGGACGGGTGCTCGTGGCCAAGGTCGGCCTCGACGGCCACGACCGTGGCGTCAAGGTGGTCGCGCGCATCCTGCGCGACGCCGGCTACGAGGTGATCTACACCGGGCTGTTCCAGACCCCCGACACGGTCGCCGCGGCGGCCGTCGACGAGGACGTCGACGCCATCGGCCTGTCGATGCTGTCGGGCGCCCACATGACGCTGGCGCCGGCGGTCGTCGAGAAGGTCCGCGCTCGCGGCGCCGACATCCCGGTCGTGGTCGGCGGCATCGTGCCCGAAGCCGATGTGGCCGCGCTGCGCGCCGCCGGCGTGGCCGGTGTGCTGACGCCCGGAGCGTCGAGCGAGCAGGTGGTCGCCGTGGTGCGCGACGCCATCGCCGCGCGCGCGTCGTGACGGGTCGGCCGCGGTGATCGACCGGGTCGAGCGGCTCACCAACCTGCTGGCGTTGCTGCTCGAGACCAGTCGGCCGTTGACCCTCGTCGAGATCGCCGGCGAGCTGCGCGGCCAGTATCCCGAGGGCGAGGCCAATCGGCGGGCGATGTTCGAGCGGGACAAGGCGGCGCTGCGCGGCATCGGCGTGCCGATCGAGACGGCGGTCCGCAGCGGCGAGGACGCCGGGGTCTCGGAGTACTGGATCGACCGTGAGCGCTACGAGCTCGCCGACCTCGCCCTCGAGCCGGACGAGACGCGGGCGCTGCAGACCGCCTTCGCCACCATCCGCTCGGCGTCCGGCGGTGAGATCGCCGCCGGAGAGCTGGCGTTGTGGAAGCTCGGCGCCACGAGCGCCGACGCCGAGCTCCCGGTGGTCGCTCATGTGCCGGAGCTGTCGTCGTTGCCGACCCTGCGCGACGCCGCCGCGCGACGACGGACGGTGACGTTCCGCTACCACGCGACGCCCCGCCACGTCGACCCGTTCGGGGTGCTGCTGCGCAACGGGTTCTGGTACGTCATCGGCCGCGAACACGAGGCCGACCAGCAGCGCACCTATCGCGTCGATCGCATCGAGGGCGACGTGGCGGTCACCGGCGCGGACCACGCCTTCGAACGGCCGGTCGGGTTCGATCCACGCGACCAGTTGCCGAGCGACGCCAAGCGCGTCGGCGTGGGCGACGCCGTGGTCGTCGACGCCGTGGTGCGCGTGTCGGCGGAGCGGGCGGCGATGATCGAGCGCGAGGTCGGCAGCGAGCACGTGCTGCGCCGCCACGCCGACGGCGCGGTCGATGTCGTGGTGCCGTGTGCGAACGTCGGCGCGTTCGGAACCTGGGTGCTCGGGCTGACCGACCACGCCGAGGTGCTCGGCCCGCCGGAGGTGAGGGCGGCGGTGATCGAGCGGCTCGCGGCGCTCGCCGACGGACCGCGAGCGCAGCGGGCGAGATCGCGATGAGCGAGCGAGTCTTCGAGCGAGCGAATCATCAAGCACGGTCTTCGGCTCACGGGTGCACCGCCGCCGATGTGAGCGTGTGGCACAGCGTCACGGTGCACCAGTGAGTCCGGGAGGGCGCGGACCGCTCGGTGCCGATGCCCGGCTGAGCCGCCTCCTGGTGCTCCTGCCGTGGCTGATGGAGCGCCACGAGGTGCCGATCGCCGAGGTCGCCGCCGCGTTCCGGATGACCCCGGCCGAGGTGACCGCCGAGCTCGAGCTGGCGTCGATGTGTGGGCTGCCGCCGTTCGTCGACGAGATGATCGACATCTTCGTCGACGAGGACACGGTGTTCGTCGGCGTCCCCCGCCTGTTCACCAAGCCGTTGCGGCTCACGGCGCCCGAGGGCTTCGCCCTGCTCGCCGCCGGGCGGGCGGCGATGCAGCTCCCGGGCGCCGACCCCGATGGCCCGCTGGGCCGCGGGCTGGCCAAGCTCGCCGCGGCGCTCGGTGAGGAGCCCGACGACGCCGCGCTCGTGATGGACCTGGCGGCGACCCCGCTCGTCGACGTGCTCGTGGCGGCCGCTGTGGTCGGCGAGCGGCTGCGCATCCGCTACTGGACGGCGTCGCGTGACGAGGTGACCGAGCGCACGATCGTGCCCCGACGTGTGTTCCACGAGCGCGGTGACTGGTTCGTGTCGGCCGACGACGAGCGCTCCGGTGAGGAGCGCACGTTCCGCGCCGACCGCATCGAGCAGCTCGACCGGACGGGCGAGATCGTGCCCCGCGCCGGCGGCGCCGACCCGCTCGCCCGCGCCGGCGGCAGCTCGGTCGCCTGGATCTCGGATGGCTCGGTGCCCCGGGTCACGCTGCGACTGCGCCCGGGCGCCCGGTGGGTCCGCGAGCAGTACCCCGTCGACCGCGTCACCGAGCTCGACGACGGCGTCGTCGACGTGGTGATGGCGGTGACCAGCGAGCGGTGGCTGGAGCGGCTGTTGTTGCGTGCGGGCACCGACGCCGAGGTGCTCGCCCCGGCGGAATGGATCGATCTCGGGCGCACGCGGGCGCGCCGTCTGCTCGCTCGCTACGCCACCCCGCCGGCGTGATCGGGGTCGACGACGCGGACCGCCCGCGGCCGGCCGAGGTACAGGGCGTCGAGCTGTGCCTCGTCGGTGACGCCGTACGCGTCGAGGAGGTGGGGGAGCACGGCGGCGGCGGCAGCGGCGTCGGCGAGCGCGTCGTGGTGCGCCGTCAGCGGCACGCCGTAGCGGGCGCACACGTCGGCCAGCCCGTGGGTGAGCGCCCGATCGGGGTCGAGGCGCCGTGACAGGTCGAGCGTGCACAGCCGGGGATCGAGCACCAGCTCGATGCCGGCGCGGCGCGCCGCCCGCTCGATGAACGCGGCGTCGAACCCGGCGTTGTGGGCGGTGAACACCGCTCCGTCGAGGCGGTGGGCCAGCTCGGCGAACGCCGTGGCGGCCGGCGCCGCGCCGCGCAGCGAGCGGCGGGTGAGCCCGTGCACGTGGGTCGGCCCGACGCGGTTCCAGAAGTGGCGCAGGCGCACCAGCGTCGACCACTCGCCGAGGACCGTGCCGGATCGGTCGACGGTGACGAGGCCGATCTGCAACACCTGATGTCGCCCCGGACGAAGTCCGGACGTCTCGACGTCGACCACGGCGAAGGGCCCGAGTCCCATGCCGTCGACCCTAGACCCCGGGTGTGACAGGGTTTCGACCGCACTCCGTCGATCGCCCGGCGCGAGTCGCACGCGGAATGCGGTCGGTCTGCTCCGTGCGTGGCGGTACGTCGCCGTCGGGGGGTCCGGGGGGCGGTAGCCCCCTGGTCGGCGGCACGAGGGCGAGCTTCGCTCGGCCGCCGCCAGAGACTGGCGTGCGGCGCAGCCGCTCATCGAACTCGACCGAACGGAGCGAGCGAGCTCGAGCGAACGAACGACGTCGAAAGCGCTAGAGCAGTTCGGCGGCGAGGCTGGCGACGTCGCTGCGCTCGCACGACGTGAGCGTGATGTGCCCGAAGCAGGTCTGACCGCGGAAGGCTTCGGTGAGGATCGCCAAGGCGTTGTTCGACTCGCTGAGGTACGGGGCGTCGATCTGGCTGGTGTCGCCGGTGAACACCACCTTCGTGCCCTGGCCGACGCGGGTGAGGATCGTGCGCAGCGTCGTCGGCTCGAGGTTCTGGGCCTCGTCGATGACGACCATCTGGCGTTGTAGCGAACGACCGCGCAGGAACGTCACCGACTCCAGCGAGAGCTTCCCGCGGGCGGTGAGCTCGTCGATCATCCGGCGGGCGTCGGCGCTCGAGGTGTGATCGGTGAGCGCCACCACGGCGTCGTGGATCGCCGCCATCCACGGGTCGAGCTTCTCGTCGAGGCCGCCGGGCAGGAACCCGACGTCGGCCCGGCCCACCGGCACCAGCGGGCGGTAGACCGCGAGGCGCTCGTAGCGCTGCTGCTCGACGACCTGCTCGAGCCCGGCCGCCACGGCGAGCAGCGTCTTGCCCGTCCCCGCCCGCCCGTCGAGAGCGACCACCTCGATCTCCGGGTCGAGCAGCAGTTCGAGAGCGAAGCGCTGTTCCTTGGACCGGGCGCGGAGCCCCCACGCCTCGGGTCCGGAGTGCGAGAGGAGCTCGAAGTCCTCACCCACGCGGCGCGTCAGCGCCGACTGCGACCCGGCGCGGAGCACGGCGAACTCGTTCTCCTCGATGAGCGACGCGGCGCCGTCGACGGCGCCGACGTCGAGCACGCCCCCGGCGTACAGGCAGTCGATCACGTCGAAGGTGGTCTCCACCGTGATCCAGCCGACCGAGCGCCCGGCGGACCGGCGTGACGTGGTGCGGCGGTGCTCGGCGGCCGCCACACCGAGGTGCGCCGCCTTGATCCGGAGCGCGGCGTCGTTCGACACCATCGTGGTCGGTGCCCGCTCGGACTGTCCCAGGGCGGCCCCGATGATGCGGTTGTCGGCCAGCGTCGGGTCCAGCCCGTGCTCGAGGAGGCGGTGCTTCTGGATCCCGTTGATCTCGATCTGCAGGGTGCTGGTGCCGAGCGGCACGGGATGGGCGAGCGACCCGCCGTTGCGCACCCGGAGCTCCTCGATGCCGCGCAGCGCGGCCCGGGCGGCGCGGCCGACGTCGTCGATCCGTGTCTTCAACCCGTCGAGCTCCTCGATGACCGTGAGCGGCACCACGATGTCGACGGCCTCGAAGGCGCTGAAGCAGTCCGGGTCGGCGATCAACACCGAGGTGTCGAGCACCACCCGTGCCCGCTGTTCGACCGCGGCCCCGATGTCACGGTCGACGGCCGGATCGGTGCGCCGCTCCGTCCGCTGAAGGGCACGGCGCTCGGACACGGGCAGGAGGTCGGTCAATGCCACTCCTTGTCACTGGTGGGAGAGTCGTCGGTGGATCGTCGGCGGGCGGTCGTGCGCACTTGTGTAGCCCACGGCGGCCGTTGGCGGGTGGATGCACGCGAGCCGGGTCCGGGCGCCCAGCGGCCATACTCGGGCGGCAGATGGCTGACCCATGCGTGTTCTGCTCGATCGTCGACGGCACCACGGCGGCCCACGTGGTGGGCCGCAACGACACCGTCGTGGCGTTCCTCGACCGCTCGCCGCTGTTCGCCGGGCACGTGCTGGTGGTGCCGCGTCTCCACGTGGTGACGCTTCCCGAGCTCGATGCAGAACTGGTCGGGCCGTACTTCGCGGCCGTGCAAACGGTCGCAGCCGCGTTGCCCGATGCACTCGGCGCACAGGGGACCTTCGTGGCTCTGAACAACGTCGTCAGCCAGAGCGTGGCGCACCTGCACACGCACGTGGTGCCGCGAACCAAGGGCGACGGACTCCGTGGCTTCTTCTGGCCGCGGACGAAGTATCGACCGGGTGAGGCGGAGGACGTGGCCGACCGGCTCCGTGCTGCCATCCGCTTCCCGTGACCGCTTCGACGCAGACGCTCGGCGCACCCGTTGCATGTGCAACATCATGGGTGCTTGTCATCTCGCATCAATGCGGATGACATATCCCCGCTGCGGGCGTTCCGCGGTGGAACACAACCTCAGGCATCACCATCGGGCAATGGAGCTCGATGGCCAATTGGAAAGAAGACCCATGACCAAGGCAGAACTCGTCGAGAGCGTGGCGAAGTCCGCGAACGTCTCCAAGGCCGACGCCGAGCGCACCATCGGTGCGTTCTGCGACCTCGTCGTCGCCGGAGCGAAGAAGGGCGACAAGGTCGCCTGGCCCGGCTTCGGATCGTTCAGCACGTCGAAGCGAGCGGCCCGCACCGGGCGCAACCCTCAGACGGGTGAGCCGGTGAAGATCGCCGCGTCGACCGCGCTGCGGTTCTCGCCCAGCGCCACCGTCAAGTCCGCACTCAACCCCAAGAGGAAGTAGGTAGACGCAATGGTGATGAAGAAGGTCGCGGCGAAGAAAGCGCCGGCGAAGAAGGCTCCGGCTGCGAAGAAGGCTCCGGCAGCGAAGAAGGCTCCGGCCGCCAAGAAGGCTCCGGCGGCGAAGAAGGCTCCGGCGCGAAGAAGGCTCCGGCGGCGAAGAAGGCGCCGGCGCAAGAAGGCTCCGGCGCAAGAAGGCTCCGGCGGCCAAGAAGGCTCCGGCGAAGAAGGCTCCGGCGCAAGAAGGCGCCGGCGCCAAGAAGGCTCCGGCGCCAAGAAGGCTCCGGCGCAAGAAGGCTCCGGCGAAGAAGGCTCCGGCGAAGAAGGCGCCGGCCAAGAAGGCGCCAGCCAAGAAGACCGTCGCCAAGTAGCCCGCCCGCCCGCTGCTGTCGGCCAGACTGCTGGCGTGCAGCAGCTCTGTGACGACCTCGTCGCCGAGCATCGCGACCTCGACGAGGTCGTCGCCGTCGCCGACCTCGATGCGCCGACGCCGGCGCCCGGGTGGAGCGTCGGTGATCAGATCAGCCACCTCTGGTTCTTCGACCAGCGGGCGGTGTTGGCGCTCACCGACGGCGAGGCGTTCGCGGCCGACGCGGCGGCCCTCGGCGAGGCGTTGACGAACGGCGCCGATCCGTCGGTCGCCCTCGGGCGTGCGCTCGGCAAGGGCGAGCTCGTCCGTCGCTGGCGCGCCGACCGGGGACGCCTCGTCGACGTCGCCCGCACGGTCGATCCGGCGACCCGCGTCCCGTGGTACGGCCCGGCGATGGGTGCTCGGTCCTTCGTGACGGCACGCCTCATGGAGACGTGGGCGCACGGCCAGGACGTCGCCGACGGGCTGGGCGTCACCCGCACGCCGACCGATCGCCTCCGCCACGTCGCCCACCTGGGGGTGCGGGCGCGCCCGTACAGCTACGCCGTCAACGGGCTCCCACCCCCCGCGGTCGAGGTGCACGTGCGCCTCGACTCGCCGTCCGGGCAGGTGTGGGAATGGGGACCGGCGCACGCCGACGATCGGGTGACCGGTACCGCGCTCGACTTCTGCCTGGTGGTCACCCGCCGGCGTCACGTCGACGACGTCGACCTGACGATCGTCGGCGCCGAGGCGACGCGTTGGATGGCGATGGCCCAGGTGTTCGCCGGCCCGCCCGGCGAAGGGCGCGCCCCCGGGCAGTTCCGGTCTACAGATCGACCATGAGCGCGAACACCTCGGCGTAGCGCAGGCCCCACGGCTCGCCGAGCTCGGCGAGCCGGGTGCGGATCCGCGCGTCGAAGGCGTCGAGCAACGCCTGGTCGCCCCCGGCGGCGTGCATCGTCGACTCGAACTGGCTCACGTGGGCGAGCAGCGCGGCCAGCTTGACGTCGACCTGCGCCGTGACGTCCTCGGCGTGGTTCGGGAGGTCGGCCTCGAAGAGCATCAGCGCCGTCGGCCGGAAGTGGGCGATGCCGAGGTCGCGGTAGAAATGCGGATCGCGGGCGCCGACGATCGCGTCGCAGACCAGCTCGCCGGTCACGCGGTGATCGGGGTGCAGCCGGTAGCGCTTCCATGGGTCGTGGGTGAGCACGACGTCGGGCCGCAACGTGCGGATGGCGCGGACGATCTCGGTGCGCGTGGCGACATCGTTGGCGAGCTCGCCGTCGATCCGCCCGAGGAACGAGACCGAGCCGCTCGTGCGTCCGCCCGCGGTGAGTCGGGCCGCCTCTCGCTGCTCGTCCTGGCGCCTGGCGACGAGGGCGACGGTGTCGGCATCGACGTCCCACGTGCCCTTCGAGCCGTCGGTGCACACGAGGTGGTGCACGACGCACCCGGCGGCGGCCCACTTGGCCAACGTGCCCCCGGCGCCGAACTCGATGTCGTCGGGGTGAGCCCCGATCGCCAGGGCGCACGCCGGGACGTCGAGGTCGACGGTGGCCGTTCGCGCCAGCGCGGCGGCGTCGCTGCTCAGCGTCGGCTGTCCAGGATCGTTCGCAGCCATGCCGGCAGCTCCGTTCGCAGCGAGGGGTGAGCGAGATCGAGGGGTGAGTCGATGTCGAGGGCGAGCTCGGGATCGGCGCGCACCTCGACGCGGTAGCGGTCGGCGAGGGCCATCGACAGGTGCGTGCGGAACGACGCCGCGCCGTAGCTGGCGACGATCGCCGCGTCGACCGGAAAGGCGAGCACGTTCGTGCCGTCGCGACGGCGGTCGGGCACCAGGGTGGTGGTGTGCTCGGCGGCCAAGAAGGCGAGGTCGTGGGCCAGCGGGACGTCGCTGTGGATCACGACGAGGTGATCGAACCCCTTGCCGGCGATCATCGCCCGGCCGGCGTCGACCGCACCGTTGAGGCCGAGCCCCGGGCTCCACAGCACGCTGGCCCCGGCCGCCTCGGCCCAACCGGCCACCACTTCGTCGTCGCACGCGACGAACACCGGCAGCGGCGCCGCCGCCCGCACCACGCGATCGGCGAGCCAGCGCGCCAGCTCGGCGCGCTGGTCGTTGGCGAGCAGGGACCGCAGCCGGCCCTTGGCGTCGGCGAAGCGCTTCACCGGGATGAGCACCGCGGTGTTCACGGCGCCAGGGTAGGTGATCGCGTTCGCCCGGCCCCGCCCGGCCCTACGCTCGCCCTGGTGGCGACGACGGGCGTGGTGGGTCAGCGGTGGCGCGCCGACGTGACGCCGGTCGGGACGATCGTGCCCTGGGATGGGTCGGCCGCGGTGGAGTGGCACGTCGCCGCCGACGACCGCTGGCACGACACGCGCACCGACACCGGCATCCGCCACCGACGCGTCGACGGCGTCGCCGTGTTCGAGACGAAGGTGCGCGTTCCGGGCGGCGATGCCGTGCAGCACGTGTGGTCGGTCGCCGACCACGGTGGCCTCACCGTCGTCGACATCGCCAACGAGTCGCCGCTCCCGATCGCCGTGGCGTTCACCCGGCCCGACCTGCTGACCGGGCGGCCACCGACCGACGTGCCGATCCAGGGCATCGATCTGCCGCCGGCGTCGATCGTCGTGCCGGTCGGACACCGTGCCTCGGTGACGGTGGCGCTCGCCCATCGCGGCCCCTCGGGCGGTCAGCTCCCCGACCGGATGGCGAGCGCGGCGGCGGTGGCGCGGGGCTGGATCGCCCGGGTCGACGCGGCGAGCCGCCTCGAGCTGGGCGACCCGTCGGCGGTGGAGGCGGTGCGCGCGGCGCGCTGCGAGCTCGTGCTGTGCGGACCGGCGGACGCCGGCGACGACCCGGTGCAGTTCCTCATCGGCGCGGCCGAACTGGTGCGGATGGCCGAGTGGGACGAGCGCGACGCGGTCGCCGTGGTGCCCGACGTCGCGGCCGCTGTCGAGCGAGCCGCCGTCGACCCGTCGCCGCTCGCCGGGGCGGCGCTGCGCGCCGCCGGTGTGGTGCTGGCGACCGCCGGCGAGCGTCGAGCGCTCGCCGACCTGGGGCGCATCCTCGGCCGGCGCGACGGGCGCGCCGGCCCGGTGCCGGACGGGGAGGGCGTCGCCGCGATCGCAGCGGTGGAGGGACGCCTCGCCGCCGGCGGACGTCTCTTTCCCGAGGGCATCCCGCCGGCGTGGCGCGGCGTCGACGTCGAGGCCCACGGGCTGGTCGTCGGCCCGGCCTCGCGCCTGTCACTCGCATTGCGCTGGCACGGCGTCAACGTGGCGGCGCTGTGGGAGGTGACCGGCGACCCGGTGGCGCTCACGACCGACGTCACGACCGAGCCGTGGCACACGGCCGCCCCGGCGGGCGATGCCCTCTGGGTGCTCAGGGAGTGACGCTGCGCATCACGTGGTCGACCACCTTGGCGGCGTATCCAGATGTGAAGCGCTCGCCGTGGACGAGCCGGCGGAAGTAGAACGCGCCGAGCACGGCGTCGACGACGAGGTCACTGTCGACATCCGGGTCGATCTCGCCGCGATCGCGCGCTCGCCGCAGGATCTGGCGCAGCGGGCGCTGGCGGATCCGGTTGTAATCGCGGAGCGACTCGGCGAGGCGCTCGTCGTAGCACGCGGCCTCGATCAGGTGCGGGAGCACGTCCGAGCGGGGATGGGCGTTGAACAGCTCGACGACCGCCGTGGCGTAGGCGAGCAGGTCGCCGCGGAGCGAGCCGGTGTCGGGCGTGGGGAGCAGGGGCTTGGTGCCGAGGGCGTCGAGCACGAGCGCCTCCTTCGACGCCCAGCGGCGGTAGATCGTCGCCTTGCCGACGCCGGCGCGTCGGGCGATCTCGTCCATCGACAGCCCGCTGATGCCGCCCTCGGCGAGGGCATCGACCGTCGCCGACAGGATCGCCTCGTCGGCGCCGGCGTCGCGGGGACGGCCCCGGCGCACGGCGTCGATCGGGGTCGCCGCCCGCTCGCGTGCGGCGCCGGCTGCGCTCACTGGTGCACCCTTGTGCCATCCGACGCGTTCAGGTCGGCGGTGGTGCACCTGTGAGCCGAGGACCGTGCCCGCTGAGTCGCTCGCTCGAGGACTCGCTCGCTCATGCTCAGTCGCCCGCCACGGCGCCGGCCACGAAGGCGTCGCCGTCGTGGTGCTGCCGGCCGCCCAGTCCGTCCGAGGCGTCGATCGCCAGCGGGTCGACGGCGCGCGCCGGCAGGAAGCGCCACACGACGAACGCCGCCACCAGGATCACGGTGCCACTCGTGCGCAGGCCGAGGTGCAGTGCGCTGACGAAGGCGTCCTTCACGCCCGCAACGTAGTCGCTGCCGGCAACGCGGTCGGGCAGTGCCCGGCCCACCTCGAGCGCTTGGTCGAGCGACGAGCGTGCCCGGTCCAGCGTGGCGCCGGTGACGCCGTGCTCACGGCTCACCTTGGCCGCGCCGCCGGCGTAGGCGCTGGCGACGATGCTGCCGATGATCGCCACGCCGAGGGCGCCGCCCATCTGGCGCGTGGTGTCGTTGACGGCCGAGCCGACGCCGGCCTTCTCCCTCGGCAGCGAGCCCATCACCGATTCGGTGGCGGGTGCCATCACCATGCCCATCCCCACCGCCATGAGGGTGAAGAGGGTGATCACTCGGGGGTACGACGTGGTGGCGTGGATGAACGACAGCCCGTAGAGCGCAGCGGCGATCACGAGCAGGCCGGCCGTGATCACCCGCTTGGAGCCGACCCGCTCGACGATCCGGGCCGACAGGGGAGCGACCACCATCATCGCCACGGCGTAGGGGATCATCCGCACGCCGGCGCCGAGGGCGTCGTAGCCGTGCACCAGCTGCCAGTACTGGGTCATCAGGAACAGCGATCCGAACATCGCGAAGAACGTCAGCGTGATCGCGCCGTTCGCCGCGCTGAAGCGGGGGTTGCGGAAGAAGCGCATGTCGAGCATCGGCTCGTCGACGTACAGCTCCCAGGCGATGAAGCTCGCCAGGCCGATCAGGCCGATGCCGAAGGCGGCGAGGACGAGCGAGTCGGTCCAACCGCGGCCCGGGCCCTCGATGATGCCGAACAGCAGCGAGAACAGGGCGACGATCGACAGCGCCGCGCCGGGCAGGTCGAGCTTGCCCTGGTTGGGGTCGCGCGACGTGGGGATGAAGAAGGCGCCGAGCACCAGCGCCGTGATGCCGATGGGGATGTTCACCCAGAACACCGAGCTCCACGAGAAGTGACGCAGCAGGATCCCGCCGATCACCGGGCCGATGGCCACGGCGAGACCGGAGCAGCCGGCCCAGACGGCGATCGCCCGACCGCGCTCGCGTGGGTCGCGGAACACGTTGGTGAGGATCGACAGGGTCGACGGCATGATCAGGGCGCCGCCGATGCCCATGAACGCCCGGCTGGCGATCAGGTGCAGGGTCGAATCGGAGAGCGCCGCCGAGGCCGAACCCAGGCCGAACAGGACGATGCCGACCTGCAGTGCGCCCTTGCGGCCGAAGCGGTCCGACAGCGTGCCGGTCGTGAGGAGCAGCCCGGCGAACACGAGCGTGTAGGCGTCGATGATCCACTGGACGTCGGTGTTCGAGGCCTGCAGGTCGGTCATCAGCGACGGGATCGCCACGTTGAGGATCGTGTTGTCCATCACGATGATCACCAGCGACATGCACAGCACGGCGAGCATGATCCAACGGCGGCGGTCGCCGCGGTCGACGTCGACGGCGAGCGTCGGTTGGGGGGAGGGAGCGAGAGTCACGGGTTCATGTCCATTTCGATACGAGACTGTTCAGTATCGTAATGGGAAACCACGGTGAGTCCAACTTGATTCCGCCGCCGGGTCGCGGTCTGCGCCGAGCGGTCCATCTGGTCACGCTCCTGGGGCGCGATATCGAGAACGCGCGGTGACCAGATCGCCACTTGCGGATGGGCGTGTGGCGCCTAGCCTCGGGGCAGTGACCACCCGCCGGCCGACCAAGGCGCCGTCGAAGAAGCACGCCCCGACCCGCTCGCTCGAGCGCGAGCTGTGGGAGCTCGGCCACGACGTCGTGGTCGGCGTCGACGAGGTCGGGCGGGGCGCCTGGGCGGGGCCGCTCAGCGTCGGCGTTGCCGTGCTCCCGCGTGACCGGCGCGTGAACGGCGTCCGCGACTCCAAGATGCTCACCGAGCGCGAGCGCGAGCGGCTGTTCGATCGGGTCGGGCAGTGGTGCCAGGCGTGGGGCGTCGGCCATGCGTCGCAGGCGGAGTGCGACGAGCTGGGCATGGCCGAGGCGCAGCGCCTCGCTACCCGCCGGGCCTTCGCCGAGCTCGCCGTGTCGCCCGACGCGGCGATCGTCGACGGCACCTGGGACTTCGTGTCCCCGCTGGTGCCGCACGTGTCCCGGCAGGTGAAGGCCGATGCGCGCTGCCTCGTCGTTGCCGCGGCGAGCATCCTCGCCAAGGTGTCGCGCGACCGGATCATGCGCGCCGAAGCCGAGCACTACCCGCCGTGGTCGTTCGACACCAACAAGGGCTACCCCTGCCAGGACCACCTCGCCGCGCTCCAGGCCTGGGGTCCGTCGACCATCCACCGTCGATCGTGGGTGTTCATGGACAACTTCGTGCCGTGGCCCAGCATCCGTCGCATCCGCCGCGACGAGCCACCGTCGCTGTTCGACGAGGTGGCCGACGACGCCACATGGCCCGCCGGTGCCGTCCGGCCGGCTCGGTGGTGACGCGCCGGCGACGATTCGGTGTCCGAACGCAACGAGCTTTGCCCGCCCCGTCCCACAGTGGTATTCCTGGCACCGTCACGAAACACCGGTGCGGCGCTTTTCGCGCCCACGAACCAGAGGGGGAGACGGTCCATGAAGACACGGTCCTGGTTGGCTCTAGCACTCACCGGCGGCGTCGCGCTCGCCGGTGCGGCGGGCACGGCGTCGTTCGCCAGCACACCACCCACCACTCCGTCGAGCGCGGCCGGCAGCGCGCCGGCGAGCGCCGAGACGGTGCAGCTGTCGCTGCTCGACAACTCGATCAAGGGCGGTAAGAACGAAGCGAGCGCCACCTGGCTCGAGGACGAGGTCATCCCCGCCTTCGAGGCGCAGATGGCGGCCGCCGGCACCCCGGTGGAGGTGTCCTTCGAGGGACGCGGCGTCGACGACGAGGACTACAAGAGCCAGCTCGCCCTCGACCTCGGTGCCGGCGAGGGGCCGGACGTGTTCGCCATCGACGGCATCTGGGTCGGCGAGTTCGCCACCGCCGAGTACATCGCTCCGCTCACCGACGTCGTCGGGCCCGAGGCCGACGACTGGGACGGGTGGGCGCAGATCAACGACGCCGTGCAGGCCAACGCCTCGTTCGACGGCAACCGCTACGGCATCCCGCAGGGCACCGACGGCCGCGTCATCTACTTCAACAAGGACCTGTTCGAGCAGGCCGGCCTGCCGACCGATTGGGCCCCGACGACGATCGACGAGGTGCTCGACGCCGCCCGCACGATCAAGGAGAAGCTGCCCGACGTCACCCCGATCCAGCTCAACGGCGGCGTGGCGATGGGTGAGGCGACCACGATGCAGGGCGCCCTGCCGCTGCTCGCCGCCGCCGGCGGCCAGGTGTACGACCAGGAGTCGGGCACGTGGACCGGCGCCACGCCGGAGATGATCCAGATGCTCGGCACCTACGCCACGATCTACGGCGACGAGGGCCTCGGCGACAGCGACCTGCAGCTGCTCCAGGACGGCCGTGACCAGTCGTTCGAGCAGTTCGCCAACGGCGAGATCGCCATGCTGATCGAGAGCGACTACCTCTGGCGCTCGGTGATCGAGCCCACCGTCGGCAACTTCCCGATGGCCAACCGCGACGACGTCGTCGGCTGGGCCCGCATCCCGGCCTACGCGGCCGGCGGCGCGCTCGGCGATCTCGACTACGCGTCGATGTCGGGCGGCGGCGCCTGGGTGCTCAACCCGAACACCGACGACCCGGCGATGGCGTGGGCGTTGATGACGTTCATGAACTCGGCCGACCAGATCAAGGCCCGCCTCGGCGACAGCGCCCAGGTGACGGCGCGCGACGACGTCAACGCCGAGGTGCTGAGCAACGACCCGCTGCTGTCGTTCATCGCCAACGACGTGCTGCCGGTCACCCACTACCGCCCGGGGCTCGCCGAGTACCCGGAGGTGTCGGTGGCGCTGCAGGAGGCCGTCGAGTCGGTGGTGACGGGAACGTCGCCCGAGGACGCCGCGGCGGACTACCAGTCCGCGCTCGAGGGCATCGTCGGTGCCGACGCGGTCACCGGCGCGACGTCCTGACGGTTCGACGCGCCGCGCACGCGTCACGAGTGACGCAGCGGCGTGACTGACGTCATCGTCGTCGAGGATCGCCCCCGGAGACGCAACTCCGGGGGCGATCTGTTCGGCTGGCGCGGGGCCATGGCGTTCGTCGCCCCGGCCCTCGCGCTGATCGCCCGTGTTCCTGGTCGTGCCGGCGATCTGGACGCTGTACCTCGGGTTCACCAACCGCCGGCTCACCGGTGTCCAGGCGATCCACCCGGAATGGGTCGGGCTGGACAACTACCGCGAGGCGCTCGACGACAAGCACTTCACCGGGTCGCTGAAGGTCACGCTGCGGTACGTGTTCGGCTCGGCGATCATCGGCCAGGCCGTGCTCGGCTTCACGCTGGCCTGGATGTTCCGCAACTGGAACAGCTGGTTGAAGCGCGTCCTCGAGCTGACGGTGGTGTGCGCGTGGATCATCCCGAGCTCGGTGGTGGCCTACCTGTGGCGGGCCTACCTCGCCGAGGACGGCACGCTCAACGCCATCATCCCGGGCAACACCCCCTGGTTGATCGAGCACCCGTTGCTGTCGATCATCGTGTTCAACACGTGGCGCGGCACGGCGTTCTCGATGCTGCTGTTCGGAGCGGCGATCAACTCGCTGCCGCCTTCGTACCTGGAGACCGCCCGCCTCGCCGGGGCGTCGACCTTGCAGCAGCTCACCGGCGTCGTGCTGCCGTCGATCAAGGGCTACATCCTCACCAACCTGCTGCTGATCAGCCTGTGGACGTTCAACGACTTCGGCCCGTACCTGCTGATCGGCAGCGGCCCCGGCCGCAACACCCAGGTGCTCTCGGTGTTCATGTACACCCAGGCCTTCACCGGGTCGAACAAGCTCGGCTACGGGGCGGCGATCGCCGCGATCATCCTGATCATCAACCTCGTGATCGCCACCTTCTACCTCCGCGCCGGACGGGCCCGCCGATGAAGCCGAAGGCGTTCGCGTCGCGGGTCGGCGTTCGCCGGGTTCGCCGCGCTCGTCGGCGATGTTCTTCGCCCTGCCGATGCTGTGGCTGGTGTTCGCCCCGTTCAACGGCTCGCCGACGCTGCAGGCGCGTCCGTCGCGGCCGACGCTCGGCAACTTCCGTGAGGTGTTCGAACGTGACGACGTGCTCCCGGCGCTGCGCAACTCGGTGATCCTCGTCGTCGGCGCGGTCGCCATCGTGATCGCCGTCGGCGCGCCGGCGTCGTACGCGCTGAGCCGCATCCGCTTCCCCGGCCGCGACCTCTTCCTCTACCTGCTGCTGTTGCTGTCGTCGGTGATCACCGGCGCGGCGGCGATCCTGCCGCTGTACCTGTTGATGTTCGGGCTCGACATGATCGACACGTACTGGGGCGTGTGGCTGGCGCTCGCCGGCGGGCTGCTGCCGGCGTCGATCTTCATCCTCAAGGACTTCACCGACTCGATCCCGCGCAGCTACGAGGAGTCGGCGCGCGTGTTCGGGGCGTCGTCGTTCCAGGCCCTGCGCCACGTCGTGCTGCCGGTGATCCGCCCCGGCATCGCGGTGATCGCGGTGTGGGGGGCGGTGCAGGTGTGGGGCAACTTCCTCGTGCCGTTCATCCTGCTGCGCTCGGCCGACAAGTCCCCGGCGGCGGTGCTGATGTTCAGCTTCGCCGACGAGGCGGGGCGGGCCGACCTGCGGGCGATCTCGGCGTTCGCCCTCATCTACACCATCCCGATCCTGCTGCTCTACTGGTTCGTCAACAAGCGCTACGGGTTCCGCTTCCACGGGGGGATCAAGCGCTGATGCCCGGCATCGACATCAACGACCTGACGAAGGTGTACCCCGGCGGGGTGACGGCGCTCGACGCCCTCGAGCTGACGATCAACGACGGCGAGTTCTTCGCCCTGCTCGGCCCGTCCGGCTGCGGCAAGACCACCCTGCTGCGAACGATCGCCGGGCTCGAGTCGGCGACGGCGGGCACGCTGCGCATCGGCACGCGGGACATCACCGACCTGTCGCCCGGCGATCGTCACGTGGCGATGGTGTTCCAGGACTACGCCCTGTACCCGCACATGACGGTGCGCGACAACATCGCCTACCCGCTGCGCATCAAGAAGGTGGGACGCGCCGAGCGCTCCCAGCGCGCCGAGGCGGCGGGCGACAGCCTGTCGCTCGGGGGCCTGATGGACCGCCGGCCGGGTCAGCTCTCGGGTGGCCAGCAGCAGCGGGTCGCCCTGGCCCGCGCCGTGGCCACGCGGCCCGACGTGTTCCTGTTCGACGAGCCGCTGTCGAACCTCGACGCGCGACTGCGCCTCGAGGCGCGCACCTTCCTCAAGAAGCTCCAGCGCGAGTTGGCCACCACCGCGGTGTTCGTCACCCACGACCAGAGCGAGGCGCTGGCGCTCGCCGATCGCATGGCCGTCATGGAGTCGGGCGTGATCCGTCAGGTCGGCACGCCGTCCGAGCTGTTCCACCACCCGGCGAACCTGTTCGTCGCCGGGTTCATCGGGTCGACGCCGATGAACCTGCTGCCGGGCGTGGTGGTCGACGGCGGCGTCGAGGTCGACGGCGCCGTGTTCCCCATCGTCGAGGGTCCCGAGCCGGGACGGCTCGAACGCGGGCGCGAGGTGTACTACGGCATCCGCCCCGAGTACGTGGCGATCGACCACACCGGCTCCATCGGCGGCACGGTGGTGGTCACCGAGAACCTCGGCACCTCGTACCTCGTCACCGTCGACCTCGGCTCGACGCAGGTGCGGGGCACGGTGGAGGAGGGCTTCGAGCCGGCCCAGGGCGACACCGTCGCGCTGACGCCGACGGCGCGACGGGTGCTGCTGTTCGACCGCGCCGAGGGCACGTTGATCGGCAGCGAAGGGCGCGCCGTGATCTGCGTTCAACCGCCGCTACACGCTCGACGACCGGGCGGCGAGCGTGTACCAGTACCTCCCGTTCGAGGTGCCGGCCGAGGCGTCGGGCGTGACGGTGACGCTGGCGTACGACCGCACGACCGGGGTGGTCGACCTCGGCCTCGTCGCCCCCGACCGCTTCGGGGGCTGGTCGGGGGGTGAGCGCTCCGAGGTCACCGTCACGCGGGAATGGGCGACGCCCGGGTACGTGCCCGGCGAGGTCGGCGGTGAGTGGGCCGTCGTGCTCGGGCTGTACCGCGTGAGCCCCGGTGGCGTCGACGTGACCGTCGACGTCGATGTGGCGACCCGGCCGCTCCCGCCGCCGCCGGCGCCGGCGCCACCACCGCGCCCGCAGCGCCGCCCCGCCCGGGCGCTGCCGGCGGCGCCCGGGCGCGAGTGGCTGGCGTGCGACTTCCACAGCCACACCGTGCACTCCGACGGCGCACTGGAGGTCGTCGAACTGGCGGTTCTGGCCGCCTCGCGTGGCCTCGACGTGCTGGCGGTCACCGATCACAACACGGTCAGCCACCACCCCCACCTCGCGGCCGCGGGTGCCCACGCCGGCGTGCTGCTGCTGCCGGGCCAGGAGGTCACCACCGACCAGGGCCACGCCAACTGCTTCGGGGCGATCGGGTGGATCGACTTCCGCCAGCCACCGGACTCGTGGCGCGCCACGGCCGACGAACGCGGGGGCCTGATGTCGGTGAACCATCCCTGGGCCGGCGACTGCGCCTGGCGGATGCCGCTGTCGGCCCCGGCGACGTTCGTCGAGATGTGGCACTCCACGTGGGACCGCCGGGTGGACGAGCCGCTCGCCGACTGGAGCGACTTCGGCACGGTGCCGATCGGCGGCAGCGACTACCACCGTCACGAGGACCACGCCACGCTCGCCGCGCCGACCACCTGGGTGGAGGCCGAGGAGCGCAGCGTCGACGCCGTGTTGGCGGCGATGGTCGAGGGCCGGGTGGCGATCAGCGCCGACCCGGCGTCACCGGTCCTGCTCCGTCACGACGGAGAGCTCGTTGCCGTCGACGCCGACGGCACCACGCTCGTCGACGACCACCGCGGGGCGCGCCTCGTGGTCGACGGAACGATCGTCGCGTTCACGCGTTAGCGCCGCGATCTGGTCACTCTCCGTCTCATTCGTCGATCTGGTCACCGTGGTTCTCGATATCGAGAACGTGGGTGACCAGATCGCCGCTCGGGCGCGGTCAGATCGTGTCGAGCGCCTGTTCGAGATCGGCGACCAGGTCGACCGCGGCTTCGATGCCGACGGACAGCCGGACGAGGTTGTCGGCGACGGCGAGCGGCGAGTCGGCGACCGACGCGTGCGTCATCGCCGCCGGGTGCTCGATCAGGCTCTCGACCGCGCCGAGCGACTCGGCGAGCGTGAACAGCTCGGTGGCCGCGACCACCCGCCGCGCCGCCGGCTCGCCGCCGCGCACCGTGAAGCTCACCATCCCGCCGAAGTCGGACATCTGCTTCGCCGCGGCGGCGTGACCGGGGTGGTCGGCGAGTCCGGGGTAGAACACCCGCTCGACGGCGCGGTGACCGGAGAGCAGCTCGACCACGGCCCGGGCGTTGGCGCAGTGGCGGTCCATCCGCACGGCGAGCGTCTTGACGCCGCGCAGCACGAGGTAGCAGTCGAACGGGGCCGGCACGGCACCGGCCGCGTTCTGGACGAAGCGCAAGCGCTCGGCGAGGTCGTCGTCGTCGACGGCGACGAACCCGCCGACCACGTCGCTGTGGCCGCCGAGGTACTTGGTGGCCGAGTGCACCACGATGTCGGCGCCGAGCGCCAGCGGGTTCTGCAGGTAGGGAGTGGCGAACGTGTTGTCGGCGACCACCAGGGCGCCGCGGTCGTGGGCCACCTCGGCGACGGCGGCGATGTCGACGCACGTCAGCAGCGGATTGGTGGGCGTCTCCAACCACACCAGCGCCGTGCCATCGGGCCACTCGGCGGCGAGCGTCGCCGGGTCGGTGAGGTCGGCGGCGCGCCAGGCCACCGCGCCCGAGCCGAGCTCCGGCGCCCCCCAGAGCCGGGCGATCAGCCGGAAGGTGCCGCCGTAGGCGTCGTCGCCGAGCACGACGCCTCCTCCGGGCGCGAGGACGCGCAGCACCGTGTCCTCGGCGGCCAGCCCGCTGGCGAAGGCGAGCCCGTGGGCCGCCCCCTCGAGCGAGGCGAGGCACGTCTCCAGGGCGGTGCGCGTCGGGTTCCCCGAGCGTGAGTACTCGTAGCCCTGGTGCACGCCGACCTCGCGCTGGGCGAACGTGGTGGACAGCGAGATCGGCGGCACGACCGCGCCGGTCGCGAGGTCGGGCTCCTGGCCGACGTGCAGGGCGCGGGTCTCGAAGCGGTGGTCAGCCACGTCGGTCACCGCTCCCGACCACGTCGGTCCCGGCCATCTCGGCGGCCGCCGCCCCGTAGTACGAGAGGATGTCGGTGCGGGTGATCACCGCGAGGGGACGCCCGCCCGACAGCACCAGCAGGGCGGGCGCCGCCTCGAGCATCTGGACGGCGAGCTCGATCGTCTGGCCGACGCCGATCGTGGGGAGGCGGCGGCCCATCACCCGCTCGACGGGCATGTCGAGCACGCCGGGGTCACGGGCGATCGCCTCCATCAGGTCGAGCTCGTCGACCGAGCCCGACACCTCGGCGTTGGCGAACGGCGGGGTGTTCTTGCACACCGGGAGCTGGCTGATGCCGTTGGCCTTCATCAGGGCGACCGCCTCGCGCACCGGCTGGCCGGGGTTGACGTAGAGCAGCTCGTCCATCGCCCCGCGGGTGTCGAGGACCGCGCCGACGCAGTGCTCGCACTCGCGGACGAAGCCGAAGTTGGCCATCCACTCGTCGTCGAACACGCGGCTCAGGTAGCCGCGCCCGGAGTCCGGGTTGAGCACCACGACGATGTCGTCGGGCGCCGCCCGGCGGGCGACGCGGATGGCGGCGGCGACCGCCATGCCGCCCGAACCGCCGACGAGCACGCCCTCGATCTCCGACACCCGCCGCGCGGTCAGGAAGCTCTCCTCGTCGCTGATCGGGATCACCTCGTCGTACAGCTCGGGCTGCCAGGCGGCGGGGAAGAAGTCCTCGCCGACGCCCTCGACGAGGTAGGGCCGGCCCGACCCGCCCGAGAACACCGAGCCCTCGGGGTCGGCGGCGACGATCCGCACGGCGGGGTTCTGCGCCTTGAGGTAGCGGGCGGCGCCCGTGATCGTGCCGCACGTGCCGGCCCCGGCGACGAAGTGGGTGATCCGCCCGGCGGTCTGGCGCCAGATCTCGGGTCCGGTGGTCAGCTCGTGGGCCCGCGGGTTCGACGGGTTGGCGTACTGGTTGGGCCGGAACGCCGACAGCTCGCCGGTCAGGCGTTCGGACACCGAGTAGTAGCTCTGCGGGTCGTCGGGCTCGACGGCCACCGGGCACACCACCACCTCGGCGCCGTAGGCCCGGAGCAACGAGATCTTCTCCGGTGCCACCTTGTCGGTCATCACGAACACGCACCGGTAGCCGCGCTGGGCGGCGACGATGGCGAGACCGACGCCGGTGTTCCCGCTCGTCGGCTCGACGATGGTGCCGCCCGGTCGCAGCGACCCGTCGCGCTCGGCCTGCAGGATCATCTCCAGCGCCGGCCGGTCCTTCGACGACCCGCCGGGGTTGGTGGTCTCCAGCTTCATGGCGAGCACGCACGGCAAGGACTCCACCTCGCTCAGCCGCTTCAGCCGCACCAGCGGCGTGTTCCCGATCAGATCGATCACCGACGGGGCGATCTCGGTGCCTTCGAGACGACGATCTCCCATGGTCAGGAGGCTACGCACGCCCCCCGTCCCTCGCGGCCACCGAGCGTTCTGAAGAGCGAGATGCACCGAAACGGTGCATCTGGCTCCGGAGAAGGTCGGCGAGACTGTCGGATGGTCGCCGTCCGACTCGCCGCCGCGAGCGACGCGGCGTTCCTGATGGACGCGCTGGCGATCGCCGCCGACTGGCGCCAGCCGACGCCGCGGCCGGGCGCCGACGTGCTCGCCGATCCGCATCTCGCCCGCTACGTCGTCGGCTGGCCCCGACCCGGCGACCTCGGCGTCGTCGCCGAGATCGACGTTCCGGTGGGCGCGGCATGGTGGCGCTACTTCGCCGCCGGCGAACCCGGCTACGGCTTCGTCGACGAGCGCATCCCGGAGATCAGCATCGGCGTCGTGGCGCAGGCCCGTGGTGCCGGCACCGGGTCCCGCCTGCTGGCCGCGCTGATCGAGTGCGCCCGCGAGCGAGCCGTGCCGGCGTTGAGCCTCAGCGTCGAGCCGGACAACCCAGCGGCGCGGCTCTACCGGCGCCTCGGCTTCGTCGAGGTCGGTGGCGTCGGCGGGGCCGTGACGATGGTGCTCACCCTGTCGTCGTCGCCGACCGAAGTGTGAGCCACGCGTACGGATTTCCGCACGCGTGCGCTCACACTTCGGGCCGTCAGGTCGGTCGCGGCCGCAGGTGGGGGAGCAGCGCGGTGCGCAACGAGTGCAGCAGCAGGCCGGCGAAGAACAGCACCACCGCGCACAGCGCCATCGTGGCGCCGGCGGCGGTGTCGCTGTGGAAGCTGATCAACAGCCCGGTCACGCCCGACAGCGCGCCGAGCACCGTGGCGGCGGCGATCACGGCCGGCACCCGGCTGGCGAACAGCGTCGCGGTGGCCGGCGGGGCGACGAGGAAGGCGAACACCAACAGGTTCCCCACCGTCGAGAACGACGCCACGATGGCGACGGCGAGCAGCACGAGCAGCCCGATGTGCGTGAGGCGGGGGCGCAGGCCGAGCATCGCCGCCTGCCGCTCGTCGAACGTGCTCACGAGCAGGGCGCGGTAGAACACCGTGACGCCGATCGCGGTGATCGAGGTCGCCACGAGCTGGCGGACGATGTCGGCGTGGTCGACGCCGGTGATCGAACCGAACAGGAAGCGGTTGAGGTCGCCGACGTACGTGGCCCGTTGGCTGCTCATGATCACGACGGCGAGGCTGAGGAAGCCGACGAACAGGATGCCGATCGACGCGTCGTCGGGCAGCGGCGACGCCGTCCGCACCACGTTGATGCCGGCCACCATCGCCAGCGCCGCGACGAAGGCGCCGAGCGTGGTGTTGCCTCCGAGCACGAAGGCGATCGCCACGCCCGGCAGCACGCCGTGCGCCAGCGCGTCACCGAGGAAGCTCATCCCGCGCAGCACCACCCACGTGCCGACCAGCGACGTGCACACCGCCGTGAGCAGCACCGCCCACAGTGCGTTGCGCATCGCTTCGATGTCGACGAACGGCTCGACCCACCACGCCCAGGGGTGGGTGATGAAGCTCACGGGAGCACCATCGGTCGCGTGCGAGCGAGGCGCCACGTCATGATGCGAGGGCGTCGGCGATCGACTGGGCGTCGACGCGGAGCAGGTCCTGGTAGGTGGTGACGCCCGAGTCGGCGTCGCCGAGCGAGTCGGTGTAGAGCGTCACGACCCGAACGCCGAGGCGGTCGGCCAATGCGGTCGCCTCGTCGGTGGTCTCGAGCTGTTCGGTGAAGATCGCCGGCACCCCGGCGGCCTCGATGTCGTCGGCGAGGCGCTCGAGCTGCGCCGGCGACGCCTCGGCCAGCGTCGACGACGACGGGAGCACGCTGCCGAGGATGCGCCAGCCGTAGTGGCGGGCGAAGTAGCCGAGGGCGTCGTGGTTGGTCACCAGGAGGCGTCGGGCCTCCGGCACGGCGTCGAGGATGCCGGCGACCTGGCCGTCGAGATCGGTCAGGTTCTGGGCCAGCGCATCGGCGCAGGCGTCGATCGCCGACCGGTCGGCGCCGGCGGCGACGAGGGCGTCGGCGAGCGACGGGAGCGCGGCGGCGACCAGCGTGGGGTCGAACCAGATGTGGGGATCGTCGCCGCCGGCATCGCCGCTGTCGTCGTCGGAGGGGGTGCTGTCGGCAGCGCCCATCGGGGAGAGCGTCACGTGGTCGGCGACGGCGTACACCGGCGTGCCGTCGTCGGCGACGGCGTCGAGGGTGTCGGTGAGCAGCGACTCCAGGCCGGCGCCGTTGGACACGACGAGGGCGGCGTCGTCGAGCGTGGCCCGGTCGCGCATCGACGGCTCGTACTCGTGCGGATCGCCGCCGACCGGTACCAGCGTCTGCACGTCGAACGCGTCGGTGCAGTCGAGCTGGTCGACGATGCTCGCCCAGACCGACGTCGTGGCGACCACGACCGGGCGGTCGTCGTCCGCCGACGCCGGCGCGGAGGCGAGCGCGACGCGGCGCGACGAGCGCCATCGCCGCGGCCAGCAGTCCGGCCGGACGGCGAACAATATTGAGAAGCATTCCTAAAAGATACGATGGTCGCATCGATCTCGCCAACCCGATCCCCAGGTTCCTCGCGCCCACGGTCACGACGGCCGGCGTGTGCGTGCACTACGGCGCCAACGTCGCCCTGGCGCCCACCACGATCTCCCTCGACGGCGGACGGTCGGTCGCCCTGGTCGGACCGAACGGCAGCGGCAAGAGCACGCTGTTGCTGCTGCTGGCCGGCCTGCTCAAGCCGACGTCGGGCACCGTGGCGCGGCGCGAGGGGACCGTCGTGTCGTTCGTCGCCCAACACCAGTTCCAACACCGCTGGATGCCGGTGAGCGTCGGCGAGGTGCTGCGGATGGGACGCTACGGCGCGCGTGGACTGCTCGGCCGTGTGCGCGCCGACGATCGCCGGGCGATCGCCGCCGCCGCCGAGCGGATGGGTGTCGGCGACCTCACCCGTCGTCCGTTCGGCGCGCTCTCCGGTGGGCAACGCCAGCGGGTGCTCGTCGCTCAGGCGCTCGCCGCCGAACCCGACCTGCTGCTGCTCGACGAGCCGATCACCGGGCTCGACCTGCCGTCGCAGCAGCGCATCCTCGATCTCGTCGCCGAGGAGCGGACCGCCGGCACGACCGTGGTGCTGTCGACGCACCACCTCGGCGAGGCCCGGTGCACCGATCGCGTGCTGCTGCTCGCCGGGTGCGTCATCGCCGACGGACCACCGGCGCAGGTGCTGCGCCCGGACCTGTTGACCGAGGCCTTCGGCAACCGGGTCGTGCGCCGCGACGACGGGGCCGTCGTGATCGACGACCACGGCCACGCCGAGGCGCTCGACGACGACCGTCCGACCGCCGCCGACCTCGCCCCCCAGCACCACCACGATCACGCCCACGTCCACGACGACCAGCACCCCTAGCCGGCGCCGTCCGAGATCGGGCGATCTGGTCACCCACGTTCTCGATATCGAGAACCACGGTGACCAGATCGCCGTTCGAGACGCAGAGTGACCAGATGGCGGGCGGACCAGGCTGATGGGGGCGCCATACTCGTCGCCACGAGCACACGACGCGCACGCACACATCTCGTCTGGGACGGCGCCGCCGTCGTCGTCACGGGTGCGTCGAGCGGTCTCGGGCGGGCGATCGCCCTCGCCGCCGCCGCACGCGGGGCTCGACTCGGGCTGATCGCCCGCTCGCACGACGCGCTGCACGCCACGTTGGCGGCGGCGGGCGGACGGGGCGCCGTCGCGGCGTGCGACCTCGCCGACGCCGCGTCGACGGCCGCCGCGTTCGACGCGCTGCGCGATGCGCTCGGCCCGGTCGACGTGCTGGTGTGTGCGGCCGGCGCCGGCGCGTTCGGCGCCTTCGCCGACATCGACGCGGCGGCCATCGACGCGCTGGTCGCCACCAACGTGCTCGGCACCCTCCACCCGGTCGCCGCCGTGGTCCCCGACATGGTCGCCCGCGGTCGCGGGCGGATCGCACTCATCGGCTCGATCGCCGGGCGGGTCGGCGTGCCGCAGGAGACCACGTACGCCGCCACGAAGGCGGCCGTCGCCGGGCTCGGACGCAGCCTCGCGGCCGAGCTCGCCGAGCACGGGATCGTCGTCACCACCGTGCACCCCGGCCCGATCGACACGCCGTTCTTCGCCACCCGCGGCCACCCGTACGACCGGCGCTGGCCCCGTCCGCTCCCACCCGATCGCGTCGCCCGCTCGGTCATGCGCGCCATCGAGCGCGGCCGCACCGACGTCGTCGTGCCGCGCTGGCTGCGCGCCGCGGTCGTGGTCGACGCGGTGTGGCCGTCGCTCTACCGTCGTGGGGCGGCCCGCAGCGCTGCTCCCGGCGGTCGAGGCTCGCCGTGATTGTTACGGGTTGGTTGACTCGCGCCAATGATTCACGGCGCGCTCGCAACGGGAATGTAGGTTCGACCCCGGCGCTGACGCAGCGAACGGAGGAACGGGACGTGGCGACGGGAGCACTCGCACGGCAGGACGGGCACGCCGACCCCGTCGCGCCGTTCACGCCCCCGCCCGACCTCGCCGCCCGCGCCGCCCACGAGAACTTCTCCGTCGCACCGCGCCTGTTGCCGCGCGCGTGGCGTGACGACCTGCTGACGCTCTATGGCTACGCCCGCCTCGTCGACTGGATCGGCGACGAGTACACCGGCGACCGCGACGCTGCGCTCGACTGGGTGAGCGCCGCCCTCGAGCGCACGGCTGACGATGCCGACACCGACGTGCTCACCCGCACCCGCGAGCTCATCGCCCGCCGGCACGTGTCAGCGCAGCCGTTCCACGACCTCGATCGAGGCCAACCGCCGTGATCAGCTCGTCCACGACTACGCCACCTTCGACGAGCTGGTGGGGTACTGCCGGCTCTCGGCGAACCCGGTCGGGCGCGTCGTGCTCGCGGTGCTCGATGCCGCCACGCCGGCGCGGATCGAGTGGTCCGACGACGTGTGCACCGCGCTGCAGTTGATCGAGCACTGGCAGGACGTCGGCGAGGACGCCCGGGCCGGTCGCGTGTACCTCCCGGGTGACGACCGCCGCACGTTCGGCGTCGGTCGGGACGAGCTGGCCGGCGACCATGCCTCGCCGGCGCTGCGTGCGCTGATGCGGTTCGAGGTGGCGCGAGCGCGGGCCCTGCTCGACGCTTCCGGCGTGGCGTTGTGCGCCGCCCTGACGGGTCGGGCCCGCCTGCTCGTCGCCGGGTTCGTGGGTGGGGGTCACGCCGCCCTCGATTCGATCGAGCGCGCCGACGGCGACGTGCTCGGCGTGCGCTGTCGACCGAGGCCGGCCGCGACGACGCGCCACACGGCACGCGTGCTGTGGCTCGCCACCGGGTGGGGGCGGCGCCGATGATCGCCGTCGCCGACGCCTACGCCGAATGCTCCCGCATCACCGCCAGCCAGGCGAAGAACTTCGCCTACGGCATCAAGCTGCTCGACCGCCCGCGGCGCGACGCGATGTCGGCGATCTACGCGCTGGCCCGGCGCATCGACGACATCGGCGACGGCGACCTCCCGGTGGACCGCAAGCGTGAGGCGCTCGACCTCGTGCGCAAGCAGCTCGGCGATCTCGGCGGCGCCGAGGACGACGCCGTGCTGGTGGCGCTCGCCGACACCCACGCCCGTTACCGGCTGCCGCTCGACGAGTTCGAACTGCTCGTCGAGGGCTGCGAGCTCGACGTCGACGGCGTGGGGTGCGCGTCGTTCGCCGATCTCGCCGCGTACTGCCGCCGCGTGGCCGGCTCGATCGGGCGGTTGTCGCTCGCCGTGTTCGGCACCGACTACCCGGAGTCGGCCGAGCCGCGCGCCGAGGCGCTCGGCGTGGCGCTGCAGGTCACGAACATCCTGCGCGACGTCGTCGAAGATCGCACGATGGGGCGCGCCTACCTCCCGCGTGACGAGGCGGACGCCCTCGGGTGCGCTCCCGACCTCTCGGGTCCGACCGAGGCGTTGACGGCGCTCGTCGCCGCTCAGGTGCCCCGCGCCAAGGAGCACTTCACCTACGGGCTGCAGCTGCTGCCGCTGCTCGACCGGCGCAGCCGGGCGTGCGTCGCGGCGATGGCCGGGATCTACCGGCAGCTGCTGGCCCGGATCGAAGCCGACCCCGGCCGGGTGCTCCGCGAGCGGGTCTCGCTCTCGGCGCCGGAGAAGGTCTGGATCGCCACCCGCAGCCTCGCGGTGGGTCGTGCCTGAGCCCACCCGAGCGGGCGCGGCCGCCGGCCGGCGCGTCGCCGTCATCGGCGGCGGCCTGGCCGGGATCACGGCCGCGCTCGACGCCGCCGACGCCGGGGCCGAGGTCACGTTGCTCGAACGCCAAGCGCGCCTCGGCGGGCGAACGTGGTCGTTCGACCACAACGGGCTCACGTTCGACAACGGTCAACACGTGTTCATGCGCTGCTGCACGTCGTACCGCGCGTTCGTGGAGCGGATCGGCGGCGCCGAGATGGTGACGCTCCAGCCGCGCTTGGACGTGCCGGTCTTGTCCCCGGGGCGCCGGCCCGGTCGGATCGCACGGACCGGCCTGCCGGCACCGCTGCACCTCGCCGGCGCGCTCGCGCGCTACCGCCCGTTGGCGCCGGCCGCTCGCGTGCGGGCCGTGCTGGCGGCACGCCGACTGGGATCGGTCGATCCCGACGACAGGGCGAACGACCTCGTCTCGTTCGGCTCGTGGCTGGCCGAGCACGGCCAGGACGAGCGGGCGACCGCGGCGCTGTGGGACCTCGTCGGCCGCCCGACCCTGAACCTGCCGGCCGCCGACGCGTCGTTGGCGCTCGCCGCGAAGGTGTTCCGCACCGGCCTGCTCGACCGCGCCGATGCCGGAGACCTCGGCTGGTCCGACGTGCCGCTCGGCGTGCTGCACGGCGACGTCGCCGCGGCTGCGCTCGCCGGGCGCGGCGTCGAGGTGGTGACGTCGACCCGCGTCAGTGAGGTCGCCGGCGGGGCCGATGGGTTCGTCGTCCGCACCGCGGAGGGTCCGGCATGGGACGTCGACGCGGTGGTCGTGGCGGTCACCCACCGCAGCGTCACCGGGCTGCTCGCGCCGTCGCTGCGCCCGCCCGGCTGGGTGGGCGACCGGGATCCCGCCGGGCTCGGCAGCTCTCCGATCGTCAACGTGCACGTGGTGTACGACCGTCGCGTCACCGACCATGCCTTCTTCGCCGCCGTCGACTCGCCGGCGCAGTTCGTCTTCGACCGCACGCGTGCCGCCGGGCTCCAGGGCGGCGGGCAGTACCTCGCCATCTCGCTGTCGGCGGCCGACGAGCAGCTGGCGACCTCGGCCGACGAGCTCGTCGCCACGATGTCGGCCGCGCTCGGCGAGTTGTTGCCGGCGGCGTCTCGCGCCCGGGTCGTCGACGGCCGCGTCACCCGGGAGCGTCACGCCACGTTCCGTGGCGTGCCGGGGAGCGCCGCGCACCGCGCCGCGGCGGCGTCCGGCACGCCCGGCCTGGCCTTCGCCGGAGCGTGGACGGACACCGGCTGGCCCGACACGATGGAGGGGGCGGTGCGCAGCGGCCACGCCGCGGCGAGCGTCGCCCTCACCGCGCGTGCCGTTCGCCCCGACCGACGAGTGGACGCGCTCCCGACGTGAACCCACCGCCCCCCGCCGCCGACATCCTCCGACGCACTCGGGCCCTCGCCCGACCGGCCCTGCGCGCCGCCGTCGACCGCCTGTCGCCACGCCTGCGCCCGCCCGTCGAGTACCACCTCGGGTGGACCGACCTCGATGGCAATCCGGTCGACGGCGACGGCGGCAAGCACGTGCGCGCCGCGCTCGCCGTGCTGTCGGCGTCCGCCGTCGGCACCGACGAGTCCGTCGGAGTACCCGGAGCCGTCGCGATCGAGTTGGTGCACAACTTCTCGCTGATCCACGACGACCTGATGGACGACGACGGCGAGCGCCGCCACCGGCCGACCGTGTGGGCGGCCTTCGGGCCGGCGTCGGCCATCCTCGCCGGCGATGCACTGATGACCCTCGCCGTGCAGGTGCTCGCCGAGCAGCCGGGCCGGGGTGCGCAGCGCGCCCTGCGCGCCCTGACGGCGGCGACGGCGCACATGATCGAGGGGCAGGCCGACGACCTCGCCTTCGAGTCGCTCGGCGACGTCTCGCTCGCCGAGTGCGTGGCGATGGCGCGCGCCAAGACCGGCGCCCTGCTCGGGTGTGCGAGCGAGCTGGGCGCATTGCTCGCCGATGCCGCGGCCCCGCCCGTCGACGCGCTGGGCACGTTCGGGCGCGAGCTCGGGCTGGCGTTCCAGGCCGTCGACGACGTGCTCGGCATCTGGGGGGATCCCGAGGTCACCGGCAAGCCGGTGCGCAGCGACCTGCGTCAGGGCAAGCAGACGATCCCCGTCGTCGCCGCGCTCGAAGGAGCCGGGGCCGCTGGACCCGAGCTTCGTTCGCTGCTCGACGCCAGCCGCGAGTCCGACGGTGCCGCCGAGCGGGCGGCCGAGCTCGTCGAGCGGTGCGGCGGCCGGGCGGTCGCCGACGACATCGCCCGGTCGTCGCTCGACGGCGGCGCTCGAGGCCCTCGGTGGCGCCGACGTCAAGCCCGGGGTCGCCGCCGAGCTGGAGCAGATCGCCCTGTTCGTCGTCGGGAGAGACCGGTGAACGAGCGAGCCGGCTCGCGGTGCGGACGGTGCGCCGTGAGCCTGCTCGAGGCCACCGACGTGGGCGCCCTCGCCGACGCCACGGCCCGCGGCGTCGATGCGCTGCGGACGATGCAGCACGGCGACGGGTGGTGGAAGGGCGTGCTCGACACCAACGTCACGATGGACGCCGAGGACCTGATGCTGCGTCAGTTCTTCGGTGTGCTCGATCCGGAGCTGGCGACGGCCGCCGGCGCGTGGATCCGCTCCCAGCAACGCGACGACGGCACCTGGGCGACGTTCGCCGGCGGTCCCGGCGACCTGTCGACGACCGCCGAGGCCTACGTCGCGCTGCGCCTCGCCGGCGACGAGCCGGACGCCACGCACATGCGCGACGCCGCGGCGTTCGTGCGCGACAGCGGCGGGATCGAGGCGGCGCGTGTGTTCACCCGCTTCTGGTTGGCGCTGTTCGGGCTGTGGTCGTGGGACGAACTGCCGGCGACGCCGCCGGAGGTGGTCCTGTTGCCGCCGTCGGTGCCGTTCAACATCTACGACTTCGCCTGCTGGGCGCGCCAGACGATCGTGCCGCTCACGGTGGTGGCCGCCTACCGCCCGGTGCGCCCGCTGCCGTTCGGGATCGACGAGCTGCGATCGGGTCGTCGCCCGGACGCGGTCCGCGCGGCGACGCGGTCGGGGCGGGCGCTGACCCAGCTCGACCGCCTGCTCCAGCGCTACGAGCGGCGCCCGTGGCAGCGGCTGCGGGAGCGGGCGCTGGCCAAGGCCGAGGCGTGGATCATCGCCCGCCAGGAGGCCGACGGGTCGTGGGGCGGCATCCAGCCGCCGTGGGTGTACTCGATGATGGCGCTGCACCTGCGCGGGTACGCCCTCGACCATCCCGTCATGGCGGCGGCGTTCGCCGGCCTCGAGCGCTTCAGCGTCCGCGAGCACGGCACCCGCCGGTTGGAGGCGTGCCAGTCGCCGGTGTGGGACACCGCGCTGGCGGTGATCGGTCTCGCCGACTGCGGCGTGGCGGCGGACGACCCGATGCTCGTCACCGCCCGTCGCTGGCTGCTCGGCGAGGAGATCCGCCGGCCCGGCGACTGGTCGGTCCGACGGCCGCGGCTCGAGCCCGGTGGCTGGGCGTTCGAGTTCGCCAACGACAACTACCCCGACATCGACGACACGGCCGAGGTGGTGCTCGCCCTGCGCGCCGGGGTTGCCGCCGGGCGCGACCACGATGCTGACGCGGCCGTCGCCCGAGCGGTCGAGTGGGTGCTCGGCATGCAGTGCCGTGACGGTGGCTGGGCGGCGTTCGACGTCGACAACACCCGGGCGATCGTCCGCGACCTGCCGTTCTGCGACTTCGGCGAGGTGATCGACCCGCCGAGCGCCGACGTCACCGCCCACGTCGTCGAGATGCTCGCAGCCGTCGGCGACGGCCATGCGGGTGCCGCCGCCGCCGTCGGTCGCGGCATCGCGTGGCTGTGGGACCATCAGGAGGCGGACGGGTCGTGGTTCGGTCGGTGGGGCGCCAACCACGTGTACGGCACCGGACACGTGGTGCCGGCGCTCGTCGCCGCCGGCGTGGCCCCTGGCGACGAGCGGCTGCGTCGCGCCGGTGAGTGGCTCGCCGGCCACCAAGGCGCCGACGGTGGCTGGGGCGAGGACCTGCGCTCGTACCGCGACGCGAGCTGGATCGGCCGTGGCGCATCGACGGCGTCGCAGACCGCGTGGGCGCTGCTCGGGCTGCTCGCGCTGGGCGGCTACGACGCCGCCGTTGCCCGCGGCGTCGACTTCCTCGTCCGCACCCAGCGACCCGACGGCACGTGGGACGAGCCCTGGTACACCGGAACCGGGTTCCCGGGCGATTTCTACATCAACTATCACTTGTATCGTCACGTGTTCCCGCTGATGGCGTTGGGGCGCGCCGGAAGGGAGATGCATGGATGAGCTGGTGATCGTCACACCGATGGGGCTCGAGGGACGCGCCGTGCGTCGTCACCTCAGCCGCGCCGGCAACGTCGTGAGCGGGATGGGCGCGATCCGCGCGGCGAACGCCGGGCGGGCCATCGCCGACAGCGGACCGGTGGCGATGGCCGTGGCCGGGTTCGCCGGCGGGCTGTGCGCCGGCCAGCGCCCGGGACAGGTGGTGGTCGCCAGCGCGCTCAGCACCAGTGACGACGACGCCTCGTCGGTGGCGCTGCCCTCGGCGCCGGCGATCGCCGACCAGCTCTCCCGTGCCGGCTTCGACGTGATCGTCGGACCGGTGGTGTCGACCACGAAGCTGGCGTGGGGCGATCGCCGGCGGCAGCTCGCCGCCACCGGCGCCGTGGCGGTCGACATGGAATCGGCGTGGCTCGCCGGGCCGCTCCTCGCCATCGCCCCGCACCGCGTGGCCGTGGTCCGCGTGCTGTCCGACACCCCCGACCACGAGCTCATCCGTCCGACGATGGGGCGGTCGCTGCGCACCGCGTACCGCACGCTGCGCGCCGTCGCCCCGGTGGTCGAGACGTGGGCCGCCGCGGTCGCCCCGCGCACCGCGGTGCTCGCCAGCCCGCGATCGTTCTGCGCCGGCGTCGAACGAGCGATCACCGTCGTGCACCGCGCCCTCGAGCAGTACGGCCCGCCCGTGTACGTGCGCCGTCAGATCATCCACAACACCCACGTCGTCGCCGAGCTGACGGCGGCCGGCGCGGTGTTCGTCGCCGAGCTCGACGAGGTGCCGCGCGGCGCCGTCACCGTGCTCGCCGCCCACGGGGTGGCGCCGGCGGTGCGCGAACAGGCCGCGGCGCGCGACCTCGTGCTCATCGATGCCACCTGCCCGCTGGTGGCCAAGGTGCACACCGAAGCGCGGGCGCGGGCGCGCGACGGCTACTCCATCGTGCTCATCGGCCACGACGACCACGAGGAGATCGTCGGGACCCAGGGCGAGGCGCCCGAGCACATCCAGGTGATCTCGAGCGTCGACGAGGTCGACGCGCTCGAGGTTCGCGACCCCGAACGGGTCGCCTACCTCACCCAGACCACGCTCGCCCTCGACGAGACCGCGGCCGTCGTCGCCGCCCTCGAGGAGCGCTTCCCCACGATCGTCGGCCCACGCGCCGACGACATCTGCTACGCCACGCAGAACCGCCAGGAGTCGGTGCGCGCCGTCGCCGCCGAATCCGACCTGGTGCTCGTCGTCGGCTCGCCCAACTCGTCGAACTCCAACCGCCTGGTGGAGGTCGCCCGCCGCGAGGGCGTCACCGCCCACCTCGTGGAGGACGAGACCGAGATCGACCTGTCGTGGCTCGCCGCCGCTCGCACCGTCGGGATCACCGCCGGCGCCTCGGCCCCCGACCATCTCGTCCACCGGGTGGTCGACCGTCTTGCCTGCCTCGGTGCCACCACCGTCGTCGAGCGCAACGGCCACCACGAGGACGTCCACTTCTCCCTTCCCCCCGAGGTGCGCTGATGCCGATCCCCGTCCGCCAGAACATGCGCGTCGCCAGTTACCTGATGCGACAGAAGCTCGCCAAGCGCGAGAAGTATCCACTGATCGTCGAGATCGAGCCGCTGTTCGCGTGCAACCTGTCCTGCCCGGGATGCGGCAAGATCCAGCACCCGACCGAGATCCTGCGCCGGCGCCTCAGCGTCGAGGACGTGCTCGGGGCGATGCAGGAGTGCGGCGCGCCGATGTGCTCGATCGCCGGCGGCGAGCCGCTGCTGCACCCCGACATCGTGCGCATGGTCGAAGCGCTCGTCGAGCGCAAGATCTTCGTGTACCTGTGCACCAACGCCGTGCTGCTGCAGCGCCGCCTCGCCGACTTCACGCCGTCGCCGTACTTCTCGTGGGTGGTGCACGTCGACGGCCTGCGCGAGCGCCACGACGCAGCGGTCGACCGCGAGGGGGTGTTCGACACGGTGGTCGAGGCGATCCGCGACGCCAAGCAGCGGGGCTTCCGGGTCACCACCAACTCGACGTTCTTCAACACCGACTCGGCCAAGACGGTGCGCGACGTCCTCGACTTCCTCAACGACGACCTCGAGGTCGACGCGATGATGATCTCGCCGGCCTACGCCTACGAGAAGGCGCCCGACCAGGAGCACTTCCTCGGCGTGCGCGAGACGCAGCGGCTGTTCCGCGACGCGTTCGGCGAGGGCCGACGGCGCAAGTGGCGGCTCAACCACACGCCGCTGTTCCTCGACTTCCTCGAGGGCCGGATCGACTTCGAGTGCACGGCCTGGGCGATCCCCTCCTACTCGGTGCTCGGCTGGCAGCGGCCGTGCTACCTGATGAGCGACGGCTACGTGTCGTCGTACCGCGAGCTGGTGGAGACCACCGACTGGAGCGCGTACGGGCGCGGGCGCGATCCGCGTTGTGCCAACTGCATGGCGCACTGCGGCTACGAGCCCACGGCGGTGGTGGCCACCACCCACTCGCTGCGCGAGTCGCTACGCGCCCTCGTGAACACCCGCTGATCCCGGCGCCGAGTGCCGGTCGGCGGCGCCGGCGGCCGCCAGCGCCGCGGAGGTGTCGGGGAGCAACATCACCAGCACCAGTCCCGGGATGAGCGGCATCCAGAACGCGAACACGCGGTGCGCCACCACGGCGACGAGAGCGACCTCGAGCGGCACGCCGATCATCTGTAGGGCGAACGTCGTGGCGGCGTCCATCCCGCCGGTGGCGATGAACGGGATCGGCACCGCCTGGGCGAGGTAGCCGATGCAGTAGGCCAGCACGACCGCGGCGACGGGCGGGGCCTCGCCGAACGCATGCAGGGCCCCCCACAGGCTGGCCACGTCGCCCGCCCAGTACAGCGCCACCCAGCCGAGCATCGGCCGGTTGTCGGAGTCGGTCGCCGCGCGCCGCGCCCACCACGCGGCCTCGACGCCGCCGGCGAGGGCGCGGCGCGCGAACCGGCCGTGAGGGGTCGCCCAGCCGACCACCCGGTGGGCGTCGGTGAACCACGCCCCGAGGGCGATCACGAGTGGCACGCCGATGATCCACGGGAGGGTGGCGCCGAGGGGGACCTCGCCCCGGCGCAGGGTCAGCACCGCTGCCACCAGGGCGAAGAGCACGAACACGAGGTAGACGACGGTGTTGAGGCCGATGACGCGCACGCCGGCGTCGCGGCGGGAGCGGCCGAGACGGCGCAGGGCCCAGTAGGTGATCGCGATCCCGGCGGCACCGCCGGCGGCGACCACCTGGGACATGGCGAAGCTCGCCAGGACGACGCGCACCGCCAGCCAGGTCGTGATGCTCGGGCCGTCCTCGAAGCGCACGGCCAGGCGGAACGCCCCGGCGTAGCCGATGAACACGACGATCTGTCCGCCGGCGCACACCGCCAGCCACGTCCCGTCGCCCTCGCGGAGGGTCGCGGCGAGGTGCGAGAAGCCGGCGAGGCGGCCGATGAACACGACGATCAGCGTGAGCACCACCAGCGCGAGCGCGATCCCGATCAGCACCTGCTTGGCGGTGACGTCGAGCCGGCGGCCGTCACCGTCGCTCGCCGTCGCCGTCGCCGTCGCCGTCGAGCGTCGGATCGACGTCGTCGGTCACCGCGTCACCGCTCTCGCCACCGCCCCCAACGCCGAGCCGGCGGCGACGTCGGCGACGAAGTGGTTGCCGGTGCCGATCACGACGGCGGCGACCGCCACCGGGTAGGCCCGTCCGGCGAGGCGGACGGCGCGACTTCGGCCGTGGTTGGCGACGCCCAGCCCGGTGACCACCGCGAACGCCATGTGGTAGCTCGGCATCGCCGCGATCGGGTTGTACAGCCGGACGAGCACGGGGTGGTCGAGGTCGATGCCCCGGGCCCGCAACGTGTCGATGAAGCCGTCGAGCGAGCGCGGCGGGGCCGTCGGGAACGTGGCGAACACGGGGACGGCGGCGAGGAACGCCGCGACCGCGGCGCGTCGTTCGCGGCGCGTAGGCCGGGCTCCCGCGCCGGTACAGGGCGAACAGCCAGCCGACGCTGAGGGTGACGTTGCCGACGGCGTAACCGGCGTTGAAGATCGTGACGAGGCGCGGGGTGCGCTCGGCGGCGCGCTGCACGTAGCGCTCGACGAACACCCCGGCGCGCCGTTCGGCGTCGGCGATGCGCGCGGCGTTGCGGCGGGCGCGGTCGCGACCGCGGTCGTTCCACACGACGTGTCGTGCGGCGAGGTAGGCCGCGTACGCACCCAGCCCGATCGCCACCTCTCGCCCCGCGCGCCTCACATCCGACATCCTTGCAAGTTGGCGCGGGTCGACGGCGAGACCATTGGCTGGCGGCCGCCCGCGGGCGCCAGGCGACGGGAAGCTCGCGTCCGGCCGGACGTCAGATGGCGCTGATCAGGAAGACGACGGCGAGGACCCCGAAGATCACGGCGGCGATGCGGTGCAGGAGGCGCTCGGGCAGCACGCGCAGCAGCGCCTGGCCGGCGGCGGCCCCGATGCCGGCCACGGTGATCATGGCGAGCGACGCGCCGACCCACACCGACAGCGCCTCGCCGTTGGTGGCGAGGCTCGCCGTCGCGATCTGGGTGAGGTCACCCCACTCGGCGAGGAAGACGATGCCGAAGACCGTCGCCGACACCCGTTGCCACGGCATCGTCCGATCGGTGACCGCCCCACGTTCGGCGGCGGCGATCTCGGCCTCGGCCTCCTCCTGCACGGCCTCGTCCTCCTTGGCCGACGTGCGCCAGAGGAGCACGGCACCGATGGCGAACATCGTCGCCACCACCAACTTGACCGGGCGATCGGGGAGCAGGTCGAGCAGCCGCCCGGCGACCGTGGCGATGGTGACCTGCACCATCAGCCCCAACGCCGACCCCAACCACACGGCGAACGGCCGCTTGAACCGCGCCGACAGCACGATCGTCGCGATCATCGTCTTGTCCGGCAGCTCGGCGACGAAGATCGTGGCGAACGCCGTCACGACCGTCGCCCAATGCACCGCGGGGCAGTTTCGTCGTCGGGGCCCGGCGCCACCAAGTCTCGGCTGTGACACCCGCTGGGTAGGGTCCGTGGCATGAGGGCCGGCGCCGCTCGCAGCCGAGGACGGTGGGAGCCGTGACCGCCGACCCGCGCTGGTCGATCGAGCAGGTCGTCGCCCTGGCCCGCACGCCCGCCCGCTTCGGGGCCGGCGAGTCGGTCGCCGTGCCGGCCAGCTGGAGCCACCTCGGCGCCAGCACCCGCGGCGTCTGGGGTCGCTACCACGGCCGCGGCGCCGAGCCCTACGAGGTGGCGGCCGACCACGAGCGCGTCCTCCAGCGGTGCACCTGCCCGAGCCGGCAGCAGCCGTGCAAGCACGTGGTCGGCCTGCTCGTGCTCTGGGTCCGCGGCCAGGTTCCCGAGGCCAGCGAGCCGGCCCACGTCGCCACCTGGCTCGACCGTGAACGCCGCCGGGCCGAGCCGTCACGAGGCGATTCGCCGGCCGAGCCGACGACGGAGGTGACGCCGGGTGACACCGCGGGCGACGGCGCGGTCGACCCCCACGACCGCGCCGCCGGCGAGCCGCCGAGCGATCGCGACGGCGAGCGCGACGAGCGCGTCGCCCGCCTCGTCGCCGGGCTCGTCGAGCTCGACCGCTGGCTCGAGGACCGCTTGCGCACCGGCTTGGCCGACCCCAGCATCGCCCGCTTCGCCACGTGGGACGCGTTGGCCGCCCGGCTCGTCGACGCCCGCGCCGGCGCGCTCGCCAACCGCGTGCGCCGCCTCGCCGGCCGCGTCGGAGCGGCCCCCGACTGGCACGAGGGCGTGCTCGCCGACATCGGCATCCTCCACCTGCTCGCCGAGGCGGGTCAGCGGGTGCCCTCGCTGCCGGCACCGCTCGCCGACTCGGTGGCCACGGCGTGCGGCTGGCAGGTGCGTCGCGCCGACGTCGAGGCGTCGGCGCCGGTCACCGACCGCTGGCTCGTGATCGGGCGCAGCGACATCCGCGAGGACCTCGTCGAGGTCCGTCGTACCTGGTTGCGAGGTCTCGACTCCGGTGCCACGGCGATGGTGCTGTCGTTCGCCGCCTACCGCCAGTCGCTCGACGCATCGCTGTCGGTGGGCACCGTGGTCGCCGCCGACCTGCACCGCTATCCCGGCGCCGGCGGGCGGGCGATCGTGGGCGAGCGGTACGGCGACCCGCGCCCGCTCGGTCCCGACGAGGCGGTCGAGGCCGTCACCGTGTCCGACGCGCTGGCCGAGGTGGGTGGGGCGATGGCACGCGAGCCGTGGTCGGAACGGGTGCCCGTCGTCCTGCGGGCGGCACCGACGCTCGGCGGAGGAGGTTGGGCGTTGAGCGACCACACGGGGTCGCTCCCGATCGCCAGCGAGCGCACCGACGACGCCGTGGCGGTGCTGCTCGCCGCGTCGGGCGGGCACCCCGTCGCCGTCAGCGCCGAGTGGACCGCATCCGGTCTCGTCCCCCTCGCCGTGTTCCTGTCCGACCGTGTGCTCGACATCGGCCCGCGGGCCGATGTCTCGTTCGTGAGCGCGGCGTGAGCGCAGCAGTGAGCGGCCCGGCGACGATCACGGCTGCCTGGGACGAGCTGGTCACCGTCGCGCTGCTCGGCACCGATCGGCGCGACCCGCCCGAGCTGCCGCCCGGGCCGGTGGCCGATCTCGTGGCCGACGCCGTCCGCCCCACGCCCGCGTCCCGCCTCCTCGCTGCCGTGGCGGCCACCGTGGTGGCGCGACGGTGCGGTGCCACGCCCCGACCACCGCTCGCGCCATTGCGGCCGTCGCCGATCGACCCACGCCCGCTGCTCCCGGTCGCCGCGGCGCGGCGCTGGAACCGTGTCGTGGCCGAGTGGCCGGTGCTCGAGGCCGAGTGGTTGGCCGTCGCCGCGGCGGCGGGCTGGCGGCCTCCGGCCGATGTGCTGGTCGGCCTGCTTCGCCGCCACCGCCGCCATCCGGCCGCGGCCGCCGCCGTCATGGCGTTCGGTGGCCCTGGCGCGAGCTGGCTGGTGGAGCACGTGCCCGACCTGGCCCCGCCCTCGGTGCGCGCCGCTGTCGACGTCGGCCGGTTCGAGGCGCCGCTGCCGGTGGCCCCCGAGCTCGAACCCTTCGTCGACCGGCCGGGTTCGGCGCTGGTCGAGCACCTGGTGCGCGGTCTCGACGACGGCACCTTCCGCTGGGCGCATCGCACCGTGGTCCTCAACGCCATCGCCCGCATGCCCGCCGACGGGCTCGCCACCGCCGTCGAGGCGCTGGCGCGCCGCCCCGGACGGCGAGGGTGGCCAGGTGGCGATGTGGGAAGCGCTCGGCGAGCTCGCCACTGCGCGCCGGGCGATGCTCGACGAGCTGCGCGTCGGAGCGTCGGCATGACCGCGGAACGCCGCGTCTCGCTCGCCGCCGGCGACGTCCTGCGACCGCACGCCGAGCATGCCTTCGCCCACGAGTTGACCGCGCTGGCCGAGGTCGACGACCGGCCGCGCCCGCCCAACTGGCGGCTGTCACCGTGGGCGGTCGTCACCTACCTGATCGGCGGGACCCTGGTCGACGGACGCGTCGTCACCCCCAAGTACATCGGATCGCGTCGCCTCGTCGAGGTGGCGGTGGCGACGCTCGCCACCGACCGCAGCCTGCTCCTGCTCGGCGTGCCGGGCACCGCCAAGACGTGGGTCAGCGAGCACCTCGCCGCGGCCATCAGCGGCGACTCGACCCTCCTCGTCCAAGGCACCGCCGGCACGGCCGAGGAATCGCTGCGCTACGGCTGGAACTACGCCCGCCTCCTGCAGGACGGCCCGAGCGAGGCCGCCCTGGTCCCGAGCCCGGTGTACCGGGCGATGCAGCACGGACGCATCGTGCGCGTCGAGGAGATCACCCGCATGCCCTCGGAGGTGCAGGACGCCCTCGTCACGATCCTGTCGGAGAAGGTGCTGCCGATCCCCGAGCTCGACACCGAGGTGGCGGCGATCGCCGGCTTCAACCTCATCGCCACCGCCAACAACCGTGATCGTGGCATCAACGAGATGTCGAGCGCCCTGCGGCGGCGCTTCAACACGGTCGTGCTGCCCCTGCCGGCGACCGCCGACGAAGAGATGGCCATCGTCGCCCGTCGCGTCGGCGAGCTCGGGACGGCCCTCGCCCTGCCCGCGGTCCCGCCGGCGTCGGACGAGATCCGACGCGTCGTCACGATCTTCCGCGAGCTCCGCGACGGCCAGACCAGCGACGGACGCACCAGCTTGAAGACGCCGAGCGGCACGCTGTCCACGGCCGAGGCGATCTCGGTCGTCACCAACGGCCTCGCTCTCGCCGCCCACTTCGGCGACGGACGGCTGTCGCCGGGCGACATCGCCGCCGGCGTCGTCGGCGCGGTCGTACGTGACCCGAGCCACGACGACGTGGTGTGGCGCGAATACCTCGAGGGGGTGGTGCGCGACCGTGACGGCTGGGGCGAGTTCTACGACGCCTGCCGCGACCTCGGCTGATTCCGCGGGCACCACGCCCGGCCTGCACCTGCTCGGCGTGCGACATCACGGACCGGGGTCGGCGCGCTCGGTCGTGCGCGCCCTCGACGAGCTGGACCCGGCGATCGTGCTCGTCGAGCTGCCGGCCGATGCCTCGTCGCTGCTGAGGTGGATCGGTGACCCGGGCCTGCGGCCCCCCGTCGCCCTGCTCGGCTACCTGGCGACCGACGTGTCGCGAGCCGCGTTCTGGCCGCTCGCCGAGTTCAGCCCGGAATGGCAGGCGGTCCGCTGGGCCCTGGCCCACGACCGGCCGGTTCGACCGATCGACGCACCCGCCGGTTGGGCACTGGCCACGAGCGACGACGATCGGCGGGTGCGGGGGCGGGTCGACCCGCTCGCTGCGCTGGCCGCGGCGGCGGGCGAACCCGACGCCGAACGCTGGTGGGACGACGTGGTGGAGCACCGCGGCGACGGCGTGCCGGCGTTCGCCGCCGTCGGCGAGGCGATGGCCGCGGTGCGCGCCGGCACGAGCACGTCCGGCGACGACGCCCGGCGTGAGGCGCACATGCGCCGGGCCGTCCGCGCCGCACTCTCCGACGCCGGTCAGGGCGCGGTGGCCGTGGTCTGTGGGGCCTGGCACGTGCCGGCGCTCGATCCGACCCGGGCAACGGCGGCGTCCGACGCCGGTCTGGCCAAGGCGCCGCCCGGAGCCGGGCGGGCGGCGCTCAGCTGGGTGCCGTGGAGCGACCGCAAGCTGGAGCACGGCACGGGCTACGGCGCCGGCGTCGCCTGGCCGGGCTGGTACCGCCACGTGTTCCGCCACCCCGGCCCCGACGGCGTCACCCGCTTCTTCGTCGAGGCCGCCGCCGGCATGCGCGCCCGCGGGTTGGCGGTGTCGCCCGACCATCTGATCGCCGCGGCTCGCCTCGCCGACGCCGTGGCCGCACTGCGCAACCGTCCGCGGGCCGGCCTCGACGAGGTGCGAGATGCCGCCACCACCGTCGTCGGGGGCACGTCGGGGACGCTGCCGCCGGTCATCGACGACCTGACACGCGGCACCGCCGTCGGCGCCGTGCCGCCCGAGGCTCCGCAGGTGCCACTGGTGGGCGACGTCGCGCGCCAGCAGAAGCGGGCTCGGCTCAGCCCGACGATCGGCGCCCGTCGGCTCGAGCTCGACCTGCGCACGCCGCTGGCGCTGCGCCGATCGCACCTCTTGCACCGCCTCGACCTCCTGGCCTTCGACTGGGGTCACCTCGCCGAGGGACGCGGTACGCGGGGGACGTTCCGCGAGACCTGGGATCTCGACTGGGATCCCAGCGCCCTGATCCGTCTGGTCGAGTGCGCCGGCCAGGGCACCACGCTCGTCGAGGCGGCGACGGCGACGGTGATCGAGCGCACGGCCGCCACCACGCGGCTGGCGGAGGCGGCCTCGCTCGTCGCGGCCGCCCTGCTCGCCGACCTGCCGGGGGCGGTGGTCGGCGCAGCCCGATCGCTCGGCGAGCTCGCCGCACGGGCCCCCGACGTCGCCGAGCTGATCGACGCGCTGGTGCCCCTCGCCCACGCCCTCCGCTACGGCGACGTCCGCGGGTCGGACGCCTCGGCGTTGACGACCGTCGTCGACGAGATGGTGGTGCGCGTGATCGCCGGGCTCGACGGCGCCGGTCGCCGCCTCGACGACGACGCCGCGGCAGCGATGGTCGAGCGGTTGAGCGGACTCCAAGCGGCGCTCGCCCTGCTCGACCATCCGGCGCGACCGCGCGATCTCCCCGACGCGCTGATCCGGCTGGCCGACGGGCACGCCGTGCACGGACTGGTGCGCGGACGGGCAACTCGTCTGCTGCACGACGGCGGCACGTGGTCGCCCGACGACGTGTCGCGGCGCGTGGGCCGGGCGCTCACGGCCGGAACCCCGGCGGCCGACGGGGCGCGCTTCCTCGAAGGGTTCCTCGCCGGCAGCGGCACCGTGCTGGTGCACGACCGGGAACTGCTCGACGTGATCGATGCCTGGATCTCGGCCATGCCGGGCGACGTGTTCATCGACGCCCTGGTGCTGCTTCGCCGCACGTTCGGGGCGTTCGAGCCGGCCGAGCGTCGCCAGCTCGGCGTGCTCCTCGCCGGCGGCGCGACGGCGGCGAGCGATCACGTGGGCGACGATCTCGACGTCGAGCGGGTGCGCGCCGGACTCCACACGGTCCGGCTGCTGCTCGGCCTGCCGGTGCACGACTCCGGGAGCGGTGATGGGTGAGCGCCGGGTGTCGGAGGCGGAACGGATGCGCCGCTGGCGGCTCGTGCTCGGCGGGGCCGACGACGCCGGCGGCGGCGTGCAGCTCGGACGCGACGACCTGCGCATCGACGTCGCCCTCGGCAGCCTCTACGACGCCCCCGAACGCACCGGTCGCGGGGCGGGTTCGCGCCGCACCGGCGCCCTCGGCCGATCGGCCCCGTCGGTGGCCCGCTGGCTCGGCGACATCCGTCGCTACTTCCCGGTGCCGGTGGTGCAGGTGCTGCAGCGCGATGCGGTCGAGCGGCTCGATCTCACCCACCTGCTGCTCGAACCGGAGCTGCTCGCCGAGCTCGAGCCCGACGTCCACCTCGTCGGCGCGCTCGTCGAGCTCAACCGCCTCCTGCCCGACGAAACCCGGGCCACCGCCCGCCAGGTCATCAGCAGCGTGCTCGATCGGCTGGCCGACCAGCTGGCCGATCGCACCCGGGCCGCGGTCGCCGGAGCGCTGTCGCGGGCCGACCGCACCCGTCGCCCGCGCCACGCCGACATCGACTGGAACCGCACCATCCACGCCAACCTGCGCACGTGGCTCCCCGAGCAGCGCACGCTCGTGCCCGAGCGGCTGGTCGGCTACGGCCGCCACCGGCCGTCGCTCGCACGCGACATCGTGATCGCCCTCGACCAGAGCGGCTCGATGACCGACAGCATCGTGCACGCGTCGCTGTTCGCCTGCGTGCTGGCGCGGCTGCCGGCGCTGCGCACCACGCTGGTCGCCTTCGACACGTCGGCGGCCGACCTGTCGCACCTGCTCGACGATCCGGTCGACGTCCTGTTCGGCGTGCAACTCGGTGGCGGTACCGACATCGCCAACGCCCTGGCGACGTGCCAGGGGCTGATCACCCGTCCCCAGGACACCGTGCTGCTCCTGATCAGTGACCTGTTCGAGGGCGGTGACGCCGGGCTGATGCGGGCCCGCGTCGCCGCGTTGGTTCGCTCGGGGGTCACCGTGGTGGTGCTGCTCGCGCTGTCCGACGAGGGCGTCCCGGTCTCGGACCAGCACCACGCCGCCGAGCTCGCTGCCCTCGGCGCGTTCGTCACCGCGTGCACGCCGGCCGAGTTCCCCGACCTGCTCGGGTCGGTCCTGGCCCACCGCGGCGTGCCGGGGCCGATTCCGTGACGTCCTACGGGCCCTTCGGGAGTCCGAGCACGCGTTCGCCGATGATGTTGCGCATCACCTCGTCGGTGCCACCGGCGACGCGCATGCCCGGCGTGCCGACCACCAGCTGAGCCCAGGCGAAGGTACCCCACTCGCCGGTGTCGGCGGTGAGGCGCGGGCCGAGCAGGTCGCCGGCGAGCTCGCCGATGCGTTGCAGCAGCTGGGTCGACGTCAGCTTGGCGATGCTCATCTCGGGGCCGGGGAGCTGGCCAACGGCGATCTTCGCCATCGCCCGGCGGTTGGTGTAGCGGGCGACGTTGCCGCGGATGTGGATGTCGGCGAGCCGCTGGCGCACGATCGGGTCGTCGGCGCGTCCCATGTGCCGGGCGAGCTCGGTGAGGCGGGTCACCACGCCGGCGCCGCTCGTCGTGCCGCCGCCGGCACCGATGGCCGCCCGCTCGTTCATCAGCGTCGTCAGCGCCACGCCCCAGCCGGCGTTGACGTCGCCGAGGCGATGGTCGTCGGGGACGCGCACGTCGGTGAAGAACACCTCGTTGAAGCTGGCGCCGCCGGTCATCTGACGCAGCGGGCGCACCTCGACGCCCGGCGCGTGCATGTCGACGATGAACCCGGTGAGCCCCTTGTGCTTGGGGACCGAGGGGTCGGTGCGGGCGATCACCTCGCCGATGTCGGCGTACTGCGCCCCGGAGGTCCAGACCTTCTGACCGTTGAGCACCCACTCGTCCCCGTCACGATCGGCTCGGGTCTGCAACGAGGCGAGGTCGCTGCCGGCGCCGGGCTCGGAGAACAGCTGGCAGGCGATGATGTCGCCGCGGTGGAGTGCCCGCAGGTAGCGCTCGCGGGCGTGGTCGCTGCCGTGGGCGAGGATCGTCGGCGCCACCATGCCCAGGCCGATCAGGAAGAACCCCTGGTTGGGGATGTCGTAGTCGATCTCGATCGCGTCGTAGGCCTGTTGGTAGGCGCGGGACCGGCCCCGTCCGCCGTAGGCCTCGGGACCGGTGAGCCACCCGAAACCGGCGTCGAAGCGAGCGGCGCGGAACGCCGTGGCGTCGGCGAGCTGGCGTCGCTCCTCGGCGCGGTCACGTTCCTCGAAGATCGACACGCCGTCGTTGCCCTCGCCCCACACGAACGTGACCTCGGGGTCCTTGCGGCTGGCGTGGGCGTCGAGGAAGGCGCGTGCGGCGTCGGCGAAGGAGGGCTCGACGTCCTCCACGCCCGGGTGCTCGGCGACGGTCGTCATCGCGCCACGGTACGCGACGCGTCGCGCCGCGCTGCGACCGGCGCGGACGCCGGTGGTCGCGGGGCGGCTGTGTAACCTCGGCCCCGATGGGTCAGCTGGTCGCGGTCACCGAGAAGCCGTCGTCGTCGCCGGGCATCGTGCGCTTCGAGCTGAACCGAACGCTCACCGGGATGGGTCACGAGTACTTCGAGTCGGCGGCCGATGCGTTCGGGCCCCGTCCGGCCGCCGAGCTCGCCCGCCGGCTGTTCGCCACCGGCCAGGTCGACGCCGTGCACGTGTTCTCGAACATCGTGACGGTCGAGCTGGCGCGCGGCGGTTCGGTCGAACCGCTCACCGACGTGCTGACCACCTTGTACCGCTACTGGCAGCCGGGGATGCGCCCGCCGGCCTTCGAGGACCTCGTGGCACCCGAGGAGACGCCGGCCGTCGCGGCGGCACCGTCGGACGGTGGCGGCGGCGAGAGCGCGGCGCTGTCGGCGGCGGCCGCCCGGGTGCCGGCGAACCTGCTCGAGCGCAGCCGTCTCGGCCGCGAGCGCTGGAACGCCAAGGCCGGATGACCGACGACGCCCGCGTCGAGCAGCTGCGGGCGGAGGTGCTGGCGTCACTGGCGGCTCATGTCCCGCTCGACGAGCGCGAGCGCCTCGACGTCGAGCGCACGGTGGCCGAGATGACACGGCTCGACGACCCGTTCTCGATCGACAGCGGCCCGGTGCACGTCACCGGCTCGGGCTTCGTCGTCGGTCGCCGCGGCACGATCCTGGTGCGCCACGTGAAGCTCGGCCTCTGGCTGCAGCCGGGCGGCCACGTCGACGCCGGCGAGGCGCCCTGGGAGGGTGCGCGCCGCGAGGTGATCGAGGAGACCGGGCTGCCGGCGCAGTTGCTCGGGTCCAGCCCCGAACTGGTGCACGTCAGCGTGCACGACCTGCCCGCGCCGATCGGCCACACCCACCTCGATCTGCGCTACCTGTTCGCGGCGGGCGACGCCGACCCGAATCCCCCTCCGGAGGAGAGCCAGGAGGTGCACTGGTTCTCCTGGCCCGACGCGATCGCCACCGCCGAGCCCGACCTCACCGCGATCCTGGAGCACCTGGCCGCCCGTTTCGCACCGGAAGTGTGAGCCCGGCGTACGGATTTCCGTACGCGTGACTCACACTTCGCCTCGCCGGCGGGCATGCCCGGCGCCGCCGGATCGACGCCGGTAACCTCGATGCCCATGGGTGCACGAGGCCGGGTCCACCGCGCGCCCCTGCTGCTGGCGGGCGTGCTGACCGTGGTCGTCGGCGTCAGCGGCGGCGCCGGCGTGTACTTCGCCGCCGATCGCCAGACCAACTCCGTGCAGCGCATCGCCGGACCCCAGGCCGACGCCCTCGCCGACGTGCTCAGCGCCAACGTCGGTCCGGCGGAGAACTACCTGATCGTCGGCTCCGACAGCCGCGCCAACGGCGACCCCGACGGCAACGACGACACGACCGCCGGGTGCGACTGCTCCGACACGATGATGATCCTGCGGCGCGACCCCGAGCTCGGAGCATCGATCCTCAGCCTGCCCCGCGACCTCTGGGTGCCGATCGCCGGTCGGGACGGGGCCAAGGCCAAGCTCAACTCGGCCTACGCCGACGGGCCCGACGTGCTCGCCCGCACGATCACCGACAACTTCGGCATCCCGATCAACCACTACCTGGAGATCGACCTCGCCGGGTTCATCAAGCTCGTCGACGAGATCGGTGGCGTCGAGGTGTGCTTCGACTTCGCCTCGCGCGACTCCGGATCGGGGCTCGACGTGCAGCCCGGCTGTCAGAACCTGCAGGGCCCGATGGCCCTCGCCTACGCCCGCTCGCGCCACCTCGAGGAGTGGCGACCCGACGAGAACGGCGACTACAACTGGGTGCCCGACAACAAGAACGACCTCGGGCGCATCGAGCGTCAGCAGCACTTCATCCGCCTCGCCGCCGACAAGCTGCTCGCCGAGGTCACGAGCAACCCGCTGCGCCTCGGCGACCTGCTCGACGCGGCCACCAACGTGATCACGTTCGACGACTCGATCGACGTGCTCGAAGCGGGCCACGCCCTCGCCAGCGCGGCTGCCGACGGCCTGCAGACGTATCTCCGTGCCGGTCGAGCGCTACCAGGACGAGGGCCAGGACGCGCTGCTGCTGGTCGACGGGCCCGAGACCGACGCCGTGCTCGACTACTTCCGCGGCACCGGTCCGGAACCACCCGCGCCCGACACCGCCGACACCTCCGGCGCCACGGCGACCTGACGTGGCCGCTCCTGCCGGGGCCGGGCGAGCACGACGTAGGCTCCCGGACCGTATGACAGCGGGGAGCGGTCGGTGAAAGCATTGATCCTGGCGGGAGGCGAAGGCACGCGCCTGCGCCCGATCACCCACACGCGGGCCAAGCAGCTCGTGCCGGTGGCCAACAAGCCGATCCTCTTCTACGGCATCGAGGCGATGGTCGCCGCCGGGATCACCGAGATCGGTGTCATCATCGGCGCGACCGGGCCCGAGGTGCGCGAGGCGCTCGGCGACGGCAGCGCCTTCGGGGCCGCGATCACGTTCCTGCCCCAGGACGCGCCGCTCGGCCTCGCCCACTGCGTGCTCATCGCCCAGGACTTCCTCGGCGACGACGACTTCGTGATGTACCTCGGCGACAACCTCCTCGAGCAGGACCTCGGCGCCTTCGTCGACGCCTTCGAGCAGGCGCGGACGCGTCCCGAGCCACCGGCGGCGCAGATCCTGCTCAAGCGGGTGCCCGACCCGCAGCGCTTCGGCATCGCCACCCTCGACGCCGACGGCAACGTCGTCGCGCTGGTCGAGAAGCCCGCCGACCCGCCGTCGGACCTCGCCCTCGTCGGCGTGTACCTGTTCGACCCGTCGATCCACGAAGCGGTGCGCTCGATCCAGCCGTCGCCGCGGGGCGAGCTCGAGATCACCGACGCCATCCAGTGGCTGATCACCAACGGCAAGCGGGTGCGCACCGAGCTGCTGACCGGCTGGTGGATCGACACCGGCAAGCTCACCCCGCTGCTCGAGGCCAACCGCCTGCTGCTCGAGCAGATCGAGTCGCGCGTCGACGGCCGCGTGGACGAGCGCTCGACGCTCGACGGCCGGGTCATCGTCGACGAAGGCGCCGAGATCGTCAACTCGACGATCCGTGGCCCGGTCGCGATCGGCCGCGGCACCCGCGTCGTCGACAGCTTCATCGGCCCGTTCTCGGCGATCGGCGCCGGGTGCACCGTCGACACCAGCGAGATCGAGCACTCGGTCGTGATGGACGGTTCGCAGGTGCTCCACATCCCGCGCCTGGAGGACAGCCTCATCGGCCGCGAGACCGTCATCGACCGCACCAGCCGCCGGCCGCGGGCGCTGCGGCTGATGATCGGCGACCACTGCCAGATCGACATCGAGTGATGGGCGACTTCCTCGTCACCGGCGGGGCCGGGTTCATCGGCTCCAACTTCGTGCACCACGTGCTCGCCCACACCGACGCCTCGGTGACCGTGCTCGACAAGCTCACCTACGCCGGCAACACGCAGTCGCTCGACGGCCTGCCCGCCGAGCGACTGACGTTCGTGCGTGGCGACATCTGCGACCCGACGCTCGTCGACCAGCTGGTCGCCGACCACGCGACCGTGGTGCACTTCGCCGCCGAGTCGCACAACGACAACTCGCTGACCGACCCGTCGCCCTTCGTCGAGACCAACCTCGTCGGCACGTTCCGCCTGCTCGAGGCGGTGCGCGCCCACGGCACCCGCTACCACCACATCTCGACCGACGAGGTGTACGGCGACCTCGAGCTCGACGACCCGGCGCGGTTCACCGAGGCCACCGCCTACAACCCGTCGAGCCCCTACTCGTCGACGAAGGCCGGCTCCGACCTGCTCGTGCGGGCGTGGGTGCGTTCGTTCGGCGTCGCCGCCACGATCAGCAACTGCTCGAACAACTACGGGCCCTACCAGCACGTCGAGAAGTTCATCCCGCGCCAGATCACCAACGTGCTCGACGGCATCCGCCCGAAGCTGTACGGCGCCGGGCACAACGTGCGCGACTGGATCCACGCCGACGACCACAGCGCCGCCGTGCTGCGGATCGTCGAGCAGGGCCGGGTCGGTGAGACCTACCTGATCGGCGCCGACGGCGAGCACGACAACAAGCAGGTCGTCGAAATGGTCCTCGAGCTGCTCGGCCGACCGACCGACGACTACGACCACGTCACCGATCGGCCCGGCCACGACATGCGCTACGCCATCGACTCGACCAAGCTCCGCACCGAGCTGGGGTGGGCGCCGCAGTACCGCGACTTCCGGGCCGGGCTGGCCCAGACCATCGAGTGGTACCGCGACCACGAGGGCTGGTGGCGCCCGCAGAAGGCGGCGACCGAGGCGAAGTACGCCGCCACGGGCCAGTGAGCCGTCGCGGCACCCCGATGCGCCTGCTCGTCACCGGTGCCGGCGGCCAGCTCGGTCACGACGTCGTGGCGGCGGCGACCGCCGCGGGCGACGACGTGGTCGCGGCCGACCGGGCCGCCCTCGACGTCACCGACCGTGACGCCGTGCTGGGGGCCGTCACGTCGTTGCGTCCCGATGCGGTGGTCAACGCCGCGGCGTGGACCGCCGTCGACGCGTGCGAGTCCGATCCGCAGCGGGCGTTCACCAGCAATGCCCTCGCCGTGCGATGGCTCGCCGAGGGGTGCGACCGCGTCGGCGCTCACCTGGTGCACGTGTCGACGGACTACGTGTTCGACGGCGCCCTCGACCGCCCCTATCACGAATGGGACGTGACGAACCCGCTCTCGGTGTACGGCGCGTCGAAGCTCGCCGGCGAGCGCGAGGCGCAGGCGCTCGGCGCCTCGGCCACGGTGGTGCGGACGTCGTGGGTGTGCGGCGAGCACGGGGCCAACATGGTGCGCACGATCATGCGCCTCGCCGCCAGCAGCGACGGGACCGCGGGCAGCCTGGCCTTCGTCGACGACCAGCGCGGGCACCCGACGCTGACGGCCGACCTGGCGCCGCTCCTGCGTCGATTGGCCCGGGAGCGTCGTAGTGGCGTGTACCACGCCACGAACCAGGGCGCGGTGTCGTGGTACGAGTTCGCCTGCGAGGTGGTGGCGGCGATGGGCCGCGACCCGTCGATCGTCCGCCCGATCGCGACCGCCGAGCTGCAGCCGCCGCGCCCCGCACCGCGCCCGGTCAACAGCGTGCTCGAGAACGCCGCCCTCGCCGCCGCCGGCGTGCCCCTCCTCGACGACTTCCGCGCCCCGCTGCGCGCCCTCGTCACCGCCCTGTCCTGACCCCCTCCGCCCAGGAGGCAAAGATTTCCACAAGCAAAATCGGCGTACGCTCGATTCGCGTACCTGAATCAGCGATAGCCCCATCTCTGATTCCGGTACGCGAATTCGTGCGTAACGCCGAAATGCTTGTGGAAATCTTCGGCCTCGGGGTGAGGGGTCAGGGGGTGTCGATGCCGAGGAGGTCGCGAACGCCCTCGACGCCGACCAGCTCGATGTCGTCGCGGCGTGACGCGGCCCACTCCTCGCGCCCGAGCCGGAAGCGCAGCAGGTCGGCCGCCTCGCCGCGGCGCAGCATCCGCTTGGTGCCGTTCGGCTCGTACCCGTGGCGGCGCGTGACCCCGAGCGAGCGCGGGTTGTCGGCGAACGCCGCCGTCGTCGCCTCGGTGGCGCCGAGCCCGGCGAACCCGAGGTGCAGCAGCGCGGCGCGCATCTCGGTGCCGTACCCGTGGCCCTGCTCGCTCTGGGTGATCCACGAGCCGGTCTCGAACGTCCGCAGCGTCGGGAACTGCTCGGCCATCAGGCTGCACGCGCCGATGGCCCGTCCGTGGCGCTGGATCGCCAGGTTGATGTTCCACGACTCGGCCGTGGTGTGGGCGCGACTCCGGGCCCAGAAGCGGTACGCCTCGCGCTGGCGCGTCGGCTCGGGCGCATCGGTCCACGCCACGCCGAACGGCATCTCCGCCGGGTCGTGGATCGGCTGCGAGATCAGCGTGGCGAGCTCGTCGGCGAGGGCGTCGTCGATGTAGCGCAGGGTGAGGATCGGCGTGCGCACCTCGAGGTCGAGCAGCGGCCAGTACGGGTGCGGCATCGCACCAGTCTGATCGGCGGCTGTTTGAATGCCGGCGTGGGATTCACCCGGGCGGAGCTGGAGTCGTTCCGCGATGCCACGGTCGACGACCTCGTCGGCCCCGGCGTGCGGCTGCTCTTCGTCGGCATCAATCCCGGTCTGTGGACCGCCGCCACCGGCACCCACTTCGCCCACCCCGGCAACCGCTTCTATCCGGCGCTGCGCCGGGCCGGGATCATCGACCTCGACGTCGATCGCGGGGCCGGGATGACCGACGCCCAACGGGCGGCGTTCGTCGCTCGCGGCATCGGCATCACCAACCTGGTGGCGCGGGCCACGGTGCGTGCCTCCGAGCTGTCGCGCGCCGAGCTCGCCACCGGCGGCCGCCGCCTCGAGCGCTTCGTCGCCGAGCACCGGCCCGTCGTCGTGGCCGTCGCCGGTGTCACGGCGTACCGCGACGCCTTCGGCCGACGTGACGCCGCCACCGGCCGCCAGCCGGAGACGCTGGGCGGTGCGGTGCTGTGGGTGGTGCCCAACCCGAGCGGGCTCAACGCCCACGAGTCGCTCGACAGCCTCGCGGCGGCCTACCGGGCGGCCGCGATCGATGCCGGCATCGTCGCTGCCGACGATTGATCGCGCCGCGTCAGGCGGCGACGCGCTCGGCCTCGTCGCGATGGGCGAGGTACCAGTCGACGGTGGCGCGCAGCCCGGTGTCGAACGGCGTGGTCGCCTCCCACCCGAACAGCTCCCGCGCCCGGCTGCCGTCGACGCACCGGCGTGGTTGACCGTCGGGCTTGGTGGCGTCCCACCGCAGCTCGCCGGCGAACCCGACCAGTCCGGCGATGGTCTCGACCGTCTCGCGGATCGTGACCTCGTGGTTGGCCCCGAGGTTGACCGGCTCGACGCCTTCGTGACGCTCGGCGGCGGCGACGATGGCCGCGGCGGCGTCGTCGACGTACAGGTACTCGCGGCTCGCCGAGCCGGTGCCCCACACGTCGACGTACCCGGCCCCCGCCTCCACCGCCTCGACGCACTTCTTGATGAGCGCGGGGATCACGTGCGAGACGGCGGGATGGAACTTGTCGCCGGGGCCGTAGAGGTTCGTCGGCACGAGGTAGGCGAAGCGCTGGCCGTACTGGGCGTGGTTGACCTGGGCGTGCACGAGGTGCGCCTTCTTGGCGATGCCGTACGGCGCGTTCGTCTCCTCGGGGTAGCCGTTCCACAGGTCGGCTTCGGCGAACGGCACCGGCGTGAACTTCGGGTACGAGCACACCGTGCCGAGGAGCACCGTCTTGTCGACACCGCCCGTGCGCGCGGCCTCGATGACGTACGTGCCCATCGCCAGGTTGTCGAGGTAGAGCGGCGCCGGCTCGGCCTGGTTGTACCCGATGCCGCCGACGCGGGCGGCGAGGTGGACGATGTCGGTGGGCCGGTGGTCGTTGACCATGTCGTCGGCGGCGCCGGGAACCGTGAGGTCGTAATCGGCGCTGCGCACCACCACCGGGTCGGCCCCGTGCGTCCGGAGCCGGGCGACGACGCAGCGGCCGAGGAACCCGGCGCCACCGGTCACGACCACGCGGCGGTCGGTCCAGAAGCCGGGCATCGGCTCAGGATACGGCCATGATGGGTGGGTGAACGCGCCGGGTCGGGTCGTCGCCGTGAACGCGACGGGCGAGTGCTCCGGCGCCGAATCGGTGCTGGTGTCGTTGCTCGCGATGGCCGCCGCGCGCGGCGTCGAGGTGGTGGTGGTCTCACCCGCCGGACCGCTCGTCGATCGTCTCCCGGCCGGGGTCCGCCACGTTCCGATCGCCGCGCTCGTGCCGATGCCACGACCGGGCGCGCTCGGGCGGGCGCGAGCGGCGCTGGCGCTGGTGCGAGCGTGGGCGACGGCGCGCCGGGTCGTCGCCGGCGAGGTGGGCGCCCGCGGCACGCACACGGTGGTCAACTCGTTGTGGGCCCTGCCGGTCGTCCGCGGCTCCCGGCCGGCGTCGCCGTTCGTCTGGCTGGTGCACGACACGGTGCACACGCGCCGGCAGCGCGTGCTCGTGCGCCTGGGCACCCGTCGCCGCCGCACCGGGGCGGCGGCGCGAGCGGTGGCGGTGTCGGAGGCGACCGCCGCGCCGCTGCGCGCCCTCGGCCTCGACGTGGTGGTGCGCCCCAACGGCGTGACGTGGCCGGTCGACGCGGTCGACCCCGGCGTGCTGCACGAGCCGCCGGTGATCGGGATGCTGGCGTTGCTCACCCCGTGGAAGGGTCACCGCGTCCTGCTCGACGCGGCGGCGCGGCTTCCGGCGGTGCGCGTCGAGCTGGCCGGTGGGCAGTTCCCGGGTGACGAGGCGTACGTCGCCGAGCTGCACGCCCGCGCCGGAGCGGCCGACCTCGCCGGTCGCGTGCGCTTCCTCGGTGCGGTCGACGCCCTCGCCACGATGGCCGGCTGGGACGTGTTCGTGTCGGCGAGCACCTCGCCCGAAGCGGGACCGCTGGGTGTGCTCGAGGCGATGAGCGTCGGGCTGCCGGTCGTGGTGAGCGACCTCGGCGGCGCGCCGGAGTACGTGGGCGACGGCGGCGTGGCCGTGCCGGCCGGTGACGCCGCCGCGCTGGCGAGTGCGATCGACCGCCTGCTCGGCGACGCCGACGCCCGCCGTCACCTCGGCGAACGGGCACGGGCGCGGGTGGCGGCGCAGTACGACGCGACGTCGACGCGGGAGCGCTTGTACGAGGTGGTGATGGCGCCGTGAGGGTGCTGGTCAACCTGCTGTGGTGCCGGCCGGGACGCGTCGGCGGCTCGGAGGAGTACCTCGTGCGTCAGCTGCTCGGGCTGACCGAGGTGGCGCCGGACGTCGAGCTCCGGGTCGCCGCGCCCGCCGGTTTCGCCGCCGCCCACCCCGACCTGGCCGAACGGGTCGAACTCCTGCGGCCGCCGGCGCTCGTCGACCGACGCGCCGGGCGTCCCGGCCGCCTCGCTGCCGAGGCGCTGTGGTTGCCCCGTCGCGCCGGCGACGTCGACGTCGTGCACCACGGCGGCGGCACGATCCCGCCCGGCGGGCCGTCGCGGCCCGTCGTGCTGACGGTGCACGACCTGCAGTACCGCGACCTGCCGCAGTACTTCTCGACGGTCCGGCGCCGCTACCTCGAGCGTCAGATGCCGCGATCGGTGGCGCGGGCCGACGTCGTGGCCGTGCCGAGCGCCTTCGTCGCCGACACGGTGGTCGACGCCTTCGGGATCGAGCGGGACCGGATCGTGGTGGTGCCGCACGGCGTCGACGCACCGGCCGCCGACGCTCGCGCCGACCCCGCCGAGCTCCGGCGCCGGTACGGCCTCGGCGACCGGCGGGTGCTCGTGTACCCGGCGATCACCCATCCGCACAAGCGTCACGACTTCCTCGTCGATCTGCTCGCCGGGCCGTGGGCCGATCCCGACCTCGTGCTCGTGCTGCTGGGCGGGCGCGGCGCGGCCGACGCCGCGCTGACCGAGGCCGTCGCCCGCGCCGGCGTCGGCCACCGTGTGGTTCGCCCGGGTCGGGTCTCGGACGCCGACCGCGACGGGCTGATCGCGCTGGCCGAGGCGCTGGTGTTCCCCTCGGAGTACGAGGGCTTCGGCGCGCCGGTGCTCGAAGCGATGGCCCTCGGCACGCCGGTGGTGTGCAGCGATCGCGCCGCCCTGCCCGAAGTCGCCGGCGACGCCGCGGTCGTGCGCCCGCTGACGATCGATGCCTGGGCCGACGCCCTCGACGCGGTGGCCGCCGATCGCGCCGGTCTCGTCGCCCGGGGCCTGCGCCGCGCGGCGACGTTCACGCAGGCGGCGTCGGGCCGCGCCCTCGACGACGCCTACCGGCGGGCCGGCGCCGATTCTGGGTCGCGAAATCGTGCAGATCTGCACGATTTTGCTTGTGGAAATCTTTCTTCTCCGGGGGGGCGGGGGTTGCGGATCGTGGTGGTGTGTCCGCACTTCCGGCCGGACACGGCGCCCACCGGCACCGTGATGACGCGGATCGTCGACGAGCTGGCGGCGCGCGGCCACACGCTGCACGTCGTCACCGCCTTGCCGTGGTACCGCGACCACGCCGTCGACGCGGGATGGCGGGTGCCGGTCGGCGATCGCGAGCGCACGGCGTGGGGGAGCATCACCCGCGTGAACCCGTTCCCCGGCGGCGACAAGCGCAACCTGGCGCGGCGGGCCCTCGGTTTCGCCGGGTTCTCGGTGCTCGCCGGGGGTGCCGGCCTGGCCGCCGGCGGGACGACGGCGCGCGCCGACGCCGTGATCGCGATGTCGCCGCCGCTCACCCTCGGCGTCACCGGGCGGCTGGTCGCGTGGTGGCATCGCGCCCCGCTCGTGTTCAACATCCAGGACGTGTTCCCCGACGCCGCCGCCGCAACGGGGGCGATCTCCGACCGGCGCGTCCTCGCCGCGGCGTCGGCGCTCGAGCGTTGGAGCTATCGACTCGCCGACGCCGTCACCGTGCTGTCCGACGACCTCGCGGCGAACGTCCGCGGCAAGCTGCCGGCGAGCCGCGCGGCGACGGTGCACGTCATCCCCAACTTCGTCGACGCCGGCCGCATCCACCCGGCCGACCGGCTGACCCCGTACCGCCGTGAGCTCGGCATCGGCGACGAGCCGGTGGTGCTCTACGCCGGCAACGTCGGGTTCTCGCAGCCGCTGTCGCTGCTGCTCGACGCGGCCCGCCGCCTGCCGCACGTCACCTTCCTGATCAACGGCGAGGGCTCCCGGCTGGCCGAGCTGCGTGACGAGGCCGCCGGACTGGCCAACGTCCGCTTCGGGGGCTACGTGCCCGAAGGGCGCCTCGTCGAGCTGCTCGCCACCGGCGACATCCACGTCGTCGCGCTGCACCGCGGCCTGGCCCACGTCAGCGTGCCGTCGAAGACGTACTCGACGCTCGCCGCCGGGCGGCCGCTCGTCGCCTCGATCGACGCCGGCACCGCGGTGCCGGCCCTGCTCGCCGAGTCGGGCGGCGGTGTCAGCGTGGCACCCGACGACGCCGACGCCCTCACCACCGCCATCGCCGCCCTCGTCGACGACCCGGTCGGCGCCGCCGAGATGGGCCGACGGGGCCGCGAATGGGTGCTCGCCGCCGCCTCACCGGGCGCCGTCGCCGAGGCGTACGCCGCGCTGATCGAACGACTCGCCGGCCGCTGACGGTCGCTCGCGTCCGCCGACGGGCGCGGCTGCGTTGCGGGGGGCCGCCGGTAGCATTGCGCCCTCGTGGCTCCCTCATCGTCGTCGACCAGGAAGGCTTCGCGCCTGGCCCAGAAGGGCAAGGGCAAGCGCGTGCGCTTCCAGGGCGGCACCCTTTTCCCCCTCGTCGTGGCCCTGGTGCTGGTGATCGGGCTGGCGCTGATCGTCTACGCCCGTGCCTCGCAGCCGGCGGCCGATGCCTCGGCGCCGCAGCCCGGCATCGACCACTGGCACGGCGCCTACGGGTTCCAGATCTGCACCGACACCCCGCAGATCATGTTGACGGGCAACCTCGAGGACAAGGACGCCGCCGGCGACTACGTCTACCCCGACTTCGTCACCACCGGCGTGCACAGCCACGACGACGGCGTGATCCACTGGCACCCGTACGGCTATCGCGCCGCCGGCAAGCGGGCCAAGCTCGGCGTGTTCCTCGACAACTACGGCGTCACGCTCACCAACGACAAGCTGGTGCTGCCCAAGGGTCCCGACAGCGACCCGCTCTCCAAGCTGTCGTGGACCCCGGCGTCGGCGCGGCCCAACTCCGACGACTTCTCGTTCACCTACGAGGAGGGCGAGCAGCAGTGCAACGGCAAGGACGCCACGCTGAAGGTCGTCGTGTGGACCGACTACCGCGATCCGCACTCCGAGCAGACGTACACCACCGGCTTCGACGACATCCCGTTCGACCGCAACGGCCTGGTGTACACGATCGCCTTCGTGCCCGACGACGTCGACGTGGTGATGCCCACCTGGGCCGCCGACCTGCCCCGCCTCGGCGCCGTCGACAACGCGAGCGCCGACAGCCCGACGGCGTCGACCGAACCGGGCGCGGCCGCCGGGTCGACATCCGAGTCCAGCGTGCCCGGTGACAACACGCCGACCGCCCTCAGCGGCACCGAAGCGGAATCGACCGACGCCGCCACCACCGCCCCCACCGCGAGCACGGACGTTCCCTCCACCACTGCCGGCTGATGCACGCCATCGTGCTGGTGGGCGGGTTCGGTACCCGCCTGCGCCCGCTGACGAACACGCTGCCGAAGTCGATGCTGACGATCGGCAACGAGCCGATCATCACCCGTCTCGTCGAGCGCCTCGGCCGCCACGGCGTCACCACCGTCACCCTGTCGTTGGGGTTCCTCCCGGACCCGTTCCTCGAAGCGTTCCCCGACGACCGCTGCGGTGGTGTGGCGCTGCGCTACGCCGTCGAGCCGGAGCCGCTCGACACCGCCGGTGCGATCCGGTTCGCCGCGCGCGAGGCCGGCGTCGACGGCACGTTCGTCGTCGTGAACGGTGACGTGATCAACGACCTCGACGTCGCCGCGCTCGTGCGCCGCCACCGCGAGGTCGGGGCCACCGCCACACTGCACCTCACGCCGGTTCCCGACCCCTCGGCCTTCGGGGTCGTCGAGCTCGGCGGCGACGATCGCGTCGGACGGTTCCTCGAGAAGCCGGCGCCGGGGACGACCGACAGCAACCTGATCAACGCCGGCACCTACGTCATGGAACCGGTGGTGATCGACGCCATCCCGGCCGGCCGTCGCGTGTCGGTCGAGCGCGAGACGTTTCCCGCCCTCGCCGCCGAGGGTGGACTGTTCGGCATGGCCACCGACGACTACTGGCTCGACGTCGGCCGCCCCGAGCTGCTGCTGCAGGCGAACCTCGATCGACTGGCCGGGCGCTTCGACGCCGGCCTCGTGGCCGACCCTGCCGCCACGTACGGCGTGCACTCCGGCGCCACCGTCCACCCCAGCGCCGCCGTCCGGTCGAGCAGCGTCGACCGGGGGGCGACGATCGGGGCCGGGGCGACCATCGAGCGGTCGGTGGTGCTCGCTGGTGCCATCATCGGCGAGGATGTGGTGGTGCACGAGTCCGTCGTCATGGGTGTCGTCGCCGCCGGGGCCACCCTGCGCGGCGCGGTGGTCGGCGCCGAGGGCGTGGTTGCCGCGGGCGGGCAGGTGACGAATGAACGGGTCCCCGTCGTCGCCCCCTGAGCCGGCCGCCGACGCACCGTGTGACGTGCTCGTGATCGGCGGGGCCGGGTTCATCGGTTCGCACCTCGTCGAGCGCCTCGTGGCCGACGGCGTGGCCGTCGACGTCGTCGACGACCTGAGCACCGGCACCCTCGGCAACCTCGCCGACGCGCGCAACGCGGCGCGCCAGCAGGGTTCGCCGCTGCGCATCAACACGCTCGATGCGGCGTCGCCCGAGCTCGGTGAGCTGATCGCGCTGCGCCGGCCGGCCCAGGTGGTCCACCTGGCCACGCTCGTGCCCGGCCGGTGGTCACCGGTCGAGCTCGGACGTTCGTTCACGTCGACGCTCGCCGTGCTGGAGGCGGCGCGGGCGTCGGGGGTCGACAAGGTGGTGATCGTGCTCCCGGCGACGGCGATGCACGGCAACCCGACCAGCCGCGACCTCCCGGCCAAGGAGGGGTCGATCGTGCCGCGCGGGTTGCGCGGGGTGGTCGCCAAGTCGCTCGTCGACCTGCTCGACCACTATCGCGAGCAGCACGGCGTCGAGTTCAGCGCCCTGGCCACGTCGTCGGTGTACGGCAGTCGGCAGCGCGTCGGCGCCGGGGTGGTGGCGGCCCTCATCGAGGCCGCGACGCGAGGTGAGCCGGCGCGGCTGACCGGCGACGGTCGCCAGACGCGCGACTTCGTGTACGTCGACGACGTGGTCGACGCGATCGTCCGCGCCCGCCAGCGCGGGTCGGGACTGGTGGTGAACGTCGGCACCGGCGTGCAGACGACGCTCCGCGACCTCGCCGCCCTCGTGGCTCGCGATTCGCCGCCGCCGTCGTTCGTCGCCGCCCGCCCGGACGAGTTGGTGCGCTTCAGCGTGTCGTCGGTGCGGGCGCGCATCCACCTCGGCTGGGCGCCGTGGACGGCGCTCGCCGACGGCGTCGAGCAGCTGCGCTGACGGCGCGGCCGGTCACCGGGCGGCGCCGGCCGCGTCGATCGTCGCCCTGGCCAGCGCCGCGGCGACGTCCGGAGTCGACATCACCGACGGGGTGACGACGGCGCGCATGCCCGCCCGTTCCACGGCGGCGGCGTGGTCGGCGTCGACCGGATCGATGACCAGGGCAGCGGCGATCGGCGCGTAGAGCCGCGCCACGCCCACCACCGAGGCCTCGTGTCCGAGCTCGACGAGCAGTCGCTCGGCCGGGCCCTTGATGGCGTGCCCGCCGACGATCGGTGACACCGCGACGACCGAGTCGCGGCGGGACGCGAGCACGGCGTCGACGCCGGCGAGTGCGCGCAGCGGGCCGATCGACACCAGCGGGTTGGACGGGGCGATCACCACGGCGCCCGCGGTCGCCATGGCCGCGAGCGCGGCGTCGGTCGCCCGCGCCCCGTTGGTCGCGATCCGCACGTCGGCGACCGCCACGCCGTGCTGATGGCGAACGAAGTAGTCCTGGAACGCCAGCTCGCTGCCGTCGGGCAGCACGAGCATGGTGGCGACGGTTCCGTCGGTCATCGGCAGCAGCGTGATCGGGATCGCCCAGGCCCGGGCGATCTCCGCCGTCACCGTCGTGAGCGTGGCGCCCTCGGCGCGCCGCACGGTGCGATAGAGGTGGGTGGCCAGATCGCGGTCCCCGAGCCGGAACCACGTGGTGGCGGCGTGCGACCCGTCGGGGGCGACCGCCCCGTAGCGCGCGAGCGCGCCCATCGCCTGCCACGACTCGTCGACGAGGCCCCAGCCCCGCTCCGGGTCGATCGCTCCGGCCAGTGTGTAGGTGACCGTGTCGAGGTCGGGTGAGATCGCCAGGCCGTTGACCGTGGTGTCGTCGCCGGTGTTGACCACGGCGGCGATGCGGTCGGGGTCGACGACCTGGACCAGCCCGGCGAGGAACCGCGCCGCGCCGACCCCGCCACACAGCACGGTCACCTCGGCGCTCATTGGCGCACCGTCGATCCCTGCGACGGCCGAGCTGGTGCGCCAATGAGCTGAGACCGTGTTGCTGGTTCGCTCGCTCGAAGACTCGCTCGCTCATGGCGCTCGCGCTCGTCGGGCCCGGCGGGCCGCCCGGCGTTCACGGCGCATCCGCGGCGCGCCCTGCAGCCCGCGGGCGATCGCCGACGCCTGGGCGGCGCTCGGGTGCTTGGCCAGACGCAGCGCCGATCGCCCGAGTCCTTGGGTCACGCCGGCGGCACCGGCGTGACGGAACAGGCACCACAGCCGATTGCGCTCCTGCCAGTAGCGGCGCTGCTCGGGCATCGTCTTCGAGGTCGCCCCGACGGCGTGGCGCACCACCGAGGCCGGCTCGAAGCGGTAGCACCAGCCCCGCTCGTGTCCACGCAGGGCGAGGTCGATGTCCTCGTAGTACATGAAGTAGCGCTCGTCGAAGCCGCCGGTGTCGTCGACGAACGCCGTGCTCAGCAGCACGGCGCCGCCGGTGAACAGCCGCGTCGGGCCGGGCGGGTACTGGCCCCGGTCGACCTCGCCGTAGCCGATGTCGATCCCCGCGCCGTCGCCGCGCCACCGCACGCCGACGCTGTTGAGCTGGGCCGGGTCGGTGCCGGCGAGGAGGAGCTTGGGCTGCACCGCACCGACGCGCTCGCCGGCCCCCGCGGCGAGGGTGTGCCACAGCGGGGCCAGCCACCCCGGCTCGACCGTCGTGTCGTCGTTGAGCAGCGCCACCGCCGAGGCGCCGTGGCTCGTGGCCTGCCGCAGACCGAGGTTCATGCCGCCGGCGTAGCCGAGGTTCCGCGGCGGCGTCAGCAGGCCCACGGTCGAGCCGCCCGGGGGAGCGGGGAGCGAGCGACCGTTGTCGACCACGTACACCGCGGCGGCGTCACCGGAACGCAGCACCGAGTCGACGCACGCCTCGAGCGCACCCGCCGGTGGCCGGAAGGTGAGCACGACGACGGCGATGGATCCGGCGCCAGCCGTGCCCATCACGTCTCGAACGGCATGTCGGTGTACGCCTCGAGCACCGAATCGTCGTCGGGGCGGGCGTCCGACCGCAGGCGCAGGTGCAACATCACCCCGAACGACGTGACCGCGGCGACCGATGACACCAGCAGACCGATCTCGACGCGGCGGAACACGTCGTCGCTGCCGAGCCACGTGCCGAGGGCGAGGGCGACCGTGGCGATCACCCAGCCGGCGGCGACGAGCTTGTGGCCCTTCAGGGCGATGATCGCCTGGGCGAGCGAGATGGCGAGCATGTAGAGCGCGCTGCCGGCGGCGAGGATGGCGAGGGTCGTGCCGGCGAGGTCGGCGGCGTACACCTTCTTGAGCACGAACGGGCCGAGGGCCAGCGCGCCGAGGCTGCCGATCACGCCGACGGCGACGACGAGCATGAGCAGCCGCCTCAGACCGGCGCGGAACTCGACGAAGTTGCCGTTCGCAGCGAGACGACTGAGGCGGGGGAGCAACGCCGCCTGCACGGCCTGGAACATGAACAGCGGGATGCGGGCGAGCAGCACGCCGTAGCTGAAGGCGGTGACCAGGCTGTCCCAGGGTTCGCCGTCGGGGGCGAGGATCGTGGTGAGCACCGGCCCGGCGTTGAGCAGGGCGGCCGCGCACACCGAGCCGATCAGCAGCCAGCCGAGGTTCGGGGTGACCTCGGCCCAGGCCGCCTCCGGACCGGGGTCGGTGCGCAGGTTGCCGCGCGAGGCGATGTAGGCGACGCCGAACAGCGGCGAGATGGCGACCGCCATGCCGTAGTACCCGGCCGACTGGAACCCGAACGCGGCGAGGGCGACGCACAGCACGATGCGCACGAGCCCGTCGGAGCCCATCACGACGGCGTAGGCGCGGAAGCGTCCCGATCCCGAGCACACGCCCCGAGCGAGGTGGGCCGGCGCATAGCTGGCGAAGGCGACCACCAGGGCCACGACCATCACCCAGTCGCCGTCGAAGTAGTTGGTGGCGATGATCGGGCTCAGGGCGATGATTCCCAACGTCACGAGCCCGCCGAGCAGCAGGCCGAGCCGGGCGACCTTGTGGGCGACGGGTCGGCCGCCCTGGTCGAGGGCGCGACGGTGGCCGATGGCCCGCCCGAGCTCTTGTTCGAGCGGCAGGAAGAACCCGGGCGCCAGGGCGAACGTGGCGAACCACAGCGAGGCGATCGGCTTGAACGCGTCGGCGCCGCCGACCGCGTCCTTGCCGATCTTGAAGAAGAGGTAGGTGGCGATGCCGGCGACCAGCAGCGCCAGCGCGACGGGGACCGTTCCCTCGGGCAGAGACGTGCGCAGCGCGGCACCGGGCGCCACGCGGGCACGATTGGTCGAGGGCGCGTGCGACACGGGAACCGTACGCTACCCCCGGTCGCGGCGGCCCGGAGTGCGCCGTCCCGGCGCCGCGTGCGGGTTCCAAGCGGTCCGCGCAGCCAGATGCACCGTTTCGGTGCATCTGGCTGCGGAGAACGGTCCGACGGATGCGAACTGTGACGAGTACTTTGCGGACACTTGTCAACTTGATGACGGTTCGTCGTTGTGCGCCACCGATAGCCTCGGTTGCCCGTGGAATCCGATGACCAGCACTCGCTCGCGCCACCGGTGGTGGCGGTCGTCGTGGTCCACAGCGCCGGCCCCTGGTTCGACGAGACGCTCGCCGGGTTGGCCCGCCAGGACTACCCGAACCTCGAGACGCTGTTCGTGCTCGCCGGTGGCACCGATGACGCCGACGGGGAACCGGTGGCCGATCGGATCCTCGCCCGGCTGCCCGACGCGTTCATCCGCGACCTCGGCGTCAACCCCGGGTTCGGCCCGGCGGCCAACGCCGTGCTCGACGTGGTCGAGGGCGACAACGGGTTCTTCTGCATCTGTCACGACGACGTCGCCCTCGATCCCGATGCCATCCGCCTCCTGATCGAGGAGCTCTACCGCTCGAACGCCGGGATCATCGGTCCCAAGCTCGTGACCTGGGACAACCCCAACGTCCTCCAGGACGTCGGCCTCGACGTCGACGCCTACGGCCAGGCGGCCAGCCGGGTGGAGCCGGGCGAGTACGACCAGGAGCAGCTCGACGCCGTGACCGACGTGTTCGCCGTGCCGTCGGCGTGCCTGCTGACGCGTGCCGACCTGTTCCGGTCGCTCGGCGGGTTCGACCCGTCGATGAGCTACCACGGCGAGGACGTCGACCTGTGCTGGCGCGCCCACATCAGCGGTGCCCGGGTGATGGTGGCACCGGCGGCGCGCGCCCGGCACCGCCAGGACCTCGAGGCACGCCGACCCGACCTCGGTCACGCCACGTTGCGGGCGCGCCACCGCGTGCGCTCGACGCTGACGCTGACGTCGGGCGCGCGCCTGCCGCTGCGCCTGCTCGAGCTGGCCGGGGTGACGGTGGTCGAGTTCGTGCTCGGCCTGTTCACCGGACGCCTGGGCGAGGGCTGGGCGTCGACGCGGGCCCTCGTCGGGGCGATCCCGCGCAGCCCGACGCTGCTCGCCCGACGCGGCGCCATCGCCAAGGTCCGCCGCGTCGGTGACTCGGAGATCCGCGACCTGCAGTCGCACGGCTCCAACGCCCTGCGCCTCTTCGGTCGGGCCCGCGAGTCGCGCCTGTTCATCGGCCTCGAGGACAACGTGCGCACGTGGCGCGAGCGCTCGCTCGTGCCCGTGGTCACCTGGGGGCTGGTGGTCGTGGCGGTGCTGGTCGCCAGTCGCACGTTCGTGAACGACGGCGTCCCGGCCATCGGCGAGTTCCTGCCCTTCCCGGCCAGTCCGCGCGGGCTGTGGCAGGACTTCGTGAGCGCTTGGAGCAGCACCGGTCTCGGCGCCACGGCGGCGAACCCCACCGGATACGCCGTGCTCGCGGTGTCGAGCGTGTTGTGGCTGTTCCACATGGGCCTCGGCCTCACCATGGTCGTGGTCGGCCTCGTGTTGCTCGGCGGCCTCGGCGTGTGGCGTCTCGCCGACGTGTTCCCGTCGAACCGCGAGCGCGTCGTGGCGTTGGTCACCTACGTCGCCATGCCCCTCCTGCCGGGCGTGATGTCGACCGGACGGCTCAGCGCGCTCGTCGCCTACGCCGCCGTCCCGTGGTTCGTGAACGCGCTGCGCCTGGTCGTCGGCATCGGCACCGCCGACCCGCGGACGGTGGACAGCGACCTCGCCGACGGCGTCCTCGATCTGGGCCGGCGTGAACGCGTGCGCCGCACCGCGGTGGCGGCCCTCGTCGCCGCCGTCGCCGGCGCGATGGCTCCGCCGGTGCTGCTGATCCTGGCCGCGGTGGCCGTCGTGCTCGGCGTCACCTCCCTGCTCGCCGGTGCGCCCTGGCGGACCGGGGCGTGGTTCGCCGGTGCCGGTCTCGTCGCCTGCGTCGTGGGGTGGCTGCTCAACCTGCCGGCGGCCGCGGCGTGGTCGTGGGACGGCCTCACCGCCACCCCGCTCGCCGGTCCCTACGGGCGTGGCCTGACCGCCGTGCTCGTCATGGACATCGGTGACGCTCGGCTCAGCGTGTTGGCGCTCGCCTTCTACGTGCCGGTGATCACCGGGCTGTTGCTCGCCCGGGCGTGGCGCCTCACGTGGGCCGCCCGCTCGGCCGGCCTGGTGGTGGTGTTCGTCACGCTCGCCGTGCTCCAGGATCGCGACGCCCTCCCCGTGCGGGTGCCCGACATCGGCATGCTGCTGGTGCCGGTGGCCCTCGGCTTGTCGCTCGCCGCGGCGTGCGCGGTGTCGTCGTTCTCGAGCGACGTCGCCGGCGGGTCGTTCGGGTGGCGCCAGCCGCTGGGGGTGCTGTCGATGGCGGCGGTGCTGGTCGCGATGTTCCCAGCGCTGGTGACCCTCACCGACGGCGCCTGGTTCGCGCCCGACGATTCGATCGCCGAGCTGGCCGGGCGCCAACTCCCGCCGGACCCGGCGGTCGGCGAGTTCCGGGTGCTCTACCTCGGCGATCCCCGGCTGATGCCCGTGGCGTCCCAGGAGCTGGCCCCCGGCATCGCAATGGGTCTCACCGGCCCCGGCGTGGCCGACACGCGGTACCGCTGGGAGCCGCCCGACACCGACGGCGACGCGTCGCTGCGGGCGGCGCTCGACGAGATCGCCTCGAACAGCACGCAGCGTGGTGGTCGACTGCTCGCCCCGTTCGGCATCCGCTACATCGTCGTGCCGCTGTTCGACGGCAGTCAGTCGACGCCGAGCGACCCGATCGAGCCCCCGGGTGGCCTGCTCGGCGCGCTGGCGTCGCAGCTCGACCTCGGCCTGCAGTACAGCCCGTCGAACTTCGTCCTCTACTCCAACCGCTCGGCGTTCCCCACCGCGGCCGTCTTCACCGGCGCGTCCGCCACCGCGGCGGCCGCCACCACGCCGGCCGAGATCGTGCAGACCGACCTCAGCGCCGCCACCCCGGCGTTCCCCGGAGTGCCGATCTCGGCGCGTGACGCCACGAGCGACATCGCCGCCGGCACGGTGCACCTCGCCGTCCCGTTCGACGAGAACTGGCGGCTCGACGTCGGCGGTCAACCGGTCGCGGCCACGGAGGGCTTCGGTGTGCTGACCGCCTACGCCGCGCCCGCCGCCGGCACCGCCGAGCTGCACTACTCCTCGCCGTCGTCGCGGACGTGGGCGCTGCTCGCCCAAGCGTTGGCCTGGCTCGCCGTACTGCTCCTGGCCAGTCGGATCCAGATCCCGGCCCGCGTGCGCTCGCTCGCCGGGCGGCCGGCGCGCACGGTCGGCGGTGACGGTCCGATCGACCTCGAGGCCGATGAGATCGCCTGGCCCACCGAGGCTGGGGACGTGCCGGTGATCGAGCCCGACGACGCGTCGTACTCGGCGCCCGACGAGGCGGGGTGGGTCGACGAGTTGCTCGACGACGACGCCAGCCCACGCGACGGGACCCGCCGATGATCGTCGTGCGCCGGCTGCCGATGGTGGTCGTCACGGTGGCCGCGTTCGTGGCCGTCGGCGTGCTCGCCCGGGACAGCACGAGCCCGGTCGACGCGGTGTTCTCCGACGTCAGCGCGCCGTGGATGCCGGCCGCGCCGATGGCGGGCGGTCTCACCAGCACGTGGTTCTGCCCCGGTGTGCCGGCGTCGGGAGCCGACCGCACGGCCGGCCACGTGACCGTGTTCAACGCCGAGGACCACGCCGTCGAGGCGCGCGCCACGTTCCTCGTCGACGGCGATCGCGCCGACTCGGTGCTCACCAAGCCCTACCAGGTGCCGGCGTTCGGATCGACCGACATCGACGTCGACGCCCTCGTCGACAGCCAGTTCGCCGCCGTGGTGGTGGAGATCGACGGCGGTGGGGGCCTCGTCGAGCAGCGCGCGGTGGGACCGGTGGGCACCTCGACCGCCGAGTCGGTGACCGCGTGCGCCAACAGCCCGGCGTCGCACTGGTACCTCGCCACCGGGGCGACCGCCGACGACGACAACGAGGATCTCGTCCTGTCGAACCCGTACGACGAGGCGGCGATCGTCGACGTCACGCTGCGCACGTCCGCCGGCACGCGCACGCCCGATCGCTTCCAGAACTTCACGATCCCCCGCCAGTCGGTGCGGGTCATCTCGCTGGAGGACGCCGCCGGCCCCGACGAGGTGAACCTCGGGGTGAGCGTCGTCGCCAGCCGCGGCAACTTCGTGCTCGGCCGGTCGCAGACGTACGCCAGCGACACCCAGAGCGGCTACGTGATGTCGCTGGCCTCGCCGATGCAGCAGACGCAGTGGTGGTTCGCCTACGGCGAGAAGGGCGACGACGTGGCGGAGTCGTACAGCCTGTACAACCCGGGCGACGAGGACGTCGACGTCGACCTGTTGCCGCTCGGCTTCCTCCCCGGCGACGACTTCGCCGGCGTGTCGACGGTGCCCGTGCCGGCCGGCCAGACGGTGACGTTCGACCCCGACACGGTGCCCGGCGTCCCCGACGGGCCGCGGTACATGGTGGTGTCGACGCCCGACGGCACGCCGATCGTCGTCGAGCGGGTGATCACGCACACGATCGACGGCGTCAACACGACGTCGGTGTCGCTCGGCGCCACGCCGCGTCCGGCCGATGGCTACGTGGCCGACACGTGGTACGTCGGGCTCGGGCCGCGCGAGCCGACCGACGGTGCGTTGGCGGTGCTCAACATCGACGCCGCCCCAGCCGTCGTGACCGTGCAGGCGGTGACGACCGGGGGACTGGTGACGGTGCCGGGACTGGAAGCGGTCGACGTCGGCGGCAGCTCGGTGGCGTACCTCGACCTCAGCGACCCGGCGTACCTCGGTCACGAGCTGATCGTGCGCTCGACGACGCAGATCTTCGTCGAGCGGGTGCTGCGGCGCACCGAGGGCGCGCAGGGCCGGGTGGCGACGTTCGCCGTGCCGGTGAACGCTGCCGGCCGGCGACTGAACGCTGCAAGAATCCGACGATGGATCGGGTGCTGCTGGCGGTGGTCATCGCCGTCGTCGCCGCGGTCGTGGCCCTGGTCCTGCGGCGCCGGGCCCGGCCCGACGCCCCGACCCAGCCGCGTGGGCGGGTGCCCGAGCAACTCGACCGTCGGGACTTCGGCCGGCCGGACGCCCCGTGGTTGGTGGCCGTGTTCACGTCGCAGACGTGCGACGCGTGCGCCGACGTCCGCAGCAAGGTGGAGGTGCTGGCGAGTGATCAGGTGGCGGTGGCGGCGATCGAGTATCCGGCCGATCGAGAGCTCCACGACCGCTACCACATCGACGCCGTGCCCCTCGTGGTGATCGCCGACGCCGACGGCGTGGTGCGCCGGTCGTTCCTCGGGCCCGGTCACCGCCACCGACCTCTGGGCCGCCGTCGCCTCGGTGCGTGAGCCCTAGCGTCTCGCATCCGAGTGTTGAACGGCACCCGAGTGTTGGGTGTCACCCCGGGGGACCGCCCGACACTCCGGTGCGCTCAACACTCCGATACGGAACGCGCGGTTACGTGGTCGGGAGGTCTTCGGACTCGGGGTTGAGGATGTTCATCGGCACCCGGTCGCCGTCGCCCGATTCGTCCATGCCCTGCTGGATCAGCTTGGCGACCTCGCGGCCGTCGATGGTCTCGTGCTCGAGCAGCGACTCGGCGATCAGTTCGAGGCCCCGACGGTGCTTGGTGAGCAGGCCGCTGGCCCGCTCCTCCTGCTGGGTGAGGATGCGGGCGATCTCCTCGTCGAGCAGCTTGGCGGTGTCGTCGGAGTACTCCCGACCGCTCGACATCAGGTCCTCGCCGAGGAACACCTGCTGCTGGCTGCTCCACGCCATCGGGCCGACCCGGTCGCTCATGCCCCACTCGCGCACCATCCGGCGGGCGATCGACGTGGCCTGCTCGAGGTCGTTGGCGGCACCGGAGTTGACGTGGTCGAACGTCAGCTTCTCGGCGACGCGGCCACCCATCGCCTTGCAGATGATGTCCTCGAAGTACTCCTTGGAGTACGTGTGGCGCTCCTGGGGCAGGCTCCACGTGACGCCGAGGGCCATGCCGCGCGGCAGGATCGTGACCTTGTGCAGCGGGTCGCCGTGGGGCAGCACGGTGGCGAGCAGGGCGTGACCGCCCTCGTGGAAGGCCGTGGCCCGCTTCTCGTCGGGTGACATCACCAGGCTCTCGCGCTGGGCGCCGAGCACCACCCGGTCACGGGCGTTCTCGAAGTCGACGCGCTCGATCTGCTTGGAGCCGCGGCGCACCGCCACCAGGGCCGCCTCGTTCACGAGGTTGGCGAGGTCGGCTCCGGACATCCCCGGCGTGGCCCGCGCCATCGTGCCGAGGTCGACGTCGGGTCCCATCCGCTTGTCGCGGGAGTGGACCTCGAGGATGGCCTTGCGCTCCTCGAACTCGGGCAGCGGCACCACGATCTGGCGGTCGAAGCGTCCCGGACGCAGCAACGCCGGATCGAGGATGTCGGGGCGGTTGGTGGCGGCGAGGATGACGACGCCCTCGGTGGTCTCGAAGCCGTCCATCTCCGACAGCATCTGGTTGAGCGTCTGCTCGCGCTCGTCGTGGCCGCCGCCGAGACCGGCGCCGCGCTTGCGGCCGATCGAGTCGATCTCGTCGATGAAGATGATCGCCCGGCCCATCCGCCGTGCCTGCTGGAAGAGGTCGCGCACGCGGCTGGCGCCGACGCCGACGAACATCTCCATGAAGTCCGAGCCGGTGACCGACAGGAAGCCGACGCCGGCCTCACCGGCCACGGCGCGTGCGAACAGCGTCTTGCCGGTGCCGGGGGGCCCGACGAGCAGCATGCCCTTGGGCACGCGCGCGCCGATCTCCCGGAAGCGGTCGGGCATGCGCAGGAAGTCGACGACCTCGGTGATCTCCTGCTTGACCCCCTCGTAGCCGGCGATGTCGGAGAAGGTGGTGGACGGTTTGTCCTGGGAGTACGCCTTGGCGCGACTTCGCCCGATCGACATGACGTTGCCCATCTGGCCGGCGGCGCGCCGTTGCATCCAGACGAAGAAGCCGATGATCAGCAGCACCGGCAGGAGCAGGCCGGCGATCGACAGGAACCAGTTGTTGCCCGGCGTCTTGAAGCTGAGGTCGACGTCGTGCTGGCGCAGCCGCGCCTCGTCGGCCGCGGACAGGCCGCGGTCGCCGCCACCGGTGGTGCTGTACTTGGTGCCGTCCTTGTACTCGCCGGTGATGGCGGCCGTCGAGTTGTTGACCTCGGCGGTGTCGACCTTGCCGGCGATGACGTCGTTCATGAACGTCGTGTAGTCGATCTTGTTGCCGCTGTTGCTCGGCCACAGGCTGGGCAGGAACAGCGCCAGCACGAGCACCGCGCCGAGGACGTACAGCGCCCAACGCGGGACGCCGCCGGCGCGCTTGGGCGTCTCGCCGGGCGGGGTGGGCGGCCGGTTGCCGCCGCCGGCGTTGTTGTTGCTGTTGCGCTGCGGGCGAGACGGGCCACTCCCGGCCGAGCCGCGGCCCGGGGGCGGCGGTGGCGGCGGAGGGGGCAGGTTGCTCATGGAACCATGCTAGGGCCGGCGCCGAGCGCTCCACCGGCGCCGACCGGTCCCCGCGCGCCACATCCACGCAGGGGTCTTGACCGTTGACTACGGTGTCGCCGATGTCGACCCACGGCCTCTTGCGTCCGGGTTACGTCGGTGCCCGGCGGCAGTGCTCCCGCCCGGCCTGCTCCGACGTGGCCGTGGTCACGTTGACGTACGAATACCGCACGTCGCACGCCTGGCTCGACGTGTTGTCGGCCGAGCGCGACCCGCACGCCTACGACCTCTGCCGGCGCCACGCGACCACGCTGACCGTGCCCCTCGGCTGGCAGCTCACCGACCGTCAGCCGCTGGTGCGCAGCGAGCTGCTGGCCGGCTGACCGGCCCGCCCCGATGCGTCAGCGCCCTGCTCGCGAGGCGTGTCGATGCGGTCGGCCGCCCGTGTCGCGGGAGACTCCGTCGGGGGGTCCGGGGGGCGGTAGCCCCCTGGTCGGCGGCAGAGGGCGAGCTTGCTCGCCGCCGCCAGCAGCTGAGGTGCGGCGCAGCCGCTCATCGAACTCGACCGAACGGAGCGAGCGCAGCGAGCGAGCGAACGAGCGTCGAAACCGCCTACTTGTCGACGCCCTTGTTCACGTCGCCGGTGAAGTAGCGCTGGAACGTGAAGAACACGAGGATCATCGGCAGCGTCACGACGATCGCCGCGGCCATGAACAGCGGGTAGCGCTTGCCCGATCCCAGCCCGCCGCCGAACTGGGCCAGTCCGAGCGTCAGCGTCTTGTACTTCGGGTCGTCGGTGGCGACGAGGAACATCGTGAACTCGTTCCACGCGCTCTGCACCGACAGGATCGTGATGGCGATCAGCGCCGGGCGGGCCATCGGCAGCACGACGTAGCGCCACGTGCGCAGCACGTTGGCGCCGTCGATCGCCGCCGCCTCCTCCACCGAGCGCGGGATCTGCTCGAAGTTCTGCTTCATCAGGTAGATGGCGGCGAGGTCGACCATCAGCGGCAGGATCATGCCCGGGTAGCTGTTGCGCAGGTGGAGCTCCTTGAGCACCAGGAAGCGGGGGATCAGCAGCACGACGCCGGGCACCATCATCACGGCGAGGATCAGGGCGAAGATCGTCCGCCGGCCGGGGAAGTCGAGCCGGGCCAAGGCGTAGCCGGCCATCGAGGCGAGCCCGACCCGCCCGATCGTGATGCAGACGGTGACGACCACCGAGTTGGTGATCCAACGGAACAGGTCGATGTTCGACGTTGATGTCCTCGAGGCCGAACAGCTGCTTCCACGCCAGCAACGTGAACGGGTCGGGGATCAGGCGCAGCGGCTCGGCGATGGCGTCGGCGTCGGTCTTGAACGAGGTGGCGACCGTGATCAGGAACGGGCCGATGAAGATGACCGCGAAGAGCGTCGAGGATCGCGTAGCTGGTGATCCGTCGGGCGCGGACGCTCTTCGCCTGGCGGTATCCGGCGAACTCGGTGGTCACAGCAGGTCACCGTCCTTCTCGCGGGTGGCGACCCGCTGCACGAGCGTGAAGACGAGGATGATGAGGAACAGCAGGAAGGCGATGGCCGACGCCCGTCCGAAGCGGCTGTCGCGGATGCCGGTGGTGTAGGTGAGGTACGCCGGGGTGGTGGTGTTCCCGGCGCCGTCGCTCATCACGTAGATCTGGTCGAACACCTGCCACGTGCCGATCAGCCCGAGCGTGACCACGAGCACCACGTGGCGGCGCAGCAGCGGCAGCGTGACCTGTCGGAACGCCTGCCACCGTGACGCGCCGTCGATCGCCGCCGCCTCGTGGACCTCGTCGGGCACCGTCTGCAGCCCGGCGAGGAACATCAGCATGAACGTGCCGGACGTCGTCCAGATGACGAGCATGATGATCACGAGCATCGACCACGACGGCCCGCTCAACCACTCCCACCACGACAGGCCGAGCAGCTGGTGGTCGGCGAGGAAGGCGGGTGCCGAGTCGACCCCGAACAGGGCGAGGAAGGCGTGGATCGTGCCCTCGCCGTTGTTGAACCACTGCCGCCCGCCGAAGCCGAACCACGCCAGGATGCGGTTGACGGCGCCCTGCTGGGCGAACAGGAACACGAAGATCAGCGAGATGGCGATCGAGCTCGACACCGACGGCATGTAGAACGCCGTGCGGAAGAAGCCCTTGCCCCGGAGCCGGCGCTGGTTGACGATCAGCGCGAGGAACAGCGCCAGCGTGGTCTGGACCGGCACGACGACCAGCACGAAGTAGAGGTTGTTGCGCACCGACGTCACGAAGTTCTTGCGGGTGAGGCCGGGCTCGAGCAGCAGGTCCTTGTAGTTCTGCAGCCCGATCCGCTGCGCCGACGCCGAGAACGGGCCGCCCTGGCCGTTCCAGTTCGTGAAGCTGACGTAGAGGGCGAGCACGATCGGCACGATCAGGAACACGAGGAGCAGGCCGAGCACGGGGCTCATGAACAGCCAGCCCCACAGCCCCTCGCCCTTGCGACGCTGTGACCCACCGCGGGCCGGCTTGGGCTGGGCCGCGCCGAGGGCGATCGCGGCGGCGTCGGCCTTGCTGCCGAGATCGGTGACGGCGGTCATCGGGTCGGTCTCCCTTCGACGGCGTATCGGGGCGAGCGTCGGTGATCGGGCGGGGAGCGGGTGCAGGGGTCGGCACCCGCTCCCCGCCGCGGGTCGCCGGGGGGAGTCGGCGACCCGCTGGGCGGCGCGTCAGCCGTTGAGGGCGTCCTCGCCGTTCTGCTGCAGGTCCTTCAGGATCGTCCTCGGGAGTCGATGTCACCCTGCGACATCGCCACCAGCTCGTGGTCGAACTCGGTGAGCACGTCGGTGAACGCCGGCAGGGTCACCTGGCCGCGGGCGTACTCGGCGGCGTTGAGGAACGGCTCGAAGTCCGGGTTGTCGGCGAGGAAGGCGTCGGCGGCCGACTGGCGTGAGGGCATCACGCCGAAGGCGTTGGCGAGCGCCACCTGCTGGTCGGCGGACGGTCACGAAGTTGACGAAGTCGAGCGCCGGCGTCCTGCTGGTCGCTGGCCGCGGCGACGCCCCAGCACTGGGTGAACGCCATCGAGCCGCGGTTGCCGCTCGGGCCGGTCGGGAGCTCGACGACCCGGTAGTTGATGTCGGGGTAGTCGTTGGTCATCGCGCCGCGGATCCAGTTGCCCTCGATCGTCATCGCCGCCGCCCCGGTGCCGAGCGCCTCGCCGCCCCACCCGAGGTCCATGTTCTCGGTGAACTTGTAGCTGCCGGCGTCGAGCATGCTCTTGATGAACTCGAGCGCGGCCAGGTTCTCCGGCGTGTCGGCGGTGACCTCGGTCTGGTCCTCGTTGACGAAGTAGCCGCCGGCGGCGACCATCAGGGCGCCGACCCGGTCGCGGGTGGCCCCGGTCGCCAGCCCCACCTGGGTCGTCGGTCGTCAGCTTGGCGGCCACGGCCGAGAGGTCGTCCCACGTCTCGGGGATGTCGGCGTCGGTGAGTCCGGCCGCCGTCCCAGGAGTCGGTGTTGATGACGAGGGCGAGCGTCGAGAAGTCCTTCGGCGCGCAGTAGAGCTGGTCGTCGTAGGTGAACACCTGCCGGAGCGCCGGGTAGAAGTCCTCCGGGTTGTCGAGCTGGTCGCCCACGGCGGCGAGGCTGCCGCCCGAGGCGTACTCCTGGAACTTGTCGGCGTTGACGTAGAACACGTCGGGCGGGTCGCCACCGGCGAGCGCCTGGCCGAGCTGGAGGTTCATGTCCTCGGCGGCGATCACCTTGACGGTGTTGCCGGACGCCTGCTGCCAGGCGTCGACGGCGGCCTGCACGGCCGCGGTCTCGGCCGGCCCGGACGAGCCGATCATCACGTTGATGGTCTGGCCGCCGCCGGATCCGCTGGTCGCTCCGGCGTACTGGCCACCGGCGAGGGTGGCCAGCGCCAGTGCGGCGATCGATCCGGTCACGGCTCGGCGTCGTGGTTTCATGGCTTGCTCCTTGGTCTGCTGGTTGCGGGTGCTGTGGTTGAGGGTCGATGGCTCATGAACGTTCAAATTCACGTCGAGCCGCGGTGCACGAGCGTCGGGGCGAGGAGCACCGACGCGACGTCGTCGCCGTCGACGTGGGCGCGCACGAACGAGTCGACGAGGGCGTCGGCCACCTCGGCGGTCGGTTGGCGGATCGACGACAACGGGGGAAGGTGGGCGGTGGCCAACCGGCTGTCGTCGAAGCCGGTGATGCCGAGCTCGGTGCCGAGCTTCAGCCCACGCTCCTCGGCGGCGCCGGCGCAGCCCAGCGCGAGCAGGTCGGAGGCGCACACGAAGGCGGTCGGCGCGTCGTCGTGGTCGAGCACGCGGCGGGCGGTCGCCTCGGCGGCCTCGATGGTGTCGAGGCACTCGAACAGCAGCGGCTCGCTCCCGGCCTCGGCGATCGCCCGGCGATAGCCGAGTTGGCGGTCGAGGGCGGCGCCGACGGCGTTGACCCCGCCCAGCCAGGCGATGCGACGGTGTCCCGCAGCCGAGAAGTAGCGGGTCGCCTCGGCGGTGCCCGCTGCGCCGTCGACGTCGACCCACGTGCTGGCGCCGGGGTCGTCCCAGTTCCGCCCGAACGACACGAAGGGGATGTGCTCGCTGGTCAGCTGGTGGAGGCGGGGGTCGCCGGGGGCCGTGCCGGACAGCACGAAGCCGTCGACGGTGCCGGAGTGGAACAGGGTGTCGTAGTCGCTCAGCTCACCGGCGAGGTCGACGGGGCTGATCAGCACGATGTGGTAGTCGCGGCGGGCGGCGGCGCGGCAGAGGTCGTGGAGGAAGCGGTCGAGGAGCAGGTTCTCGTTCTCGCCGGCCTCGTGGCAGCGGTAGGCGAGCGTGCGCGTGGCCTGCGCCTGCAGCGCCCGGGCGAGGCGGTTGGGGCGGTAGCGCAGCTCGTCGATCGCCCGGCGAACGCGATCGCGGGTCTCGGCACGCACGCGGTCGGGGTTGCGGATCACGTTGGACACCGTCTGGCGCGACACGCCGGCGCGATGGGCGACCGTCTCGATCGTCGGCTTGGTGCGCTTCGACTGATCAGCGGTCACGACTGGCATCCCCCTCGGCACCGGACGGCCCCGCCGCTCGCCTGCTCGGTGGCGGAGGTTTGGAACGGGCCCGTTCGACCGGTGTCGGCGGTCACACTAAGGTGGTTTGAACGTTCAAGTCAAGGTCCGCCGTGACCGGCGGCCGTGCGATCGGATGTGAGCGATGAGCGAGCGAGTCCTCGAGCGAGCGAATCATCGGGCAGGGTCTTCGGCTCCTGGTGCACCGTGGCGGTGCTGGAGGTGTCGCAGCGCGTGAGGGTGCACCAGTGAGCCATCAGGTGCAACCGGCGGTCCACCGGTTGGCGGCCTGCGTGCGGGCGCCGTCGGCGACGTTGTCGAGCCACGACGGCGACGTGCGCGCCGAGGGCGCCCACGGCTTCTACCTCGGCGACCGCCGGCTCCTGTCGCGGTTCGTGCTCCGCGTCGGTGGTCGCCCCGCTCGAGGTGGTCGGCCACGAGCAGACCGATCCGGCGACGCTCGTCGTGCGGGCGGTGGTGCGCGACGGCAGCGAGCCGTCGCCCGACCCGCGCCTGCTGCTCACCCGCACCCGCCGCCAACACGACGCCGGCTTCGTCGAGGTGATCGAGCTGTCGAGCTGGGACCTCGTCCCACGAACCGTGCCGCTCCGCATCGAGGCGGCGTGCGACCTCGCCCGCACCGACGAGGTGAAGGACGGCCGGACGGTGCGTCGCACCGTCGACCGCGGGACCAGCGGCACGTGGGCTGCGCTTCGCCGGCGACGGCTACGCCGTCGAGGTGACATCCGGCGACGCTCCGGTGGTCGACGTCGGTGCTGGATCGCTGACGTGGGAGGTGTCGGTCGAGCCGCACGCGACGCACCGCCTCACGATCTCCGTCTCCGCGGTGCGGCCACGCGACGGGCGGTTCCGCCCGCTCGTGCCACCCGCCGGTGCACCCGCGTGGGCCGTCGACGTGACCACCGACGACCCGCGGGTCGACCGCTTCGTGCGGTGGGGCCGCGACGACCTCGAGCACCTCCTGCTCGCCGATCCCGAGGCGCCCACCGACGCGTTCGCTGCGGCCGGGTCGCCGTGGTTCTTCACCCTGTTCGGGCGCGACTCGCTGTGGACGGCGCGGATGATGCTGCCGTTCGGCACCGACGTGGCGATGTCGACGCTGCGCGTGCTCGCCCGACGCCAAGGCGTGCACCACGACCCGACGCACCGACGAGCAACCGGGTCGCATCCTCCACGAGATGCGCACGGCACCGGTCGACACGATCGCCGCCCAACTGCCGCCGCTGTACTACGGCACGATCGACGCGACGCAACTGTGGATGCTCCTGCTGGCGGAGTCGTGGCGCTGGGGTGCGCCGGTCGAGCAGGTGGAGTCGCTGCTGCCGGCGCTGGAGCGCGCCGCGGCGTGGCTGCTCGCCGACGCCGACGCCGACGGCGACGGCCTGTGCGAATACCGCAGCGGCTCCGGCCACGGCCTCTCGAACCAGGGTTGGAAGGACTCGGGCGACTCCGTGGGCTGGCAGCACGGTCCACCCGCCGAGGGTCCGATCGCGCTCAGCGAGGTGCAGGCCTACACCTACGAGGCGGCGCTCGCGGCGGCCGACCTGCTCGAGCGGTTCGGACGCGGCGGAGCCGGCGAGCTGCGCGCCTTCGCCACCCGCCTGCGCGAGGCGTTCCACGCCGCCTTCTGGGTGGACGACGACGGCGGGCGGTACCTGGCCATCGGGCTCGACGGCGACAAGCGGGCGATCACCGGGCGGTCGTCGAACCCCGGGCACGCGCTCGGTACCGGCCTGCTCGACGCCGGTGACGAACGGGAGGTCGCCGACGGCCTGGTCGCCGCGCTGGCGACGCCGGCCGGGCTGCGCACGTTGTCGGCCGACAGCCGACGGTTCAACCCGCTCAGCTACCACAACGGTTCGGTGTGGCCGCACGACACGGCGATCTGCGCCCGGGGGATGGTGCTCGCCGGCCTGACCGAGCACGCCGCGACCCTGCTCGGGGGTCTCGTCGGCGCCACCGACACGTTCGGGCCGCGATTGCCCGAGCTGTACGCGGTCCTGCCCGACGGACCGACCGTGCCGTATCCGGCCGCCTGCCGCCCGCAGGCCTGGGCGGCCGCGGCGGCCGGCGTCGTGGCCTGGGCGCTGGCCCCGGCCGTGCCGTCGCCCGACCGCCGCGGGCTGATGCCGTTGGCACCGGTGCCGATCGCCGGGGCCGCCGAGCTTCGCGGCATCCGCCTCGGCGACGACCGCTTCCGGGCGCGGGCCGACGGCGCACGCGTCGTGGTCGAGCGCGAGTAGCGAGGGAGGCCCTCGGTACGATCGCACCCCGTGTCCATGCCCGTGCGCCGCGCCGTCGTGCGCGACGGGGATTCACGGATCGACGTGCCGACGGCGCTGTCGACCTGGGCGCTGGCGTGGGTGGTCGGCAACGTGTTGTCGGCGGTGGTGCTCGCCGCTGTCGGGCCACGCCGGCGAGGACACCGACGAGATCCCGATCTGGGTGCTGTTCCTCGGCACGGCGGTCGTGTGGGCCGCCTTCCTCGGCTGGAATGGCCCTGGTGTCGCGCCGCCGCGGCACCGGGGACTTCGCTCGCGACTACCGCCTGCGGTTCCGCCCGGTCGACCTGCTCGGAGCGCCGATCGGCGTGTTCACGCAACTCGTGCTCGTGCCGATCGTGTACCTGCCGCTCGAGGCGATCTGGGACCAGACGTTCAACGGCGACAAGCTGTCCAAGAACGCCGAGGACCTCGCCGACCGGGCGCACGGGTTCTCGATGGTGCTGCTGATCCTGATGGTGTGCGTCGGAGCGCCGCTCGTGGAGGAGTTGGTGTACCGCGGCCTCTTGCAGGGCTCGTTCGAAGGCCGCGTCCGCGGCTACCTCGCCGTGCTCGCCTCGGCGGCGATCTTCGCCCTGATCCACTTCCGGCCGGTCGAGTACCCCGGCCTGTTCGTGATCGGCCTGGTGCTCGGCACGTGTGCCCTGCTCACCGGCCGCCTCGGCATGGCGATCGCCTGCCACATCGGCTTCAACGTCACCGGCCTCATCCTGGCCTTCAACTGACCCTGCCGTGGCGTGCCACTTTTCTTTCAACAGTGAACGGAAAGTGGCGCTGGCGCGATCGGATGCTGTGACCGTCGGCGACGACCATCTGCTGGCAGACTGTGCGGCGGCCATGAGTGATCTGCCATGAGTGACCTGCCGTGAGCGACCTGAAGGAGTTCCCCCAGCGCGAAGGGGACCCCGACGCCGACTCGCCTCCCGACGACCTCACCGCGTGGGCACCCCCCGGTGAGGAGGTCGACGCGCCGCCGGTGCCGGTCGCCGACACCGAGGTCGTCGCCGCCCCCGGGCGCCCGCTCGCCGACCGCATCTGGGGCGTGCGACGCGTCTACCGCTGGGCCAAGCGGCCGTGGCCGGACGAGCGCGTCATCAAGACGGCGGTGACGTTCGCCTGCCTCGTGGTCACGACCTTCTGCATGATGTGGGCGGTCCACCTCAACCCGTTCAAGCCCAGCGCCGACCTGATCTTCGACAACAACACGCCGACCGGCGGCGACATGGGCGCCCACGTGTGGGGTCCGGCCTACCTCCGCGACCACCTCCTGCCCCACTGGCAGCTCAGCGGGTGGAGCATGGACTGGTACAGCGGCCTGCCGGTGTACCGCTTCTACATGGTGGTCCCGGCGCTGGCGATCATCCTGCTCGACGTCGATCCTGCCCTACGGCGTGGCGTTCAAGCTGGTGGTGATCTCCGGACTGGTCACGCTGCCGTTCTGCTGCTGGGCGTTCGGGCGCCTCGCCCGCTTCCGCTACCCGATGCCCGAGATGTTCGCCTTCGCCGGCCTGGCGTTCGCGCTCAACGAGAGCTACTCGATCTACGGCGGCAACCTGAAGTCGACGATGGCGGGCGAGTTCTCCTTCTCGATCGCCATCAGCCTGATGATGGTCGGCCTCGGCTACCTGGCCCGCGGGCTGAAGGACGGCACCCACCTCTCCCGGGCGTCGGTGTTCCTCGCCCTCGCCTGCCTGTCCCACGGCATCGTGCTCATCTACGTCGCCGTCGCGGCGGTCATCTTCGTGCTCTGCCGCCTCGGCGCCGACCTGTGGCGCGTGCTGGCGCGCACGCTCGACGGGACGGCCGGCGGCGAGTCCGAGCGACGACTGGTGAACATCGTCATCGTGTCGCCGGCGGTCGCCGGCGTCACGGTGCTGCTGGCGCAGTGGAGCTCCGTCTTCTACGCGCTGACCGCGCTCGTGGTGCTCGTCGACGTCGTGGTCGTCGCCCTGCTGTCGTCGAAGCTGGGCTGGCAGCTGGTCGAGAACCGGCTGTTCGTCAAGCGCCTGCTGTACTCCGTCGCCGTCGGTCTGCTGACGATGGCGCTCGCCGCCTTCTGGGTCGGCCCGTTCCTCACGAACCACGAGTTCATGACGGACATGAAGTACGGCTACAAGCCGCAGTACCCGAACGAGTCGTTCTGGGGGATGCTGTTCGACCAGAAGGCGCCGCTCGACGTGCTCATCGCCACGCTGGCCGGCATCGGCTGCGTCTTCGTCGTCGTGCGCCGCCACGTGATCGGGATCGCCCTCGCCATCACGATGTTCGTGTCGGTCGCCCTGATCTACGTCACCCGCGACAGCCTGCCGGTCATCGGGCTGCTGTGGAACCCGCGCATGCTGCCGTTCTTCTACCTGACCCGCTTCCTGATGATGATGGTCGGCGCCGTCGAGGTGCTGGCGTTGCTGGTCGACGTGGTGCGCAACCGGCGCTCCCGCGAGGTGCCGGGCGTCGGCTGGGCGTCGGTGTCCGCCGGCCTCATCGGCCTCGTGGTGCTGATCATCTTCGGGTGGGCCTACCAGGTGCTGCCGGGCGGCCACATGACCACCACGCACGGTGAGCCGACGTACGCCTGGGGCCCGCTCCGGTCGAACCCCAACCCCTCGAAGGCGGTCGGCAGCGGGTGGGCGGCGTACAACTTCAAGGGCTACGAGGGCCAGACGATGTACCCCGAGTACTACAACCTCGTGCAGACGATGGGCCAGGTCGGCGACCAGTACGGGTGCGGCCGGGCGCTGTGGGAGAACGACGGGCGCGACGGCGTCGGCAACGGCAAGTACGGCACCACGATGGCGCTGATGCTGCTGCCGTACTGGACCGACGGCTGCATCGGCTCGATGGAGGCGCTGTACTTCGAGGCGTCGGGCACCACCCCGTACAGCTTCCTCGCCTCGGGGGCGATGTCGAAGCAGTCGTCGAACCCGGTGCGCGAGCTGCGCTACGTCAACAACGACGCCGCCGTCGGGGTGAAGTACCTGCAGGCGCTCGGCGTGCAGTACGTGATGGTCACCACCGCCGAGGCCAAGGCGCAGGCCGACGCCCAGCCCGAGCTGCACCTCATCGACGTCAGCGGCCCGTGGAACATCTACTCCGTCGACGGCTCCGACGTCGTGGTGCCGCTCAGCGTGCAGCCGGTCGTCGTGAACCACCGCCCGGGCGACCAGCGCGAACGCAACCTCGAGCTCGGCACGTCGTGGTTCCAGAACCAGGACCAGTGGGCGGCGATCCCCGCCTACAACGGCCCCGACGACTGGCAGCACATCGACGTCGCCGTCGACCAGAGCCAGGAGGTGCCCGACCCCACCCGGCCGCCGGGCATGGTCGACGACCCGCAGACCGAGGAGGTCGAGAGCGCCGACACCCGCGGGCGCGAGGTGTCGGTGGTGGCGCCGGTGCAGGCGATCGATCCGGTGGCGCTCGATCCGGTGACCGTCTCGAACGTGCAGATCGACGAGCAGTCGCTGTCGTTCGACGTCGATCAGGTGGGCGTCCCCGTGCTGGTGAAGGTGAGCTACTTCCCGAACTGGGAGGTGTCGGGCGCCGAGGGGCCGTACCGCGTGGCGCCGAACGAGATGGTGGTCATCCCCACCAGCACCCACGTCAGCATGACCTACGGCCGCTCCACCAGCGACGTCGCCTTCCTGGTGATCACGCTGCTCGGCATCGTGGCGGCGATCGTCGCCCGGGTGAAGGGACCGTTCCACTTCCCGAAGCTCCCCGTCCGCACCCCGGCCGGCCCGGCGCCCGCCGGACCGTTCCTGCCGGCGCTGTCCGGAGCGCCATTCGGGGCGATGTACGGCGACGAGATCGACGACTACGACATCGGCCCGGCGCCGCCGGATCCACTGCCGCCAGGTCCACCGGCGCCGACGCCGCTCCCACCGGCGTCACCCGATCCGTAGAACGTTCCCGTCGTCGCTGCGGCGCCGCCGGTAGCATGTGGCGCCGTCATGTCCGTTCTCGACGAGATTGTCAAGGCCTACGACGTCCGGGGAACGGTTCCTGACCAACTCTCTCCGGAGGTCGCGCACGCGCTGGGCGTCGCCTTCGCCGCCAATGTCGATGCCTCCGAGGTGCTGGTCGGTCGCGACATGCGCCCGTCCGGGCCGGGACTCGTCGCCGAGTTCACCCGTGGCGTGCAGTCGCAGGGCCTCGACGTGATCGACCTCGGCCTCGTGTCGTCCGACCTGCTGTACTTCGCCTCCGGCAGCCGCGCCCTGCCGGGTGCGATCTTCACGGCATCGCACAACCCCGCCGAGTACAACGGCATCAAGATGTGCCATGCCGGCGCCCGTCCGGTCGACCTCATGGAGATCAAGTCGGTCGCCGCCGCCGTGCTCGACGGACAGGGCCCGCTGGCGGCCCAGCGCGCCGGACGGCGCACCGAGGAGGACCTGCTCGACGCGTTCGTCGACCACGTCGTCTCCTTCGTCGACGTCGACGTCCTGCGCCCGATGCGCATCGTCGCCGACACGGCGAACGGCATGGGTGGCCTGGTGGTGCCGGCCGTGTTCGAGCGACTCGCCCCGCTCGAGCTCGAGGTGATGTACGGCGAGCTCGACGGCACGTTCCCGAACCACCCGGCCGACCCGCTGCAACCGTCCAACCAGACCGACCTGCGGGCCCGGGTCGTCGCCGGTGGCTTCGACCTCGGCCTCGCCTTCGACGGTGACGCCGACCGCGTGTTCGTGGTCGACGAGACCGGCGCCGGGCTGAGCGGCTCGACGGTGACGGCGCTGCTGGCCGCGGCGACGCTCCGTCGCCACCCGGGTGCGACGATCCTGTACAACCTGATCTGCTCGAAGGTCGTGCCCGAGGTGATCGCCGAGAACGGCGGCGTGGCGGTGCGCAGCCGGGTCGGGCACTCGTTCATCAAGCAGAAGATGGCCGAGACCGGCGCCCTGTTCGGCGGCGAGCACTCGGCGCACTACTACTTCGCCCGCAACTTCTACGCCGACTCCGGGCTGATCGCCACCGCGCAGATCCTCAGCGAGGTCTGCCGCGGCACGGACGACCTCTCCAAGGTCCGCGTCCCCTTCGAGCGCTACTCGCAGAGCGGCGAGATCAACACCCACGTCCACGACGTCGACCGCGTGCTCGCCGACGTGAGCGCCGCGCTGAGCGGCGGGCGCCAGGACCACCTCGACGGCCTCACCGTCGAGTTCGACACGTGGTGGTTCAACCTGCGCCCCTCGAACACCGAGCCGTTGCTGCGCCTGAACCTCGAAGCCGAGACTCGCGACGAGTGCGACGCCCGCGTGGTCGAACTGCTGTCGCTGATCACCCGCGCCTGACCCCGGAGGAACCTCGCCGTGGCTCTCGCTCCCGAACTGCTCGCACTGCTCGCCTGTCCCGAGGACAAGGGCCCGCTCTACTACTTCGACGATCTCGACGTGCTCTACAACCCGCGACTGCAACGCGTGTACCGCGTGCGCGACGGCATCCCCGTGATGCTGATCGACGAGGCGCAGAGCCTCGAACCCGGCGAGGGCGAGCGGCTGTTCGCTCGCATCGAGGCCGAGGGCATCGCGCCGACCTTCACCACCACCCCAGAGGGAGACCCAGAACCGTGACCGCAACTGACGCCGCACCGCTGTCGCAGACCCGCGACTATCGCGTCGCCGACCTGTCGCTCGCCCCGTTCGGGCGCAAGGAGATGCTGCTCGCCGAGCACGAGATGCCCGGCCTGATGGCGATCCGCAAGGAGTTCGGCGAGTCCAAGCCACTGGCCGGGGCGCGCATCTCCGGGTCGTTGCACATGACGATCCAGACCGCCGTGCTCATCGAGACGCTGACCACGCTCGGCGCCGAGGTGCGGTGGGCGAGCTGCAACATCTTCTCCACCCAGGACCACGCCGCGGCCGCCGTGGCGGTCGGCCCCGACGGCACGGTCGACGACCCCCAGGGCGTGCCGGTGTTCGCCTGGAAGGGCGAGACGCTCGAGGAGTACTGGTGGTGCACCGAGCAGATGATGACGTGGCCCGACGGCGACGGCGCCAACATGATCCTCGACGACGGCGGTGACGCCACGCTGCTGTTGCACAAGGGCGTCGAGTACGAGCGGGCGGGCGAGGTGCCCGATCCGACCTCGGCGTCGAACCCGGAGCTGGCGATCGTGCTCGGCCTGCTGTCGCGCTCGCTGCGCACCGACCCCACCAAGTGGACGCGCATGGCGGCCGGCATCCGCGGGGTGACCGAGGAGACCACGACCGGCGTCAAGCGGCTGTACAAGATGCACGCCGACGGCGAGCTGCTGTTCCCGGCGATCAACGTCAACGACTCGGTGACGAAGTCGAAGTTCGACAACCTGTACGGCTGCCGGCACTCGCTCGTCGACGCCATCTCGCGGGCGACCGACGTGATGATCGGCGGCAAGGTGGCCGTCGTCTGCGGCTACGGCGACGTCGGCAAGGGGTGCGTGCAGAGCCTGCGCGGCCAGGGCGCCCGCGTGATCGTCACCGAGATCGACCCGATCAACGCCCTGCAGGCGGCGATGGAGGGGTTGCAGGTCGCCCCGCTCGACGACGTGGTGTCGACGGCCGACATCTTCGTGTCCGCCACCGGCAACGCCGAGATCATCACGGTCGACGACATGGCGCGCATGAAGCACAACGCGATCGTGTGCAACATCGGACACTTCGACAACGAGATCGACATGGCCGGCCTCGCCCGCTCGGGTGCCACGCGCGACGAGCTCAAGCCGGGCACCGACGTGTGGCGGTTCCCGGACGGCCACCAGATCATCGTGCTCGCCGAGGGCCGCCTCGTGAACCTGGGGTGCGCCACGGGTCATCCCAGCTTCGTGATGAGCTGCTCGTTCTCCAACCAGGTCCTGGCCCAGATCGAGCTGTACGGCAGCACCGAGCAGTACCCGACCGGCGTCTACGTGCTGCCCAAGCGCCTCGACGAGAAGGTCGCCCGGCTGCACCTCGCCGCGCTCGGTGTGAAGCTCACCCAGCTCACCGACGAGCAGGCCGACTACCTCGGCGTCGAGCCGAGCGGCCCCTACAAGTCCGACCACTACCGGTACTGAGGCGTTCGGCCCGGCCACGTCGGCGATCTGCGCGGCCAGGCGTCTGCGGCACTCGCAACTGTGGCCGCCCAGATCGCGGAGTGTCAGCCGAACCCGTCGCGACGGCCACAGCGGTACCCCGTCAAGAGCAGACAACAGGGTTGCGGCAACGGGCGAACCGTCCGCGTAGACTCGACCTAGAGGGCGCGGCTGGGGGACTGCTCGCGGCTGGCGGTGACGAAGGCGTCGAAGAGCGCCTGCTGGGCGGGTTCGTCGTCGGCGTCGTCCTCGGGGTGCCACTGCACGCCGACGACCCAGCGGTCGGGCAGCTCGATGCCCTCGATCACGTCGTCGCACCACGCGGTGACGACGAGCCCGGCCCCGAGCGTGTCGACGGCCTGGTGGTGCACGCAGTGGGAGTGGGCCACGAGGGTGCCCATGGCGATCGACGCCTTCGAGCCGGCGACCAACTCGATGTCGTGGTGGTGGCGGAAGTGGGCGTCGGCGGCCGGCGTGCCGATGTCGTCGGCGATGTGCTGGCGCAACGTCCCGCCGAGCGCCACGTTGAGCACCTGGTGCCCGCGGCAGATCGCCAGCACGGGCTTGTCGAGCGCCACCGCCGCCCGGGCGAGGGCGAGGTCGAGCTCGTCGTGCTCGGCCCGCACCCCGTAGGTCTTGGGGTGCACGGTGGTGGCGCCGTAGCGGTGCGGGTCGACGTCGGGCCCGCCGGGAATGCACACGCCGTCGACGCGGGCGACGAGGTCGAGGGCCACGTCGAGCGCCTCGGCGTCACCGAACAGCGGGGGGACGGCGACCGGTTGGCCGCCGGCGCGCACGATCGCTGTCTGGTACGTGACGCCGAGCGCGGTGGCCGCCACCCGCCACGAGTCGGCGGTCTCGGTGAACCGGGAGGACAACGCGATGAGGGGGCGCATCCCGCCCCACGGTATCTGGTGCACCGGCCCCGATCGTGCGCACCGGGACGGCTGTGACACCCCTTGGTCAGGATGACCGCATGATCTTCGGTTCGCGTTGTGCCGGTTGCCGAGTCCGTGGGCCGGCGTTGTGTCGTACCTGCCGCTTCGCCCTGCTCGGTCGCCCGGCGTCGCCGGCTCCCGACGATGTGCTGGTCGCCACGGCCTACACCGGGCGGGTGCGGGCCGTGCTGACCGGATTCAAGTACGAGAACCGGCGACCGGTCGCCGCCCATCTCGCCGGGATCCTCGCCAACCGGATCGAGGAGTCGGGTCGACGGGCCCCGGGCACGCTCGACATCGACCTCGTCACGTGGGCGCCCACCAGTCCGGGCCGTCGCCGGCGCCGGGGCTTCGACCAGGCCGAGCTGATCGCGCGAGGGGTCGCCGCCCGCCTCGGGGTTCCGTGCCGCGGGCTGCTCGAGCGCCGCGGCGGCCCGAGCCAGACCGGTCGCAGCCGCGCCGAGCGGCTGCATGGTCCGCGGTTCGCCGCCCACGCCGGTGCTGCCGGCCGGCGCATCCTCGTCATCGACGACGTCGTCACCACCGGAGCCACGCTGCACGCAGCCGCGGCAGCGCTGCGCGCCGGCGGAGCGTCCTCGGTCGTCAGGGCCGCGGTCGCGGCGACGCCCGCTGCTCTGCGATCGGTCGAGCTCGTCGCCTAGTATCGCCGGCCGAGGGCCCGTCCGAGACGAGTGGAGACCAGCGTGCAACTGAAGGCTCACGAATCCCGCAGTCGACGCGGACGGCGGCCGGCGCTCGCAGCGCTCACCGTGCTGACGATCTCGTTCGTCGGCGCGGTCACCTACGGGGCGGCGAGCGCGGCCGGCCCGGCCTCGTCCCCCTCGTCTGGCTCCCGCGGCGCTGGGCGTCACCGCGACCAGCGAGCCCGACGAGACGATCCCGGTCGACACCACCGACGCCAGCGGCTCCGAAGCCAGCCCCACCCCGCCGACCGGCCTCGGCGACGATCCCGATCTCGATGCGCTGGCCGAGTCGTGCTTCGAGGGCGAGCTGGTCGACTGCGACCACCTGTTCCTCCAGGCGCCGACGGGCTCGCCGTACGAGGACTATGGCGACACGTGTGGGGGGCGCCAACCGGCGGGCACCGAGGAGTGGTGCGCCCTCACCGGTCAGACGTTCGAGCCGCAACCGCCCGACGGCCTCGGCGACGACGCCACCCTGAACACCCTCGCCGAGCGGTGCTACGAGGGCGACCTGCAAGCCTGCGACGACCTCTACTCGCAGTCCGATTCGTCGTCCCCGTACCACGTGTACGGCGACACGTGCGCCGGACGCCAGCCGGAGAACACCGGCCACTACTGCACCGACCTGGCGCCGGTCGCCACCGCTCCGGTGTCCAGCGAACCGGCCTCCACGTCGGAGCCGACGACGCCCGAGACCGCGCCGCCGAGCACCGCGCCTGCGACGACGGAGACCGGCGACCACGGAGGCGCCGGTGACCACGGAGGCGCCGGTGACGGCAGAACCCACCACCAGTGCGCCCGCAACCACGCAACCCGCGGTTGCCGTGCCGTCGTCCCAGCCGACGATGACCGCACCCATCGTCACCGTGCCGGCGACCCCCGCCACCACGGCGGCACCGACCACCACGCCGGTCGCCGTGCCGACGACGCTGGCCGTCGTGCCGACCACCGTGGCCGGCGTCCCGCCGGCGACGCAACCGCCCACCGGGCTCGGCACCGACCCGACGATGGACGCCCTCGCCCAGTCGTGCTTCGCCGGTGACATGCAGGCCTGCGACGATCTCTACTACCAGTCGCCGATCGGGTCGGCGTACGAGGCCTACGGCACGAGCTGTGCCGGGCGCTCCACGTCGGACATCCCGGGCAGCTGCGTCAGCACGTTCACCCCGGAGGCCGCCCCGACCACGGTCGCCAACCTGCCTCCGGCCCCGGCGGCGACGCAACCGCCCACCGGGCTCGGCACCGACCCGGCGATGGATGCCCTCGCCCAGTCGTGCTTCGCCGGTGACATGCAGGGCTGCGACGAGCTGTACTTCGCTTCGCCCATCGGCTCGGCCTACGAGGCGTACGCCGAGACGTGTGCCGGGCGCACCGAGTCGTTCGCCGGCATGTGCTCGGCGACGTTCGCTTCCACCTCGGCCGGTCCGGCGCCGACCACGGTCCCGGCCGGGCCGACGACGGTTCCGGCGGTGCCGACCACGGTGGCAGTGCCCACCCCGCCGACCACGGCGGGGTGCCCACCCCGCCGACCACGTCGTCGGTCCCGGCGAGCATCCCGCCGGCCACGCAACAGCCCACCGGCCTCGGCACCGACACCACGCTCGACGCGATGGCCCAGTCCTGCTTCGCCGGTGACATGTCGGCGTGCGACAACCTGTTCTTCGCTGCGCCCGCCAACTCGGCCTACGAGGCCTACGGCGACACGTGCGCCGGCCGGCAGCCGCCGTTCAGCGGGCTGTGCGTCGATGCCTTCGGTCCGCCGGCGACGGTCCCGGCCACCACAGCGCCGGCGGTCACCAGCACCACGGCGCCGGTCGTCACCGCCGTGCCGCCCACCACCGCGCCGGCGGTCACGGTGACCCCGACGTCGCTCGTGCCGGCCACCACGGTCGTGCCCGGCGTCGTCCCGCCGCCGACACTGCAACCGACCGGTCTCGGCGACGACGCCGCGTTGAACGCGCTCGCCCAGGCGTGCTTCGACGGCGACCTGGCGTCGTGCGACGACCTGTGGCGCCAGTCCGAGCTCGGCACCCCGTACAAGGACTTCGGCGACACGTGCGCCGGCCGTCAGCCGCCGAACACGTCGGTGTGGTGCGTCGACGCGTTCGGCGCTGCGACCGGCCCGTCCACGACGGCCGTGGTGGCGGTGCCACCCACCGTCAGCACGGTGGTGCCGACGGTGGTGTCCGGCATCCCGCCGGCGGCGCAGCCGCCGACGGGTCTCGGCGCCGACGCCGCCCTCGACGTGCTCGCCCAGGGGTGCTTCGACGGCGACATGGGGGCGTGCGACCGCCTGTTCAAGCTGGCTCCGATCGGGTCGGCCTACGAGACCTACGGCGACACGTGCGCCGGACGCCAGCCGGAGGGCACGTTCACGTACTGTCGGGCCGCGTTCCCCGGCTGAGCGGTGGGCGACGGCTCACCGCCCCCGCCCGCCGGCTGGTCCGGCTCGTCCGGCGCCCCGCCTCCGCCGCCGCCCCCACCACCGGTGCCGCCGCGACCGGCGGCACCGCCACGCGCGCCCGGCGGATCGTCCGGGTGGATCCCACCCGCGCCGAGCCGCTCCGGTCGGTCCGCCGCTGCGCCCGCCCGGCATCCCGCCGCCGCCTCCGCCGTCCGCCGGCGGGCCGCGGCCGGCCGTGCCCCGCCTCCGCCCCCGCCTCCCGGCGCTCCCGTGCGTCCACATCACGGCGTGGCGGGCGGGTCGTCGTCGGCGTGGTCCTCGCGGCGCTCCTGGTCGCGGGGGTCGTCGCGATGATCCTGCACCAGCGTGACCACCGCGACGCCACCGGTCCAACGGTGACGCCGACCTCGATCTCGCCCCAGCAGGCGGCGCTCCCGCCGTTGCCGTCGCTGCCCGACTTGTACGACCCGCCGGCCGTCACCGGTCGCACGACGCCGCCGGCGGGGCGCACCCCCGACGGCCTCGGCACCGACGCCGCCCTCGACCGCCTGGCCCAGTCCTGCTACGAGGGCGCGATGAACGACTGCGACGAGCTCTACCTGCAGGCGCCCGCCGGCTCGGCCTACCAGCAGTACGGCGACACATGTGCCGACCGCCAAGCCGTCGGCACCAAGGACTACTGCGCCGCCACGTTCCCCGGCTGAGCGGCCCTCGCCGGGACCCGGCCGGTCACGGCCGGTACACTCCACGACCGCATGGGCATCCTCGATCGCATCCTCCGCGCTGGCGAGGGCAAGAGAGTCAAGGCGCTGCAGGCGATGGTGCCGGACATCAACGCTCTCGAACCGGCGATCCAACGACTCACCGACGACCAGTTGCGGGCCAAGACCACCGAGTTCCGCGAGCGCCTCGCCAACGGCGCCGGCCTCGACGACGTCGCCATCGAGGCGTTCGCCGTCGTGCGCGAGGCGGCGACCCGCACGATCGGCCAGCGACACTTCGACGTCCAGTTGATGGGTGGTGCGGCCCTGCACTTCGGGATGATCGCCGAGATGAAGACCGGCGAGGGCAAGACGTTGGTGTCGACCCTTCCCGCCTACCTCAACGGGCTCTCCGGCAAGGGTGTGCACCTGGTCACGGTCAACGACTACCTGGCGCGCCGCGACTCGGAGTGGATGGGCCAGATCCACCGCTTCCTCGGCCTGAGCATCGGGCTCGTGATCCCCGGGTTCCGGGAGTCGCCGGGGGAGAAGCGTGAGCAGTACGGCTGCGACATCACCTACGGCACGAACAACGAGATGGGGTTCGACTACCTCCGCGACAACATGGCCGGCAAGCTCGCCGACAAGACCCAGCGCGGCCACAACTTCTGCATCGTCGACGAGGTCGACTCGATCCTGATCGACGAGGCGCGCACCCCGCTGATCATCTCGGGCCGCGTCGCCGACGCCGCCAAGCTGTACTACCGCTTCGCGTCGATCGTGCGCTCGCTGCAGCGCGACGACGACTACGAGGTCGAGGAGGACAAGCGGGTCGTCGTGCCGCTCGAGCCGGGAATCGAGAAGGTCGAGGCCGCGCTCGGCATCGAGAACCTCTACGACGAGGTGCAGCAGAACCTGGTGCACCAGATGACGGTGGCGCTGAAGGCCAAGGAGCTGTACAAGCGGGACAAGGACTACATCGTCACCGGCGGTGAGGTGAAGATCGTCGACGAGTTCACCGGGCGCATCCTCGAGGGCCGGCGCTGGTCGGAGGGTCTGCACCAGGCCGTCGAGGCCAAGGAAGGCGTGAAGATCAAGGAGGAGAACCAGACCCTCGCCACGATCACGCTGCAGAACTACTTCCGCATGTACGACAAGCTCGCCGGGATGACCGGCACGGCCCAGACCGAGGCCGCCGAGCTGATGAACACCTACGAGCTCGGCGTGGTGCCGATCCCCACCAACGTGCCGGTGATCCGCGCCGATGGTGCCGACCTGATCTACAAGGGTGAGGTCGCCAAGTTCGATGCCGTGGTCGACGACATCGCCGCGCGCTACGAGTCCGGCCAGCCGGTGCTCGTCGGCACGGTCAGCGTGGAGAAGAGCGAGTACCTCTCGCGCCAGCTCAACCAGCGTGGCATCCCCCACGAGGTGCTCAACGCCAAGCAGCACACCCGGGAGGCGATGATCGTCACCCAGGCCGGCCGCCTGCAGTCGGTCACGGTGGCCACCAACATGGCCGGCCGCGGCGTCGACATCCACCTCGGCGGCAACGCCGAGGGGTTGGCCCGCCACGAGGTGCTCAAGGAAGGCCACGATCCCGACGTGCTGGTCGACGAGTTCGACCTGCCGATGCCGCTCGCCCAGATGCCCGACGAGTTCCGCGCCGCCCGAGCGGCGGCCCTGGCCCGCTACGAGGAGCTGGTCGTCGAGTTCCGCCAGGAGTGCACGGCGGAAGGCAACAAGGTCCGCGCCCTCGGCGGCCTCTACGTGATCGGCTCCGAGCGCCACGAGTCTCGGCGCATCGACAACCAGTTGCGTGGCCGCTCCGGCCGCCAGGGCGATCCCGGCGAGAGCCGCTTCTACCTCAGCCTCGACGACGAGCTGATGCGCCTGTTCGCCACCGGAGCGTTGAGCTACGTGATGAACAAGGCGCTGCCCGACGACGAGGCGATCGAGGCGAAGATGGTCACCAAGGCCATCGAGCGGGCGCAGAACACCGTCGAGATGCGCAACGCCGAGATCCGCAAGAACGTCCTCAAGTACGACGAGGTGATGAACGAGCAGCGCAAGGTCATCTACGCGCGGCGCGACCAGATCCTCGAAGGCGAGGACCTCAAGTCGGCGGCGATGGAGTACCTGTCGGAAGCGGTCGACGCCCTGCTCGAGACGTACTGCGCCAGCCCCGCCGACGACGAGTGGGATCTCGACGGCCTGCACACGGAGCTGAAGACGTTCTGGCCCTCGTCGGTCACCGACGACCAGCTCGACGCCTGCCGCAACGCCAAGGAGATCGCCCGGCTGGTGCTCGACGACGCCACGGCGCACTACGCCCAGCGCGAGGTGGAGCTCACGCCCGAAGGTGATGCGCGAAGTCGAGCGTCAGGTGATGCTGCGCATCATCGACCAGCGCTGGCGCGAGCACCTCGAGGAGATGGACTACCTCAAGGAGGGCATCAACCTGCGGGCGATGGGTCAGAAGGACCCGCTGGTCGAGTGGCAGCGCGAAGGCTTCGAGATGTTCGGGAAGATGATGAAGGGCATCGCCCAGGACTTCGTGCGCTACGTGATGCACGTCCAGGTGGTCCGCCAGGATCAGCAGCAGCCGGCCGCGCCGGCCGCGCCGGCCGTCACCAATCTCACCCAGACGTCGTCCGACGACGACGGCGGCTCCGGGTTCGACCGGGCGGCCGCCATGGCCCCGCCGGCCGAGCGCGAGCAGGTCGCGGCGGCCGCGTCGCCCACGGCGGTGGCGCCAGCGCCTGCGCCGGCCGCGGCGCCGGCCAATCGGCAGCAAGCCCGTCAGCAGGCGCGCCAGGCGCCGCGCGGTGCACAGGGCGCCGCAGCCACCCAGACCGTGCCCAAACAGGAGACGGTGGTGAAGGACGACTGGGCGAAGACGCCGCGCAACGCCCCGTGCCCGTGCGGCTCGGGCAAGAAGTTCAAGCTCTGCCACGGGCAGTGATCCCGGCCGGACGGTCGATCCGGTCGCCCCATAGCGTCTGAGCCCCCAGTTATGCGTGACTTCACCGACGACCTCCGTGACCTCTCCCAGCGTCTGTCGGAGACGTCGGGCTACTTGAAGGTCGCCGAGCTCCGCACCCGCCTGGTGGAGTTGGAGGCCGAGATGGGCCGGCCCGACCTCTGGGACGATGCCGAGCACGCCCGGGCGCTGAACGCCGAGTACGCCAACGTCCGTGACGACCTCGCCACCTACGACACCCTCGCCGGCGGCCTGTCCGACGCCGAGGTGCTCCACGACCTCGCCCGCGAGGTCGACGACGAGTCGCAGGAGGCGGAGATCGCCGACGCGATCGCGTCGATCTCGGCGCGTCTCGACCAACTCGACCTGCGCAGCTTGTTCACCGGCGCCCACGACGAGGCCGACGCCATCGTCCAGATCAACGCCAAGGACGGTGGTGTCGACGCCCAGGACTGGAGCGAGATGCTGCTGCGGATGTACGAGCGGTGGTCGGAGCGACGCGGGTTCGCCATCTCGCTGAACGGCGTGTCGGAGGGGGCCGAAGCCGGGATCATGTCGGCCGAGGTCACGATCGCCGGGCGCTACGCCTACGGCCTGATGACGGCCGAGCGGGGGACGCACCGGCTGGTGCGGATCAGCCCGTTCGACAACCAGGGCCGGCGTCAGACGAGCTTCGCCACCGTGCAGGTGTGGCCGGTGATCGACGCGCCGAACGTCGAGCTGAACGAGGCCGACATCCGCATGGAGGTGTTCCGCGCATCGGGGGCCGGTGGCCAGCACGTCAACAAGACGTCGTCGGCGGTGCGCCTGATCCACGAACCGACCGGGATGGTCGCCTCGTCGCAGGAGGAGCGCAGCCAGCTGCAGAACCGCGAGCGGGCGTTGGGGCGCCTGCGGGCCCTGGTGGCGGCGAAGATCGAGCAGGATCGGGCCGACGAGCTGGATGCGATCGCCGGCGGCAAGGCGGCCCAGGTGGGGTGGGGGAGCCAGATCCGCAGCTACGTGCTGCAGCCCTACCAGATGGTCAAGGACCTGCGTACCGACGTCGAGTCGGGCAACGTCGCCGCCGTGCTCGACGGCGACCTCGACCCGTTCATGGAGGGCTACCTGCGCTGGCGCCGTCGCACGGCGTCGGCGAACTAGCGCGCCCGACCTGCCAACCGGAGGGCACCAGCTGGACCGTACGGTCCAGCTGGTGCCCTCCGGTCGAGCTGACGGGGGCGATGGCGCTGTGCCGGGTATCGTGATGCCGCTTTCGCAACAGGACTGACAATGATTCGACTCGAAAACGTCACAAAGCACTACGGGCCTGACGTCGTCGCCCTGCGCGACGCCTCGTTCGACGTGAACAAGGGCGAGTTCGTGTTCCTCGTCGGCCCCTCCGGTTCCGGCAAGTCGACCCTGCTGCGCCTGCTCAACCGCCAGGACCGTCCGGAGGCGGGGGCGGTGTACGTGGCCGGGCGCAACATCATCGACATGCCGTCCGGCCGGGTGCCGCAGCTGCGCCGCAACATCGGCAACGTCTTCCAGGACTACAAGCTGCTGTCGAACAAGACCGTGTTCGAGAACATCGCCTTCGCCCAGGAGGTGATCGGCAAGCCCAAGCACGTGATCCGCCAGCAGGTGCCCGCGGTGCTCGATCTCGTCGGCCTCGCCGGCAAGGAGGAGCGCTTCCCGCACCAGCTCTCGGGCGGCGAGCAGCAGCGCGTGTCGGTGGCGCGGGCCTTCGTGAACCGCCCGCTGATCCTGCTCGCCGACGAGCCCACCGGCAACCTCGACCCCGCCACCGGCGAGGGCATCATGCGCCTGCTCGACCGCATCAACCAGATCGGCACCACCGTGTTGATGGCCACCCACGACCAGCGGATCGTGAACTCGATGCGCAAGCGCGTCATCCAGCTCGACCGCGGCGTGATCGTGCGTGACCAGGCTCGCGGGGTGTACGACTGATGCTCGCCCGCCTCAGCTACATACTCCGGGAGACGCTCGCCAGCTTTCGGCGGAACATGACGCTCACGGTCGCGGCGATCATCACCGCCGCGGTGTCGCTGCTGATCTTCGGCCTGACGCTGTTCATGCAGCACGGCTTCGACAACCTGGTGTCGAAGTGGCAGGACGGCGCCGAGATGATCATGTACTTCAACCAGCCGCTCTCGGCCGACCAGCAGGCCGAGATCGAGGCGGCGTTGAACGGCCAGCCCCAGGCGATCGACCGCTTCGAGTACTGCGACCCCGACTGCGCCTACGCCCTCGCCCAGAAGCTGTTCGCCGGCGACCCGACGACGCTCGCCCGCCTGTCGCCCGAGTCCATCCCCGTGCTCTACAAGATCTTCCCGACCGACGACACCACGGTCGACGACCTGAAGAACCTTCAGGCGTCGCTCAGCGGCCTGCCGCAGCTCCGCCAGTTCGAGACGAACGAGGGCACGTTCGACGTGATCTCCAAGCTCAAGGGCTTCGTCGGGCTGTACACCGTCATCCTGTCGATCGCTCTGCTGATCGCCGCGGTGCTGCTGATCTGGAACACGATCCGCACGGCGATGTTCGCACGAAGACGCGAGATCGAGGTGATGAAGCTGGTCGGCGCCACCGACTGGTTCATCCGCATCCCGTTCATGCTCGAGGGACTGATCCAGGGCCTGCTCGGCGCGCTCGGCGCGTGCGCGGGGCTCTGGGTCATCAACAACCGCTGGACCGCCGGCGTGCGCGACTTCCCGGAGAACAGCGGCCTCGCCTCGATGGTGGTCGAGAGCAGCTTCTCGGGCCAGGTGATGGTGCTGTTGCTCGTGATCGGCATGGTCGTCGGCGCGGTCGGCGCCGGCATCGCCGCCAGCCGCTTCCTCGACGTCTAGACGTTTCGACCTCGCTCGCTCGCTGCGCGACGGAGCGACGATTTCCACAAGCAGTTCGCGCAGACCTGCACGAATTCGCGCCCCAGAATCGCGGGTCAGCGCTTGCGGATCAGGGTGAGGCCGTCGCGGACGGGGAGGATGAACGACTCGACGCGGGCGTCGGCGGCGACGTGGTCGTTGAACGCTTGCAACGCCGCGGTGTCGGAGCCCTCCTCCGCCGGCTCGACGACGCGGCCCGACCACAGCGTGTTGTCGGCGAGCAGCAGCCCGCCCGGGCGGACGCGGGGCACGAGCTCCTCGAAGTAGTCGACGTAGCCGCCCTTGTCGGCGTCGATGAACGCGAGATCGATCGGTTCGTCGCGCGGGAGCGCCCGGAGGGTCTCGATCGCCGGCGCCAGGCGCAGCTCGATGCGGTCGCTCACCCCGGCGCTGACCCAGGCCCGCCGGGCGATCGTCGTGAACTCCTCGCTCACGTCGCAGCACAGCAGCTTGCCCTCGTCGACGAGGCCGCGGGCGATGCAGATCGACGAGTAGCCGGTGAACGTGCCGACCTCGACGGCGTTGCGAGCACCGACGAGCCGCGTGAGCAAGCTGAGCAGCGCCCCCTCGTCGGGGCTCACCTGCATCCGGCTGCGATCGCCGAGGGCGGCGACCGTCTCGTCGTGGAGTGCCAGCAGCACGTCGTCGGGCGGCGCGGCCCGCGCCGCGATGTAGTCGAGGATCGCGGGCTCGAGGAAGGGGTGGTGTTCCGTCGCAGGCACGGAAGTCGACCGTAGCGTGGGCGGACGTGACGATGTTCGATCGGGTCGGCGGCGCCTGGTTCTTCGAGCGGCTCGTCAGCACCTTCTACGCCGACGTGGCCGGCGACGAACTGCTCGCCCCGCTGTACCCGGAGGCGCCCGACTTCTCCGGGGCCACCCATCGCCTCACGATGTTCCTCGTGCAGTACTGGGGCGGGCCGACCACCTACTCCGACGAGCGCGGTCACCCGCGGCTGCGGATGCGCCACCTCGGGTTCCGGGTCGGTACCGCCGAGCGTGACCACTGGCTCGCCCACATGGCCGGTGCCGTCGACGCCACGACACGGTTGCTCGTCGAGCGCGGCATCGCCGACCGTGCCGCGGCCGACGAGATCGCCGCCGAGCTGATGGCCTACTTCACGCCGAGCGCCGAGCACCTGCGCAACGACACCGGCCTGCCGATCACGTCCGCGAGCTTCCGTTCATGACGTTCCCCGGCCACGCCGTGAGCGCCTGCGCAGCGTTGGCCGCTCACTCGCTGGCGCTCGCTCGCTCGCAGTCGCGACATGGTGCACTCGTGACCGCCGTCATCGAGGTCCGCGGTCTCGTCAAGCGCTACGCCGAGGTCACCGCCGTCGACGGTCTGTCGCTCGACATCGGTGCCGGCGAGGTGTACGGCCTGCTCGGCGAGAACGGGGCCGGCAAGTCGACGACGATCGAGATCCTCGAGGGCCACCGGCACGCCACCTCCGGCGAGGTCTCGGTGCTCGGCGTCGACCCGCGCCGGGCCGACGGGGCGTTCTACGACCGCATCGGCATCGTGCTGCAGTCGTCGGGGATCGAGCGGGTCCTCACCGTGCGCGAGGTGCTGACGATGTACGCGCCGAGCTACGCCCGCCCGCGCTCGCTGGACGAGTGCGTCGAGCTGGTCGGCCTCGGCGCCTTCGTCGACCAGCGCATCGAGAAGCTCTCCGGTGGACAGCGTCGGCGCGTCGACCTCGCCCTCGGCATCATCGGGCATCCCGAGCTGCTGTTCCTCGACGAGCCGACGACCGGGCTCGATCCCGCCGCCCGACGTGCGTCGTGGGAGCTGATCCGAGCGCTGTCGGCCGAGGGCACCACGATCATCCTCACCTCGCACTACCTCGACGAGGTGGAGCAGCTCGCAAGTCGCGTCGGCGTGATGGTGCGCGGCCGCCTCGTGGTCGCAGGGGACGCCCGACACGCTGGCGGCGGCGGCCGGCGTCACGGCGGTGCGCTTTGCGCTGCCCGACGGCGTCGGTCCCGGCGAGCTGTCGTTCCTCGGCGCCGCGCTGGCAGTCGACGGCGGGCAGGTCACCGTGTCGACGCCGACGCCGACGGCGACGCTGCACGCGCTCACCGGCTGGGCGCTCGAGCGCGGCCACGACCTCGCCGGTCTCACCGTCTCGCGGCCGACGTTGGAGGACATGTTCCTCGAGGTCACCGCCGGAGCCGAGGCGGGCGATGCGTAGGGCCGGCGACGTCCGTCTGCTCGCCCAGCAGGTCCGCGCCCAGCTGCTGCAGTTCGTCCGCATCCCGGTGGCGTTGTTCTTCACGCTGCTGCTGCCGCTGCTCATGCTGCTGCTGTTCAACTCGCTGTTCGCCGGCGACGACGCCTACGTCGACACGCCCGCCGGCCGGTTGCCGCTGCAGCAGTTCTACGTCGGGTCGCTCGCCGCGTTCACCGCCGTCTCGAGCACGTTCACGAACCTCGCCAACACGGTCCCGATCCGGCGCCAGGAGGGCATCCTCAAGCGCTGGCGGGGCACGCCGATGCGTCACTGGGTGTACCTCGGCGGCTACCTCGGCGCGGCGGTCGTCATCGCCGCCGTGGGCGTGGCGATCATGATCGTCGTCGGCGTCGCCTTCTTCGGCACCGAGCTCGAGGCCGCCAAGCTGCCGGCCCTGGTCGTCACCTTCCTGGTGGGGGTGGCGGCGTTCTCGGCGCTCGGCCTCGCCGTCACCACGATCATCCACAAGGCCGAGGCAGCGCCCGCCGTCGCCAACGCGATCATCCTGCCGCTGGCGTTCGTGTCCGACATCTTCGTGCCCCTGGGCACCGACGCGCCGCGGTGGCTCGACGTGATCGGCGACATCTTTCCCCTGAAGCCGTTCTCCCAGAGCATGCAGGCCGTGTTCAACCCGCTGGTCGAAGCGCCCGGGTTCGAGTGGGGCCACCTCGCCGTCGTTGCGGCGTGGGGCGTGTTCGGCGCGCTCGTTGCGCTGCGCTGGTTCAAATGGGAGCCTGTCGCTGATGATGCCGGAGTTGAGCGACGAGCACGACGCGCTGCGCGCGCTGGTGCGTGAGTTCGCCGACGCCGAGATCGAGCCCCACGCCGCCGAGTGGGATCGCACCCACGAGTTTCCCGTCGCCACCGTGCTGGCGATGGGCGAGCTCGGGTTGTTCGGCATCCCCTTCCCCGAGTCGGTGGGCGGTGGCGGCGGTGACCTCACCGGGCTGTGCGTGGCGATCGAGGAGCTGGCCCGGGTCGACCAGTCGATCGCCATCACCCTGGAGGCCGGCGTCGGCCTGGGCGCCAACCCGATCCACGCCTTCGGCACGCCCGAACAGCAGCAGCGCTGGCTGCCCGACCTCTGCGCCGGTCGAGCGCTCGGCGCGTTCGGGCTGACCGAGCCCGATGCCGGCACCGACGCCGGTGGGACGCGCACCAGGGCGACCCACGACGCCACGAGCGGCGAGTGGGTGATCGACGGGGCCAAGGCGTTCATCACCAACTCCGGCACGCCGATCACGTCGGTGGTGACGGTGACCGCGCTCACCGCGCCGGGCGAGATCTCGACGATCCTGGTGCCGGCGGGCACGACCGGCTTCGAGGTGCAGCCGGCGTATCGCAAGATGGGCTGGCACGCGTCCGACACGCACGGGCTCACGTTCGTCGAGTGCCGCGTGCCCGACGACCACCTGCTCGGCGAGCGCGGCCGGGGGTTCGCCCAGCTCCTCGAGATCCTCGACGACGGGCGCATCGCCATCGCCGCGCTCGCGGTCGGGGTGCTTCGACGCTGCCTCGACGATGCGGTCGCCTACGCCGGCGAACGGCACACGTTCGGTCGTCCGATCGGGTCGAACCAGGCGGTGGCGTTCCGTTGCGCCGACATGAGCGTGGCGCTCGCCGCGGCGCGGCACCTCGTGTATCACGCCGCCTGGCTGCGCGACCACGGCAAGCCGTTCAAGACCGAGGCGGCGACGGCCAAGCTGTTCGCCACCGAGGCGGCGATCGACGCCACCCGCGCCGCCACGCAGGTGCTCGGCGGCGTCGGCTTCATGGACGAGACCGCCGTCGCCCGCCACTACCGCGACGCCAAGGTGCTCGAGATCGGCGAGGGCACGAGCGAGGTGCAGCGCCTGCTCATCGCCCGCGACCTGGGGCTGCGGGTGTGACGCCGGTGCCGTCGTTCCCAAGAGACATTTGCAAAGGAACAGATGCAAAGAAATGCTTGCAAAGAAGTCTTTGCGGATGTAGAGTCGTCCCCATGCACACGATCCTCAGCGGTTCCATGGCGACCGAGCGCCACGACGAGATGCTCCGCCACGGCGAGCAGCGTCGGCTGGTCAAGCAGTGGCGCCGCCAGGTGCGTGCCGAGCGCCTGAATCGGCGGGCCGACGCCCTGCGTCGCCGCGCCGACGCGCTGGTCGAGCAGACCCATCAGTGAGCGACTCCAGCGACGTCGCCGACGTCGCTGGCCGCGAGCCGGCCGAGCCCGCCGCCGAAACGGTCGAGCGCGCCGTGCGACGCGAGGTCGACGCCGGATCGTTGCGGGGGCTGGCCCATCCACTGCGCGTGCAGATCTGCGACCGTCTCGGCATGTACGGCCCGGCGACGGCCACCCAGCTCGCCGAGGTGCTGGGGGAGTCGAGCGGCACGACGAGCTACCACCTCCGCCAACTCGAGAAGTACGGCTTCGTCGAAGAGGACACGACCCGCGGCAGCGGACGCGAGCGGTTCTGGCGGCGCGTGCCCGGCGGCCTGCAGATCGACTCGACGAAGTTCATCGACAGCCCCGCCACACGCGACGCGGCGATGTTGGTGGTGAACGAGTTCCAGCGGTTCCGGCTGGCCCGCGCCGAGCACTGGCGCCACACGTTCGAGCAATGGCCACGGGAGTGGACCGAGCACAGCGCCGAGGCGTCGTTCCACCTCAAGCTCACCGCCGGAGGAGATGGGCCAGCTCGGCGAGGAGCTCGATCGCGTCGTGTCGGCGTGGATCGACCGCGTCGGCGAGCGCGAGATCGGCGGCGGTCCCTGGCGCGACGTCGACGTGGAGATGTCGATCTTCCCGCTCGGCGAGCCGCCCCGCCCCGACGCCTGATCCGACCGGCTCCGAAGTGTCGAGCCCGGCGTACGGAGAACCGTACAGGCCTCCGGCTCACAGCCTCAGGCCGACGGTCAGTAGAAGTAGGGGTAGTCGGTCCAGTCGGGGTCGCGCTTGTCGAGGAAGGCGTCGCGGCCCTCGGCCGCCTCGTCGGTGCCGTACGCGAGGCGGGTCGCCTCGCCGGCGAACAGCTGCTGGCCGACCAGGCCGTCGTCGATCAGGTTGAAGGCGTACTTCAGCATCCGCTGTGCCGTCGGGCTCTTGGCGTTCACCTCGGCGGCCCACTGCAGCGCCGTCGCCTCCAGCTCGGCGTGGGGCACGACGGCGTTGATCGCACCCATGCGCAGGTAGTCGTCGGCGGAGTACTCGCGTCCGAGGAAGAAGATCTCCCGAGCCAGCTTCTGGCCCACCTGGCGGGCCAGGTACGCCGAGCCGAACCCGCCGTCGAAGCTGGCCACGGCCGCGTCGGTCTGCTTGAAGCGGCCGTGTTCGGCCGAGGCGATCGTGAGGTCGCAGACCACGTGCAGGCTGTGGCCGCCACCCGCGGCCCACCCCGGCACGACGCACATCACCACCTTGGGCATGAAGCGGATCAGGCGCTGGCACTCGAGGATGTGCAACCTTCCGGCCCGCGCCGGATCGACGGTGTCGGCGGTGTCGCCGCTGGCGTACTGGTACCCGTCGCGGCCGCGGATGCGCTGGTCGCCCCCGGAGCAGAAGGCCCACCCGCCGTCGCGAGCCGACGGCCCGTTGCCGGTGAGGAGCACGCAGCCGACGTCCGGTGACATGCGGGCGTGGTCGAGGGCGGCGTACAGCTCGTCGACGGTGTGCGGGCGGAAGGCATTGCGCACCTCGGGGCGGTCGAAGGCGATGCGCACCGTTCCCTGCTCGCGGGCGCGGTGGTACGTGATGTCGGTGAAGGCGAAGCCTTCGACGGCGGTCCACGCCGACGGGTCGAACGTGTCGGACACACCGTTGTCAGCGCGCGAGGGCATGGCGGCCATTCTGGCTCCGGTTACGGTGCCAGTCGTGACCGCGCTCGCGATCTCCGCCGTCGACGACCTGCCGGAGATCGAGGCCGGGGCCGACCTCGCCGCCCTCGTCGCCGGCCGCGCCGACCTGGTCGACGGTGACGTGGTGGTGGTGACGTCGAAGGTGGTGTCCAAGGCCGAGGGCGCCGTCGTCGAGCTGGCGAGCGTCGTGCCGTCGGCCTTCGCGGTCCGCTTCGCCGAATCGTGGGACAAGGACCCGCGCCTCGTCGAGGTCGTGCTGGCGCAGGCGGCGCGGATCGTGCGGATGAGCGGGCCGATCCTGATCACCGAGACGCACCACGGCTTCGTGTGCGCCAACAGCGGCGTCGACCAGTCGTCGAGCGGCGCCGCCGGCCGGGTGGTGGTGCTGCCGAGCGACCCCGACGCCTCGGCCGCCGGGCTGCGCCGGCGGTTCGCCGAGCTCGGCGCCGACGTGGCCGTCATCGTCAGCGACACGTTCGGGCGACCGTGGCGGGAGGGACAGACCGATGTCGCCATCGGTGTCGCCGGCATGGCTCCGATCGTCAGCTACGTCGGCCAGCTCGACCCCCACGGCCACGAGTTCCGCGTGCAAGCGTTGTGCGTCGTCGACGAGCTCGCCGGCGCCGCCGAATTGGTGAAGGGGAACACGTCGCGGATGCCGGTCGCGGTCATCCGGGGCTACGCCTGGGAACGCGACGACACGGCGACGATCGCCTCGGTGCTGCGCGATCCGGCACACGACCTCTTCCGGTGAGCGAGCGCGACCGCGTAGGTTCGGGTCGATGACCGACCGCGACACCGCCCTGACCGTCGAGCTGCTGCAGACCCTCATCCGCAACGCGTGCGTCAACGACGGCCACCCCGATTCCGGGGAGGAGGCGCGCACCGCCGATGTCCTCCAGACCTACCTCGAGGGCGCCGGCCTCGATGTCGCCCGCTACGACGCGCGTCCGGGGCGCACGTCGATCGTCGCCCGCATCGAGGGCTCCGACCCGTCGGCGCCCTCGCTCTGCCTCATGGGCCACACCGACGTGGTGCCGGTGAACCTCGACGGGTGGTCCCGCGATCCCTTCGCCGGCGAGCTGGTGACCGCCCCCGACGGGCGCGCCGAGGTCTGGGGTCGCGGCGCCATCGACATGCTCAACATCACGTCGTCGATGGCGGTGGCGTTCCGGCGACTGGCCGACGAGGGCTTCCGCCCGCGTGGGACGCTGATCTACTTCGGCGTCGCCGACGAGGAGGCCGGCAGCGATTGGGGTGGGCGCTACATGGCCGAGCACCACTGGGACGCCATCGGCGCCGACTACGTGCTCACCGAGACCGGCGGCTGGTCACAGGTGGGCCACGACGGCGTGCGCCGCATCGCCGTCAGCGTGGCCGAGAAGGGGATCAGCTGGCTGCGCCTGCGCATCCACGGCACCCCGGGCCACGGATCGATGCCGTTCGGCTCCGACAACGCCCTCGTCACCGCGGCCGAGGTCGTGCGTCGCCTGGCGGCCTACCGGCCGGCCGCACAGCTCGACGACCTCTGGCGGGCCCGGGTCGAGGCGATGGGCCTGCCCGACGACGTGCGGGCCGCACTCACCGACCCGGCCCGCATCGACGACGCGATCGCCTCGCTCGAGCCGGGGCTGGCGCGCATCGCCCACGCCTGCTCCCACACCACCGTGTCGCCGAACGTCATGCACGGCGGCCAGAAGACCAACACCATCCCCGACGTCGTCGACATCGACGTCGACATCCGCATCTTGCCCGGCGAGACGCGCGTCGAGGTCGAGGGCCACCTCGCCGCCGCGCTCGGCGACCTCCGCTCGCGCGTCGACGTGAGCACGCTGCAGGAGTCGGTGCCCACCCGCTCGGCCACCGGCAACCCGTTGTGGGACGCGCTCGCGGCACGCACCCGAGCCGCCTACCCCGGCGCCGACCTGCTTCCCGGCCTCATGGTGGGTGGCACCGACGCCCGCTTCTACCGCGAGCGGGGGGCGATCGCCTACGGCGCCGCGCTGTTCTCGCCGGAGATGACGCTCGAGTCGTTCGGGCAGCGCTTCCACGGCAACGACGAGCGGGTGGACGTCGACTCGCTCGCCCTGTCGACCGAGCTCTGGTACGGCGTCGCCAAGGATCTCGTCGGCTGACCCCACCTCAGCGGTGGTCGTCGAGGTACTCCTGCACGTACCAGCAGCTCGCCGTCACGTCGAGACCGCGAGCCCGTGCGTTCGTGACCGCCTGCTCGACGAGCGCCTCGGCGGCTCCGGTCCCTCGCGAGCCGGGGTCGACGTAGGTGTGGGTGAAGTCGATCTGCGTACCGGTCGGGTCGATGCGGTACTCGGCGATCCCGATCGGCGCTCCGTCCGCCCACACCTCGAAGCGTGACCGGTCCTCGGCCCACACCACGCTGAACGGCGACGCAGGGTCGGGGGATGCGTTCACGGGTCCAGTGTGGCGCTACAGCGCCCGGGGCGCCACGTCGACGTGCTCGCCCGGGCCGACGTCGACGACCGCATCGGTCACGACGCAGCCGTCGCCGGTGACGATGGCGGGGTTGAGGTCGATGCCGATGACGTGGTGGTGATCGGCGGCGAGCTGGGCGACGCGCAGCACGACGTCGACGAGGTGTCCGTCGGCGAGGCCGGCCTCGGCGAGCGCCGCGCCGGCGCGCGAGCCCGCCACGAGCGCCGCTGCGCTCTGCTGGGACAGCGGCGCCAGCCGGCGTGCCTCGTCGGCGAGCAGGTCGGCGGACCGGCCCCCGAGCCCCACCGCGACGAGCGGCCCGAGCTCGGGGTCGACGGTGACGCGGACGCGCAGGTCGAGGCCGGGTGCGGTCATCGACTGCACCACGACGCGCTCGGCATCCTCGCCGAGCACCCGGTGCATCGCCGCGACCGCTGCGGCGACCGAACCGGGGTCGGCGAGGTCGAGGGCGACGCCGGCCTGGAGCGAGCGGCCGACGTGACGGTGCAACGCCTTCACGGCGACCGGGTAGCCGACCGCATCGGCCGCCGGCACGGCGTCGTCGGCGACCACCAGCCGCGTGGGCGGCACGGCGATGCCGTACGCACCGAGCACGAACGCGGTCTGCTCGGCGTCGAGACGAACGCGGTCGCGCATCGCCGCGGCGGAGAGCACGACGTTCACGCCGTCGACGTCGACGTCGTGGTGGGCGGCCGGCGGCGGCCGGAGCCTCGCTGTCGAGCCATCGGGCGTACACGTAGGAGCGCCCGAGCACCGCCGCGGCGGGCTCGGGGAACGAGAACGCCGGCACCCTCGAGCCGCGCCGGATCGGCCCGTCGACCGATCCGAGCAGCACGGCCACCACCGGTTTGGTGCCGCTCGCCGGACGCCTCGTCGATGGCGTCCACCGGCGCACCCACGGCGTCATGGATCGGCGGGGCGTGGATGACGAGCACGCCGTCGACGTCGTCGGATGCGACCGCCGCGGCGATCGCCGTGCGGTAGTCCTCCGACGTGGCGGTCCAGTCGAGGGTCACCGGCGCCGTGGCCACCTGCAGACCGGCGACGTCGAGCGCAGCTGCGGCGAGCCGTGGCCGGGCTTCGCGAGTTGGACACGACCGCCACGCGTCGACCGCGCAGCAGCGGTTGCGTGGCCAGCACGCGGGCGGTGTCGAGCATCGCCGTCACGCTCGGCACCTCGATGAGCCCGGAGTGCTGGTACAGCGCACCACCGGAGGGGGCGATGGCGGCGGCGCCCGTGCGCACCGCGACGATCGGTCGGCGCAGCGAGACCCGTCGGGCGATGCGAGCGAAGCGATGGGTGTTGCCGAGGGTCTCGTTGTACATCGCGATGACGTTGGTCGAGTCGTCGTCGTCCCAGAACTGCAAGAGGTCGTTGCCCGACACGTCGGAGCGGTCGCCGAGCGACACGAACCACGACAGGCCCATGTCGAGGCGCTGGGCGAGCCGCAGGAGCGAGGCGCCGAGCGAGCCCGACTGCATCACGATGGCGATGCTGCCGGGCGACAGCTCCACCGGCACCAGCGCCGCCTCGAGGCCGATCTCGCGGTGCGACGTGGCGACGCCCATGCTCGACGGGCCGATGATGCGCACGCCGTGGCGTCGGGCGCGGGCGACCAGGCTCGTCGACATCGACGGTCGGGCTTTCCTCGCCGTCGACGGCGGTCACGATCACGGCGCCGCGAACGTGGGCGGCGATGCAGTCGTCGAGCGTGGCGTCGAGGGCGGCGGCGGGCACGGCGACGACCGCCAGCCACACGTCGTCGGGGACGGCGGCGACGGTCGGCCAGACCGGGTCGGACCGCGCCGCGCCATCACGATCGACGCTGCGGATCGTCGTGCGGTTCGGGTTGACCGCGTGCACCGGCACGTTGGCGGTGCGGGTGATGTTGCGCCACAGCACGGAACCGACGGTGTCGGGACGGTCCGATGCCCCGACGACGGCGATCGAACGGGGGAGGAGCAGCCGCGCCATCGCCCGGCTGTCGGCGCGGTGCTCGCGCTCGGCGAGCGAGTCGAGGTACTCGTGGGTCGACGCGATCGGGAAGTCGACCTCGATGACCCCACTCTCGTACGTGCGCTGCAACGGCCACCCGGCGCGGGCGAAGACGCTGAGCATCGCCCGGTTCTCGGCGAGCACCTCGGCCGTGAAGCGCTCGATGCCGTTCGACGTGGCGATGGCGGCGAGGTGCTCGAGCAGCAGGGTGGCGATCCCCTTGCCGTGGTGGGCCTCGTCGACCATGAAGGCGGTGTCGGCGTCGTCGCGTCCGGGCCAGCGCTCGTAGCTGGCCCAGGCGATGAACTCGCCGTGCCACTCGACGCACAACGCCGCCCGCCCGACCATGTCGACGTCGGTGAAATGGCGCAGCTCGGCCGGCGTGAGCACCGGCTTGGCGGAGAAGAAGCGCCGGTAGTTGCTCTCGGGTGACTGGCGGCGGTGGAAGGCGTCGAGCGCCGGTGCGTCGGACGGGCGCATCGCCCGCACGAGCACGGTCTCGCCGTCGGCGAGCACGACGCTGGCGTCCCAGCGGGCGCGCGAGTCGACGCCGGCGCTACCGGGTGTCGCGGTAGCCATCCGGGTGGGCGTGATGCCACGCCCACGCCGACGCGATGATGTCGTCGAGGGTCCGCGTGGCCCGCCAGCCGAGGACGTCCGCGCTGCGGGTCGGGTCGGCGAACGTGGCCACCGGGTCGCCCGGCCGGCGGGCCACGATCTCGTAGGGCACCGGTCGCTCGGAGATCCGCTCGGTGGCGCGGATCACCTCGAGCACGCTGCTGCCGACGCCGGTGCCGACGTTGAAGGTGTCGCTGCCGCCCCCGCCGGCGAGGTGGGCGAGCGCCTTGAGGTGGGCGTCGGCGAGGTCGTCGACGTGGATGTAGTCGCGGATGCACGTGCCGTCCGGCGTGGGGTAGTCGTCGCCGAACACCTGGAGCGGGGGTCGTCGTCCGAGGACGGCCTTCATCGTCAGCGGCACCAGGTTGGCGCTGTGGTCCCACGTCTCGCCGAAGGCCCCGTCGGGGGAGGCGCCGGCGGCGTTGAAGTAGCGCAGGCTGATCGCGCGCAGCCCGCGGGTGACGTCGTACCACCCGAGGATGCGTTCGACGATCGCCTTCGTCTCGGCGTAGACGCTCTCGGGGTGCACCGCGTGCTCGCTCGTCGACCGGGTTGGTGGCGGGCGTTCCGTTGACCGAGCACGACGACGAGAACACGAGGTCGGTCACGCCGTTGGCGAGCAACGTGTCGACGAGCGTCACCGTGCCGGCCACGTTGTTGCGCGAAGTACTTCGTCGGCTCCTCCATCGACTCGCCGACGCTCTTGTAGGCGGCGAAGTGGACGGCCTGCGTGACGCCGTGCTCCTTGCACGTCGACGTGACAGCGTCGACGTCGGCGATGTCGGCGACGACCAGCTCGACGCCGGGGATGGACGCCCGCGTTCCGTGCTCGAGGGTGTCGAGCACGACGACGTCGACGCCGTCGGCGCGCAGGCGGCGCACCGTGGCCGAGCCGATGTATCCGGCCCCACCGGTGACCAGCACCGTCACTGGCGCACCGTCCGCTGTGCGCGTCGCTCGCTGCCGAACGACTCGCTCCACTCACTGGTGGCAGGTTAGTGATCCGTAGGCTGACGCGATCGGCGACACGGAACCTCCCGCACGCGTCGGCCTCGTCCTCGGTGCTGGTGGCACCGTGGGCCATGCCTTCCACCTCGGGGTCCTCCACGCACTGCAGACGGCGTTCGGATGGGACGCCCGCGAGGCCGAGGTCATCGTCGGCACGTCGGCCGGGTCGGTGGTCGGGGCCGGCCTGCGCAGCGGTCTCGGCCCGGACGACATGCGCCGCCGCGCCCTCGGCGAGCCGCTCTCGGCGCCGGGGGCGGAGATCGCCCGACGCGTCGAGGCGGCGGTGGCCGCCGTCAACCGTCGCCCGCGACCGCGCCCGGCCAAGGCTCGCACGATCGCCTCGCCGGCGCGGCTGCGCCGGGCCCTGCGCGAGCCGTGGAACGTACGCCCGGGCTCGCTGTTCTCGGCGGTGCTACCGCCGGGCGCCGTCCCCGGCGACCACCTCGGCGCTCCCTACGACGCGTTGTGGGGGCCGGAATGGCCGACCCGGCCGCTGTGGATCGTCGCCGTCGACCTCGACGTCGGCACCCGGGTGGTGTTCGGACGGCCCGGCGCTCCACCCGCCCGCCTCGGCCAGGCCGTGCAGGCGTCGTGTGCGATCCCGGGGTACTTCGAGCCGGTGGGCATCGGCACGGCGCGCTACGTCGACGGTGGCGTGCACTCGACCACGAACGCCGACCTGCTGGTCGATCAGCGCCTCGACCTCGTGGTGATCAGCGCACCGATGTCGACGGTCGGTGGCACGCCCGAACTGTCGCCGCGCTACGCGATGCGCCAGATCGCCCGGCGGTGGGTCGCCGGCGAGGTGGCGGCGCTGCGCGCCCGCGGCGTCGAGGTGGTCGTCGTGCAGCCGACGCCGGCCGACATCGACGTGATGTCCGGCAACCCGATGGACCCGGCGAAGACGCCGGCCGTGGTCGAGCAGGTGTCGGCGACGGCACTCGCCCACGTGCGCGACCCGCGGGTGGCGCCCCGCCTCGGCGTCCTACGACGCGCCGACACGTGACGCGGCGCGCCGAGGGCGCGGTCAGCCGTTCCGAGGGCGGGTGCGCGGACGGCGCGTGCGTCGCCGTTCGCTCGTGTCACCGTCGGCAGCGCGGACCAGCCGTGCCACCTCGGCGGCCTTGGTGACGCGGGCGTGGTACTCGCGGGCGATCTCGGTGAGGATGAAGTCGTTCATCGGTCGGTGCCTTTCGTTCGATCGGGGCGGAAGCGTTCAGTCGGCTCGCACGATGCGGATGTCGCCGCTGAGCGTGCGGGCCCTGACGGTGACCGTGGCGTCGCCGGCGACGGGTGCGTCGGCGTCGTCGAGGGTGCTCGACACGTCGCCGCTGACCGACTGCAGGTCGAGCCACGCAGCGACGCCGGCGGCGATGCCGATCGTGATGTCACCGGACGCGCTGTCGGCTTCCACGGTGCCCGAGCCGACGCTGAGCACCCGCACGTCGCCGGAGGCGGTGCGCCCGGTGACCGATCGTCCCACGCGGCCGATCTTCACGTCACCCGAGGCCGATTTGAAGTCGACCGAGCCGTCGAAGCTCTCGATCTCCAGGTCTCCCGACGCGACCGCGAGGTGACCGTCGCCGCCGACGGGACCGAGGTGCACGTCGCCCGACGCCGTCTTCACCGAGGCGTCGCCGTCGACGTGGCGGCAGACGACGTCGGCACTCGCCGCGACGAGGGCGAACGACGACGCCCGCTCGGCTGCGACGTCGCCGCTGGCGGTGGTGATGTCGAGCGCACCGAGCGTCCCGGTGAGCGCGACGTCGGCCGACTCGACGGCGATGCGCGTCGAGGTCCCGGTCGGCACGCTGGCCCGCACCCGCAGGCTCGCCGATCGGCGCAGCCAGCCTTTGCTGTCGGGCGCGATGATCCGGATCTCGTTGCCGACCTGTTCGACCACCGTGGCGTCGGCGAGCTCGCGGTCGGCCGAGCTCGAACCGTACGGCTCGACGGCGATCTCGACGTCGGGCCGATCGGCGGCCTCGACGCGCAGGTCGCCGCTGGCGAACCGGACGGTGAGCGCGGTGGGTCCAGGTGTCGTGTACTGCATCAGGTGCTCCTCGGGGCTGGAGAGCTGGGTCCGCTCAGCGAACCCAGCCGGACATTCGGGTGCCGGGGCCTCTGGTCCGGCGGGGGGCGTCGGCCCGTCCACCGCGAACCCACTCGTCGACCGCATCGAGCAGGGCGCCGACGAGCCACGAGTTGACCGAGATCCCGCGGGCGGCCGCGGCGGCCTCGATGCGGGCCTTGAGCGAATCGGGCAGGCGCAGAGAGATCCGGGCGGTCGTGGCGTCGTCGCCTTCGACGCCGGGTGGTGACGGTGGCGGGGGAGGGGCGGGTGGTTCCGGTGGCGCAGCCGCGGTCACCACGAACTGGGGCTCGCGGCCGCGCAGGCGCAGCTCGACCGAGCCGGGGGCGAGGTCGGCGGTGAGCTCCTCGGCAGCCGCCGCGAGCACGTCGATCATCGCCAAGCGGACGGCGGCGTCGAGGCCGGCGATCAGCCGTTCGGCGAGCGCCGCCCGTTCGGGGTCGGACGTGTCGACGGCGGCGAGCAGGTCCCGCCGCAGGGTGTCGACGAACGGGGCCGAGGTCCATGACGTCAGTATGACATCACTGTGACGTCATGTCAACGTCAGAGTGCTGTCACGTGGCGTGGCCTGACGTCGTCAGGTGACGGTGCCGACGAGCACGCCGATCAGCGCCGTGACGGCCATCGCCACGGTGCTGAGCACGGTGATCCGGGCGACCGCCCGCCCGGCGGGCGCGTTGCCGGCGCGGGCGCTGACCACGCCGAGCACCGCCAGGCAGACCAGCGCCGTCACGGCGATCGCCGCGACGCGCCAACTGCGATCGACGACGATCGCGGCGAGCAGTGGCGCCGCCGCGCCGATCGTGAACGAGGCTGCCGACGACAGTGCGGCCTGGATCGGGCGCGCCGCGCTCAGCTCGGTGATGCCCAGCTCGTCACGACGGTGGGCGGCGAGGGCGTCGTGGTCCATCATCTGCTCGGCCACCTTGGTGGCGAGGGCGGCGTCGAGCCCGCGACCCTCGTAGATCCCGGCCAGCTCGCGCAGCTCGCTCGCCGGATCGGCGGCCAGCTCTCGCCGCTCGGTGGCGATGTCGGCGCGCTCGGTGTCGGCCTGGGCGCTGACGGAGATGAACTCGCCGACCGCCATCGACATCGCCCCGCCGACCAGTCCGGCCACGCCGGCGGTGACGATCGCAGTCCGCGAGCTGCCCGCCGCGGCGACGCCGACGAGCAGGCTCGCCGTCGACACGATCCCGTCGTTCGCACCGAGGACGGCGGCGCGCAACCACCCGATGCGATGCGACGCGTGCACCTCGCTGTGGGCGTGACGCTGGCCGCTCCTCGTCACCCGCACCCACCGGCGTTGCCCATCCCGTCCAGCGTACGACCCGTCGTCGGAGCGATCGATGCCATCCTGGTCGGCGTGCCTCCCGCGCCGGTCGTCGTTCAGAGTGCCTCCAACCCGCTGGTCAAGCGCATCCGGCGCCTCGCCGACCGCAAGCACCGCGTCCGCGAGCGGGCGTTCGTGGTGGAAGGGGTGCAGCCGGTGGAGCGGGCGCTGCGATCCGGCGCGCCGGTCGAGGTGCTGATCGTCGCACCGGAGCTGCTCACCGGTCCGGGGGCCGCGGCGACGGTCCAGGCCGCGCTCGACGCTCAGGTGCCCGTCGTGCACCTGACGGCCGAACTGTTCACGCGCCTGTCCGACCGCGAGGGCCCCACCGGTGTGGCCGCGATCGTCGCCATCGACGAACGCCCGCTCGAGCAGCTCGTCGTGGGCGAGCGGTCGCTGTTCGTCGCCCTCCACGAGGTGGCCAACCCGGGAAACCTCGGCACGATCGTGCGCACCGCCGACTCGCTGGGCATCGACGGCGTCGTGGTGGTCGGGCCGAGCGCCGACCCGTACTCGCCGAGCGCCGTCAAGGCGAGCATGGGCTCGCTGTTCGCCGTGCCGGTGGTGCACGCGGCCGCCATCGCCGACCTGCTGTCGTGGGCCAGGGCGGCCCACCTGTCGGTGGTCACCACGTCGGCCCGGGCGCACTCGGTGCTCGACGATGTCGCCGTGGAGCTCCCCGCGGTCGTGCTGCTCGGGAACGAGGGGGCGGGGCTGGCGCCGGACGTGCTCGCCGCCGGCGACGTCGACGTGCGCATCCCGATGCTGGGGTCGGCGAGCTCGCTGAACCTTGCCGTCGCCGCCGGAATCATCCTCTACGCTGCGGCTCGCCGCAAGCGGATGGATTGACGACGCAGACAACCGGCCGACCGGGCCGTCGGCTCTTCGCCACACGACCCGGTCGTTCACGCCGGTCGACCACACGGCGCCGTTCCGCCGATCGGCGGCCGCTGTGGTCGGGGTTCCCGCCCTTGTATGGAGAGAGACGTACGGCCCGACAGAAAGGTTGAGACGGACACGAAAAAATCTGAAAAATCCTGAAGACTCTTGCCTCAACCTTCCGCCCTCGTCGCGCGTCTCCATAACGAGGGTTGTCTTCCGCCAGGACGTCCAGTGACAGCAAGCGCGCAAACCGCAGCAGCAGAACGTGGGTCCGCATGGGATCAGTTCGCGCCCCTGTACGACGAACATCACGAGCACCTGTACCGCGTCGCCCTCCTGCTCTGCCACGGTGACCGGGCGGCCGCCGAGGACGCCACCGCCGAGGCCTTCATCAAGGTCCACACGGCGTGGGCCGAGGGTCGCGTGGAGCAGTTCTTCCCGTACGCCCGCCAGACGTTGGTCAACCACGTCATCGGCCAGGCCCGCCGTCAGCAGGTCGCCAACCGCTACCTCCGGCGCGAGACGGCCGATGGGCGCGGGTCGAGAGGCACCGAGGAACACGTGGTCGACAGCGACGCGACGTTCGCCCTGCTGCAGAAGCTTCCGGTCGGCCAGCGCACGGCCGTGGTGTTGCGGTTCTACGAGGATCTGCCCTACGACCGCATCGCCGCGGCGGTCGGCGTGTCCGTCGGCACGGCGAAGTCGCAGGTGTCGCTCGGGCTGGCCCGCATGCGCGAGCTGATGGGGGTGGAGACGTGAACGACGACGTCACCCCCTTCCAGCGCCCACCGTTCGGCGAGAACCTGTCGGCGATGTTCCACGGCGCGGTGGACTCCGAGCCGGTGCCGGGTGGCTTGGCCGCACGGGTGCAGTCCGGCGTCGAGGCGGCCGCCGTGGTGGCCGCGCTGAACACGGTGAACCAGATCCATCCGCCGCCGGCGCTGCGCGGACGGGTGGCGGCCGGTGTGTCCGGGATGGCCGCCGGGCTCGTGGCCGTCGGCTCCCACGGCGCGGGCATGCCGCTGTCGGCGATGCGGCGTGCGGCGTCGCGGTCGCGGATGGCGCTGATGAGCACGGCGACGGCCGCGGCGGTCGCCGCCGCCGTGATCGTCGTGGTCGTCGGCATGCAGCGCTTCAACGACGACGCCGGTCGCACGCCGTCGGTCTCGGTGGCCGGGGCCGAGCCCGGCGAGGCCGCCGTGGTGGACGACAGCACCGGCGGCGCTCGGGCCGGCGACGGCGCCAACGGTGGCGGAGGCCAGGGCGATGGCGTCGTCGGCGGAGTCGCGCCGGGCGACACCAACATGGCCGAGGCCACGGTGGCGACCGCCCCCTCGACCACGACCGACCACCACGACGACCACGACCACGACCACCACGATTCCGCCCACCTCGACGAGCTCGTCGTCGACGACGACGTCGCCCGCTCCGACCACGAGCTCGACCACCTCCAGCCTGCCCGCCCCCGTGGTGCCCACCACGACCGACGCGCCGGACGTCGGCACGACGACCACCGTCGAGGACACCACGACCACCACGACGGTGCCCGACACCACCACGACGCTGCCCGACACGATCCCGTCGACCACGGTGGTCGACGTCACGACCACCCAGCCGACCGACTCGTTGCCGGATGGCTCGCTGCCCGACTCGACGGACGTGCCCGACTCGACCGAGCCGGACACGACGACGACCGAGCCCGAGACGACGACGACCGAGCCGGACACGACGACGACCGAGCCCGACGACGACGACGACGCGAGCCGGACACGACGACGACCGAGCCCGAGACGACGACGACGACCGAGCCCGAGACGACGACGACGGTGGCGGACACGACCGTGCCGTCGACGGAGCCCACCGAGCCGACGACGACCGCCGTGCGCACGCCGCCGACCGAGCCGACGACGACCGTGGCGGACACGACGACGACGACGGAGCCGACGACGACCGACGACGACGAGCCGGACGACGACGACGACGGTGCCGCGACGACGACGACGACGGAGCCCGACGACGACGGTGCCGCGCGACGACGACGACGGAGCCCGACGACGACGGTGCCGCGACGACGACGACGACCGACGCCGACGACGACGACGACGGAGCCGCGACGACGACGGTGCCGACGACGACGACGCCGCCACCGACGACGACGACGGAGCCCGACACGACGGTGCCGCGACGACGACGACGCCGCCGCCGACGACGACGACGGAGCCCGACACGACGGTGCCGCGACGACGACGACGCTGCCGCCGACGACGACGACGGAGCCCGACACGACGGTGCCGCGGACGACGACGACGCTGCCGCCGACGACGACGACGGAGCCCGACACGACGGTGCCGCGACGACGACGACGCTGCCGCCGACGACGACGACGGAGCCGCGACGACGACGGTGCCGCGCGACGACGACGACGCTGCCGCCGACGACGACGACGGAGCCCGACGACGACGGTGCCGCGGACGACGACGACGCTGCCGCCGACCGACGACGACGACCGAGCCGCCGACGACGACGACGGTGCCGCCGACGACGACGACGGAGCCGCCGACCGACGACGACGGTGCCGCCGACCACGACGACGACGGTGCCGCCGACCACGACGACGACGGAGCCGCCGACCACGACGACGACGGAGCCGACGTCCACGACGACGACCGTGCTTCCGACGACCACCACGACGTCGGTAGTGCCGACGACCACCACGTCGTCGAGCACCACCACCACGACGACGTCCAGCACCACCACGACGACGACCACGACGTCGGTGGTGCCGACGACAACCACCACGTCGTCCACCACCACCACGACCACCACGTCGGTGGTGCCGACGACGACCACGTCCACCAGTACCACGTCGACCACGGACGGATCCACCGCCGGGCGCTCCGAGGTTGTCGTCGTTCGCCAGTGGTGGGTGCGCGGCGGACCGGTGTGACTGGACGCTTCAGGTCACGCCGGCCGGCGCAGTCGCCGGCTACGAGCTGACCGCGCAGCCGGCAGCGGGTTCAGACGGCGCCTGCTCGCCTTTGGACGACCTCTGTACGGTGTCGTTCCCGGCGTCGCAGACGGTGTGCTACTCGGTCCAGGCGCTCGACGAAGCCGGCCGCATCAGCCCGCCGAGCAATCAGGTCTGCGTACCGGACTGATCAGCGACCTCGCCGATCGGCCGATCTGGTCACCCATCCTTCTCGATATCGAGAACGTGGGTGACCAGATCGGTCGTTTGAGACGGAGAGTGACCAGATTGCGGCGGAGGCGGGTCAGCCGGCGGTGGCGTAGCGCTCGGCGGAGCGGGCGCGGGCCTTGGCCGCCTCGACCTCGCGGTTCTTGGGGTGACCGTGGATCTCGAGGGCGTGCAGCAGCGTGTGGGTCACCTCGGCGACCGCCGCCACCGCCTCGTCGAAGGCGGCGCGGTTCGCTGCTGACGGCTTGGTCATCCCGCTGACCTTGCGCACGTACTGCAGCGCCGACGCCTGGATCTCCTCGTGCGTCGCCGGCGGCTCGAAGTTGTGGAGCGTCCTGATGTTGCGGCACATGCCTTCAGCCTGCCACGGCCGACCGCCGTCGCCACCGCCCGGTTCCGGCGGCCGTGTGCTAGACACCTGTCGATGACCGGGTTGGCTCAGCCAGCGGATCGTCAACTCGCCCGCACCGTTCCGCGTCAGCAGGTCGCCGCCACCCAGTTCGGCGTCGTGGTCTTCCTCGCCTCGGACATCATGCTGTTCGCCCCGTTCTTCGCGGCCTACTTCCTGCTCCGCGAGAACAACCCCCCGTGGCCACCCGACGGCGTCGATCTCGACGTGGCGCGCGCCGCGCTGGCGACCGCCGCGCTGGTCGCCTCGTCGTTCACGCTGGTGCGCTTCGAGCACCTCGGAGCGCGCGGGTCCAGCCAGGCCCGGCCGTGGCTCCTCGTCACCATCGCCCTCGGTGCGGTGTTCCTCGGCAACCAGCTCGCCGAGTACAGCACCCTCGACTTCGGCGCCTCCGACCACACCTACGGATCGATCTTCTGGTTGCTGACCGGGCTGCACGCGGTCCACGTGACCGTCGGTCTGGGCGCGCTGGCGCTGCTGTACGTCCGCGCGACGCGTGCCCGCTCGTTCGAGGCGATGGCCACCTGGACCAACGGCATCTCCCTGTTCTGGCACCTCGTCGACGTCCTCTGGCTGTTCGTCTTCTCGACGATCTGGCTGCTGCAATGAGCCGATCGCCGCGACGCCGCCTGCTCACGCTGGCTCCGTTCGCGGCGATGTCGGCAGCCGGTGCCGTCGCCCTGTTCACGTTGTTCGGCGCCGGCACGGGCACCGCCGTGAACGATGGCGACTCGGCCGGCGACCTCGGTGCCCAGCTCTACGGCGACCACTGTGCGAGCTGCCACGGCGTCGACGGTCAGGGTGTCGAGGGCCTCGGCCCGTCGCTCGCCCCGGAGGGTCGGGCGGCGGTCGACTTCGTCCTGCGCACCGGGCGGATGCCGATCGCCGACCCCGACATGGAGGCGCGCCGCGGTCCGGTCCAGTTCAACGAGGCCCAGATCCGCGCCCTCGTCGCCTACGCCGGGGCGTTCGGCACCGGTCCCGACATCCCCGACGTCGACATCGCCCGCGGCGATCTCGTCGCCGGCGGCGAGATCTACCGCCTCAACTGCGCCGCCTGTCATGTGGCCTCCGGCTCGGGGGCCGCGATCGGCGGCGGCCGCGAGGCGCCGTCGCTGATGGACGCCACCCCGACCCAGGTCGGTCAGGCGATCCTCGTCGGCCCCGGCGCGATGCCGGTGTTCAGCTCGCTCGACGCCCAGGACATCGATGACGTCGCCAAGTACGTCGACGACCTCCAGCGCCGGCACGCCGCCGGCGTCGACGCCTTCGGTGGTGCCGGACCGGTCGCCGAAGGGCTGGCCGCCTGGCTGCTCGCCCTGCTGCCGATCATCGCCCTCACCCGTTGGATCGGCCGGCCGCACGAGGGCCGCGACCAGCGCGCCGTCGACGCCGTCGACGGATCCGACCTCGGTTCGCCCCCGAGCGCCCCGGTGCACGGTGGTGGGGCGTGAACCAGCGGGCCTACCGCGCCGCCGTCGTGGCGTTCGTCGTCGCCATCGCCGGCGGCATCGTCGCGGCCGTCGGCTACGGCACCGAGAACACCGGTGACATGCTCGGGCTCGGTCTCGCCGCCGCGCTCGGCGGGATCGGTTTCGGACTCGTCGCCTGGGCCAAGTACCTCGATCTCGACGAGCACACGATTCAGGAGCGCGAACCGCTCGTCACCACGGCCGCCGAACGTCAGGACCTGCGCGACGAGATCGACATGACGACGCGGACGTTCGGACGCCGCAAGCTCCTCCTCGGGTTGTCCGGCGGCGCCTTCGTCAGCATGGTCATCGGCTTCATCGGTCCGATCGGATCTCTCGGGCCCAAGCCGCGGGGCGAGCTGGGGCGCACCGCGTGGCGGGCCGGCGCCCGGCTCGTGACCGCGGCCGGGTCACCGATCGCCGTTGCCGACGCTCCACCGGGCGAGTTGGTGACCGTGTTCCCCGACGGACACATCGGCGCCGACGACTCCCAGGTCGTGCTGCTGCGGCTTCCCCCGGCCGATCTCACCCAGGACACGATCGACGCCGGCGCCCTCGACGGTTGGGTCGCCTACTCCAAGATCTGCACCCACGCCGGCTGCTCGGTCGGGTTGCTCGGCATCGACGTGCGGCCGCCGGACACGCTGGTCCAGTTGGTCTGCCCGTGCCACCAGTCGGCGTTCGACCCCGCCGACGGGGCTCGGCCCCAGGGTGGTCCGGCCACCCGCTCGCTCCCGCAACTCGGCCTCGACGTCGACGGCGAGGGCTTCCTCGTCGCACGCGGCGACTTCGACCGACCGGTCGGCCCGCTCACCTGGGACGAAGCATGAGTGAGGTGACCGGGGAGACCGCCCATCGGCGCGGCCCGGTGGAGCGCTACGTCGACTCGGTGACCGGTCGCCTGGGCGCCGGCTCGTTCGTGAAGAAGGGCCTGCGCAAGGTCTTCCCGAACCACTTCTCGTTCCTGTGGGGCGAGGTGGCGCTGTATTGCTTCGTCGTGCTCGTCGTGACGGGCATCTACCTCACCTTGTTCTACGAAGGCTCGCAGCGCCGCGTCGTGTACGACGGCTCCTACCGCCCGCTCCGAGGCGCCGAGGTGTCGGCGGCCTACGACTCGGTGTTGCGCATCTCGTTCGGTGTGAAGGGCGGCCTGCTCATCCGCCAGATGCACCACTGGGCGGCGCTCGTGTTCGTGGGCGCCATCGCCCTGCACCTCGCCCGGGTCTTCTTCACCGGGGCGTTCCGCCGGCCCCGCGAGCTCAACTGGATCGTCGGGTTGCTGCTGCTGCTGCTCGCCCTCGCCGCCGGCTTCACCGGCTACTCGCTGCCCGACGATCTGCTGTCGGGCACCGGCCTGCGGATCACCAATGCCATCGTGCTGGCGATCCCCTTCGTCGGCGAGCGCGCCGCCTACCTGCTGTTCGGGGGCGAATGGCCGGGCCGGGACATCATCGGGCGCTTGTACCCGGTGCACATCATGCTGATCCCGGGGCTGATCTTCGCCCTGCTCGGCGTCCACCTCGCCCTGGTGTGGCGCCAGAAGCACACCCAGTTCGCCGGGCGGCTGCAGACCAACACCAACGTCGTCGGGGAGCGGGTGTGGCCGGCGTTCGCGATGAAGTCGGTCGGCCTGCTGTTCCTCGTCGCCGGCGTGATGGCGGCGATGGGCACGCTGTTCCACGTCAACGACGTGTGGCTGTACGGCCCGTACGACTCGGCGGCGGCCACGTCGTACTCACAGCCGGACTGGTACATCGGCTTCCTCGAGGGTTCGCTGCGCCTGTTCCCGCCGCTGGAGATCCGCATCGGTCGGTTCATGATCAACAACCTGGTCTTCTCGGCGATGCTGATCCCGGGCCTGATCTTCGGCGGGCTGTTCCTGGTGCCGTGGATCGAGCGCCGGCTGACCGGCGACACCGCCGAGCATCACCTCCTCGACCGGCCACGCGACCGTCCCGGTCGCACCGCCGCCGGTGCGGCCGCGATCACGTTCGTGGCCGTGCTGTTCCTCGGGGGGTCGCAGGACGTGATCGCCGGCACGTTCGACATCTCGATCGGCAGGATCACCGCGGTCCTGCAGATCGCCGCCGTCGTCGCCCCGCCGATCGTCGGCTACGTCACCTACCGGGTCTGCCAGGAGCTCCGCTCGCGGCCGGCGCCCGAGCGCACCGAGCGCGCCGGTGCGATCGCCCGCCTCCCCGACGGCGGGTACGAGGCGGCGGATCGAGACGAGCCCGACCCACCACGGTCACCCGAACCGTCCGGTCCGCTGGAACCGGTGCAGCCGTGATCGCGGCCACCACGCCGCTCACCGAGCAGGCCCACGACATCGACCGCATCTGGAACGGCTTCTTGCTGATCGCCGTGCTCGTCGGCGCCTTCGTCGCCGTGCTCATCGGCTACGTCGTCGTGCGCTTCCGGCGCCGCGACGACCGCCTTCCCCGTCAGGTGCGCGAGAACATCCCGATGGAGCTCGCCTACACGGCGATCCCGTTGCTCATCGTGGTCGGGCTGTTCTCGGTGACGTTCGTGTCGGTGCGGGCGCTCGACAAGGTCGACGACGATCCGGACGTGGTGGTCGAGGTGACCGGCTTCCAGTGGGGTTGGCGCTTCCACTACCCGGACACGGGGGTGACCGTGGCGACCGGCAACGGCACGATCCCGACCCTCGTGCTGCCGGCCGGGGAGAAGGTGCGCTTCGACGTCACCTCCAGCGACGTCATCCACTCGTTCTGGATCCCGGGCTTCCGCTTCAAGCGCGACGCCTTCCCCGATCAGCACACGTCGTTCCAGGTCGACGTCGACGATCGGACGGGCGTGTACGAGAACGTCGGTGTGTGCGCCGAGTTCTGCGGCCTCGAGCACCAAGCGATGCGCTTCTCCGTGGCGATCGTGCCGCCCGACCAGTTCGACGCGTGGAGCGGCGGATGAGCGTCGTCGAAGAGCTTCCGCAGCCGCTGCGTGTCGACGACGTGCTCGCCGAGCACGACGATGGCGTCCACCACGAGCGCGGCCTGCCGCGCACGTTGCTCGGCTGGCTCACCACCACCGACCACAAGGCGATCGGCGTCGCCTACGCCGTCACCGCCGGGGTGTTCCTGCTCATCGGCGGAGCGCTCGCCGGCATCATCCGCGCCGAGCTCGCCGAGCCGGGGATGCAGATCGTCGACGAGCAGACGTACAACAGCGTGTTCACGATCCACGGCAGCGTGATGGTGTTCCTGTTCGCCGTGCCGTTCGGGTTCGCCCTCGCCAACTACCTCATCCCACTGCAGATCGGCGCGCCGGACCTGGCGTTCCCGCGCCTCAACGCGTTGTCGTACTGGCTCTACCTGTTCGGTGGCGTGATCATGCTGCTCGGCTTCCTCACCGACGGCGGTGCGGCCGCGTTCGGCTGGACCGCCTATCCACCGCTGTCGGGCCCCACCGGTTCGCCGGGGCTCGGCGCCGACATGTGGATCGTGGCGATCATCCTCACCGGCACGTCGGGCACGCTCGGCGCGGTCAACATCATCACGTCGGTGACGATGCTGCGCGCCCCCGGCATGACGATGTTCCGCATGCCGATCCTCACGTGGAACCTGTTCCTCACCAGCACGATGGTGCTCGTGGCGTTCCCCGTGCTCACCGGCGCGCTGATCATGCTCGAGTCCGATCGGCGGTTCGGGACGCACTTCTACGACCCGACCGACGGCGGGTCCCCGATCCTGTTCCAGCACCTGTTCTGGTTCTTCGGCCACCCCGAGGTGTACATCGTCGCGCTGCCGTTCTTCGGGGTGGTCACCGAGATCTTCCCGGTGTTCTCGCGCCGGCCGATCTTCGGGTACCGCGGACTGATCCTGGCGTCGCTCGCCATCACGGCGCTGTCGACGTCGGTGTGGGCGCACCACATGTTCGTGACCGGGCAGGTCGTGCTGCCGTTCTTCGCCGCCACGTCGCTGCTGATCGCCGTGCCCACCGGCGTCAAGGTGTTCAACTGGATCGGCACGATGTGGGGTGGCTCACTGCGATTCGATCCGCCGATGCTGTTCGCCCTCGGCTTCCTCGTCACGTTCGTCGCCGGCGGGCTCACCGGCGTGATGCTGGCGTCGCCGACGCTCGACTTCCAGCTCTCCGACACGTACTTCGTGGTCGCCCACTTCCACTACGTGATGGGCGGCACCGTGGTGTTCGCGCTGTTCGCGGCGGTCCACTTCTGGTGGCCCAAGGTGACCGGGCGGATGCTGTCGCCGCGGCTCGCCCAGTGGCACTTCTGGCTGCTGTTCGTCGGGTTCAACATGACGTTCTTCGTGATGCACATCCTGGGCCGCCGCGGCATGCCGCGCGCGGGTCGGTGACTACCCGGCGGGCCAGCGGCTGGAGGGGCTCAACCAGGTCGCGTCGATCGGGTACGTGGTGCTGGTGGCGTCGTTCGTTCCGTTCTTCGTCGCCATCGTCAAGTCGCTGCGCTCGCCGGCGACCGTGGGCGCCGACCCCTGGGAGGCGAACTCGCTCGAGTGGGCCACCACGTCGCCGCCACCGGTGCACAACTTCACGTGGCTGCCACCCATCCGCTCCGAGCGACCGGTGTTCGACCTGCGATGGAGCCGGCACCCCGACGTCGCGCCACCGGCGGTCGGCGCCGCGCTCGCCGCACGGGCGGCGCCCCGCGACGACGGCGGTGCGGGGTGAAGCTGCAGGCGATCCTGTGGGGCGGCGTGGCGCTGTACTTCGGCGCGATCACGCTGATCTACAACGCCGTCGGCGGCGAGGCGGTGGGGGTGACGCTGCTCGCCCTCGCCGGCGCGCTCGGCGGCCTCATCGGGGGCTGGGCGTGGGGTCGCTATCGACGCGATCCCACACCGCGTCCCGAGGACCGCACCGATGGCGACGCGCCCGACGAGACCGGGGTGGTCGGCATCTACCCCTCGGCGAGCCTGCGCCCGCTCGCTCTCGCCTTCGGCGCGAGCGCCGCCGTGCTCGGCGTGGCGCTCGGCTCGTGGATGACGATCGCCGGCGTGGCGATCGTCGCGTCCCAGGTCGCCCTGCTGACCCGTGACGCCGATCCGGGGCCGGTCGACGAGTGACGGGTTCGGCCGCCCTGCTCGCCCACTCCGGCGTCGACCACGTGGCCCTCTCGGCGCTCGCCGCCGTGGTCGTCGGCGCCTACGGGCTGGCGGCGATGCGCGTGCCCGGCTGGCGATCGTGGCGCACATGGTGCTTCGCAGTGGGGGTGGTCGTCGTGCTGGTGGCCTCGCTCCCGGTGTTCGAGACGCTGGCCGAACAGTCGTTCACCGGTCACATGGTGCAGCACCTGCTGGTCATCGTCATCGCCGCGCCGCTGCTGGTCGTCGGACAGCCGGTGCGACTGTGGCGAGCGGTCCGCCCGCCGAGCCGGCACTCGCCGTCGGCGCGGCGCATCGGGGCCGCCTGGCGCCAGTACGGCGTGGTCGTGGCACCGTTCGGGTTCGTGGTCGTGCTGTACGTCACGCACCTGACGTCGATCTACGACGATGCCCTCCACGATCGCTGGTTGCACGAGGCCGAGCACGCCGCCTACCTGTTGACGGCGGTCGGCCTGTGGGCGGTGGTGTTCGGCGCCGGTCGCCGGGCGGCCACGGCACGGGTCGCCGCCGGGTTCGTGGTGACCGCGGGCGGGGCGCTGCTCGGCGTGATCCTGCTGTCCGCCAGCGAGCCGCTGATGCCCACCTACGCCGCCCGGTTGGGGACCGCCGATGCGCTCTCCGATCAGCGCACCGCCGCGGCGCTGATGTGGACGGCCGGGATGCTGACCACCCTGCCGATGATCGTCGTGGCGCTCTGGCGGTGGGCGGCGCGGGAGGACCGCCTCGTGCGTCAGGCCGAGGCGATGCTCGACGCGACCAGCCGCGGCTGACCGCGCCCGCCGCCATCTGGTCACTCTGCGTCTCGTTCGGCGATCTGGTCACCCACGTTCTCGATATCGAGAACGTGGGTGACCAGATCGAGGTCGGCGGACGTGGTCGCCGCGGCGGCGACGGCGCGCTGCGTGGGCGACCGCGAGGCGGCGCCCGGGCGCTCGCGCAACCGCACCGCGGTGGCGCGCACGGCGTCGTGGGCGGCGCGCGACGCCGGTCGGTCGTAGCGGAAGCGCCAGCGCCGGGAGCGCTCGGCGATCGGCGCCTTGGCCGGGTCGGGGCCGTCGTCGTCGAGGTCGACGCCCGCCGCCGCCAGCACGCGACAGTCGTAGGCGCGGCACGCCCGCGGGCGATGGTCGTAGATCGAACAGCGGTCGTCCACCAGCATCGGGCAGTGGCCGCGCTCGTCGTAGCCGAGCAACAGAGTCCCCGCGGCGGCGCCCGGGGCCGGGAACAACAGCGCCGGCGGCACGTGGGCGAGCGCGTCCGACTCCTCGGGACCGATCGTCACGAACTGCGCCGAGCGGCAGCACGCCGTGCAGCCGTCGCACGGCACGACCGATTCGGCGTCGCCGGCGAGTACCGCCTCGAACCGGGAGAGCCACTCCGCCGAAGTCGCCGGCATCGAGGGCGCCGCTCTCGGGACGGCCGGTGGCGGTCAGGGCGTGAACACCTGGTGGGCCGCGCTCACCGTTGCGTCGGTGACGGTCACGAGGAAGGGGAAGAAGCCGAACGCATAGTCGGCGGGCGCATTGGCGCTCGGGGGCTGGCCGGCGACGAGGCGGGCCAGTTCGGACCCCGTGATCCGGTACGCCGCCGTGGTGTCGCCGGCACTCAACACGGTCACGTCGTCGGTGTCGAGGGGCATCGTGACGATCGCGGTGGTGCTGTCGTCGATGCCGTAGTCGTCGAGGCACGACTCGGGCACGGTGCCGAAGTGGGCGACGCAGTCACCGCCGAAGTAGGCCTGCACGAGGTTGAACGTGATGCCCTCGTCGTCGCTGCTGCCGACGGTGGCCCAGTAGACGCCGTCGTCGGGCGGATCCGACACCTCGGCGGTGTGCCCGCTGGGCATCGGCGTCGGGCTCACGGCGACGTACGCGCTGGGTGCCGCGTCGGACCCATCGACGACGGGTGTCGCGGCTGCCGACCCCCCGACGACGGCGGGCGACGCCACGGAGGTCACCTGCGTGCCGGTCGGCGCGCCCCCGTCGTCGTCTCCGCACGACACGAGCACGGCAGCGGCGAGCACGGCGAGCGCTGGCACGAGGGAGCGTCGGCGCACGGGGAAAGTCTGGCACGGAGGTGCTCGCGTTCATGCGAACTCCACCCGATCGCCGCTGGTTCTCCAAGCCCGGTCCGGTCGACGAAGCGCACCGTGAGGGGTGTCGCTGGCGGCCGGTGGCATCGCGACGACGAAGGAGGCACGGGTGGCGAAGATCGTGATGATCGGAGGCGGCGTCGCCGGGCTGATCGGAAGTGTCCTGCTCGCCCGCGACGGTCACCACGTGACCCTCCTGGAGCGCGACCCCGCGCCGCCGCCCGCTCCGACCGACGCGTGGGACCGCTGGGAGCGACGCGGTGTGACGCAGTTCCGACTGCCGCACGCGTTCCTTCCCCGGTTCCGCGAGATCCTCGACCACGACCTGCCCGACGTTGTGGCCGCACTCGAGTCGGACGGGGCATTGCGGTACAACCGCATCCGGGCGCTGCCCGAGCGGGTGACCGGTGGATGGCGCGACGGTGACGAACGCTTCGACCAGGTGACCGGTCGACGCCCGATGATCGAAGCGGCGCTCGCTCGAGTGGCCGCCGCCGAGCCGGGCGTCGAGATCCGGCAGCGGCGCGGCCGTGCGCGGGCTCACCACGGGGCGCGAGCTCATCGCCGGCATCCCTCATGTCACCGGCGTGACGACCGTCGGCGGCGCGATCGTGGCGGCCGACCTGGTGGTCGATGCATCGGGACGACGGTCGGCGCTCGGCGACCACCTCGCCGCGATCGGCGGGCGGCGCCCGGCGGAGCAGCACGCAGCCGGATCGTTCGTCTACTACGCCCGGCACTACCGCTCGTCGGACGGCTCGCTGCCGGACCTGCTCGGCGCGCCCCTGCTGCAGCACGACTCGGTGTCGACGCTCACCGCCGTTGCCGACTCGGGCTACTGGTCGGTCGTGCTGTTCACCAGCGCCCGTGACACCGCGCTGCGCACCTGCCGCGACGCCGAGGTGTGGGAACGGGTCGTCGGTGCGTTCCCGTCCGTCGCCCAGTGGATCGACGCCGAACCCGTGACCGGGATCGACCGCATCGCCGGGATCGCCGACCGCAGCCGACGCCTCGTGCTCGACCGCCAGCCGATCGTCACCGGCCTGGTCGCGGTCGGCGACGCATCGACGTGCACCAGCCCGGCGCTCGGCCGCGGTGCGTCGATGGCCGCGCTGCACGTCTCCTGCTTGCGCGACGTGCTGGCCTCGGTCGGCTCCGATCTCCCGGTCGAGCTGATGCACGCGTTCGACGCGGCGACCGCCGCCGTCGTGACGCCGCTGATCGACGACACGCTGCGCGTCGAGCGTCACCGGCTGGCTCAGGTGGACGCCCAGATGGCCGGCGCCGACTACACCACCGACGACCCGGCGTGGGCGTTCGCATCGGCCCTGCGGTCGAAGGCGATGGCCGATCCCGAGGTGTTCGCGCGGCGATGAGCATCGAGTCATTGCTCGCCCGCGGCGTCGAGGTGGCCGGGCGCGCCGACATCGTCGACCGGCTCCGCGCCGTCGACCGCGGTTCCGGTGTCGGGACCGACGCGCGCCGAGCTGGTGTCGTTGGCCGGTGCCGGCCGGTCGCGGGCGCTCGAACCGGCGCTGCGCTGAGCATCGTCGGTCGGCGCCGGGCGCCGAGCGCGCTCAGCGGGCGCGCACGTCGTACGCGCAGCGGCGGTCGCCGCTCACCATGTGGCTGACGCGGGTCACCGTGGCGTCCGGGAGGACGGTGCGGATGAAGTCGATCTCGCTGGTGCACGCCTGGCCGTACCGGCTGGCGACGGCGGCGATGGCGCAGTTGTGCTCGACGACGAGGTAGTGATCGGGCCCGATCGTGGAGACCTCGGCGAGATACCCGTCGTCGTCGAGGATGCGCGTGAGCTCGGCGACCCGCTCGCCGAGCGGGCTTCCCGCCGCGAGTCGCTGGCGGGCGTTGATCACGCGTTGGTCGCGGCGTCGCTCGAACAGGCGGTCGACGCCGGAGGCGTCGATCTCCTCGACGTAGCCGAGCAGCTCGTTGGTCAGGGCGCCGTAGGCCTTCGGGAACAGGGCGTCGCCGGCGGCGGTGACGTGGTAGGCCAGGCGCGGCCGGCCGCGACGAGGCGACTCGTCGGCTTCGCCGGCACCGGCGAGTCCGGCCTGGACGAGGGCGGCGAGGTGTTGGCGGGCCCCCGACACGGTGATGCCGAGGTCGGCGGCGACATCCTCGGCCGAGGCGTCGCCGCGTCGGCGCACGGCGTACAGCACGGCGCGTCGTCCGGCCGGCACCGGCGGCACGACCGGGGTCTCGATCACGGGCGTCGCTCGTCGTCGGGGAGCAGGAGGTGGCTGTCGCCGAACTCGTGCCACTGGTAGCCGGCCACGAACGCCGCCTCGTAGGCGGCCACCAGCACTTCGCGCCCCGCCACCGCCTCCAGCATCGCCAGGTGGGTGGCATCTGGCTCGTGCCAGCCGGTGAGCAGGCCGTCGACCGCGCGCACCCCGCGTCGCGGTGTGATGACGACGTCGGTCCAACCCGTACCGGGGTGTGTGGTGCCGTCGGGGTCGGTGACGGTCTCGAGCGCCCGCACCACGGTGGTGCCGACGGCGACGACGTGCCGGCCGGCGCGGTGCGTGGCGTTCACGAGCTCCGGCGGTGGCGGCGTGGCACACGGTAGCGCTCGGGGTAGGGACGCTCTCGTCCTTCGAGCGACGACACGCCCGTGTGCAGGACGATCGGGGCGACGACGACGCCGCGGCTGACCAGGCGGGTGACGATCTCGGCGGTGAGCGGCCGCGCCACGCTCGGCATCTCGGCGCTCCCCGGCTCGGTGGCGAACACCGTCTGGTAGGCGGCGAGCGGCCAGTCGCGCGGGACGTACGAGTAGCGGATCGGCCGACCGTCGGCCGCCATCGTCTCGGCCAGATCGACGCCGTCGGCGGTGACCGCCAGCCACAGGCGGGTCGACTCCGGGGCCGGCCGCAGCAGGTGGACGATCGCCGCACCATCGGGCCGGCGTGCCGTGACAGGCAGGGGCGGGAGCTGCGTCGGCTCGGTCGACCCGTTGGCGATGCGGCGGCGCGGTTCGACCATCCACACGCCGCCGGGCAGTTCGTTGGACACGTGCAGCACGAGCGCGCCCACCTCGTCGATCACGACGTCGAGCGCGGCGGCCACGGTCGCCGACGTGTTGACCACGAGGAGGTCGCCGGCAGTGAGCTGGTCGGGCAGCTCGGTGAACCGGGCGTGGAGCGGCAGGCGATCGCCGCGAGACACGAGCAGGCGGACGTCGTCGCGGGAGCGGCCGCTGGCTTCGGGCGGTTCGTGGGCTTCGTGGGCGGCGTCGAGGCGGAACGACAGCGGGAGTGGCTCCGGCAGGCTCGGCGCGGCCGGGTCGACGGTGTCGAGCAGGTCGAGCATCACCCCACCTCCCTCGCCGAGTAGCGACCGCTCGGTTGGTCGCCCTCGATCAGCGCGATCAACCCGGGCACGCTGTCATCAGCCTCGGGGCGGTCGGAGATGTCCTCGCCGGGGAACGCATCCTGGTGCATCTCGGTGCGCATGTCGCCGGGATCGACCACCAGCACGCGCAGGTCGGGGCGCTCGACGGCGAGCACGCGACTGGCGTGCTCGAGGGCCGCCTTGCTCGCGCCGTAGCCGCCCCAGGTGGGATAGGCCTCGACGCCCGCGTCCGAGGTGATGTTCACGATCGTGGCGTTCGGCGCCAGGTGTGGCGCGGCGAGCTGCACGAGCGCGAGCGGCGCCACGACGTTGGTGTCGAACGTGGTGCGCAGCACGTCGAGGTCGATGTCGGCGAGCGCCGGGAGCGGGCTCGGCTCCGAGCGTGCTGGCGTTGTTGACCAGCACGTCGATCGGTCCGAGCTCGGCGGCGGCCTCGACGAGACGCCGCCGGTGGTCGGCGTCGACGACATCGCCGACCACGGCGGTGACGTCGGTCAGGCCGTCCAGCTCGCGCTCGGCCTCGGCGAGGCGGTCGGGCCGCCTGGCGTCGATGACCACGGAGAAGTGGCGTCGAGCCAGCTCACGGGCGAGCGCCCGTCCGAGGCCCTGGGAGGCGCCGGTGATGATCGCAACTCGAGTCATGGTCACGTCCTTCCGTTCGGTCGTGACCAATTGAACAAGTTACTGCTGTCGTTATTCCCCGGAGGAGATCGTCGACGCCGTGGCGGGGGTCGACGGTGCTGCGGTCGGCGTGGTCGAGGCGGTCGACGCCGACGAGGTTGCCGCCCCCGGGTTCTGCATCCCCTCCTTGAACTCGTGCTGGGCTCGTCCGAGGCCACGGGCGATCTCGGGCAGCTTCTTGCCGCCGAACAGCAGCAGGATGATGACGAGGGCGATGATCAGTTCGGTG
>CAWFLK010000007.1:0-32889 GCA_963816635.1 Ilumatobacteraceae bacterium | reverse complement strand
ACCCACGGATCAATCACAATCGCCCGACATCGAGATCGACAGTGACCAGATCGGCCTTCGAGACGTGTGAAAGGGAGCCGAACCGGGAAGGGGTCGCACGGTCGCGTGGCAGATCGCCGGCGACCGTGAAGGAGGGCTTCATGGAGAACAGGACCAAAGCGGCACGCTGGCTCGCGGTCGGCGTCAGCGTCGTCGCCTTGTCGGGTGCCGGTCGGGCCGTCGCCTCGTCGGCGCCGAGCACCCCGCCAGGCGATTCGACAGCGGCGAGCGCGGGCGGCGACACGACGGGCGCCTCGACCGCAGTCGCCGGCGGCGGGCCGAGCGATTGTTCGACGGCGATGTTCACGCCGAGCGGCTCGGAAGCGCCGATGTCGGCCGAGTCGATGCCGATGGACACCGGAATGTCGACCGGGACGATGCCGGTGAACACGGCCAACTCGACCGGATCGATTCCCAGCGGGTCGCTCGCCCAGTCGGCGCCTGCCGCGTCGATGTCGGCCGAGTCGATGCCGGTCGAATCGACGTCAGCGGCCTCGATGCCGATGGCGAGCGGACCGTTCGTGCAGATCGCCGAGTCGCCCGAGTACGGTCCGATCCTCGTCGACGCCGACTGCCGGGCGCTCTACATCTTCGCCAACGACGCCAACGGTGAGCCGACGTGCGTCGACGACTCCGCGGCAGCGTGGCCGCCGCTGTTCGTGCCGAGCGACAGCGTCCCGCCACTCGCCGACGAGCTCGACCCGTCGCTCTTCAGCGTCGTACAGCACCCCGACGGTGCGATGCTCAAGGTCGGTGACTGGCCGCTGTACTACTTCGCCAAGGACACCGCACCCGGCGAGACCAACGGGCAGGGCGTCGGTGGCGTGTGGTGGCTGGTCACCCCGGACGGCACGCCGATCCAGGAGGACGAGGGCGCAACGGCGAGCTCGATGCCGACTGCATCGATGACCGCCGAGACGATGCCGATGACGACGAGCAGCTGACCTCGGTCGACGCGCCTGACCGGTGGGCGAGAGACCTGGCGCGACGCCAGGCTCTCGCCCACCGGACGGCCGTTCGAATCCGCTGCACTCCCGTTTCCACAGATCGAATCTGGCTACCGTCGTACCGTCGGGGCGGTAGCTCAGTGGTCAGAGCAGGGGACTCATAATCCCTGGGTCGTGGGTTCGATCCCCACCCGCCCCACACCGGAATCAGAGCCATGCCCGGCTTCAACCTGGAAGGCTCTCGGCGGCTGACGCCCAGCGCAGCCGATCAGCGATCGGTGCCGAACAGCAGCCCGGGACCCACGTCGCCCGGACGCCAGCTCACGTCCCACGGGGCGCGGAACGTCCACTCGCCGGGACCGGCGACGTGCGGCTCCCAACCGCGGTCCGAGCCCGCCTGGGTGGTCGGGACGCAGACGACCGCTTCGACGCCGGGCGGAACGGTGCATCGGAGCTCGATCTCGCTGCCGTCGATGCGCCAGGTCGAGCCGGCGAGCGAGCCGCGAACGTTCGTCGTGCTCGACGCGCTCGACACTCCTCCGCCCGGGTACGGGCGGATCTCCAACCGGTCGTCGGCGGGCCGCAGCCCGGCGACGTACGCGTGCATCCACTCGGCAACCGAGCCGAGGGCGGGGTGGTTCATCGAGTTGAGCGCCGGTGTCTGGAGTCCGTGTTCGAGCGTCGACCCGTCCCACCGCTCCCAGATGGTCGTCGCGCCTTGGTCGATGGAGTACTGCCACGACGGGTAGTCACGACGGCTGAGCAAGGCGTAGGCGACGTCGACGTGGCCGGTGTCGCACAGGGCCGGCAGCAGGAACCGGGTCCCGTGGATGCCCGTGGCGAGGGCGCCACCAGCAGCGTCGATCGCGGCGACCAGACGAGAGGCGCAGAGCGACCGCAGGTCCGCCGGGACCAGGTCGAGCGCCAGCACCATCGCCAGCGCGGTCTGGCCGGAGACCCGAAGGTCGGTGGCATCGCCCACGAACTCGGCGGCGAACGCCGCCCGCAGCCGCCGGGCGAGCTCGGTCCAACGCTCGACGTCGTCGGCGTAGCCGAGCGCCTCCGCCATCGCGGCCATCACCCTGACGTCGAAGGCCCAGTACGCCGTGGCCAGCAGCGCTTTGTCGACGGGCGCCTCGAGGGCCAGCCAGTCGCCGTAGTTGTGCTGCAGCGCTCGGCGGCGTATCAGGTCGCCGTTGGCGGCCTCGATCCAGTCGAGGAAGCGCACCATCGCCGGATAGTGGCGAGCGAGGCGGTCGAGATCGCCGTCGTGGCGGTGCACCGCCCAGGGGACGAGGACCCCGGCATCGGCCCAGCCGGGTGCGCCGTCGACGTCGACCACCAGCTTCGGGGCGACGTCGGGGAAGGCACCGCCGGCCGATTGGCCGTCGCGCACCGCGAGGAGCCACTGATCGAAGAACGGGCCGCTGTCGAAGAGGTGGGCGACGGTGGGTGCGATGAGCTGTGTGTCCGCCATCCAGCCGAGCCGCTCGTCGCGCTGCGGGCAGTCGGTCGGCAGGGCCACGGTGTTGCCCCGGATCGTGCGGATGATGTTCTCGTGGAGCCGGTTCGTGGCCTCGTCGGAGCACTCGAACGACCCGACGCGACCGAGGTCGCTGGCGAGCACGACGGCGTGCACCGACTCGCGGATCGCGTCCGGTGGCCCCGGGTGGCCGCTCAGCTCGGCATAACGGAACCCGTGGAACGTGAACGTCGGCTCGATCGGGCCGTCGCCCGGCCCGTCGGCCGTGACGACGATGTCGTGTGCTCGGGCCGTTCGGAGGTTGGCCGTGTAGACCTCTCCGTCGACGACCTCCTCGCCGTGGCGCAGGTGCAGACGGGTGCCGGCCGGCAGGCCGGCGGCGTCGATCCGCAGTCGTCCCACGATGTTGGCGCCGAAGTCGACGACGTAGCGCCCGCCGGGACGCGCCCAGACCTCCGTGGGTGGGCGGACGTCGATGACGCGCACGGGCGGGTCGATCGACTCGGTGAGCTCGACGTCGTCGTCGGCCAGCTCGCTCACGGTGGGCCAGCCGGTGTCGTCGAAGCCGACGGACCGCCAACCAGGCGGCTCACAGGTCGCGTCGATCATCTCGCCCATCAGGAGATCGGCGTATCGGATGGCCCCGTTCGCCCGCCGCCAGGTGCGGTCCGTCCCGACGATGTCGACGTCATCGTCGTACTCGATGCGCAATGCGGCGCGGATCGAAGGAGCCGTGCCGTACCAGCGGGCCTGCCGACGCCGGTCCATGCCCACGTAGCCGCAGTACCACCCGTCGGCGACGACCGCCGACCAGCACAGCCGGCCGGACGCGGCGGCGACGAGGTCGGTGACGTCGTAGCGCCGCACCGGAACCCTGACGTGGTAGTCGGTCCAGCCCGGTGCCAGCTCGTCGTCACCGACGCGTCGGCCGTCGATCCAACACCGGAACAGCCCGCGGGCGGTCGCCAGCACCTCCGCCCGGCGAACGCCGGGGCGGACGTCCAGCTCCGTGCGCAGGAGATCGGGCGGACCGAGGTCGAGGGTGATTCCCGGCCGGTCGTCGGGGTAGCGCGGAATCACCTCCTCGACCGCGGCGGGATCGCGACCGATCCATCGGGCGTGGCCGGCCAGCTCCCCGGCCGGCCACGCCCCGTTCGAACGGATCACGGCCCCGTCACGAGCGCTGCAGGCTCTCCAAGTTGTCGAGGAACCCCTGCAGGTCGCCGGACACGGCGGCGCTCGTGATGTTCTGCGTCGCCGCGCCGAGCGCGGCCGAGTTGAACTGGTTCTGGGCGACGGGCACGCCGCCGACCTTCGCGACGATGTCCTTGATCGCGGTCGCGCCCTGGCTGTTGGCCAACGTCGTCACGTCGACGTCGGTGCGGTTCGGGAACTGCCCCGACTGCTCGAGCATCATCTCCTGGCCTTCCTTCGACACGATCGCCGAGATCCACGAGCGTGACGTGTCGATGTCCTTGGCGTCCTTGCTGATCGCGTACAGCAGGACCGGGATTGAAGAACTGGCCCTGCTGCAGACCGCCGTCGACCAACGGCGACGGGAACACGCCGTAGTTGCCGTCGCCGAGCGTGCCGTCGAACGCCTTCCAGTTCATCGCCGACGGTGATCAGCCCGGGGACGATGCCCATCTCGCCCGGCGCCGAACGCGGCCTCGATGTCGGCGAACTTCTTCGACGCGTAGTCCTCGTTCCACCAGCCCTTGGCGTACGTCGACGCGATCGGTTGCAGCGACTGCAGGAACCGTTCGTCGTTGAGCTTGATCTCGCCCGAGCGAACCTTCAACACCTCCTCGGCGGTGGTGAAGAACTGCGGCGAGAACGACAGCCAGCCCCACCACAGGAGGTTGCCGTCGGTGCCGGACATGCCGAGCGGGGTGGTTCCCGCCGCGGCGAGCTTGGTGCACGCCGTCCTCGAACTCCGCCCACGTCGCGGGCGGCGTGTCGGGATCGAGACCGGCCGCCTCGAACAACGCCTTGTTGTAGTACCACAGGGTGCCCTGGGCACCGCCGGGCACGCCGGCGTAGGCCTCGGGGTCAGCGAGGTCGATGATCGCCGCGTCCCACCCGCTGAGCTCGTCGGCGAGGGAGCCGTAGTCGGCCTTGGCCGTCGGCTGGAGCGCCGGGAAGATCCCGGCGTGGTTCAGGTCGGGCAGCAGTTCGACCGTGTCCGACGAGCTCACCGGCGCGCGCCCGCGTTGTGCCGGCCGACACGAAGTTCTCGAACGGCACGCCGTCGAAGGTGACGGTGTTCCCGGTGGCGGCTTCCCACGCGTCCTTCACGGCCTGGAACCCCTTGCCGAGCCCGGCCGTCGTGTCGGCGATGTCCCAGCCGAACATCGAAATGCTGTTGCCACCGCTGGGTGCCGAGGCCTTTCGCATGCTGAGCGGGGCGCGGTTGCCGGCGGCGCGCGTGACGCCAGGCAGCGCCCCGGCGGCCAGCGCGGCCGCTAGGCCGGCCGCGCCCCCCTTGATCACCTGGCGCCGGGTCACTCCTCGGTCGTTGGTCATGATGTCCCCTCCTTGGGGTTGTCGAGCCGGAAGGTGCCGGCTACTCCTTGACGGCGCCGGCCATCGCGCCGGCGCGCAGCCATCGCTGGCCGACGACGAACAGCGCGACGATCGGCACCACGCCGATGACGAGCCCAGCTGCGGTCAGTGGGCCGCCGGTTCGGAACTGGGTGGAGAACTGGGCGATCGCCACCGACACCATCGTCGTGTCGGCGCTCGGCAGCAACAGCAGGGCGAGGATCAGCTCGCTCCACTGCAGAAACACGTTGATGATGAAGGTGGTCGCCAGTGCGTGGTTGCTGATCGGGATCACGATCGATGCGAACACGCGCAGCCCGCCGGCGCCGTCGATCAACGCCGCTTCGCGGATGTCGGCCGGGACCGACAGGAACACCGAGCGGAGGAAGAGCGTGCCCCACGGCGCGAACACCGTGCCGTACACCAACGAGAGCCACCAGCGGTGGCCGACCACGTGCAGGCGGATCCCCTGGTCGAACAGTGGCATCACCAGCGCGGCGAGCGGGAGGAACATCGCCGCGACCATCACGCCGGTGACGAGACCGCGACCGCGGAACCGGTAGCCGGCGATGCCCCATCCGGCCGAAGCGGCGAGAACGGTCGCGATGAGGGCGCCCGGCACGACGACGAGCGCCGAGTTGCGCAACGCGTGGCCGAGGCCGCCGATCGACCAGGCGTCGGCGAGGTTGCCGAACGTGAACCCTCCGCCCATGCCGGCGGGATCGGTGGCGAACAGCGCCTGTGGCCGCAGGGCGACGCGAATCACCCAGAGCAGCGGTCCGACCACGGCGACGATGGCGATCCCGACGACGACGCGAGCGACGATCCGAGTCGTCCGACCCATCATCACGACGTTGCTCATCGTGGCCCGCTCGTCGTCACGTCCACTCCGCATCCCCGCGGAGCACTCGGCCGAGCTGCTGGATGGCGAGCACGATCAGCACCAGCACCACGGCGACGAGTGCGATGGCGGCGCCCCGCCCGAGCTGGTCGCCCTGGTTCAGCGTCACGTAGACGGCGTAGTCGAGCGTCGTCGACGACACGCCGGGCCCGCCATTGGTGAGGCCGTAGATCCACGGGAAGAAGCCGGTGATCGTGCTGACCGTGAGCAACATCGTCCAGAACCGCGTGATCGGACGCAGCGCCGGCCGGTAGATGTGGTGAACGACGCGCAGGAATCCGGCACCGTCGAGGGCGGCCGCTTCGGCGTACGACGGCGGCAGGGCGGCGAGTCCGGACGAGTAGAAGAGCACGCCGCTGCCCATCGTCGCCCAGCAGATGACGAGGATCACGGTGATGAGCACGAAGCGCTCGCTGGACAGCCAGCCGGGCGCGAGCGCCGCCCAGTCCGACGGTGCGCAGCGACTCGTTGACCGGGCCGTCGTCGGCGAGCACGATGCGGAACGCCGCTCCGACGACGATCGGCGAGAGCATCGCCGGGATGAACAGGATCGTTCGGATCAGGTTCGCTCGCTTCATCGTGAACACGAGGATCGACAGCACGAACGGCACGACGACCCAGAGCGCCACGCCGAGGACGAGGATCGCGTTGTTCAGCAGGATGCGGCGGAAGTCCGCCCAGTTCCACAGGAACCGGTAGTTGGCGGTGCCCACCCAACGTGCCGGGGTCAGGCCGTCGTACTTCGAGAAGGAGATGCGCACGAGGTCGACCATCGGCCACACGACGAACACGCCGACGAGGGCGAGCAGCGGCAGGCAGAAGAGCAGGCCCTCGATGCCGCGCGCGGTCGAGGAACGCCCCTTTCGACCGTCAGCCATGCTCAGTCGGGCCGACCTTCCCGTGCATCATCGCCGCTCTTCGTCGCTCACCGGAATGGCGCGGACGCTAGCAAGCGGCGCAGCGAGGAACGCACCGCGCTCCACGCACCTCAACCAGGCCGTCCGAAGCGTCGCAGCCCGCAGCTGAGCACCGAGAAGCCCTCGACCAGCTGGCCCTCGTAGCCGCTGGGCGTGCCGTCCCACATCCGCCAATCACGACCGGTTCCGATGCCGCCGAACGACGAGTCGTCGGCGATCGTCGCGGCGAGACCGTCGAGCAACGCGGCCGACTCCGCCGTCATCCCGACCAGGTCGAGAGCCTCGACGAACACACGCAACCGATGGTGCGACGCCGCGCCCTGCAGGTAGCAGCCGAGCGGCAGCCCGTACACGACCGCCGCGACGTCGTCGTCGGGAACACGGTGGACGTTGAACGGCACGCCGAGGCGCCAGTCGCTGAATCCGGCGGCGGCGAGTTCGGCCCACACCGACTCCATCGCCCGCCGCGCGACCGGCCCGGTGATCGCGCCGCTGGTGACGGCGTTGCTGTTGACCAGGGGGAAGACGTGGTCGTGCCGGCTGCCGTCGGCCGAGCGCCATCCCGCGACGCGACCGGACACGGGGTCGACGAACGTCGGCTCGTAGGCGGCCACGAGCAGACGGTCGCGGGCCGAGATCTCGGACGCCAGCCGCTCGCGTCCGACGCGCGGGAGCACCTCGATCAGGACCGTCCAGGCCTCGTGGAGGACGGCGTTGGCCCATGCGTCCTTCCAGCCGAACGACAGCACGTCGCACCACGCCGTGCCCCACTGGTGCTCGCCCGAGTTGCCGAGGCGGATCGTCGACTCGACCAACCCGTCATCGTCGACGTCGCGCGCCAGCATCTGGTCGATCACCGCATCGATCGCGCCGGCGTTGGCGTCGAAGAACGCTGAGTCGGGCGCCCATCGCAGGTACCGGGCGAGGGCGAGCAGCGTGTCGGCGCCGAGGTGGACGTACTCGTCCTCGAGCAGGTGGGGTCCGTGCGAGGTGCGCCCGCTGCCGTACGACGGGGCGCCGTGCAGCCACCGCTCGAGCGAGTCGCCGACGAGCTCCATCGGGTGGACGCCGCCCGGGAGCGCGTCGAGCTGCTCGGCGATCGCCGACACGTCGTTGAGCGAGGTGGTGCAGTGCATCGACGCGCCGTTGTTCGAGATCGTCGCCGTGTCGGGGCGATACGAGAGGGCGGTCACCGCGTGGCGCTCGATCATCCGGCGGACGGCCCGCGGCGTGTCCGGTCGGAGCGACGCCAGGTGCGGCGCGCCCACCGTGAACGTGACGACGCCACGGTGGGTGCCGGCGGCGAGCCGGTAGTCGCCGAGCTCGGTCGGCTGCTCGGCGACCTTGATCTCGAACGTGTTCGTGTCCAGCGGCCGGATCGAGTCGGAGCGCAGGAGGACGTCGCCGTGCTGCCTCGACCCGGAAGCATCCATGGCGCGGGAAGTGCCAGAGCGCCGGGGGCTCGACCAGTCCCGCCTCACCCGTTCGGATGATGCGACCCAGCACATGACTGGGCGTCACCCGGTTGTCGAGCGCGACGTGCCACGCCGAGCTCTCCCACGCCCGCACCTCGGCGGCCGAGGTGCGCTCCACGTCGAACGTCACTCGCCGCGGCTCGACGTCGATCGTGATCCGGTACGTCGACGCGTGGGCCGGGAGCTCGAGCTCGTAGCGGACGGTGGCGCCCCGCACGACGGTGGTCAGCGTGTGGTCGTTGCCCAGAAAGCCGGCCGAGCGCACGCCGTCGTGGCCGGACAGCCGAACACCTTGGGCGAGGTACGAGGAGTTCAGGTCGCGCAGCACGGGATAGACGCCGGACGGATAGACGCCGCTGCGCACGATGTCCATCGAGCGAGGCAGTTGGAGGAGCGAGCGGGGATGACGCCCGGTGCCGTCGTCGTCGATCGACAGGAACGACAGGCCGGCGGAGGCGAGACGGAATCCGACTTCGAGGAACGGTGTCCGGAAGCGCACCTCGCCGGCGAGCTCCATCGCCTCGACGCCGTCCGGCACACCCGACAGGTCGACATCCGGCGCCGGGCCCGGAGGCGTCGCCGGCAGGACACGAAGCGGCCCGGCCGGCTCGCCGGCGAGCACGAGCCCGGTGTTGGTGACGTTCCAGCCCGGCCAGTAGCGATCGGTGGTGCACGACCGCACCTGGGCCAACAGCGCCGTCGTCGTCACGCCCCGAAGGTCGACCGGTTCGCCGGAGGTCCGACCGACGCAGTCCCAGCCGTCGGCGGTGGCCGCATGGACGACGACGTCGAGGGGCCGGTCACGCTCCTGGCCGCTCGCGCACTTGTGGTAGCCGCTCCCGTCGACGACCGCGAGATGGTCGAGCCGGGCGGGGTGATCGACGAACACGCACCGCTCGTGGATCAGGCGCCGGCGAGGAGCGTCGGGCTCGTTCGTGTCGGGAGACGCCCAGAGCGCTCGCGTGGCGATGCGCGCCGGGGCCGCCTGCTCGTGCTCCCAGGCCGGCGTGGACAGTGGGTGATCGAAGAGGTTCACGGGCCCCCGTCCGCGCTACGAGATCCTGGAGCGGTCCGCCTGTCCCCGCCGGCGGCGAGCACCTCGTCAGTCAGTTCCCAGGTCACGCACATGAACTGCTGTTCTCGTTGTTGACAACGTTAGACCAGATCTTCAAGGATGCGTTAGCCGCCCACCGACGGGTCGCCAGCGGATCCAGCGGCCGGGGGAGGGCCAGTCATGCCAGCCGACCAGCATCCACCGAGCCCGTCCGACCGACGCGGGCACGTCGCCCTCGTCACCGGCGCGGCGTCAGGCATCGGCGCGGCGACGGCCGTGGCATTCGCCCGGCAGGGGATGCACGTCGTGGTGGTCGACATCGACGAGGATCGCATCCACGACACGGTCGCCCAGATCGAGGCGGCTGGGCGCGACGGCGACGGCCGCGGTCGCCGACGTCGGCGATCGGACGGCGATCGGCGCGGTGATCGATTCGGTCGCCGCCGCGCTCGGGCGTCTCGACGCCGTCGTCAACTGCGCGGTGTCGTTCGTCGCCCGCGGCCTCGACGTGACCGGGCCGGATTGGGAGCTCGTCCTGCGGGTCAACGTGCAAGGCATCAGCAACGTCGTGCAGGCGGCCCACCCGCTGCTCGCGGCCACCGACGGCGCCGCGGTCGTCAACACGGCGAGCGTCTCCGCCCACGTCGCCCAGCCGTCGCGGTGGACCTACAACGCCACCAAGGGCGCGATCGTCTCGTTGACCCGCTGCATGGCGATGGACCTCGCGCCGGATGGCATCCGGGTCAACGCGGTGAGTCCCGGCTGGATCTGGACCCCGGAGGTGAGCCGCGCCGCCGACGGCGACCGAGCCCGATGGGAGCCGGTGTGGGGCCGCTTCCACCTGCTGCGCCGACTGGGCGAACCCGCGGAGGTCGCCACCGCGATCGCGTTCCTGTGCTCCTCGGACGCCAGCTTCATCACCGGCACCGAGCTCGCCGTCGACGGCGGCTACATGGCGATGGGCCCCGAGGGCCTGGGCGAGTCGTCGACGTTCGCATCGGCCGCACCCGCCAGCGCGACTCTCCCCGCCGGACGAGTCCTGACGTGTTCGGTGTACGGCTCCTCCACCTGGGCGACGGCGACGTGCCGGGTCCGGAGGTGTTCTGGATGTCCGACTGGGACCAGTGGTACACGCTCGCCTTCCAAGCGGTGCTGATCCAAGGACCGGGCGTCAACGCCCTCGTGAGCACCGGCCCGGCCCGTGACCTCGAACCGATGAACGCGCAGTGGGCGACGTTTCTCGGCCCGCGCGCGGCGATGCGGCGGCCCGAGGGTCATTGGATCGGCGACCTGCTCGCCGCGGTCGGCCTGCGACCCGGCGACATCACGCACGTCGTCCTGACCCCGCTCCAGCTCTACACGACGTCGAACGTCACCGAGTTCACCAACGCGACGATCGCGCTGAGCGAGCGGGGGTGGACCCACTTCCACCGCACCAAGCGGCACCCCCACGACGACCGCTGGTCGTCGCTACCGCCCGAGGTGCTGCACCATCTCACCCACGATGCGTGGGATCGGGTGCGCCTGCTTGCCGACGAGGACGAGATCGTTCCCGGCATCCGAACCTGGTGGGCCGGCGCCCACCACCGGGCGTCGATCGCCGTCGAGATCGACAGCACCGTCGGGATCGTGACCGTGACCGACGCCTACTTCGTACGGCGCAACCTCGACACCGATCATCCGATCGGGATCTGCGAGAACATCTACGAAGCGCTCGCCGTGCACGAACGGGTGCGCCGCGTCGCCGACGTTCCGCTCACCCTGTACGACGCCGAGCAGCTCGTGCGCTTCCCCGACGGCATCGTTGCCCCGCCGCCACTGGCGTGACGAGCTTGTCACGCACCGGCGAGTCTGCCGGGTTCGGTTTCGGGGAGGAGTCCTGCTTTGCGGGCGGCGAGGACTCGTTTGGGTCCGCTGGCGGGCGACAGCGCCACGGGCGAGGGCGACGGTGGCGGTGGGCTTGGGGCTCTGCAGGGCGACGGCGAGTAGGTAGATCAAGGCGTCGACGGCGAGCGGGTCGTGGTCGCTGTGCTTGTCGAGCAGTCCGGGCCAGCCGGTGGCGCCGAGGTACTCGGTCTCGAGTGCCTTCTGGATGGTGTCGCGTAGGGCGATGCTGGCCATGCCGGCGGGTGAGACGTCGTCTCCTGCCGGGTAGGGAGGTGCAGCAGACCCGCCGGACGGCGAGTTTGCCGACCGTGGGGGACCATTCGAGGCGGGCTTCGACGTCGTAGGGGACGGTGTCGGTGATGGTGACGGTGACCGAGGCGGGGATGGTCTCGGTGGGTCCGCCGGGTGGGCCGACGCTGACCCGGCCGCGGCCGGGGGTGATGTCGATGCGCATGCTATAGGACTTTAGTCCCTTTCGTACCAAAGTACGTGACATACCATGGTAACCATGGTATGGTGAGTACCAAGGTCAACACCCCACCATGGTTCACCGCCAGGGTCCACCAACACAAGAAGGAACACACACCTCCAATGAAGAAGCTCATCCTCGGCCTCGCCGCCACCGCCGCCGTGGCCGTCGCGGCTCCTGGCCTGGCCTCGCGCCGACGTCAGCACCAACGGACCACCAACGACGCCTACGGCTACTGCATCGCCAACCACATCGCCAACTTCAACGGCGACCACCACGGCATCGGGCACCTCCGCTCCGGCCATGACCGGCGCAGCAGATCGCCGCCGACGCCGGCAACCGCGCCCCGGCCGATCCCTGCGTCGACACCCAGGGTCGACTACGCCCCGATCAGCAACAACGGCTGACGCACCGCACCGCCTGCGCCCCCGGCTCGCCTGGCCGGGGGCGCTCGCCGTTTTCGGCCCGTGCCCCACGAGGTCATCGGGCCGGCGCAGGATCCGGAGGGCCCGCGCCGAACCAGGTCGTCAGCGCTCGCGGCAGCTCGGGGTCGGTGAGGTCTCCGGCCCAGGCGACGTAGCCGTCGGGTCGGATCAACACCGCCGCGGGAGCGGCGACCTCGCCGAGGACCGGGAGCTCCCACACGCCAGCGTGCGTGGCGTCGACCACCCGGACTCGATTCGACCACGGCGAGATGTCGAAGCCGCCGGGTGCACCGAGGTCGAGGAGCACCGGCCGGGCGTCGTGCAGCAGGGTGAACACGCGCGTGGGACCGTCGGCGGTGTGCACGTCGAGGTCGGGCATGCGCCGCCCGAGCAGCGGGTGGCCCTCGCCGAGCTCGTAGTGGATGTCGAGACCGGACTGCATCGCGGCGATGCGCCGGCGCGGCTCGTCCATGCTCAGCAGTTCGGTCATCGTGTCGCGCAACGCCTGGTGACGGTCGTCGGGGCTGGCGAGCGCGACTTGCGCCATCGTGTTGCGCAGCACGCGGGCACCGACCGGGTGCCGTTCGGCGTGGTAGGTGTCCAGCAGGGTCTCGGGTGACGTCCCGTCGACCACCTGGGCCAGCTTCCATCCGAGGTTCACGGCATCCTGCACGCCCACGTTGAGACCCTGGCCGCCCTGCGGGGGATGCACGTGGGCGGCGTCGCCGGCCACCAGGACACGGCCCTGGCGGTAGGTCGACCGCCTGGCGCGTCATGTCGGTGAACCGGGAGATCCAGGTGGCGCTGCGCAGCGCCGTAGTCCGTCCCGTACACGGCGACGAGTGCCTCGCGAAGCTCGCTCATGGTGGGGTCGCCGGCGTGTTCGACATCGCGTTCGGTGAGCACGATCCCGATCGGCTCGCCGTCCTGCCCGCCGACCGATTGCGTGCGTGCCGAGGCTGTCGCGACGGAAGCCGAACTCCGGCTCCTCGGCCATCTCGACCTCGGCGATCATCCAGCTGGTCGAGGGATCCAACCCGACGAAGTCGATGCCGGCCGCCTTGCGGATCAGGCTGCGGCCCCCGTCGCAGCCGACGAGATACTCCGCTCGCAACGACGCGTCGCCGGACAGCTCGACATCGACGCCGGTGTCGTCCTGGGCGAGGCCCACCACCTCGCAGCCACGAAGGATCGGAACGCCGAGCTCGGCGACCCAATCGGCCAGGATCGGTTCGAACTCGCGCTGCCACAGCGCAAGCCCGTAGTTGTGGCGGGTCGGGAAGTCGCTGATGTCCAACGGGACCCCACCGAACCGCTGCACCTGCATGACCTGGCCCGCGGCGAGGAAACGATCGGCGATGCCGCGCTGATCGAGCACCTCGATGGTGCGCGAGTGCAGCCCGCCGGCGCGCGATCCATCGACCTCCTGGTTGGTGCGCCGTTCGACGACGGCGACGTCGATCCCCGCCAACGCCAGCTCGCCCGCCAACATCAGCCCGGTCGGGCCGGCTCCGCCGATCACCACCGCGTGGTCAGTCGTCATTCCCGCTCCTCGCTGCCCCGTCCTGCTCGATTCGGCACTGCGAAGTCTGCGTCGAACGCCGCGATCTGGTCACTCTGCGTCTCGAACGGCGATCTGGTCACCCACATTCTCGATATCGAGAACGAGAGTGACCAGATCGGCCCTTGGCCATCGCCGAGCCGACCGTGTCGTCACGCCGACCGCGACGTCCAGGACGTCCGAGCCGCGACACCGCGGCGATCGGCTCGACCGCGACCGGGCCCAGCTCGCTGATACGCTCACGTTCCTGGCGTCCGTCCCCGGCGACGACGACTCGCCCGATGCGACGATTCGCGCCACGTATCGCAGGTCGGCGACGGCGCCGGCGGGCACCGAGCCGGTGGCGCAGCGCCGGCGGGCACCGAGCCGGCGGGGACCGAGCCGGCGGGCACAGAGCCGACGGGCACGGCAGCCGATGACCACCACGCCGATGGTCACCGAACCGCCGGCACCAGCCGTGGGCACCGCCGGCCTACCGCCGACGGCCGCGGTGACGACGCGTCGCCGACCGCCGCCATCCGGCACCTGCGTCAGGCGACGGCGCTTCTACCGATTCGGTCGAGATCGCCACCGGCTGGTCAGGCACCGCTTCTACTCGTCGGCGTCGTCCTCGTCGGCTTCGTCGCCGAGACCGATCCCGAGGGCGATCAGCTCCTCGACCGTGATCGAACGGTGGGCGAGGACCAGACCCCCGGCGTCGCGGACAGCGTCGCGGAGCGGGATGGCCCAGAGGTGCTCGATCGCCAGCACGAGCGCCGAGCTGCCATCGGGCAGTGCGTCGATCAGGTCGGCGGCGACGGCTTCGGCCGCGGTCGGCGCGTCGGGATCCATGGTGGCGCCGAGCACGGCACCGGCTTCGGCCCCGTCCCCTCCGGCGATCCCCAGGCCGATGAGCGCACCAACGGCGGCCCGCAACTCGGCTCGTTGCTCGTCGTCGAGGTCCGAGACCGAGACGACGTTGATCTCGTCGTCCTCGCGCAGGACGAACACCGCGTCGATGACCCGGATCGCGCCGACGTCGCGAAGTCGTCCCAGCTCTTCGATGATCCGTCCCTCGAACTTGTCGTTGTCGGGAAAACCGATCACGAACGCCTGAATCGGTCCGATGGCCATTGACATACCTCCTGTGCGAGCGGGCCGCGATCGCGGCATGCCGCAACTCTGCCTCGCCGGTGGGGCCAGTGCATCATCCACTTGGCATGACTGATGCGGTCGGACGACTTCGCTGCTGCTGCGCCCCGAAGTGCCGGGCGGCGACCGCCCCGGACTACCGACCCGGCTCGATCTCGGCCGGCGCCGTCGCCGATTCGGTCGCGCCGGACCGGCGGGTCAGCCAGAGGGCCCCCACCGCGCCGACCAACATCGCAACGAGCAGCAGCGCCCATTTCCGGTGCGACGTGCCCATCGTCTCGTTGATCACTTCTTCGACGAACGCTTCCATGTTGCAGTCCTCACTGGGTTCGGTCTCATCATCGCTCGGTGGCCGGACGATGCGGTGGCTTTCATCACCTCCGGATGACGACGCCGATTCGACGACAGTGTTTCGTAGTCCAGCACCGACCGCAATCGCGAAGCGTTCAGACGCCCACGTCGGCCCGGTACTTCTCGAGCCAGTCGACCAGCTCATCGGGCTGGGCGAGGAAGGGGAGGTGGCCGCCGCTCATCTCGTCCGGGTCGATGCCCAGTCGATCACGCACCACTCGTCGCTGGAACTCGGCCGGGAAGAAGCGATCGTCCCGGCACAGCAGGAAGCGTGTCGGCACGTCGGGCCACCGTTCGAGCGGCCACGGATCGTCGAACAGGTGGCTCGCCGGCTCGGTCACGTGGTGCGCCGACTCGGCGAAGAGATCGTCGGCGACGTCATGGAAGAAGGTGTCGTGCTCGTCGAACGGCTCCGGCGACACGAAGCCGGTGTTGGTCCACCATTCCCCGGCCGACTCGCCGGGGCGCGGCACCATCGCCGCGACCATCACCAGCAGGTCGGATCGGACCCTGGCGCACACGAGGGGACCGACGAAGCCGCCGAGCGACTGGGCGACGACGATCAGCTGGCCGTCGGTCGCCCGGTGCGCGCGGTCGGCGGCGATGGCGTCGACCACGACGTCGGCGAGGTCGCCGAACGTCGCCTGCTCGTCACCCCACGGCAGGTCGACCGCCACCGTGTCGTGACCGAGCGCGCTGAGTCGCTCGACGACCGGATGCCAGAACCAGCCGTCGGATCCAGCGCCGGGGATCAGGACGAATGTTGCCATGCCGGTCAGGACGACCGACGTCCGCCGAACTCATCGGCGGAGCGACGCCGCGTCGCCCCGTACGATCGGGGGCGATGGCCGCTGCCGTTCCGCCGTCGGCGTCGGAGCACCCGGCGAGGTGGAAGTTCGACCTGCCGATCTACCACGCCGAGACCCGCGCCGCGTGGCGCGCCTGGCTGGCGGCGAACCACGACGCCGAACGTGGCGTGTGGATGTGCTCCTGGCGGCCCGTGACCGGTCGACCGGCGTGTCCGTACGCCGACGCCGTGGAGGAGGCGCTGTGCTTCGGCTGGATCGACTCGACGGTCAACGTGCTCGACGACGACCGGGCACTCCAGTTGATGACGCCGCGCAAGCCCAAGAGCACCTGGACCCGCCTCAACCGCCAGCGGGTGGCGGCGATGGAAGCCGCCGGGCTGATGACCGACGCCGGCCGGCGAGCGGTCGACGTGGCCCGGGCCAACGGCTACTGGACGATCTACGAACCGGTCGAGGACCTCCTCGAGCCCGCCGACCTCGCCGCCGCGCTCGACGCCGTCTCCGACGCGCGCACCAACTGGAACGCCTTCCCACCGAGCGCGCGCAAGGCGATGCTGTGGTGGGTGATCGGCGCCGCCCGGCCCGACACCAGGCACCAGCGCGTCGCGTCGATCGTCGAGAAGGCCGCCATCGGCGAGCGCGCCCAGGGGTGAGCGTCGCCGCCGTCGACGTCAGCCGTCGGAGGGTGCCGAACCCGCGTCGTCGGCGCTCCAACCGGTCACCGGGACGACGAAGAGCGCGTCGCCGCTGAAGGTCACGGCGGTCAGCGTCGAGTCGGTGGTCCAGGTGAACGAATCCGCGCCGGTGGCGACGACCGCCGCGTGTGCCGGGTCGAGCTCGGCGACCGACGTCGAAGCGCCGCCGTCGAGGGGTCGCGTGACGAGACGTGTGGGCAGGTCTGGTCCCGACTCGACGGTGGCGAGCGCGACGCCGTCCGGCGCGAGGGTCGCGCTCATGACGATGCCGTCGTCGGCGACGGCGTCGACCGGCGTGGAGCCGTGCGAGGAGCCGCGCAGGTCGGCGAGGGCGTACGCGTCGAGGTTGGCGAAGCCGCGCTGCTGGGCGGCGATCCAGTAGAGGATCAGCCCGGTCGCGCCGTCAGGGGTGACGTCCTGGATCACCGGCGGCCCCAACTCCGGGTCCACGCCCATCAGCTGCTCCGTGGAACCGTCGGCCGTCCCGAGGCGGTACACGCCATTGGCGGGATCGTCGGGGTCGCGCTCGCTTCGCGAGTAGATGATGGTGTCAGCCTTCGGCCAGACCAGCCCGAGGTACACCGCGCCCGGGACGTCGGAGACGTCGGCGATCGTGGTCGCCGGGCCCCCGCTCGCCGGGACGCGGGCGATCACCGTGCCACGTGCGCCGTCGGCGATCGACGAACGCGAGAACGCGATCGTCGAACTGTCCGGCGACCACGCCGGCAGGACGTCGATCGCGATCGAGTCGTCGGCGTCGGTCAACGGCCCGGAGTACCCGTCGTCGGTGAGATCGCGCACGCCGCCGCCCTTGATGTCGAACACCCAGAGGTCGCCGTCGGTGAGGTCGACGAACGACGGCTCGGTGAAGGCGAACGCCGTGCTGTCGGGGGACCAGCGGACGCTGCGGTCGTCGAGGCGGACGGCGGGCAGTTCGTCGCATGCAACCTCGTCGAGGGTCGTGACATCGAGCGCGCAGACGAGTGGGTCGTCGCCCTCCTCCAGGGCCGCCACGAGGTGGCCGTCCGGCGACACCCCGAGGAACCGCGTGTCGGGCTGCGTGATTGGTTCGACAACCGCTGGCGGCGTCGATGCCTCGGCCGGTGTGGCGGTCGCCGCCAGGATGGCAGCCGACGTCACGACCGGCGCGGAGCGTAGGAGGGCGGCGAGCACGCGGGACATGACCCCGAGTCTGGCCGCGTGAGCGGGCCAACCGGTGTCGGGCATCCTTCGCCGCAGGCCACCACGGGTGGACACGGCCCGCCAATTCAGCCGAACGTCCCGACCGTCGGCACCCGATCGAGGGCGATGCCGAAGTGCTCGCGGTAGGCCCGCAGCACCTCGTCGTCGCTGGTCAGCTCGTGCTCGGTGCGGGTGCCGTCGCTCGGTGCGGATCAGCAGGTGGTCGGCGAGCGTGATCCGGCCGCTCTCGGTGAGTCGCGAGCACGTCAGACCCTGCGTGAAGTGACTGGCGGGCGAGGTCTGCTGGTACCAGCACGTCGGGCCGAAGTCGGCGAGCCGCCACGGGCGCACGTCGAGGCGATACTGCACGACCTCACCCGCCAGGACGTCGACCGAGCCGTCGGCGGCGTCCTCGAGTCGGAACACGCCGCACGGGTCGACCTGCTCACCGCGATCGACCCAGCGCAGCGGGCGCGCCGTGAACCGCCCGAACCCGACGTCGGCGAGGTGGGGCTCGACGTGCTCGGGGCCACCCCGAACGAGCAACGCCATGTGGTCGAACGGCGGGCCGAACCCGCTCGCGCCGTGCACCTGCGCCGACAGGTAGTCGACCCCGAATCCGAGCGCCCGGAGCAGGGCACCGAACGCCCCGTTCAGCTCGTAGCAGAAGCCGCCACGGTGTCGGTCGACCACCTTGGCGACGAAGGCGTCCTCGTCGAGCACGATCGGCTCGCCGAGGTGGACGCTGAGGTTCTCGAACGGGATGGTCCGCAGGTGCCGCTCGTGCAGGTCGGCGAGCGCGGTCGTCCGGTCGGCGCCGAGGCGCTCCAGGTACCGGTCGACGACGTGTTCGTCCACGCCGCGACCATACGCGGCGCTCCCGACGGCGGGTCAGCCGACGGTCGGCAGCGTGGCGTGCACCTGGCGCCGGCGCGGCACCATGTGCAGGTTGCGCAGCAGGCCCGGTGGCTCGTTTTCCAGGTGCCGGCGCCACTCGGCGCGCGACATGGTGCGGTCGCGGCGCGGGCGCACCGTGCCGGCGTGCAGGTGGGCGGGGCGCTGGTCGTTCTTCTCCACGCCCGGGACGCTAGGACGCCCGTGTATCGGCTCGATTGCCCGCATGTTTCCGCTCTGTTATCTGTGCACTGAGCCGTTCTCCGCAGCCAGATGCACCGTTTCGGTGCATCTCGCCCTTCAGAACGGGGGAACTCCGGGAGGGCGGGGGTCAGGAGACGGTGCCGGGGGAGATGGTGGCGCAGAGGTCGGGGCGGTGCCGGGGAGATCGGGCGGGCATAGATCGCCATGCGGTCGTCGTCGGCCGAGCGGTCGAGCGTCCGCCACTCGGCGAGCGGCGCTCGGAGCTCACCGGCGACGTCCACCGCGCCGTAGCGGCTCCAGTCCTCGAGGAACCCGGCGAGGTGACGCGCCGGCATGCCGGCCGTCGTCCGCACGGCGTCGAGCGTCGTCGGGACCGCGCCACCGAGCGCTGTCACGGCGCCGTCGCGCACCACCACCCGGCCGTCACGCAGGGCGTCACCGAACTCGGCGGCGAGCTCGGCCTGGCGCTGGAAACCGCCCGCACCGAGCCCGGGAACCGCGGCGAGCAGCCGCTCGTCGCCGCGACCACGATCGACGCCGATCGCATCGGCGCCACCGCGCAGTGACAGCAGCCAGGCGGCGGTGCCGTCGTCGCAACGCTCGCGCCCGAAGCGGGAGAGGTCGGTGGTTCCCGGGGCGAAACGGAAGTCGATGCCCCGCCGCTGCAGCTCGACCAGCAGGGTGTAGCGGACGTGGGGGACCGACCCGAGGTCGACGAGCACCGGACGGTCCGTCGGGATGGTGTCGAGCGCGCCGCGCAACTCGTCCATCAGCGGCCGGGCCAGCTGGCGGCTGATCGCCCACTCGGCGCGTGTCTCGGGCAGCTGGTTCGTCGGGCGCAGCAGGGCCAACGACCCGAGCACGACCACGCCGGCGAGCACGCCGTCGATGGCCAGCGGCGCCACGCCGTGTGTCGCCAGCCGGGCGACCGGGGCGCGCAGCGCCGCCCCGACGACGGTCAGCGCCGCGAACACGCCCACCGGCCACAACCAGTAGTAGTTCTGCGCCACGACGCCGAACTGCTCGGTCGGTGGGATCTGCGCCACGGCGACCGCCGCCGACGCCAGCGCCACGAGCCCGATCCCGGCCATCGCCGCGAGCGACGACGAGCCCGAGCGCACCAGCACCAGCACCAGCAGCGCGCCCCACACCGCGAGCGCACCGACCGACGCGATCGCGGAGGGGCGGCCGCCGACGCGCAACAGGTCGCCCATCGAGCCGGGCGCGGCGAACGGCGGCAGGAACACCGACTCGGCCATGATCCGCACCCCGGTGACCCATCCGACCGCCCGGCCGCCCTCGCCGCCGCGCGCCACGACCCGCCCGAGGTTGCCCGTGCCGGCCACCTGGTCCCACAACGGCAGCGCCCAGACCAGCGCCACGACCACCAGGCACACGACTCCGGTTCGGGCCAGCTCGCCCGCCCGGTCCCGATGCCGCACCACCAGCGCGATCAGCCCCGCCACCGCGACGGCGACCGTCACGTACCCGTACGTGAAGTGGCTCTGCACGACCAGGCTCGCCGCGAACAGCAACCACGGTGCGGCCCACCGCCGCCCCGTCCACGCCGCCGCCGCCAGCCACAGCACACACCACAGCGGCATCAGCATGGCGAGCTGCTGGCGCGCCTCGATCAGCATGAGGCTGCCCTCGTCGACCTGCAGGAGCACGGTGGCGGCCATCGCCGCGAGCACGCCGCGAGCGCCGAACAGTCGCCGCGCCACCAGCCACACCCCGACGATCGCCGCCACGTTCACGGCGCCGACGCCGAGGGCGGTGCCCCAGTACGGGTCGAGCTTCGTGAACGGGGCCAGCAGGTCGAGCTGCAACGGCCCGAGGTTGTTGAGCCACACGCCGATGACCCGCGAGCCGTTCGACCACGCGCCGACGAGCGGGTTGTGACGCGACAGCACGTCGCGCGACCGCACCGTGAAGTAGGCGGCGTCGAAGAGCGGCACCCACCCGCTCGCCGCCGCCCGCCCCACCATCACGACGGTCGGCATCACGGCTGCGACCAGCGCCACCGCTTCCAGCGGCGACCGCCGCCCGCGGCCGGCCGTCAGTGGGCCGGCATCCACGTGTCGATCGAGTCGGCGACCACCGTGAGATCGGGCGCCGACGGCAGCGACCCGCGGTAGCTGCCCCAGCGGTCGAGCACGATGCCGTACACCCCGACGCCGTTGAACGAGGCGATGTACTGCGGGCCGTCGTCGACCGCGACACACGAGCGCGGATCGAGCCCGAGACGGGCGAGCACCTGCGTCTTGTCCTGGGCGAGGTTGATCGTGTCGACCACCAACCCGTGGCGCGCCAGCCAGTGCTCGGTCGCGTCGAACGCCTCGGCCTCGATGCCGCGGACGTCGCGTGCGGTCACCACGTGGATGCTGTGCTCGTGCGCCTTGATCCGGCGGACGGCGTCGACGACGTCGGCGTACGGCGCCCCGGTCCACCACAGCTGGCGCTCGCGCACGCCCTGCCCGAGCAGGTTGACGAAGTCGTCGTAGCCGAGACCCCACTCGGTGTAGAACTCCCAGTTCGTCGTGTCGAGGGTGAGCTCGCGCCCGAGCTGCTCGGCGGCGTACGGGGTGAACAGCTCGGGGAGGGGATAGAGCACGCCGTCGACGTCGAGGAGCACGTCCAGGTGCTCGGCAGTGGGCGGGGCGATCGCCCGCTCCGGCTCCTGATCGAACAGGGCACCGCTCATCAGCGTGATGACAGCCGCGGCACGGCGTCGAGCAGGCGACGCGTGTAGCCGTCGGACGGGGCGGCGAACACCTCCCGAGTGGGGCCCTCTTCGACCGCCCGGCCCTCGTGGAGCACGAGCACGCGGTCGCAGAGCGCGTGCACCACACCGAGGTCGTGCGACACCATCACCAGGCTGAGGTCCAGCTCGTCGCGCAGGCGGGCGAGCAGGTCGATGATCGACGCCCGCACCGACACGTCGAGCGCGCTCACCGGTTCGTCGGCGACGAGCAGGCGAGGGTTGGGGGCGAGTGCCCGGGCGATGGCGATGCGCTGCTGCTGGCCGCCCGAGAACTCGTGCGGGTAGCGCCCGACCAGCGCCGGGTCGATGCCGACGGCGTCGAGCACCTCGGCGACTCGCTGGCCGTGGTCGCCCGGCACGCGCAACCCGATCAACGGCTCACGCACGATGTCGCCGGCGGTGAACCGTGGGTCGAGCGAGCTGAGCGGATCCTGGAAGACGATCTGGGCGTCGTGCCGGAACCAGCGCAACGTCGCCGGTCGCCCGGGGCGCACCTCCTTGCCGTCGAACTCGACCCGCCCCGACGTCGCCTGGTCGAGGCCGAGCAGGATGCGCACCAGCGTCGACTTGCCCGAGCCCGACTCGCCGACGATGCCGACCGACGCGCCGGCCTCGACCGACGAGATCGACACCGCCCAGCGCCTCGCGCTCGGCGCGCGGTCCCCACAGCGACGTGCGGGGGAGCTTGTACACGCGGCGGATCCCGGTGGCGTCGAGCAACGCCGTCACGCCGGCCACCGGCCCGCGTCGGCGGGCAGCGCGGTGCGCTCGGCCGCGGCGAGCAGCTCGATGGTGTACGGGTCGCCGGGCCGCTCGACGATCGTCGCAACGGGTCCCGCCTCGACGATGCGGCCGTGGCGCATCACCATCAGGTCGTCGGCCACCAACGGCACCAGGGCGATGTCGTGGGTGATGAACAGCAGCGTGGTGCCCTCGGCGGCGATCAGCTCGGCGAGCAGCGCCAGCACCTCGGCCTGCACCGTGACGTCGAGCGCGGTCGTCGGCTCGTCGGCGATCAGCAACGCCGGCCGGCAGGCGAGGGCGATGGCGATGCCGATGCGCTGTCGCTGACCTCCCGAGAGCTGGTGTGGATAGGCGCGTGCGGCGCGTTCGGGTTCGGGCAGCCCGACCCGGTCGCACAGCTCGACCGCGGCCCGTCGCGCCGTGTCCCGGTCCATGCCGCGGTGGCGGCGCAGCGGCTCGGCGATCTGCTTGCCGACCCGCATCAGCGGGTTGAGCGACGACTGCGGGTTCTGGAACACCATCGCGATCCGCGCCCCGCGCAGCTTCGACAGCTCGCCGTCGGAGCGCCCGAGCAGTTGCTGACCGTCGAACGTCACGCTGCCCGGTGATCGTGGCGTTGTCGGGTGCCAGTCCGATCACCGCCAAGGCGGTGAGGGTCTTGCCCGATCCCGACTCGCCGATGATCGCCAGGCGCCCGCCGCGCTCGATGGTGAACGTGACGTGGTCGACCACCACCTTGTCGCCGAACGCCACGGTGAGGTCGGCGACCTCGAGCAGCGGCTCGCTCACGGTCATTCGACCTCCGACGGGGCGGGCAGCATCACGGCCGGCGGCACCGGGGCCAGCCGTTGCGTCGGCGATGCCGTGCCGCGCAGGCGCGGGTCGGTCGCGTCGCGCAGCCCGTCGCCGAGGAGGTTGAAGCCGAGGGTGGCGAGCACGAGCGCCAGACCGGGCAGCAGCACCGGCCACGGGTGCACGGTGACGGTGTTCTGCAGGCTGCTGAGGGTCAGGCCCCACGACGGCCGGCCCCGCTCGGTGAGCCCGAGGTAGGAGAGCGCCGCCTCGGCGAGGATCGACAGCGCGGCCACCAGGGACAGTTGCACGATCGCGACCGGGGCGATGTTCGGCAGGATGTGGCGTCGCACCGTGCGCCACGTCGACGTCCCTGATGCGGCCGCGGCGAGGATGTAGTCCTGGGTGAGCACGCGGTTGCACTCGGCGCGCAGGATGCGCGCCAGCACCACCCCCGCCCCGAAGCCGAGGGCCACCGACACGGTGAACAGCGACGCCTTGAACAGCCCGACCAGCACGATGGCGAGCACCAGCGTCGGAATGGCGATGAGGACGTCGATGAAGTAGGCGACCGGCTCGCCGAGATAGCGCGGCGTGATCGTGCTGACCACGGCGAGCACGCCACCGACCACGCCGGCGATCAGCGCGGACGCGAGCGCCACGAAGAGGCTGACGCGGGCCCCGACCAGCACCTGCGAGAACAGGTCGGCGCCGCCGGCGTCGGTGCCGAAGAGGTGATCCCGCGAGATCGGCAGCCAGTCCTGGCCGGGATACGGCCGCAGCGGGTCGTAGGGCACCCAGATGTACGAGACGACCACGGCGACCACCATGATCGACACGAGGAACAGACCGACGCGTCCCGACCACGACCGCCAGGCGGCGGTGAGCACCCGCCTCACGCGCGCACCCGCAACCGCGGGTCGATGAGGTAGTGGGTGAGGTCGACCAGGAACCCGATGACGAGGACGATGACGGCGATCAGCAGGATCGTGCCCTGCACCTTGTCGAAGTCGCGGTTGCCGACGTCCTTCACGAGCATCAGGCCGACACCCGGCAGGTTGAACACCCGCTCGATCACGACGACGCCGGCGATCAGGCTGGCCAACTGCACGCCGAGCACCGACACGATCGGGATCGACGCGTTGCGCATGCCGTGGGCGAACAGGGCCCGCGACCGGGTGAGTCCCTTGGCGCGGGCGGTGCGGATGTAGTCCTGATGGAGCACGTCGAGCGTCGCCGACCGCACGAACCGCATGAGCACCGCGCTCTGGGCCACGGCGAGGGTGAGGGTCGGCAGGACGAGCGAGCGGGCGGCGCGCCCGAAGTCGTCGCTCCACCCCTTGCGCGGGAAGCCCTGGGACGGCAGGCCGAAGTGCCCGGCGAGCACGGCGATGAGGCCGATGCCGACGAGGAACTGCGGGATGGCGATGCCGAGCTGCCCGACGGCGGAGAGGGCCAACCCGTCGGCGTTGCGTCGGCGCACCGCGGCGTAGACCCCGAGCGGCACGGCGATGAACAACGACAGGATCGTCGAGGCGATCACCAGCGGGGCGGTGATGGTGAGCTTCTCGCCGAGTTGGCTGGTGACGGTCGAGTTGGTGAGCGCCGAGCGGCCGAGGTCACCGTGCAGCACGCCGCCGATCCACTCGAAGTACTGCGTGACCAGTGGCCGGTTCAGGCCGAGGTTCTCGCGGATCTTGGCGATCTGCTCGGGGGAGGAGTTGACCCCGCCGATGACGCCGGCGAGGTCGCCCGGCAGGAGCCGCAGCAGCGCGAAGATGATCACGCTGGCCACTGCGAGCGCGACGATCAGCAGACCGAGGCGGCGCAGGAAGAACCAGAGCACGACCGTTCAGCGTAGGTCGGCACACCCGTGGCGGGTCGGCCGGCCACGAGGCTGCAGCCTCCGGCCGGCCGCCCGTTCGGCGGGCTGCGCCGGGTCAGTCGCTGAGGACGATCCCGGAGGCGTCGAAGCGGTTGTTGACGTCGAACGTCGGGTAGCCGCTCAGGTCCGGGCTCGCCACGACGACCGAGTTGGCGAGGTACAGCCAGTCGACCGGGGCGTCCTCGGCGATCTGGCGTGCGGCCTGGCGGGTGAGGTCGATGGCCTGGTCGGGATCGGTGGTGGTGCGGGCCTGGCTCAACAGGTCCTGCACGGTCGGGCTGTCGTACTGCCAGTAGTAGGCGGGGTTGGCGTAGTTGAAGTAGTCCTTCGGCTCGACGTGCAGCACGGCGGTCAGGTCGTAGTCGTGGTCGATGTACACCTGGTTGATCCAGGTCGGGAACTCGACCGACTGCACCGTCACGTTGATGCCGACGTCGCCCAGCGACGACACGATGTAGTCGTTGATGTTCGTCGGGTAGATGTTCGGCACGACGAACGTGAGGTCGAGCCCGTCGCCGTAGCCGGCCTCCGCCAGCAGCTGCTTGGACGACTCGGGGTCGAAGGCGTTGATGTCGCTGAGGTCCTCGTAGGCCGGGTCGAACGGCGGGAGCGGGCCGCCGATGATCGTGCCGTAGCCGTTGACCAGCTCGATGATGCCCTGCTTGTCGATCGCCCGGCTGATCGCCTGACGCACCCGGATGTCGCTCAGGGCGTCGCCCTTGTTGTTGTAGCCGAGCGTGTACTCACCGTTCGACGGGGTGGAGCTGACCACCCAGTCGGGGTTGTCCTCGAACTGCGACATCAAGCGCCGCCTGCACGCCGGTGAGCAGGTCGGCGTCGCCGTCCTGCAGCGCGCTGACCGCGGCGTTGGGGTCGGTGAAGTACTGGAACGTCACCTCGGCCGCACCGGCGGGCGTGCCCCAGTAGCTGTCGTTGCGGGCGAGGGTGATCGACGAGCCCTGGTTCCACTCCTCGAGCGTGAACGGGCCGGTGCCGGTCGCCGAGTTCTCGAGGTCGGTGGCGCCCTCCTCGAGCACGGCGCCGCCGCGCTGGCTGAGCTGGAAGGCGAGCAGGTTGTCGGGCTGGGCGAGCGTGAGCACCACGGTGGAGTCGTCGGGTGCGTCGACGGTGGCGATGCTGGCGAGGTTGCCGGCGGCGTTGCCGGGCGCCGAGGGCGTGGTGGCGTCGCTCGCCGCGGGCGCGCTGCCGTCGCTCGCCGGGGCGCCGGGGTAGCGCGCCTGGTCGAGCGACCACTTGACGTCGGCCGACGTCAGCGGCTTGCCGTCGGAGAAGGTGACGCCGTCCTGCAGGGTCAGCGTGTAGGTGAGGCCGTCGTCGGAGACGTCGAGCGTGGCGAGGCCGGGCCCGACGTTGCCCCCGTCGTCGGACGTGAGCAGCGTCTCGTAGATGTTGTCGAGCAGCACCTGCTCGAGCGCGGCGCCGGCCGTGTGGAGGATGTCGAGGTTGCCCGGCTCGAGCACCATGCCGACCACGACGCTGGCGTCGGGGTCGCCCGCGGGCGCGGTGCTGGCGGCGGCGCTCTGCACGCCGAGCACGCCGGCGCACGCCAGCGCCGCGGCGAGGCCGGTGAGAAGACGATGCCGGCTGGGCCGGACTGGTGTGGCAGCGGTGCGTCGCATAGTGGGCGAACACTACTGCGCTGAATCCCGACCAAACAAGTCGGGAATAGATGATGTCTTGTCCGAGGCCTGGAGCGCATCGGAGGCCCGACGCACGACACGGGTCGACGGCCGGGCCTCGGATGAGGGTCAGCTGGTCGTCGTCGTCCAGGCGCCGCTGGCGAGCAGGTCGGCGTGGTGGAGCTCGGCGACGTCGGGGTGGGAGCGCAAGCGCACCTTCAGCGAGTTGTCGCCGTAGTTGGCGAGGATCGGGTTGGCCGCGTCGACGCTCTCGCCGCCCGGCGCCTCGGCGGCGAGCTCGGGCGGCAGCTCGATCGGGGCGAGCGTCGCCTCGAGCTTGGGGTTGAAGAAGTAGGCGATCGAGACGCGGTCGGTGCCCGCCGGCGGGCTCACGACCCGGTGCACGGTGGCCCGGAAGTAGCCCCGCGTGACGAGCTGGAACATCTCGCCGATGTTGACCACGAACGCGTCCGGTCGCACCGGCACGTCGACGAACTCGCCGCCGCGCTGCACCTGCAGGCCGCCGACCTCGTGCTGGTACACGAACGAGAGGAACCCGGTGTCGCGGTGGGCGCCGACCCCCTGGCGTTCGCTCACCGATGCGCCGTTGACCTCGTCGCCGGGTGGCGTGCGGTAGCGGATGACCTTGAGCAGCACCTCGGGCGGGTCGACCGTGGCGTCGAAGCGATCGGCGGGCTGTCCCAGCGCCTCGCTCATCGCGTGGAGGAGGCGATGGCCGACCGCTTCGAGGGCCTCCATCCAGGCGGTCATCACCGGCCGCAGGGCGGGCAGTGCGGTCGGCCACAGGTTGGGCCCGCGCAGGCGCAGCCACGGCGGGTCCTGGTCGCCGAGCACGGGCGGCGGCAGCTCGCGGCCGATGTCGATCTGGTCGCGCAGGTCGACGCGGCCGTTGGTGTGCTCGTGGCCGAAGCGGGTGTAGCCGCGGAACTGCGGCGACCGCACGTTGTCGATCTCCTGGCGGTCGTCGTCGTCGAGGGCGAAGAACTCGGCGGCGACCCGCGGCGCGCTGTCGAAGCAGGTCGTCGGGGACCCCGTGGCCGACGAGTTGGAAGAAGCCGATCTCGTGGACCGCCTCCCGCAGGGCAGCGACGAACCCGTCGCGCCGGGCGCCGTCGAAGTCGCCGAGATCGAGCACCGGGATGTCGCGGCCCATCTCCGTCAGGCTAGGTGGCCGTCCCCCGCCCGGCGCGACGTGCCGACGGGAAGCGGTCGAGATAGCTCGTCAGCGTCGGGATGCTCGTCGCCGCGAGCGCCGCGTGCACGATCGCCCGGCACACCACGTCCGCCCCGGCGGCGAAGATCGCGTTGAGCTGCGCCGGCCGGGTGGCGAACGGTCGGATCGCACCCCACACCGCCTCGTCGGGCACCGGCCGTTCGCCCGTCGCCAGCGCGAACACGACGTCGCCGTCGACGTAGCTGTGGATCGGGTCGATCGCCCGCGCCATCCCGTCGTGGCCGGAGCCGGCGAGGCGCGTGCACTCGTGCTTGGCCAGTGCGGCGTCGGTGGCGATGACGGCCAGCGTCGTGTTGAGCGGGGCGACCACCGGCGGGTTCGCCCAGTGGGCGCGCACCTCCTTGGCGCTCGGCGAGCGGATGCCGGCGAACTCGCCGGCGATGCCGCGGTCGAGTCCGAGCAGCGCGCCGGTGCGACGGTCGAACACGTTGCCGCTCGAGTTGAGGGCGACGAGCGCCGCCACGGTCACGCCGTTCGGCAGCACGACGCTGGCCGAGCCGATGCCGCCCTTGAGGCGCTCGGCGTGCGAGCCGGTGCCGGCACCGACGCTTCCCTGACGCACGGCCCGGGTGGTGGCGGCGGCCGTGGCGCGGCGCCCGAACTCGGCGTCCGGGTGGTTGCCGAAGCGGCCGCCGACGCCGAGGTCGAACAGCACGGCGGCGGGCACGATCGGCACCACGTGGTGGGCCTCGGGCCCGATCGGGAACCCGCGGCCGCGCTCGGCCAGCCAGGCCATCACGCCGGTCGCCGCGGCCAGCCCGTAGGCACTGCCGCCCGACAGGCACACCGCGTCGACGCGCTCGACGAGGTTGATCGGGTCGAGCGTGTCGGTCTCACGCGTCCCGGGCCCGCCGCCGCGCACGTCGACGCCGCCGACGGTTCCCGGCGGCGGCAGGACCACGGTCGTGCCGGTGCGCCAGCCGCGGCCGGTGCGCTGGTGGTGGCCCACCGCCACGCCGGCGACATCGGTGAGGTCGTTGTGCGGACCCGGCGCCACGGATCGGGATCACTGGTGCACGGGGTCGAGGAAGCGCAGCGCCGCCGCGGCGTACACGTTGGCGTGCTCGACGAGGTCGGCGACCTCGACGAACTCGTCGGCCTGGTGGGCGATCCACTTGCCGCCCGGCCCGTAGACGACCGACGGGATGCCGCCACGCGAGGTGAGCACCGTGCCGTCGGTGGCCCCCGGGACGCCACCGAGCCGTGGCGGGCTGGACGCGACGGTGGCGTGGGCGTCCCACAACGCCCGCACGAGCGGGTCGTCCTCGGGCACGGCCACCGCCGGCCGATCGTCGATCACCTCGAGCGTGTGGGCGATGCCGAGCGGCCCGCAGGCGCCGGCCACACGGTCCTCGACGACGGCCACCAGCGTGGCGTGGTCGACCGCCGGGACGGTGCGGACGTCGACCCACACGTCGGCGGCGGCCGGCATCACGTTCATCTGCACCGGTTCGCCGGCCCGCAGCACGGTCGGCGTGATCCACGGGCGCCCGAGGTGCTCGTGCTCGCCGTGCTCCGCCTGTACCTCGGCCTCCAGCTCGGCCAGCGCCTGCAGCACCACACCGACGGCGCGGATCGGGTTGCGCCCCTGGAACGGCATCGCCCCGTGGGCCATCACGCCGGTGAGCCCGATGCGCAGCCGCAGCGCGCCCTTGGCGACGTGGCAGATCTCGCCGGCCTCCGGCTCGCAACAGATCGCGCCGTCGACGCCGTCGGTGTGGCCGGCGGCGACGAAGTGCTTGGCGCCGGCCATCATCCCTTCCTCGTCGACGAGCGCGGCGAGCACGATGCGTCCCGGGAAGGCGCCACGCTCGGCGCAGCGGCGGACGACGGCGTCGGTGGCGAACAGCATCGCCGCGACGCCGGCCTTCATGTCGGCCGCGCCGCGCCCCCAGATCCGGCCGTCGCGCAACTCGGCGCCGAAGGGATCGACCGACCAGGTGGCGGCATCGCCCTCGGTCACCACGTCGGTGTGGCCTTCGAACAGCAGGGTGCGTCCCGGTCGGTCACCGTCGATCGTGGCGATCACGTTGGGCCGGCCGGGGGCGACCGTCTCGAAGGTCGGCGTCCATCCGAAGGCGCGCATCTGCTCGGCCACGCGCTCGGCGGCCGGCTGCTCGCTCAGCCCGCGGGCCGGATCGTGGACGCTCGGGATGCGAACGAGCTCACGGGTGAACTCGACCAGTGCGTCGGCGTCGATGGTCACATCGGTCGCGCCGTCGGGCTCCACGGCCGACCACTCTGGCACAGCGTCAGGCCGGCGGGTCGTAGCGGCCGTCGGCCGCCGTCCAGCCGCCGTCGACGAACAGCGTGGTGCCGGTGACGTAGCTCGACGCGTCCGAGGCGAGGAACACGGCCGCGCCGACCAGCTCGCTCGGCTGGGCCCAGCGGCGCAGGATCGCCTTGTCGGCGTACGCCTGGTACCACGCCGGCGTGTCGATGATCGGCTGGGTGAGCGGCGTCTCCACCACCCCCGGGGCGATGACGTTGGCGCGCACGCCGGCCGGGCCGAGCTCGGCGGCGAGCGTGCGGAAGAGCATGACGGTGGCCGCCTTGGTGGCCGCGTAGGCCCCCTGGCCGGGCTCGGTCGTGACAGAGCGCACCGACGAGAACCCGATCATCGAGCCGCGTCCGGCGCCCGCCATCGCCGCACCGAACGTCCGGCAGAGCCGGAACACGCCCTTGATGTTGAGGTCGACGACGCGGTCGAGCTCGTCGTCGGCGTAGTCGACGATGCGCTTGCGCACGTTGATCGCCGGCGTGGTGACGAGCACGTCGGGCGGGCCGGCGGCCTCGAGCGCTGCCTGCGGACCGCTCGGGTCGAGCAGGTCGAGCGTCAGTGCCCGCCCGCCGATGGCATCGGCGGTGGTCGTGGCGGCGTCGGCGCGGGCGTCGGCGCACACCACGTCGGCGCCGAACGCGGCGAACCCGGCGGCGATCGCCGCGCCGATGCCGCTGCCGGCCCCCACCACGAGGGCGCGGCGACCGTCGAGGCGGAACAGGTCGGCGTAGTTCGTGCTCGCGCTCGCTCATTGATCCGGTTCTTCGACGGCGTCGAGGAAGGCCTCGACGTCGTCGTCCTCGCCGCCGACGAGCCAGATCACGCGGCTCTCCTCCGAGGACAGCTCGGGGTCGTCGTCCTCCCACGGCAGCACCCCGTCGACCGGGTAGCGGTCGACGGTGATGTCGTCGGAGTCGTCCTCGACCGGCGCGATGACGGCCAGCTCCACCTCGAGGTCACCGGGGTGGTCGCTCAGGATGTCGATCAGTTCACGAACGAGCATGGGATGTCCTGTCTGTTGACGGGCGTTCGGTCGGCGATCAGAGATCGTCGTCGCCGAGCCACTCCTTGGCCTGTTCGAGCAGGAACAGGCTGACCACCTTGCAGCGCTCGAGGTCGCCGGCGACGCTGTCGTCGTTGTTGAGGTAGACGTCGCTGAGGTCGACGCTCGTGCGGGCGACGAGGGTGAGCGAGCGCTCCGGGGCGTCGGTGACGCTGGCGAAGGAGTCGATGGCCGACACCTCGACGGGAAGCTCGACGCCGCCGACGCCGGCGAGCTCGGTGGCCAGCACCAGGAGATCCGGCGGGTCCGGCAGCGGGGGCAGCGTCCAGGTGAACACGAGCGGGAAGGTGAACCCGGGCGGCGGTGTCTGGTCGACGTCGTCGAGCTTCATCACCTCGTCCTCGAACCCGAGCATCGCCCGTGGGTCGACGTCGAGCGAGAGGTGCAGGTCGATCGGCCCGCTGCACGCCTCCTCGGGGTGGAGGTCGACCTCCCACAGCTGGCGCAGCGAATAGGTCTCGACGAAGTGCCGCTCGTCGTGCACGTGGAACCCGTGGTCGATGGCCTGGCTCTTGAGGTCGGCGACGAATCCCGCGACGTCGATCACTGCCACGCCGGCGAGACTACCAACGCAACCTGGTGAGCGATCCGGGCCGCACCCCCGGCGCGACCGCCCTACTGTCGTCGCCGATGCTCGACGACCCCGCCCTCGCCGTGCTCCACCGGGCTGCCGACGCCGTGGCCGAGGTGCTGCGCGGCGTGACCGACTGGGGCCTGACCGGCACGCGCCGCGGCCAGTACCTCGCCGACGTCGCCGTCGACGAGGTGGCCGTGTCGGTGCTCGTCGACGCCGGGTTCGCCGTGCTGTCGGAGGAGAGCGGAGCAACCGGCACCGGCGACCGCGTCGTCGCCCTCGATCCGCTCGACGGCTCGACCAACGCCAGCCGCGGCGTCCCGTGGTTCGCCACGTCGCTGTGCGTGGTCGACGAGCGCGGGCCGGCGGTGGCGCTCGTGGTGAACCAGGCGTCGGGCGAGCGGATCGCCGCGGCGCGCGGACAGGGAGCGTGGATCGGCGAGCGGCGCCTCGTGTCGTCGGGGTGCCGGGACCTCCGGCAGGCGCTGGTGGGCGTCAGTGGCCGGCCCGAGTCGGCGTGGGAATGGGCGCAGTTCCGCGCTCTCGGCGCCGCCGCGCTCGACCTGTGCCTCGTCGCCGGTGGATCGCTCGACGCCTACGTCGACATGAGCGTCGACGCCCACGGGGTGTGGGACTACCTCGCCGGAGCGCTCGTGTGCGAGGAGGCCGGCTGTCCGGTCGTCGACGCCCTCGGCCGCGAGCTCGCCGTGCTCGACCACGACGCCCGCCGCACCCCGGTCGCCGCGGCCACACCGGAGTTGCTCGACACGCTCCTCGCTCGCCGACGAGAGATCGCCACTGGGGCCCGGTAGCCCTACCGCACAGCCTGGCCCGTCAGGGCCCGGGGGGCACGTCGACGGTGGGGCGCATCGTCCAGGCCGGGGTGCGACGGTCGAGGAACGCGGAGACGCCCTCGACGGCGT
>CAWFLK010000006.1:0-136438 GCA_963816635.1 Ilumatobacteraceae bacterium | reverse complement strand
GTTCGAACACCGAGATCGGCCCGCCCGTCCAGTTCGAGCAGCGAGATCTTCCACACCCCGTTGCCACCGTTGCCGCGCCCTTGCTTCACGACACGAACGCCCGAGTCGAGCAGGCGAGACGGGAACCACTGCGCGAGTTCGGCGGCCGACTCGTACAGGTGCGTGTCCGTCCCACCGAAGGCCACCAAGACCTCGGCCAGCACTTGAGCGCGACCAACCAACGGTGGACCTGAGCGAGAGCCCCGAAACAGCAGACCAATCCGTGGTCGCCGCAAGCTCATCGCCCACAGACTGCACGGGCTGGCTCGTCGATGCAACGACGATCGCGGGCGCAGAACGACCGTGCGCGAGATCGGCCGATCGGGCGGTGCGGTTACCGTTCGCGTGGTGACTCGATCGGGGGTCCGCAACTGCGCGCTGGCGGCGTTGCTGTTCGGTGCGTCGACACCGGCGGCGTCGATCCTCGCCGAAGACATGAGGCCGTTGGTGCTGGCCGGACTGTTGTACCTCGGCGCAGCGTTGGCGGTCTCGCCGTGGTGGATCGCCCACCGTCCAACGGTCGGGGCGCTGCGCCGCCAACGGGGAGCGTTGGCGGTGGCGATCGTCGCCGGTGGCGCGATCGGTCCGGTGTTGTTGACGGCGGGACTCGTCGACACGCCAGCAGCGACAGCGTCGCTGCTGTTGAACATGGAGCTGGTCGCCACCGTCGTGCTCGCCGCGACGCTGTTCCGCGAGCACCTCGGACGGAACATGATCGCGGCTGCGCTGCTGGTCACCGCCGCCGGAGTCATCCTCGTCTGGGAGCCCGGCGCGACGATCAACCTGAGCGCCCTGTTGATCGTCGGGGCATGCGCCTGTTGGGGACTGGACAACAGCGTCACCTCACGCATCGACCAGATCACCCCGCAGCACGTCACGTTCCTCAAGGGCGTCGGTAGCGGGCAGCGTCAACCTCGTCCTGGGCCTGGCGATCACCGGGGCGGGCAACGTCAGCGCCTGGTCGATCGTTGGTGCGCTGGTCGTCGGCATGTTGGGCTACGGCGCGTCGATCACGCTGTGGGTCCGCGGTGCACAGCAACTCGGCGCGGCGCGCGGGCAGGTGATCTTCGCCACGGCACCGTTCATCGGTGCGGTGCTGTCGTGGGTCGTGCTCGCCGACTCGATCGAGGTCGTGCAACTGATCGCCATGCCGCTCGCCGCGATCGGCGTCGCTCTGTCGCTGCGATCGGCGCACGAGCACCCGCACGGGCATCGCGTCGTCGAGCACACCCACGAGCACGATCACCCCGACGACCACCACGACCACGCTCACGCCGACGGGTTCACCGGGCGACACAGTCACGTCCACGAACACCGCGAACTCGTGCACTCACACCCGCACGTCCCCGACCTCCACCACCGACACGACCACTAGCGCCGGACGCCCGATCAGGACCGGCCCGACCGAACGTCGATCGATGATTCTGGTGCAGCGGTTCAGCCCGCCAGGCGTAGATGCTCGCGCCCCTGGCGTAGTCCATAGGCGACGAGGATCGCGCCCGCGGCGATGTCCGCCCACCACCACCCGAACGCCGCGTTGAGGACCAGGCCGACGAGGATGCCTGCCGCCAGCGCTCCATCGACGACCGTCACCTTCGCTTCCGCGCTGAGAACCGGGTTGTCGAGCAGGCGGCCGGTGCGTGACTTGCCTGCGGCGAGCCCGAGCATGACGACGCAGGTCGCGGCGAGCCAGGCGATGCCGAGCGGCGACGAGTCGGGTCGGATGCCAAGTGCGAGGGTCACCACCACCTGGACGACGATGTACACCGCGAGCAGGAAGAACGCCACGCCGATACGTCGTAGCGCCCGCTGGTCGCCCTGCGGTGACTCGACGCCCTTCAACTGCCGAATGACCACGATCGAGGCGAAGATCTCGATGAACGAGTCGAGCGCGAAGCCCGCAAGCGCGACCGAGTTCGCCGCGACCGCGGCGGCGATCAGGAACCCGATCTCGACCACGTTCCACCCGAGCGTGGCGTACTCAAGGCGCAGCCCTCGCCGGTGCAGTTGCGCTCGGCGCTCAGCAGCGAGCCCGACCATCATCGACAAATCATGGTCGCGAGCCGAGCCTTCCCGGACCTCCTCGCTACGGCCGGTAGCGCCGACTGCCCGATCGCTAGGGCCATACCCAGCGGGCAGATCGGCGGTTGGTCGTCCTCAGCCAAGAGGGTCGGTCCGTCGCACTGGAATGAGTCGTTCGAGGATGCGCGGCTCGGCTGGCCACGCCTCGAACAGCACTTCGCGTGGCACCCGCCGGGCGGCGTAACGGAGTGCGAGGGCGACAACGATCACGTCGTCGAGAGGGCCGATCACCGGGATGAACTCAGGGATCAGGTCGATCGGCGACAGCACCCACAGGCCAGCGAAGATCACGGCAATCTTGGCGCGACGAGGCACCCGAGGATCCCGCCGCAAACGCCTGACCGTTGTGGCGCACGCGGGCAGAACTGTGGCGAGATCCTTCGCCGTACCCGGTGGGAGCCGACGGGCGAGCACGATCAAGGTCACCCAGGAAAGAACCACCACACCGACCGCGATGAGCAACAGCCGCAGCACATCTGCCCCAGCAAGGTCGAACGCCATCACGCACGCAGACTGCCCGTCAGGGCGCGCCGAGCTGGACGACGGTCACCAACGGTGCCGAGCCCGGCCGCTGAGCACGCCGCGGCCGGGTCGCCAGCCGAGCCGCCTCATGGCGCGCAGCAGGCGTCGCCACGCCATGCCTCGCGACCTTCTTTGAGCGCGACGGCGGCGATCACAAGTCCGGCGATCGGGTCGGCCCACCACCATCCGAAGGCGGCATTGACCGACAAGCCGACGAGCAGCACCCCCGACAGGTATGTGCACAGCAACGTCTGCTTGGAGTCGGCCACCGCGCTCGCTGATCCCAACTCGCGGCCGGTTCTACGTTGGGCGTAGGACAGCAACGGCATGATCACCAACGACACGGCGGCGAGCACGATCCCGACCGTCGACGCGTCGGCCTCGTGTCCTCCGATCAAGGCGCGTCCCGACTCGACAGTGACGTAGACGGCGAGCGCCAGGAACGAGAACGCGATCACGCGCAGGGCCGTTCGCTCGCGTGTTTCGGGATCGACCGCGGAGAACTGCCAGGCGACGATCGCCGCCGAGCTGACCTCGATCAACGAATCGAGCCCGAACCCGACCAGCGCAGTCGATCCAGCGACCGTGCCCGCCGTGATCGCGATCGCCCCCTCGATCACGTTGTAGCTGATCGTCGCCGCCACCAGGAACCGCACGCGACGGTTGAGCAGCAGGCGACGCTCGCCCGAGACCCGGCTCGTCGCCGAGCCGACATCCTCGGTGCAGCACCGATCGACACGTGTCGCGTCGGCGATGTGCGACGAGGGAACGTCGGTCGCCATCAACAGCACCCGTCGTCACTCGTCGGGCAGACCGAAGGGTCCGCCGCCAACACGAGATTGAGCAACTCGCGCAGCGCGTGACCGAGATGCGGGTCGGCCAGCTCGTACCGAACGCGTCGCCCCTCGGGCTCGGTCACGACCAGGCCACACCCGCGCAAGCACGCCAGGTGATTGGAAACGTTCGCCCGACTGAGTCCGAGCACATCGGCAAGCTCGGACGGATACGCCGGGCCATCGGTCAAGCGAACGAGTAACCGCCGTCGAGAGTCATCAGCAAGCGCGAGTCCCACGCGTGCCAACCCGTCGAGGTTCAAGGACTCGGAGGCGACCGCCACCATCCTCTTGACTGTACAGCAGCGGCTGAACTGTCGCTAGCGCTCCGAAGCCCAATCAGGGCGCGCACGACGGTTACGCGGCACGTCGAGCCCGGCCGTTGCAGCCCGTCCCCGCCGGGCGGGCCGATCGGGTTCACGGCCACGTCCATATCCCGCCGCCGGGGTCGACGGCGAGCCCGCTGCCACCTCGGGTTTCCACGCCCGTGGCAGGCACCTCGGGGTGGGCGCGTGGCGCAGGATCCTAAGGTGACGACGTGCGCGACACGCTCCGATCCGTCGTGCTGTTCATCGTTGCGCTTCGACCTTGCTGGAGCGGTGATCTGCCTACTCGGTGTGGCGTTGATCATGTACGCGCCGCGCTGATCCGCTCGTGGACTTGACCTTCAACCCGAGATGAAGGTTTACCGTGGCGGACGATGAGTGCCGATCTGAAGATCAAGCAGGTTTCCGACGCAAGCGGCTTCACCACGGCGACGTTGCGCTACTACGAGCAGATCGGCCTGCTGCCCGAAGCGTCACGCACGGCAGCCGGTTACCGGGTCTACGACCAGCGAGGTCGTCGCGGCCGAGCCCGCTGAGCAACGCTGCCGTAGGCGTGGGCTCCGCCGACCGATGCCCCGTGCTGACCGCCCAGGCAGGGACAACGCGGCTCGCGGATCATCAACGGCAGCGTCGAGCCCGCACGGTCATGCGGTGCCGAAGACCGCCGTCAAAGCACGCCGTGGAATGGTCGCAACCGTTAGCCCGATGAGCAACGTGGCGCACTCGTCGAGCGGCCGCTTGCTGTCGGAGCGGCGAAACGAGCCCGCCGCGATCGCGGGCCGTCCGGCGAGTCTCCATCGCACCGTTCGGCGGATAGGGCGCGACGCGACAGCTCGACCGGGGTGCTCGCCGCCCCCAACCCCCCGCAGATGCCCCGAAGAAGATCACCCGTGTATTGGGCGATCTCTGACACCGCATTGCGCGTCGATCTGAGCGAGAGCTGTTGCGCGCGCTCGATGAGCGCGTCGACTACTTGCCGTCGAAAAAGTCGTCGTGGGCCTGGATGTCCTCGGGCAAGTCCCACAGGTCGAGCACCTTGCCGTCGCGAAGGCGGAGGATGTGCACCTCATCCAACGCGATCGACGCGCCGTCTGGACGGCTCGCCGTCTCATGGATGACCACGGCGGCGTGGTCGTCGTCGGCGTAGATCCCCCTGATGCCGAGCGCCCAGTTGCCCGCGGTCAACTCAAAATTCTTGATCAGCGCCGCGGCGATGGCCTCGCGGCCCTTGTGGTCACCGCTGGTGGGACCCTCGCCGCCGAAATGGAACACGCAGTCGTCCGCCAGGTCGGCCAACGCCCCGTCGAGATCGCCCTTGGCGAACGACTCGTAGGCGTTGCGGACGATGGCGACGTTCGGATGCTCGGCCACGTCAGTACTCCCTCTGCGGTCGACCCCCCGTCGACCACATCACGACGTTAGACGCTGGCATGGTCCAGCGCTCGTCGATCTGCCTTCCGATGTCGCGTACCCAATGCCCGCTTGGGGCGCGCCGAAATGGACGGAGGTCAGCGACGGAATCGAGCCCGGCCGTTCAGCCGCAGCGGCTCGCCGATAGAGCGAGCGTTCACCTCGGGCTCGAGGGCGATCGGTGGTACGTCCGGTTCCCGCAGTTCGACACAGCCGGCCCGCCCAGCGGCGTCGGATCTCGACCAGCAGTAACGCGCCACCCACGCCATTTGTGCGGTGCCCTCGTCGGCGGTGACCGTGCTTCTCAACGGTTCGAACGTTGTCTCGCTCGGGCGACTCCGTCGTCGTTTCGCTCGTCCTGAGTCGGGTGTCGGGTGTCGGGTGGAGTGGGGTGACTGCTGCTGTGGAGGCTGAGGAGTTGCCCGGGCTGGCAGTCGAGGGCGTCACAGATGGCGGTGAGAGTGCTGAAGCGGATGGCGCGAGCGTGGCCGTTCTTGAGGATGGAGAGGTTGGCGACGGTGACGCCAACCTGGGTGGAGAGCTCGACCAGCGTGATGCCTCGGTCGGCGAGGAGCTTGTCGAGGTGAACTTCGATGCGGTGGTGGTCGACCGGGTCGGTCACTAGATGACCGTGTCGAGTTCTGCTCTCATCGCGACGCCGCGGGCGAGGAGTTGACCGAACGCGGCGAAGATGAGCGCAACGGCGAGCCAGGCCAGTGCGGCCGCCTCGTGCGGCTGAGGGGTGCTGGCCGTGTCGAGGATCGTTGTCGACAGCGCCCAGGTAGCCAGGTTGCGCAACGCCCACACGATCACTCCAGACGTATCGATAAACAATACGGATATTGATAATCGATATGCACCGCCATGTCAACCGGGCTGGTGGTGCAGGCTGGCGCGATGCAACGTCGACTGCGAGTGCTGTGCACGAGCACGGGCGGCGCCGGGCATGTCCACGCCCTGTCGCCGGTGGCGCGGGCGCTGCGGGACCGGGGCCACGACGTGCGGTGGGCCGTCGCCGCCGACGGCGGCGACGCCGTCGGCGCGATGGGTTTCGAGTGGTCCGCCGCCGGCCTCACGACCGCGGCGCGTCGGGAGGCGGCCGGCGCCGTGTTGGGCGCGATCGCGCAACTGCCGATGGCACAACGGCGGGGACCGCTGTTCGCCGCGTTGTTCGCTCGGGCGGCCGGCCCGGTGATGCAACGGGACCTCGCACCGATCGTCGATCGGGTCCGCCCCGACGTGGTGGTGCGCGAGACGGGTGAGCTCGCGGCGGCGCCGATCGCGGCCGCCCGCGGCATCCCGCTCGTCACGGTCGCATACAGCGGCGTGCTGCCCGAACCCGCCCGGGACCAGGTGATCGACGACCTGCGACCGCTGTGGCATGCCGAGGGTCTCGGCGACCCGTCATGGGCCGACGTGTACGGGCAGCTGTACCTTCACCCGTTCCCCGTCTCGTTCGGTCAGCGTCCCGACTCGCCAGTCGTCCGGCCGGTCCGCCCCGATCGAGGCGCACCGACCGCCGCACCGCCAGCCTGGCTGGCTGCGCTCGGCACCGACCGGCCCTTCGTGTACGTGACGTCCGGAACGGAACTGGCAGCAATCACGTACCCCTGGCGCGAGCTGTTCGCCGTCGTGAGCAGTCTCGACCTCGACGCGGTTGCCACCATCGGGCCCGCGTCGACCCGGTGTCCCTCGGCACCGTTCCCGCCAACGTTCGCGTCGAACGATTCGTCCCGCAAGCCGATCTGCTCGCACGAGCCAGCGCCGTCGTCTCCCACGGCGGAGCGGGAACCGTGCTCGGCGCGGCGTCGCACGGCCGCCCGCAGCTCGTCGTACCGCTGTTCGCCGACCAGTGGGAGAACGGCGTCGCCGTCGATCACGCCGGCTGCGGGATCGTTCTCGGGCCGGACGGTCGCGGCGTCGAGGACCTCGCCCGCTCGTTGCGCACGATCCTCGCCAGCCCGTCACATCACGACGCCGCGACACGCGTCGCTGGTGAGATCGCCGCCATGCCGGCGGCCACCGACGTGGTTCTGGAGGTAGAGGCTCTCGCCGCGACCTGACCGACACCGCCCGTTGGATCCTTGTCGACGCGCACCTGAATCAGTATCCTCTTCTTCGGGGAGGCACGACGACGGTGCGAGTTGGTCCGTACGCAATCGGTTCGTTCGACGTCGTCGTCGACCGCATCACCCGTGCCGACGCCGATGGCTTCCCGATCGTGTGGACCCACCAGGCCTCGGGGCTGGATCCGTTCGTCGCGATGGCAGCGGCGGCCCGCCAGGCCCCGAGGATCGAGGTCGGCACGGCGCTGATCCCGGCGATCCTGCGTCATCCGCAGGGGCTCGCGGCCGAGGCGCTGACCGCTCAGGCCGCCCTCGCCGGCCGGCTCACGCTGGGGATCGGGATGTCGCACCGCCACGTCGTCGAGGGACGGCTCGGCATGTCGTACGAGCGTCCGGCGCAGTTCATGGGCGAGTACCTCGATGCGCTGCTCCCGCTGCTGCGAGGGGAACCGGCCGACACCCACGGCGAGCGGTTGACGATGGTGGGAGGCCTCGACATCGACGGCGTGGCGCCGCCCCCGCTGCTGCTGGGCGCCCTCGGTCCGCGCATGTTGGCCCTAGCCGGACGCCTCGCCGACGGCATCGTCACCGCGGCGGCGGGTCCCCGCGTGCTCGCCGAGCACATCGTCCCCACCTTGACGAAGGCGGCCGGTGACGCCGGTCGACCGGCTCCGAGGATCGTCGCCGCCGTCGTCGCCTGCATCACCGACGACGCCGAGACCGCTCGCACCCGGATCGCCGCGACGTCGAAGCCCTACGCCACGTTTCCCGTGTTCCAGGCGATGCTCGAGCGCGAGGGCGTCAGAGCCAGGTCGACATCGGGATCATCGGCGACGAGGCAACCGCGCGGGCCAGGCCCAGCGCTTCATCGACGCCGGCGCGACCGAACTCGCCATCCGTGAGTCGACCGGCACGCCCGACGAAGCCGAGCGAACACGGGCGTTCCTGATCAGCCTGCTCGATGACGGCGACGACGGTCGGCGTCACTCGATCGTGAACTCGTCGCCGTAGACGCGGGCGACGACGTGATCCGACGCGATCGAGGTGCGTTCGGTTGCGGAATCCGCAACCGAACGCACCTCGATCCCCGTCGGGGAACCGTTCTACCCCAGACGGGAGACGATGCGCTGGGGCCCGCCGCTGGCGGCTGCGGCAGGCCCCAGCGCGCCGTCAGGCCGTGGCGGCCGAACTCGAGGGGGTGAGCGGTGCCACGTTGCTGGCGGCGTTCCACTCGGCGTCGACATCGGCGCCCGCACTCCGGGACCGCTTCCACCACGCGACCACGACGACCAGGCCGACGACCGCGAGCGCCACCAGCCACCACGGGCGCCGACGCGACGTCGCCTTGGTGGTGAACGGGGCGAGCGCGATCGCGGTGGTCGCCAGGTCGGCGACGGTGCTCGCCGTCGAGCGGGCGATGTCGCCGAGCGACTCGGTGACCTCCGGCAGGTGCCTCGCGGCGTCGGTTGCCAGATCCTTGCCGGTGCTCAAGACCTCGCCGACGACGTCGGTGACGTTCTCGGCGAGCTGGCCGACGGTTGGGGAGCTCATGATCGGTCCTCCTGCTCTCAGCGCGCGGCCGCGATCGGCGAGGCGGTCGACAGACCGCTGACCGTGCCGACCGGCCGCACCGGCGGGGTCTTGCTCATCGTCCGTTGGAGGGCGTCACGGCGAGCGCGCCCACTGACGGGGTCGAAGTAGTAGGCGAGCGCCGCACCGACGCCCGCGAAGAAGATCAGTTTCTTCATGACTCGATGGTTCCCGGCGACGCCGATGGCTAAACCCCGGGGCGTGTGACCAGGCGCGCCGGTGGCGTCTCAGAGATGCAGCGGCTGGGTGGGACGGGCCAACAGCGTCGGATCGGTCCAGTCGACGCCGGGCACGTCGATGTACAGCTCGACCTCGTTGCCGTCCGGGTCGATGACGTACAGCGAGTGGGTGTAGCCGTGGTCGCCGGCCCCGGCGACGGTGACGAGGTCGGGGTGTCGCTCGAGCTCGGCGAGCACCGCCCGCAGCTCGTCGTCGCTGTCACCGACCTTGACGCCGAAGTGGTACATGCCGACGCGCCGACCGCTCGGGATCGGTGCCGCGTCCGGGCCGACCTCGATGAGGAGCAGGTCGTGATGGGTGTCACCGGCGCGGAACCCGGCCGCCGGGAACCCGGACGGGGACATGACCATCGGCCACCCGAGCACGTCGCGGTAGAACGCGATCGCCCGGTCCAGGTTGCGGACGTACAGCACGATGTGGCCGAGCTCCTTCACGCGCACGGCGGGCCCGGCCTCGGTCTCGGCGGGGGCGGTCGGTGTGGTCATCGCGGTCTCCTGCGTTCGATGTCGTCTGCACCACAGTCTAGCAGAGTTACTTGCGCGAGCAACTAAAACTCGACGGCGGTTCGGGCGACCCAGAGCGCCGGCTACGGACGGTAACCTCGATGTTCGATCGGGCCACGCGAGGCGCGGCCGGGCGAGCAGGGGACCCACCGAGGAACGAACGAATGAGCGACGCAACGCCCGAGCCGGTCGCCGAGCTGGCGCCACCACCCGCTCCCGCACGTGAGAATCCACAGTGGTCGTTCACGGTCGGCGTCGGCGTCATGCAGCTCGCCGGACTGGCATCGATCGGCGCCGGCATCATCCACGCCGGCGCCGTCGGAGTCCACGCCGACGACGTCACGCTCGCCCGCCTCTTCGTCGCCTGCGCCGTCGCCCAGGTCGCCGTCGGCCTGCTCGCGCTGGTGCGCGGTGGACGACTCGCCGCCGCGCTCACGTTCGTGGTCAACGGCGTCGCCGTCGGTGCGTGGGCGGCGACCCGGCTGTTCGACATCTCGTGGATCGGCGGCCTCGAGCACTCGGAGCCGCCGGCGTTCACCGACACCGTCTGTGCCGCGCTCGGCGCGATCGCCGTCGTCGCCGCGCTCGCCGCGATGATCCGCCGGCGCACGGCGGTGACCGCCGTCCACCTCGGCGTGCCGGCGTGGGCGATCGGATCGTTCGTCGTCGTGGCGATGCTGCTCGGTGCCACCCACGACCATGGTGCCGGCGAGGCCGCCGGGCACACCCACGACGACGCCGCGGCGCTGGCGCCCGACACCACCGATGGGCACAGCCACGCCACGACCGACGACGGCACGGCCGCCGACCCCGCCGGGCTCGCCGCCGGTTTGAACTGGCCGCGGGCGTACGACCCGAGCCAGCCGATCGACGTGTCGGGCGTCGCCGGCGTGACCCGGGCCGAGGAGCTCCGCGCCGCCGCGCTGATCCGGCGCACGCAGGAGGACCTGCCCCGCTTCGCCGATGTGACCACGGTGGGAGCGCTCGGCTTCCAGTCGATCGGGGACGCCTCGACCGGGTACGAGCACTACATCAACTACTCCTACATCGGCGACGACAAGTTCCTCGATCCCACCGCGCCGGAGTCGCTCGTCTATCGCGTCGACGGCGACCAGCGCACGCTCGTGTCGGCGATGTACATCGCCAACGGGGTCGCCATCGACGACCCCTCGATCGTCGGCTACGGCGGCCCGCTGATGCAGTGGCACGTCCACCTCGACCTGTGCTGGACCGGCGGTTCCGACGGCCCGAAGGTGGTGGGCGTGCGCGACGCCGACGGCAACTGCCCGCCCGGTTCGGTGAACGCCGGCGGCGGCAACCCGATGGTGCACGTGTGGATCACGCCCAACCCGTGCGGGCCGTTCGCCGCCCTCGAGGGTCACGGCGCCGGCCAGACCACCGACGACGCGACGCGCACCGACCAGTGCGCGTCCGGCCACGACCACGGCACCGACGGATCGACGACCGCGGACGGTGCCGCGACGAGCGTGCACGACCACGGCGACGCCGCCGCGGCGGTCGCCGTGCCGTACACGGCCACGCTTCCCGTCGACCTGTCGGGCACGCCCGATGTCAGCGCCGAGCAGCAGGCGTTCGCCGAGAACCTCGTCACCGACACGCTCGAGCGGCTCCCGCAGTGGTCCGACCCGGCCGTCGCCGAGGCCGCCGGCTTCCGCTCGATCGGCGACGGCGGCACCGGGCACGAGCACTTCATCCAGTGGGACTGGATCGACGACGACGTCTTCCTCGATCCCGACCACCCGGAGAGCCTCGTGTACGAGCCGCAGCCCGACGGGTCGCGCCGGCTCGTGTCGGCGATGTACATGCTGCCGAAGTCGTACACGCTCGACGACGTGCCGGACTGGGGCGGTGCGCTGATGCAGTGGCACATCCACGACAACCTGTGCTTCACCGCCGATCCCGACGCTCCCCACGTCGGCGGCATCACCAACGCCGACGGCTCGTGCACCGCGCCGCTCGTCAAGTTCGGCGAGGTCCCGATGATCCACGTGTGGATCACGCCCAACCCCTGCGGGCCGTTCGCCGCGCTGGAGGGCATCGGTGCCGGGCAGATCGCCGCCGGCGAATCGCGCCTCTGCGACACCGCCCACGGCGGTCACTGAACGCCCCGACGGTCCACCGACGGCGCCATGCCGTCTCATTACTGTTGGGCATCTCCTCGCGGAACCCTCCTTCTCGGCGCCCCGATGACGCCTCGCGTCGACGCGCGGTCGTCCGTTCGCTGTCCGACGTCGGGTCGGACACCTTCCGTCCCGACATCGAGGGCCTGCGCGCGCTGGCCGTCGTCGTGGTGGTGCTGTTCCACGCCCGGGTGCCCGGTTTCGAGGGCGGGTTCGTCGGGGTGGACGTGTTCTTCGTCGTGTCGGGCTTCCTGATCACCCGGCTGCTGCTGACCGAACTGGCCCGCACCGGCACGATCTCGCTGTCGAGCTTCTGGGCCCGGCGCGCCCGCCGCTTGCTCCCGGCGTCGGTGCTCGTCCTGGCGGTCACGGTGGCGCTCTCGCGGTTGATGCTCGACCCGCTGGCCCAACGCTCGGTGGCGACCGATGCGCTGGCGTGCGCCGCGTTCGTCGGCAACTTCGTGTTCGCCCATCGCCTCGGGGACTACTTCGGCGCCCAACTCGGCGAGGTGCGGCCGTCGCCGTTGCTGCACTTCTGGTCGTTGGCCGTCGAGGAGCAGTTCTACCTCGTGTGGCCGCTGACGCTGTTCGTCGCCACCCGCCGACCGCGGCAGTTCCGCCGGCTGCTGCTGACCGTCATCCTCGCCGGGGCGGCCGTCTCGCTGCTGGTGTCGATCTGGCTCACCGCCGTGCGCCCGACGTGGGCGTTCTACCTCTTGCCGGCGCGCATGGGCGAGCTGCTGGCCGGGGCGGCGCTCGCCGCGGCGGGTCCGGCCTTCCGCGCCGTCGATGCCCGTCTGCGCGCCGGACTCGGATGGTTCGGGCTGTTCGCGGTCGCCGTGGCGGTTCTCCGCTACGACGCGTCGACGCCGTTCCCCGGCTCGGCGGTGCTGCTGCCGGTGCTCGGGACGGTGCTCGTGTTGATCGCCGGAGGTGCCGGCGCGCTCGCCGTCGGGCCGGTCGCCGCGCTGCGCCACCCCGTGGCGCAGTGGATCGGGCACCGGTCGTACACGATCTACCTCTGGCACTGGCCGGCGCTCGTGCTCTTCGCCGCGCGGTACGGGCCGCTGTCGCTCGCCCAGCGCCTCGCCGTGGTCGCCTTGTCGGTCGGCCTCGCCGCCGCCACCACCGCCTACATCGAGGACCCGGTGCGGCACCTCCGCTGGCTCGCCGTGCGCCCCGCCCGCGGGCTGGCGTTGGGCGGTGCGCTGTGCTCGCTCGCCCTCGGCGTCGGCGGGCTGGCGCGGGCCACCGGACCGGTGCTCGATTCCGGGGCGGTCGCCGCGGCCCCCGTGCTCGCCGTCGCGGCCCCGGACCCGGCGACCGGCACCACCACCGTCGTGCCGACGACCGCGACGCCCGGGGCGGCGCCGACGACGGCTGCGGCATCCGCCACGCCGGTGACGCTCGACGCCCTCGCCGGGAGCGACCTGTCGGGCTTGGTGGCGGCGAACCAGCGGGTGCTCGCACAGGGGATCGCCATCGACGAGGTGCCGTCCAACCTGAATCCGTCGCTCGGCCAGGCGGGTGCCGACCGGGCCGAGATCTACGCCGACGGCTGCGTCAACATCGGCGTCGACGCCAACGTGCACGCCACCGGCGACTCGTGCCGCTACGGGAGCCCGGATGCGCCGGTGCGCGTGGTGCTGTTCGGCGACTCCCACGCGGCGCAGTGGTTCCCGGCGTTGCAGGAGATCGTCGAGGACCGCGGCGACCAGCTCACCGTGCTCACCAAGGGCGGCTGTCCCACCGCGGCGGTGTCCATCCCGACGGCGACGCTCGCGCGGACCTGTCCGCAGTGGCGCGACGCCGCCATCGCCCTGCTCGCCGCCGAACGTCCCGACGTCGTGATCGTCAGCGGCTGGTCGGGCTATCCCAACACCGACGACGAGTGGGCGCAGGGCTTCGACGACACCCTGTCGCGCCTGGCGCCGCTCACCGGACGCCTGATCGTCCTCGGCGACAACCCGCCGGCGCAGGACGACCCGGCCGGATGCCTGTCGGGCCACCTGCGCAGCGCCGAGGCGTGCGTGGCCGCTCGCGCCGACGTCGTCGCGGCGAGCCGCATCGACGTCGAGCGGCGCGTCGCCGCTCGCTACGGGGCGACGTTCGTCGACACCACCGACTGGCTGTGCACCGACAGCAAGTGCCCGGTGATGATCGGCAACCTGCTGCTGTACCGCGACATGACCCACCTGACCACGTTCGCCACGCTGTGGTTCGAGCCGCTGCTCGCCGCGAGCATGCAGTGGTGACGACATGGAGTTGAGCGAGTTCCAGCGGCGCATCGTCGCCACCTACGGCGACCGCGACCGGGCCCGCGGCGTCCCGGCGACGGTCGCCTGGCTCGCCGAGGAGGTCGGCGAGCTGGCCCAGGCGGCGCGCAAGGGCACCGGCGGGGCGCAGCGCCACGAGGTGGGCGACGTGCTGGCGTGGCTGGCCTCGCTCGCCGCCCAGCTCGGCGTCGACCTCGACGACGCCGCGTCGCGCTACGCCGACGGCTGCCCCCGCTGCGGCACGACGCCGTGCTCCTGCCCCGACCCCTGACGCGCCACCGCCGCCCGGCAACCGGAGGGCACCAGCCGGACCGTACGGACCAGGTGGTGCCCTCCGGTCGTGCGCAGGTCGTTCAGCCGAGGACGTTGAACCCGTCGGGCAGCGGTGCCCGGCCGAGCAGGGCGCGCAGCAGCACCGCCGGGTCGGCGAGCGGCGTGAGCACGGCCACGGCGACGGCGGCGGCGGCCGCCGGCACCGCCGGTGGCTGGCCGGTCGCCAGCTGCAGGTCGACGGTGTGGGCGCACAGCTCGACCGCCCGGGTGGCGAGGTAGTCGTCGAGGCGCAGCGCCCCGAAGGGGGTGACGACCACGCGATCGTCGGCCGCGCCGGCCACGACGGCGATCACCCGCTCGACCCGGGCGGCGACGTCGGGCACCGGGTCGAGGAGGCCACGGCCGGCGGTGCGGCCGCGGTCGGCCACACCCTCGTGGATGTTGGGCGTCGCCATCGCCGCGCGGTAGTAGCCGGCGCCGTCGAGCAGCGGCGCGTCGGGATCGACGCCCTCGACGAGGTACGTCTCGATCGTGTCGAACGACGCCCGGGCGGCGTGGGCCGCCAGTTCTCGCGTCGTCCACACGCCGAGCGCGCCGGGCGCGTCCCACTGGTCGGCTCGCACGGCGCGCACCGCATCGAGGAACGCCTGCGCCGCCGCACCGAACGCGGCCCGCACGTCCGACCGTTCCGGCCCGTTGTCGATCACGTCCGCCAGTCTCTCCTGCTGTCGAAACGTCGCTCGAATCGGACGCCAGCCGTCCCTAGCATGGTGACCCATGCGCGTTGGAGTCGTCGGTGCCACAGGTCAGGTCGGATCGGTCATGCGGCGGTTGCTCGCCGAGCGGTCCTTCCCGGTCGACGAGCTCCGCTACTTCGCGTCGGCGCGGTCGGCGGGGACGACGCTGCCGTGGGGCGACGAGGCGATCACCGTCGAGGACGCCGCGCTCGCCGATCCGCGCGGCCTCGACGTGGCGTTGTTCTCGGCGGGTGCCACCTCGTCGCGCGAGCTGGCGCCGAAGTTCGTCGCCGCCGGTGTCACCGTCATCGACAACTCGTCGGCGTGGCGGATGGATCCCGACGTGCCGCTCGTGGTGTCCGAGGTGAACCCGGGGACGATCGCCGACGCCCGCAAGGGCATCATCGCCAACCCCAACTGCACGACGATGGCGTTCATGCCGGTGCTCAAGCCGCTCCACGACGCCGCCGGCCTGCGCACGCTCATCGTGAGCAGCTACCAGGCGGTGTCGGGCGCCGGGCTCGTCGGCGTCGACGAGCTCGACAAGCAGGTGCGCCAGGTCGTCGACCGGGCCGCCGAGCTCACCCACGACGGTGCCGCGATCGTCTTCCCGGCACCGCAGAAGTTCGTCAAGCCGATCGCCTTCAACGTGGTGCCGTTCGCCGGCAAGCTCGTCGACGACGGGTCGTTCGAGACCGACGAGGAGCAGAAGCTCCGCCACGAGAGCCGCAAGATCCTCGACATCCCCGACCTCGCCGTCTCGGGAACGTGCGTGCGGGTACCGGTGTTCACCGGGCACTCGTTGTCGATCAACGCCGCCTTCGCCCGGCCGCTGTCGGTCGAGGAGGCCTCCGCCTTGCTGGCCCACGCCCCCGGGGTGGTGCTGACCGACGTGCCGACGCCGCTCGAGGCGGCCGGCGCCGACCCCAGCTTCGTCGGTCGCATCCGTCAGGATCCGACGGTGCCCGACGGCCGTGGCGTGGCGCTGTTCGTGAGCAACGACAACCTCCGCAAGGGCGCCGCGCTCAACGCCGTGCAGATCGCCGAGCTCCTGCGTCTAGCTGCTGAGCGCGCCGGCACCGGCGCCGGCGCGCCGCGCCACCAGCCACCAGTGGTTCGGGTTGACCATGTCGTAGTACTCGAGGTGCGCAGCGGCCGACGCCGAAGACCGGCGACGAGCGCGACGGGTTGCGCCAGACCGCCACGTCGACCAGCTGCGCGCCGACCGGGCCGAGCACGTGGTGGGGATCGAGGCGGTTCACCTGCCAGGCGAGCCGGGTCGGCAGGCGGTGGCGACTGAGGCGGTCGCCGAGCACCGGCAGGCCGAACACGCCGCGCACCAGCGTGGCGAGCGGCAGCAGCGCCGTGTCGACCACCGATCGGGACCGGAAGTTCAGCGCGATCGTGCCGCCCGGCCGGGTGACGCGCACCGCCTCGCCCACCAGGGACAGGGCGTCGCGGCGGTCACAGTGCTGCAGCGTGATGTAGCTGAACACGACGTCGGCGACGCCGTCGCCGATGGCGAGCGTTCGCCCGTCGGCCACCTCGATCGTCCGTAGGCGGCCGACGCGACCGTGGCGGGCCACCGCCTCCCGGCAGCGCTCGAGGAACCCGGCGTCGAGATCGCAGGCGTACACCGTGCCGAAGCGGCGGGTGAACTCACACGTCATCCGCCCGATGCCCGAGCCGATCTCGACCAGCGCCCGCCGTCGGTCCTCGGCGCCCCGGCTCAGTCCGAAGACGTCGATGTAGCGGTCGACCTCGACGGTGCCGCTCGCCACGAACGCGTCGAGGGTGAGGTCCTCGCCCGTCTCCTTGTTGAACACCCACCCCGTCGTGCGCACCACCTGGTCGGCGTTCTGTTGGCCGTCGGTCGCCCGGCCGGCGACCTTCCACGGGATCAGAGGTGCACGCCGCCTCACCGCGTCAGTGTGTCAGGCGCGCTCGGCGGTGCTGCCAGCGCCCCGGGGTGCGTCGTGGCGCGCGTCAGCGTCGTTCGGGCAGCGGCGCCGAGTAGTTGTCGCCGCTGTCGAGACCGAACGCGGTGTGCAGCGCGCGGGCGGCCCGTTCGACGTCGGCGGTGGCGACGACCACCGAGATGCGGATCGTCGACGTGGAGATCATCTCGATGTTGACCCCTTCGTCGGCGAGGGTGCGGAACATCTTGGCGGCGATGCCCGGCGACGACTTCATGCCGGCGCCCACCACCGACACCTTGGCGATGTCCTGGTCGTGCTCGACGCCGGTGGCCTCGATGTCGGCGGCGACGCGCTGCACGATCTCCTCGGCCACCGCCATGTCGGCCGACGGCACGGTGAAGCTGATGTCGGTGGTGCCGCCGATCGAGGTGTTCTGCACGATCATGTCGACGTTGACGTTGGCCGCGGCGAGCGGCTCGAACAGCGCCGCCGAGATGCCCGGCTGGTCGGGCACACCGATCACGGTGACCTTCGACTCGCTCACGTCGGTGACGACACCGGAGATGATCGGATCTTCCATGGCACTGTCCTTTGCTGCGCTGTCGGCGGGGTCGCGGGTGCCGAGGGGTTCGTCGCACACCCACGTGCCGGGTTCCCACGTGAACGCCGAGCGGACGTGGAGGGCGACGCCGTGGTTGCGGGCGAACTCCACCGATCGCAGGGCGAGCACCTTCGATCCGGCGCCGGCCATCTCGAGCATCTCGTCGAAGCTGATGCGGGCGAGCTTGCGGGCCTGAGGCACGATGCGCGGGTCGGCCGAGAACACGCCGGTGACGTCGGTGTAGATCTCGCAGGCATCGGCGTCGAGCGCCTTCGCCAGGGCCGAGGCCGTGAGGTCGCTGGCGCCGCGGCCCATCGTGGTGATCTCGTGGTCGATGCTCACGCCCTGGAAGCCGGCGACCACGGCGACCTTGCCGTCGGCGAGCGCTGTGCGGACGCGGTCACCCTTGACCTCGAGGATCTTCGCCTTGCCGTGCGTGGTGTCGGTGATGATGCCCACCTGGCTGCCGGTGAAGCTGACGGCGGGCACCCCGAGGTCGGCCAGCGCCATCGTCAGCAGCGCCGCCGAGACGCGCTCGCCGGTGGTCAGCAGCATGTCCATCTCGCGGCCGGGCCGGGTGGTGGAGACCTGGGCGGCGAGCGCGATCAGGTTGTCGGTGGCCTTGCCCATCGCCGACACCACCACGACGACGTCGTTGCCGTGGCGGCGGGTGAAGGCCACGTTGTCGGCGACGGCGCGCATCCGGTCGGGGTCGGCGACCGACGTGCCGCCGTACTTCTGGACGATCAGGCCCACGGTGCGAGGATGCTAACGGCCCGAAGATTTCCACAAGCAGAATCGAGCGTTCCTGCACGATTTCGCGACCCAGAATCGGCGCCGGTCGCGCCGGCGCGAGATTCTGGGGCGCGAAATCGAGCACGATCTGCACGAAAATGCTTGTGGAAATCTTTCCCCTCTGGGGCGCGGCGGCGTCAGGGCTTGGTGACGCGGGTGATGACCTCGAAGGCGAGGAGGGAGGCCCCGGACGACACCGGCTTGCCGTCGGGGGACTCGGCGCGGGCGTGGCCCTGGCCGAACGCCTGGCTCTGCACCCAGCTCTGGAACGACTCCTCGGTGTCCCAGCGGGTGTAGACGAAGTAGCGGTCGTCGCCCTCCACCGGGCGCAGCAGCTGGAACTCCTCGAAGCCCGGCATCGTCTCGACGGCGCCGGCGCGGGCGGCGAAGCGGGCCTCGAGCTCGGGGCCGGCGCCCGGGGGCACCGAGATGGCGTTGATCTTGACGACACTCATGGCCGGCAGTCTCGCACCACCTCGGCGATCGCGGACATGCCGTCGAACACGTCGACGAAGCGCGTCGTGAGCGGCGAGCAGCCGACCCGGAACAGGTTCGGCGGGCGACGGTCGACCACGACGTGCCGTGCCGACAACGCCTGGTGCACGGCGTCGAGCGCCTGCTGGTCCACGGCGACCGCGACGTGGCAGCCGCGGGCGGTGGCGTCACGCGGCGTCGGCGACCGCAGGCCGTGCTCGTCGCACAGGTCGAGGGCGAGCGCGGTCAGGGCTCGACCCTTGGCGGCGATCGCCGCGATGCCGGCGTCGGCGGTGATGCCGATGCCCACCTCCGCCGACGTCAGCCCGAGGATGTCCGGGGTGCCGAGCAGGAACCGGCGCCGGTCGGGCTGCGGGTCGAACGTGTCGCCCATCGCGAACTGGGCGCGCTGGGCGCACCATCCCCAGATCGGCGAGGTCAGGGTGTCGTGGTGGTCCGGGCGCACGTAGGTGAACGCCGGCGCGCCCGGGCCGCCGTGCAGGTACTTGTAGGTGCACCCGACGGCGACGTCGACGCCGGCACCGGTCACGTCGACCTCCACCGCGCCGGCGGCGTGGCTGAGGTCCCACACGACCATGGTGCCGTGCTCGGCGGCGCGGGCGGTCTCGGCGGCGAGGTCGACCCGCGCCCCGGTGCGGAAGTCGACGAGCGAACGCAGGGCCACGTCGACGCCCGCCAGGTCGTCGCACCCGCGGCGCACCGTCGCTCCCGTCGCCGCGGCGATGCCGGCCACCACGTAGCGGTCGGTGGGGAAGTCGCCCGCATCGACGGCGATCACCGTGGGCCGGTCGTGGGTGACGGCACCCAGGGCGGCGTGCACCGCCTGGTAGAGGTTCACCGTCGTCGAGTCGTGGACGACCACCGTGCCCGCGGCCGCCCCGATGACGGGCGCCAGGCGGTCGCCGACCCGTGCGGGCAGGTCGATCCAGTGCTCCCACGAGGCGACGAGGGCGCCGGCCCACTCCTCGTCGAGCAGGGCGTCGAGCCGGGCGCGCGTGGCGCGCGGCGCCATGCCGAGCGAGTTGCCGACGAGGTAGGTGAACTCGGGCGTCACGAAGCGCTCCCGCCACGGCGCCAGCGGGTCGGCGGCGTCGAGGTCGATGGCCTGGGCGCGCGAGATCACGGCCGCCATCGTGCCAGCTGCGCCGGGCGCCGACTCGCCCCTCCGGCTACCGTCGGCGGGCGTGCCAGCTTCCGCCGCGTCGCTGCTGCTCGCGCTGGCCCTCGCCGCCGCACCGGCGGCGACCACCGGCCCGCCGTCGCTCGATCCGGTGGCCGGTCAGCCGACCGGGCGGTGCCAGTGGAGCGACGCGGCCACCATCGCCGACCAACTGGAGACGATGACCGCGGCCCTCGACGCAACCAAGTTGCCGGACGAGCTGGCCGGCCAGGGGCCGTTCACCATCCTCGCCCCCACGAACGACGCCTTCGACGCCATCCCCGACACGGTCTTCAACGCCCTCCTCGCCGACGACTTCCTGCTCGAGTCGGTGCTGCGCGTCCACGTCGTGGCCGGCGAGGCGCTCACGATCGAGGACCTCGTCGCCGGCGGCTCGGTCGACACCCTGGGCGGCCCGCTCACGTTCACGGCGACACCTGACGGGGGCACGCTCGTGAACGGCGGGGCCGCCAACGTGGTGTGCGCCGACGTGGTGACCGACAACGCGATCGTGCACCTGATCGACCGCGTGTTGCAGCCGGCCGACACCGGAACGTCGCCGAGCGGCTCGAGCTCGCCCGGTAGTTCCAGCGTTCCGGGCTCGAGCGTGCCGGGAAGCAGCGTCCCCCGCTGAGCGCACGGCGTCGGCTACACATGACGCCGAGCCAGCCGGCGCCGGGCTGTCGGTGGAAAACAGCCCGGCGACCGCGGCCGCCAGGCGACGACCAGAGGTCGTCGGCCCGCAGCGGCGAACTGTAGCTCCGTCGGGAGCGATCCCGCGCACGCGCGCGCAACGATTCAATCGTCGCTGCTCGTGGCCCGCCGGCGTGCCGTTCGGTACCGTTCGCGGCGTGCACGACAACGCCGAGCTGGTCGAGGAGCGGATCACCCGCGAGCTGGCCGAGCGGGTGCTCCCGCTCGTCACCGCCGCCCGCCAGACGCTCCACGTCGAGGCCGGGCCGGCGCTCGACGAGCTGGCGCCGTTCGCCGTCGGTCGACCGTGGGGCAAGCCCTGGGACACGACGTGGTTCCGCTTCTCGGGGTCCGTGCCCGAGGACTGGGCGCACGCCGCGAACCGCGGGCGCCACCGCATCGAGGCGATGCTCGACCTCGGATGGGGTCAGCCGGGACCCGGGTTCTGCTGGGAGGGGCTGGTCCGCGACGCCGGCGGCCACGCCGTGCACGGCCTGCACCCGCGCCGCCAGGCCGTGGCCGTGGAACCGGTCGCCGGGCCGTTCTCCGTCGACGTCGAGGCGGCGTCCAACCCGTCGTTCCCGCAGTTCCAGCCGTCGCCGCTCGGATCGCTCGCCACCGCCGGCGACGATCCCCAGTACGTCCTGGCCCGCGCCGACGTGGTGCTGGTCGACCTCGCCGCCGAGGCGCTGCTCTACGACTTCGCCGTGCTCGACGAGGTGATGCGCACCCGCCCGGCGCACGACCAGCACCGCGCACGCACCCGGCGCGTGCTCGCGGGTGCCCTCGACGCCGTCGCCGCCGGGGCGCCGCCCGCCGACGTGCGTCGCCTCCTCGCCGCCGAGCTCGCTCGACCGGCCGGCGCCGGCACGCACCGCGTGGTCGCCACCGGCCACGCCCACATCGACACGGCGTGGCTGTGGCCGACCCGCGAGACCGTGCGCAAGTGCGTCCGCACGTTCTCGTCGGCCGTGGGGCTGCTCGACGCCGACCCGGAGCACCGCTTCGTCGCCTCGCAGGCCCAGCAGTACGAGTGGGTCCGCCAGCGCGAGCCCGAGCTGTTCGCCCGCATCGGCGAGAAGGTCGCCGCCGGCCAGTGGATCCCCGTCGGTGGGCAGTGGGTCGAGGCCGACATGAACCTGCCGTCCGGTGAGAGCCTGGTGCGCCAGATCGTCCACGGCCAGCGCTACTTCGAGGAGCACTTCGGCGTGCGCTGCACCGAGATGTGGATCCCCGACGTGTTCGGCTACCCCGCTGGGCTGCCGCAGCTGTTCCGGGCCGGCGGCATGGACCGCTTCGTCACCCAGAAGCTGTCGTGGAACCGCACCAACCGCTTCCCGCACCACACCTTCTGGTGGGAAGGGCTCGACGGGTCGCGCGTCCTCACCCACTTCCCGCCGGTCGACACCTACGGCTCCGAGCTGGTGCCGGTCGAGCTGGCCGGCGCGGTCGAGCGCTTCGCCGAGCACGCCTGGAGTCGATGGTCGCTGGTGCCGTTCGGCTTCGGCGACGGCGGCGGCGGGCCGACTCGCGAGATGCTCGCCTACGGTCACCGCTGCGCCGACCTCGACGGCGTGCCGCCGGTGACGTTCGGCGCGCCGAGCGACTTCTTCGCCCACGTCGAGGCCGAGGCCGCCGCCGGCGCGCCGGTGCCGGTGTGGCGCGGCGAGCTCTACTTCGAGACGCACCGCGGCACGTTGACCAGCCAGCTCGGCACCAAGCTCGGCAACCGTCGCTGCGAGCGACTGCTGCGCGAGTGCGAGCTGTGGTCGACGACGGCCGCCCTCGCCGGCCGCGGCGATGGCGACCCCCACGCCCTCGACGCGATCTGGCGCGAGGTGCTCACCCAGCAGTTCCACGACATCCTGCCCGGCTCGTCGATCGCGTGGGTGCACGAGGACGCCGAGGAGACGTTCGGACGCGTCGCCGCCGATCTCGAGCAGCGCATCGCCGCCACCTTGGGTGGCCTCGTTCCCGCCGGCGCCACCGTGGTGGCCAACGCCGCCGGCGTCGACCGCGACGAGGTGATCGAGGTCGACGGCGTTGCCCGTCGCGTCCGGGTGCCGGCCCTCGGGCTGGCGCGGCTCGACCCCGAGCTCCCAGCGGGCGATCACCTCAGCGTCGCCGTCGCCGAGCAGGTGGTGGTCACCGACCGCTCGATGGCCAACGGCCGCCTGGCGGTCAGCTGGGACCTCGACGGGAACCTGACCTCGGTCATCGACGTCGAGCGTGGCCGCGAGGTCGTGCCGGCCGGCCGACGCGGCGCCGTGCTCGAGCTGGCCGCCGACCGCCCCGTGCGCTACGACGCGTGGGACGTCGAGTCGTGGACCGTCGAGCAGGGCGTGCCCGTCGGCGGCCTGGAGTCGGTCACCATCGAGCGGTCCGGACCGCTCGTCGGGGTGGTGGCGGTGCGGCGGACGTTCGGCCCATCGGCGGCGACGGTGCGCTACGTGCTGCGCGCCGGGTCACCCCGGCTCGACGTGCGAGATCGCCCTCGACTGGCACCACGACGAGCACCTGCTGTCGATGGTGTTCCCCGTCGACGTGCACACCGAGCAGGCCACGTGCGGCGTGCAGTTCGGGGCGGTGCGCCGGCCGACGCACGCCTCCACCTCGTGGGACGCCGCCAAGTTCGAGGTGTGCGCACACCGCTTCGTCGACATCGCCGAGCCGGCGTTCGGCGTCGCCGTGCTCGACGACGGGCGCTACGGCTACGGCGTCCACGCCCGCGACGGGGTCAACACCGTGCGCGTCAGCCTGGCCCGGGCGGCGAAGTACCCCGACCCCGGCGCCGACCTCGGTCACCACGAGGTGACCCTGTCGCTGTTCCCGCACGGAGCCGGGGCTCGACGCGGTGGTGGGCGAGGCCGAGCGCCTCAACGTGCCGTTGCGGGTGGTCGACGGCGCGGACGCAGCGGCTGCGGGTGACGAGTGCTGCCCGCGCCGGTGCTGCGCGTCAGCGGGAGCGGGCTCGAGGTCGACGCCGTCAAGCTCGCCGACGACGGCTCGGGCGACCTCGTCGTGCGCCTCCACGAGGCGGCCGGGGACCGACGCTCGGTGACGCTCGCTGCCCCGGCACCGATCGCCGCGGCGTCGGCCTGCAACCTGCTCGAGGAGCGTCAGCGCAACTTCGAGGTGTCCGACGGCGTCCTCGCCCTCACCGTGCGTCCGTTCGAGCTGGTGACGCTGCGCCTCACGCTGGCGCCAGCGCTGAGCGACGGAGTCTGGGCAGGTGGTGCCGGAACCGGTCGGCGGTCGGGCCGCGGGAGCGCTCCGTCGGGGGAGTGGGAGGGGGCGGTAGCCCCCTCGCCGGCGGCACGGGCGAGCTTGCTCGCCGCCGCCAGCAGTTGGGTGCGGCGCAGCCGCTCCAGATACTCGACCGAACGAAGCGAGCGCAGCGAGCGGAGTGAGCGTCGAAACGCCTAGACGCCCCGGGCGTCGATCGCGGCCTGGTCGTAGGGCTCGATCATGATGCACTCGCCGGGGCACTCCTCGGCGGCCTCGACGGCGGCGTCGATCAGCGAGTCGGGGATGCGGGCGACGCCCTTGCCGCCGTCGGGCCCGTGGCCGGCGCCGTCGCCCCCGTCGAACAGGATCGTGGTGCCGAAGTTGGACGCCTCCTCCTTCACGACCCACAGCCCGTCGTCGCGGCCGACGAACACGGCCGGGCAGATCTCCGAGCAGATGCCGTCGCCCGTGCACAGGTCCTGATCGATCCACACCATCAACGTCTCGGCCATGGCGTCACCATAACTGCTCGGTCTTCCGAGCAGGCCGGTGGCCCGAGGAGCACGTTCGGCCGGTCAGGTGAGCTGTGCCAACGCGTAGCCGGCGTAGGTGGCGATTCCGGTGGCCATCGCCTGCTCGTCGAACACCACCCGGTTGGAATGGTTCGGTGGTGCGGTGCCGAGGTCGCGGTCGAGCGGCGTGCCGCCGAGGAACATCATCGAGCCGGGCACCCGCTGGAGCACGTAGCTGAAGTCCTCGGCGCCCATGATGGGGTGGGGGAGGCGCACCACCCGCTCGGCACCGGCGATGTCGGTGGCCACCGCGAGCGCCGTCTCGGCGACGTCGTCGTCGTTGATCGTGACGGGGTAGCCGCTGACGATCTCGACCCGCGCCTCGACGCCGTGGGCGGCGGCGATGCCGTCGGCCACGCGCCGCACGTTGTCGTGCACGCGGGTGCGCGTCGGCTCGCTGACGCTGCGGATCGTGCCCTCGATGCTCGCCGTCTCGGGGATGATGTTGTCGGTCGTGCCCGCCGTGATGCGGGCGATCGTGACCACCGACGGGTCGAACACGTCGATGGTGCGGGTCACCATCGTCTGCAGCGCCTGCACGATCTCGCAGGCGACGGGGATCGGGTCGACCGCCCGGTGCGGCTCGCTGGCGTGGCCGCCCTTGCCGATGATCTCGATGTGGATGGTGTCGGCCGACGCCATCGCCGCGCCGCCCCGGCACGTGAGCCACCCACTCGGAAGCGACGACGTGATGTGCAGGGCGAACGCCGACTCGACCGGCGACGCCGTGCCGTTGGCGAGCGCAGGCACGTCGAGCAGACCCTCGTCGAGCATGAAGCGGGCGCCGTGGTGGCCCTCCTCGCCGGGCTGGAACATGAACAGCACCCGGCCGGCGAGCTCGCCGGCGCGGTCGGCGAGGAGCCGGGCGGCGCCGGCGAGCATCGCGGTGTGGGTGTCGTGCCCGCAGGCGTGCATCTGGTGCTCGACGCGGGACGTGAACTCGAGGCCGGTGTCCTCGTGCAGCGGGAGGGCGTCCATGTCGCCGCGGAGCAGGATCGTCGGGCCCGGCTTGGCCCCCGTGAGCAGCGCCGTGATGCCGCTCGTCGACGTGTGCTCGGTGATGTCGAGGGGCAGTCCCTCGAGCGCGTTGAGGACCTCGGCGCGCGTGCGCGGCAGCTCGTTGCCGACCTCCGGCCACTCGTGCAAGGTGCGTCGCAGGGCGACCGTGGCGTCGAGCTGGCCCTGCGCCTCGTCACGCAGCTCGGCGGCGACGGTGGGTGTGAGCTGTTCCTCGGTCATGAACCGGATCGTAGGACCGCGTACGAGACGCCCGCGAGCGGCCCCTCGCGAGTGACGGCGCGTCAGCGGGCGACGGAGGGACGCCGACGCGTCATCGACGACGTTCGGACCGCGAGCGTCGGCTCGAACACGACCTGTTCGTGGGCGTGCTGGTCGGTCGCGTCCGACTCGGCAAGGAGCAGCTCAGCGGCGGTGGCCCCGAGCTCGTGGCGAGGCTGGTGGATCGAGGTGAGCGGGACCGCCGCCGCGCCGGCGAACTCGATGTCGTCGTACCCGACGATCGCCAACTCGCCCGGGACGTCGATGCCCAGTTGGGCCACGTGCTGGAGCAGCCCGAGGGCGACGAGGTCGTTGGCGCAGAACGCCGCCGTCGGACGGCGGCGGCGGGGCAGCGCCGTCAGGATCTCACCGGCCCGTCGACCGGCGGCGATGAACAGGCCGTCGGTCTCGATGACGGTGAGCGAGTCGGGATCGCGGCCGGCGGCGGCCAACGCCCGGCGTGCGCCCACCAGCCGATCGGTGACGCAGACAGCAGCCATCACACCACCGACGAACGCGATCCGACGGTGCCCCTGCTCCAGCAGGTGGTTGACGGCGAGCTCCCCGCCGCGCACGTCGTCGACGGTGACGCTGCACCACCCCGGCCCGGCGCTGGCGCCGACGAGGACGACGGCGATCCCCGTCTGTCGGAGCTGTTCGAGGTGCAGCGTCAGCGGGTTGAACGGGCTGACGAGGATGCCGCGGACGCGTTGCTCCCGGAGCATGTCGAGGTATTCCGCCTCGCGCGACGGGTCGCGATCGCTGTTGCACAGGAACACCGCGAGCCCGTGGCGGCGAGCGACGTCGTCGATGCCCCCGGCGACGTCGGTGAAGAACGGATTGGTGACCGCGAGGCCGAGGTAGCCGATCGTTCGGCTTCGGCCGGCGCGCAGGTGCCGGCCCGACTCGTTGCGCACGAACCCGAGCTCGGCGATCGCCCGCAACACCTTGCGACGCGTCGCCTCGCTCACCCGCTCGGGCCGGTTGAGCACGTTCGACACCGTCCCGGCCGAGACCCCGGCCCGGGTGGCGACCGCCTTGACGCCGGTGTGCGTGCTCACGACGCCGTCACGGCTGGCGAGTCACGTCGTCTCGCCGGCGTGGGCGGGCCGCGGCTCGTCGAGCTCGCCGAGCATCGGGTCCTCGGGCGCCGGCCGCGACGGGTCGAGTGCGGCCGGGCGGTGCGGGCATTCGAAGCGGTGCGCCCCCGGACCGACATCGGCGGCGGGTTGGCCGGGCAACTCGACCCGAGCCGTGCTGCCGGTGGGCACGACGACATCGACGACGAGCCGATCGCCGGGCCGCTGCCACCGCACGCTGGCGTCCCCGTACGGTGTCCGCAGCGCGGCCGCGGCGTGGGTGAGCCCACCTCCCGGGCGGGGGGCGACGTGCAGCTGCCGGTAGCCGGGCGCCCCCGGCGCCAGCCCGGCGACCACCCGATGCAGGAAGTCGGCGATCGCGCCGAGGGCGTAGTGGTTGAACGAGGTCATCTCCGTGCGGTTGATCGTTCCGTCGGCGAGCAACGAGTCCCAGCGTTCCCACATCGTCGTCGCCCCCATCGTCACGGGGTACAGCCACGACGGGCAGGCGGTCTGCAGCAGCAGGTGGTAGGCGTCGTCGACGAGGCCGGCGTCGACCAGGGCGTCGCACACGAGCGGCGTGCCGACGAAGCCGGTGCCGATGCGGTAGTCGTTGCGGCGCACCAGCTCGGCCAGCCGAGCCGCGGCGCGAACCCGTTGCGGCTCGCTCGGCAGCAGGTCGAAGCGCAGGGCGAGGGCGTAGGCCGTCTGGGCGTCGCTCGCCATCCGGCCGGTCGGCGTGACGAACTCGTCGTTGAACGCGGCGGTGACCTGGCTCGCCAGCTCGTCGAAGCGGGCGCGGTCGGTCTCGTGGCCGAGCACGGCGGCGGCGCGAGCGAGCAGCCGCGCGGTGTGGGCGTGGTAGGCGGTGGCCACCAGCGCCTTGTCGGTGAGGGCGGCACCGGGATCGCGCGGAGGAGCAGCGGGATCGAGCCAGTCGCCGAACTGGAACCCCTCCGACCAGACGTGACCATCACCGGTGAGCGTGGCGATCTGCTCGACCCACGCCCGCATGCTGTCGTACTGGCGCGCCAGCACCTCGCGGTCCCCGAAGCGCTCGTAGAGGACCCACGGGAGCACGACCGCGGCGTCCCCCCACGCCGCGGCGGGCTGCGGGGGAAAGATCAGCTGCACCCAGGGCACGTACGCCGGGACGGTGCCGATCTCGCGCTGCTCGGCGGCGAGGTCGTCCAACCACGAGATGAGCAGCGCGCAGCAGTCGTAGAGGAACGTCGCGGCCGGCGCGAACACCTGGATGTCGCCCGTCCAGCCGAGCCGCTCGTCGCGTTGGGGGCAATCGGTCGGCACGTCGACGAAGTTGCCCCGCATGCTCCAGCGGACGTTGTCGTGGAGCCGGTTGAGCCCGTCGTGGGAACAGTGGAAGGTGCCCGTCGGCTCCATGTCCGAGTGGCAGACGACGGCCTCGATCGCGCTCGGGGTCGAGCTCGCCGGGCCAGCCGTCGATCCCGGCGTACTGGAACCCGTGGATCGTGAACTCCGGCTCGTAGCTCTCCTCCTCGCCACCGGCGAGGACGTAGCGGTCGGTCGCCGCCGCGGTGCGCAAGCAGCCACGTGGCGAGCTCGCCGTCCTCGAGCACCTCGGCGTGGCGCACGGTGATCGCGTCCCCGCGCCGGCCGCGCACGCGGAACCGGACTCGGCCCGAGACGTTCTGGCCGAAGTCGACGATCGCCGCGCCGCTCGGCGCGCGCTGTACGGACACGGCACGCCGCGTCTCGATCCGACGCACGGGCGGGCTGCTCGCGGCGATGAGCGTGGTGGCAACCGACGCCAGCTCACGCACGGTCAGCCAGTCGCCGTCGTCGAAGCCCGGTGTCGCCCAGTCCGGCTCGGCGAGGCGCCCGTCGGCGCTCTCGCCGTCGTACAGGCTGGCCGACAGACGCCAGTCGGCGCTCGCCCGCCAGTCGCTCCCGGTCGCGATCGTCTCGACGGTGCCGTCGTCGTAGGACAGCTCGAGCTGGGCGATCGGCCCGATGTCGCCGCCGTAGACGGCGCGCCGGCCACCGCGGAAGCCGAGGCGGCCGCGGTACCACCCCTCGGCGACGGTCATCCCGATCACGTTCGGGCCGGCCGCGAGGGCCGATGTGACGTCGGAGGTGCGGTAGCGGAGGCGATGTCCGTAGCTGGTCCAACCGGGAGCGAGCACCTCGTCGCCGACGGGCGACCCGTTGAGCCACGTGGTGTGCACGCCGAGCGCGGAGGCGTAGAGGCGGGCCCGCCGAAGGCCGGCGCGCACGGCGAAGGCGCGTCGGAACCGGACCGGCCGTTCCGGGTTCTCGCCCACACCGTCGGCGGTGATCGGCACCGCCACCCAGTCCGACGGCTCGAGCAGGGCGACCTCGAGGTCGAGCGGGCTCGCTCCACGCCGAGCCACGACCGCCGGCGTCACTGACCCGGACACGCACCTGCCGGCGCGCCGCGCGACGTCAGCGGAGGGAACGGCCACGGCACGAGCACCGACTCGTCCGAGCGCACGGACTCGGTGCTTCGGCCGGCGCCGTCGCCGTCGGGATCGTCGAGGGCGACCTCGTAGGCGTGCTGGCGGAAGTCGTCATCGGCCTCGACGATCCACGACAGGCGCGGCGACGACGTGCCGAGGCCGAGCGGATCGGCGTGGTGCTCGGCGCGCAGGGTGGTGACGGTGACGTTCAGACGGCGGCTCATCCCTTGACGGCCCCCGAGAGCCCGGCGACGATCCGCCGGTTGAAGATCATGAACATGATCAGCGCCGGCACGGTGATCAACAGCACGTCGGTGAACAGTAAGTGCCACTGGGTGTTGAACTGGCTCTGGAAGTTGTACAGCGTCAGCTGCACGGTGGCGTTCTCCGATCCCGGCAGGAAGTACAGCGGGTTGACGAAGTCGTTGTAGATCGCCACCGAGGCGGTGAGGATCACGGTGATCACCACCGGCCGCAGCAGCGGCAGGATCACGCGGAAGAACAGGTTGAGACCGGTGCAGCCGTCGATCATCGCCGCCTCGTCGATCTGTCGCGGGATCGTCGCGACGAAGGCGCGGAACAGCAGGATGCTGAACGGCGCGAGGTAGGCGACCTCGACCAGCACGAGGCCCCAGAGCGAGTCGAACAGGTGCACCTCCTGCAGCACGTAGATGGTCGGCACGACGGCCGGCGGGATGATCAGGCCGGCGAGGACCATCGTGTTGACGAAACGGGCGGTGCGGTCGCGGCGCCGCTCGAGCACGAAGCCGGTCATCGCGCAGAACACGACCAGGATGGTGACCGCGACGGCGGTGACGATGAAGCTGTTCTTCATCGCCGTCACCAGCATGTCGTTGCGCGCCGTGACGACCTCGACGATGTTCGACCACACCGGCCACGACGTCGGCCAGGAGAAGTCGAGACGAGCCGCTTGCGCACGGGTCTTGACCGCGGTGATGACGATGAAGGCGAACGGGACGACGAACACCACGAGGGCGACGCCGAGCGCGACCGCGTCGATCCAGTAGCGACGCACCAACCTCACGACGTCAGCTCCCGGCGCCGCAGGAACCAGTTCAGCGGGAAGACCAGCGCCGACACGAGGATGAAGAGGACGACGTTGCCGGCCGTCGACAGGCCGTAGAACCCGGCCTGGTACTGCTTGAAGATCGTCGAAGCGAGCACGTCGGTGGTGAAGCCGGGGCCGCCGCCGGTCATCGTCCAGATCAGGTCGAACGAGCGCAGGCCGCCGATGAACGACAGCAGGATCACCGTGAACGTCGCCGGCTTGGACAGCGGCAGGATGATGTAGCGGAAGCGGGCCCACGCCCCGCCGCCATCGACCGAGACCGACTCGAGCAGCTCGGAGGGGATCGAGACGATGCCGGCGATGAAGATCACCATCGCCAGCCCGACACCCTTCCAGACGTCGACGAGGGCGACCGACAGCAGGGCGATCTGCGGGTCGGTCAACCACTTCGGTCCGGTGAGGCCGACGACCCCGATCGCCGCGTTGATGAGCCCCTTCGTCGGGTGCATCATCACCTTGAAGGTGATGCCGACGGCGACGAAGCTGACCAGCACGGGGAAGAACACGATCGAGCGCACCGTGCCCTTCAGCTGGATCCGCGACGTGACCAGCAGCGCCAGTGCCATCCCGAGCACGACCTTCAAGCCGGAGGTGACGACGGCGTAGACGAACGTGTTGCGCAGGCCCTTGGTGAGCGCCGGTTCGCGGAAGAACTGGCGGAAGTTGTCGAGCCCGATGAACTCCCAGTCGAACAGCGTCCAGCGGGTCAACGAGTAGAAGAACGCCATCGCCGTCGGGATCACGAAGATGGCGACGAACACGACCCCGATGGGCAGGTAGAACCAGTGCGGGTAGGCCGACCCGCTGCGGACGGCCTGGCTGCGTAGGCCCCGTCGTCGCGCCGGGTCGGATCGCGGTCGCGCCTTCGCGACCGCGATCCGGCCGGACGTCCGTGTGGCGGCGCCCGGAACGCTCAGGGTGCCGTCCTCATCGTCACCAGCCCGGCAAGTCGAGCTGCTGTGCTTCCTTCTCGACGTCCTGGTCGTACAGCGCCGCGGCGTCCTCGGCGCTGCGCAGACCGGAACCCACCTCGACCGTGATGTTCTCGAGGTTCGGTCCCTTGAGCGGGGAGAGGAACTCGAGCGCCGGCCCGACGTTGCCGGCGTCGATGTAGGCCTGCACGTCGTTCACCGCCGGCAGCACGTCGTCGGGCAGGGTCGCACCTTCGATGAGGTACGGCCCACCCGGCGCGGCGGCGGCGGTCTGGGCCTCCGTGCCGGCGACCGAGGCGATGAACGCCAGGAACGCCCGCGCCACGTCCTCGTGCTCGGTCGTGGCGGCGATGTAGGCGGCCGGCGGCATCCACAACGTCATGCCGTTGGTGGCCGCGTCGGGTCCGGGCTGGGCGAAGAAGCCGATGTTCTGGGCCGCCTCGGGGTCGATCGCGGCGATCTCCGGCGAGGGCGAACGTCAGCATCGGGTACTGGGCGATGTCGCCGTCGGCGAGCATCTGCAAGGCGTCCTCGTACGTCGCCGAACCGTAGTCCTCGTTCCACCACCCCTCGTCGTAGCCCTCCTGCAGCCGCTGGAAGCCGAGCAGGGCGGCGGGGGTGTCGGCGTAGTGCGCCTCGTTGGCGGTGTACTGCTCGGCGAAGGTCGGATCGGCCTGCGACAGGTTGTAGAAGTCGGCGAGCACGAACAGCTGCGACGTCCACGTCGTCCCGTACGACGCACCGACGGGTGTGATCCCGGCCTCGAGCAGGGCGGCGTTGTTGGCCTCGAACTCGGCCCACGTCGTCGGGCACCGACAGACCCTGGTCCTCGAAGATCGAGCGGTTGTAGAGGATGCCTCCGCCGAGACCGGTGCCGAACGGCACGCCGAACACCCCGTCGCCCTGGCTCACCGTCGGGATGAACGCATCGACGACGTTGTCGAGCATCGGATCGCCGGTGAGGTCGACGAGCGTCTCGGTCGGGTTGAGCGCCTGGAGCAACGACCCGGAGTTGTAGAAGAACACGTCGGCCATCTCGTTCGTCGCCAGGCGGGTCTTGACGATGTTGTCGCCGTCGGTACCGCCCGGGCGCTGCTCGATGTCGAACGTCACGTTCGGGTGCAGCGCCGAGAACGCCGACGTGACCCCCGCGGTCAACAACGAGGTCGTCTCGGTGTTGTCGGCGAGCAGCTTCAACGTGACGTTCTCGCCGTTGTTCAGCTCGGCCGGCGCAGCGGCGCTGCCCGGCGGTTCGGTCGGCGCGGTCGACGCCGCGGCCGGCGATACGACGCCGAACGCCAACGTCATTGCGAGGCCGCCTGCCACCGCGACAGCGGTCTTGAACCCCTTCGTCATGCTGTAGCCCCCTCCAACTGCAAAACGAACCACGGGATGTGAAACGTTTTAATGGCGGACGATATTGCCGACCGCCCGGCGTTGTCAATCGCCCTAGCCGTACGTGGCGGCGACCCACCAGCGGCGGTGCTCGGCGAGCACGAGGTGGGCGGCGCCGTCGTCGGTGAGCACCTGCAGGCGGGCGGCGCGGCGGTGGCGGGCCGGGTCCCACCAGCACTCGTCGAGCGGCCACGCACCGGACCAGCCGACGACCGCCCGTGGTGGCGCGTCGTCGATGGCGAGGGTGGCCGGGTCGGCGGACAGCTCGCCGCGCCCGTTCACCGTGACCGGTTCGCCGTCGTCGTCGGCGAGCACCGCCGGCCGTGACGTCGCCGGCACCACGGCGGGGGAAGGCGCCGGCAGCGATCCCGGCCACGGGGTGTCGTCGCGCCGCACCCGCCGGATGCCGTCGGTGAGGTCGGTGGTGGCCGCCGGGACCCACTCGTAGCGGTCGACGGGCAGGCGTCCGCCGTGCCAGGCGGGCACGAGCACGGCGTCGTCGCCGACCATCCCGCTCAGGCGGGTGATGGTGCGCATCGCCCGCTCGTCGGCGCTCGTGCGCCCACCCCACAGCCCGGGCTGCTCGCCGTCGTCCCGGCGCACCTCGTCGGGCGTGAGCCGCAGCAGGATCACGCCGGCGGTCGGTCCGGCGACCCCCGACGTCCAACTGGCGAGCTGCCAGCGCACGCGCTCCATCATCGCCGCCGCCGACATCCCGCTCGCCCGGTACCACGCCCGCTCGCTGCGCTCGCCGTGCTCGGTCTCGGCGGTGACGACCAGGCGGGTGCACACCACGCCGTCACCGGCCAGGTCGGCGGCGAGGCGGTCGGCGAGGTGCTTGCCCACGAACGCCAGCGTGGTGAGCTCGGTGACCGGCTCGTCGAAGGAGTGGGTGACGTGGCGCGGTTGTGGTGGCTCGTCGCCGCCCACCGGTCGACGGTCGCGCCCGCTCGCCAGCCGGTGGGCGTGGGCGCCGGGCGGGCCGAAGCGGGCCTCGACGTCGGTGAGCGTCAGCGTGGCGAGATCGCCCAGACGGTGCAGCCCCAGTCGCGCGAACAGCCCGACCAGCTCGGCGTCGACCTCGTCGAGCAGCTGCAGCTCGCCGATCGGCAGCCGGGAGAGGAACGCCGGCGACCCTCCCGGCGTGACCACGAGCGAGGGCGTGCGGGCGTGACGCGCCGCCAGCGCCGAGGCGAAGCGACCGTCGGCGATGCCCACCCGCACGGTGAGGCCGGGGAGCGTGGCCGCTACGGCGGTGGTGACGGCGTCGATGAGGCGGTCGGCGAGGCGCTGGTCGCCGCCGAAGTAGCGCGACGGGCCGCGGGCGTCGACGCACACCCAGCCGGGCTCGATGACGTCGAGGCGCGAGGTGAACCGTCCGACGGCCACCAGCACCGATTCGAAGGCGCGGGCGTCACGGTCGGGGTCGTGGGCGATGAGCAGCGCGTCGGGGCATCGCTGCTGGGCGTGTCGCCGCCGCTGGCCGGGGGCGACGCCCTGCGCGCCGGCAGCGGGGGAGCGGGCGATCACCCGGTTGGCGTGGAGCACGATCGCCGGGGTGGCGAGGTCGACACCCGCGGCGACGACCGGCCAGTCCGGGCACCACACCGTGACGACGCGCCGCTCCATCGTTGCCTACACGGCGATCTGGTCGTCCTGGTGCGCGCTCTCGAGGACCAGGGTGACCAGATCGGGCTGTTCGGTGGCGGCCAGAGCGCCGGTGGGGCCGGGCAGCCACAGCGTCGCCCGGCGGGGCTGGGGGATCCGTCGCCCGGAGGACTCGACATCGATGCGGCGCACCTCGAGGCGACCGTGGCCGTCGGCGACGCCGTGCCAGGTGGGCCGCGAGGTGGTGAGCATGACGTCGACCGGTGCGCCGGCGAGGCGTCCGGCCGGCTCGTCGACGAGCACGAGCACCGCTTCGCGCGCCTGCACCCGGGTCTGCACCTTGCGCACGGTGGCCGCCGAGGTGCGCGCCGGGGGGCGGGTGACGACCAGTTCGAAGCCGTCGACGAGCGCCGCCACCGTCTCGGCCCACGACCCGCCGTCGACGCGCACCAGGCGTTCCAGGGCGACACCGAGCTCGGCGGCAGCCTCGATGCCGACCCACGGCAGGTCGACCACCGCCAGCCACCCCCCGGCGGTGACCGCCTCGACGGCGAGCGACAGCGACAGCGACGTGGCCGCCACTCCCGAGCAGGCGAACGTCCGCCCACGCGTCAGTGCGCCGTCGGGCAGCAGCGGGGCGAGCGGGGCGACCACCGGCAACGTGCGGTCGTGGGCCAGCACGCCGGTGAGGTCGGGGATCATCTCCGCATGCTACGAACACCTGTTCGAGGAGGCAACTGCTCGATGTGCGAAGCTTCACGAACCGTGGTCCCAGCATCGGAGGACGTCAGATGGACGACATCGACCAGCACAGCCGACGTCAGTTCCTCGGCCTGGTCGGAGCGGCTGCCGCGGCGGCCGGCGCCACGTCGCTGCTGCCGCCGTCGATCGTCCGGGCCCTGTCGATCCCTGCCTACTCGGCGACCGGCACGATCGACGACGTCGGCCACGTCGTGATCCTGATGCAGGAGAACCGCTCGTTCGACCACTACTTCGGCACCCTCCAGGGCGTCCGCGGGTTCGGTGACCGCTTCACGGTCCCGCTCCCGGACGGACGCACCGTCTGGCAGCAGAGCAACGGCACGCGGATCGTCCAGCCGTACCACCTCGACAGCACGACGGGCAACGCCCAGCGCGTCGACGGCACGCCGCACTCGTGGAGCGACGCCCACGACGCCTGGGACGACGGCCGGATGTCGGCGTGGCCGGAGGTCAAGGACGACTGGTCGATGGGCTACTACGAGCGCGCCGAGGTGCCCTTCCAGTTCGCCCTGGCCGACGCCTTCACGCTGTGCGACGCCTACCACTGCTCGATCCAGGCCGGCACCAACCCCAACCGCCTGTTCCTGTGGACCGGGACCAACGGCCCGACCGGCGCCGACGTCGCGGCCGTCGTCAACGAGTGGGACAGCCTCGGCGAACCGACCACCGGGTACACGTGGACCACCTACCCCGAGCGACTGGAGCAGGCCGGCGTGAGCTGGAAGGTGTACCAGTCGATGCCGGACAACTTCGGCGACAACTCCCTCGCCGGGTTCGTGAACTACCGACGGGCGAACGCGGCGATGGGCAACGGTCCCGATGGCTCGCCGTACACGGTGTACGACGAGAAGTTCGAGGCCGTCGATCCGCTGATCAAGGGGATCGCCAACACGATGCCCGACGGCGGGTTCCTGGACGCGTTCCGGGCCGACGTGGCCGCCGGCCGCCTGCCCCAGGTGTCGTGGATCGTCGCCCCCGAGACGTACTGCGAGCACCCCGGCCCGTCGAGCCCGATCCAGGGCGCGTACTACACCTCGGCGGTGCTCGACGCGCTGACGGCCGCTCCCGACGTGTGGGCGCGGACGGTGCTGCTCGTCGACTACGACGAGAACGACGGCTTCTTCGACCACGCCCCTCCACCGGCAGCGCCCGCCCTCGGCGCGGACGGGCAACCGGCCGGCGACGCCACGTGCGACGTCGCCGCCGAGCGGTTCACGCACGCCACCCCGCCCGGCACCACCGAGCAGCCTCCGCCCGACGGTGGGGTCTACGGCATGGGTCCGCGGGTGCCGATGATCGTCGTGTCGCCGTGGAGCAAGGGCGGCTGGGTCGACTCGCAGGTGTTCGACCACACGTCGGTGCTGCAGTTCCTCGAGCGCCGCTTCGGCGTCGGCGAGCCGAACATCAGCCCGTGGCGCCGGGCCGTGGCCGGCGACCTCACGTCGGCCTTCGACTTCGCCGATCCCGACCGCCACCCGCCGTCGTCGCTGTCGGGGCCGACCCGGGGCGACGCCGACCGGGTGCGAGCGGCGCAGGAACAGCTGGACCAGGTGGACGTGCCGCCGGCGTTCCAGCAGGCGGCGCCGGCGCAGGCGACGGGGACGCGGCCGTCGCGCGCCCTGCCCTACGAGCTGCAGGCCGACGCCGTGATCGAGCCGGGCACCAGCGGTGTGCAGATCACGTTCAGCAACGACGGCGACGCCGGTGCCGTGTTCCACGTCTACGACCGGCTCCACCTCGACCGCATCCCGCGGCGCTACACCGTGGAGGCCGGGCGGTCACTCGTCGGCAGCTGGGACACGAACGATGACGGCGGCCGCTACGACCTCTGGGTGCTCGGGCCGAACGGCTTTCACCGCTCGCTCACGGGCGGTGTCGAATGGAACGGTGGTGCACCGGCGGCCGAGCCGGCGATCGTGCCCCAGGTCGCCGCCGAGCATGCCGCTGGCAGCCGGCGCCTCGCGCTGACGTTGACCAACCGCGGCAGCGCCCCGTGCACGTTCACGGTCGCCCCGAACGCGTACCGCGACGACGCGCCGCGCACCAAGATCCTTGCGTCGGGCGTGGAGGTGACCGACCGGTGGGACGTCGGCGACGAGGGCGGCTGGTACGACCTCACCGTGACCGTCGACGAAGCGCCGGCGTTCCGCCGTCGCTTCGCCGGACGCCTCGAGAACGGCGAGCCGGGCACGAGCGACCCGACGATGGGCGTCGCCTCCGCCTGACGACTGGACCGTGGCGCGGGCACGCTCACGCCGTCGCCCGGCCGTGGAGCACGAGCGCCCAGGCGAGACATCCGAACGCGCCCAGGGACACGACGGTGCGGACGAGGTTCCAGGCGGCCCAGCGGGCCTCGTGGAACTGGTGGCGCACGCCGGCCAGGTCGACGAGGCGGTCGGGGTCGCCCGCCGCCTTGAGGGCGTCGTTGAGCGGCACGTTCACGGCCACCGTCACGACACACGCGATCAGGTAGAGCACGAGCGCGGCGACGATCCAGCCCATCGCCGGCTGGTGGCGGTTGGCGACGGCGGCGCCCGCCGTGAACACGAGTGCGCCGACGAAGCCGCCGGCCATGAACCAGGGGTTGATGATCGCCCGGTCCATCGCCTGGAACGCGCCGACGAAGGTGCGGTCGTCCGTCCGACGGAGCCCGGGCATGATCGTGTGGGCGTAGAGGGCGAAGGCGCCGGTCGCCAGCCCGGTGGTGATCGTCGCGCCGAGCAGGGTGATCGTGCGCAGCGTGAGGCTGGTCATCGCGGGCTCCAGACACCGGTGGCGGCCGCGTCGCGGGCGAAGTCGGCGAAGTCGCGCGGCGCCCGCCCGAGCGCCCGCGGCACGCCGTCGGCGACCACGGCGTTGCGTCCGTCGAGCACCTCGCCGAACAGGTAGGAGACCAGAGCCGCGACGTCGTCGGGAACACCGGCGGCGTCCATCGCCGCGGCGTGCTCCGCCGGCGTGATCGGTACGTAGCGCATCGCCCGCCCCGTCGCGCTGACGATCTCGTCGACCGCCTGCTCGAACGTCAGGAGGCGTGGTCCGGTGAGCTCGTAGGTCGCCCCGACGTGACCCGGCTCGGTGAGCGCGGCGACGGCGACGTCGGCGATGTCGTCGGCGTCGACGAACGGCTCACCGGTCGTGCCGGCCGGCAGCGCCAGCTCGCCGTCGAGCAGCGGCTCGAGGAAGATGCTCTCGTTGAAGTTCTGCATGAACCAGCTGGCACGCAGCACGGTCCAGTCGGCGCCCGAGGCCTGGAGCAACTGCTCGGCCCGCTGCGCCTCCGGCTCGCCCCGTCCCGACAGCAGCACGAGCCGCCGCGTACCGCCGGCCAGAGCGACCTCGGCGAGGGCGGCGATCACCTCGGGCGCACCGGGCACGGCGATGTCGGGGAAGTACGTGATGTAGGCGGCGCTCGCGCCCTGCAGCGCCGGGGCCCACGTGGAGTCGTCGGTCCAGTCGAACGGCGGTGCACTCGATCGGGAAGCGCCGCGTACGGTGACGCCGCGTCGCCGCAGCCTCTCGGTGACGCGGCGGCCGGTCTTGCCGGTCGCGCCGATCACCACGGTCGTGTCGTTGTTGTGTGTCATGCCAGCGAGTCAAGTACGACGCGCCGAGACTCTCCATGGCTCAGAACCGCAAATACCTACGCGAACGTCTCACTTCCCGCCAGAGGCTCCGCAACCGGAGGGCACCAGCATGGACCGAACGGTCCAGCTGGTGCCCTCCGGTCGTCAGGACTCGGCGATCGCCTGGGCGTCGGTGAGGACGCGCAGGATGTTGCCGCACGTCAGCGCGGCGAGCTCGGCGTCGGACCAGCCGCGGTCGACCAGCTCGGTGAGCAGCGTCGGGTACCCGGCGACGTCGCCCAGCCCGACGGGCAGCCGCGTCGTGCCGTCGAAGTCGCCGCCGATGCCGATGTGCTCGACGCCGGCCACGTCACGGGCGTGCTCCACGTGATCGGCCACCTGTGCCGTCGTCGCCACCGGCGCCGGGTGAGCGGCGCGCCATGCCTCGAGCTCGGCGACGGCGGCTTCATCGCCCGCCGGCGCCGCGTCGGGGACGAACGAGTCGGTGAGGCCGAGGCGTTCGCGCTCGGCGCGCTCGGCGGCGCTGTGGTCGGCGCACTCCTGGCTCACGAAGCTGGGCACGAACGTGATCATGATGATGCCGCCGTTGGCGGCGAGCGTCGTGAGCACGTCGTCGGGCGCGTCGCGCACGTGGTCGCACACCGCCCGGCACGACGAGTGCGAGAAGATCACCGGCGCCCGTGACCACTCGAGGGCGTCGCGCATCGTCGTGGCGGCGACGTGGGAGATGTCGACGAGCATGCCGATGCGGTTCATCTCGGCCACCACCTCGCGACCGAACGGCGACAGCCCGCCGACGCCCGGCTCGTCGGTGGCACTGTCGGCCCACGGGACGTTCTGGTTGTGGGTGAGCGTCATGTAGGCGACGCCGAGGCGGCGCAGCATGCGCAGCACGCCGAGCGAGCCGTCGATCGAGTGGCCGCCCTCGGCGCCGAGCAGTGAGGCGATGCGCCCCTCGGCCCACGCCGCCCGCACGTCGTCGGCGGTGCGGGCGAAGCGGAAGGTCTCGGGGTAGCGCTCGATCATGCGGTGGACGCAGTCGATCTGCTCGAGCGTCTGGGTGACGGCCTGTCCCGGCGGCAGGTCGCCGGGGACGAACACCGACCAGAACTGGGCCCCGAGGCCGCCGGCGCGCAGGCGCGGGATGTCGGTGTGGAACGACGCCACGCCGGCGGCGATGTCGTCGGTGTCGAAGTCGTAGCCGCGATGCCGCAGCGCCCACGGCAGGTCGTTGTGGCCGTCGAAGACCGGCGCTTCCTGCAGCAGGCGGATCACCCGTTCGGCCGATGTGTCGCTCACGCCGCCATTGTGGCCGCCCCGCCGACCCCCGCCGTTCTCCACCGCCCCAGAGGGGAGAAGATTTCCACAAGCATTTTCGAGCGTTTCTGCACGATTTCGCGACCAAGAATCGCGAGCACCGCGCTTGCAAAGATTCTGGGGCGCGAAATCGTGCGTCTACGCACGATTTTGCTTGTGGAAATCTTCGGCTCCGGGGCGGGGGCGTTCGGGTTGCGGTGGGCGTACGTACGTTCGATACTGGCGGTGTGGGGTTCAACAACCCGTCGTGGTCGTGGGCGGAGCTGGAGGCGGCGTTGTCGGGACGGGCCCGGGCCCGTGATCACGACGCGATGGGGCTCGGTCGCGACGGGCGGGCGCCGGGGACGCCGTCGTGGAACGCCGGCGGCGACGGACCGGCGTGGACCCGCCACCGCCAGCCCTTCGAACCGCCGGCCGAGCTGGTGCGCTCGGCCGGCACCGTCGCCTACGCCGAGCTGCACTGCCACTCCAACTTCTCCTTCGGCGACGGGGCATCGCATCCCGAGGAGCTGGTCACCGAGGCCGCCCGCCTCGGCCTCGACGCGTTGGCGCTCACCGACCACGACAGCTTCGCCGGCATCGTCCGCTTCGCCGAGGCCGCCCGCACCGTCGACCTGCCGACGGTGTTCGGCATGGAGCTCACGCTCGCCACCGACCTCGACCCCTCGGCGCGGATCGTCCTCGACGAGGCGGCCACGCTCACCCAGACCGCCACTGGCCACGCCGCCGACCGCCAGGCGCCCGACCCTCGCGGCCACCACCTCGTGGTGCTCGCCGACGGCCCCACCGGCTACGCCCGCCTGTCGCGCACCGCCAGCCTCGGCCACCTCGCCGGGGAGAAGGGGGCGGCGCGGTTCACCCTCGCCGACGTCGCCGCCGGCCTCGCCGGCCACGCCTGGGCGCTCACCGGCTGCCGCAAGGGCGCCGTGCCGGCGGCGCTGCTCGAGCACGGCCCGGCCGCCGCCCGCCGTGAGCTGCACCAGCTGGTCGACGCCTTCGGTGCCGACCGGGTGCTGGTGGAGCTGTGGGACCACGGCGACCCGCTCGACAGCGCCCGCAACGACGCCCTCGTCGAGATCGCCGCCGCGGTGGGGGTGGAGTGCGTCGCCACCAACAACGTGCACTACGCCGCTCCCGCCCAGCGCCGCCTCGCCACGGCCATCGCCGCCGTGCGCTCCCGACGCAGCCTCGCCGACCTCGACCCCTGGCTGCCGGCGGCCGCCACCGCCCACCTGCGCGCCGGGGCCGAGCAGCTGCGCCGCTTCCGCCGCTACCCGGGCGTGGTCGAGCGGGCCGCCGAGATCGGCCGGGCGGCGGCGTTCGACCTCCACCTGGTCGCCCCGTCGCTGCCGCCGTTCCCGTGCCCGAACGGGTTGGACGAGATGCAGTTCCTGCGCCAGCTGGTGGAGGATGGCGCGAGCCGGCGCTACGGCTCCCGCCCCGTGCCGGGCACGGCGTGCGACGACGACCTGGTCGCCAAGGCGTGGGCCACCATCGACCACGAGCTGGCGATCATCGAGACGCTCGGGTTCCCGGGCTACTTCCTCGTGGTCTGGGAGCTGGTCGAGTTCTGCCGACGCAGCGACATCCTCTGCCAGGGCCGCGGCTCAGCGGCGAACTCGGCGGTCTGCTACGCCCTCGGCATCACCAACGCCGACGCCGTGCGCCTCGGGCTGTTGTTCGAGCGCTTCCTCTCACCCGAGCGCGACGGGCCGCCGGACATCGACATCGACATCGAGTCCGGCCGTCGGGAGGAGGTGATCCAGCACGTGTTCGACACCCACGGCCGCTGGCACACCGCCCAGGTCGCCAACGTCATCACCTACCGCGCCCGTTCGGCGGTGCGCGACATGGCCCGGGCGCTCGGGCACGCGCCGGGCCAGCAGGACGCCTGGTCCAAGCGCGTCGACGGCTGGGGCACCATCGCCACCACCCGCGCCACGCCGGGCCACGACATCCCCGAGCCGGTGCTCGAGCTGGCCGCCGAGATCGAGGACGCTCCTCGCCACCTCGGCATCCACAGCGGTGGGATGGTGATCTGTGACCGCCCGGTCATCGAGGTGTGCCCGGTGGAGTGGGCGCGCATGGACCGGCGCAGCGTGCTGCAGTGGGACAAGGACGACTGCGCCACCGTCGGGTTGGTGAAGTTCGACCTGCTCGGCCTGGGGATGCTCTCGGCACTGCACGACACGATCGACCTCGTGGGCGAGCACCGCGGCCGGGAGATCGACCTCGCCCAGCTCCCCCAGGACGACGACGTGTACGAGATGCTGTGCCGCGCCGACACGGTCGGGGTGTTCCAGGTGGAGTCGCGGGCGCAGATGGCGACGCTGCCGCGCCTCGCGCCGCGCACGTTCTACGACCTCGTGATCGAGGTGGCGCTCATCCGCCCCGGTCCGATCCAGGGTGGTTCGGTGCACCCGTACCTGCGCCGGCGGGCCGGCACCGAGGAGGTCACCTACCCCCATCCGCTCGCCGAGAAGGCGCTGGCGCGCACGCTCGGCGTGCCGCTGTTCCAGGAACAGCTGATGGCGCTCGCCGTCGACGTGGCCGGGTTCACGCCGGCCGAGTCCGACGCCCTGCGAACGGCGATGGGTTCGAAGCGCTCGGTGGCGCGCATGGAACAGTTGAAGGAGCGGCTGTTCGCCGGGATGGCCGAGCGGGGGATCGTCGGGGAGCGGGCCGAGGAGCTGTACGTGAAGATGAAGGCCTTCGCCAACTACGGCTTCCCCGAGGCGCACTCGGTGTCGTTCGCCTACCTCGTGTACTCGTCGGCGTACCTCAAGCTGCACGAGCCGGCGGCCTTCCTCGCCGGGTTGCTCAACGCCCAGCCGATGGGGTTCTGGTCCCCGCACACGCTCACTCGTGACGCCCGCCGCCACGGGGTGGTGGTGCACACGCCCGACCTCCACCGGTCCCTCGTCGGGGCGACGTTGGAGCCGTGCGCCGACTCGGCCGGAGGGGTGGCCGTGCGGCTGGGGTTGGAGCCGGTGCGCGGCCTCGGCGAGCGCGACGCCGAGGCGATCGTGGCGGCGCGCACCGCCGGCGGGCCGTTCACCGGCATGGAGGACCTCGTGCGGCGGGTGCCGTCGCTCGACCTCGCCCACCTCGAGGCGATGGCCACCGCCGGGGTGTTCGGCGAGAGCCTCGGATTGGCCCGGCGGGAGGCGCTGTGGGCGGCGGGCGCCGTCGCCCAGTCGCGGCCGGGTCGTCTGCCCGGCATCGTCACCGGCGCCCGCGCCCCGCAGCTCCCCGGCATGTCGCCGGAGGAGGAGGCGGTGAGCGATCTGTGGGCCACGGGGGTGGCGCCGGACGGGCACCCCACGCAGTTCCTGCGGACCCAGTTGGCGGCGCAGGGGGTGATCACCGCCGCTGAGCTGTGGGACGTCGAGCCCGGGGCGCGGGCGCTGATCGCCGGTGTGATCACCCATCGCCAACGCCCGATGACCGCCCAGGGCACCACGTTCCTGTCGGTGGAGGACGAGACCGGGCTGATCAACGTCGTGGTGTCGAAGGGCTGCTGGCGGCGCTTCAGCCGGGTGGCCCGCGGGGCGCCGGCGATGACGATCCGCGGGCGCGTCGAGCGGTCCGAGGGCGTCATCAACGTGGTGGCCGAGCACCTCGCCCTGCTCGAGCTGCCCGCCAGCACCATCCACTCCAGCCGCGACTTCCGTTGACCGCGCTCGACGGCGGGTCGCGCCGTTCCGTTCGCCCCGACCCGTCGCACCCTGGAGGGTGAGCCGGCCGTCGCGCCGGAGGTGACGAGAGGAGCAACGATGACGATGTACGGAGCCAACCCCGACGAGCTCACGGCGCTCGGCAACAAGCTGTCGGCACAGGTCGACGTGATCGCCACCCTGATCGGCGACGTCAACGGGGTGCTCACGTCGACCACGTGGCAGGGCCCGGCGCGCGACCGCTTCGAAGGCGAGTGGACGGGCAGCTTCGCCAGCTCGCTCAAGGCCTTGCAGGACGCCTTCGGAGCCGCCGGCACCGAGTGCCGGAGCCGGGCGGCGGCACTCGCCCAGGTGATGGGCGCGACGATCTGAGCCGATCTGGTCACCGTGGTTCTCGATATCGAGAACGACGGTGACCAGACGGCGGGACGAGACGGAGAGTGACCAGATCGGGGGAGGCGGGGGAGCGGCGGCCTGCGTACGCTCTGGACGTGCTGGAGTTGGAGTTCACGATCGAGCCGTTCGTGGAGGGCCAACCGGGTCCGCACGTGCTGGCCGCCGTCGCGGCGGTCGAGGCGCTCGGTGCGAGCGTCGACTTCGGACCGTTCGGCTCGACGTGCCGCGCCGACGCCGTCACGATGCCCGGCGTCGTCGCCGCGATCGTCGCCGAGGCGTTCGGCCACGGCGCCACCCACCTCTCGCTCCACCTCACCGCCGAGCCCACCTGACATGTCGTCTCCTCACCCACTCGTCGTCGCGATGAAGCCGGTGCTCGACGCCGTCGGCGCCCAGCTCATCCACCCCGACCACCGGCTGGCGTCGGACATCCCGCTGGTGTGGGAGGGCGTCGTGGTCGCCGGCGTGCGCACCGCACCGCTGCACGGCGCGCTCGACCGCCTGATCGAGAACGTCGAGTCGGAGCTCGGCGGTCGCCTGCGCGACCTGCCGCGTGAAGACAAGCAACGCGCCGTTCGCCTGCTCGACGAGCAGGGTGCGTTCGTGCTGCGCCGCGCCGTCGAGGACGTCGCCGACGCGATGAACGTCAGCCGGATCACCGTCTACAACTACCTGAACGCGATCCACCGGTGAGCCAACGATGAACCGCTTCGACGTGATCGGGTTCGACGCCGACGACACCCTGTGGCACAGCGAGGACTCGTTCCTCGCCGTCGAGACGCGCTTCGTCGAGCTGGTCGGTCCGTACGTCCCCGACGGCATCGACCTGGCCGACGCGCTGCGGGCGACCGAGCGCCGCCACGTGCCGATCTCCGGGTACGGCGTGAAGGCGTTCACGCTGTCGATGGTCGAATGCGCGGTGTCGGCGTCGGAGGGCGCCGTGCCGGCCACGGTGATCGGCGAGGTGGTGCAGACCGGCATGGCGATGCTCATCGAGCCGGTGCGACTGATGCCCGACGTCGCCACCGTGCTCGAGGATCTCGGCACCGACCACCGTCTCGCGGTCATCACCAAGGGCGACCTCGTTCACCAGCAGCGCAAGATCGAGATGTCCGGCCTCGCCCACCACTTCGTCCACGTCGACGTCGTCAGCGAGAAGGACGAGGCGACCTACTCCCGCGTGCTCGCCGACGTCGGCGTCGAGCCCGACCGCTTCTGCATGATCGGCAACTCGGTGCGCAGTGACGTGATCCCGGTGTTGCGCATCGGCGGTCAGGCGATCCACGTGCCCTATCAGTACACGTGGGACCACGAGCTCGCCGAGCACGACGGCGACGTGGTCAGCGTCGACGCGCTGGCCGGCGTGCCCGAGCTCGTACGGTCGTGGTGATGGAGCGCGCCGCCTACCTCGAGGCGCTGGCCGAGGCGGCCGCCGGTCTGCTCGCCGCCGCCCGCCGAGCCGATCCCGACGCCGGCGTGCCGTGCTGCCCCGAATGGACCGCGGCCGACCTCGTGTGGCACATCGGTGAGGTGCACGACTTCTGGGGCCGCGTGGTCCGCGACGGCGAACCGCCGCCGGCCGGCCGAAACCGGCGGCCTGACACCTACGCCGGATTGATCGAGTTCGCCGCGGCGACCTCGACCGAGCTGCAGCGCGTGCTCGCCGCCGCCGATCCCGTCGCCCCGGCGTGGAACTGGTCCGGTCGCGACCAGACCGTCGGTTGGGTGTTGCGGCGGATGACGCAGGAGACGGCGGTGCACCGGGTCGACGCCGTGCGCGTCGACGGCGGGGACCACCGCCTCGACGTGGCGCTCGCCGCCGACGGCATCGACGAGTTCCTCACCTACCACCTGTACGACGACGAGTCGGGCGCGCCTCCGTTCGCCGGCAGCGTCCACCTCCACTGCACCGACGCCGACGGCGAGTGGACGGTCACCCCCGACGGCGAGGGCATCACCGTCACACGCGACCACGCCAAGGCCGACGCCGCACTGCGCGGCGAGGCGAACGACCTGTTGATGGTGCTGTGGCGGCGCCTCCCGCTCGACGCCGTCACCGTGTTCGGCGACGCTGCTCTCGCCGCTGCGTTCGTCGACCACAGCGTCACCGACTGACGGCCGGGCCGCGATGTCCCCGGCCGCCGCGGTGCTGTCGCATCGCGCTCGCCGTCGTCGGGTCGCTCGTCCAGGGGTCGATCGGCTTCGGTTTCGGCGTGCTGATCGCCCCGTTGCTCGCGATGATCGACCCCGAGTTCGTGCCCGGCGGGATCCTCGTCGCCGTGCTCCCCCTGTCGCTGTGGGTCGCGGCGACGAGCACCCGCCACGTCAACACCAAAGCGGCGGCGCTCGCCGTCTCCGGTCGGATCCCCGGGGCCTTCGCCGGCGCCGCGGTGGTCTCGGTGCTCAGCGAGCGGATGGTCGCCCTCGGCCTCGCCGCTGCGGTGCTCGTGGCGGTCGCCCTGTCGGTGTGGTCGTCGCCGTTCCGCGTCACGCCCGGCAGCACCGTCGTCGCCGGCACCACATCGGGCTTCATGGGTACCGCCACGGGGGTCGGCGGGCCGCCGCTCGCGCTGCTCTTCCAGCGCTCCGAACCGCACATGGTGCGGGCGACCCTGGCGGTCGTCTTCACCATCGGTACGGCGATCTCGATCGGCGCGCTCGCCCTCGCCGGCGAGTTCACCGCCCGCCAGTTCCGCCTCGGGATGATGCTGATCCCCGGCGTCGTGGCCGGTCTCGTGGCGTCGCACCGGTGGCGGCACTGGTTCCTCGGCCCGCACTTCCGACCGCTGCTGCTCGCCACCTGCACGGTCTCGGCCGTGGTGCTGGCCGTGCAGCAGCTCACCTGACCGGGGCTAGAGCTTGTGCAGGCGTACCTCGGTGATGCGGTGGTCGCGGCCCTTGCGCAGGATCAGCGACGCCCGCTCGCGGGTCGGTTCGATGTTCTCGCTCAGGTTGAGGCCGTTGATGCCGTCCCAGATCGCCTGCGCCGTTCCCACCGCCTCCTCGTCGGACAGCACGGCGAAGTGCTGGAAGAAGCTGTTGGGGTCGGTGAAGACCGACTCGCGCAGCTTCATGAAGCGCTGCACGAACCATTCACGGATGTCGTCCTCGTCGGCGTCGAGGTAGATCGAGAAGTCGAAGTAGTCGCTGACGAACTCGTTCGCCGTGTTCGTCACCTGCAGGACGTTGAGCCCCTCGAGGATGAGGATGTCCGGCCGCGGCACCACCAGCTCCTCGCCGTCGATCACGTCGTACACCACGTGGCTGTACACCGGGGCGCTCGCCTCCGGTGCGCCGCTCTTGATCTCGCGCAGGAACGCCAGCAGGCGCTTGGTGTCGTAGCTCTCGGGAAAGCCCTTGCGCTCCATCAGCCCGCGCGCCTTGAGCTCCTTGTTCGGGTACAGGAAGCCGTCGGTGGTGACCAGACCGACGTTGGGGTGGTCGGGCCACCGGGCGAGCAACGCCTGCAGGATGCGGGCGAACGTGCTCTTGCCAACGGCGACGCTGCCGGCGACCCCGATGACGTAGGGCACCCGCGGTGTGATCGTGCCGAGGAACGTCGACGACACCCGGGCGAGGTCCTGGGCCGAGTTGACGTTGAGGTTGAGCAGCCGTGACAGCGGCAGGTAGACCGTGGCGACCTCGTCGAGATCGATCTGGTCGTTGATGCCGCGCAGCTTCGCCAGGTCGTCCTCGCGGAGCGTGAGCGGGGTGGCGGCCCGCAGCGCCGCCCATTCGTCACGGCCGATCGTGACGAAGCGGCTGGCGGCCTCGTGCATCGCCCCGACCCTACGCTGCACCGGTGTTCGACGCAGAGCCGGACCATGGCGGAACCGACGAGCGAGCGCGACGCAAGGTCCGCGGCGCGTTCGCCACGCCGTTGGCGCTGGTGGCCGCCGTTGTCGAGGGCGTGCTGCCGGCGGTGGTACCGGGGCGGGTGGTCACGATCGTCGACCCGGCCTGTGGCGACGGGCGCTTCCTCGTGGTGGCGGCGCGTGCCGTCGCGGCGGCCGGCGGACGGCCCTGCCTGCTCGGCGTCGACAGCGACGCCGGCGCCGTGAAGGCCACGCGTGCCGCGGTCGCCGCCCTCGGCACCGAGCTCGGCCCGTTCGACGCCCGCGTCATTCGGGCCGATGCCCTCACCCACGACTGGGGCGGTGCCGGCTTCGACCTCGTCGTGGGCAACCCGCCGTACCTGTCGCAGCTCGCCGCACGCACCACCCGTGGCCGCGCCTCGCCCTTCGGCGGCGGGCCCTACGCCGACGCCGCGGGCGAGTTCCTCGCCCTCGCCGTGCAGCCTCGCCCGTCCCGGCGGGGGGCGCGTCGGGCTGGTGCTGCCGCAGTCGATCCTCAGCTCGCGTGACGTCGGGCCGATCCGCGCCGCCGTCGACCGCGAGGCTGAGATGTGCTGGTCGTGGTTCGCCCCCGGCCGCCATTTCGACGCCGACGTGGTGGTGTGTGCGCTCGGCTTCGAGCGACGCGCCCAGGCGTTGGCCGACGAGGGCGCGCCCGACCCGACGTGGACCTCGGTGGTCACCGAGCGCCTCGGCGTACCGGCCCTGCCGCCGCTCACCGTCGACGGCACGCTCGGCCAGCGGGCAACCGCATCGGCGAACTTCCGCGACGAGTACTACGGGCTGGCCCCGGGCGTCGGCGATCACGACAGCGGGCCGCCGCTGCTCACCAGCGGGCTGATCGACCCCGGCCGCTCGAACTGGGGTGACCGCCCGGCCCGCTACGCCGGTCGATCCCTGCAACGGCCCCGCGTCGACGTCGCCGCGCTGTCGGCGCCGATGCGGCGCTGGGTCGAGCGGCTCCTCGTACCCAAGGTGCTGGTGGCCAACCAGACGCGGGTGATCGAGGCGGTGGCCGACCCCGACGGCGCGTGGCTGCCGGCGGTGCCGGTGGTGACCGTGGTCCCGCGCCGGGGCGTCGCCGTCGACGACATCGCCGCCGTGCTCACCTCGCCGGTCGCGTCGGTGTGGGCGTGGCACCGGGCGGCGGGAGCCGGCCTGTCGGCGCGCTCGTTGCGGGTCGGTCCGCGCCTGATCGAGGCGCTGCCCTGGCCGTCGGGTGCGCTCGACCGCGCCGTGGCCCGCCTTCGCGCCGGTGACGTGGCCGGCTGCGGTGCGGCCGTCGACGCCGCGTACGGCGTCACGAGCCGCGAGCTCGCGTCGTGGTGGCAGGCGGCGCTACCCGGGTCGGCGACCGCGCGGCGGGCACAATCGCGCAAGGCGGCCTTGGTGCGAGACTCGCCGTCGTGATCCGTCGCAGCCTTTCCGCCCTGTTGCTCGTCGGGGCGGTGGCGCTCGGCGTCGCGGGCTGCGGGGGAGACGACAGCAGCGGGGATGCGAGTGCCCCCTCGGCCACCGCCGCGGGCGACGGCGGTGGAATCGACGCCGCCGCCGTGCAGCGCGGCGAGCAACTGGCCAAGGACCGCGGCTGCCAGTCGTGCCACAAGCTCGAGGGCGCCGGCATCGGGCCGACGTGGGTCGGGCTGTACGGCTCGACCGTGACGCTCGACGACGGCTCGACGGTCGTCGCCGACGACGCCTACCTGCACCGCTCGATCGAGGACCCGTCGGCGCAGAAGGCCGCGGGGTTCGATGTGGCGATGCCGCAGATCGCCCTCGACCCCGACGAGATCGACGACCTCGTCGCCTACATCCGCTCGCTCGGCGCACCGGCCGGAGCGGTCACCACGACCAGCGCGGCGCCCGGCGCCACGACCACTTCGAGTGCGGTGGGGGGCACCACGACGACGGGCGCGCAGTGAGCGAGCGAGTCTTCGTGCGAGCGAACCAGCAAGCACGGTCTTCGGCTCATTGGTGCACCATCACCGACTTCGGCGTGCCGAACGGATCGGTGGTGCACCAATGAGGCGGTCGTTCGTCGCGGCACTCGGCGCCGCCGTCACCCTGCTCGCCGCGTGCGGCGGAGGCGGCTCGCACGAGTTCGTCGGCTACACGCGTGACTCCGAGCCGGTGGTCGACGTGGCCGCGCTGCCCGACCTCAGCAACGGCGGCCAGCCCTTCGAGATGCGGGCCCAGCCCGGCCACCTGCTCGTCGTGTACTTCGGCTACACCAACTGCCCCGATTTCTGCCCGACCACGATGACCAACGTCGCCCGCGCCCAGGGCGACCTCGGCGACGACGGGTCGCGGATCGACGTCGCCATGGTCACCGTCGACCCCGAGCGCGACACGGCGGTGCTCGCCGACTACGTGCGCAGCTTCGTCCCCGACGCCCACGCCCTGGCCACCGACGATCCGGCGCTGCTCGCCACCGTCGCCGAGCCCTTCGGCGTCAGCTATCAGGTGTCGACGAAGCCGGACGGGTCGATCGACGTCGCCCACACGACGTTCCTGTACGCCGTCGACGAGCACGGGTCGCTGGTGATCACATGGCCGTCGGGCACATCGGCCGACGACCTCGCCGCCGACCTGCGTCAGCTGCTCCGCGACGCCGACGACGACGCCTCGTAGCGTTCCGACATCATGCGTGGCCGGACGCGAGCCCTTCTGGGAGTGGTGGCGGGCGTGGCTGAGCCTGCTCGTGTCGGGCGGCGTCGTGCACGCCGACGCCGCCGGTCCGACCGACTTCCGGTCGACGATCGTCAACGCCGACCAGCTCCCCGACACGATCGACGTGCGCATCGTCGGCGGCGACTCCTTCGTGCTGCTCACCGCCGACCCCGGCACCGACGTCATGGTGCTCGGCTATGACAACGAGCCGTACCTGCACTTCCGGGCCGACGGCGTGGTCGAGGAGAACCGCCGCTCGCCGACGGTGTACCAGAACCGCTCGCGCTACGGCTCCGACGACACACCGGCCGACGCCGACCCCACCGCCGCGCCGGAGTGGCAGCAGGTCGCGAGCGACGGCAGCTACGCGTGGCACGACCACCGCTCCCACTGGATGCTCCGCTCACCCGCCCGCCAACGCCGAGCGCGGGCAGCAGGTCGGCAGCGGCGACATCCCGCTTCAGGTCGACGGCACCCCGGTGTCGGTGTCGGTGGCCGTCACCTGGGCGGAGGCGCCATCGCGCCTGCCGCTGGTCGCCGGCGCCGTCGTGGCGGTGTTCCTCACGATGATCGTGCTGTCGAGCCGCCGGCGGCTGGCGTGGATCCTCGTCGCCGGCGGTGCCGCCGCGGCCGGCATCGGCTACTGGCAGTACCAGTCGCTGCCGGCGGTGACCGGGCCCTCGCGGATGTGGTGGCTCGTTCCCGCCGTCGCCGCCGTGTCGGGGTTGCTCGCCGTGCTCTTCGGTCGGACGCTGGTGTCGTTCGCGCTCGTGCTGCTCGGCGGCATCGAGCTGGCGATCTGGGTGCTGCTGCGGCGCGACGGCCTCGTCCGCGCTCTGCTGCCCACGGACGCGCCGTACTGGCTCGACCGCGGGGTCACCGCCTTCGCCGCGGTCGTCGCCGTGTTCGCGATCGCCGTCGGCGGCTTCGCCCTGTTCCGCCTCCCGACCGTCGTCGACGACTGACCGCGAGCGCCGCTTGCCGGCGGCGGAGCTTTCGGCACGGCGTGGTAGACATCGGCCGTGCCCGGCCGCTCGACCGCGTCCCGCGTGCTGGTGGTGATCGGGGGCCTCCTCGCCGCGCTGTCGATGATCGCCGGCCACGTCAATCGCGAGGTGTTCGACGGTGCCGCCCTCGCCCACAACGTCGACGAGATCCGGCGTGACGACGCCGTCGCCCAACAGGTGGGCATCGCCATCTCCGATGCGCTGATCCGCGCCAAACCCGACCTCGTCGCGCTCGGGCCGCTCGTGCAACAGGTGTCGATCAACGTCGCCGGCGGCGACCTCCTCTCGCGGCCGGTGCAGGCCGGCGTGCAGGCCGCCTACTCGGCACTGATCGACGGTGACGACTCGATCGTGCTCCGCCTCGCCGACGTCGGCGCGGTCGTCACCGCCGTGCTCGCCACCGTCGCACCTGATCGTGCGCCGGTGTCGTCGGACGTCTCGGTGACGCTGGCGACCCTGGGCACCGGTGAGCCGGGCGACACCCTGGCCTGGGTCGCCCACTACGTGCAGACGTTGGCGTGGATGCTGCCCCTCGCCACCCTGATGACCTTCGCCGCGGCCGTGTGGCTCTCGCGCGACCGCTGGTGGGTCGGGGCGTCGATCGGACGGGCACTCGTCTGGGCGGCGGTCGGCGTCGGCGTGCTGCTCGCCGTCGGTGGGTTCCTGGTGCGCCGGATGGACTCCGAAGAGCTGGCTGGCGCGCTCGCCCAGGCGGCGTGGGGCGTGATGGTTCGGCCGCTGTGGTGGGGCGTGGCGATCGTCGGCGCGATCGGGGCGCTCGTGGCGTTGGCCTGCCGCCCCATCGGCGAGACGGTCGACCAGCGCGTGCCCGGCTGCGCAGCGTGGTCAGCGCCGAACCGCACGGGCGCGCTGGCGATCTCGCTGCGGGCGGTGCTCGTCGCCGCCCTCGGCATCGCCGCGATCGTCGACCCGATCGGCGTGATCGAGCCGGTGATCACCCTCGCCGGCGCGGCGCTGGTGGTGTTCGGCGCCCTCGAACTGCTGCGGGCGCTCGCCGAGGTGGTCGAGCGCCGTTCCCAGGCCGACGAGGCGCCGGTCGAGGAGGCGCCGGTACCGGCGGGCCGCGGGCGCCGGGTGGTGGCGAGGTGGGTGCTCGGCGGCGCGGCGGTGGTGCTGGTCGGCCTCGTCGTGCTCGAGGCCCGCCCGGGCAGCGAGGTCCCGGTCGCGGCCGCCGTGCCCGACACCTGCAACGGTCACGTCGAGCTGTGCGAGCGGACGTTCGACGACGTCGCCTACGCCGCCTCGCACAACTCGATGTCGGTCGCCGGCGCGCCCGGCTGGTTCATCGGCGAGCAGGCCGACCCGATTCCGACCCAGCTCGACCAGGGCGTGCGGGCGCTGCTGATCGACGTGTGGTCGGGTCAGCCGACGAGCGGCTCGACCGTGCGCACGGCGGCGTCCAGCTATCAGGAGGCGCTCGACGTGGCCAGTGCCGACTTCGGGCCCGAGGTGGTCGACGCCGCCCTGCGCATCGCCAACTCCGTCGCCGGGCCGGCGACCGGGCCGGAGGCGCGGTACATGTGCCATGGGCTGTGCGAGATCGGATCGACGCCGTTCAAGGACATGCTGGCCCAGCTCCGCGGGTGGCTGGCGATCAACCCGGGCGAGGTCGTCACGCTGTTCGTCGAAGACCACGTCGACGCCGATCTGATCGCCGCCGACGTCGAATCGTCGGGACTGCTCCCGTACGTCTACCAACCCGAGGCCGGCCAGCCCTGGCCGACCTTGCGGGAGATGATCGACTCGAACCAACGCCTCGTCGTGATGGTCGAGGAGGGCACGGGCGGCGACGCCGCGCCGTGGCTGGTGAACGGTTTCGAGTTCACCCAGGACACGCCGTACACCTTCCCGACGGCCGCCGACTTCAGCTGTGATCCGAACCGTGGGCCGTCGGACGCCCCGTTGTTCCTGCTCAACCACTGGCTGTCCGGGTTCGGGTCGCTGGTCACCAACGCCCAGCACGTGAACCGACGCGAGGTGCTGCTGCCGCGTGCCGAGCAGTGCGAGTCCGAGCGCGGCCAGATCCCCAACTTCGTCGCCGTGAACTTCGTCTCCTACGGCGACGTGTTCGACGTCGTCGACACGCTGAACGGCGTCAGCCCGTAGCGAGCGTCACGCGCGCGACCCGGGCTCGCGCCTGCACACTGGAGCCATGCACCGCGTCGTGATCGTGGGAGCCGGGTTCGGTGGCCTCGCCGCCGCCAGGGCGCTCCGCGACGCCCCGGTGCACGTCGATCTGATCGACGCCAACAACTACCACCTGTTCCAGCCGCTGCTGTACCAGGTGGCCACCGCCGGGCTCGACGGCGACGACGTCGCCTATGCCGTGCGCGGCATCTTCCGGCGACAGCGCAACGTCACCGTGCACCTCGGCCGGGTCGTGGCCGCCGACCTCGACGCCCGCACGGTCACCGTCGAGCGCGCCGGGGCGGCACCCACGACCCTCGCCTACGACTCGCTGGTGGTCGCTGCAGGCGCGGTGTCGACCACCTACGGCGTCCCCGGCGTCGCCGAGCACGCGATCGCCCTGAAGGATCTCGACGACGCGGTGGCGCTGCGCCGGGCCGTGCTCGAGCGCTTCGAGCGGGCCGCCGTCGACCACGGGATGCTCGCTCGGCGATCGCTCGACGTGGTCGTGTGCGGCGGTGGACCGACCGGGGTCGAGACGGCCGGGGCGATGATGGAGCTGTTCACGAAGGTGCTGGCGAAGGACTTCCGCGATCTCGACGTGGCGTCGGTGCGGGTGACCGTGGTGGAGGCCGCGCCCCGTCTGCTCGGCATGTTCGGGCCGGCGAGCAGCGAGCGGGCCCGCCGCACGCTGGAGCGGCGCGGCGTCGTCGTGCGCCTCGGCGTCGGCGTCGACCGCGTGAGCGCCGACGGGCACGGCGACCACCGGGTCGAGCTCACCGACGGCACCAGCCTGCCGGCCGGCGTGGTGGTGTGGGCCGCCGGCGTCCGGGCGAGCCCGCTGGCGGAGGCGCTCGGCGTCGAGCTCGGGCGCGGCGGGCGCATCGTCGTCGGCGACGACCTGTCGGTGCCCGGTCATCCCGAGGTGTTCGCCGTCGGCGACGTCGCCGCCAGCCGCACTGCCGGCGACGATGCGCCGCTGCCGCAGGTGGCCCAGCCGGCGATCCAGGGCGGCCGCCACGCCGCCCGCCAGATCGTGCGACGTCTGGAGGGCCGGGGGAGCGAGCCGTTCTCCTACCACGACAAGGGATCGATGGCGACGATCGGCCGCCACGACGCCGTCGCCGAGTTCCCGCGTCGGTGGCTCGGCGTCCAACGCCTCAGCGGGTTCGTCGGCTGGCTGGCCTGGCTCGGCCTGCACATCGTGTACCTGATCGGCTTCCGCAACCGCGCCAACGTGCTCGTCAACTGGGCGTGGAACTACCTGACGTTCGACCGGGCGAGCCGCATCCTGCCCTCCGGCGGGCCGGCGTCGGACGTCGACTAGTAGCGACTCATCGACGAGCCGGACACGCCGCCGAGCAGCGCCGACACGAGGATGCCGATGGGCAGCGTGCCCCAGTAGCTCACGCCGAGGCCGACGTTGCCGAGGAACAGCATCAACAGCCACGTGGCCGGGAACGTCGCCACCAGGAAGACCAGGACGGCGACCAATAGACCCTTGATCATCGGGACGACTCCTTTGCCTCGGCAACGACCCGCGGGCAAGGTACACCTGCGTGTCGCGTCGATCGCGGATGGTCGACCCGCGGCGAGCGACCTACGGGTTGCCGACGACGACGGTCACCGTGACTGGGGCGTGGTCGCGGAACTCGAGCTCGATCGGGAACGTCTCGCCGTCGGTCAGCGGTGCGGCCAGGTCGGTGAGCATCACGTGGTCGCCGCCGGGATCGAGCACGACGTCGTCGCCCGGCGCCAGGGCGAGCGCCGACACCGGGGTCATCGTCATCATCCCGTCGCTTCCCTCGGTCATCGTCTCGTGGACCGCCGCTCCGCCGGCGATCGCCGGATCGACGTGCACCGCCACCAGCGCGTCGTCGTCGCCGGAGCGCAGGGTGAGATAGACCGCTCCGACCGTGGTGCCGGCCGGTGTCGGCCGGGCCCAGGCCGCCGAGACTTCGATGCCGGAGGCGGACGACGAGGGCGGCGGTGCGTCGTCGTCACCGCACGACGACAGTCCGCCGGCGACGACGCCGCTGTGACGGCGACCGCGGCCACCGCCCTGCGCCGCATCGGCGTGCGGGTCAGCGGTTCCAAGGAGCGGTCGGCGACACCGCGCCGTCACCGCCGGTGAGCACGTCGCAGCCGTCGTCGGTGACCACGATCGTGTGCTCGAACTGCGCCGTCCGCTTGCCGTCGGCGGTGACCGCGGTCCAGTCGTCGTCCCACATCTTGTGCTGCCACGTGCCGAGGCTGATCATCGGCTCGATCGTGAACGTCATGCCGGGGCGCATGATCATCGAGGCCCGCGAGTCGTAGTAGTGCAGCACCTGGATGTCGGAGTGGAACTGCTCACCGATGCCGTGGCCGATGAACGCCCGGATCACGCCGTAGCGGTACTGCTTGGCGTGGTCCTCGATCGCCCGGCCGATGTCGCTCAGCGGGCGGCCCGGCTTGACGGCCTCGATGCCGTGCCACGTGGCCTCCTCGGTGACGCGCACCAGCTGGCGGCTCGCCGGGTCGACGTCGCCGACGCCGAACGTGGCGTTGGTGTCGCCGTGCACGCCGCCGTAGAACGCGGTGACGTCGAGGTTGACGATGTCGCCGTCCTGCAGCGGCCGGCTGTCGGGGATGCCGTGGCAGATCACCTCGTTCACCGAGGTGCACACGCTCTTCGGGTACCCGTGATAGTTGAGCGGCGACGGGTAGCAGTCGCGCTCGACGTGCAGTTCGTGCACGTAGGCATCGATCTCGTCGGTGGTGATGCCGGGGCGCACCCGCTCGCCGGCGAGGCGCAGGATCTCGGCGGCGAGACGGCCGGCGACCCGCATGCGGGCGATGACGTCGGGGGTCTTGACGCGGGGCTCGTCCCAGCGGACCACCTCGCCGGTGTCGGCGTACGGCGGTCGACCGATCGTCGCCGGCACCGTGCGCACCGGTGACACCACGCCCGGGAGGACGCGGCCCTCGGATCGCTTGTGGCAGCGCTTGTACTTCCGTCCGCTCCCGCACCAGCACGGCTCGTTGGCCTGGGGCAACACCACGGGAGCATGGGAGAGCGTCTGCATCGGTTTCCAGGATAGGGCGCGGCCGACGCGGCGGGCCGCGGCGAGCGATGCCCGCCCTATCATCGGCGACGATGGCGGACATCACCCCCGAGCCCACCGCCGAGGAGGCTGCGGCGATCGCCGCCGCGCTCGCGGCGTTGTGGCCCCGCGGGGGCAGCGCCGGGGAGACGGCGCGACGCCCGTCGGCGTGGCGGTTCAGCGGTCGGTGGTGGAGCCAGCCGGTCCCGGTGCGCCGGGCCCGGCCCTGGACCTGAGGGATCGGGCGCGGTCGTGCCGGTCGAGCTGACCACCGTCGCCATCACCTCGGCGACGTTCCACACCCACGGCGGCGGCGCGCCGGTCGTGGAGACGCTCGACGACCTCGCCCCGGGCACCCTCCACGAGCACGCCGGCATCTCCTTCACGACCCTGCCCCGCCCGGCCGGCGCGCTGCGCAGCCGCTTCGCCACGGTCAACGACGTCCACTTCGGCGAGGTGGTCGCCGGGCGCATCGGCGAGTCCGACGCCCTCGGGCCGGTGCAGCGTCGTCCGCCGGGCGCCACGCCGCACCCGGAGCTGATGAGCCGCGGCGCGGTCGCCGAGATGCAGGCATCGGAGGCCGCGACGGGACCGTTCGCCGCGGTGCTCGTGAAGGGCGACCTGTCCCAGGACGGCACCCCCGAGGAGCTGGGCGCGTTCGAGGCGTGCTACCGGCCGGCGTTCGGCGACCGGCTGCACGTCGTGCGCGGCAACCACGACGCCTACCGTGACCAGCACGACTACGAGGGCGACGAGCGCATCGACGTGCCCGGCGTCGTCATCGCGCTGATGGACACGGTCGTGCCGACCCAGGTCGGCGGCACGCTCTCCGACGCCCAGATCGACTGGCTCGACGCGCTCGCCGCGAACGCGACCGACCCGGTCGTGGTGATGGGTCACCACCCGGTGTGGTCGGTCGACGGCGGCGGCGAGATGAGCCTCGACCGCGAGCGGACCGTCGCCCTCGACGAGTTGGTCGCCCGTCGCCCGGCGATCATCGCCTACACCGCCGGGCACACCCACCGCCATCTGGTGCGCACGCTGGCGGGCGGGGTGCCGGCCATCGAGGTGGGGTGCGTGAAGGACTTCCCCGGCACGTGGGCCGAGTACGAGGTGTACGACGGCGGCGTGGTGCAGGTCGTCCACCGCATCTCGTCGCCGGAAGCGCTGGCGTGGAGCGAGCAGTGTCGCGGGCTGTACGCCGACTTCGGGCTCGACTACACCAGCTACGCCCTCGGTCGCCTCGAGGACCGCTGCCTGTCGATCCCCCTGCGCTGACGCACCATCTGGTCGCGTCGCAGCGACCCGGTGTCTGGGCGCGAATCGTCCCGGAATGCGAGACGATGCGCGCCCAGATCGCGATTGAGACGCAACGCGCCCGGACCGCCCCAGCGTGGGTGGCATCCCCGAACCCGGTGACACCCTTCCGCCACCATGGTCGGCATGGTCATCGTGATCGTCGTGTGCGTGCTCGTGGTGCTCGCCGTCGTCGCCGGCGCGGCGTGGTGGGCGCAGCGCTCGTTCGACACCGCCGTCGTCCGCGTCACCGAGCGCCAGGTCGCCGACCGCGACGCCGTGCTCACCGCGGCCCTGCAGCAGGTCGACGTGCTCAACCGCAGCCAGATGGACGCCGCGACCCGCCAGGTGCAGGCGGAGGTCGCCGCCCGTCACCAGGTCATCGACAGCAGCCTCGACGAAGTGCGCAGCGAGATCCGCATCGACCTCGAGCGCCTCGGCGAGCTGGTCGCCAAGATGGGCGAGACCAGCGCCCAGCGCTTCGGACAGGTCGACGCCTCGCTGCGGTCGCACGCCGAGGTGGCGGCTCGGCTCAACGACTCCACCGCCAGCCTGCGCGAGGCGCTGTCCAACCCGCAGGCCCGCGGTCAGTGGGGTGAGCGCATGGCCGAGGACGTGCTGCGCCTGGCCGGCTTCACCGAACACGTCAACTACCACAAGCAGGCGCCGATCGCGGCCGGCGTCGCCGGCGGCGGGGGCGGGCGCCCCGACTTCACGTTCGACCTGCCCAAGGGACACGTCCTCTACATGGACGTCAAGTTCCCGATGGCGTCGTACCTGCGCCACCTCGAGGCCGACACCGACGAGGCGCGCGCCCAGCACCTGCGCACCTTCCTGAGGGACGTCCGCGACCGGGTCAAGGAGCTGGCCAAGCGCGAGTACGAGCGGGGGAGCACCAAGCCGTCGGTCGACTACGTGCTGCTGTTCCTGCCCAACGAGCAGCTCACCGGCTTCATCCACCAGCACGATCCCGCGCTGCTCGACGACGCCCTCGGCCAGCGGGTCGTGATGTGCTCGCCGCTCACGCTGTTCGCCTTCCTCGGCGTCATCCGCCAGGCCTTCGACAACTTCATGGTCGAGCAGACGAGCAACGAGATGCTCGCCCTCGTCGGCGCGTTCAACCAGCAGTGGCGCCGCTACGTCGCGTCGACCGAGAAGGTGGGCCGGCACCTGGCCGGCCTGCAGGCCGAGTTCGACCATCTGATGACCACCCGCGAGCGCCAGCTCGAGCGTCCGCTGCGCCAGCTCGAGGCGCTCCGCCAGCAGCGAGCGATCCCCGTCGACCCCGAGTTCACCGGCGAGCTGCCCGACGAACCGCCAGTCGCGCCGGCGCTGCGGGTCATCGACCGCGGCTCGCTCACCGCCGACGGGTAGCGACCGGGCCGCCGCCGCGCAAGACTTCGCCCGTCATGTCCCAGCCGCAGCTCGACTTCGAGGACGGGGTCGACGACGAGGCCATCGTCGATCCCGAGGGCACCTACACCGTCGGCGAGTTGGCCGAGGTGATCAACCGTCGCATCCGGGGCGGCGAGGACGGGTTGTGGGTACGTGGCGAGATCCAGGGATGGAACGCCCGCGGACCCCACGCCTACTTCACCCTCGCCGACGACGCCGCCGACACCCCCGACGCCAAGGCGGTCATCGACGTGGCGGTGTTCGCGCCCAGCCGCAACCGCCTGCGCCCGATGCTCGAGCGTCATCGACTCCGCCTCGGCGACGGGATCAAGGTCCGCATCTACGGCTACCTCGACTTCTACGCGCCCCGCGGCCAGATCAAGCTGGTGATGACCGGCATCGACCCCCGGTTCACGCTCGGTGACCTGGCCCAGCAGCGCGATCAGGTGATGCGGCGGCTGGTCGCCGGCGGTCTCGTCGACGCCAACCGGAGGACGCCGCTCGGGCGGGCGCCGGTGCACGTCGGCGTCGTCACCAGCGTCGGCTCGGCCGCGTGGCACGACTTCCACCAGGAGCTGGCCGCCAGTGGGCTCGGCTTCCAGCTCTCGGTGTGCGACGTGCGCGTGCAGGGCGACCACGCCGTCGCCATGGTGGCCGGCGCCATCGCCTCGTTGGCCGCCCGCCCGCTCGACGCCATCGTGGTCATCCGCGGGGGCGGCGCCAGGAACGAGCTGTCGGTGTTCGACGCCGAACCGATCGCCCTCGCCATCGCCGCCTCGCCCGTGCCCGTGCTGACCGGACTCGGTCACGAGGTCGACCGCAGCATCGCCGACGAGGTGGCGTACGCCTCGTACAAGACGCCCACCGCGTGCGCCCAGGCGCTGGTCGGGATGACCGCGACGTACCTGGCCGAGGCCGAGCGCGCCTACGAGCGCGTCCTCGCCGCGGCACGCGACGACACCGAGCGAGCCGCCGCCGTGCTCGCCGACCGCGCTCACCGCATCGCCCGGCGCACCCAGGGCGCCGTCGTTCGTGCCGAGGAAGGTCTCGCCCAACGGCGTGGCCGGCTGCACACCTCTGCCCGGCGGGCGCTCGGCGACGCCGCCTCGCTGGTCGAGCGGGCGGCTGCACGAACCCGGGTGCGGCCGCCGCAGGTGCTCACCGCCGAGAGCCGGCACCTCGAGTCGCTGCACGCCCGCGCCCGCGCCCTCGATCCGGTGGTGATGCTCGCCCGCGGGTGGACGATCACCCGGCACGCCGGCGGCGCCGTCGTGCGTTCGCCCCTCGACGTCGTCCCCGGCGACGTCCTCGTCACCCAGCTCGCCGCCGGTTCGGTCACCAGCACCGTCGCGACCACGAGCCGCACCCCGGAGCCCGACTGATCACCATGAACGACCCACAACCGCTCGGCTATGCCGACGCCCTCGGCGAGCTCGAGCGCATCCTGGCCGAGCTGGAGGCGTCCGACGTCGACGTCGACCAGCTCGCCGATCGCGTGGCCCGCGCCACCGAGCTCATCGCCTTGTGCCGTGACCGCATCGGCGCCGCCCGTCTGCGCATCGACCAGGTGATCGCCGACCTCGACGGCCCCGTCGCGCCAGCCGCCGACGCGTGATCCGTCCCCGGCCCGTCGGCAGCGGGCGACCGCCCGACAGCCTCGCCCTGCTCGCCGCGCGTGTCGACGACCGCCTCGCCGTCGTCGTCGGCGCCGAACGCGAGCGGTGGGCGGCGCTCGAGACCGACCTCGCCGGTCCGTTCGGCGAGATCGAGCGGATGGTCGCCGCCGGCGGCAAGCGACTGCGCCCGGCGTTCTGCCACTGGGCGTTCGTGGGCAGCGGCGGTGACCCTGACGACGCCAGGGTCATCGACGCCGGAGCGGCGTTCGAGCTGATGCACGCCTGCGCCCTGTTCCACGACGACGTGATGGACGATGCCGCCACGCGACGTGGCGCGCCCACCACGCACACGATCTACACCGCCGAGCACGAGCGCGAGGGCTGGGCCGGAGAGCCACGGCGCTACGGCGAGGGTGTCGCCATCCTCGTCGGCGACCTGGCCTTCGTGCTCGCCGACCAGCTCCTCGTCGGCGCGCCGGACGCGGTGTGGCGGATGTGGAACGAGCTGCGCACCGAGCTCAACGTCGGGCAGTTCCTCGACCTCCAGGGCGCGGTGCGCGGCGAGCGTCGACTCGCCGCGGCCGAGCGGATCGCCCGTTACAAGAGCGGCAAGTACAGCGTCGAGCGACCGTTGCACGTCGGCGCCCTGCTGGCCGCGCCGGAGCGCGCCGGCGAGCTGCTCCCGGCGCTGAGTCGCTTCGGGCTGCCGCTCGGCGACGCCTTCCAGATGCGCGACGACGTCATCGGCGTGTTCGGCGATGCCACGGTGTCGGGCAAGCCGGTCGGCGGTGACCTGCGCGAGGGCAAGCCGACGCCGCTGCTCGCCCGCGCCGTCGCCGCGGCCGACGGCGCGCAGCGCGCCGTGCTCGATCGCGTGGGTGCCGCCGATCTCGACGCCGACGAGATCGCCCGGATCCAACAGGTCATCGTCGACACCGGCGCGCTCGGCGAGCTCGAGCGCACGGTGGCCGACCTCGCCGATGTCGCCATCCGTGCCCTGACCTCGATCGACATCACCGACGAGGCCCGCGGCGAGCTGGCGGCGCTCGCCGACTTCGTCGTCACGCGCGGCGAGTGAGTTCCGCGCGGCCCGACCACGAGCCCGGCGTCCCGGTTGCCGAGGCTCGAGGGCTACGCTCGCTGGCCTATGGTCGCACGACGCTGGGTCGCGTGGTGCGCGTGCGGCCTGGTGATGGGCGGCGTCGTGATGACGGCGTGCGGCGGGAACGAGATCCCGACCGACGGGGCGACGCTCGCCCCGATCCAGACCACCGTTGCGGTCACCGTCACCGTGGTCTCCGCCACGACCCTGCCGCAGTACTACCGGGTCAAGCGCGGCGACACCCTCACCGAGATCGCCGCCGCCTACTCGATCCCGGTGGCGGCGATCATGCAGCTCAACGGGCTGACCAACCCGGACGACATCTTCGCCGGACAGATCCTCGCCATCCCGCCGCGAGACATCGTCGCCTCCGTGCTCCCACCCACCGTCCCCGGCCAGACCGCGCCGACGCTCGCGCCGACGGTGCCGGTGGCGCCGGCGACGACCACCACGACCACCGTCGCCTGACGACGACCGGCGGGCGACTGTGACATCGGCCGCCGGTGCCCCGGCTCGCCGCGCGGGCACTCGTAAGCTCTCGGCAATGGTCAGCAACGCCGCCCTCCGGGTTCCCCGATGACCGTCACCGACACGGCCGCATCCGGCTTCTGGCCGACGGCCGAGCACTGGAGCGTGAAGATCCCGCTCGCCACCGGCCACCGTCGCCTGCCGCAGCTCGCCGAGAGCGGGTTCGTGGCGCTCCGCGACGCCGACTTCGAGGTGCCGGTCGCGCAGTACGAGGCGCTCGAGTACTTGGACTGGAAGAGCGGTGGCGACACCAACTTCGCGCCGATCGCCTCGGCCGACGGCGAGCTCGACTGTCGCGGGTTCTGGGACAAGGGCAAGACCGACAAGGACGCGCTGTGGACGTCGAACGCCGATCTCGTGCCGGCCGTCCGCGACTACGTCGGCGCCGTGGGAGCCAACTTCGGCCGGGTGCGCATCATCAAGCTCGAACCGCAGTCGCGCGATGCGGCGATCCGCTCGATCCACCGTGACGACAACAACCGCTTCAATCCCGAGGACGAGGGATGGGTGGTGCGCTCGTGGGTCGAGCTCACCGACAACCCCGACAGCTACATGCTGCTGATGGACAACGGCGTCGACGGCCTGCCCGACCCGACCACCGAGCGCCGTGTGCCGTTGCACCGTGGCGCTCGTTTCGTCGTCGACACGCAGCGGCTCTGGCACGTCGTGGTGCACACCGGTGACGCTCCGCGCTACGCGCTGATCACCAGCTTCGAGTCCGGTCCGGCCCTCTCGGGCTGGATCGACGACAACCAGGCCGCCTGAGACATCCTGGCGATCTGGCCCCAGATCGCCGAATCGGACGATCCTTCAGTCGTCGACGTGGTGGGCTTCGCCGATCCGGCGCAGCAGCGAGCCGATCTGGAGCGCGTGCTCGCGCAGTGCATCGAGCGTCGGCACGTCGAAGGCATCGGCGGGCGTGGCGGCGATGGCGTCGGCGATGGCAGCGGGATCGGGCCCGGCACCGACCAACGCCCCCGCCTGGGCGAGATGTTGCTGTACCTCGCCCACGTAGCCACCGATGGCGGCTCCGTCGGCCGCCTCGAGAGCTTCGTTCTCGCGGCGCACGAACGAGCGGAACGCGACCACCAGATCGTCAGGCGATGTCTTGCTCATGGGGCTCATCCTGGCAGCCGACCACCTCGGCGCGGACATCCGGCGCGGAATCCAGTGGATGCTGGTGGGTCGGATTGGGTACGCATCTAGTCATGAACGTCGTGACCAGGCGGCCGCGTGCCCGGTGGATCGCGGCGCGCCTCGTCTGGGACGTGCTCGTCATCATCCTCGCCTACCAGGCCTATCGGCTGGTGCGAATCGCGACGCAGTCGAAGGAGTCGATCGCCTTCGAGCACAGCCGCTTCCTGCTGTGGTGGGAGGGCCAGGTCGGCCTGGCGTGGGAGCGCGAGATCCAGAGTCTCATCCTCGGCCACGAGTGGCTCGTCTCGGCGTGCAACATCGTCTACACCTACATGTTCTGGCCGATCGTCACCGGCACGCTGCTCGCCCTGCGCATCGCCGACCGAGCGATCTACGCCCGCTACCGCAACGCCATGTTCCTGTCCGGCGCGGTCGGGCTCGTGGTGTTCGGCACCTATCCGGTGGCTCCTCCGCGCATGCTCGACGGCTTCGTCGACACCGTCCATCTGTACTCGGGGTCGGGCGGGATCGCCCATCCGATGCAATACACCAACGCCTATGCGGCGATGCCGAGCTTCCACGTCGGGTGGCTGGTGCTCGCCGGCGTCGCCTCGATGCCGGCGCTGCCGTGGCGACGCTGGCGGCCGCTGCTGCTGGTTCCCGGTCTGGTGATGCTGTTCGTGGTGATGGCGACGGCGAACCACTACCTGATCGACGGCGTGGTCGGCGCCACGCTGGCGCTGGTGGCGTTGGCGGTGGTCGACCAGTTGTCGGCGATCGACTGGAGCACATGCCCGCCGTCGGCTGGTCGGGCCGGACGCGCTCGTGGCGTGGAGCGGTGTCGTCAACGTCGTGAGCGGTCACGCCGCACTGGCGTTCCACCGCGCCGTCGTGGGATCGACTCGGTCGACGGGCGGTCGTAGCGAGTCGGCGGCCGCGAGGAGCCGGGCCGATCAGCCCGCGGCGAGGGCGGTCTCCTGCCACCACGACGGACCGAGCACGGTCATGCGATCGTCAGCGGTGAGCGCCAACTGCGCCGCCCCGCCCGACGGCAGTTCGACCGCAAAGCGATACGGCGTACCCGGCGAGTAGCGGTCGCACCCCGACTCGTCGTCGCTGGTGCACGGGATCATCTCGGCGGCGCCGACGAACGTCCCGTCCTCGGCGAACCAGGCGATCGACAACGGGATCAACGTCTGCCACATGTAGAAGCGCCAGTCGGCGGTGGCGTCGAACACGAACAGCATCCCGTCGGCGCTGCCGAGTTCGGTGACGCCCATCAGCCCCCGCTGCAGTTCGGCGTCGGTGTCGGCGACCCAGACGGGCAGGGTGCGCACGGCGCCGGCGGCGTCGGTGAGCTCGATGCGGCCGAGGTCGAACCCCGTCGGGGTGACCGGGGCCGGCGCGGTGGAGGCGGCGACGGCGAGGAGCGCGGTGGCGGCCGCGACGGCGGCGATCACCGACGCCCCGCCCGCGACGCTTCGGCGAGGTCGACGATCTCGCCCATGATCCGTGAGATGTCGAAGTCCTTCGGTGTGTACACGGCGGCGACCCCCGCGGCCACGAGTCGCGGGCGATCCTCCTCCGGGATGATCCCGCCGACGATCACCGGCGCGTCGACGCCCGCCGCGCGCAGCCGGTTCACGAGGTCCGGCACCAGCTCGAGGTGGGAGCCGGACAGGATCGAGAGTCCGACGACGTCGGGGTCCTCGTCGCGTGCGGCGGCGGCGATCTGCTCGATCGTCGATCGGATGCCGGCGTAGACGACCTCCAGCCCGGCGTCGCGTGCCGCCACGGCGATCTGCTCGGCGCCGTTGGAGTGGCCGTCGAGCCCGGGTTTGGCCACCAGGAGGCGCGGCGGCCCGCCGGGGAGTGCTCGGACGCGGTCGGCGACCGCTTGGAGGGCGGCCCGCTGCCGGCCGCCGGCCGCCCCGACGCCGGTGGGGCCGCGGTACTCGCCGAACGCGTCGCGCATCGCTGCGCCCCATTCGCCGGTGGTGCCCCCGGCGCGGGCCAGGGCGAGCGTGGCGGGCATCACGTTGTCGTCGCCCGCCGCGGCCCGCCGCAGCTGGTCGAGCGCGGCGGTGACCGTGGCCTCGTCGCGGCATGCCCGCCACACCTCCACATCGGCGATGGCGGCGGCGGCGACGTCGGGGTCGACGCGCAGGATCGAGCCGTCGCCACCGAGCGGTGACGGCTCGCTCTCGGTGAACCGGTTGACGCCGACGACGACCTGGTCGCCCTGTTCGATGCGCCGGGTGCGTTCGGCCATCGACGCCACGAGCTGGGCCTTCAAGGCGTCGATCTGGGCGAAGGCACCCCCGCCCGCGACGATCGCATCGAGCTCGGCCCACGCCGCGTCGACCAACTCGGCCGTCCTCGTCTCCACCACGACCGAGCCGTCGAACACGTCGTCGTACTCGAGCAGGTCGCTCTCGAACGCGAGCACCTGTTGCATCCGCAACGACCACTGCTGATCCCACGGTCGGGGCAGGCCGAGCGCCTCGTTCCACGCTGGCAGCTGCACGCTGCGGGCCCGGGCCCGCTTCGACAGCGTCACCCCGAGCATCTCGAGCACGATGCGTGCCACGTTGTTCTCCGGCTGGGCCTCGGTGAGCCCGAGGCTGTTCACCTGGACGCCGTAGCGGAAGCGCAGCGCCTTGGCGTCGTCGACGCCGTAGCGGGTGCGGCCGATGCGCTCCCACAGCTCGCTGAACGCGCGGAGCTTGCACACCTCCTCGACGAAGCGGATGCCGGCGTTGACGAAGAACGAGATCGAGGCGAACACGTCGGCGAACCGATCGGCGTCGACCTGCTTGCTGGCGCGGACAGCGTCGAGCACGTCCACCGCGGTGGCGAGCGAGAACGCCAGCTCCTGTACCGGCGTGGCCCCGGCCTCCTGCAGGTGGTACGAGCACACGTTCATCGGGTTCCACCGCGGCGCCTGCTCGGCGCACCAGGCGATCATGTCGACGATCAGACGGCGCGATGGCTCCGGCGGGAAGATGTAGGTGCCGCGCGACAGGTACTCCTTGACGATGTCGTTCTGGGTGGTGCCGCGCAGCTCGGTCGCCGGCGTGCCCTGCTCCTCGGCGTTGGCGACGTAGAGGGCGAGCAGCCACGGCGCCGTCGCGTTGATCGTCATCGACGTGTTCATCTCCGCCGGCGCGATGCCGTTCAGCAGCGTGCGCATGTTGCCGAGGTGGGCGATCGGCACGCCGACCTTGCCGACCTCGCCCCGTGCCATCGGCGAGTCGGGGTCGTAGCCGGTCTGGGTCGGCAGATCGAAGGCGATCGACAGGCCGGTCTGGCCCTTGGCGAGGTTCGTCCGGTAGAGCGCGTTCGACGCCGCAGCGGTGGAGTGGCCCGAGTAGGTGCGCATCAGCCACGGCTCGTCGCGTTCGGTCATCGCGTCGCCTCCGCCAGTCGGCGCAGGTACTCGACGCGGGGGATCGCCACCGCGCCGAGCGAGGCGAGGTGCGGCGTCACCCACTGCACGTCGAGCAGGGTGACACCGCTCGCCACCAGCCAGTCGACGAGTGCCATGAGCGCCACCTTCGAGGCGTCGGTCGCCGTGTGGAACATCGACTCGCCGGCGAAGAGGCCTCCGATGCGCACGCCGTAGAGGCCGCCGACGAGGACACCGTCGTCGTCGCGGGACTCGACCGAGCTCGCCCAGCCGAGGTCGTGCAAGCGGGTGTAGGCGCGGATGAAGGCATCGTTGATCCATCGCCCGTCGCGACGGTCGTCGCCGCATCGCGTCATCACCTCGGTGAACGCCGTGTCCCGCGTGGTGGTGAAGCGGCGGGCGCTGCGACGCATCGAGCGCGTCACGCGGAGACCGTCGAGCGGGAGCACGCCGCGCGGGTCGGGCGAGAACCAGGCGATGCGGCGCCGGCCGTACGGCATCGGGAACAGCCCGTTGCGGTAGGCGGCCAGCAGCGTGCCCGGTTCGAGGTCACCGCCGATCCCGATGACGCCGTGCTCGTCGGCCGAGTCCGGCGGCGGGAAGTTCCAGCGCGACGCGACCGGCTCGACCATGCCCCACGCAGCTTAGTTACCCGCCGGTAGCAACCCACGAGCGCTAAGGCGTACCTCGGTGCGGGTCGACCGAGCATGACTGGCTCGGTCCGCGAGACGCAGCGGCCGGAGACGTCGTACTCGCCGGACGAAACGGCTCGACCCGCCGCCACGCCCACTCACCTACCCGCTTCCAGAGCCAGCCGACCTGTCGTCGCCCGGGCCGGACCCGTCGGTCCCGACCCACGCAGAGTGACCAGATGGCGGCGGCAGAGTGACCAGATCGACCCGTGACGCTCCCCAGAGTGCGGGCGCCGAAGCGGGTGGATGCCTACGATCGGGCGATGACGTGGTCGGGGACGCTGGCGTGCGTCGGGGGTGGTGCGTTCGTCGCCAACGACGACCTCGACCGCTCGCTGCTCGGCGAGGTCGGGGCCTCACGGGTGGTCGTGCTGCCGACGGCGGACGCCTTCGAGCAGCCGGGGACGCTGATCGCCGCGGCGATGTCGTGGGCCGAACGCCTCGACGTCGACATCGAGGCGTTGATGGTGATGGCCCGTGCCGACGCCGAGGATCCCGGGGCGGCCGCCGTGGTCGCCGGTGCCCGCGCGGTCTACCTCGCCGGCGAGTCGTCGATGCACCTGCGCTCGGTGCTCAAGTCGACGGCCGTGCTCGGTGCCATCGCCGGCGTGCTCGCCGGCGGCGGACTGGTCGCCGCCATCGGACCGTGCGCCACCGCGATGTGCGACCCGATGCTCGACCAGCGCGGCGGCGCCTTCACGCTGGGCCTCGGTCTGGCGTCGGGACTCGCCGTCGTCACCGGCATCGAGAACTGGAGCGCCGAGCGCCTGCACCGGGCGCGACAGCTCGCCAACACTCCGTTCGTCGAGCTGCCCACCGGGTCGGCGGTCATCAACCGCGCCGGCACCTGGTCGTCGGTCGGGGACGCCGCCATCCACGGCGAGTTGCCGAGCGTGACGGCGCCGCTCACGACCCCGGGGACTGGGTGATCGTCACGGTGTCGAGCGCGATCGGTCGACTCGGCGTGCCGCCGGGGGTCCCGAGCGCCGTGATCGCCTGGGCCACGTCGAGCCCGTCGGTGATCCGGCCGAACACCACGTAGGTGCCGTAGCCGTCGAGGTAGGCGGCCTTCGGGCCGGTGACCACGAACCACTGCGCCGATCCCGAGTCCGGGCTGCCGCGGTTGGCCATCGCCAGCACGCCGGTGGGGTACGTGTAACCGGCGCCCTCGTCGGGGATCACGTAGCCGGGGCTCGACGAGTTGTTCTGCCCGCCCGCCTGGAACAGGTCGATCGACGGGTCGGCGCGGAAGATCGGCGTGTCGTCGTAGTACCCGTAGCGGGCCAGCGTGACGAAGTTGTTCACGGTGCCCGGGGTGTTCGCCGTGTCGAGGGCGACGACGAACTCGCCCTCGCTGGTCTCGAACGTGGCCGTGTAGGTGGCGTCGGAGTCGATGCACCGACGTGGTGCGTCGTCGAACGAACGCACCGGGGCATCGAGGTCGGCGCGATCCTCGGGCGCGCAGGCGCCGTCGCCGTAGGCGAACGCCGCGCCACCCGTGGCGCCGCCGGTCGACGCCGGTGCCGTCACCGGCGCGGTGGTCGCCGTCGTGTCGTCACCGCTGTCGTCGCCGCCGCACGCGACCGCCGCGAGGGCCAGCGCCGCAACACCGACCGCGGCGACGGCGCGTCGGGCGTGCGCCGCGATCAACCAGCCACCGAGCTCGGCGTGGTGGCCGGGGTGGTGGCGACGACCTCGGCGCTCGTGACCGCCACCGTGGTCGTGGTGTCGTTGTTGTCGTCGTCGCCCCCGCTGCGGCCGATCAGCCACACGGCGAGCACGAACAGCACCACCAGTCCGCCGATGAGCGCACCGCGCCGCACCAGTCGGCTGCGCTGGTTCTGCTTGACCTCTTGCTGCTGTTTGAGCTGGCGGTTGGTCTTCTGCCGCTGGCGTCGTTCGGTGCCCACGGGGCGCGAAGGCTACCGCGACGCGGCGGGGTGACGGCCGACGTGGACGGATCTCGGGGAGGGGTGGCGGGTACGATCGGGTCGTGGCTGTGGTGCGCATGTTCGCCGGCGCCCGCGCCGCGGCGGGCCGAGGGAGCGACGAGGTTCCCGGCGTCACCGTCGCCGCCGTGTTGCGCGCCGCCGAGGATCGCTACGGGCCGGCGTTCGGCGCGGTGCTCGGTCAGTGCCGCGTCTGGGTGAACGGCGAGCCGGCCGATCCCGACACCGTCGTCGGTGCCGCCGACGAGGTGGCCGTGCTGCCGCCGGTGTCGGGCGGTGAGCAGTGAGTGAGCGAGTCCTCGAGCGAGCGAACCATCAGGCACGGTCTTCGGTCACGGGTGCACCGTCGCCGGATCGGACGCGGTCGCGGTGCGTGAGGGTGCACCAGTGACCGACCTGTCGACCGACGAGTTGCGGGCCGTGCGGGCGGCCCTGCTCGAACAGGATGACGCCGTGTCCTACGTGCGTCGGGTCGCCCAGGGTCGCGCCGACCTCGCTCGCGACGCCCTCACCCACGCCAGTGACGACGGCGATCCGACGCCGATCTTCATTCGCGGCGACGTGTCCGACGGTCTGCGCGACGTGCTGTCCGACCGATTGCTCGGCGCCGGTCCGAGCACGCTGGCGCCGCGCCCGGCGGGGGACTTCAGTGCCCACCCCCTCGCCGCCGAGCTCGACGAGCTGTGCGCCGAGCACGGGTTCGGGCGCCTCGACGAGCTCACCTACGGCGAGGTCGAGGGCCTGGTGGGAGCGCTCGATGCCTTCGAGCGCGACGTGTCGGCGCGTCGCCGGATCCTGCACGACGAGCTCGACGTGCTCACCGAGGCGCTCGTCGGGCGCCTCCAGGATGCGGCCGGGCCGGCCGAGGAGAACCGATGACAGCCGAGCGGCGACTCAAGCAGGTTCGCGACGTCGGTGGGTTCATCCGCAACCAACGTGAGGTCGCCAGCCTGTCGGTGCGCCGGCTCGCCGATCTCGCCGGGGTGTCCAATCCGTACGTGTCGCAGATCGAGCGCGGCCTGCGCCGGCCATCGGCCGAGGTGCTGCGCCAGCTGGCGAACGCCCTGCAGATCAGCGTCGAGTCGCTGTTCGTCGAGGCCGGGTTGCTGGCCGGCGACGGTGCCGCGGCCGGTCCGGGCGTGCGCGAAGCGATCGCCGCCGACACCCACCTGACGGCCGACCAGAAGCACGCCCTGCTCAACGTCTACGAGAGCTTCCTCTCCGCCAAATCCTGACCAGATCGGTAGGCTTTGGCCATCGTGCAGCAGGTGGCGATGCTCTCGTTCCACACGTCGCCGCTGGTTCAGCCGGGGTCGGGCGACAGTGGCGGCATGAACGTGTACGTGCGCGAGGTCGGCTCGGCGTTGGCCCAGGGCGGCGTGCGCTGCACCACCTACACCCGCGCCGACCGGGCCGGGCTGCCCGCCGTGGTGCACGTCGAGCCGGGCCATCGGGTGGTGCACGTGACGGCCGGTCCGTTCGGGTTGGCGAAGGAGCAGCTCGCCGAGCAGGTCGACGTGTTCGCCGACGGGGTGGCGGCGCACATCGAGGCGGACGGCGGGGTCGACGTCGTGCACGGCAACTACTGGCTGAGCGGCGTCGCCGGTCACCGCCTCGAGCATCGCCTCGGTGTGCCGCTCGTGTCGACCTTCCACACGCTCGCTCGGGTCAAGGCCGAGGGCGGCGACCTCGAACCGCCGTGGCGCGACCGCGCCGAGGCCGAGGTGATCGCGTGCAGCGACGCGATCTGCGTCAGCTGTCCCGCCGAGGCCACCCAGTTCCGGCGTCTCTACGGCGACCCGCCCGGCGTCGTCGAGATCGTGCCGCCGGCCGTCGAGCACGCCTTCTTCGCGCCGGGCAACCGCGCCGGCGCGCGGCGGGCGATCGGGATGCCGGCCGACGCGCCGCTGGTGCTGTTCGTCGGGCGGATCCAGCCGCTCAAGGCGCCCGATCTCGCCATCCGTGCGCTGGCCGCGCTCGGACCCCGCCGACCCGACGCCCGGCTGGTGATCGTGGGCGGGGCGAGCGGCGCCGACGGCACCGGCTACGCCTCCGACGTCCGCACGCTCGCCCTCGAGGTTGGCGTGGCCGACCGCGTCCACTTCGTCGACCCCGCGCCGCACCACATCCTCGCCAGCTACTACCGCGCCGCCGACGTCGTCATCGTGCCGAGCCGCAGCGAGAGCTTCGGGTTGGTCGCCCTCGAGGCCGCGGCGTGCGGCGTGCCGGTGGTGGCGAGTGCGGTCGGTGGGCTGCTCGACGTCGTCGTCGACGGCGTGACGGGGGTGCTCGTTCCTGGTCGTGAGCCGGCCGACTACGGCGCCGCCCTGGCCGGCGTGCTCGACGACCCGGTGGGGGCGGCGGCGATGGGCGCCGCGGCCGCCGAGGAGGCGCGCACCTATACGTGGCGGGCCACCGCCGACCGCCTGGCCGACCTGTACCGGCGCCTCGCCGGCGCGTCGCGCCCGCTCGTCGCGGCGTGTCGATGAGCGACCGAGTCTTCGAGTGAGCGACCTCCATGACGAGGAGTCGCTCGCCCGCACCGAACGGGCGATCGACGGCTGGCTCGCCGCCTTCGCCGCCGCCAGTCCCGCCGTGCGCGCCGTCGACCGCGACACCGAGACGTCGCGTTGGTTCGTGCGCCTCGCCGGGGAGGCGAAGGACTTCACCACGGTGTGGCTGACGCTCGGTCAGCGCACGCTGCGCTACGAGACCTACGTCATGCCGGCGCCCGAGGCCAACGCCGCCGAGTTGTACGAGCACCTGTTGCGCCGGAACGAGCGCCTCGTCGGCGCCCACTTCTCCATCGGCGTCGAGGACGCGGTGTTCCTCAGGGGCGAGCTCACCGTGTCGGCGCTCACCGCGGCCGAGCTCGACCGCGCGATCGGCACGCTGTACGCCACGGTGGAGCAGTGCTTCCCGACGTTGCTGCGCATCGGCTTTCCGCGCGCCTTTCGTTCACAGGCGTGAGCGGTGCGCGCCGGCGCACCGATCCAGCCGCTTCGGCGCGTTCTTCGGGTCGCCCGTTCCGTTCCGCCCGGCCGGACACACCCAGGAGGAGTGTCCGGGGCGCGACACGTATCGGGGATGTCGGCCCGTCATCATCACGGGTCGCGCTCCGGACACCACTACGGTGCGACCCGTGCCCACCGGCATCGAGCTCGTGATCATCGGCGGCGGCAACATGGGCGCCGCCCTCGTCGGCGGCCTGCTCGCCGGCGGGCGGCCGCCGAGCTCGATCGCGGTGACCGAGGTGGCCCCGGCGCGCCGCGAGCAGCTGGCCGCGATGCTGCCCGACGTGCACGTGTCCGACGACGTGGCGCCGTGCGCCGCGGCGGTGCTCGCGGTCAAGCCCGCCGTCGTCGCCGAGGCGGCGCGGGCGGCGGTCGCCGCCGGGGCGCGGCGTCTGCTGTCGATCGCCGCCGGCATCACCACGACGCACATCGAGCAGGCGATCGACGGCGTGGCCGACGAAGCCGTCGCCGTGGTGCGGGCGATGCCGAACACGCCCGCGCTGGTCGGCCGCGGCGCGTCGGCGATCGCTCCCGGTGCCGCGGCCGGCGCCGACGACCTGGCGTGGGCCGAGGCGATCCTCGGCGCGGTCGGGCTGGTGGTGCGCGTCGACGAGAGCCAACTCGACGCGGTGACCGCGCTCAGCGGCTCCGGTCCTGCGTACCTCTTCCTGGTCGCCGAGGCGCTCACGGCGGCCGGCGTGGCGGTCGGCCTGGCACCCGAGCTGGCCGAGACGCTCACGACGCAACTGCTCGTCGGCTCCGGGGAGCTGCTCGCGTCGCGCGGCGATCCGGCCCGCCTGCGCGCCGAGGTCACGTCGCCCGGGGGCACGACCGCGGCCGGGATCGCCGTGCTCGAGCAGGGCGGCCTGTCGGCGCTCGTCGAAGCCGCCGTGCGTGCGGCGGCCGCCCGCAGTCGTGAGCTGGCCGCCGGCTGACCGGCCACGGCGAATTACGCGGGTGTTTTTCGGACGTGACACTTTTCGCACCGCCGTGGGTGACGTAGAGTCTCCCCGTTGAGACGCGCTGGGGGTTTACACCCTCGGCCGCGCCGACGGGGCTGATGCCATCGGGGGGTTGGCATCAGCCCCATGTCGCGTCCGGGCTCACGTTCGCCGACCGGTGACGTCAGTAGCCTCCGCGGCGATGGGACGTCGCTACGACACGGTGTCGCTGCTCACCGACTACGGCCTCGACGACGAGTTCGTCGGCGTCGTGAAGGCAGTGATCCGCGACCTTGCCCCACACGTGACGTTCATCGACCTCACGCACGGCATCCGTCCCTACGACGTGCGCGCCGGCTCACTGGCGCTCGCCCGGGCCATCCCCTACGTGCCGGCCGGCGTCGTGCTGGCCGTCGTCGACCCCGGTGTCGGCACCTCGCGCCGGGCGGTCGCGGTCGAGGTGGCCGGCGGTGAGGGCGTGCTCGTCGGCCCGGACAACGGGCTCCTCGGTCCGGCGGTGGGCGTGCTCGACGGGGCGGGCCGCGCCGTCGAGTTGACCGACGCGGCATTCCACCTCGCCAGCGCAGCCGGCGCCACGTTCGCCGGGCGCGACGTGTTCGCGCCGGTGGTCGCCCACCTCTGCAACGGCGTCGACCTCGCCGATCTCGGCGCCGCGGTCGACCCGGCGCTCCTCGTGCCGGGCCTGGTGCCGCTCCCGCGTCACGAGGCGGACGGCTTGCACGCCGAGGTCCTGTGGGTCGACCGCTTCGGCAACTGCCAGCTCAACGTCGGACCGGCCGAGCTGGCGGCGCTGACCGACGACGAGGTCGTCGCGGTGGAGGTGGGCGACGAGCGTCGTGCCGCCCGGGTGGTGCGCACGTTCGCCGAGCTGGGTGCCGGTTCGCTCGGGCTGGTGCTCGACAGCCACGGCATGTACGCCCTCGTCCTCGATCAGCGCTCGGCGGCGGCCGAGCTCGCCGTCGCCCAGGGCGACGCGGTGTGCATCGTCTCCCTCGACGGATCGGCGGCGCCGAGTCCGGCGGTCGGCGTGGCCGCGCCGACGGTGCGTCGGCCCGGACCGCCCGCCACCGACCACGACCACCGGTAGCGTGACCTCGTGCGTCCGGCCACGTCCCTCACCCTCGGCTTGCTGCTGGTGCTGATCCTCGTCGCCGGCATCATCTCGCTCACCCGGATCTGACCGACGCGTCGGGCGCCGACCGGCCGGGTGCGACACAGCGTCCGGTACAGTCCGCGGTGCACGAAGGCGGGCAGCGGGTCCGCCGTGGCACGGGGGTCCGGTGAATCTGGCTGACATCGTGGGCGGGCACGACGGGTCGCAGGTGGCGATCGTCACCTCCGACGCCCGCACCACCTACGCCGAGCTCGAGGCCGCGGTGTCCCATGCCCGTGGCGGGCTGCGGTCGCTGGGTCTGGGCGCGGGGGATCGAGTGGCGCTGGTGTGCAGCAACGGGTTGCCGTTCGTCGTCTCGTACCTCGCCGTGCTCGGCGTCGGTGCGGTGGCGATTCCACTCAACCCGGCGAGTCCCGGTGCCGAGCTCACCCGCGAGCTCGCCGCGGTGGCCGCCACGGCGGCGGTCGTCGATGCGACGGCGACGTCGTGGTCCGACGTCGACCGGGCCGCCGTGCCGACGCTCGACGTGGTGATCGCCGTCGGCGAGGCGACGATCGACGCGTCCGCCGCCTACGCCGAGCTGCTCGACGCCGATCCGGTCGAGCGCGTCGAGGTCGATCCCGACGATCTCGCCGTGCTGATGTTCACGAGCGGCACCGCCGGCGCGCCGCGGGCGGCGATGCTCACCCACGCCAGCCTGCTCGCCAACCTCGAGCAGGCGAGAGCGACCAACGCCACGCTCGGCCCGGGCGACGTGATGTACGGCGTCGTCCCGCTGTTCCACATCTTCGGGCTCAACGTCGTGCTGGCCTCGTCGCTGCGCAGCGGGGCAACGCTGGTGCTCGTGGCGCGCTTCGACGCCGCGGCCGCGCTCGAGACGATCCGCACCGAAGGCGTGACGGTGGTGCCCGGCGTGCCGACGATGTGGGTGGCCTTCGCCGAACTGGCCGATGCACCCGCCGATGCGTTCGCCACCGTTCGCCTCGCCTACTCCGGAGCGGCACGGCTGCCGCTCACCACGATGCAGCGCGTCGCCGACCGCTTCGGCGTGACGGTCGCCGAGGGCTACGGCCTCACCGAGGCGTCGCCGATCGTCACGTCGTCGTCCGGACTGGTTCCCCAGGCCGGATCGGTGGGCGCCGTGCTCGACGGCGTCGAGCTGCGGGTCGTCGACGAGCGCGGCGGCGACGTGCTCGTCGGGGACGCCGGCGAGATCTGGGTCCGTGGCGACAACGTGTTCAAGGGGTACCTCGACGACCCGGAGGCGACGGCCCGGGTGCTGTCCCCGGACGGCTGGCTGCGCACCGGCGACATCGGCTACTGCGACGACGACGGTCGGCTGTACCTCGTCGACCGGGCCAAGGACCTCGTCATCGTGTCCGGCTTCAACGTGTTCCCCGCCGAGGTGGAAGAGGTGCTCGCCGAGCACCCCGCCGTGGCCGATGTCGGTGTGGTCGGCGTGCCCCACCCGCAGACCGGCGAAGCGGTGCGCGCCTACGTGGTGGTGGCGCCGGGAGCGGCGGTCGACGCCGACGAGCTGGTGGCGTTCGCCCGTGACCGCCTCGCCCGCTACAAGTGCCCGAGCTCGGTCGTGTTCGTCGACGAACTGCCGCGCAACGCCGCCGGCAAGCTCGTTCGTCGCCAGCTGGCGGTCGGGGTGTGAGCCGGGCGGCGGCGCCGGAGCCCTGCTTGTGAACGCGCGCACGAGCGACGTACAGTGACGCCCGATGGGCGCAGCGAACGGCCGGCGGATCCCTGAAGCCACGGTCGCCCGCCTGCCCGAGTACCTCCGCCTGTTGACCGAGTCGCTCGACGCCGGCATCGCCAACGTGTCGTCCGAAGAGCTCGCCGATCTCGCCGGCGTGAACGCCGCCAAGGTGCGCAAGGACCTCAGCTACCTCGGCACGTACGGCGTCCGCGGCGTCGGCTACGACGTCGAGTATCTCGTCTACCAGGTGCGCCGCGAGCTCGGCCTCGACCACGACTGGCCGGTTGTCATCGTCGGTGCGGGCAACCTCGGCCACGCGCTCGCCGGCTACGGCGGATTCCGTGACCGCGGCTTCCCGGTCGCCGGGGTGGTCGACGTCGACGACGCCAAGATCGGCACGACCGTCGGGGGCGTCGAGGTGCGCCCGCTCGCCGACCTGCTCGACATCGTGCGCCGTGGCCACGTGTCGATCGGCGTCGTCGCCACGCCGCCCGGTGCGGCGCAGGAGGCCGCCGACCGCCTGGTCGCCGTCGGCGTCACGAGCATCCTCAACTTCGCCCCGGTGTTGCTCGCCGTGCCGGCGACCGTGGTGGTGCGCAAGGTCGACCTGGCGATCGAGCTGCAGATCCTCAGCTACCACGAGCAGCGTCGGGCCAGTCCCGAACGCCAGGGCGTAGGCTGAGCGCACATGTCGATCGTCGTCATCGGTGTGAACCACCGCACGGGTCCGCTGGCCATCCTGGAACGGCTGGCGATCCCCCGCGACGATCTCGGCAAGGCCGTCGTGGGCCTCGTGCAGCGCGACAACATCCGCGAGGCGGCCGTGCTCAGCACGTGCGGGCGCACCGAGGTCTACATCGTCGCCGAGCGCTTCCACGCCGCCTACGCCGACGTCATCGCCTTCCTGTGCGACGTCGGGCTCGCTCACGCCCGACGACCTCCACCCGTTCCTGTTCACGGAACACGACGACGCGGCGGCCCGCCACCTCTTCGGAGTCGCCGCCGGCCTCGACTCGGTGGTGCTCGGCGAGAGCGAGATCCTCGGCCAGGTGCGCACTGCCGGCGAGGTGGCCCGAGCCAACGGAGGCACCCGTGCCGCCCTCGACCTGCTCTTCCGCCACGCCGTGCGCACCGGCAAGCGGGCCCGCACCGAGACCGCCATCGGGCGCGGCACGGCGTCGATCAGTCACGCCGCCGTCGAGATGTGCGCCGACCGCCTGGGCGGCCTGACCGACCGCGACGTGCTCGTGGTCGGCGCCGGCGAGATGGGTGGCGGGGTGGCCACGGCACTGCGCGCGGCGGGGGCCCGTCGCATCAGGGTCGCCAACCGCACGCCGTCACGCGGCGCCGGGCTGGCGGCGCGGGTGGGTGGCGAGGTCGTCGACTTCGAATCGCTGGCGGCGAGCATCGATGCGTCCGACGTCGTGGTCGCCTGCGCCAGCACCGACCAACCGGTGGTCAACGCCGCGCTGCTCACCGCCGCGCGTCAGCCGGCGCATCCCTTGCTGATCGTCGACATCGCCGTGCCGCGCAACGTCGATCGCGACGTCGCCGAGCGTGAGCACGTCACGCTGCTCGACCTCGACGACCTCAGCGCATGGGCCGGCCGGGCGCTCGCGGCGCGGGCCGGCGCGGCGGATGCGGTGCGCGCCATCGTCGACGACGAGTTGGAGCGGTGCCTTCTCGAGTCGGCGGCACGCCAGGCCGCGCCGCTCGTGGCCCTGCTGCAGGATCGCGGCGAGCAGGTCCGGGCCGCCGAGGTCGCCCGCTTCTCGCGGCGACTCGCGGGGCTCGACGACGCCCAGCGAGCCGAGGTCGAAGCGCTCACCCGTGCCATCGTGGCCAAGCTCCTGCACGAGCCGTCGGTGCGTCTGCGCCACGGTGCCGGCACACCCCAGGGCGAGCGCAACGCCGCGGCGGTGAGCGAGCTCTTCGGGCTGTGACCGCGCCGCCGCCGGTGCGGCTGGCCACCCGCTCGAGCCCGCAGGCGTCGACCCAGACCCGCGTCGTCGCCGACGCGATCACGGCGGCGACCGGCCGACCGACCGAGCTCGTGTTCGTCGAGACCTCCGGCGACCGCGATCGCACGGCCGCGCTGCACACGATCGGCGGCCTCGGCGTGTTCGTCAAGGAAGTGCAGCACGCAGTCCTCGAGGGCCGCGCCGACGTCGCCGTTCACTCGGCCAAGGACCTCCCGAGCGAGACCACGGCCGGCCTGGTGATCGGTGCCTTCTGCGCCCGTCGTGATCCGGCCGACGCCCTCATCGGGGCGACCCTCGACCAGCTCGCGCTCGGGGCGACCGTGGCGAGCGGCTCGGTGCGCCGGCGGGCCCAGCTGGCCTCGGTGCGGCCCGACCTGACGTTCGTCGAGCTGCGCGGGAACATCGCCCGGCGCCTGGAACAGGTGCCCGAGGGCGGAGCGGTCGTGATGGCGGTGGCGGCCCTGGAGGTGCTCGGGCTCACCCACCTCGTCACCGAGCGGCTCGATCCGCTCCGGTACGTGCCCGCTGCCGGTCAGGGCTGCGTGGCGGTGGAGTGTCGCGCCGACGACCTCGACACGCGCGCCGCACTGAGCGCGGTCGACGACTCGTCGACCCGGCGCGCCGTGACGCTCGAGCGGGCCTACCTCGCCGAGCTCGGGTCGGGGTGCTCGTTGCCCGTCGGTGCCCACTCCGACGGCGAGCGTTTCCACGCCTTCCTGGCGGCGGACGACGTGGTGGTGCCCGGTGTCGCGCCGCGCGTGCTCACGCAGGTGCTCGAGCTGTCGAACGACGCGTCCGACGTGGAGTTCGTGCGCGCGCTGGCCGGCGCCGCCAGGGACGCGGTCGGCGCACCGTGACCGCCGGCGTCCTCGCCGGTCGCCGGGTGGTGGTGACGCGGCCGGAGCTCGGCTCGCTCGGCACCGCGCTGGCCGGCGCCGCGGCCGAGGTGGTGCACGTGCCGTTGATCTCCATCGAGCCGCCGTCCGACGGCGGGAGCGCGCTCGCGGCGGCACTGGCCGACCTCGACTCGTTCGACTGGCTGGTCGTCACGTCGGCCAACGGCGCCCGCGCCGTCGGCGCTGCGGCCGGTGACCGGTCGGCCGTGCGGCTGGCCGCGGTGGGTGCAGCGACGGCAGCGGTGCTCGCCGGCCTCGCCCGGCGCGAGGTCGAGCTCGTACCGCGGCGCCAGCGCGTCGACGGACTGCTGGCGGAGTTCCCGCCCGGTGGTGGCCAGGTGCTGATCGCCCAGGCCGACCGCGCCGCGGTGACGCTCGCCGACGGGCTGCGCGGGCTCGGCTACCGGGTCACCGTGGTGGAGGCGTATCGGACCGCGCTGGCGGTGCCGAGCGCCGACGAGCTCGCCGCGCTCGACGCGGCCGACGCCGTGCTGCTGGCCAGTGGGTCGGCGCTGGAGGCATGGCTCGCCGCGGGCGTCGCCCCGGCGGCGATCCGCCCCGCCGTCGTCGCCATCGGCCCATCGACCGCGGCCGCCGCGGCGCGGCTCGGCGTACCGGTGGCCGCCGTCGCCAGCACGCCCGCCGACGCCGACGTCGTCGCCGCGGTCGCCACCGCCCTCGCCTGACGCAGGGCGGGTCAGCGTACGATGACGGCGATGGCAGCGTCGTTCCCGACCTCGCGGCCGCGGCGGTTGCGGCGCACCCCGGCGATCCGCGATCTCGTCGCCGAGACCGTCGTGCGCACCGGCGACCTGGTCGCCCCGTTGTTCGTGCGCGAGAGCATCACCGAGCCGGTGCCGATCGGGTCGCTCCCGGGGGTCGTGCAGCACACCCGCGAGAGCCTGCGCAAGGAGGTCGGCGAGCTCGCCAACCTCGGCGTGCGCGCCGTGATCCTGTTCGGGGTGCCGGCGACGAAGGATGCCGTCGGCAGCCAGGCCTACGAGCCGACCGGCATCGTGCAGCAGGCGCTCGGCGACCTGCGGGGCGACCTCGGCGACGACGTGGTGCTGATGGCCGACCTGTGCGTCGACGAGTACACCGACCACGGCCATTGCGGCGTGCTCGACGCCGCCGGCAGACGTCGACAACGACGCCACGCTCGCCGTGTACGCCAGGGCGGCGGTGGCCCAGGCCGACGCCGGCGCCCACGTCGTGGCCCCGAGCGGGATGATGGACGGCCAGGTCGGCTACATCCGCGCCGCCCTCGACGCCGCCGGGCACCTCGACACCGCCATCCTCGCCTACTCGGCGAAGTACGCCAGCGGGCTGTACGGGCCGTTCCGCGACGCGGTCGACGTCCGGATCGTCGGCGGGGGCGATCGCCGCGGGTACCAGCAGGACTGGCGCAACGGGCGCGAGGCGCTGCGCGAGATCGTCGCCGACGTCGACCAGGGCGCCGACATGGTGATGGTCAAGCCCGCCGTCACCTACCTCGACATCATCGCCGCCGCCCGTCGGCTGGTCGACGTGCCGCTCGCCGCCTACCACGTCAGCGGCGAGTACGCGATGTTGAAGGCGGCCGCGGCCAACGGCTGGATCGACCACGACACCGTGGCGCTCGAGCAGCTGACGGCGATCCGCCGTGCCGGCGCCGACGTGATCCTCACGTACCTCGCCCGGTGGTTCGCCGAGACCGTCGGACGATGACACCGGCCCGCCCGTGATACCGCCGTGTGACGCGGTGGCCTGCGCCGCCGCCGGATGCGACCCGGTGCTGTGCCAGGGCGCCGGCATCCCCTCCAACGCCACGCTGTTCGAGCGTTCGGCGCGTGCGATCCCCGGTGGCGTCAACTCGTCGATCCGCGCGTTCAAGTCGGTCGGCGGCATCCCGTACCTCGTGGCGCGCGCCGAAGGGCCGTACGTGTTCGACGTCGAGGGCCGACGGTACATCGACCTGGTCCAGAGCTACGGCGCCGTGATCCTCGGCCACGCCCACCCCGCCGTCACCGCCGCCGTGCAGCAGGCCGCCCTCTCGGGAACCTCGTTCGGCGCGCCGACGCCCCGGGAGATGAAGCTCGCCGAGACGATCGCCGAGCGCGTGCCGAGTTGCGAGCGGGTGCGTCTGATGAACTCCGGGACCGAGGCGACGAGCACCGCGGTCCGCCTGGCCCGCGGCTTCACCGGTCGGGACCGCATCGTGATCTTCCACGGCAACTTCCACGGCGCCACCGACGCCCTGCTCGCCGCCGGCGGCAGCGGGGTCGCCACGCTGGGCCTACCGGGCACCGCCGGGGTGCCGGCCGGCGCCGTCGCCGAGACGCTCGTCGTGCCCTACAACCAGGTACCGGCCCTCGACGAACGCGTGGCCGCCGTCCTCGTCGAGCCGGTCGCCGCGAACATGGGCGTCGTCGCGCCGCAACCCGGGTTCCTCGCCGGTCTGCGCGCCGAGTGCGACCGGGTCGGCGCCCTGCTCGTGTTCGACGAGGTGATCACCGGGTTCCGCGTCGCACCGGGCGGCGCCCAGGCGAAGTACGACGTGACGCCCGACCTCACGACGTTCGGCAAGGTGATCGGTGGCGGTCTACCGATCGGCGCCGTCGGAGGGCGTGCGGAGGTGATGTCGACGCTGTCGCCGCTCGGCCCGGTGTTCCACTCCGGCACGCTGTCGGGCAACCCGCTGGCGACGGCGGCCGGCCTCGCCGCGCTCGGCGAGCTGACGCCCGACGTGTACATCGAGCTGATGGCCCGGGCCGGACGGCTCGCCGCGCTGCTGCGCGACGCGTGCGTGGCCGCCGGCTTGCCGGCGCGCTTCCCCGTGGTCGCCACCCTCGCCGGGGTGCACATGGGCGCCGCGCCGGGAGGCGACGAGACCGCCCTGCCGGTGGACTTCGACGACGCTCGCACCACCGACGAGGCGGCCTACGCGGCGTTCTTCCACGCGATGCTCGACGAGGGCGTGGCCCTCGCCCCAGGGGCCTACGAGGCGATGTTCGTCGGGCTCGGCCACGACGACGCGGTGCTCGACGCCGTCGGCGAGGCCGCCGGTCGTGCCGCCACGCGAGCGGCTGCCCGGATCGCGGGCTGATCCACCGCTACCCTCGACGGGCGATGCGCCAGCTCCTGTCGTGGCGGTTCGTGATGGCCATCGTCGCCGTCGCCGCCCTGGCGGTGGGGGCGATGGCCATCCGCGCTCTCGACGACGGCGGCATCGACCTGGCCGACGCCGCCGCCGGCGGCGAGATCCCGCGGCGGATGGACGTGATCTCGCTCGTCGACACGGTGCGGGCCGGGCCGGACTTCAAGATGTCGTCGTTCGGGACGGTCGAGGGGTCGCTGGCGCTCGATGTGCTCGTGAACGGGGCGCCCGTTCCGGTGACGGCGTTCCCCGGCACCCCGGGCGTCGTGCAGTGCACCAATCTCACCGCCCGGTTCGGCTGCGCCCTGCTGGCCCAGGTGCTCGGCGACTCGATCGTGTGGTTCGCCCTCGTCGACATGTCGGGCAACCTGCAGTTCAACCTGCCGGCGATCGCCGAGCTGCACGACGGCTACGCCGACCTGGTGAACGGGTGGCAGGTGCCGTACGCCCGCACGATCGACCGCACCGAGTGCGACCCCGACGTCGCCAGCTTCGCCGAGTTCCTCGACAAGCACGACGACTTCGTGTCGGTCTACGACCTCACCGCCGACGCCATCGTCAAGGTGACCTGCTGAGTCGTCATCGCGTCGGTACCCTCGACTCATGTCGCCGATCTGGTCACTCTCCGTTCTCGACTATCGAGAACGTGAGAGTGACCAGACTGCGCCGCGTCTCAGGCGGTCGCGCTCACGATGGGGGCCGGGTCCGCCGCGGTGCGCTGCTGGTAGGCGCGCTCGGCGCGGGCGAGGAAGTCGCCGACCACCCGGTTGAAGGTGCTGCCGTGCTCGATCATCAGGCCGTGGGCGGCACCGCTGATCACCACCAGCTCGGCGGTGGGGATGCGCTCGGCGAGCTCCTCGCTGTCGCCCCGCGGCGTGAGGATGTCCTGGTTGCCGACGATCACCAGCGTGGGCACCTCGATGGCGCCGAGCCGGTCGGCCAGCGAGTCGTCGGTCGCCACGATCGCCTCGACCTGGGCGGCGAAGGCCCGACCGGTGCGCCCGAAGCCGAGCGGGCCGAGCCAGCCGAGCACCGGCACGAGTCGTCGGAACGACCGTGGTCCGATCACCCAGCGGGCGGCCTCGCCGGTCATCGCGCCGACCCCGTCGGCCTGGGCCCGACGGGCCCAGCCGGTGAGCAGCTCGTTGCGCCACGGTTGGTTCCGGCACGCCGTGCACGCCAACGTCAGCGACCGCACCCGCTCCGGGAACAGCACGGCGATGATCTGGCTGATCGCCCCGCCCATCGAAGCGCCCATGACGTGGGCATCGGCCACGCCGAGGTCGTCGAGCACGGCAACGGCGTCGGCGGCCATCCGCTCGAGCGTGTACGGCTCGGTGGGCTTGTCGCTACGGCCGGCGCCGCGGTTGTCGAGGGCGATGACGCGGTATCGCCACGAGAAGACCAGGCGCTGCAGGTCCCAGCCGTGCTTGTCCATGCCCAGGCCCTGGATCATCAGCACGGGCGGGGCCGAGGCGCGGCCGGTGACGTCGTAGTGGATGCGGCAGCCGTCGGCGGCGCGGACGTACGCCATCAGGTGCCGGCCACCCCGCCGACCCCGAGCCAGTCGAGCGGCGTGCCGGTGCGCGGGCCGCCGAACTCGGCGAGCATCGTGGTGAGCCGCTCGGCGACGCGCTGCGTGAGCTCGAGCTCGGCGAGCGGTCCACGGCGACGGCGCGGGGGGCGCACCGGGGCCGACAGCTCGATGCGGGCGCTGCGCGTCATCGGCGAGATCGCCACCGCCGCGGGCACGACCGGCGAGCCGACGGCGACGGCGGCGCCGACCAGGCGGTGGTCGATGGTGCCGACGGCGTGGGGGTCGAACACCCCGGCGGCACCGATCACCACCAGCTCTCCGTGGCGCAGCGCGCCGGCCACCTCGTCGGGTCGCGCCAGCAGCCCGCCGAGGCGGCGGGCGAGCGGGCCGACCGGTGCCGTGTCGGGACGGCCGGCGAACCGCACCGGGCGCCCGGTGGCGTCGGCGAGAGCGAGCGCCACCAGCCACGTGGTCAGCCCGAAGCGGCGGGAGTTGGCGACGAGCAGCGCCCCGCCCGCCGAGCGCCGCACCGCCGGGTCGGCGGTCGGGATGTGGGCGACCCCGCCGATGCTCGTGCGCCAGCGCAGGCGCGCCAGGCCACCGGCGACGCGGGCGAGGGTGTCGTCGCGGCCCCAGTCGTCGACGTCCCAGTCGCCGAGCCAGGGGAGCGTCGTGGTGACGACGGCGCCGACCGGCGCCGGGGACTCGGCGCGGCCCCGCGCCACGGGCAGGCGGATGACGTCGGCCATCACGCCACCTGGTCCACCATCGGGCGGGCCGCCGCCACGTGGATCACCGAGGGCCAGCGGTAGAGGCGATCGATCACCTCGACGGTGCTCGACCGCGTGGTGAAGCCGAGCAGGTCGCCCATCCGGGCGTTGTCGGCGAGGTGCCCGCGGTGGATCGTCTCGATGACGTGGTCGGGGATCGGCGCACCGAACAGCCCGCTGATCACCCGGGCGACGTACCACTCGGGGCCGACGAGGGGGATCGGGAGGCGGCGCCCGCGGCGGATCGCCTGGAGCACGGTGATCGCACCGTGGTTGAGGACGTTCACCGGCTCGTCCAGGCGGCGCTCGGCGGCGGCGACGAAGGCGCGGGCGCACTCGACGTCCTCGGCGACCGCGAACGGCGGGTCGGCGAGCACGCTGAACGGCACCGCCGGCATGCGCAGCAGACGGCCGAGCGGGCTCGGCACGTGCGGCCCGACCACGGCTCCGAGGCGCACCGCGGCGACCGGCACGCCGATCCGCCGGCCGATCGCGTTGGCGGTCGCCTCGACCGCGGCGAGGTTGCGTCCGAACTGCGATGTCGGGGCGACCGGCGCCGACTCGTCCGGTCGGGTCAGCGATCCGCGTGCCCGCCCGTACACCTCGACGCCGCTGCGCACCACGATCGACTCGAGGGCCCGGCACTCGGCGACCGCACCGAGGATGCTCGTGGCGGCCTGCTCGGTGAGGGTGGTCGCCTGTCGCGGCGCCGCCCGGCTGAACGGCTCCCAGACCGACAGGTGCACGATCACGTGCGGGTTGAACGCGGCGACCAGCTCGAGGATGCGGTCGTGGTCGCTCGGACGCACGAGGTGGAACTCCGAACGGTGCAGCCGTCGGCGCGGCGGGTCGGTGTCCATGCCGAGCATGGCGTCGACCCACGGCTCGTCCTCGAGCAGGGCGGCAGTGCGCGACCCGAGGTCGCCTCCCATCCCTGACACGAGCACTCGTCGCCCCGCCACCACCGGTCACCCTAGTGGGTGGGCACGGCGATCGCCCGGGGAGTGCGCCGCGACGCGGCGGTCAGCGCAGGCGGGTGGCGCCGAGGATGACGTTGCGGGCGAAGGGGTCGAGCTGGCGGCCGGCGATGCGTTCGGTGATCGTGATCGCCGCCGTGTCGTCGTCGACGAGGCCCTCCCAGCGGATGTATCCGCCCATGATCCCGACGATGCGGTCGCCGACCTCTTCGCCGTGCACGACCACCTTGGTGCCGTTCTTGAGCAACTCGTGCACCTCGCGGTAGAAGGTGCGCAGCCACGCGTCGGTGTCCTCGGCGTTGAACGGGCGGTGGCGCGAGCTGACGCCGAGCTCCTCGTAGTTGTGCAGGTTGTGCGGCGCCGGGATGATCGAGATCACGCAGCCGAACCCGTTCTCACGGATCCAGATGATCTCCTCCTGACGGCGCACCCGCCGGTGGTTGGTGCTGTAGCCGCCCGGGCGCTCGCAGATCGCCAGCTTGTCCTTGAGGATCCAGGTGAAGTGCCGTGGCGTGATGCCGAGCGCCCACCGTCCCCGCAGCTTGGTTGCCATCAGCGGGTGACGCCGGCGTGATCACTGTTGCCCATCTCGTCGTACGAGACTACTGCGTGATCGCCGGACTGACCCGTGGACTCGGGACCTTGCAGGATCCGTAGGCGCTGGCGGTGACGCTCGACGCGACGCCCGCCGTCGATCTCGCACGCACGCGTCGCCCCGGCGGCCACGGCGAGCACTCGGTCGACCACGGCGAGCGACGGCGGGTGACCGTCGGGACCGGTCAACCACCTCCGCAGGGCGCGTCGCCCGAGCGGGCGCGGCGCGGCCGCCACGGCGCGGGCGTCGGCGACGTCGATGACGCCGGCCAGATCGTCGAGGAGCACGTCGTCGTCGGCGAGCACGGCGGCGCTGCGGGCGAGCAAGGCGGCGACGTCACGGCCGGCGATCGCGTCGAGCAGCGGGAGCAACTCGCCGCGCACGCGATTGCGCACGAACCGGGGGTCGGCGTTGGTCGGGTCGACGACGGGGGTCAGCCCGTTGGCGAGGACGAGTCGGCGCGTCTCGGCGCGTCGCAGGGCGAGGATCGGGTGGCGGGTGCCGGGTCGCATGCCGGCGAGCCCACTGGTGCCGGCGCCACGCAGCAGGTTGATGAGCACGGTCTCGGCCTGGTCGTCGGCGGTGTGGCCGGTGGCGGCGCCGGCGCCCAGCGCCGCGTGGCGAGCGTCGCGTGCTCGCGCTTCGAGGTTCGGTCCCGGCGCGACGGCGACGCGCAGGCAGCGGAACGGCACCCCGATCGTGGCGGCGAGCTCGGCCGCCCGCGCCGCCTCGTCGCCCGACGAGGGACGCAGGCCGTGGTCGACGTGCACGGCGTCGACGCGGCACCCGGCGGCCACGGCGAGCAGCACGAGCGCCGTGGAATCGGCGCCGCCCGAGAAGGCACAGCGGACCGCCTTCCCCGCCGGGGGGAACGTGCAGCGGTCGAGGAGGTGGTCGACGTCCACGTCGGCCCGGCGCCCGCGGGCGCCGGTCAGTAGCCGCCGCGCTGCTTGCGGCTGGGGTAGCGCTGGGCGGTGACGTTCTTCAGGTAGCCGATGGCGAGGGCGACCACCGTGAGCACGCTGACGCCGAGCAGGACGACGCCGATCCACCAGTGCCAGATCTCCGCAGCCAGCATGCCGGCCACCCTAGCCAGTCGTCGGTCGCATTATCCGGCCGGCGGCGGGTCGGCCGGCTCCGACAGCGCGGCCAGGCTGTGACGGATGCGCTCCAGCAGCTCCGGTGGCATCTCGTCGCCGCCGCACTTGCGGGCGATGATCTGCTTGAGCTCGGCCTGGAAGTCGAACGTGTGGAAGCACTCCATGCAGTCGTCGAGGTGGTCGAGGACCTCGCGGTACTGCTCGGGCGCGAGCTCGCCGTCGAGGAACGTCTCGACGTCGCGCAGCGCCTGCTCGCAGTCGGCGTCGTCGTGGGCGTGCTCGGGGCGGTCGCTCTGGTCGGTCATCGTGCGGTCATGATGCGGTGGTCTCGGGCGGAGCCGGTTGGTCGGCGCGGGTGAAGCCGCGGGCCTCGGCATAGTCGAACAACGCCTTCTGCATCGCCTTTCTTCCCCGGTGGAGGCGGGACATCACGGTACCGATCGGGATGTCGAGCATGTCGGCGATCTCGCGATAGGAGAAACCCTCGACATCGGCGAGCAGCACGGGGATGCGGAAGTTCTCGGGCAGGTCCTCGAGCGCCTGCTTCACCTCGTCGTCGGCGATGAGGTCGACGAGCTGGTCCTCGGCCGAACGGCTGGCCACCGCCGTCTCGATGAGCGGCAACCGTCGGTACATGTAGAGGTCCTCGACGTCGGCGAGGTCGGTCTCCTGCGGGCGGCGCTGGCGGGCGCGGTAGATGTTGATGTACGTGTTGGTGAGGATGCGGTACAGCCACGCCCGCAGGTTGGTGCCCTCCTCGAAGTTGCCGTAGCCGCGGTAGGCGCGCAGGTAGGTCTCCTGCACGAGGTCGGCGGCGTCGGCCGGGTTGCGCGTCATGCGCAGCGCCGCGGCGTACAGCGGCTGGGCGTAGGCCATGGCCGCGTCGGCGAAGGTGGAGGGGTCAGCCATCGTGGTTCTGGCCGCGAATCCTCGCAGACCGGCACGAGCGCGGCCCAGCGAGTACCCGTCGCGGCGAAGTGTGAGCGGCGCGTGCGGAAATCCGTACGCGTGGCTCACATTTCGCGAGCAACATAGTCGTCGTGGCCGCCGAACCGCCGATCACCGACGCCGACCTCGCCGCCCTGGTGGCGACGATGGACGAGGCTGCCGCGGCGTACATCGACGGCGACATCGAGCACTACCTGTCGCTGTTCGACCACGGTGACGACTACACCCTGATGCCGCCGTACGGCGGGCCGACCGTGCGCGGGTTCGAGCGCACCGACGAGGGTCTCGCCGCCACCAAGGCCTTCTTCGCGTCCGGCGAGGGGCGCTTCGACTGCCAGCAGACGTACGCGTCGGGCGACCTCGCCGTCCTGGTGGGCGTCGAGCGCCAGCACGGTCTGGTCGGAGGGTTTCCCGACCAGGACTGGTCACTGCGCGTGTCGCTCGTGTTTCGCCGCCTCGGTGCCGATCGCTGGGAGCTCGTGCACCGTCACGCTGACGCCCTGGTCGACGAGATCCCGTTCGATCGCTTCGCCGACCTCGCCCGCTCGTTCTGAGCAGCGAGCGCCGACGCATCGGCCGCGGCCCCGGGCCTCGACGGGCTCACCGTGATCGTCGATCGTCGGCCGGGTCCGCGGCGGTCGGCGATGATTGGTGCCATGTCATGGCTCTTGGTTCGACGTGTGCTTTCGGTCGCGGTCGTGGTGCTGGTCGCGGCGGGATGCGGTTCGGGCCCGGGATTGGGGATCGCCTTGTCGGCGATGTCCCGTCCGGCGCCGACGATCCCCGACGCGACACGCCTCCCGATCGTTATTGCCCCCACGGAGGCACCGGCGGCGGCGACGCCGGCCCCCACGACCATCCCGGCGGCGACGGTCGCGCCGGGCCCGGTGACGACGGCGCCGGCGACGGTGAGCGACGATGGCGGCTCATCGTTGTGGCCGTGGCTGTTGGTCGCGCTCGCTGTGATCGCCGTGGTGATCGCCGTGGTCGCCCTCCGACGTCGATCGCCGAAGGCCGCCGCTCCGTCGCCGGGTCCAGCGGCTCCGACGGCCGCGGTGCTGAGCCAGTCGGACGAGATCACCACCCACCTCGTCGGGCTGGCGCCCGGCGGCCTGAGCTCGGTCGCCGGGGCCGATGCGAACCGGCTGGCGGCGCTCATCGCCACGATCGAGCAACTCATGACGTCCGCGCCCGACGAGGTGTCGAGGCGGTCGCTCGCGGCGGTGCACGACTCGATGCGCTCGCGTGCACGCCGCGCTCGACGCGATCACGCTGACGCCGCCCCCGCCGTCGGACGCGGACGTGGTGGAGCTCAGGGCTCGGGCGACCGCGCTCCACAGCGCGACGGCGCTGGCTCGTGCCACGCTGCTCCCGCCACCTGGCTCGTCCCGCTGACGTTGCGGCGCTGGTCGATCTGGTCACCACGTCTCGATATCGAGACGTGGTGACCAGATCGGCCTCGATGAGTGACTATTCGCGCATCAGCATGGCCGCGGCCTCGCGTTCGAGGTCGACGTACGGCTCGCCGCTGACGTCGACCGCGACGCGTCTGATCGTGCCGCCGGTGAAGCGCCACGGCAGTTCGCCCGGGTAGTCGGGGGTGACCCCGGCGCCGCTGTCGCGCCCGATGCACAGTCCCTCGCCGGCGATCATGAACTTGCCCGGCTGGGTCTTGATGCGGGCCTCGCCGACCTTGGTCTCGCCGTGCCACAGCGAGAGCAACCCGGTGGCCACTCCGGGCGGGTCCTCGCCGTCCTTGTCGAACGACGCCGACAGGATCAGGTTCTCGCCGGTCGGCACGTCGACGGTGGCGACGACCTTCTCCTCGCTCATCCCGACGAAGTTGTACACGTAGTGGAGCCGGTCGTCCTTGACGTAGAGGGCGTGGCCGCCGAACGCCGAGCCGTGGGCGAACAGCACGCCTTGGGCGCCGGGCCCCGGGATGTCGACGAGGGCACCGATGGTGTAGGAGCGGTTGCGGACGTTGACCGCCTGGGACTCGGGCACGTCGGCGGCGTCGGGGAAGTAGATGTACCGATCCCGGGGCGGCGACAGGACCGGGCGGGGGGTGAGCATGATCTCGAGCGCCGAGCGGTCGTCGAGGGGGAAGGCGCCGTTGGCGCCGGCCTCGGCGTACCAGAGGTTGACGAGCTCGCGGACCTTCTCGGGATGCTCGTCGGCGAGGTTGTGGAGCTCGGACCGGTCGACGTCGATGTGGTACAGCTCCCACTCGTCGTCGTTGAAGTGGCTCCATCCGCTGAGCGTCGGGTGGGTCGTGATCGCCTTCCAGCCGTCGTGCCAGATGCCGCGTGAGCCGAGCATCGAATAGAACTGGGTGCGACGCGTCGTCGGCGCGGCCGCATCGTCGAGGCTGTAGCGCATGCTGACGCCGTCGAACGAGGTCTGGGTATGTCCCTTCAGCGTTCCGGGCGCCTCGACGCCGAGCACGTCGAGGATGGTCGGCACCATGTCGATGGCGTGGTGGTACTGCTCGCGGATCTCGCCGCGGGCCGTCGTGCCGGCGGGCCACGAGATGATGCACGGATCGCTCGTGCCGCCGTTGAACTCGTAGCGCTTCCACATCTTGAACGGCGTGTTGAACGCCATCGCCCAACCGTTCGGGTAGTGGTTGTACGTCGTCGGGCTGCCGAGTTGGTCGAGCAGCGGGAGGTTGGCCTCCATGGTGTCGGGGATGCCGTTGGCGAACTTCATCTCGTTGACCGATCCGTTCGGGCCGCCCTCACCCGACGCGCCGTTGTCGGAGACCACGATCACGAGGGTGTTCTCGCGCCAGCCGAACTCCTCGAGAAAGCCGAGCAAGCGCCCGATCTCGCTGTCGACGTGGCCGAGGAACCCGGCGTAGACCTCGGCCATGCGGGCGAACAACGCCTGCTCGTCGGCGGTCAGCGAGTCCCACGGCAGGGTCACGTCGAGCGCCGGGAACGGCAGGCCGTCCGGCCCGGTGCGGGTCTCGGGCGTGCCGATCGGGTTGATCGGCGGCAGCTCGGTGTCGGCCGGGACGATGCCCATCTCCTTCTGCCGGGCCAACGTCTCGGCCCGCAGCGCCTCGTACCCGAGGTCGAAGCGACCCTTGAACTTGTCGATCCACGCCTTCGGGGCGTGATGCGGCGCGTGGCACGCTCCCGGTGCGTAGTACAGGAAGAACGGCTTCTCCGGGGCGATCGCCTTGGCGTCACGGATGAACTCGATCGCCTTGTCGGTCAGGTCCTCCGTGAGGTGGTAGCCCTCCTCCGGGGTCTTGGGCTGATCGACCGTGTGGTTGTCGTACACCAGATCCGGATACCACTGGTTCGTCTCCGCCCCGAGGAACCCGTACCAGCGCTCGAAGCCGCGACCGGTCGGCCAGTTCCGGCGCGTCGACGCGAGGTTCATCTCGTCGTCGGGGCACAGGTGCCACTTGCCGACCATGTACGTGTTCCAGCCGAGCTCACCGAGGATCTCCGAGATCGTGCCGTTCTCGGGCGGGATCGTTCCGCTGGCGTTCGGAAAGCCGATCGCCGCCTCGGTGATGCACGCCATGCTGTTGCGAGTGTGGTTGCGACCGGTCAGCAGACACGAACGAGTCGGCGAGCACAGCGCCGTGGTGTGCCACTGCTGGTACCGCACACCATCGTCGGCGATCGCATCGATGTTCGGCGTGTCGATCGGACCGCCGTAACAGCTCATCGCCGAGAACCCCACGTCGTCGAGCACGATGTACACCACGCTCGGAGCACCGGGCGGTGCCTGCGGCGGCTCGAACGGCGACCAATCAGGCGTCGAGTCCCTGATGTCGACGTTGACCGTGCCCTGGAACGATGCGCTCATGAGTCTTCCTTCACGATTCGAGTTGGGGAACGACCCGCGGATGCGTCAGCAGCCCACCGGTCGCCCATCGACAGCCTCGTCGCGCCGGAGCCAGACCACATCGCCCGAAGCGGATGAATGACGCCCGAGCCCAGCGTGCTCGGCGCGACGGTGCGTCCGTGGCCGCACGGGGCAGGATCATCCACTTGGAACGATGCCGCGTGCCGGCGCGAAGGCGCATGCTGGTGGTGGAGGGCGCCCCAGGTGAGGCGGTCGATCGACCGACCGGACTGGGCTGGTCGGTCGGCGTGGGGCGGCCCGATTCTGTTCACGACTAGGAGGAGATCGTCATGGAAGACGAGACGGTGGCGGGTGACGAGGATGAATCGCAGCCGGTTCCGGTCGGTATGCGCTACGAGCACGGCAAGGTGGTTCCCCACCTGACGGTCGAGGAGCGGGTGGCGCGGGGCAAGGCGGCGCGACGGGAGGTGCCGCGGGCGAGCCATGCCGGGTTCACGCCGGGAGCCAACCGGCCGGACCCGGTGGCGCTGCTGGAACAGCAGGCCGTGAGCCGGGTGCCGGAGTTGGTGCCGATCCGCTACGGCCGCATGCTGGTGTCGGCGTTCACCTTCTATCGGGGTGCGGCGCTGATCATGGCCTCCGACCTGGCCGGAACGCCGCGGTCGGGGATCACGACGCAGGTCTGTGGTGACGCCCACCTGATGAACTTCGGGGCGTTCGCGTCACCGGAACGTCGGCTGGAGTTCGGCATCAACGACTTCGACGAGACGTGCCCGGGCCCGTGGGAGTGGGACGTCAAGCGGTTGGCGGCCAGCTTCGCCATCGCCGGGCGGGACCGGGGGTTCTCGACCAAGGAGCGCAAGGTGGTGCTGCTCGCCCTGCTCGGCGAGTACCGGTCGGTGATGCAGCAGCTCGCGGGCCAGACCAATCTGGCCGTGTGGTACGCCCACATGGACGTCGAGGCCGCCATCAAGGAGTTGCAGAGCGGTGTCAGTGCCGCGGCGCGCAAGCGGGCCGAGGCCAACGTGGCCAAGGCTCGCACCCGCGACAGCCTGCAGGCCTTCGACAAGCTGACCCGGGTCGTGGACGGGCAGCGGCGGATCATCAGCGACCCGCCGCTCGTGCAGCCGATCGACGAGCTGTTCGAGGGGGTGGAACGAGACCAGATCTTCGACTGGGTGCGGGCGCTGATGCGCAACTACCGCCGAACGTTGCCGAGCGACCGCCGTCACCTGCTCGAGGACTTCCGGCTGGCCGACGTGGCCCGCAAGGTGGTCGGTGTCGGCAGTGTCGGCACGCGGGCGTGGATCATGCTGATGCTCGGCCGTGACGACACGGATCCGTTGTTCCTGCAAGCCAAGGAGGCCGAGGCCTCGGTGCTCGAGGAGTTCGTCGGGCGCACCGACCGACGGTCCCATGGCGAACGGGTGGTGCACGGCCAGCACCTGATGCAGGCCAGCAGCGACATCTTCTTGGGTTGGGACCACCACACGGGTTACGACGGCGTCGAGCGCGACTTCTACGTCCGTCAGCTCCGTGACTGGAAGGGCGCCGCGCTCGTCGACACCATGCCCGCCACCACCATGGCCTTCTACGCCCGGCTCTGTGCCAGGGCGCTGGTGCGTGCTCACGCCCGCTCCGGCGACCGCATCGCCATCGCCTCCTACCTCGGCTCCAGCGACGCCTTCGACCAGGCCCTCGTCGAGTTCGCCGAGGCCTACGCCGACCAGAACGAGCGGGACTACGACGCCCTCGTCCAAGCCGAGAAGGACGGCCGCATCACCGCCCAACGCGGCATCTGACACCCCGCCATCTGGTCACTCTGCGTCTCAACTGGCGATCTGGTCACCGCACGTTCTCGATATCGAGAATCTGGGTGACCAGATCGGCCGCGTCGAGCGTTCGTGGAGCCCAGACAGGGAATCGAACCCTGGACCTTTTCATTACGAGTGAAATGCTCTACCGACTGAGCTATCTGGGCGAGGCGCCGAGTCTAGCGATGACCGCTACGAGACGAACCGGAAGCTGTCGAGAAACGCCGCGCGGCACCGGAGTCGTCGGCGCCGGCGTAGGTGAGCTCGACCAGTTGGTCACCGTCGCGTACGGCGAGGGTGGTGACCGTGCCACCGTCGTCGGTCGGAGAGCTGAAGCGCACGGCGTCGCGGCCGTCGACCGTCGTGCGCTGCACGTCGGACGCGCGTCGTCGCCCGCCGCCCGCACGGCGTCGTCGGGCGTCCACTCGAACGCCGTCGGCACGTTGGTGACGCGCACGGCGAGGCGGTCGTCGCCGAGCGCGCCGGCGTAGGTCGACACGGTGAACCCGTCCCGCGCGCTCGCCGAGCAGGTGGTGCGACTTCCCGGAGGAAACGTCGCCTGCCAGCGGCCGTCGACGGCCGTGATCACCACGTCCGCCGGGACCACCGTCGAGGTCGGTGCGGCGGTGGTCGCCACGGCGGTGGCCGCCGACGTGGTCGACGGCGTCGACGCCGTCGCCGAGGTGCTGGTCGTCGCCGCAGCCGCCGCCGTGGCGACGGTCGTCGTCGTCGGTGGCGGTGGTGGGGCCGGCACCGGGCACGACGGTACGAGCACCGTGTACGACTGCACCGCGGCGCGTGCCGCGTCGGCGTCGTTGCCGCCGAGGTCGGTGTACACGACGTAGGTCGCACGGTCGGCGCTCGTCGTCACCAGGCCGTACAGCGTCGCCGTCGGGCCGGTGTCGAGGGCCAGCTCGTCGATGAAGTACGTCGCCGGGTACGACCACAACGTCGTGTCGACCCGCGCCAGTTCCTCGAGCACGGTGCCCGAGGCGTCGAGCAGCCCGTCGACGCGGGCCGACGTCGTGGCGGCGGGGTCGCCGTCGAAGGCGTCGAGCGGGTAGCGCGTCACGGCGACCAGGTCCTCGCCCACGCCGAGCGTGAACGCGTCGCTCCCCGCGTCGGCGTCCGCGGTGGCGGCCGGCACGCCGGGCAGCGTGATCGCGAACGTGCCGTCGGGAGCGACGAACCGCGACGGCACCGGTGGCGTGGTCGTCGTGGGGGCGACGTTCGTCGGCGGCGCAGTGGTGGTCGGCGCGCTGGTGGTCGTCGCGGCGGCCGCCGGCACGGTCACCGCCAGCGCGGCGACGGCGGTGACCGCGAGCGCGGCGATGGCGGAGGTCGAGGGCACGCCGGGGATCATGTCGCGTCGGGACCGTCGGTGGGCGGCGCGTCGCCGCGCCGACGCCGCGGGAGCAGTGAGCGCACGTGGTCGCGCACCCGCACGACCGCTCCGGACCGCCGGTCGATCAGCGGCTCGGGTGCGGCGCGTCCGCGCATCTCCAGGAACAGCTGCTTGGCCGCGCCGGCGAGCGGCGTCGCCACCAGCGCGCCGGGCACGCCGGCGATGGCGCCGCCGATGAAGGCGGCGACCATCGTGGTCGGCGCGGTCAGGTCGACCGCCCGGCCGACGATCGCCGGCTGGATGATGTGGTTCTCGATGTTCATGTAGAGCACGAACAGGCCGCCGGCGACGATCGCCGTCGGCACGCCCTGGCTGACGGCGAGGAGCACGAAGAACGACCCGCCGAGGAAGCCACCGACCTGCGGGATGAGGTCGGTGATCATCGCCCAGATCGCCGCCAATGGGGCGAGCGGCACACCGAGGATCAAGCCCACCGTCAGCACGTACAGGCCCATCATCAGCGCCACCGTCAACGAGCCGCCGACGTAACGGCCGATCGTCCGGTAGACCACGCGACCCACCTCGTCGGCCTGACGGCGGCGCGCCGGCGCGATCAGCCGGCGGACCCGGCCGATCAGGTTCTCGCCGTCGATCAACACGCTGATCGACACCACCACCACGGTCGCCACGCTCACCACGCCGCTCACGAGCGTCCCGGCGCTCTCGGCGAGGCGCTGGTCGGTGAACCGCTCCGGCAGTTCGTCGATCCACCGTTGCGCCTTGGTCGACAGATCCTGGTCCTGCACCCAGCCGCCGACGAGCGGGAGCTTGCCGAGCTGGTCGATCGTGTCGGGGAGCTGCTGCGAGAACTGGCGCGCCTGCTCGACGGCTTGCGGTCCGAGCACGAGCACGAGCAGCGCCGCCACGCCGAGGACGGCGAGACCGACCACGGCCACGGCCGTGCCCCGCTGACCGGGGAGGCGGCGCTCCAACGAGCCGACGAGCGGATCGAGGGCGAGGGCGATCAGCACGCCGACGCCGATGCGCGTGAGCATCGTCGACGACAGCGTGAACACCGCGAGCAGGGCCAGGGCGAACAGCACCGACACGACGACGGCGGCGAGCGTCGTGGTATCGAGCCGCCATCGCTCGGGGACACGACGCCGGCGAACCCGCAGCGGCGATGGCGGCGCGACCGGCACAGATCGATGATGGCAGGGGCCTCACCAGCAGGTGGGGATCCCCGCCCGACGCCGTCGCGCTGGGTACGGTCTCCTCTGCATGAGCGAGCCGCCGGAGCGGGTGCGCCTCGTCGGCTTCACGGTCGGCACCACCCTCGCGGTCGTCGTGGCGGTGTTCGCCGCCTACCGCCTCCGCAACGCCTTCGTCGCCGCCCACCAGGTGCTCGGGTGGGTCGTCGCGTGCGCCGTCGTGGCGCTGCTGCTCGACTCGCTCGTCGCGCTGCTGCAGCGGGTGCTGCCCCGCTGGATCAGCGTGATCGTCGTCCTGCTCGGCGGGCTCGCCGTGCTCGGGGTCGTCCTCACCGGCGCTCGTTCGCGAGCTCGGCAACTCCCTCGACGAGCTCGAGCGGGCCGCCCCATCGGCGGCCCGGGGTCTCGAGGACAAGTACGACTGGGCGGCGCGCGTCGGCGTGGCCGACCGGGTCCACAGCCTGCTCGACCAGCTCGACCGATCGCTGCGCGAGGACACCGTCGGGCACGCCCTCGGCACCCTGCCCACCTACCTGGTCACCGGGATCCTGATGCTGTTCCTGCTCGCCTACGGCCGCCGCTACGTCAACGGCGCGATCGGGCTGGTCGACGACCCGTCACGGCGGGCCGTGTTGCGCGAGGTCGTCGGGCAAGGGGCGGCACGAGGCCGCACGTACATCCTGGTGACGATCGCCCACGGTGTGGTCAACGGCGTCGTGTTCGGATTGTTCTGCTGGCTGGTCGACCTCCCCGCGCCGCTCAGCCTCGGCGTGGCGGTGGGCGTGTTCACCGCCGTCCCACTGGTCGGGGTGATCATCGGCGGCCTGCCCGCGCTGCTCCTCGCGTTCGGGTCGCAGGGGTGGCGGATCGGTGTGCTCGTCGCCGTCGTCATCGTCGGCCTGCAGGTCGTCGAAGCCGTGCTGGTGCGCCCGTTCGTCGACCGGCGCACCGTTCGCCTCGGGCCGACGGTCCCGGTGGTGGTCGGCCTCGTCGCCTTCGAGTTATACGGGGTGGGTGGCGCCATCTACGCCGTAGCGTTGGCGATCCTCGGCTTGGCCCTGCTCGACGCGTTCGGGCGGCGTCAGGGCGAGGATGTCGACGACACGGCGGCCAGTGGAGCGAGGGATGACGCGGGAGACCGACAACCGGAACCAGCATGACGCGGCGGGCGAGCACCGACCGGTGTCTCGGCGAAGCGTGCTCGTCGGCGGGGCCTTCACGGCCGCCGCGGTCGTGCTCGGCATGGCCTGTGCCGACGACGGGCCGCAGTCCCAGGTGGGCCGGGCGGTCACGAGCCTCGACCCGCCACCACCGACGGGGCTGCCCGGCAGCGGCCAGGTGGTCGCCATCCAGTCGCTCGACAACGCCTTTCGGCCCGATCGCGTCGAGGTCGCCGCCGGCACCGAGGTGGTGTGGACGAACGTCGGGCACAACGACCACGACATCCAGGCCGCCGACGGCTCCTGGGGTGATCGGCAAGGAGTCGTTCCGGTCCCGGGTCGACGTTCTCCCACGTGTTCACCGAGCCGGGCGAGGTGCCGTACTACTGCACGATCCACGGCACGGCCCACGGCCGGGATGATCGGCACCGTTGTGGTGACCGGCTGAGCCCGCGTAGGGTCGCGGCCTCCGGCCGAGTGGAGAACGGGGAGCCGCGATGTCGAAGGTGTCGATGCGAGGCGCGGCTGCGATCGCGCTGCTCACCGGTCTGGTGATGGGTGTCGGCACGCTGGCGGGTGCGTCGACGCCTCCGTCGAGCGGGCCGTCCGCGAGCGCCGGGTCGGCTGCGACCGGCACCACGCTCGCCGTTCCCGACGACTACCCGACGATCCAGGCCGCCGTCGACGCCGCCGTTCCCGGCGACCTCGTCCTCGTGTCGCCGGGGACCTACCACGAGGCCGTCAACGTCACCACCCCGAACCTGACCATCCGCGGGCTCGACCGCAACGAGGTGATCCTCGACGGGCAGCTCCAGCTCGACAACGGCATCCGCGTCCTCGCCGCCGGCGGAGTCGCGATCGAGAACATGACGGCGATGAACTACACCGCCAACGGCTTCTTCTGGACGGGCGTCGACGGCTACCGCGGCTCGTATCTCACGGCCTACCGCATCGGCGACTACGGCATCTACGCGTTCGATTCCACGCACGGCCAGCTCGAGTACTCCTACGCCGCCGGGAGTCCCGACGCCGGCGTCTACATCGGGCAGTGCTTCCCGTGCGACGCCGTGATCGACCACCTCGTGTCGGAGCACAACGGCCTCGGCTACTCCGGCACCAACTCCGGCGGCAACCTGTTGATCGTCAACTCGCGGTTCAACAACAACCGCGCCGGCCTGGTGCCCAACTCCGGCAGCTACGAGCTGTGCTACCCCGAGCGTCGCACGACGATCGTCGGCAACCTGGTCTACTCCAACAACCAGGGCGACACCCCGGCGATCGACGTCGCCCTCCTGGCGATGGGCAACGGCATCCTGCCGGCCGGCGGCGTCGCCAACGTCATCCGCAACAATCGCGTGTGGGACCACGACAAGACCGGCATCGGACTGGTGCCGTTCCTCGAGGAGGGCGCCCTCGACGACATCCCGCCGGCGGACGAGATCGACCGCGCGTGCGCTGATTCGCGCAACGACCCGGTGAACACGGCGCCGCCGGGCTCGCTGCTGTGGGAGGCACGCGACAACGTCGTCGAGGGCAACGTGCTCTCCGACAACCGCACCGCCGACCTCGCCGTCGGGTCGGCCGGTGACCCGTCGACGCTCGGGAACTGCTGGGCCGACAACGAGTACACGACGTCGTCGCCGAACGACCTGGAGGCACTCGCCCCGTGCGTCGACGGCGCACCGGGGCAGGGAAGCGGCGACTGGACGGCGAACCCGCTCGACGTGGCGTCGTGGTTGAGCGAGGTTCCCAACCGCCCGCCGGCCGTGCCCTACGACCAGGCCAACCTGCCGCCGCTGCAGCCGCAGGACAACATGCCCGACGCCGCCACGGCCCCGGCCGATCCCGCCACCGACATGCCGCGGGCGGTCGACGTCGATGCCATCGGCGTGCCCGATGCTCCGGCCGACGCGGTCGCCGACAGCGGCTCGACCGCGGACGCGGGCACCGACGGGCCGGCCGTGCCGGCGACGACCGCCGGGTGAGACCGGCGACGGCGACGGCGACGCCCCCGACGTCGGAGGGTGACCAGATCGCCGTTTGAGACGCACAGTGACCAGAGTGCGACGGGCCCGTGGTCCGACCCACGATCCGGGTTCCAGCCGTTTTGCAGCGCGTTTGCATCGGCCGGGAGCACCGTGGGCCCATGACCACAGCACTTGCGCTCCGTTCCGCCACGCACGACGCACGCCGTCACTGGTGGCCATGGCATCGCAGTCTGCGTCTCGTCGAGGCGCCGACCGTCGACATCAAGTTCACCTGGGACAACCGCCGACCGGGCACGGACGGGTTCGCCCTGTGGGCCGCGGCCCTCGGCCAGCGGATCGCCGATCAGGGGCTCGACGACTCCGACCGCGATCTGGCCAATCTGATCGCGCTGGCCCGGGCCCGCGGCGTGGCTCCGGTGCCCCTCACCGTGCTGGCCGACACCGGCGAGCCGCAGGTCGCCCGGGTCCGCGCCTTCGCCGTCGTCGTGTCGGCACTGGTCCGATCGGCGTCGCTCACGTCGGCGGTCGCGCCCGACGGGCGGCCGTGACGAGGCCATCGCTCTGGTACCGCTCGGCGAGCTGCTCGAGCTCGGCGAGCGCGCCAGCGGCGTGGTCGTCACGGCCGACGGCGACGTAGATCTGGACGGCGGCCGGAAGCAGCCGGGCCCGCCGGAGCTCGTCGAGGCCTGGATCCGCCAAGGCGGTGTCGATCGACGTGGCGGCGGCGTGGGGGTCGCCCCTGGCGAGCTCGAGGAGCGCTCGTCCGGGCTGCGACGGACCACCACAGGCGGTGGCGTGCTGGAGCGAGCGTTCGGTGTGCTCGAGCTCGCCGCGGGAGAGCTGGATCATCGCCAGCTCGTAGTGGGCGATCCCCGCATGGAGCAGGTCGACGGCCGCGATCTCACGGCGGGCGGCGATCGCTTCGGCCTCGGCCCGCTCGAGCTCGCCCATCGCCCGCAGCACCTCGGCGCGATGGACGCGGCAGTCGCCGGGGATGCCGCCGATCCCGCACGCCTCGACGGCCTCGATCCACTCCGCGGCGCGGGCGAAGTCGGCGATCGCCAGAAGCGCCTGCGTCGACCAGCAGAAGATCTGGCCGGTCGCGATGGGGCCGAGCTGCCCGGAAGCCGCCGAGGCGAGCGCCTCGTCGAGCATCGGCTGGGCCTCGTCGATCCGCCCCAGCCGGACGAGCGCGCATCCGTGCAGGGTCAGCCCGACGTGCTCGATGTCGGCGTTCCCGAACCGCCGGCCGACCGCCTGCGCCTGCAGGGCGGCGTCGGCTGCGCCGGCCGGGTGTCCCTGGGCCATCGCGATGAGCGCGGCCGTGAAGGCGAGCACGCCATGGGCGGGGCCCTCCGGCTGGTCCTCGAGGAGGCGTCGTCCCTTGTGGAACCAACCGGCGGCGATGGCGGGGCGGTTGCGGACGTAGTGGTTCCCGACGATCAGCAGGGCGGCGATCGCCGCACGTGCCGGCTCGCCGGCCGCCAACCACTTGGCGTGAGCGCGTTGACGGGCGGCGATCGACATGTCCTGTTCGCCGGCCATGAAGCCGATGTCGCCCAGCAGCTCGAGGTCGTCGGCGCCGAGCGGTTCGATGGCGTCGGCGTCGACCAGGGCGTCGAACGCCGTGCGCCACTCGCGCCGGTGGGCGGCGGCGCGCGCCTCGGCGAGCCGCGGCTCCGTGGACGCCGGGCCCGGCGCCGCTGCGACGAGCGACGACGGGGTCAGCGCCGGGTCGTGCTGCAGGATCGCCGCCTCGAGCTGGGCCAGCGGCGGTGACGGGTCGATCCCCAGCTCCTCGGCGAGCATCGTTCGCAGGCGCCGATAGGCGCGCAGGGCATCGGCCTGGCGGCCGCTGCGGTACAGGGCCAGCATCAGCACGGCCCAGCGCTGTTCGCGGAGCGGCGCCTCGGCGACCGCCGATTCGGCGGCCACGACGACGTCGTCGTGCTCGCCGGCCTCGAGCCGAGCGACCAGCAGATGCTCGATCGTGACGGCGCGCAACTCCTCGAGGCGCGCCGCTTCGGGTTGCGCCCACGGTCGCTCGGCGACGTCCTGCAAGGCCCGGCCGTGCCACCGCGCGAGCGCGCCGCGGAGCGTCGTGGGCGCGGCGGCGTCGCTCGCCGACAACTGCGCGGCGCCGGCTTCGGCCTGACGCTCGAACTCGGCGGCGTCGACGATGACCGAATCGGTGCGCAGCACGTAGCCGGCGGCCTGGCTCTGGAGGCGATCGCCGAGGACCTTGCGCAACTGCGAGATGTGGCTCTGGAGGGTCGCCATGGCCGCCGGCCTCGGCGAACCGTCCCACACGTCCTCGATCAGTGCGTCGGCGCGCACGACCCGGTCGGCGTCGAGGAGCAGCCGGGCGACGAGCGCTCGTCGTCGGGCGCCACTCAGCGGCACCGGTTCGCCGTCGCGCCTCGCCTCGGTCGCGCCGAGCAATTGGAACTCGATCGTGTCGCTCAACGGCCCCTCGATTCCCGGCTCGACGATTCCCGCGATTGTCGCACGCGGCGCACGTTTGCAGGCGGTTTGCAGCGCCGCGGTCCAACGTGGCCACAACGAGGACCGAGGAGGGGCGATGCAAGCAGTGGGAGCGATCATCGACGTGGGGTCGGCGCCGACGACATGTCGGACTGGCTCGTCGACCGACACGTGCGGGCGGGCCGAGGCGACCACGTCGCGCTGCGAGAGCGCGATCGGGCCGTGAGCTATCGAGAGCTGGCGACGCTGGTCGCCCGGACCGGCGATGCCCTGGCGAGCCTCGGCGTGGCGCCCGGTGCCCGGGTCATGCTCGTGATGCTCGACAGCGTCGAGATGGTGGCCGCCTTCCTCGGCGCGCTGCGCGTCGGCGCGGTGCCGCTACCGGTGAACCCGTTGCTGGGCGGCGCCGAGCTCGGCGTCGTGGCGTGCGACGCCGACGCCCACGTCGCGATCGTGTCCGCCGAGCGCGGCGACCTCGTGGAGGCGCTCCGCGCCGCGGCGCCCGCTCTCACGCAGATCGTGCTCGCCGACGCGGACGGGGCCACGCCCGGCCCGACGCAGCCCGGAACGATCCGCTGGTCCGACCTCCTGGCGTCGGCGCAACCATCGCTGGCTGTTTCGCCGGCGCCGAGCGCCGGCAGCTACTGGCTGTGCACCGGCGGGACGACGGGACGACCGAAGCTGGCGATGCACCGGGCCGCCGACCTGCGCACGATCTGGGAGACGTACGGCCGGCACGTGCTCGGCGTGCGCCCCGACGACCGGCTGTACTCGGTCGGGCCGATGTTCCACGCCTACGGGCTGGGCAACTCCCTGGCCGTGCCGCTGGCCGCCGGCGCAACGGCGGTGCTGGAGCCGACACGGCCTCCGACGCCCGAGCGCGTCGGGCGGACCGTCGCCGAGCAGCGCCCGACGATCCTGTTCTCCGTGCCGACCAGCTACGCCGCGCTCGTCGGCTCCGACCTGCCCGCTGACGCGTTCGCATCGGTACGCACCGCCGTGTCCGCCGGGGAGACGCTGCCGCCGGCGCTGTTCGAGCGGGTCCGCGAGCGATTCGGCCTCGAGCTGCTCGACGGCATCGGCTCGACCGAGCTCGGACACATCTTCCTGTCCAACCGCCCCGGGACGGCACGGGGCGGTTCGTGCGGCACGCCGGTCCCCGGGTTCCGGGTCCGCCTGCTCGACGACGAAGGGCGGGAGGTCGGCCCCGACGTGCCGGCGAACCTGTGGGTCGCCGGGCCCTCGGCCGCGACCGGCTACTGGCACCTCCCCGAACGGACGGCGGCCACGTTCGTCGACGGGTGGGTACGCACCGGGGACACCTACCGACGCACCGCCCACGGCGACTACTGCTTCGTCGGCCGCACCGACGAGCTGTTCAAGGTCGGCGGCGAGTGGGTCTCGCCGTACGAGGTCGAAGCGGTGCTCCTCGAGCACCCGAACGTGCAAGCGGCCGCGGTGGTCGCCGGGTCGACGGCGGCGGGAACGCTCCAGACGGTGGCCTTCGTGGTGACGCGCGACGGGTCGGGGTGCGAACCGGACGGGCTCGTCGAGCACTGCACCCGGCGCCTCGCCGGCTTCAAGCGGCCCCGCCAGTGGCGCTTCGTGCCCGAGCTGCCGAAGACGGCCGCGGGCAAGGTGCGCCGCAACGTGCTGCGCGACGAGCTGGTGAAGGAGGGATCGGGTGACCGCTGACCACGACCGCGAAGGTGGCGTGCTCGAACGCTTCCGTCTCGACGGCCAGGTTGCGCTCGTGACCGGGTCGTCGCGCGGCATCGGCGCGGGCATCGCCGTCGCCCTCGCCGAGGCCGGTGCCGACGTCGCCCTCGTCGCCCGCAACGGCGACAGCCTCGCCGAGGTCGCCCGAACCGTGCGGGCGGCCGGCCGGCGCGCCGAGCCGATCGTGTGCGACGTGACCGAGGCCGACCAGTCGACCGCCGCCGTCGCCCACGCCCTCCGAGCGCTCGGACGGATCGACATCCTCGTCAACAACGCCGGCGGCCCGATGTTCAACGCCTCCTTCCTCGACACACGCGACAGTGGCTGGCGCAAGGTGCTCGACCTCAACCTGAACAGCGTCGTGCACTTCTGCCGGGAGGTCGGCCGGCACATGATCGAGCGCCGCTCGGGCTCGGTCATCAACGTCACCTCACCGGCCACGATTCGTCCGTGGCCGGCGATCACCGCCTACGGATCGGCGAAGGCCGCCGTGCTCAACCTCACCCAGGCCCTCGCCCAGGAGTGGGCCGCCGACGGCGTGCGGGTCAACGCGATCTGCCCCGGCTGGATCCGCACCGACATCAACCGCGCCTTCACCGACAGCCCGGCGGCGAGCGCGGCGACGGCGGCTGACGTCCCACTCGGACGGTGGGGCGAGCCCGCCGATGTGGTCGGAGCCGCGGTGTGGCTGTCGTCCGGTGCGGCGAGCTACGTCACCGGCGCCCACATCACCATCGACGGGGGCTTGACCGTCGCCGTGCCCGAGGACTGGCGGGCGTTGCGCACCGACCGCACCTGGCTGGCGAGCTCGACCTAGCTACACCGCCGGGAGCCCCCACAGCAGCGACTGCAGCATGAGCGTCTCGTTGGGGTTGTGCTCGAGCGTCTCGATGGTGCCGTGGATGCGGTGCACCGCCGCCACCAGCGCGTCGGTGGCGCGTGTGGCGGCCGGGTCGTCGACATCGCCGGACGCCTCGGCGCGGGCGACGAGCGCGTCGCGGTAGACGCCGGCGATCACCGCCAGCCCGCTGCGGATCTCGTCGGTGCGGTGGCGGCGCAGCTCGCGCTTCTGGCGCGCCTCGATCGTGGCCCGTCCGCTGCCGCGTCGACCGATCTGCTGCTCGCGTGCGTCGAGGGCGACCAGCTCGTCGGCGTGACGCGCCGTCAGCGGCGTGGCGGCGGCTTCGATGCGCCCGAGCAGTTCGGCGACGACGGTGACCACGGTGTGCCCGCTGCCGTCGAGCCGGGCGGGCACGCCGGAGAAGGCGCGGTGGCGCTCGACGAAGTCGGGATCGGCGTCGAGCAGCCGGGCCCGGTCGAGGTCGCCGCCGGCGACGCTGGCGATCTCCTCGGCCCGCTCGGGCGGGGTGCCATCGGCGACCAGGCGCGCCGCGATCGTGGTGGCGGCGATCGGCGCGAACTCGATGCGCACGCACCGCGACGCGATGGTGACCAGGTCGGCGGGCACGAAGTCGGCGAGCACGACGAAGTGCGTCGAGGGCGGCGGCTCCTCGAGCGTCTTGAGCAGCCGCCCGGCACCGGCGGCGTTGAGCAGGTGGAACTCGTGGAGCACGAGGACCTTGCGCGCGCCCTCGACCGGGGCGAGCGACGCCTGGCGCACGATCTCGTCGGCCTGGTCCTTGGAGATCGCCGCCCCGACGCGCAGCACCTCGTGGACGTCGGGGTGCTCGCCGGCGAGCACGAGGCGGGCGTCGCGGCTGTCGGCGTCGTCGCGCCCGGTGAGCAGGACGGAGGCGAAGGCCCGCGCCGCCCGCTCCTTCGTCGAGCCGGGCGGGCCGACGAACAGGTAGGCGTGCACCGGACGCTCGGCGGTCCGACGCAGGGTCGCCACGGCGTCGTCTTGGCCGACGACGCCCTCCCACACCGTGCTCACGTTGCGTCCGCGGCGAACCCGGCGAGCCGCTCGCCCACCGCGGCGAGGACGTCGGCGGCCACGGCGTCGGCGCTGCGCTCGGTGGTGACGGTGATCCAGCGCTCGGGGTCGGCGGCGGCCATCGCCCGGAAGCCCTCGAGCACGCGCTGGTGGAAGGCCGCGCCGGCGAGCTCGAAGCGGTCGAGCTGGCGGCCGTCGAGGCGTTGCGCGGTCAGCTCGGGCGGCGCCTCGACGTAGACGACCAGCGTCGGCCAGTGGCCCTGCACCGCCCACTCGTTGACGCGGCGCAGCTCGTCGAGATCGAGCTGGCGGCCGTAGCCCTGGTAGGCGAGGGACGAGTAGACGCTGCGATCGCTGACCACGGTGCGGCCGGCGGCGAGCGCCGGGATGACCACCTCGGCGAGGTGTTGGGCACGGTCGGCGGCCACGACCAGGGCCTCGGCGCGCGGTTCGAGATGATCGAGCGAGGTGTCGTGGAGGATGGCCCGCAGGCGCTGACCGATGGCCGTGCCGCCCGTCTCCTGGGTGAGCACCGCGTCGAGGGCGTGGGCGAGGCGGCGGGCCTGCGTCGACTTGCCGCTGCCCTCGGCACCCTCGAAGGCGATGTACGGCGGGGACGTCGGCATCGTCCGCCACGCTACGGGAAGCGTGCCACAGAGTCGTCCGACGGCCGACCGCTGCGGACGCGGACGTGTGAGCCCAGCGTGCGACCGTACGCGTCGCTCACAGTTCGGCGACCCTGGCGGCTGGCCGGCGGGCTCTTGCGGGCGGCGGCCTTCTTCTTGGCGGCGGTCTTCTTGGCCGGCGATCTCTTGGCGGCCGGCTTCTTGGCCGGGCCGCCCTTGGTCGCGACCTGCTCGCGGCGCACCGCCAGCAGCTCGTAGGCCCGCTCGGGCGCCATGTCCTCGACGCGGTCGCCACGGCCGATCGACGCGTTGGTCTCGCCGTCGGTGACGTAGACGCCGAAGCGCCCCTCCCGCGCCACGACCGGCCGTTCGCTCACCGGGTCGGTGCCGAGCTCGCGCAGCGGTCCCTTCGCCGCCGCCGACTGACCGCGCCCGCGGTACACCTTGGGCTGGGCGAGCAGGTCGCGAGCTTCGTCGAGGGTGACGGTGAGCAGGCGCTCCTCGTTGTCGAGCGAGCGGTACTCCTTGGCCTTCTGCACGTACGGCCCGTAGCGCCCGTTGGCGGCGACGATCGGCTCGCCGTCGGCCGGATCGACGCCGAGCGTGCGCGGCAGGCTGAGCAGCGCCTCGGCCTCGTTCATCGTGATGTGCTCGAGCGACATCGTCTTGAACAGGCTCGACATCTTCGGCTTGTCCATCCCGTGCGGCGGTGCGTCGCCGGTGCCCCACTGCACGTACGGCCCGTAGCGGCCGTTCTTGGCGAACACGGGGAGCCCGTCGAGCTCGCCGATCGGCTCGTCGGACCGGGGCGCGGCGAGCAGGGCCAGCGCCACGTCGAGCGTCAGCTCGTCGGGGGCCATGCTCGTCGGGCACGCTGGCGGTGTCGTCGCCGCGCTTCACGTACGGGCCGAACTTGCCCGGCTTCACCACCACCTCGTTGCCGTCGGCGTCGAGGCCGATCGGGAAGGTGTTGATGGCCGCGGCGTCGATGTTGTCGAGGTTCTCCTCGACGAGGCGCTTGAGGCCGGGCAGAGCATCGTCGTCGGTGACCGCCGAGCGGTCGGCGCCGAAGTAGAAATCGCTCAGCCACGGTCCTTGGCCTGCTCGCCGTTGGCGATGGCGTCGAGGTCGGTCTCGACCTGGGCCGTGAAGGCGTAGTCGACGAGCGAGTCGAAGTGCTGCTCGAGCAGGCCGACCACGGCGAACGCCGTCCACGTCGGCACCAGCGCCTGGCCCTTCTTCCACACGTAGCCACGGTCCTGGATCGTCTGGATGATCGACGCCCACGTGGAGGGACGCCCGATCCCCGAGCTCCTCGAGCCGCTTCACGAGCGATGCCTCGGTGTAGCGGGCCGGCGGCGTCGTGGTGTGGCCCTCCGGGGTCGAGCGACGCGACCGCGACCGCGTCGCCGACGGCGAGCGACGGCAGCAGCGCCTCGCGCTCGGCGGCCGCCGTGGCGTCGTCGTCGACGGCCTCGACGTACACCTGGCGATAGCCGGGCGCCGTGATCGTGGTGCCCGACGCGGCGAACTCGGCGTCGCGGCCGTCCGCCGTGGTGGCGCCGACGCGCACGCTGACGGTGAACCCGGTGGCGTCGGCCATCTGGCTGGCCAGCGTGCGCTGCCAGATCAACCGGTAGAGCGCCAGCTCCTGGCCGTTCAGCTCGCCCGGCCACCGCCTGCGGGGAGCGCAGCGGGGTGGTGGGACGGATCGCCTCGTGGGCCTCCTGGGCGTTCTTCACCTTCGACGTGTACTGCCGCGCCGACGGCGTGCAGGAACCGGCGCCGTACTCGCTGGTGATGGTGGCTCGCACGGCGGTGACCGCCTCCTCGGAGAGCACCACGTTGTCGGTGCGCATGTACGTGATGTAGCCCCGCTCGTACAGGCCCTGGGCCACGCGCATCACCTGCGACGACGACAGGCGCAGCCGCCGGCCGCCGTCCTGCTGCAGGGTCGAGGTCATGAACGGCGCCTTGGGTGACGAGCGGTACGGCTTCTCCTCGACGCTGCGCACGGCGAAGTCGGCCGGCTCCAGGGCCGTCGCCAGCGCCCGCGCCTGGGCCTCGTCGAGCACGACGACGCCGGCGCTGACCCGGCCGCCGGAGTCGAAGTCCCTGCCGGTGGCGACGCGGGCGCCGTCGACGGTGACCAGGTCGCGCCGTGAACGACGGGGCGGTGGCGCTCTCGAGCTCGATGTCCCAGTAGCCGGCGGCGACGAACGCGATCCGTTCCCGCTCGCGTTCGACGATCAGGCGCACCGACGGGCTCTGCACCCGACCGGCCGACAGGCCGCGGTTGACCCGCCGCCACAGCACCGGTGACACCTCGTAGCCGTACAGCCGGTCGAGGATGCGCCGGGTCTCGGCGGCGTCGACGAGCCCGTAGTCGATGCCGCGCGGGTTGCTCACGGCGTGGTCGATCGCCGCGGCGGTGATCTCGTGGAACACCATCCGCTTCACCGGCACCTTCGGCTTGAGCTGCTCGAGCAGGTGCCAGCTGATCGCCTCGCCCTCGCGGTCCTCGTCGGTCGCGAGGTACAGCTCGCTGGCGTCCTTCAGGGCCGCCCGCAGGTCCTTGACCACCTGCTTGCCGCGGTCGGTGAGCTCGTAGGTGGGCTTGAAGCCGTTGTCGACGTCGACGGCGAGACCCTTCGACGGCAGGTCGGCGACGTGGCCCACCGAGGCGCGCACGTCGTAGCCGTCGCCGAGGAACTTGGAGATCGTCTTGGCCTTCGCCGGAGATTCGACGACGACGAGTGGCTTGGCCATGGCCCCTCTCCCTAGGACGTGGGCGTTGGGGCTGTCAAGCTAGCGAGTCGTCGGGTCAGCGGCTCGACGAGACGGTCTCGGGCTCCTCCTCGCCGAGCTCGGACGGCAGCGGGTCCGCGCGGTGGTGGCCCTCGACGTCGATGTTCGGCAGGATGCGGTCGAGCCACTTCGGCAGCCACCAGTTGCGATCGCCGAGCAGCTCCATCGTCGACGGCACGAGCACCATGCGCACGACCGTGGCGTCGATCAGCACGGCGATGGCGAGGCCGAGGCCGAACAGCTTGAGCGCCCGCTCGTCGCCGAGGACGAAGGCGAAGAACACGCAGAACATGATCAGCGCGGCGGCGGTGATCACCCGGGCGGTGATCGGCCAGGCCGTCGGCCACGGCGGTGCCGTTGTCGGGGTGGCCGCGGCGCACGGTGCGGTCGTACTCCTCCTTGATGCGCGAGAGCAGGAACACCTCGTAGTCCATCGACAGGCCGAACACGATGGCGAACAGGAACATCGGGATCCAGGCCTCGATCGGTCCCGGCTTGTCGACGCCGATCGATGCCTCCATGCCCAGCCCCACTGGAAGATCGCCACGAGCACGCCGTAGGCGGCGCCGATCGACAGCAGGTTCATGACCACCGCCTTGAGCGGCACGAGCGAGGCTGCGGAACACGACCATCAGCAGGAGGAAGCTGAGCAGCAGCACGACGCCGATCAGCAGCGGCATGCGGCCGGCGAGGTAGCGCGGCGAAGTCGGAGGACGCCGGCCGTCTGACCGCCCACCTTGGCGACGGTGTTGGTGCCATCGGTGAGCGACGGGATGATGTTGGTGCGCAGGTCGTGCACGAGGTCGTCGGTGGCCGCGTCCTGGGGCGCCGTGGTCGGGTAGACGATGACAAGCGCCAGGTCGTCGGCGAGCGGCGGCGGGACCGGTGTGAACGCGATGCCCTCGGGGTCGGCGGCCTGCATGCCCTGCGCGAGGTCCTGGACGCCGTCGGGCCTGCGACACGACGTCGCCCTGGACGGTGATGAAGATCGGGCCGTTGGTTCCGGCCCCGAAGCCGTCGGCCAGCAGGTCGTAGGCCCGGCGCACGGTCTGGTCCTCGGGCGTTGCCGTAGTCGCCGAAGCCGAGGCGGATGGAGAACAGCGGGATCGCCAGCAGCCAGCAGGATCACGACGCCCACGCCGAGGTTCGACCAGGGGCGGTGCTGGATGTTGCGGCTCCAGCGGTACCAGAAGCGCTGCTCGGCCGGCTTCTCGGCGCGGTGCGGGATGAGCGTGCGCAGCTGGGCCCTTGAAGACGATGCTGGCGACGATGAGCAGGATCGACACGACGAGACCGGCGAGCACCGCGCCGGGGGCGCTGAAGGCGACGCCGATGAAGACCGCGACGACGATCACGGCCACCGTGATCAGCGCGGCACGTGTCGTGTTGTCGATGCGCGCGCCGACCCAGCCGAGCAGGGCCGGCAGCAGGGTGAGCGAGGCGATCACCATCAGCAGCACGCCGACCGCCGACGCGATGGCGACGCCGGTGACGAACGCGAGGCCCATCAGCGACAGGCCGAGCAGGGCGATGATCACCGTCGTGCCGGCGAAGATCACCGCCCGGCCGCTGGTGTCGAGGGCCTCGGCGATCGAGTCGTCCACCGTCGACCCGGCGTGGAGCGCCTCTCGGTATCTGGTGACGATGAACAGGGCGTAGTCGATGCCGACGCCGAGGCCGATCATCGCCACCATCGCCGACGTGAAGTCGGGCATCGACAGGGTGTGGCTGAGCAGCGGTGACGACGGCACGTGGAGACGCCGAGGCCGAACAGCGCGATGCCGATCGGCAGGCCCATCGCCAGCACCGAGCCGAAGGCGATGATGAGGATGATGACGGCGGCGAGACGCCGTAGATCTCGCTCGCCGGGCAGCTCGAACTCGCTGAACAGGTCGCCGCCGTACTCGACCGTCAAGCCCTCGGGCAGGTCGAGGCTGTCGCCCTTGTCTCGGATCGTCGTGCCGAGGTCGGTGAGCTCCTCGAACGGTCGGTCGCTGATGTCGAGGGTGGCGAAGGCGATCTGGCCTGCGTACGGACCGTTCTGCGAGATCTGCTGTTCGTTGCCGGCGTCGAACGGGCTGGTGACCGAGATGCCCGGTTGTTCGGCGGCGACGTCGTAGATCTGCTGCAGAGCGGCGCGGTCCTCGGGGTTGTCGATGCCACCTGGGTCGTAGGCCACGATCGACGACGAGAAGCCGGCGCGGTCGGGGTTGTTCGCCTCCAGCAGGTCCTGGACGTCCTTGGCCTCGCCGTTCGGGCAGCGTGAAGTCGGTCCGCCAGTCGGGTCCGACCGCGCTGGCCGCTCCACCGGCGAGGAACAGGATGGCCACCCAGGCGCCGATCGTGAGCCAGCGATGATGCGCGCAGCCGCGCGCGAGGCGTTCGAGCATGAGCGCGATGTTAGGCACCGCCTCGCGGCGATGCGTCGGAAGTTTGTGAACTCCGGGTTCTGGTACCCGCGATCGCCGGCAGTCATGCCTGCTCGCCCGCTCGGTACCGTCGCGTGGGTGCCGACCGACGCCGCCGCCCGCCGCGCCCTGGGCTGGGGTGACGACTTCGACGCGGCCTGGAAGGAGCTCGGGTCGCCGGGGTCGCCGGTGCGCGTGTCACGCCTCGATCGCGGTTGGAGCACGACGCTGGCACCCGGCGCCGAGGACGGGGCCGTCGGCCGGGTGCGCAACCTCGGCGTCGACGTCGCGGTGGGCGACTGGATCGTCGCCTCCGCCGACGGCGAGCGCGTCGAGCACCTGCTCCGGCGGCGCTCGGCGTTCGTGCGCCGAGCGTCGTTCGAGGGCGCCCGCGCCGAGTCGCACACGCTCGCCGCGAACGTCGACACGATGTTCCTGTGCCACTCGTTCGGCGTGGCACCCAACCAGCGCCGGCTCGAGCGCGAGCTGGTGCTCGGGTTCGACAGCGGTGCCGATCCCGTGGTGGTGCTCACCAAGGCCGATCTCGTCGCCGATCCCGAGCCGGCGCGGCGTGAGCTGCAGGAGGTGGCGCTCGGCGTGCCGGTGGTCGTCACGAGCGGGCGCCGGGACACCGGCCTCGGGGAGCTGCGGTCGTTCATCGGGACCGGATCGACGGTGGCGTTCCTCGGCGCCAGCGGCGTGGGCAAGTCGACGCTCGTCAACGCGCTGATCGGTGAGGATCGCCAGGACACCACGGCGGTGCGCACCGGCGACCAGCGGGGTCGCCACACCACCGTGGCGGCGCAGTTGATCGCCGTGCCCGGGGGCGGGTGGCTGATCGACACGCCGGGGGTGCGCGCCCTCAGCCTCTGGTTGTCGGGCCAGGGCCTCGAGCGGGCCTTCGCCGACGTGTTCGAGCTGATGGACCACTGTCGCTTCCGGGATTGCAAGCACGATCAGGAGCCGGGCTGCGCCGTGCGTCAGGCGATCGCCGACGGCACGCTCGATCCGGAGCGCTTCGCCAACCTCGAGCGCCTCGTCGCCGAGGAGGCTGCCCTCGAGGCCGAGCAGCGGGCACGTGATCGTCACGCCGATCGCCGCCGCGTGCCCCGCGCCGTGCGCAACATCCAACCCGGCACCCAGCGCCCGCCCGAGGAGTGAGCGGTCCCGCCCGCGCCCCGCCATCTGGTCACTGACCGCGCAGCTTCAGCGGGCGTCGAGTGCTGACCGGACGGTGACGGCCCGATCGAAGCCGGTGACCGCCAGGCGTGCCCGCCGATCGGGGTCGCTGCACACGACCACCAGGTCGCCGTCGCTGCGCCGGGCCCGCCCGGCGGCGCCGAGGAGGACGCCGAGGCCGGCGTCGTCGAGCGAGTCGACCTCGTCGAGGTCGACCGTCACGACCGAGCCGGCGGCCTCGGTGACCACTCGGCCGAGCGCTCCGTGCAGCGTCGGCAGTGTCGACAGGTCGATCGCGCCGCGGCACACCGCGACCACCCGGCCGTCGACCGTCTCCGCGTCGACCCGCAGCGCCATGCGCGGCCACGGTACCCGCGCCGCCCCGCGCCCGGGGTCAGGCTGGTGGCCCGCCGGATCCGGTGAGCAGCACGGCGGCGCCGTGCACGCGGCCGGCGGCGAGATCGGCGAGCGCCTCGTCGGCCCGCTCGAGCGGGTACGGCGTCGTCTCGACGCGAAGGCCGGTGCTCGCGGCGAGGGCGAGGAGCTGCGCGGCGTCGCGGCGCGTGTTCGCCGTGACGCTGCGGAGCTGGCGCTCGTCGAACAGGTGGCGGCGATGGTCGAGCGGCGGCACCTCGGTGAGGTGGATGCCGGCGATCACCGCCGTGCCGCCACGATCGAGCGCGGCCATGGCGATCGGCACCAGCGTCCCCGACGGCGCGAACACGATCGCCGCGTCGAGAGGCTCCGGCGGCGGCTCGTCGCTCCCACCGGCCGACGTGACGCCGAGCGCGAGCGCGAGCTGCTGGGCGGCGGGTGAACGAGTGCGCACGTGCACCGTCGCGCCCTCGGCCAGCGCCAGCTGGGCGGTCAGGTGGGCGGAGGCTCCGAAGCCGTAGATGCCGAGACGCCCACCGGGCGACAGCTCGGCGCGGCGGAGGGCACGAAAGCCGATGATGCCGGCGCACAACAGCGGTGCCGCCTGTTCGTCGCCGAAGCGGTCGGGAAGGGTCAGGGCGTAGGCCTCGTCGACCACCGCGAACTCGGCGTAGCCGCCGTCGTCGTCCCAGCCGGTGAACCGAGGGGTGGCGCAGAGGTTCTCGTCACCGCGAACGCACCAGCGGCAGCGCCCGCACGTGTGGCGCAGCCAGGCGATCCCGGCGCGCTGGCCCGGCTCGAAGCGGGTGGCGCCCGCCCCGACCGCATCGACGACACCGACGATCTCGTGACCGGGAACAACGCCCCGACGCCGCGGCTCGACGTCGCCCTCGGCGAGGTGGAGGTCGGTGCGGCACACACCGCACGCCGAGACGCGGACGCGGATCTCGCCCGGTCCGGGCACCGGACGCGGTCGGCGGATGGCAACCAGCGGGCGGGTGGCGATCGGTCCCGGGCGATCGACCACCCAGGCGAGCATCTCCTGGTCGTCGCTCGTCATCGCGGTCAGCGCTCGGCGGGGTGGGCGATCGCGCCGCCGGCCGGCAGGAGGTAGTAGACGGCGAGGCCGCCGATGATCGCCAGGCTGGCCGGCGCACTGACGAGGGCGACCACCATCGCGGCCACGTACACCGGGCCGCCGATCCGGAAGCGGATCGAGCTGCGCCGGATGGCGGCGTCGGTCAGGCTGTCGACCACCAGGCGGCGGCCGTTCGTCGCGTACCGCCACAGTGCGCCGAACGTCACGCCCATCGCCGCCATCACGCCGGCGTAGACGAGCGCGGCGGTGCGCTCGTCGGCGCCGCCGGTGCGCATGTACTCCGCGGTCAGCTGCGTCGGCCAGGGGATCAGCGACACCCAGCCGAGCAGGGCCAGGTTGAGCAGCAGCACCGTGCGGTCGACGGCGACGAGGTTGGCCATCACGGCGTGGTGGTTGATCCAGATGATGCCGATCGTGAGGAAGCTGACGACGTAGGCGGCGTAGGCCGGCCATTGCTCGGCGAGGGCGTGGGCGAGACTGCCGTCGGCGGGGTGGGGAACGTCGAGCTCGAGCACGAGCAGGGTGATGGCGATGGCGAACACGCCATCGCTGAACGCCTCGAGACGGTCCTTGGGCACGGTCGGCTCAGCGCCTCGTCGCCGCCGGCGTGTCGATGCCGCTCGTCCCGACGGGTCCACGATTCCCGACATGACACCGACCGTACGTCACCGCCATCTGCGGGTGCCGACGATCGGCGTCGGCGGCTCACGCCGCGCCGGGCGCCGGTGGTTCGAGCGCCATCACCGCGCTCGCCTGCAGGGCGACCGGGGCGATGACGTCGCCGATCAACGCCACGTCGGTGGGATCGACGAAGCGCACGGTGACGCGCACGGCGTCGCCGATCAGCTCGACGGCGACGTCGATCGGCTCGAGCCGGGTGGCGCGTCGTGCGGCCGCGGTGGCGGCGCCCACCGGATCGGCGGACACGCTCGCCGCCCGGGCGCCCTCGCGTGCCGCCAGCTCGATGGCGACGCGGTCGCGGGCGACGAGCGCCACCTGCACGGCGCCGAGCACGAACAGCACCACGACCGGCAGGGCGAGGGCCAGCTCGACCGCGGCCTGGCCGTCGCGGTCGTGCCGGACGCGGGCGGCGATCACACCTTGTCGATCACGGAGTCGATGACCCGGTCGAACAGGCGCGCCACCTTGGCCGCCCCGCCGCCGGCGGTCGCCCAGGCGACGACGAGCAGGGCGACCAGCGCCGCGGCGAGCAGGACGAGGGCGTACTCGGTGGTCGCCTGGCCGCGGTCGTCGCGCCACCGGCGCGGCGCCTGCGGCGTGAACGAGGTGCCGAGTGCGACGACGGCGACGTGGAGGCGGAGGAGGAGTTGGTTCATGGGTGGAGCACCTTCCGGTGAGCGTCGTGAGGGGCGCGGCGGGTCACGGGGCGGTGCCCCGCAGCGTCGAGATGGCGCCGAGCACGGCCGGCGCGATGGCGAGCAGCACGAACGACGGCAGCGTGCAGGCGACGAGCGGGAACGAGAGCCGCACCGGCAGCCGGCGGGCCGCCGCCTCCCCCTGGCGTCGGCGGGTGGCGTTGGCGTCGTCGGTCATCCGGTCGAGCACCGGTGTCAGAGGCAGCCCGTCGCGGACGGCGGCGCCGACCGCCGTCACCAGCCCCAGCGCCGATCGCCCGCATCGTGCCGTCAGCTCGTCGAGCGCGTCGCCGACGCCGTCGCCGCGGTGCAGCCGGTGTTCCACCGCGGCGAACGCCGGGCGGACGGGCGCCGGGGCGATGCGCGCCAGCTCGACCACGGCCTGGGCGGGCGAGCGGCCGGCGTGCAGGGCGACGACGAACAGCTCGACGGCGTCGGGCATCGCCGCCTCCACGGCGCGCTGGGTCGCCGCTCGCCGCTGGCGACGGTGCCACGCTGCCACCGTCGCGACCATGACGGCGACCAGGATCATCGCCGCCGGGTCGGTGGCCACCGCGGCCAGCGTGCCCACGCCGATCAGGGCGGCGACCGCGACGCTCCGATGGCGGCGCCACATGGCGCGTGCGATCGGCGCGTCGCCCGACGTCGCGAAGGGCGCGCCAACGCGATGTCTCGCCGTGGACGGGTGCGGCCAGCACGGCGCGCCCGGCGAGCGCAACGGCCGCGGCGACGAGGAGCGCCACCGTCAACGTGGTGCCGCCACGATCCGGCGCATCCACCACCAGCCGACGAGGTTGAGGCCGAGCCCGGCGGCGATCGCTGCGCCACCGGCCGCCGTGGCGACTGCCGCGCGCACGCGGTGATCGGTGACGAGCAGCAGACCGAGCAGAGCCACCGGCACCACCGTCAGCACGCGCGCCGACAGGCGGGCCTGGGCGCTCTGTGCGGCCTGTTCGTCGGCGACGGCGGCGCGCGACGCGCAGCATCGCCGCGACGCGGTCGAGCGGACCCGCCGCCGGGCCGCCGAGGTCGGCGCACGTGCGCAGCACCGTCGCGGCCATCGCCGTGGGCGGGACGTGTGCACCGCTCGGGCCGCCGTCGGTTGCGAGGTCGGCGAGAGCGTCGGAGAGCGCCCGTCCGCGGCGGACGGCGTCCAGGACGCTGCTGACGCACGGCGCCATCGCCGGCGCGTCGCCCGTCGCCGTCGCCATTGCCGCCGTGAGCGACTGCCCGCTGCGCAGGGCGCGGGCGGCGTGTTCGCACCAGGACGCCACCTCGACGTCGGTCGGTGGGCGCGGCGGCCGTCCCGACCGTCGTCGAGGCCGCGCGACCGCGGGCACGTCACCGAACGTGGTGGCGGGCGGAGGCGGCGGGGCGACGCTCGCGCCGGCCCACCCGCCGAGGATGGCGACGGCCGCGGCCACGAGCGTGCCGACCATCAACGCCATCGGGGTCATCGCCGCGTCCTCGCGAGCGGGGCGAGGACCGCTCCGCCGCTCGCCAGGCGGCGCAGCTCGGGCACGCCGCCGGCCGATGCCTCGACCACCTCGCCGACCTCGACGATGCGTCGGGTGCCGTCGGCCGCGCGCTCGACGTGCACGACGACGTCGATGCACCTGGCCAGGTGGTCGCGGACCGCGGTCAACGGCCACGCCGGCACCGTCTGCACGACGAGCGTCTCGAGCCGGTGCAGGGCGTCGAGGGCGCTGTTGGCGTGGCACGTCGACATCGCCCCGTCGTGGCCGGTGTTCAGCGCCTGGACGAGGCCGACCACCTCGGCCCCGCGCACCTCGCCGACCACCAGGCGGTCGGGGCGCAGGCGCAGCGCCGTGTGGAGCAGTCGCTCGAGCGACACGGCGGCGGCGCCCTCGGTGCCGCCCGGGCGCGCTTCCAGGCGGACCAGGTGGTCGACGGCGGGGTGCAGTTCGGCGGTGTCCTCCAGCGTGACGATGCGCTCGCCGGGACGCGTGCGGGTGAGCAGGCTGCACAAGAGCGACGTCTTCCCCGAGGAGGTGGCGCCGGAGACGATGGTGTTGCAACGGCGGTCGAGCACCTCGTCGAGCAGCGCGGCCACGGCGTCGGTGGTGAACGCGGACAACGGCAGCGCCCGCTTCCGGAACCGGCGCAACGCCAGGCAGGTGCCGCCGACGGCGACCGGCTCGACGACCGCGCACACGCGCGAACCATCGGGCAGGCGGGCGTCGACGATCGGGGTGGTGCGGTCGACGCGCCGGCCGAGCGGAGCGAGGATGCGTTCGATCACCACGGCCAGGTCGCCGGCGGCGATCGTGCCGGCGCGCGTGGTCGTCCCGGCACGGTCGACCCAGACCTCGCCGCCGTGATTGACGAGGACCTCGTCGACGTCATCGTCGACGAGCAGGGCGTCGAGCGAGCCGAGGCCGTCGAGGCGGGCGACCGCGGCGCGCACGAGGCGTTCGGCGGCGACCGGCCCGGCGAGCGGGGCGAGACGGCCGACGTGGGCGCGTACCGCGGCCTCGGCTCCTCCGGGCTCGGTGGCGGCCGCCGCGCACAGGGCGTGCACGAGGCGCTCGTCGACCGTCGGTCACGCGTCGGCCTCTACGCGGCGAGGTGCAGGCGCTGGGCGGCGCGCGGCAAGCGGGCGACGGCAAGCCCGGCGTCGACGGCGCGGGCGATCGCCGGGTCGTGCTCGAGGCGGGCGACCACCGGCACGCCGAGCGCTCGCTCGACGTCGTCGGGTCCGAGCGAGCGCCACGGTTCGTGCACGAGCACCACGCCGTCGGCGCGCCACCCGGCGGCAACGGCGCGGGCGAGCGCCAGGAAGCACGGCCGGATGACGAGCAGCACCCGCGCCTCGCCGGCGTCGTCGGGGCGCAGGCGGGCGGGGTCGCCGAGGCCGGCGTCGACGATGACGTGGAACGGGTGCGGCGCGGCCAGCCACCCGGCGAGCTCGCGCCAGCGCGACGACGTCGAATCGGGCGCCGCGGTGCCGCGGGCCACCAGCCGTGTCGTGCGGTCGACATCGACGGCGAGGGTGCCGACGGCCGCAGCGGGCGCATCGGACTCGAACCAGTCGGAGAGGCCCTGCCCGGCCGGCGGCGTGAGGCCGAGCACGGCCGGCCCGTCGCCGTCGAGGTCGACGAGCACGGTGTCGCGCTTGGGGTGGAGGGCGAGCAGGGCGGCGACGACCGAGGTGCCGCTCCCACCCTTGACCGAGCAACAGATCGTCAGCAACAAAGGCTCCCAACACGAGCGGCCCGCAGGTGGACCTGGTTCGTGAGGGATGTCGGCGGGCGGCACGGTAACGGCCGGCGCCGGCGAAGCCGTCGGCGTCCGTCGTCAGCGTTCGCATCGTGGCGAAAGCGTCGGACGGACGCGGGTGATCGCCGTCTGGCACGTCGGTCATCTGGTCACCCACGTTCTCGATATCGAGAACGTGGGTGACCAGATCGCCGTTTGAGACGCAGAGTGACCAGATGCGGCGGTTGCGGCCGCGCTCGGCGTGCGTCGTCAGTCGACTAGTCCCGGGCGTCGTCGAGGCGGTCCCGCCGCCGTCGCAGCTGGCGGCGCACCGGCTCCGACGGGGCGAGGGCGATCGCCCGGGCGAGCTCGTCGCGCGCCGCGTCGGTGCGACCGGCCCGCGCCAGCAGCTCGCCGCGCGCCGCGGGCACGACGTACAGGTCGCCGAGCTGGTCGGCGACGGCATCGAGCTCGCGAAGCCCGGCGAGCGGTCCGTCGCTCATGCCGACGGCGATCGCCCGGTTGAGCTCGACGACCGGCGACGGGTACACGTCCATCAGCTCGTCGTACAACGTCACGATCCGCAGCCAGTCGGTGGCGGCCGCGTCGGGCGCCGTCGCATGCACTGCGGCCAGGTCGGCCTGGATGCGGTAGGGGCGCCGCGGCCCGGTCGGCGCGGTGAGCAGGGCGAGGGCCTCGTCGATCGCGCCGCGGTCCCACCGCGAGCGGTCCTGCTCGTCGAGCGTCACCAGCTCTCCGTCGACCACTCGCGCCGCGTGGCGCGAGCTCTGCAGCAGCATCAGCGCCAGCAGCGCCCGCGCCTCGTCGGCGTCAGGCATCAGGTCGACCACCAGTCGGCCGAGGCGGATCGCCTCGAGGGCCACATCCGCGTCCGACGTCGTGTAGCCCTCGGTGAACACGAGGTACACGACGGCGAGCACGCCGTCGAGCCGTTCGGCGAGGGCGTCCGGCGGCGGGACGCGGTACGGGATGCCGGCCTCGGCGATCCTGCGCTTGGCGCGCAGCAGGCGCTGGCTCATCGTCGCCTCGGTGGTGAGGAAGGCGCGGGCGATCGCCGCCGTCGGCAGGCTCGACACCACCTTCAGCGTCAGCGCGACGCGTGCCTGCATCGACAGCGCCGGATGACAGCACGTGAAGACGAGGCGCAGCCGATCGTCGTCGAGCGGCCCGAGCTCCGCCTTCTCGCCGGTGACGTCGTCCGCCATGGTCAGCTCGGCGAGCTTGGCTCGTTCGGTGCCGCGGCGGCGCAGGACGTCGATGGCGCGCCGACGGGCGGTCGTGGTGAGCCACGCCGCGGGGTTGTCGGGGATGCCGTCGCGACTCCAGCGCTCGAGCGCGCGCTCCGACGCGTCGGCGAGGGCATCCTCGGCGAGATCCCAGTCACCGGTGGTTCGGATCAGGGCGGCGACGATGCGCAGCCGCTCGCCGGCGATGGCGTCGGCCACCGCGCGGCGAGCGGCATCGTCGGCCCGTTCGGTCAACGCGCGGCGCCGTCGCCCGGGTCGGCGGCGAACGCACGCAGCTCGAGGCGCCCGAAGCGCGCCATCGGGTGCTCGGCGGCGACGGCGATCGCCTCGTCGATGTCGGCGCACTCGAGGATGTCGAAGCCGGCGATCCATTCGCGCGTCTCGGCGAACGGGCCGTCGGTCACCAGCACCTCGCCGTTGCGCATGCGCACGGTCCGCGCCTCGGCCGTCGGCCGCAGCGCGTCACCGATCACCCGCGTCCCGGACGCGTCGTGGCGTTCCACCCAGTCCTCGACGTCGTCGAGCTTGGGGTCGCCCGTGGGCGGGTCCGGTTCGGTGTCGGTGCAGACGAACATCATGTACTTCACGGCTGGTTCCTCCGGTCGGTTCGCGGGTATCGGTCCCACGACGAACGGCACACGCCCGATCCGACACCCGGCGACGAGATCTTTCGCTGGCTGACGCGTCCCGCGTCAGAAGCCGCTGCAGCAGTACGGCGCCCAGGGCACGCCGAACAGCGTGTCGGCCAGCGCCAGGGCACGGTTGTCGCGAACGTCGATCCGCCCGGCGCCGGCGAGTGCGGTCCACTTCGTGCCGCCCAGGTAGACCGCGGCCAGGTCGGTGACGGTGACGGCGAGGTCGGCCGGCCTGTGGTCGGCCGGTCCGTCGGCGGTGCGCTTGGCTCCCGACGCCGAGATCTCCCAGCTGCCGTTGTTCGCGGCGAGCAGCGCATCGGTCACGTCGACGGTGAACGAGCCGTCGGCGTCGGCGTAGGTGCGGGCGCCGAGCGCGGCGTCGACGTCGAGGAGGCGCAGCCACTGCTCGTCCCACGTGGAGCGGATGCGATGGGCGCGGCGATCGTTGACGGCGAACTGGACGACGTCGTCGACGGGACGTTCCTCGGCGTACCACTCGCGCACGAGGTCGATGTTGCAGATGTAGTCCCACAGCGCCAGCTCCACGCCGGGATCGGTGCCCCACAGGTCGTACACCTCGCCTTGGCCCTGGGGCACGAGGTAGCGCTCCTCCTTCCACTTGACCGAGTAGTGGACGAAGCCGTCGTCGACGCCGTCGGTGGAGGTGTGCACGGCGACGAACTCGCCCTCGCCGCCGAGGGCGATGGCGTTCTGCAAGTACCGCTTCCACATCCACTCGGGTCGTGTGAGCACGCCGGGGCGGGTGGCCGCACGGTCGTAGATCGGGCTGACGGCGTCGACGATGTCGTCGCCTGCGACGAGGCGCATCGAGCCCGATGCGGCGCCCGAGATCGGCACGGCGGCGCGGGGGTCGACGACCACCTCCGCACACTCGCCGGCGAGCCCGAACCCGTACCGCGGATAGATGACGGTCTCGCTCGCCCGCAGGCTGGCGAGCACCTGGCCGCGCTCGTGGGCCTCGGTGAGCAGCCGCTCGAGCAGTCGGCGGGCGATGCCGCGACGGCGGTGGGTCGGCAGCACGCCGACGCGGGTGACGCCGTTCGTCGGCACCCGCGCCCCACCGGGCACGAGCGTGTCGAAGCGGTAGCCGGCGACGTGGCCGACGCACGCGTCGCCGTCCCACGCGCTGAGCGAGTCGCTGTCGACCCACGACGGCTCGGCCTTCGCCCAGGCCTCGTCGTCGGCGGGCGCGTGCATCAGCGCGGCCGACACGACGGCACTCGCCCGGCGCCATTCCTCGGGCGCGGTCGGACGGATCACGATCTCGGACATGCTCACGATCGTCGCGCGCTCACCGCGCCTCGGCGGAGCGAGTTACGTGCCGCCGAACGCGAACCGGAGGGCACCAGCCGGACCGTACGGTCCAGCTGGTGCCCTCCGGTTGCGTGGTCAGACGGCGAGGAGGTCGCGGGCGCCGGTGTCGCTCGACGGGTGGCGCAGCTTGCTCATCGCCCGCGCCTCGATCTGGCGGATGCGCTCGCGGGTGAGGTTGAAGTGCTCGCCCACCTCCTCGAGCGTGCGCGGCTCACCGCGGTCGAGGCCGAAGCGCAGCTTGAGGATCTCGCGCTCGCGGTCGTCGAGCGGCGCCAGCAGGCGGGCGATCTCCTCGGGCAGCAGCGCGGTGGCCGCCACCTCGAACGGACTCTCGGCCGAGCGGTCCTCGACGACGTCACCGAGCTCGGCGTCGCCGTCCTCGCGCAACGGCTCCGACAACGACAGCGGCTCGGCGGCGAAGCGCAGCGCCTCGGTCACCTTGTCCTCGGGCATCTCGACCTCGCGCGCCAACTCGGCGAGGGTGGCCGGCCGGCCGTACTTCAGCTCGAGGCGCGACCGCGCCTTCTGCAGACGGGCGAGCGTGTCGCCGGCGTGGACCGGCAGGCGGATCGTGCGGCCCGTGTTGGCGATGCCGCGCGTGATCGCCTGGCGGATCCACCACGTGGCGTACGTCGAGAACTTGAAGCCCTTGCGCCAGTCGAACTTCTCGACGGCGTGCATCAGGCCGAGGTTGCCCTCCTGGATGAGGTCGAGCAGCGGCAGCCCCGACGCCTGGTACTTCTTGGCGATCGACACCACGAGGCGCAGGTTCGACTGCACGAACTGACGCTCGGCCTCCTCGCCCTGGCGCGCCGTGCGGCGGAGCTCGCGGCGACGGCTGGCGGTGATCTCCTTGCCGCCGGCGTCGAGCTGAGCGATCGCTTCCTTGCCGAACTCGATCGCTTTCGCGAGCCGGACCTCGTCGTCCTTGGTGAGCAGCGTGTACTGACCGATGTCGGTGAGGTACAGCCGCACGAGGTCCTCGTCATCGCGGTCGACGCGATCTTTCGCCACGGTAGCTCCTTGTCCTGCCGACCGGTTGATGGCCGGTTTCGTGCGAGCGGGTCCGCATCACCCTTGCCTCCGGGGTGTGCGATCGCGTCACGATACCGACCGCCCCGCGACGACCAACCGAAATCGCCGTCAGGACGTGCGGCATCGCGCACACCGATGGTGCGTCACCGCCGATCGGTTGCAGCGATGAGTACGCCGTGCTGTCGTGAAGCACCAACGGCGGGGGCGATAGAATCACGATCAGGTTCGCAACCAACGGCGAGCACGCAGACTGGAGAACCGTCCCCATGCCCAATCCCGTCCTCAACGAAAAGGCGATCGCAGAAGCGAGGGCCGGCTGGGCGGCGCCGAAGCCGCCGAGCCCGGGTGGCACCACCTGGGCACCGCCGAGCGGTCCGCGCCGGCACCGAGCCGATCACCGACGGGCCGGTGTCGGAGTGGCGCGGTGGGATGACGGTTCGTGGCGTCATCAACCGCACCACCGTGCTGCTCGTGCTGCTCATCGCATCGGCCGCCGTCGGCTGGTCCGCCACCCCGGTCACCACGCAGATCGTCGGTGGCGTCGAGACGCAGGTCGCCGAGTTCCCGGCGATCGCGATGCTCGGCATCCTCATCGGCTTCGGCATCTCGATCGGGATGTACTTCCGGCCGATGTGGGCCAAGTACCTCGCCCCGACCTACGCCCTCGCCTTCGGGTTCGCGGTCGGCTGCATCTCCAAGGGCTACGAGGCGTTCCAGAACGGCATCGTGCTCCAGGCCGCGGCCGCCACGGTCGCCGTGACCGCGGTGATGCTCGTGCTCTACCGCACCAACATCATCAAGGTCACCAACCGCTTCCGCAAGGCGGTCATCTTCGCCACCCTCGGCATCATGCTGATGTACGGCGTCTCGTTGATCTTCACGCTGTTCGGCGCCAGCGTCGGGTTCATCAACTCGCCGTCGGCGTTCGGCATCGGGCTCAGCGTGGTGATCTGCATCGTCGCCTCGTTGAACCTCGCCCTCGACTTCGACTTCATCGAGAAGGGCGCCCGGGCCGGACTGGCCAAGGACTACGAGTGGTTCGCCGCCTTCGGGTTGCTCGTCACCCTGGTCTGGCTGTACCTCGAGCTCCTGCGACTGTTCGCCAAGCTCAACTCGCGGTGACGGCGGCCGCCCACCGGCGGTCGCTCTGTCTCGAGACCCTCGCCGTCGCCGGCGGTGGCGGCGCACTCGCCGCGGCCGCATGGTGGCGGTCGGGCCTCGGCCCCGTCGCCGGGCTGGTCGGCGCGGCCAGCGGTGCCCTCGCCGGACACCACCGCATCTACCGCTGGCGGACGCGTACCGGCCCGCTGGCGTTCGCCCTCGACTCGACGTGGGCCCTGCCGACCACGGCGGCGGCGCTGCTCGCCCACGCGGTGGCGGCGTTGCAGCGTCGACCCGACAACCACGTCGCCGAGCTGAGCGAGCGGTGCGACCGCCACGTGTACGTCCGCGGGCTGACCGTGCGTCCCGGGTTCATGCTCACGATCGGCAACGTCGTCAACGGCGCCGGTGCCGACGTGCGCACCTCGCCGTGGCGGCGACGGATCGTCACCGACCACGAGCACGCCCACGTGTGGCAGGCGCGGTGGTTCGGCCCGCTGTTCCCACTGGGCTACCTCGTGTGGACCGTCGGCGGCGGCATCGCCGGCGCGGTCGCGTGGGTCCTCGGCGGCCGACGCGAGCGACTCGCCAAGTCGGTCGAGACGTGTGCCTACTACCTCAACCCGTTCGAGTGGTGGGCCTACAGCCGCGAGGACCGCTGGCCGCCGCCGGGCGTCGTCGAACGCCTGGCCTGGCGCCGGCCGCTCGCTGCCGCCCGCACACCCGCCGACTGACCGGCGTCGTCGCCGTCTCGCTACAGCTCGGCCCGGAACGCCGCGAGGTCGGCCGCGACGAGGTCGAGGATCCGCGCCGTCGGACCGTCGAGTGGTGCGTCGATCGCCGCGCGGTGCTCGTCGATCGCGGCCGCCAGCGAGGGCAGCGTCGCGTCGCGGAGTGCAGCCACCTTGGAAGCGGTGTCGCCGGCGCCGGCTCCCGCGAGGGCGCGCCGCACCGGCTCGATCCATGCTGCGGTCTCGGCGACGCGTCGGGCGGCGAGCTCGTCGGCGCCGACCCGACCCTGGTAGGTGGGCAGCCGCCCGCGCCACAGCTCGGCGTGCCAGGCGAGGCGGTTGCACCACGTGGCGAACACCCGCTTCGTGATCGGCTCGGGAACCGTTCGCACCCATTGCCCGAGGGTCTCGAAGAGCAGCTCGTCGAGTGCGATCCACCGCTGGACGCGGGCCGCCAACTCGTCGATGGTGTCGCGGCCGTGGTCCGGACGCGGTGGCCATCACGAGCGCCAGGCCAGCTCGGCGGCCCCCAGCTCGGTGGCCGGGGGCGCTCCGATGCGGTACTCGAGCAGCATCTCGCGCCACGGCCCGGTCGCCCCGAGCTTGCCGAGGATCGCGCTGACGCCCCACACCACCCGGTCGAGGATCACGAAGCTCGCCGGCATGTTGAGCGCGGCGATCACGTCGCGGTACGGGCCACCGACGTCGAAGATCCCGGCGAGCGTGGAGCGCATCCACTCCCGCGTGAACGTGAACGTGTCGGTGAGGTACGGCTGGTAGGGCAACGACACGTAGTCGTAGATGCGCTGCGGGTCGACGTGATGGTCGGGGGCGAGGAATCCGGCTGTCTCCATCGCCGTCACGAGCTCGTCGGCGTCGCGTGACACGACGATGGCGTCGAGCGCCGGCTCGAGGCGCTCCCACTCGCCCGCCTCCCACCGCTTCACCAGCCCGAAGTCGAGGAAGGTCACGCTGCCGTCGTGGTGGAAGCGGTAGTTCCCCGGGTGGGGGTCGCCGTTGAACACGCCGAGGCGGTGCACCGAGTGCTGGGCGAACCGCCAGATCACCTCCGCCGCCCGCTGCTTCGTCGCCGGCGGCGCGGTGGCCATGAGCTCCGACCAGTTGAGCCCGTCGACCCACTCGGTGGTGAGGACGCGCCCGGTCGACAGGGCCGGCACCACCTCGGGGATGCGCACCCACGGGTGCCCGGCGAAGTGGGCGGCGAACTCGGCGAGGTTCGCCGCCTCGCGGCGGTAGTCGAGCTCCTCGCGCATCCGCGAGCGCAGCTCGTCGACGAGCGCCCTCGCGTCGAGGCCGTTCAACGCCAGCGCCGAGAACATCGCGTACATCACCTCGGCGGCGTCGAGGTCCTCCTCGATCGCATCGCTCACCCCGGGGAACTGCACCTTGACCGCGAGCTGCCGGCCGCGACGGTCGGTGGCGCGGTGCACCTGGCCGATGCTCGCCGACGCGACCGGCAGGTCGTCCCACGTGGCGAACACCCGCTCCGGGTCGGCGCCGAGCTCCTCGCGGATCACCGACGCCGCGAGCGACGGCGCCATCGGAGCGGCGTCGGCTTGGAGCGCGGCGAGCGCCTGCTGCGCCTCGTCGGGCAGCCCTTCGGCGATGAAGCTGACCATCTGGCCGACCTTCATCAGCACGCCCTTCATCTCGCCCAACTCGGCGGCGACGTCCTCCGCCGTGCGCACGGCGAACTGCAGGTCGAGCTCGGCGCGTCGTTCGGCGGGCGTGACGATGCGCCGGGCCCGGGTGCCGGCGTAGCGTCCGGCGCCGCGCACCGTCATGCCCCACATCCGCCGTGACCGCCAGGACACGATGTCCCCGAAGCGGCGCCGCATCGCGGCCACGAGCGCCCCGAGCCCGACGCCACCGGCGGCGATCGCCGCGGCCGTGGTGGCTCGTGACGACGCCACGAGTGATCAGCCGTCCGCGGCGTCGGCGGGCCGGGCGTCGGCCTCGGCTGGCGTCGACGGGTCGGTCGCCGGTGCGTCGTCGCCCGGCCCGACCCGCGGCACGCCGTGCGGTGGAGTGACCGGGGGCCCGAACGGCACGTACACCGCCCGCCGCGCCGTCGGGTGCTCGGCGAGCGTCTCGTCGCTGAGGGCCTCGCCGGTCACCTCGTCGGTCCAGTAGCTGCCGTCGCCGAGACGGTCGAGCGCCTGCTCGGCATCGGCGAGGTCGGCGGCGACGGCGTCGAGGTCGGGGTCGGGATCGGGGCCCGGCGGGACCGATGCGTCGGGCTGCGGGGCATCGGCGGACATGGTCTCGAATGTACCCGGGACCGCACGCGGCGGATCGCGCACCGTGACCTACTGTGCGGCCGTGGGGAGCGTGGGCCCGACCGCCGCTGGGCCGCCGTCGGCGAGGTCGCGACGGCGTCGCCGCTGGCGAGACCTCCCAGCGGCGATCCTGCTGCTCGCCCCGTCCGCCGTGATCCTCGGTGCCTTCGTGATCTACCCGCTCGGCAAGGCGATCTGGCTCGGGCACGAGCGCTGCGACGTGCAGGGCCAGAACTGCCACTCCAACGGGTGGGACCAGTACATCGACGTGCTGCGCAGCAACGAGTTCCGCCACGCCGTGGCGGTGACGGGCAAGTTCGCGCTGATCACCGTGCCGATCGGTCTCGTCCTCGGCGTCGGTCTCGCCGCCCTCGCCGACAAGTACGTGCGGGGCGTCGGGGCGTTCCGGGCCATCTTCTCGTCGACCGTCGCCACGTCGGTCGCCGTCGCCAGCCTGATGTGGCTGTTCCTGCTCGAGCCGAGCGTCGGCGTGCTCTCCAACATCGGCTGGGTGCGTCACCTGTTCCCGGTGGTCAAGGCGCCCGGCCTGCTGCGCGATCCCGGCACCGCGCTCGGGGCGGTCGCCGCGTCGAGCGTGTGGGCCGGGCTCGGGTTCACGTTCATCCTCGTCACCGCCGGGCTGCAGGGGATCCCGCGCGAGCTCCACGAGGCGGCGATGGTCGATGGCGCCGGCGGCACCCGCCGCTTCGTCAGCATCACCCTGCCGCTGCTCACGCCGACGCTGCTGTTCGTCACGATCGTGCTCACGACGCGGGCCTTCCAGGCGTACGGCGAGATCGACCTGCTGACCCAGGGTGGCCCGCGCCCGTACCAGTCGACGACGACGCTGACGTACCTCACCTACGGCAGCACGTCGCTGATCCGCAACGACCAGGGGCTGCAGGCGGCGACCGCCGTGCTGCTGTTCCTCGTGCTGCTGGTGCTCTCGGGCCTGCAGCTGCGCGGGCTGGGGCGGAGGGTCCACTATGGCTGAGCCGGCGGCGACGATGGCGTTCGACTCGCCGCGCGGGTGGCGGGCGTTCGGGCGCTACGTGCTGTTGGCGGTGGTGACGTTCGTGGTGCTGTTCCCCGTGTACACGACGGTCATCGCCGCGTTCAAGCCGACCGACCGCGTGCTGCTGCACCCCCTCGTGCCCGACGCGTTCACGCTCGACGTGCTCCGCGAGGCCTGGACCGAGGGCCACCTCGGGCGCTACCTGTTCAACTCGCTCGTGGTGGCGATCATCGTGACCCTCGGTCAGGTGGTCAGCTCCGTCATGGCGGGGTACGCGTTCGCGATGCTCGACTTCCCGGGCAAGAACGTGGTCTTCCTCGTCTTTCTCGCCACGCTGCTGGTGCCGCTCGAGGCGACGGTCGTCGCCAACCGCCTGACCATCGACCGTCTCGGCTGGCTCAACTCCTACCAGGGCCTCACGGTGCCGTTCCTCGCCACGGCGTTCGGCATGTTCCTGGTGCGCCAGGTGCTGCTGACGTTGCCGCGCGACCTGCGCGACGCCGCGCTCATCGACGGGGTGAGCCACGTCGGCTACCTGCGTCACATCGCCGTGCCGTTGATCCGCCCGACGCTCGGCGCGCTCGCCCTGTTCTCCTTCCTCGGCACGTGGAACGCCTACCTGTGGCCCAACCTGATCACGACCGAGCAGTCGATGAACACCGTGCAGTCGGGGCTGCGTCAGCTCAAGGCGCAGTCGCTCGATGCCCCGAACCTGCTGATGGCGGGCACGATCATCGCCGCCGTCCCGATCTTTGCCATGCTGATGATCTTCCAGCGCCAACTCGTGCGCGGCCTCACCGCCGGCGCGGTCAAGGGTTGACCGGTTGGTGACGAGCCGGTGACGAGCCAACAGGAGGTGAGGTCGATGACACCGCTGACCGCACGGACCCGGCGCATCGCCCGGCTCGCCGCTGCCGGAGCGCTCATGACGCTGGCCGCGTGCGCGTCGGGCGACTCGATCCTCAACGCCGGCAACGACGCCACCACGACGACGACGCCGCCGCCGACCACCTCGTCCGGTGCCGGCGGTGGGGGAGCGGCGCCGACGACGATCGACCTCGTCGGCGGTGGCGGTGGCGGTGGTGCCGCGCCGACGACGATCAACCTCCTCGGTGGTGACGGCGGCGGTGGTGCGGCGCCGACCACGATCAACCTCCTCGGAGCGGGCTCGGGCGCCAACGGATGGAGGGCCACGGCGGCGGCGCCACCCGACATCCACCCGTGCCCGGTCGACGCCCTCGACAGCGCCGACGGGCCGGTGCACATCACGTTCTGGCACACGATGACGAACACCCTCGAGGACACACTGGTCGCGCTGACCGACCTGTACAACGCCAGCCAGGACCGGGTCGTCGTCGAACTGCAGAACCAGAACGGCTACAGCGAGGTGATCGACAAGTACTTCCAGTCGAGCCAGGACGATCGCCCGGACATCGTGCAGATGCCCGAGTACATGGTGCAGCAGATGGCCGACACCAACTCGGTGATCCCGATCGGCGCGTGCATCCAGACCGAGGGCTTCGACATCACGCCGTACCTGCCACGCGTGCTGCTCGAGTACCAGACGGGCGGGATCCAGTGGTCGATGCCGTTCAACGTGTCGGGGCCGGTGCTCTACTACAACCGCAAGATGTTCGAGGCGGCCGGCCTCGACCCGGACCAGCCGCCGATCACGCTCGACCAGATGCGGGAGTACTCGCAGAAGATCGTCGATGCGAAGGCGGCGACCTACGGCTGGGCGCTCGACACCGGCGTCGACTCCGGCGGCGGGTGGTTCCTCGAGCAGTGGTTCGCCCGACTCGGCGTGCCCTACTCCGACAACGACAACGGGCGCACGGCTCGATCGACGCAGGTGTACCTCGACCGGCCCGAGTCGGTGGAGCTGATGACGTTCGTGCAGCAGATGGTGCAGGACGGGCTGGCGGTGAACGTCGGCGACAACCCGAGCAGCCAGGACGTGCTGCTGAAGCTCGCCGACCCGAGTCAGCCGGCGGCGATGGGCATCACCACGTCGGCCGGGCTGGGCACGGTGATCTCGGTCACCGACGCCGGTCAGATCCCCGGCATCACGTCGGACGACATCGGCGTCGGGCCGATGCCCGGGCCGAGCGACACGCCGAGCGCCCTCGTCGGCGGGGCGTCGCTGTACATCGTGGCCGAGCAGGGCGACGCCGAGGCGGCCGCGGCGTGGGACTACATCAAGTTCCTGACCAGCGCCCAGGTGCAGTCGCAGTGGGCGGCCCAGACCGGCTACGTGCCGGTGCGCCAGGACGCCACCGAGCTCGATCCGTACCGGCAGATCGTGAGCGACGACCCGCGCTTCGGGGTGGCGTTCGACCAGCTCCTCGTCGGCGACAACGACCTGACTGCGGTCGGCCCGGCGCTCGGCCCACTGCGCGAGGTCCGCGCGGTCACCGCCCAGGCGGTGGCCGACATCTACAACGGCACCGACGTCCAGACGGCGCTCGACGGCGCCACCCAACAGGCCGACCTCCTGATCACCGACTACAACACCCGCAACTCCTGACCCGCTCCCCCGCCATCTGGTCACTCTCCGTCTCAAAGGGCGATCTGGTCACCGTGGTTCTCGATATCGAGAAGGAGGGTGACCAGATCGGTCGTGTCAGCGTGCGAGCGACGGAGCCCATCGGCGAACGGCGGAGCGGATCTGCGTCGCCACCCACTGCGGTTGGCGGGTCAGCATCATGTAGGTGAAGCGGATCACGACGTAGCCGGCGGCCACGAGCTCGGCGTCGCGCCGACGGTCGCGCTCGAAGCGGTCACGACGTTTGTCGTGGAACTCCCACCCGTCGCACTCGAGCAGCACCGGGGTGCCGACGACCCGGAAGTCGACCTCGTAGCCCTCGACGACCGGGTGGAACTCGACCGCAGGGAGATGGTGCTGCCGCACGAGCCGACGCATGCGGCGCTCGAGATCGCTGTCGAAGAGCTGGCCGTCGCACGTCCAGTCGTCGAGCGCCTCACGCAGTGCCGGCACGCCCGGACGCCCGTTGCGACCGTGGGCGACGGTCGCGCTCCACAGCGCCTGTGGCGAGGCGAGCGCGTTCGTGACGACGTGACCGACGGCGCCGTGAACGGCCGACGGATCGACGGCCCCGAGGTCGCACAGCATGCGCAGGATGTTGCAGGTGCGGATCCCGGTCCGCAGCATCGGCCGCAAGTCGCCTTGGTCGCGCGGGCGGTGCACTGCGACGCCGGCGAGTTCGAGGTGGCGCGAGCGGCCGGGAAGGATGATGTCCACGACATCGTCCGGCGGTCGAGGCACGCCCCACACGTGGGCCGCCGATCGGTGCGACGCCATCGCATCCGTCCCAGCAGCGAGGACCGCGGCCGCGATGGCCTGCTCGCGCGACGGCGCCGTGCCGATGACGCGGGCGACCCCGGGATGCAGCAGTTCGTAGTCGCCCCGCGCCAACGCGCGGTACCAGGCGGCGCGAGATCGGCCGGACTGCTCGAGCGCACGTCGCGTCACCAAGCCGTGGTGGTTGACGGCGAACGTGTCCAATGTTGAGGGCGTCATACCCTCCAGCGCGCGTCGGCGAGGTGCGAACGGAAAGCAGCCCTCGACATGAGGCCGATCTGGTCACCGTCGTTCTCGATATCGAGAACGACGGTGACCAGATCGCCGAACGAGACGGAGAGTGACCAGATTGCGGCGGGTAGGGTCGGGCGTCATGGCTACCCCCTTTCCCCCGCTCGACGGATCGGCACCCAAGACGCAGCAGTTCTCCTCGCCGCCCGAGCTCGGCATCGATCCGGCGAAGCGCTACACGGCCACCATCAGCACCTCGCTCGGCGACATGGTGGTGGCGCTCGACGCCGCCGCGGCGCCGAACACCGTCAACAACTTCGTGTTCCTCGCCGGCCACCACTACTACGACGGGGTCATCTTCCACCGCATCATCGACGGGTTCATGTGCCAGGGCGGCGACCCGACCGGCACCGGGCGCGGCGGTCCCGGCTACAAGTTCGCCGACGAGCTGCCCAAGCCGGGGCGCTACGAGGTCGGCTCGGTGGCGATGGCCAACGCCGGCCCGAACACCAACGGCAGCCAGTTCTTCATCGTCTCCGGGCCGAGCGGCGTCGGCCTGCCGCCGCACTACAGCCTCTTCGGCAAGGTCGTGAAGGGCCTCGACGTGCTCGAGCAGATGCAGCACGTCGCGACCGACCGCCAGGATCGCCCGCACGAGGACGTCGTGATCAACTCGGTCACCGTCACCGTCGCCGACGAGTGACGACCCAAGCGCTCGCCGGGCGCACGGCCGTCGTGTCGGGCGCCGGGCGCGGCATCGGCGCGGCGATCGCCCGGTCGCTCGACGCGGCCGGCGCCCGCGTCGCCCTCGTCGCCCGCTCGGCCGACGAGTTGGACGCCGTCGCCGCCGACCTCGTCCACGATCCGGTGACGATCGTCGCCGACCTCGGCACGCGTCGACGGCCCCGGCACCGCCGCGGCGCGCGGCGATCGATGCCCTCGGCGGGCGCCTCGACGTCCTCGTCAACAACGCCGCGATCTCGCTGCGCAAGCCCACCGAGGAGCTGACCGCCGAGGAGATCGACCGCGTCCTCGGGGTCAACGTCCGTGGCGTGCTGCTGCTCACCGTCGCCTGCCTGCCCCGATGATCGCCGCCGGTGCCGGATCGATGGTGTCGATCACGCTCGATCAGCGGCCGGCGCGGCACGCCTCGGCGCGGCATCTACGGCCCGTCGAAGGCGGCGATCGACGGGATGACGCGGGCGCTGGCGATGGAGTACGGCCCGCGCGGCATCCGCTTCAACGCCGTCGCCCCGGGCGTGGTGCACACCGAGATGTGGCGCGCCGAACTGGCCGCTCGACGGCGTCGAGTCGACGGTGCTCGGCACGATCCCGGCGCGGCGCCTCACCGACGCCGACGAGGTGGCCAACGTCGTGACGTTCCTCGCCTCCGACGCGGCGAGCGCGATCACCGGGGAGACCATCTCCGCCGACGGCGGGATGTTCGCCACCACCAACCTCTACCCGACGGTGTAGCCGGTGGCGGTCACCTCCGATCGCCTCCGTGGCCGCCAACGAGCCGCGCCGAATGTCGGCGGATGCGGCGCGGCGCACCGCCCTCGCCGCGCAGGGCTTCGCCCAGCCGCGCCCGACCGGCCGCATCGACCGCCGACACCTGCGGCGCGTGTTCGACCAGATCGGCGTCGTCCAGATCGATTCGGTGAACGTGCTCGTGCGCAGCCACGAACTGCCGCTGTTCGCCCGCCTCGGGCCGTACCCGCGCACGCTCATCCCCGACGCGGTGGCGGCCGGCGAGCTGTTCGAGTACTGGGCGCACATGGCGAGCATCCTGCCGACCGCCCACCTGCCGTTGTGGCGCTGGCGGATGGAGCGCCATCGCAGCGGCGAGGTGGCATGGGCCCTGCCCACGCAGCAAGCGCCCCGTCCTCGACGTGGTGCTCGCCCAGGTGCGCGCCCGCGGCCCGCTGACCGTCGGCGACATCGAGGGCCGCGTCCGCAACAAGGGGTCGTGGTGGGACTGGGACGACAGCAAGGCGGCGCTCGAGGAGCTGTTCGTCGCCGGCGTCATCGGCGCCACCCGGCGTCCGAGCGACTTCGCCCGCCGCTACGACCTCCTCGAGCGCATCGTCCCCGCCGGCTGTCCTCGCCGAGCCGGCGCCGGACGAGGCCGACGGCCCGCCGACAGCTGCTGCTCCTGGCGGCTCGCTCGCTCGGCGTCGGCACCGTCGACCGATCTCGCCGACTACTACCGACTCAAGCCGACGACGTGCAAGCCGGTCGTCGACGACCTCGTCGCCGCCGGCCAGCTGGTGCCGGTGGAGGTCGACGGCTGGCGCCGCCCCGCCGTGCTCCATCCCGATGCCGTCGCACCGAGGCGCGTCGAGGGCCGGGCCCTGCTCAGCCCGTTCGACTCGTTGGTGTGGTTCCGCGAACGAACCGAGCGGATGTTCCGCTTCGAGTACCGCATCGAGATCTACACCCCGGCGCCGAAGCGGATCTTCGGCTACTACGTGCTCCCGTTCCTGCTCGACGGCCAGCTCGTCGGGCGGGTCGACCTGAAGGCCGACCGCGTCGGCGGGCGTGCTGCGGGTGCAGGCGGCCTGGATCGAGGACGACCTCGACGCGCCGGAGGAGCGCGGCTACGTCGCCGAGCACCTCGGGGCGGAGCTGGCAGCGATGGCCGGGTGGCTCGGGCTGGGCTCGGTCGGGGTGAGCCGACGCGGCACGCTCGCCGCCGACCTCCTCGCCAGCGGGCTCGACGCGATCGACTGAGCGCGACCGCTCAGCGGGCGAGCACGCCGGCCGCCAAGGCGGCGCGCGACCGCCTCACCCGGGCAGCGGTGGACGCCGGCGCCGAACGCCAGGCCGCCGCCGAGGGCCACCTCCACCAGCGCGCCGTCCGGTGCGACCCGGCGCGTGAACGGTGCCGGAGGGTCGTCGCGCAGGACGTCGTCGACCGTGGTGCCCGGGCCCACCGAGCGGATCAGCGCCGCGGTGGCCACGGCGGCCTGCACGAGCAGACCGATGCGGTTGGCGACCCGAGAGCCCTCGTCGTCGTCGCTCGCGGCCACGAGCGCGGCGACGGCGCGATCGGCCGCGGCGCTCGCCGCATCGTCCGCACCCGGGCTGATACGCCGCGGCGACTGCGAGCACGTCGTCGACCACGTCGCCGGCGAAGCCGAGCACCGCGAGCGAGCACACGCACCGGCACCGTCGCCGCATCGCCGTCGCACGAGCTCGCCCGGGCCTGCAGCTCACCGGGATCGAGCGCCGCCACCAACTCGTCGGTGACGGCGCGCCGCTCGGCGTGGGCGGCGCCGCTGCTGAAGCGAGGGACGGCGGCGCGCAGCCAGGCGAGCGTGCCCGGCGGGCCGCCGTCGGCCTGCGGCACGGTGTAGCGCTCGTCCTCCAGCACCGCCCGGGCGGCGGCCGGCGTGTCGATCCTCACGTTGGCGAACGTACCCCGGCCGGCGGATCGCGGGGCCGACGGTTCGGGGTGGGCTGGTTAACCTCCACCCTGATGACCGACGAGCACGCCGAGAGCGAGCCGGTCGACTCCGGATTGCCCGAGCCAGCGCACGGTCCGGTCATCGCCGGCACCCGCATGCCGCAGTGGGTGATCCCGGCCACGATCATCTTCTGGACCGGCGCGCTCGTCGCCGTCGCCATGCGCTTCGTGTGGCTGCGCCTCGGCGGCACGATGGTGCTGCTGGTCATCTCGCTCTTCCTGTCGCTCGCCATCGAGCCTGGGGTCAACCGTCTCGCCAAGCACGGCTGGCGGCGCGGCAACGCGACGGTGGTGCTGCTGTTCGGCGTGGCGCTGCTGTTCCTGCTGTTCTTCGTCGCCATCGGCACCCTGGTCGGTTCGCAGATCGCCGACTTGCTGCAGAACACCGAGACGTACATCCGGGACACCGTGCGGTTCCTCAACGACACCTTCGGGTTCAACATCGATCCGCGGGAGGCGATCGACGCCTTCAACGACCCCGACGGGCCGGTCCAGCGGTTCATCTCCAACCAGCAGGGCAACGTCGTGCACCTGTCGGTTGCGGCGCTGGGCGTGCTGCTCAAACTGTTCTCGGTGATGCTGTTCACCTTCTACCTCATCGCTGACGGCCCGCGCCTGCGGCGCGTGATCTGCAGCCGGCTGCGGCCGGAGCGTCAGGAGCGGATACTCAACATCTGGGAGCTGGCGGCGAACAAGACCGGTGGCTACCTGTACTCACGGGCGCTGCTGGCGCTGCTGTCGGCGATCTTCCACTGGAT
>CAWFLK010000005.1:0-144756 GCA_963816635.1 Ilumatobacteraceae bacterium | reverse complement strand
CCCCGACTGGGTGGTCGACACCAGCCCGTCGAACGGGGAGTACACGCTCGGCTACAACAACAAGAGCGACGCCCTCAGCGACATCCGGGTGCGTCAGGCGATCAGCCGGGCGATCGACAAGCAGGGCATCCTCGAGCTGATCAACGGCTACGGCACGATCATCGGCGGCCCGCTCCCGCCGTTCGACCCGGCCTACGAGGACCTCACCGACATCAACGCCTTCGACCCCGAGTCGTCAAGCAGCTGCTCGACGAGGCCGGCTACGGCGACGGCCTCGACCTCACGTTCGTCGTGCCCAGCATCTACCCGACGAACATCAACGACTACATCGTGGCGTCGCTGGGCGACGTGGGCATCAACGTGACGGTGCAGTCGGTCGAGTTCCCGGCCTGGCTCGACCAGGTGTACACCAACCACGACTACGACCTGACCGCCGTGCTGCCGCGCCAGGAGGCGAAGGACTACTTCAACTACGCCAACCCGGCCTACTACTGGCAGTACGACAGCCGACCGTGCAGGACCTGCTGAACCAGGCGCGCACCGCCACCGATCCCGACCAGGCCGTCGACCTCACCCGCCAGGCCAGGACGCGCCAGATCGCCGAGGACGCCCCAGTCGACTGGCTGTACCTCGCCGACTCGGTCGTCGTGGCGAGCCCGGACCTGAGCGGCTACCCGACGTTCGACGTCAACGACCGCTTCGACGCCTCCGGGATCGTCCTCAGCGACTGACCCGGCGCAGCCCGCCGAACGGGCGGCCGCCAGAGGTTGCAGCCTCGTGGCCGGCCAACCCGCCACGGGTGTGCCGACCTACGCTGAACGGTCGTGCTCTGGTTCTTCCTGCGCCGCCTCGGTCTGCTGATCGTCGCGCTCGCAGTGGCCAGCGTGATCATCTTCAGCGCTGCTGCGGCTGCTGCCGGGCGACCTCGCCGGCGTCATCGGCGGGGTCAACTCCTCCCCCGAGCAGATCGCCAAGATCCGCGAGAACCTCGGCCTGAACCGGCCCCTGGTCACGCAGTACTTCGAGTGGATCGGCGGCGTGCTGCACGGTGACCTCGGCCGCTCGGCGCTCACCAACTCCACCGTCACCAGCCAACTCGGCGAGAAGCTCGCCATCACTGCCCCGCTGGTGATCGCCTCGACGATCCTGTCGTTGTTCATCGCCGTACCGCTCGGGGTCTACACGGCGGTCCGCCGACGCAACGCCGACGGGTTGGCCCTCTCCGCCGTCGGGCAACTCGGCATCGCCATCCCGCAATTCCTCGTCGGCATCGGCCTCATCGCCGTGCTCGCCGGGCACTTCGGACTGCCGTCCCAGGGCTTCCCGCGCAAGGGGTGGAGCGGTTCGGACTTCGGCGGGCGCCGCCGCTGGCTCGTCCTGCCGACCTCGCCCTCGCCATCACCCAGCGCGGTGTACATGCGGTTCGTGCGATCAGCGACGCTCGACGTGCTCCATCAGGACTACATCCGAACCGCCCGCGCCAAGGGACTCACCCGGTCGAGCCCTGTTCGCCCACGGCATGCGCAACACGTAGATCCCGATCGTGTCGGTGCTCGGCGTGCAGTTGGCCAGCCTGATCGCCGGCGTCGTCGTGATCGAGCGGGTGTTCAACCTGCCGGGTGTCGGCCTGATGCTCGTGAAGGACGTCGGCAACCGCGACTTCGACAAGGTGCAGGGCACGATCCTGCTGATCGCCGTGATCGTCCTCGTCATCGGGTTCCTGGTCGACCTCACCCACTACCTCATCGACCCGAGGTTGCGAGTACGCGTGAGGCGGGTGCTCACCGCCGGCCTGGCGGTCGTGGTCGGGACGCGTCGGTCTGTTCCTCGTGTCGATCATGGTGGTCGCCGTGGTTGATCTCGTACATCTGGGTGCCCTACGACCCGCTGCGGCCGTATCCCGGCCAGGACTGGCTGCCGATCTTCGCGGGATCACCTCTTCGGCACCGACGCCGGCGGCGCCGACCTGTTCTAGCAGGTGCTGGTCGGGGCCCACGTCAGCCTCTTCGTGGCGCTTGCGTCTGCGCTGATCGCCGGCGTGGTCGGTGGCGTGCTCGCCGTGGTCAGCACGATCACGCCCGCGCTACCTCGGCGAGCCGGTCGCCTACTTCATCGACGTCCTCATCGCCATTCCGGTCGCTGGTGTTGGCAATCGTGCTGGTCGGGCTGTTCAAGGCGTCGCTGTTCACGGTGTCGGTGGCGCTCGGATTCGGGGCGGGGGTGGTGCTGGCGCGCATCCTCCACGCCGAGTGCAACCGCGTGCTCACCCAGGACTACATCCTCGCCGCGGCCGCATCAGGGACATCGACGTGGCGCGGGGTCAACGCCGGCATACCTGCCGAACATCGCCCCGGTTCGCGATGGTGCAACTCTCCCTGGTGGCCGCGCTGTCGATCCTCGCCGAGGCGGCGCTCTCGTTCCTGGGCTCGCCGGACGGAGCAGGCCGTCGTCGGGGCTGACCCTCCAGCACCCTGCAGAACACCGTCACCGTGCACCCGTGGCCGGTGCTGCTGCCCGGTCTGGCGCTCGTGCTCGCCACCTCGGCTTCAACCTCCTCGGCGACGGGCTCGCGACGCGACCAACCACACCTGCCGCGGCACGGCATCGCCGACGCAACGGCTGGCCCCGGTGCCGCCGGCCGTGATGCTGCCCGCCCCCGTCGGAGGTCGAGCTGTCAGCCAGCGAGTCTTCGAGCGAGCGGAAGACGAAGTCGGGCAGAGTCTTCGGCTCACTGGTGCACCGCCGCCGGGATGAATCGGTCGCGTCGCATCGCGGTGCACCAGTGAGCGAGCCGCTGCTCGAGGTCGCCGACCTCACCGTGGCGTTCGGCGAGCGTGGTGGTCGACCACGTCACGTTCACCATCGAGCGCGGCGGGCGCCTGGCGATCATCGGCAAGTGGGATCAGGGCAAGACCCTCACCGCCTTGGCGGTGATCGGATTGGCACCCGACAATGCCACGATCACCGGCAGCGTGACGTTCGACGGTCAGCAGCTGCTCGGGCGCTCCGACGGCGAGCTGTGGAAGCTGCACCGGGCGCGGATCGCGATGGTGTTCCAGAACCCGCAGTCGTCGCTCAACCCGCTGATGCGGGTCGGCAAGCAGATCGCCGAGCCGCTGCGCCGCCACCGCGGCATGGACCGGGACACGCCGCGACGGGCCGCGGTCGAGCTCTGCGACCGGGTCGGGCTGCCCGAACCCGAACGCGCCGGCACACGCCTATCCACACCAGCTCTCGGGAGGCCAGCGACAGCGCATCGGCATCGCCATCGCCCTCGCCTGTCGGCCGGTGCTGCTGATCGCCGACGAGCCGACGACCGCGCTCGACGTCACGGTGCGGGCCGAGGTGCTGGCGCTGCTCGCCGAGCTGATCGCCGCCGAGGGCACCACGCTCCTGTTCATCACCCACGACATCGCCCTCGTGCCGTTGGTGGCCGACGACCTGATGGTGATGCGCCACGGCCGCATCGTCGAGGCAGGCCCCGTTGCGACGATCGTCGAGCGGCCCGGCGACCCATACACCATCGAGCTGCTCGCCGCGGCCGAGCGCACCGCGCTCCACCGACGGGCCGGTGGCCGGTGAAGGCGTTGCTCGACGCCACCGGGATCCGCCGGGTGCTGCGAGCTTCCCGCACGTCGCTCTGGGGACTCGCGCCGAGCGAAGCGCTGGGCGGAGTCGATCTTTCGGTCGAGGCCGCCACGTCGATCGGCATCGTCGGCGAGTCGGGCTCGGGCAAGTCGACACTGGTACGCATCCTCCTCGGCCTCGACCAGGCGACGTCGGGGCGGGTCGAGTTCGACGGCAAGGAGGTGCGCCCCGGGCGACCAGCGGCGCGTTGCGCTGGTTCCGGCACGACGCCCAGATCGTCTTCCAGGATCCGCTCAGCTCCGCTGGACCAGCAACCGCCGGCGACATCGTGCGTGAGCCGTTGATCGGGTTCCGCGTGCCGGGCGACCACGGCCGCGAGACTGCCGAGGTGCTCAGCGCCGTCGGCATCGACCCGGCGCTGGTCGGGCGCTACCCGCACGAGTTCTCGGGCGGCCAGCAGCAGCGCATCGCCATCGCCCGGGCACTCGCCCCCCAACCCTCGCCTGCTCGTCGCCGACGAACCGGTCGGCACGCTGGACGTATCGTCGGCATACGAGATCATCGACCTGCTCGCCCGCCTGCGGGACGACCTGGAACTCAGCCTGGTGATGGTGTCGCACGACCTCGGTGTGGTGCACACGCTACTGCGACCGCGTGCTCGTGCTCCACGAGGGCCGGGCGGTCGAAGAGCCCGCACGGGAGGTGTTCGCCGCCCCGTCCGACCAGCTAGCCCGTCGCCTGCTCGACGCCGTGCCACGGCTGTCATCACGCTGATGAGCGATGCCCTGTTCGATCAGGAGCCGGAGCGGGAGATCGCCCCGCCCACTGCCGAGCACCTGGACGTGCTCCACGACGTCGACGGCGTGCTCTATCCCCTCCCCGAGCTGTTCACCCCGTACGCCGCCGAGCAACTCGGGCGGCGGCTCACCCTCGACACGACGAACTGGGAGTTCTACACCGAGTGGGGTCTCGGCTACGACGACTTCGTCAACCTGCTCGGGCAGGGCGTGCGCGAGCGCCAGCTGTGGTGGACCGGGGCGCCGATCGCCGACGTCGTCGACGCCGTCCGCCGGATCAAGGCGCACGAGCACAGCATCCACGTGGTGACCGCACGCGACGTCCGCGGCATCGAGGCCGAGGCGTTCGACGCCGACCCAGCACTGGCCGGCGCGCCACGGGTCGGTGGTCGACACGATCAACCTCGCCCAGGACAAGACGCAGGTGCTCGCCCGTCTCGGGCTCGATCCTCGCTCGTGTGCGCGGTCGACGACGGCCCGCAGGTACATCGCCCCCTCGTTCAACGGCGTCGGGGTGTACGGCATCGTGCTCGACCGCTGGGGCAGCTACCGGGGTCGCTGCCGTCGGCGCCCGATCACGGTGGTCGCCGACTCGATCGACACGTCGATGCCGGCCCACTGACCGCCGGCCGCGGGCGGCGGTCGCCGCTGGAAGCGGTGGCGCTGGTCGCAGCCGCCTGATGCCGACCGTCGTGACGGTGGGGCGGCGGCGGCGAGCGGGTGGGTGCCGCTCTTCGACGCCGCCTACTTCACGGTGCGGTCCGCGACGTGCTGTCGCGTCACAACCCGCTCGTCGGCGCGTGGTCGAACGGCTCGCGGGTCATCGGCGTGTGGCTCAACAACCTCGGGCCGTTGCAGCTCGACCTGTGCGCCCCGTTCACGAAGCTCGACCCGTACTGGGGCACCGCCCTCGGCGTCGGCGCCGTGAACGTGGCGGCGATCGTCGGGGTGTGGCTGGTGGCGCGGACATGTTCGGCGCTCGCGGCGTGCTCGCGGCGATGGCCGCCACCGTGCTCCTGCAGGTCGACGAGGGCAGCCTCATGCTGATCGAAGCGTGCCGACAGCCGCCATGCTCATGCCGCTGTGGCGTGTGCTGTGGCTGGCGGCGGCGGCGTGGACGGGTCGGCGGTGGGCCCCGCACCGTGGTTGCTGCTCGCGGCGAGCTGGTCGTGCAGAGCCACTTCACGTACGGCTACGTGACGGTCGCCGTCGCAATGGCGGGGCTGGTCGCGCTGGTGGTGCGTACATCGCGACCGGGCGGGCGAGCTGGCCCGAACCGGAGCCGTGTGCCTGGTAATCGTGGCGCTGGTCTGGGCGCTGCCGTTGTGGGACCAGGTGGCCGGCACGGGCAACCTCGGGCGGGTGTCGGCGCGCGGCGGCGATGGCGGCCGGGCGGTCGGATGGGTCACCGGGGTGCGGATCATGGCCGAGTCGGTGTTCCTGCCGCCGTTCGCCGTGCCCGGCTCGATGGGCGACCTGTTGCGCATCGGCGGCCGACCCTCCGCCATCGCGTCGGTCGGTGCGCTCGCGGTGTGCGGGCGCGCTGCTGGTGCTGGTGCTGGTGCGCTCGGGCTCGTCGTCGCTCGCGGCGATGGCCGGGGTCGGGCTCGTGGCGCTGGCGTCGGCGGCGGTCGCCGTGGCGCAGATCCCACCGACCAACCGTTCGGCGTCGTGGCGCAGAACTACTACTGGTTGTGGCCGGTGGGCGTGTTCGGGCGCTGACCGTCGTCGGGGCGGCGCCTGCGCGCCGCCCGGTCGCCCGGCTGGCGACACACGGCGTGGCGCCGCTGGCCACCGACGGCGTGCTCGCCGGCGTGGTCGTGCTCGGTCATTGGCCCTGCTGCGCCCGACGAACCAGCTGCCCGAGAACGCGCCGAGTGGGCGATCAGCCGCCACCTGGCCCGGCCGCTGATGGACGAGTTGCGCCGGCGCGCTCGACACCACCTCCCGCCGGACCGTCCGGTGCTCGTCGACCTCGGGTCGGTCCCCCACGTCCGCTACACCCTGCTGGTCGAGCTGCAACGGCGGGGCATCGACTTCCGTTTCGCCCCGGGGACCACCGACCTCTCCCGCTTCGGGCGCGAGCGTTGCGACGACGGCACCGCCGCCTGGCTGCTGTCACTGCGCGGTGGCGCCGATGCGATCGGCGTCGATCGTGGGTCGCGGTGACGAGCGGCTGCTCGCCGCGGTTCCCGGGCTCGGTGCGGGCGGTTTCCAGCGCCAGGCCGAGCTCGCCGCCGAGTTCGGTGACGCCCTGCGTGACGGCCGGGTGGTGGTGCGCGACGGCGCCGTGACTGCGCTCGCGTGGGCGCGGTCCCGACGACGCTCGACGCCGTGCGGACGACGGCCGGCATGCCGGGCGTGTCACCTCGCCGGGTTCCTCGAGGACTGGAGCCGCTACGGCGCGGTGGACGTCGCCGGTGAGCTCCGAGCGCCGCTCGCCGAGTGGCGGACGCGTCCACCGCTCGGCCGACGACGACCGCATGGCGATCTATGCCCGCCCGAGTCTCCCCGCACCGCCCCGACCTCTGCGCCACCATCTCCCCCGGCACCGTCTCCTGACCCCCGCCCTCCCGGAGTTCCCCCGTTCTGAAGGGCGAGATGCACCGAAACGGTGCTCTGGCTGCGGAGAACGGCTCATCGCAACAGATAACAGAGCGGAAACATGCGGGCAATCGAGCCGATACACGGGCGTCCTAGCGTCCCGGGCGTGGAGAAGAACGACCAGCGCCCCGCCCACCTGCACGCCGGCACGGTGCCGCCCGCGCCAGCGACCGCACCATGTCGCGAGCCGAGTGGCGCCGGCACCTGGAGAACGAGCCACCGGGCCTGCTGCGCAACCTGCACATGGTGCCGCGCCGGCGCCAGGTGCACGCCACGCTGCCGACCGTCGGCTGACCCGCCGTCGAGAGCGCCGCGTATCGTCGCGGCGTGGACGAACACGTCGTCGACCGGTACCTGGAGCGCCTCGGCGCCGACCGGACGACCACGCGCTCGCCGACCTGCACGAGCGGCACCTGCGGACCATCCCGTTCGAGAACCTCAGCGTCCACCTCGGCGAGCCGATCGTGCCCGACGAGGACGCCTTCGTCGCCAAGGTGGTCGACCGACACCGTGGCGGCTTCTGCTACGAGCTGAACGGGGCGTTCGGTGCCCTGCTCCGGGCGCTCGGATTCGCGGTCGACTATCTGTCGGCGCAGGTGAACGGCGCGAGCGGGTTCGGCCCGCCGTTCGACCACATGGCGTTGGTCGTTCGGGGTGGCCCCGAGCACGTCGAGCCCCACCTCGCCGACGTCGGGTTCGGGCGGTTCACGGCGCGCCCGCTGCGCTGGGCCGATCCGCGGTGAGCAGGTCGACCCGTGCGGCGTGTTCCGACTTCGAGGACGCCCACGACGGCTCGGTCGACGTCCTGGCGGGTGCGGTCGTGCAGTATCGGCTCGACGTGCGCCCGTGGCGGCTCGCCGACTTCGGCCCGACGTGCTGGTACCAGCAGACCTCGCCCGCCAGTCATTTCACGCAGGGTCTGACGTGCTCGCGACTCACCGAGAGCGGCCGGATCACGCTCGCCGACCACCTGCTGATCCGTACCGACGCGGCACCCGCACCGAGCACGAGCTGACCAGCGACGACGAGGTGCTGCGGGCCTACCGCGAGCACTTCGGCATCGCCCTCGATCAGGTGCCGACGGTCGGGACGTTCGGCTGATTGGCGGGCCGTGTCGACCGTGGTGGCTGCGGCGAAGGATGCCCGACACCGGTTGGCCCGCCGACACGGCCAAACTCAGGGTCATGTCCCGCATGCTCGCCGCCCTCCTACGCTCCGCGCCGGTCGTGACGTCGGCCGCCATTCTGGCGGCGACCGCAACACCGGCCGAGGCATCGACGCCACCGTCAGCGGTTGTCGAACCAATCACGCAGCCCGACACACGGTTCCTCGGGGTTTCGCCGGACGGCCACCTCGTGGCAGCCCTCGAGGAGGGCGACGACCCACTCGTCTGCGCGCTCGATGTCCCGACCCTCGACGAGGTTGCATGCGACGAACTGCCCGCCGTCCGCCTCGACGACCGCAGCGTCCGCTGGTCCCCCGACAGCACGGCGTTCGCCTTCACCGAGCAGTCGTTCGTCGACCTCACCGACGGCGACCTCTGGGTGTTCGACATCACGGGCGGCGGCGTGCCGCGATCTCACCGACGACGGGTACTCCGGGCCGTTGACCGACGCCGACGACTCGATCGCGGTCGACATCCTGCCGGCATGGTCGCCGGACAGTTCGACGATCGCGTTCTACGCGTTCGACGATCGCCGACGGCGCACGTGGCGCGGCGATCGTCCGCGTCCCGGCGAGCGGGGGCACCGGCGACCACGATCGCCGACGTCTCCGACGTCCCGGGCGCGGTGTACCTCGGGCTGGTCTGGCCGAAGGCTGACACCATCATCTACTCGCGAAGCGAGCCGCGACCCCGACGATCCAGCCAATGGCGTCTACCGCCTCGGGACGGCCGACGGTTCCACGGAGCAGCTGGTGGGCGTGGACCCGGAGTTGGGGCCGCCGGTGATCCAGGACGTCACCCCTGACGGCGCGACCGGGCTGATCCTCTACTGGATCGCCGCCCAGCAGCGCGGACTTCGCCAACCTCGACGTGTACGCCATCGCCGACCTGCGCGGCTCCTCGCACGACTCCACGCCGGTCGACGCCGTCGCCGACGACGGCATCGTCATCGAGCGCGACCCTCGCGCCGGACGGCGTCGCGCTCGCCACCGTCGAGTCGGGACCAGACCTGCCCACACGTCTCGTCACGCGACCCCTCGACGGCGGCACTTCGACATCGGTCGCCGAGCTCGACCCGGCACACGCGGCGGTCGTCGCCACCGGCGCGGATTCGTTCACCTGGACCACCGACTCGACGCTGACCGCCGTGACCTTCAGCGGCGACGCGCTCTTCGTCGTCCCGGTGACCGGTTGGAGCGCCGATGACGCCGGTTCGGCACCCTCCGACGGCTGACGCCGACAGCGCGTCGCTCAACCCTGGGCGCTGCTCGCCGATGGCGGCCTTCTCGACGATCGACGCGACGCGCTGGCGGCGAGTGTCGGGCCGGGCGGCGCCGATCACCCACCACAGCATCGCCTTGCGTGCGCTCGGTGGGAAGGCGTTCCAGTTGGTGCGCGCTCGGAGACGGCGTCGAGCGCGGCGACGAGGTCGGCGGGCTCGAGGAGGTCCTCGACCGGTTCGTAGATGGTCCAGTAGCCGTTGGCCCGGGCCACGTCGACCGCTCGCCGGCCGGCATCGGTCATCAGCCCGGCGGTTTCCATCGTCGCCACCCGCTGGCGGTTGAGGCGAGTCCAGGTGCTCTTGGGCTTGCGCGGCGTCATCAACTGGAGTGCACGGTCGTCGTCGAGCACGTTGACCGTCGAGTCGATCCAGCCGAAGCACAGCGCCTCCTCCACGGCGTCGGCGTACGGACACGCCGGTCGACCGGTCACGGGCCGCCAGGAGCACATCCACACGCCACGTTCGGCGTCGTGGTTCGCCGCCAGCCAGGCGCGCCACGCGGCCGGGTCTCGGCGTGGTAGATCGGCAGGTCGAACTTCCACCTCGCCGGGTGCTCCGACGCCGACGGCGGAACGGCAGCGGCCATCGCCCCGATCGTACGGGGCGACGCGGCGTCGATCCGCCGATGAGTTCGGCGGACGTCGGTCGTCCTGAACGCCATGGCAACATTCGTCCTGATCCCCGGCGCTGGCTCCGACGGCTGGTTCTGGCATCCGGTCGTCGAGCGACTCAGCGCGCTCGGTCACGACACGGTGGCGGTCGACCTGCCGTGGGGTGACGAGCGGGCGACGTTCGGCGACCTCGCCGACGTCGTGGTCGACGCCATCGCCGCCGACCGCCCGCACCGGGCGACCGACGGCCAGCTGATCGTCGTCGCCCAGTCGCTCGGCGGCTTCGTCGGTCCCCTCGTGTGCGCCAGGGTTCAATCCGACCTGCTGGTGATGGTCGCGGCGATGGTGCCGCGCGCCCGGCGAATCGGCCGGGGAATGGTGGACCAACACCGGCTTCGTGTCGCCGGAGCCGTTCGACGAGCACGACACCTTCTTCCATGACGTCGCCGACGTTCTCTTCGCCGAGTCGGCGCACCACGTGACCGAGCCGGCGAGCCACCTGTTCGACGATCCGTGGCCGCTCGAACGGTGGCCCGACGTGCCGACACGCTTCCTGCTGTGCCGGGACGATCGCTTCTTCCCGGCCGAGTTCCAGCGACGAGTGGTGCGTGATCGACTGGGCATCGACCCGGACGAGATGAGCGGCGGCCACCTCCCCTTCCTCGCCCAGCCCGATGAGCTGGTCGCCTGGCTCGAGAAGTACCGGGCCGACGTGGGCGTCTGAACGCTTCGCGATTGCGGTCGGTGCTGGACTACGAAACACTGTCGTCGAATCGGCGTCGTCATCCGGAGGTGATGAAAGCCACCCGCATCGTCCGGCCACCGAGCGATGATGAGACCGAACCCAGTGAGGACTGCAACATGGAAGCGTTCGTCGAAGAAGTGATCAACGAGACGATGGGCACGTCGCACCGGAAATGGGCGCTGCTCCTCGTTGCGATGTTGGTCGGCGCAGTGGGGGCCCTCTGGCTGACCCGCCGGTCCGGCGCGACCGAATCGGCGACGGCGCCGGCGGAAGTCGAGCCGGGTCGTTAAGTCCGGGGCGGTCGGCCGCCCGGCAGTTCGGGGCGCAGCGGCGGCGAAGTCGTCCGACCGCATCAGTCATGCCAAGTGGATGATGCACTGGCCCCACCGGCGAGGCAGAGTTGCGGCATGCCGCGATCGCGGCCCGCTCGCACAGGAGGTATGTCAATGGCCATCGGACCGATTCAGGCGTTCGTGATCGGTTTTCCCGACAACGACAAGTTCGAGGGACGGATCATCGAAGAGCTGGGACGACTTCGCGACGTCGGCGCGATCCGGGTCATCGACGCGGTGTTCGTCCTGCGCGAGGAGGACGAGATCAACGTCGTCTCGGTCTCGGACCTCGACGACGAGCAACGAGCCGAATTGCGGGCCGCCGTTGGTGCGCTCATCGGGCTGGGGATCGCCGGAGGGGACGGGGCCGAAGCCGGTGCCGTGCTCGGCGCCACCATGGATCCCGACGCGCCGACCGCGGCCGAAGCCGTCGCCGCCGACCTGATCGACGCACTGCCCGATGGCAGCTCGGCGCTCGTGCTGGCGATCGAGCACCTCTGGGCCATCCCGCTGCGCGACGCTGTCCGCGACGCCGGGGGTCTCGTCCTCGCCCACCGTTCGATCACGGTCGAGGAGCTGATCGCCCTGGGGATCGGGCTCTCCGGGGACGACGCCGACGAGGACGACGCCGACGCCGACGCGTAGAAGTGGTGCCTGACCAGCCGGTGGTGGATTTTCCACCGAATCGGTAGAAGATCCACCGCGGGCGCCATTCGGCAGTCAGAACGCCCGGTGGCGCGTTGCGCACCAACCAGGAGATCGATGGGATCGCGCGCCGGCGGGCTGCACTCGCGCACCATCGAGGTGCTCGATCAGCGCGGCATCGCCGATCGTTTCCTCGCCGCGGGCCAGGTCATGCAGGTGCAGCGGTTCGGTGGGTCGCGGTGGACATCAGCGACTTCCCGACCCGCCGCCCCTGGGCGGCGACGAACATCGCCCGCACCCGGCGCTTGAACTCCGGCTGCAGCTTGGACCAGGTGTCGAAGTTGTCGAGCTGGTCGATGCCGACGCGCTTGTGGGCGTACCCGTACGGAACCATCATCGAGCCCACGGTGATCGTCTCGCTTCGTCGGAGCCGCCGCGAGTCTTCCCGTTCCGGCAGTGACGATGTCGAGACGGCCGATGCCAGCGTGTGGGGCGGGTGGGGATCGAACCCACGACCCAGGGATTATGAGTCCCCTGCTCTGACCACTGAGCTACCGCCCCGACGGTACGACGGTAGCCAGGTTCGATCTGGTCACCCTGTGTCTCGAAGGCCGATCTGGTCACTGTCGTTCTCGATATCGAGAACGTCGGTGACCAGATTGCCCAAAACGGCGACCAGTGGCTCCGGGGGTGGGGATCGAACCCACGACCTACGGATTAACAGTCCGTCGCTACTGCCAGCTGAGCTACCCCGGAAAGGCAGTGGCTGACACTACCGCCTCGACCGTCCGCATGACACGGCCCAGCGGTGGTGCGCCCGCGGAAGAACTTTCTGCGACGTCGGTGTCGATTCGGCCGACGCCGTTCGTGGTAGTGGTGACTCCGCCAGCCGGCGCAGTCGCACCGCACCCGACCACCACGCAACGAAAGGCCATCAGCCATGACGCAGTACCTGCTCTCCGTGTACACCAACGACGAGGACATCGCCAGCATGTCGCCCGAGGACATGCAGAAGGTCTTCGAGGCCGTCGACGTCTTCAACGCCGAGGTCAAGGACGCCGGGGCCTGGGTGTTCGCCGGCGGGCTGCACCCGCCGAGCACCGCCACGACGGTCAGGAGTGACGACGGCAAGGTCACCGTCACCGACGGGCCCTACGCCGAGACGAAGGAGCAGATCGGCGGGTTCTGGATCATCGACGCTCCCGACCTCGACGCCGCCCTCGCCTGGGCGACCAAGGGCAGCGCGGCGTGCGCCGGCGCCGTCGAGGTCCGCCCGTTCCAGGACGTGCCCGAGGCGTAGTCCGGCCGATCTGGTCACCCACGTTCTCGATACCGAGAACGTGGGTGACCAGATTGCCCGACCCGCTCGGACCGACTACTCGGTCTCGAGGAACTCGCGCAGACGCTGGGAGCGCTGCGGGTGGCGCAGCTTGGCGAGGGTCTTGGCCTCGATCTGGCGGATCCGCTCACGCGTCACCCCGAACTCGCGGCCCACCTCCTCGAGGGTCTTGGCCTGCCCACCGTCGAGACCGAAGCGCAGCCGCACGATCTCCTGCTCACGCAGCGACAACTCGTTGAGCACGTCGCCCACCGCCTCCGACAGCATGATCCGCGTCGCGGCGTCGGCCGGTCCGTCGGCCGTCGAGTCCTCGATGAAGTCGCCGAGGTTGGACTCGTCCTCCTCCCCGATCGGGGAGTCGAGCGACAGCGGGTCCATCGAGATGCGCAGCAGCTCGCGGACCCGGTCCGGCTCGAGGTTCACCGCCGTGGCGATCTCGGCGACGCTCGGCTCACGCTCGAGCTCCTGGTGGAGCTGGCGCTTGGCGCGGATCACCCGGTTCATGTGCTCGACCATGTGCACCGGGATGCGGATGGTCCGGGCCTGGTCGGCGATCGAGCGGGTGATCGCCTGGCGGATCCACCACGTGGCGTACGTCGAGAACTTGAACCCCTTGGTGTGGTCGAACTTGTCGACCGCCCGCATCAGGCCGAGGTTGCCCTCCTGGATCAGGTCGAGCAGCTGCATCCCGCGGTTCGAGTAGCGCTTGGCGATGCTCACCACGAGGCGCAGGTTGGCCTGCGTCAGCTCGCTCTTGGCCCGCTCGCCACGAGCGACGATGCGCAGCAGGCGGCGCCGCTCGGCCTCGTCGTCGACCCCGACGTCGATGGCCGCCGCCGCCTGGTGCCCGGCCTCGATGAGCTGCGCCAGGCGCCGTTCGTCGCCGGTGGTCAGCAGGTCGACCTGGCCGATCTCGCGCAGGTACATGCGCACACCGTCCGACGTCGACGTGTCGCCCCGCGGCGCGGCCCGCGTGGTGGTCCAGCTGCGGCGCCGCCGACTGAGCAGGCGCTCGTCGTCCACGTCGTCGGCCGGAGAGCGCACCGGGGCATCGGCGTCGGCCGGCGTGTCGTCGGTGTCCACCGACTCGTCGAGGTCGATCCCCTCGTCGGCCAGCGCCTTGCGCGTCGTGTCGAGCACCTCGTCGGACAGGTCGACGTGGCGCAGCACCAGCGCCACCTCGTCGGCATGCACCGTGCCGTGGAGGTGACCCCGCTCGGTCAGGTCGGCCCATTCCTTGGCATCGACCCCGCTGATGTGGAGCGTGGTTGCCGGGGCGCGCTGGTCGGGCGCATCCACGGGCCGATCGGAAACGTCAGGCGCTTCCGGATCCCCCATCTGATCGTGGAGCCATTCGACGATGCAGCCAACCTAGCAACCACTCCGATGCGGCGGCCCCGCCTTCCGCGTGCGTCAGTTCTTCCACCTGCAAGCGGGCCTCCCGGTCGTCACGGATCCGGTCGGGATCACCCTTCGACTCCGCCGGCGCGAGCTCGCGACGCACCGCGGCAGCGATCAGGTTGCGCACCTCGACCCCGGGATCGGCCTCGACATCGGTGACCGCCGACCGTTCGAGCACCTCGCGCGCGTCGGGATCGGCACCGTCGATCGCCGCGTCGAGGTCGCCGTCGGCCGCCGCCAAGGCGAGGAAGGCGCGACGGTTGACCTCGTCGGCGAACAGCTCCTCGATCAGCCACTCGGCGATCGAGTCCCAGTTCTGGGCGAGCAGTGTGATCGCCACGAACTCGGCGTTCTCCCGGAGCTGGCCGCGCGCCGGCGCATTGGCCTGGATCACCGGCGCCCGCTCGCGCCGTTGTGCGATCCCCTCGAGGTCGCGGATCGACAGGCCGGTCTGGGCCGCCACCTCGCCGGCGTACAGCTTGCGCACGTTGACGTCGGGGTGCTCGTTGACCACCGCCATCGCCCGCTCGGCGAGGCGCACGCGCTCCTCCGGGGTACGCCCCGGCTGGCCACCGAGCTCTCGGCGCAGGCGGAAGGCGAGGAACGGCGTCGCCCCGGCGACGGCCGCGGCGAGGCCGTCCGGGTCACGCTGGGCCAGCTCGCCCGGGTCGGTGCCGTCCGGGAGCCGGGCCACCGACACCGCCACCTGGTACTTCTGCTCCCACTCGTAGAAGCGAGCGGCGGCGCCCTGGCCGGCGGCGTCGGCGTCGAACGCCAGCACGACCCGGTTGGCGTAGCGCTTCAACAGCCGCACGTGCTCCTCGGTGAACGCCGTGCCGCACGTGGCCACCGCCCGGGCCACGCCGGCGCGGTGGAACCCGATCACGTCGGTGTAGCCCTCGCACACCACCACCTGGTCCGACGTCGAGATCTCCGCCTTGGCCCAGTTGAGGCCGTACAGCGTCCGCGACTTGGCGTAGATCGGCGTCTCCGGCGAGTTCTTGTACTTCGCCGGATCGCTCGACCCCGGCAGGACACGGCCGCCGAGCGCCACCGCCTCTCCGGTGTCGGAGAAGATCGGGAACAGCACCCGCGCCCGGAAGGCGTCCTGCATCCGCCCGGCGCGGTTGGTGAACGCCAAGCCGACGGTGCGCAGCTGCTCGCCATCGACGCCGGCACCGCGCGAGAGCGCGTCCCACTCGTCGGGCGCCCAGCCGAGTCGGAAGCGGCGGGCCACGTCGCCGGCGAGCCCCCGACTGCGCAGGTAGTCGCGGGCCGGGCGTGCGGCCGGATCCTCGAGCAACCGGCGGTGGTACCACTCGACCGCCGTGGTCATCGACTCGACGAGACGCTTGCGCCGCGACCGCTCCGCCGACTGCCCGGCGTCGGTGTACGTGAGCTGCATGCCGACCTTGGCCGCGAGGTACTCGACGGCGCCGACGAAGTCGACGTGGCGGGTCTGCTCGACGAAGGTGAACACGTCGCCGCCCTGGTCGCAGCCGAAGCACTTGTACCGTCCGGTCTGCTCGCGAACGTTGAACGACGGGCTCTTCTCGGCGTGGAACGGGCACAGGCCGACCCAGTTGCGGCCCACCCGGCGCAGCTGCACCACCTCGCCGACCACGTCGACGATCGACACCGTCGCCCGGAGGCGATCGACGTCGTCCTGGGCGATCGCCATGGCCGCGCTAGCGGTCGTCGGCCGGTTCGGCCACCGGCTCGGCCGGCGCCGTGTCGGCGTCGGCCGGCGTCGCCGGGTGCGTGCCGCCGGCGTCGGCCTCCTCGGGCACGAGCAACGACGTCGCGACCGCGACCACGAGGATCAGGGCGATGATCGGCAACGAGAAGTACGTCGGCATGTGGTAGTGGATCGCTTGCGAGAGGATCATCTTCACGCCGACGAAGGCGAGGATCACCGCCAGGCCGGTCTGCAGGTACCGGAAGCGCCCGTGCAGGTCGGCGAGGAGGAAGTAGAGCGCCCGCAGACCGAGGATGGCGAAGGCGTTCGATGCGAAGACGATGAACGGCTCGTGGCTCACCGCGAGCACGGCCGGCACGCTGTCGACGGCGAAGATCACGTCGGTGGCCTCGACGAGCACGAGCACGGCGAACAGCGGGGTGGCGAGACGCCGGCCGTTCTTCTTCGTGAACAGGTGCGGTCCGTCGAGCTCGTCGGTGCTCGGCACGACCTTGTTGACGAGCTTCAGGAACTTGCTCTGCGACGGGTCGACCTCCTGCTCGCCCGAGAAGAGCATGCGCAGGGCGGTGAAGATCAAGAACGCCCCGAAGACGTAGAGGATCCAGTCGAACGCCTCGATCAGGGCGACCCCGGCGAAGATGAAGATCGCCCGCATCACGAGCGCACCGAAGATGCCCCAGAACAGCACGCGGTGCTGGTACATCCGTGGCACCAGGAAGTACGCCATGAGCAGCGCCCAGACGAACACGTTGTCGACGCTGAGGCTCTTCTCGATGAGGTAGCCCGAGATGTACTCGCCACCGGCCGCACCGCCGAACCACCAGATCACCACGAACATGAACCCGACGCCGACGGAGATCCAGGCGGCCGACTCGATCGCCGCCTCCTTGGTGCTGATCTCGTGGGCCTCGCGGTGGAACACGAGGAGGTCGACCAGCAGCAGGCCCACGATGAGGCCCAGCAGGACCATCCATTGCCAGGGGTGGACGGTGACGTCGACGAAGTTGCTACTGCGCTCGGCGGCGAGCACCGGTGTCATCGTGGGTGCGCTCGTTCCTTCTGTTGGGTCGGGGCCGGCCCACAGGGGCGACCAGGGTCCATCCAGTTGTAGCGGCGAATCCGCCGGAGCGGACTACTTCGTGGTGCTGGCGTCGCCGCCGACGACGGCCTGGGCGGCGGCCAGGCGGGCGATCGGCACCCGGAAGGGCGAGCAGCTCACGTAGTCGAGGCCGGCCTCGTAGAACAGCGCGATCGACTCCGGGTCGCCGCCGTGCTCGCCGCACACGCCGAGCTTGAGCTTGGGCTTGACCGCCCGACCCCGCTGGGCGCCGATCTTCACCAGCTCACCCACGCCGTCGCGGTCGATCGTCTCGAACGGGTTGCGCTTGAGCAGGCCCTGTTCGAGGTAGGCGGGCATCATCCGGCTCTCGATGTCGTCACGGCTGAACCCGAACGCCATCTGCGTGAGGTCGTTGGTGCCGAAGGAGAAGAAGTCGGCCTCCTCGGCGATGGTGTCGGCGCGCAGGGCGGCGCGTGGCGTCTCGATCATCGTGCCGATGGTGACGTCGGGCGGGTTCTTCACGCCCTTGTTGGCGCGGTCGATCTCGTCCTGCACCCATCCGCGGGCGAGGTGCAGCTCCTCACGGTTGACCGTGAGCGGGATCATCACCTCGACGATCGGGTTCTTGCCCCGCTTGCGCAGCGCCGTGGCCGCCTCGAGCAGCGCTCGCACCTGCATGCCGTAGAGGTTGGGCTTGATGACACCGAGGCGCACGCCGCGGGTGCCGATCATCGGGTTGTGCTCGGCCCACGACTCGGCGGCGGCGAGGAGCTTCTTCTCCTCCTCGTTGAGGCCCTCGGTGGCCTCCTTGACGCGCAGCTCCGACACCGACGGCAGGAACTCGTGCAGCGGCGGATCGAGCAGGCGCACCGTCACCGGCAGCCCGTCCATCGCCTCGAGGATCTCGGTGAAGTCGGCGCGCTGCACGTCGAGCAGCTCCTCGAGGGCGGCGGTCTCCTCCTCCGGCGTGGAGGCGAGGATCATGCGGCGAACGACCGGCAGGCGGTCGGGGGCGAGGAACATGTGCTCGGTGCGGCACAGCCCGATGCCCTCGGCGCCGAGGCGGCGGGCGTTGGTGGCGTCCTCGCCGTTGTCGGCGTTGGCGCGGACGCCGAGCTTGCCCTTGCGCACGGCGTCGGCCCAGCCGAGGATCGTGGCGAACTCGGCCGGCGGCTCGGCGGCGACGAGCTCCATCGCGCCGAGCACCACCTCGCCGGTGGAGCCGTCGAGCGAGATGATGTCGCCCTGCTGCGACGGTGACGCCGTTCGCCGTGAACGACGTGCCGCTGATCTTCACCGACTCGGCGCCGACGACGGCGGGTGTTCCCCAACCGCGGGCGACGACGGCGGCGTGGCTGACGAGGCCGCCGCGGGCGGTGAGGATGCCCTGCGACGCCATCATGCCGTGGACGTCCTCGGGGCTCGTCTCGTTGCGCACGAGGATGACCTTGATGCCCTCGGCCGCGGCCGCCGCGGCGGCGTCGGCGTCGAAGTAGACGGCGCCGACGGCGGCGCCGGGCGAGGCGGCCAGACCCTTGGCGATCAGCTTGCCGGAGCCGGCGAACTGCGGGTGCAGCACCTGGTCGAGGTGGTCGCCGGTGACGCGCTGCAGCGCTTCGTTGCGGCTGATCTTCCAACGGTTCGGGCCGCGGCCGGTGCCCGACGTCATGTCGACGGCCATCTTCAGAGCGGCCGCGCCCGTGCGCTTGCCGACGCGCGTCTGGAGCATCCAGAGCTTGCCCTGCTCGATGGTGAACTCGGTGTCGCACATGTCCTGGTAGTGGCGCTCGAGGCGGGCGAAGATCGCGAGCAGCTCGTCGTGGATCCCCGGGAAGTGCTTCTTGAGGGCGTCGAGGTCCTCGGTGTTGCGGATGCCGGCGACGACGTCCTCGCCCTGGGCGTTGATCAGGAAGTCGCCGTAGGGCTTGTTCTCGCCGGTCGCGGCGTTGCGCGTGAACCCGACGCCGGTGCCGGAGTTGTCGTCGCGGTTGCCGAACACCATCGCCTGCACGTTGACCGCGGTGCCGAGGTCGTGGCTGATCCGCTCGCGAACGCGGTAGGCGATCGCCCGGGCGCCGTTCCAGCTCGAGAACACGGCCTCGACCGCGCCGCGGAGCTGCTTGATCGGGTCCTGCGGGAAGGCCTTGCCCGTCTCCGCCTTCACGACCTGCTTGTAGGTCGTGCACAGCGCCTTCAGCGCCGCGGCGTCGAGGTCGGCATCGCTCGTGACCCCGGCCGTCCGCTTGGCGTCCTCGAACGGGTGCTCGAAGAGGGCGCCGTCGACGCCGAGCACGATCCGGCCGTACATCGAGATGAACCGGCGGTACGAGTCGTAGGCGAAGCGCTCGTCACCGGTCGACGCGGCGAGGCCCTTCACGCTCTTGTCGTTGAGCCCGAGGTTGAGGACGGTGTCCATCATCCCGGGCATCGAGAACTTGGCGCCGGAGCGCACGCTGACGAGCAGCGGGTCGGCGGGATCGCCGAGGTGGCGGCCCATCTGCTTCTCCAGCTTGGCGACCTGGGCGGCGATCTCCCCGTCGAGCTCCTTCGGCCAGCCGCCGGCCAGGTAGGCGCGGCAGGCGTCGGTGGAGATCGTGAACCCGCCCGGCACCGGCAGGCGCAGCACGCTGGTCATCTCGGCGAGGTTGGCACCCTTGCCGCCGAGGAGGTCCTTCATCTCCATGGGCGGGCGGCGGTGCTTGTGATCGAAGGCGTAGACGTAGGTCACGGCGCCGGAGTCTATTGGCGCACCGTGGGGCGGGAACGCCGACGCGTACGATGAGTGGGGACATGGCCGCGACATCCCGCCCCGCCGCGCCCAAGGCGCAGTTCCGCCTGCTCGGGTTCCCGGTCCGCGTGCGCTACGGCTTCGTCGTCTTCATGATCCTGCTGGCCGTGGTGCCGCGTGGCGACAACGGCGAGTTCGGCATCTGGCTCGCCGGCTCGGTGGCCGTGTTCACGCTGTTGCACGAGCTGGGCCACGCGCTGGTGGCGCGGCGGGCCGGGGCCGAGGCCGAGATCTCGCTCGAGTTCATGGCCGGCTACACCTCGTACGGGTCGAAGCAGCCGATCAGCCGGCCGTGGACGATCGGCATCTCGCTGGCCGGCCCACTGACCCACATCGCCTGCGGGTGCCTCGTGCTGGTGGCGATGGGGGCCAACCCGTTCGACCACGCGACCATCATCGAGACCGCGCCGCGTCAGGCGGTGTGGTGGGCGGGGCCGATCATCGGGCTGTTCAACCTCGTGCCGATCCTGCCCCTCGATGGCGGCCACGTGGTCGAGACGGTGCTCGACCGCTTCATCGGGAGCAAGGCGCAGCGGGTGATGGTGTACGCCAGCTTGGCGATCACGCTGGCGGCGCTGGCGTCGACGCCGTTCTTCGGGCCGACGCGCGGGTTGACCATCTTCATCGGCTTCCTGCTGGTCGTGCAGCTCGCCGCCCTGTTCGAGGACCGCAACCGCCACGCCCGGTCACCGTTCGACGTGGCGGCTGCCGCGGCGCGCCGCGGCGACCTCGACAAGGGCGTGCGCGTCCTCGAACGAGCGATGCGACGGCCCACCGACCGTCACCTCGTGCCCAAGGAGCTCACCGCCGCGCCGGACGACGCGTTGCGCCGGGTGATCGCGGCGATGCCGCGGCCGCTGCCGCTCGGCGAGCCGTGGAACGAGTACGTGCTGACCAACCTGCTGATCGCCTACGGCAGCGCCCACGAGGCGGCCGAGTACGCGGCAGCGTCCTACGCCGCTCACCCCGCCGGCCTGTCGGCCTGCGGCGTGGCCCGCGCCGCGGCGTCGCTCGGCGATGCCGCCACGGCGGCGGCGTGGCTCCGCGAGGCGGTCAACGCCGGCACGCCGCGCGACCAGGTGCGAGGCGCTGGTGAACGCCGCCCCGGAGTTCGCCCGCGTTCGCACCGATCCCGCCGTCCGAGCCGCGGTCGACGGCACGTGGGCTCCCCCGACCGTCGACCAGCGCCCGGCCCAGTAGCCGTTCCGGGGCGAACTGTGAGCCACGCGTACGGATATCCGTACGCGTCGCTCACACTTCCGACGTGAGGGCGGCGCCGCGACGGACGTAGCCGAGCGCCTTGCCGGCGGCCACCGAGGTGTAGGTGCCGACCTCGGCGCCGGACGCGTCGAGGATCGGATCGCCCACGGCGACGCCCGGCCCGACGTCGAACACTCGGAGGTGACGCGGCGGCGTGGCGCCACGGGAGTCCATCCGCTCGACCAGCTCCTGACCCGGATAGCACCCCTTGGTGAAGCTCACGGCGACGGCGGAGACGCCGATCTCGGCCGGGATCGTCTCGCCGGGGATGATCTCGGTGCCCATCGCCGGCCAGCCGGCAGCGACCCGAGCGTCCTCGCCCTCGTCGGTGGTCGGCCGGTCCCACCACCCGACGAGCCCATCGGGATCGACGTCGCGAGCCGAGGAGGCGATGTCGGCGTCGACGCGGATCTTGAAGCGGGCGAGGCGGGCGGCGAGGGCCTCACCGAAGCCGGGATCGGTGTCGAGCTCGTACGTGTCCTCGCCGGTGCGGTGGATGCGGGCGAGGGCATCGACGCGGCCCGCCGGCGCCAGGACGAGCGTCCAACGGCTCTCCCCCACCCCCAGCGGCGTCGATGTCCTGGGCGAGCTGGCTCTGCAGGTAGCGGCGGGCGTCGGCGCCGGCCACGGTCACGACATCACGGAAGGCCATCGGTCCCAGTCTGCCGAGCGGCTGCGAGACTGCACCAGATGACCGAGTTCGACCTCGACCGCCTCGTCCGCCGCGCCGTCGACGCGGTGGGCCACCTCGCCCGCCGCGGCAGCAACATCACCACCGCTGTCGGCCTGCTGGCCCTGCTGGTGACCGGAGCGACGTACCTCGTCGGAATCGCCGCGTTCGGCGGCGGGACGCGCATCGTCTGGACGGTGCTCGGTGTGGCGCTCCTCCTCTTCGCCGTCGGCGCGCCGCTGCTGGCGAGCTTCCGCCTGCGCGCCATCCCCCACCACGCCGAGGAGCTGGTCAGCGAGTTGCGCCTCCTGCTCGGGCGCAACGAGGAAGCCCGCCAGGTCGTGATCGACACGGTCGCCGTCGACGAGGAGCCGTCGGCGGCGGTCACCGCGGCCCCGACGTTCATCGTGCAGAGCGGCCAGTACACGACGTTGCACCGCATCGCCATCGGCGCCGGCGACGTGCAACACCTCGCCAAGGTGACGCGCGAGCTCGCCGTCCTCCCGAGCCTGGTGTTCATCGGCCTCGCCCTCACCGGCTTCGCCGCGTTCCTCGGCTTCGTCTTCACGCTGATCTGGATCTTCTGACGACTCGCCGACTGTCGTGCACGCGGTCGACGTGACCGGCGCCGACGTCACGGTGGTCATCGTGCGGTCGTGCGACGGGTCGGCCGGCCGCATCTGGTCATCGTCCGACCGATCTGCGGTTCTCGATATCGAGAACGTGGGTGACCAGATCGGCCGTCGATTTCGATCGACCGATCGACGACTGCCGACGTCGAGCGCAGTCACCGTTGAGCGCCGTGGTCACCGAGCGGCCGCGGCGACGAGCCGAGCTGTCAGGTGCGTCAGCGCGTCGGGCGGCGCGGGAGCGGGTCATGCGGCGGGCGGCGGGGATGGCGCGCAGCAGGGCGGCGGCCTTGTTGTGGCACTCGAGGTCCTCGTCGTCGGGATCGGAGTCGGCCACGATGCCGGCGCCGGCCTGCACGCTGGCGCCCCGCTCGGCGACGAACATCGTGCGGATGGCGATCGCCGTGTCGAGGTTGCCGGTCCAGTCGAGGTAGCCCACCACGCCGGCGTAGGGACCCCGCTTCACCGGCTCGAGCGAGTCGATGATCTCCATCGCCCGCACCTTCGGCGCCCCGCTCACCGTGCCCGCCGGCAACGTCGCCCGCAGCACGTCGATCGGCCCCAGCCCGTCGCGCAGCCGGCCCGACACCTGCGACGTGAGGTGCATCACGTGGCTGTAGCGCTCGAGGGTCATCAGCTCGTCGACCTGCACGGTGCCGAAGCGGGCCACCCGACCGACGTCGTTGCGGGCGAGGTCGACGAGCATCACGTGCTCCGCCCGCTCCTTGGGATGCTCGCTCAGCTCCGCCGCCAGACGCCGGTCGTGCTCGTCGGTGCTGCCGCGCTTGCGGGTGCCGGCGATCGGCCGCGAGATCACCGTGCCCGCCCGCAGCTGCACCATCGGCTCGGGCGACGAGCCGACGATCGTCAGCTCCGGCGTGCGCACGTAGTACATGTACGGGCTCGGGTTGACCTGGCGCAGCACCCGGTAGACGTCGAACGGCTCGGCCTGCAGGTCGATGTCGAAGCGCTGGGCGAGCACCACCTGGAAGATGTCGCCGGCCACGATCAGCTCCTTGGCCGACTTGACCGCCCGCTGGTAGTCGCCCCCGGCCATCGTCGAGCGGACGTCGGGCAACGGGTCGTCGCGGTGCGGCGGCTCCACCGGCGTGTACGGCAGCGGGCGCCCGAGGTCGGCGACGGCGGCGGCCACCCGCTCGGCGGCGGCGTCGTAGGCGGCGTCGAGCGCATCGACTCCCGCGCCGTGCGTCGGCACGCTCTCGATCAAGGTCACCCGCTGGCGCCAGTGGTCGAACGCGGCGAGCGAGCCGATCATGCTCATCACCGCCTCGGGCACGCCGAGGTCGTCGGGCGGGACGTCGGGCAGGTGCTCGACCTCGCGGATCACGTCGTAGCCGAGGTAGCCCATCATCCCGCCGGTGAGCGGGGGCAGCTCGTCGAGCTCGGGGCCGCGGTACGTGTCGAGCAGCACCTCCAGCGCGGCGAGCATGCCGCGGTCGGTCGGCACCTGCACGTCGGGGTGACCGTCGACGGTGACGACGCCGTCGCGCAACGTGAGGGTCGCCACCGGGTTGCGCCCGACGAAGGAGAACCGGCTCCACCGCTCGCCGTGCTCGACCGACTCGAGCAGGAACCCCTGCCCGTCGCCGACCAGCTTCATGAACGCCGCCACCGGCGTCTCGAGATCGGCGAGCAGGTCGGTCCACACCGGCACGACGGTGTACCGGGCGGCGAGCGCGTGGAACTCCTCCCGGCTCGGGCGGATCTCCATCAGCCCTCGAAGGGGGTGAAGCACGTGCGGGCGCCGGTGTGGCAGGCGCCGCGGCCGTGCTGGGTGACCTTGAACAGCAGCGTGTCGCCGTCGCAGTCGTAGTACGCCTCGCGCACGGTCTGGTGGTCGCCGCTGGTGTCGCCCTTGCGCCACAGCTCCTGGCGGCTGCGACTCCAGTAGACCATGCGCCCTTCGGCGAACGTGCGCTGCAGGCTCTCGGCGTTCATCCACGCCAGCATCAGCACGTCGCCGGTGTCGGCGTCCTGGGCGATGGCCGGCACCAGCCCGTCGGCGTTGAACGTCACCCGCTCGAGATCGAGGTCGGTCGGGCTCACAGGTACAGGCCCGTCGACGCCTCGATGCGCTCGGCGGCGACGGCGTGGAGGTCGCGCTCGCGGAGCATGATGTAGTCGGTGCCCTGCACCTCGACCTCGTAGCGGTCCTCCGGCGAGAACAGCACCTTGTCGCCGACCTCGGCGGTGCGCACGTTGGCGCCGAGCGCCACGACCTCGGCCCACACCAGCCGCTTGGCCATCTGCGCCGTGGCCGGGATGAGGATGCCGCCCTGGCTGCGTCGCTCGTGGTCGCCCTCGGGGATGCGCACGAGCAGCCGGTCGGCCAGCATCTTGATCGGCAGCTTGTCGTCTGGTGCGACCACGAGACGAGGGTATCTGCCATGCTCCCCGCAATGAGCGAGCCCAGCGAGCGAATCGTCGTCACGGCGAGCGACGAGCGGCGTCGTCGGTTCCCCGGCATCGGCGACGGCTGGGCGCGCTTCGACGGTCCCGCCGGCACGCAGATGGTCGACCGTGCGATCGACGCCGCGGCGACGTGGTCGGCGAGCGGCAACACCGCCAACTGCGGTGGCCTGTTCGCCGCCGCGGCAGCGTGCGACGAGCTGCTCGACCGAACCCGGCGCACCGTCGGGCGGCTGTTCGGCGCCGATCCCGCCGGCGTCGTCTTCGGCGCCAACATGACCACCCTCACGTTCGCCTTCACCCGGGCCGTGGGCGAGACGTTGGGCCCGGGCGACCGCGTGGTCGGCACCCGCCTCGACCACGACGCCAACGTCACGCCGTGGCGCATCGCCGCCGACCGGGCCGGCGCCGAGCAGGTGCTGGCGCCGTTCGACCCGACCACCGGCCGGCTCGATCCTGCGGCGGTCGTCGAGCTGATCGACGAGCGGACCAGGTGGGTGGCCGTCACCGGCGCATCGAACCTCATCGGCACCACGGTCGACCTGGCGCCGATCGTCGCCGCAGCACACGCGGTGGGCGCCCGGGTCTTCGTCGACGCCGTGCACCTCGCTCCGCACCGCCCCATCGACGTCGCCGCGCTCGGCTGCGACGTGCTGGTGACCAGCCCCTACAAGTGGTACGGCCCGCACGCCGGCGTGCTGTGCGGTGATCCGGCGCTGCTCGACGCGCTGCCCGCGGCCAAGGTCCGTCCGGCCGCCGACACCGGACCCCGCCGTTGGGAGACCGGGACGTCGAACTTCGAGGCGATCGCAGCGATCGCCGCCGCCGCCGAGTTCCTGCTCGAGGAGGGCCTCGATCGGATCGGCGCCGACGAGGCGCGCCTCGGCGCCAAGCTCCTCGACGGACTCGGCGAGATCGGCGGCGTACGCCTGTGGGGACCGGCGACGATGGACGACCGCGTGCCGACGTTCGCCTTCACCGTCGAGGGCCAGCACCCCGACGAAGTCGCCGCCGCGCTCGCGGCCGCGAAGGTCGCGGCGTGGAGCGGGCACAACGTGGCGGTCGAGACCGTCGACCAACTGGGGCTCGCCGACACGGGTGGCGTCGTGCGCGTCGGCGTCGTCGCCTACGTCGACGACGACGACGTCGAGCGCCTGCTCACCGCGGTGCGCGCCCTGGCCTGACGCCGATCAGGCGACGGCGTCGTCGATGCGGGCGAGCAGCTCGTCGTCGAGGGAGTCGATGACGTCGAGGGCGGCGAAGTTCTCCGACACCTGGCTCGGCCGGCTGGCCCCGGTGATCACCGTCGACACGTTCGGGTTCATCGTGCACCACGCCAGGGCGAGCTGGGCGAGCGAGCAGCCGAGCTCGTCGGCGATCGGCCGCAGCCGCTCGACCCGCGCCACGTCGTCGCCGCCGCTCAGGCGCTCGCGCAACCACTCGTAGCCGGCGACGCTGCCGCGCGAATCGGCGGGGATGCCGTCGCGGTACTTGCCGGTCAGCAGCCCCGACGCCAGCGGGCTCCACGTGGTGGCCCCGTAGCCGGTGTCGGCGAACAACCGGGCGTACTCGTCCTCCACCCGTTGGCGGGAGAGCAGGTTGTACTCCGGCTGCTCGGTGACCGGCTTGTGCAGGTGGTGGCGCTCGGCGAGGTCGATCGCGGCGCGGATCTCGTCGGCCGACCACTCGCTGGTGCCCCAGTACAGCGCCTTGCCGGCGGTGACGATGTCGCTCATCGCCCACACCGTCTCCTCGATCGACGTGTCCGGGTCGGGCCGGTGGCAGTAGAGCACGTCGACGAAGTCGTGGCCGAGGCGCTCCAGCGATCCGTCGATGGCCTGCGTCAGGTACTTGCGGTTCAACGTGTTGCGCATGTTCACGTCGTCGTGCAGTCCCCAGTACAGCTTGGTGGTCAGCACGTACGACCACCGCGGCCACCCCAGCCGTTGCAGCGCCTGGCCCATGATCGTCTCGCTGCGGCCCGAGGCGTAGGCCTCGGCGTTGTCGAAGAAGTTGCACCCGGCGTCGTGCGCCGCCTGCATGCAGTCGAGCGCCTGGTCGGTGTCCATCTGGAAGTCGAACGACACCCACGATCCGAACGACAACACCGACACCTTGATCCCCGTGCGCCCCAACCGGCGGTAGCTCATCTCAGTCATCGCGCCGACGCTACCGACCGGGTGCACCGGCGCCGACCGGCCGCACCGTGACGCCGCGGTCGGCGAGCAGCTGCTTGGCCTCGGCGATCGTGTGCTCGCGGAAGTGGAAGATCGACGCCGCGAGCACGGCGTCGGCCCGGCCGTCGATGATCCCCTCGACGAGATGTTCGAGCGTGCCCACCCCGCCGCTGGCGATCACCGGCACCCCCACCGCCTCGCCGACGGCGCGGGTCAGGGCGACGTCGAACCCGAGGCGGGTGCCGTCGCGGTCCATCGATGTGAGCAGGATCTCGCCGGCGCCGAGCGCGGCGACCCGCCCGGCCCACTCGACGGCGTCGACGCCGGTCGCCGTGCGCCCACCGTGCACGTAGACCTCCCAGCCGCCGGGTCGCGCCTTGGCGTCGATCGCGCACACCACGCACTGGGCGCCGAACTCGGTGGCGATCTCACCGATCAGCTCCGGCCGCTCGACCGCCGCCGTGTTCACTCCGACCTTGTCGGCGCCGGCACGAAGCAGACCGCCGGGCGTCGTCCGGCGTGCGCACGCCGCCACCCACCGTGAACGGGATGAACACCTGCTCGGCCACTCGGTAGACCATGTCGACGGTGGTGTCGCGCCCGTCGCTCGACGCGGTGATGTCGAGGAACACCAGCTCGTCGGCGCCCTCGGCGTCGTAGCGCGCCGCCAGCTCGACCGGATCGCCGGCGTCGCGGAGGCCGACGAAGTTGGTGCCCTTGACCACCCGCCCGCCGGTGACGTCGAGACACGGGATGACCCGAGCGACGTTCACGGCGTTCCGACCCGTCCGAGCGTGGCGATCGCGTCGGCGACGGTGAAGCGGCCCTCGTAGAGCGCCCGACCGGTGATCACTCCGTGCAGGCCGTCGATCGCCGCCAGCGCAGCGACGTCGTCGAGCGATCCCACGCCACCGCTGGCGATCACCGGGCGGTCGGTGGCGGCGACGCAGTCGCGCAGCCCGTCGAGGTCGGCGCCGACCAACATCCCGTCGCGGCTGATGTCGGTGACGACGAACGCGCTCGCCGCCGGATAGCGGCTGAGCGCCGCGTCGACCGTGACGTCGGCGGCCTGCGTCCACCCATGGACGGCGAGGACGCCGGCCCGGTGGTCGAGCCCCACGGCGACGGGCACCCGGGCGGCCACCCGATCGACCAACGGCCGGGTCGGCGACCGCCGCCGAACCCATCACCACGCGGGCGACGCCGGCGTCGAACAGCGCCGCGGCGTCGTCGACGGTGCGCACGCCGCCACCGGCCTGGACATCGGCGCGCCCGGCGGTGGCAGCGGCGATCGCCGCGATCGCCGCCCGGTTGGCGGCGACGCCGGAGCGGGCCGCATCGAGGTCGACGACGTGGATCCACACGGCGCCGCCCTCGACGAACGCCGTCGCCACGTCGACGGCGTCGTCGCCGTAGACCGTCTCGCGGTCGTAGTCGCCCTGGGCGAGACGCACGACCCGTCCGGCGCGCAGGTCGATCGACGGGTACAGCACCGTCATGCGACACCCGCCACGAAGTTGGCCAGCAGGCCGAGCCCGGCCGCGGCGGACTTCTCCGGGTGGAACTGCACCGCCGCCACCGGGCCGGCGCGGAACACCGCGTTCACCGGGCCGCCGTAGTCGCACGTCGCCACCACGGCGGCCGGGTCGTCGGGACAGCCGTGCAACGAGTGCACGAAGTAGAACCACGGCTCGCTCGCCGAGGCCGGCGAGCAGTGGATCGGGCTCCCCGATCGAGCGGACCACGTTCCACTGGATCTGCGGTCGCTTCACGTCGCCCTCGATCCAGCGCACCTGGCCCGGGATCACGCCGAGGCCGGCGACGGCGGGCGTCTCCACGCTTCCCCCGAAGAGCATCTGCATGCCGACGCAGATGCCGAGGAACGGGCGACCCGAGCGCGCCGCAGCGAGGGTGACCTCCTCGAGCCCGGCCGCACGCAGCGCGTCCATGCACGCCCCGAAGGCGCCGACGCCCGGGAGCACCACGGCATCGGCCGCCTCGATCGTGGCGACGTCCGCGGTGAGCGAGGCGTCGGCCCCGACGGTGACCAATGCCTTGTGCGCCGAGTGGAGGTTTCCGATGCCGTAGTCGACGACCGCGACCCGCGCCGTCACGGCTGCCGCCGCCCCGCCCGATCACAGCACGCCCTTGGTGCTCGGGACCTCGGTCGACTCGACGCGCACGGCGTCGCGCAGGCAGCGGGCCAGACCCTTGAACGTGGCCTCGACGATGTGGTGCACATTGCGCCCGGCCCGCAGGTTGACGTGCAGCGTCAGGCCGGCGTTCATGGCGAACGACGACACGGCGTGCTCGGCGAGCTGGGGGTCGAACGCCGGGTTGCCCAGCGGCAGGCTCTCGGGCAGCGGAACGTCCCACGCCACGAACGGCCGCCCGGAGATGTCGAGCGACACCTCGACCAGGGCCTCGTCGAGCGGATACAGCCCGCTGGCGAAGCGGCGGATGCCCGCCTTGTCGCCGAGCGCCTCGGCGAACGCCTCGCCCAGCGTGATCGCCACGTCCTCCACCGTGTGGTGGGTGTCGATGTGGAGGTCGCCCGTCGGCGCGCACGGTGAGATCGAAGCCGCCGTGGCGACCGAGCTGGTCGAGCATGTGGTCGTAGAACGGGATGCCGGTCGAGCAGTCGGTGCGACCGGACCCGTCGAGCTCGATGGAGACCACGACCGACGTCTCGCGCGTCGACCGCTCGCGGGTCGCTGCCCGCGTCATGACGTCGGTCCGATCGCCGCCGCGAGGGCGTTCAGGAAGCGGTCGTTCTCGGCGGCGAGACCCACGGTGACGCGCAGGCATCCGTCGAGGCGTGGCCACGAGCTGCAGTCGCGGATCAGCACGCCGTCGTCGACGAGGCGCTGCCACACCGCGCCGGCGTCGTGGTTGCGGGTGCGGAACAGCACGAAGTTGGCGCCGGAGGGATAGACGTCGAGGTCGAGGTCGGACAGCGCGGCGCTGATGCGGCCACGCTCCTCGACGATCGATGCCACCCGGCGTTCCATGTCGCCGACGAACCGCAGCGCCACGCGACCGGCGGCCTGCTTCGCGGCGTCGAGGTGGTACGGCAGCACCACCGCCTCCAGGCGGGCGACCAGCCACGAAGGTGCGACGAGGTAGCCGAGGCGGGCCGCCGCCATCGCCCACGTCTTCGAGAACGTGCGCACGACGGCGAGGGCGCGGTCGTCGCGGATGCGTCCGAGCGCCGACCAGTGCGAGAACTGGGCGTACGCCTCGTCGACCACGACGAGGCCGGGCGCCACGTCGAGCACGGCGTCGAGCACGGCCGGCGATTCGACCAGGCCGGTCGGGTTGTTCGGCGAGCACAGGAACGTCACCGCCGGCTGGGCATCGCGCACGACCGCGGCGGCCGCCTCCGGGTCGATCGTGAAGTCGTCACGGCGCGCCGCCTCGACGACGGTCGCCCCCGTGACGCGGGCGATGTGCCCGTGCAGCTGGTAGGTCGGCTCGAACGTGACGACGGTGCGGCCGGCGCCGGCGTATGCGAGCAGGAGCGTCTGCAGCACCTCGTTCGATCCGTTGGCGGCGAAGACCTGTTCGGCATCGACGTCGTGCCACGCCGCGATCGCCGCCCGCAGCTCGTGGGCACCGCGGTCGGGGTAACGGTTCCACGCCACGCCGGCGAGCTCGGTGGTGTACGCCTCGAACCACCCGTCCGGCGGCGGGAACGGCGATTCGTTGGTGTTCAGGCGGACGTCGACGTCGACCTGCTTGGAGTGGTAGGCGACGAGGGCGCGCAGGTCGTCTCGGACGCCGACCAGCTCCGGGGCCGGCTCGCGGGTCGTCGCCGACGTCGGCTGCACGCTTGGCGACGATAACGGTGCCGTGTCAGCGTTGCCGTATGGAATCAAGCGCTCACCCGCGGCGCGGCGCGACCGTCGCCGAGCTCAGTGCCGCGGCCGAGGCGATCGCCAGCTATCGCAACCGGGTCGGGGCGCTGGCCGCGGGATGGCGCGGTGGCGGCTCGGACAACGACGACGACGTCTCGATCGCCATCGAGGAGGCGGAGCGCGCCATCGGCGTCGCCGAGCGGACGGTGCGCCGGGCGATCAAGCTCGCCGAGCGGCGCTGAACGGCCCGAACGCCCGAAAAGGGCCGAAAACGCAGAGCGACGGCCTCACGAAGAGGCCGTCGCTCGAGCGATCGCCAGGCGGCGGATCCCGACGATCGCAGCAACCGAGGTGGCGGGAACCTGGTTGACGTCACTCAAGTTACCACAGTGCGACGGGCATTTGAACCCGGAGACGGGCGCATCGTGGACACGTCTTCGGGGGTGACCAACGGTAACCCCCGCCTCAGCAGCGGCGACGTCGCGTCATCGAGCCGTAATATTTCGTGATCACGCGACGCCGCCGTGTCGCGGCCGTCTCGCCGGGTACGTTCGACACCCATGGGTGACCAGCGCGGCCTCGTGGAGCGCGCCGCCGCCGCGACCGGGCGATTCCCGCTGTCCGACCAGCTGCTCGCCGACTGGGACGCCGGCGTCGGGCTCACGGTGGACGACGACCGGGCGATGGCCCACGCCTCGCATCGCGACGGCGCGTGGACGATGCAGGTGGTGGTCGACCCCGAGGCCGCCGCGCCGTTGGACGCGAGGCGCGAGGTCGCCGCGCGGATGCGGCGGGCGATCGCCGGCGCCGGCGGCGGCACGGTCGACTGGTGGGTCTTCGATGCCACCGACGACGACGACCGCCTCGCCGGCGAGCTCGGGTTCAGCGTCGACCGGGATCTGTGGCAGATGCACCGCCCGCTGCCGGCCGAGCGGCACTCGACGGTGGAGACCCGCGCGTTCGTGGTCGGCCAGGACGAGGCGGCGTGGTTGGCCGTCAACAACCGGGCGTTCGCCGGCCACGCCGAGCAGTCGGACTGGACCGTCGAGGAGTTGCAGCGGCGGATCGCGATGGCGTGGTTCGACCCCGCCGGGTTCCTCCTCCACGAGCGTGACGGGGTCCTCGCCGCGTATTGCTGGACGAAGATGCACGGGCAGGTCGGCGAGATCTATGTGATCGGGGTGGACCCGGCGTTCCAGGGGCTCGGGTTGGGGTCCGAGCTGACCCTCGCCGGGTTGGAATCGCTCCACGATCGGGGCGCCGTCGAGGGCATGCTGTACGTCGACGGGGACAACCGCCCGGCCCAGACGACGTACGAGCGCCTCGGGTTCACGGTCACCCGCCGCGACCGCGCCTATCGCGCCACGATCGAACCCGAGGAGCTCGCACGCCGATGACCACGACCGACTCCTCGCTCGACGAGCTCCCGCGCTGGAGCGTGGCCGACCTCCACGAGTCGCTCGAGTCCCGCTCGTTCCTGGCGTCGATGGAGCAGGCCGGGGCGGACGTCGACCGCATCGTCGCCGCGTTCGACCGCCTGGGCGTGCGCGCCGTCGATCCACGGACCCCGACCGCCGACGATGGCCGCGCCGCCGACGAGGTGATCGCGGCCTACAACGACGTGGCCGACCAGTTCGAGTTGCTGGAGGCGTACGTCTACGCCACGGTCAGCACCGACAGCTTCGACGAGCCGGCGCAGGCGCTGCTCAGCCAGCTCGATCAGATGATGGCCGGCCTCAAGCCGCTCGTCGCCCGCCTCGCCGACTGGGTGCACGCGCTGCACGAGGGCGGCGGCGGACCCGACGCGCTGGAGGCGGTCAGTGAAGCCGCCGGCGAGCACCGGGGGCCGCTGCTTCGCCTCGCCGCCCGCTCCGCCCACCAGATGTCGGAGCTCGAGGAGGGGCTCTACGCCCAGCTCGGCACCGTCGCCTCGTCGGCCTGGGGTCGCCTGCAGTCCGACGTCACGTCACAGCTGACCGCCGAGGTGTCGTTCCCCGACGGAACCACCGATCGCCTGCCGATGCCAGCGGTTCGCGGGCTGGCCACCCACGGCGACCCGTTGGTGCGCCGCGCGGCGTACGCCGCCGAGCGCGACGCGTGGCCTCGGGTCGCCGTGCCGTGCGCCGCCGCGATGAACGCGATCAAGGGCGAGGCGAACATCGTCAACCGCCGCCGCAACTGGGAGAGCCCGCTCGACGCCTCGCTGTTCGCCAACTCGATCGGTCGGCCGACGTTCGACGCGATGCAGACCGCGGTCCGCGACTCGCTCCCCGATTTTCGTCGCTGGATGAAGGTGAAGGCCCGCCTGCACGGCACGCCCGACGGGCTGCAGTGGGCCGACCTCGTCGCCCCGCTGCCCGTCGCGCCGGCCGAGCTGAGCTGGGACGACGGGCTCGACATCGTCCGCAACGCGTTCGGCGAGTTCAGCCCGCAGCTCGGCAGCCTCGTCGACCGCGCCATCGACGAGCGGTGGATCGACGCCGGCCCCCGCGAGGGCAAGACCGGTGGGGCGTTCTGCATGCCGTTCATGAACGGCCGCTCGCTCGTGCTGCTCAACTGGTCCGGGAGCGCCGACTCGGCCCAGACGACGGCGCACGAGCTGGGCCACGCCTACCACAACACCACGCTCGCCGGACGCACGGCGCTGCAGCGCAAGCTGCCGATGGCGCTCGCCGAGACGGCGAGCATCTTCTGCGAGACGCTGGTGGCCGAGAGCGCGTTCGCCCGTCTCGACGGCGCCGAACGCCTCGCCATGCTCGACGTCGACCTGGTCGGCGCCAACCAGGTGGTCGTCGACATCCACAGCCGCTTCCTGTTCGAGACCGAGGTCTTCGCCCGCCGGCAGCAGCGCACGCTCGGCGTCACCGAGCTCGACGAGCTGATGGTCGCCGCCCAGGCGGACGCGTACGGCGATGGGCTCGACCAGTCGACGGCGCACCCGCAGATGTGGGTGCTCAAGCCGCACTACTACGGCTCGCACTACTACAACTGGCCGTACACCTACGGCCTGCTGTTCGGGCTCGGATTGTTCGCCCGCTACCAGGACGACCCCGAGCGTTTCCGCGCCGGCTACGAGACGCTGCTGTCGCGTGCGGGGATGGACACCGCCGAGGAGCTCGGCCGGGCGTTCGACCTCGACGTCTCGGCCGAGGCGTTCTGGGTGGCCAGCCTCGACGTGCTGCGCGCCCGCATGTCCGACTATGAGCACCTCGCCGACTCGCTCTAGCGCCACGCGCTACGGCACGAGCCGTGACGAGCTCGCCGAGCTGCTCGCCGGCGAGCCGCGGTACCGCGTCGAACAGGCGTGGCGCGGTCTGTACGAGCAGCTCTCCCCGCTGGACGAGGTGAGCAACCTCCCCCGGGCACTGCGCCAACGACTCGCCACCGAGCTGCCGCTCGCGCTCACGCCGATCCTCGAGTCGGTGAGCGACGACGGGGCGACCGTGAAGTTCCTCTCCGGCATCGAGGGCGGCTTCGAGATCGAGACCGTGCTGATGCTCTACCCCGAGCGGGCGACGGTGTGCGTGTCGAGCCAAGCGGGGTGCGCGATGGCCTGCGGGTTCTGCGCCACCGGCCAAGCCGGGTTCGACCGCCACCTGACGGCAGGGGAGATCGTCGAGCAGGTCGTGCTGGCGGCGGCGCGCGCCAAGCGGGCCGGACGGCGACTGAGCAACGTCGTGTTCATGGGCATGGGCGAACCGCTCGCCAACGAGGCTGCGGTGTGGCCCGCCGTCGAACGGATCCACGCCGGCCTCGGCCTGTCGGCCCGCCACATCACGGTCTCGACCGTCGGTGTCGTGCCGGGCATCCGCAAGCTCGCCGCCCACCCGCTGCCGGTGACGCTCGCCGTCAGCCTGCACGCCGCCGACGACACGCTGCGCGACTCGCTCGTGCCGTTGAACCGCCGCTATCCGATCGACGCCGTGCTCGAGGCGTGCGCCGAGTACCTCGCCGCCCACGGTCGTCGGATCAGCTTCGAGTGGGCGATGATCGACGGGGTCAACGATCGCGACAGCGACGCCGTGCGGCTCGCCGCCCTGTGTCGACGTCTGCGGCCCGCCGCCCACGTCAACCTGATCCCGCTCAACCCGACCCCGGGCTGGCCGACCACCGGGTCACCCCCGGCGCGGGTGGCCGAGTTCCGCGAGCGGCTGGTGGCGCTCGGGGCGCAGGCGACCGTCAGGCGCAACCGGGGCACCGACATCGACGCCGCCTGCGGCCAGCTCGCCGCCCGCCACCGGACAGAGTCGTCGGTCGCCGGTGCGGATCGGTCGAGCCGACGCTCAGCAGCCGGCGCGGCGCACGTAGCCCGTCGGGTCGACCGACGCCCCGCCGCCGGGGTGCACCTCGAAGTGCAGGTGCACGGTGCCATTGGCGTTGCCGGTGGCGCCCATGTAGCCGATCACCTCGCCTTGGGACACGCTGCGGCTGGAACCGGCGAACCCGCGGAGGTGGGCGTAGAAGTAGCGGTTTCCGTCGCTGCCGGAGAGCCACACCGAGTTGCCGCCGAGCGGCGTCTGCTTGAACAGCACGCTGCCGGACACGACGGCGACGAGCGGGGTGCCCATCGAGCCGAGCATGTCGACGCCCTCGTGAGAACGCCCACCCGAACGGGACGCGCCGTAGGTGTCGCTGTAGGCCGCCGAGCCCGAGACCGGGCAGACCATCGACGACCGCGGGGCCGGAGGCGGGCTGGTGGTCGCCGGCGTGCTGGTGCCGCCGCCACCGCTGTCGGAACCCGATCCGCTGTTCGACCCACCGCCGCTGTTCGACCCACCGCCACTCGTCGATCCGCCGCCACTGTTCGACCCACCGCCAGTCGTCGATCCGCCGGTCGACGCGCCGCCGTCCGACCCGCCGCCGTTCGATCCGCCGCCGTTCGCCGTCGGCGCCGGCGCGGCGGGGCGCGGTGCCGCCGGCGTGGCTGTGGTGCCACCGCTCGAGTCGACGCGCCCGGCGGCGCCGCCCGAGGGTGGAGGAGGCGTCGTGGCGGCCGCGGTGGCGGCGGCCGCTGCCGCGGCCGCATCGGCGGCGGCCTGGGCTTGGCGTGCCTCCTCGGCGCGCTGGGCTTCCAGGATGCGGCGCACGCGCTCGTCCTCGAGGCGTTGCGCCTCGACCTGTTGGAGGTGAACGACCTGGGCCTCGGCGGCCTGCTGGGCCTGCTCGAAGGCGGCGCGTTGGCGCTCCAGGGCGGCCTGGTTGTCGGCGACCTCCGCCTGCACATCCTCGAGGTCGCTCTGGGCGCGGCTGTAGCGGTCGAGCGTGTCGGTCGACGTGCTGGCGATCGAGGAGGCGAACTCGTCGGACATCGACTGGTCGGTCGACGCCTCGGGGCCCTCGAGCAGCGCCAGCGATCCGGCGCCCGACGACACGAAGCGGTCGACGGCGATCTCGTCGACCGCGCCCTGCAGGGCGTCGACCTGCGTCTGCAGCTCGGCCTCTTGGCGGTGCAGTTCGTCGGCCTTGTCGCTCAAGCGATCGAGCTCGGTCTCGGCGTCCGACACCGCCGCCGCGGCGGCGTTGGCGTCGTCGCGAGCAGCCTGGATCTCGGCGGCGGCGCGAGCGGCGGCGTCGTCGCTCCCGTCGGCCCGGACCGTCGCGACCAGAGGATCGGCGGCAACCCCCACGACGAGCACGAGACCGGCGAGCGCGGCAAGAAGAGCACGGCGCCCGACCATTGCGGTCAGCATAGTCGATGTTTCAATTCTGTGACGATCATGACGAACGCGTCGCTCGCGACACTCACCGGCCAGCCTGTTCGCTCGATGGACGACCCGTCACCCCTGCCGCTCCGGCTCGCCGGCATCCGTCTGGTGCGCGGCGACACGCTCATCCTCGACGGGGTCGACTTCACGGTCGAACCGGGGACCCGCTGGCTCGTCGTCGGGCCGAACGGGTGCGGCAAGACGTCACTGCTGCGCATCGCCGCGCTGTACGAACACCCGACGGCCGGGACGGTCGATGTCCTCGGCGAGCGCCTCGGTCGCACCGACGTGCGCGAGCTCCGTCGTCGCGTTGCGTTCGTGTCCGCCGCCCTGGCCGACCGCCTCCGCCCGACGCTCTCCGCCCACGACGTCGTGCGGACCGCTCGCTTCGCCGCGCTCGAGCCGTGGTGGCACACCTACAGCGCGGCGGACGACGAGCGGGCAACGGAGTGCCTGGCCCGGATGGGCGTCGAGTGGCTGGCGGGCCACGAGTTCGGCACGCTGTCGTCCGGCGAACGCACCCGCGTCCTGCTCGCCCGATCGCTGATGAACGAGCCGGCGATCGTGCTCCTCGACGAGCCGGCCACCGGGCTCGACCTGGCCGGCCGCGAGCAGTTGGTGGCCGCCCTCTCCGAGCTCGCCGCCGATCCCGCGTCACCGCCGTTCGTGATGGTCAGCCACCACGTGGAAGACGTGCCGACCAACCTCACCCACGCCCTGCTGCTGCGCGGCGGACGGATGCTCGGCAGTGGCGTCCTCGACGAGATGCTCACCTCGGAGGCGCTGAGCGACTGCTTCGGCTTGGCCCTGCGGGTGGAGCGACGCGACGACGGCCGGTTCAGCGCGTGGGCGCGGCCGGCGACCTGAACATCGCCGACAGCGCTTCGGTGCCGCGCCGCACCTCGTCGTCGAGGATCCGCCCGAGCACGCTCGCGCTCCACAGCTCGCCGCTGTAGCCGAGATGCATCGTCAGCACGCTCCCCGCCGCCGCGTCGCGAACGGTGGCGTCGAGGATCCACTCGGCGTGCTCGCGGTCGTCGGGCTGGATGCGCTCGAACCGCGCCCGGCGATCGGGCTCGCACACCGTGCGCACCATGCGTAGCTGCTTCGACCGGGCGAACGGCCCGACGCGTGCCCGCAGCTCCACCCACCAGGCCGGGCGGCCGTCATCGGCCTCGAGCGGCTCGACGCGATGCACCAGGCGCATCCACGGTGGGTACCGGTCGAGCGTGGCCACCTGTTCGAACAGCGCGGCCGTCGACGCGCCGGGGATCAGCTGCTCGATCGTCGTCTCCACCGTCGTCGGCCCGGCAGGTGATCAGCGCTTGGCGCCCGGACCGCGAAACGCCCGGGTGAGCAGCGGCGTGCGAGCGTCGAGCAGGCCACCGAGGTCGTCGGTCTGGTCGAACTCGGGCTTCCACGGCATCGCCACGGTGGCATCGGGATCGGTCACGCCCGACACCCCGGTGACCGCGGCCACGGTGCGTTCCTCGGTGGGGTCGATCTCCACCTCCACCGCGTCGGCGTCGTCGGGCAGCGGCAGTGGCTCGGCCGAGACGTCGGCGGTGCGCGACGTGCGTGTCCGCTTCGCCCGCGGCGTACGCGGCTGCTTGGCCGGGCGGAACAGGCGCGGGTTCGGGTCGCGGGCGTCGTCGAGCGTCCAGCCCCTCGGCACGACCATCGCGTCGGCGTGGCGGATGCAGAGCACGCCGGCGCGCATGCGGTCGGCGTCGGGGTCGAGCGGGGACAGCCACACGAGCAGGCGATCGGGGTCGAAGCCGTAGGCGATCGCGCCGCGTTCGGAGCAACCCGGTCGCTCGCACAGCCTCGCCATTGCATCAATGTAGACGTCGGGACATCGGGCGCAGCGGCATGTGGCCGTACGATCTGTCGACCATGCGCCAACACCTCGTGACGCTCGACCTCGAAGGCGTCCTCACGCCGGAGATCTGGATCGCCGTCGCCGAGCGATCGGGCATCGACGGGCTACGCCGCACGACCCGTGACGAACCCGACTACGACCGCCTGATGCGTGGCCGCCTCGAGCTGCTCGAGGCCAACGGACTGACCATGTCGCAGATCGTCGAGGTGATCGACTCGCTCTGCGTGCTCGACGGCGCCCGCCAGTTCCTCGACGAGCTGCGCCGGCGCACGCAGGTCGTCATCCTGTCCGACACGTTCGAGCAGTTCGCCGGCCCGTTCATGCGCCAGCTCGGGATGCCGACCATCCTGTGCCACACGCTCGTCGTGCGCGACGACCGCATCGTCGACTACCGCCTCCGCCTGCCCGACCAGAAGAAGCGGGCGGTCGAGGCGTTCCGCGCCCTCAACTACCGCGTGGTCGCGGCCGGCGACTCGTACAACGACGCCGCGATGCTCGACGCCGCCGACGCCGGGGTGTGGTTCCGCGCCCCCGCCGGCATCCGCGAGCAGTACCCGTCGTTCCCAGCGTGCGAGGGCTACGACCAGCTGCTCGACGCGATCGACGCCGCCCTCGTCGGGTGAGTTGGCGGGCCGCACTGGTACTCTTCGGTGTCCGTTCGCGGGCGCGTAGCTCAGTTGGTTAGAGCGCTACGTTCACACCGTAGAAGTCGCTGGTTCGAGTCCAGTCGTGCCCACAAGGTGCACTGTGCCTGCACACGGGTTTTCGCGATCGGCAGACCTACCGGGTCGTCGTGCACATTCTCGATCCGAAGGCCGGCGTCGATCGCGGCGGTGATCCGGGCCTCGTCGTTCGCCACAGGTGGCTACTTCCACGACGCCGACAACGACCTCTCCGGTCGACCGAAGGAGCCCTCTAGTGATCGCTCAGATCGTCCGGCCTCGACCCGCTGCCGAACCGCCAACAAATATTTTTTATATTATAAAAAAATTTTTTTTTTCGCCGTTCGTCGTTGCCCTGCGGTCGTTTGTTCGCCGTCGCATGACGCCGTCGCCGCTGCTCTGTCATTCACCGATCGGTCACACTTCATCGTCTCGCAGCCCTGTGCGTCACCGGCGACGTCGTGGATGAGCCGATCTCGACGACGCTCGTCATCATTTGGGCCAGCACACGGAAGTTTTTTTTATATTATTTTTATTTCTATTTATTATATAGGTGTCCGACGGTCGACGTGACAGTCGCCGTGCTCGAGAGCGCGAGTGACCAGACGGTGCATCGCCGTGCGCGCCACCGCCACCGCCGACGCCATTACCGCGGCCTACGCCGCCAACGCTCTCCGGTCGACCGAAGGAGCGTTCTGATGGTTAACCGTTCACTGGTCTCTCGACCTCGGTGACGTCATCGTCGCGTCAGGCAACGGTTGTTCACTTCTCGTGCACAGTCTAGATGCCTTTATCAGACGGCACCCGTTAATTCTGTCAACGTCAACCTGACCGAAGTCGATGTGCAGGCACCGATCGCGATCGCCGCCAACGTCGACGTCACCGTCGCGTGCTCGTTCCGCGAATGGCCGCGGCGCGTCGCCGTGCACGTCGCGGCCAGCGGAAGCGAGACCCGCGGCGACTCGACGAACTCGACGCTGCGCCATCGACGACGTTCAACCGCACCGCTCGCCGACGCGCTCCGGGATGCCAGCCGACAAGTCGAGCAACAGCGTCGTTTGCCGCCCGATCCTCGGGTCGACGACGCGGACGATGGCGGACTCGCCGCCGCCGGTGAAAGACCGAGCCGCCGGTGATGACCACCGTCGTCGACGACACCGGGGCGTTCAGCGTCGACGTGCCCGCGGATCTTGGGTGGTGACGACGGCGCCCGACCACTACCTCGGCGGATCGACGACGCAGTCGATGTCACCAGTTTCCCTACGACGTGCTCCTGCCGACGATCGTGGCGAGCCCGACGGGTCCGACGTGGCAGCGGTACGTGGACGGCTCCGCCGTCGTGCCGTCGCTCGTCGTCCAGGCGTACCCGACCGTCGAAGCGGCGGATCAGGGCGAGTTCGTACGGTGACTACGGCGTCGACTGCACCACCTTCGACGAGCGTTGTCGCCGTCAAGGGATGACCGGGCGGCTGGGGCGCGACATCGGGTTGTTCTGGGCGCCGGGCAGGCCCGTACGTCGCTCTGGGCACGATCCGACGATGGCAGCGGGTCGTTGTCGGCCGACTACTACTCGACGAGCGCCGCCGACGCCACCTGGACAGCGATTGTCAACTCGATCAAGCGCACTGGCGCACCGATCACGACGCGTCCCGGACTCGTCCCGCGATCTTCCCATACCCCGCCTTCGGCGACGTGCCACAGCTCGGTGCCGAGCCGGTCGCGCGTACCGGATGTGGCGCTGACGGCTCGATCGGCGACGTCATCCCTGACGGGATCTGGGCCGGGCTTCGTCGACCCGCCACTCGCCCGGAGAACCGCTGTCCGTCGACCTGTTGGTCGCCGCAGGCCTGTAACGCATTCACATTCCGAACCTTGCATCAGCTTTCTCACATCGCACGTGCATCTTCAGTCCGCAGGCCGCCGCCGGCGTGCTCGCCGACGGCACCGGCCGATCCTGCTCCCGAACGGTGAGCCACCGAGGCCGACGATCAACTATCTCGTCGATTCAAATTTATTTTATTTTAATTTTTTTATTTTTTAATTTTATTTTTTTATATACAACAACGAACGATTTCGAATCGGAGCCACCTGCGCGACGTCGACGGCGATCTCGTCGTGGCGACGACAACGAACGTCCTCGAATGAATCTGCCATCAGGCTTGCTGATGCTCGATGCTTATCTGATTTTTTTTATCAACCTGCACACCTCTCAATTCAATAACCGCTCCTATAAAAAACCGACTCAACATCCGTCGTCATCAACCAGCGAATGTCGAGCAGCGTGCCAGCGGCGCGCTATTGCGTCATCCTGCTGCGACGCTCAAACGAGCGCGGCGTGCGATCGAGGGAGCGTTCGTCGACGCCCGAGGTCGACGCGCCATTGATCGCCCGGAAGATCAGGCTGCGCCCCGATTCCGAATGCTCACCTTATCAGAACGATCTCAATTCCCACATTTCCGTCGAACATACTTTCTTCATGATTTCGTCTGCGATTAACAACACATTCGTCGACTACTTTCAGACGATCCCAATATTTTATTATTTTATAAATTTATTATTTTTTATTTATTTTCATTTATTGGATCAACATCGATATATTAGCGGGTCGAGGCGACGTGGACCACGGTGGACGGCTCGATCCTATACAGTTAAATCAACAACAATACGACACGCGCGACCTGCAGCGGCTCGTGCCCGAGTATATGTCGACCATAATAATTTAATTTTTTAATTTTTTAATATTATATTTTTTTTTTATTTATTATTTTATTTTTATATATTTTTTTTTTTCATTATAGCGGTCTGCGCTTATTCGATTGCTGCAGAGGCGTTCGATGCTTTTTTATTAATTTATTATCTGCGATCTCCAAGCCGTCATCCTAGGCTCGGTCTTTGCTGACGTTGCGGCATTCATCACCGTTCGGGGCCTGTGTCGCCGGCGAGGTGACGCGTTGACGGTGCCGAGCTTCGACCGTCGACTGCCATCGCCGCGTCATCGAGGCGCTGATCGCCGACGGCGCGCCGGCCGGCGACGCCGTCCCTGTCAAGCTCCGCATATTATAACCACCCAGCCTTAATCCGGGTATCTCAGCGTCGACCAACATCGAACGCCGGCTTCAGGTGCTCCGACCAGGCGCAACCATTGTACGGCATGACTTCGCTTTGCTTTCATTCATCGTAAGCTTTTTATTTTTATTTTTATTATTATTATTATATTATATATCGTGTTGGAAAACACGGCTGACGACCTTCTAGCGATCGCCAAGGGAGACGTCGACGTGACCATGTTCCGGCTTAGTCAGTTTACACCTGTCGGCCGCGGCTCCGCCTGATCACGTGTCCGGATCGATGTTCAAGTACCTGATACCATCGCTCGTGATGCGCGCACCGGTCGGCAGACTGCTGGAGCAGACTGCTTTTTTCGCCCTTAAATATCTACCCGTAGTGCTTTTTTATTTTATTTTAAATTTTATTATATTTATATATTATTTTTTTATTTTTATTTTTAATTTTTTATTATATTATTATCATATTAATTATTTAAATTTTTTTATATTCTTTTATTTTCATATATTATTTTATATTATTTTTAAATAATTAATAATATTTTTTAACGTGTATCACTCTCGATGCACCGCTTCCACGCCGACCCATCGTCAAGCCTCGATTTGCTCCTGCAGAGCGATTCCGCAACACTCTGATCCACGACCTCGAGACGAGAAGATCAAGAGTGACGCAGACTGCGGGATTCACTCCAACGCTCGTGCGCTGGTTCACTCCCTCACGACATGACCCCTCGGACGACGTGCTCTCGAACGTCGGTATGCGGTCATGTGACCGAGGCCGAGTCGGGTTACAGCCATGGCGCAACATCGGGTCAAGCGTTGCGAGGACGCCACGTGGATCGTGTGGGAGCTACCTCTACGCCGCGACATCTACGGCGGAGCGGAGTGAATCCCCGGGGACCGGCCGACGACGAGCAGACACTTACGACAGAAATACTTGAGATCGGGCGGATTCTCGCGGCGTGACGAATCGAGCACGACCTGCTTGACGACTGTGCGCTGCTCCAGGACACGCGAGATCTGGCGCGTGTCGCTCACCAATCTCGGCTCCAGACCGCGGCAGATCGAGCTCACGCGTACCAAGAGCTTGCCATGCCCGTAACCGATGTCGACCACTTTTAAAAACCGAGCGATGCTGCGGTGCTGCTCGCGAACGACTGTCGCGTGCCGGACAATCGATCTGGGCCGCCTAGGTCGTGACGATCGAGTACGTGGCCGATGCGTCGATCCAGTACGAGACCGACCGAGCTTTTGTCGTGGCACGTCCCTGCGTCACACGGTCGCGTCGTCGACACATCCACGTCCGATACCACGTTGAACCGTGCTCGACCCGATCTTCAGCCTGCCCTGCCGCATCGCCGTCGAGCCGGGTCAGTCCGCGCACGCAGCGTTCGCACCGACGGTGCCGGAGTCGCGCGAGCACGTGCGCGATCTGACGGTCAGTTCCGATCGGTCACGTTCGACGTGCCGCAGTCCTTGCCAGCGCACGGGCAGATTGAACGCCCATCTGTATCTACGCCGCGTGGCACGCTCCTGTTCACCAGCGAGGCAACTGATCCTACACCGCACGACTCGCCGAACGTCGACAAGGCGCTGGCCACGTACCGAGGAAACCGGCGTGTTCGCCCTCGCATCTCCGTTACTGCAGAACGCCTCGTTCGCATGACCAGGTCGACGACTCGCATTCTTCGGCAGTTTTAACACACGAATATCGGCCGCAAGCTGCCGCAGTCGATCAAGTGATGTCACAACTCATTTTTCATCACATTCACGACTCGCTCGAAGCGTTCGTGCGCTCCCCACGAGATCGACCAGCAGATATTATATTTTTTGTCCTCAGCTTATTGCCGAGGACACCTCTAGATACTGCCATCATTGCTCATATTGAGACTCAGCGATTCAAGTGACCCGCTTTATCTTATACAATATCATTTCAACTTGACTTCTTCACAGCTCGGATGCGTCGCAAGTGACAGCATATTCTTACCAACTACTTCCTGCTGATTGATGTTAAAACGATTTGGCCCTGAGACACAAACATCATGATACACATTATAATGTTTGCCTACGTCATAATCGTTGTAGCTTACGTAATGATTCCATGTGCCGTTCATCCCTTCGAGCACGTCACGCCGGCTCGAGTCGACATAGTCCAGTTCATGCTGATCGACGACGCGGTTAAAGTGTCGATGCTGCCGTGCAGAACCGATCTGGACGAACGAGACTGATGTCGGTCACCGCCTTGCCGAGTGGGTCCTGCGGACGTCGCGGGTATCAGCGCTCCGTGGATCGTGATCGATTGCGAGCCCGAAACCTGTGTGCTGCTGGCGATGCAACCCGTGAAGCACCGAGTCGGCGGCCGTTTTCGTATTATCAGCTACTTATTATTTTAATTATTATTTTATTATTTTTTTTCATTTTTTTATACAACTTTCTGTCGTAGGCGATCATAACGAAGTCGTTATGATGCTCGTCTGTCCGCATCGACGCAACGGTTCCTGTTGATCTGTTCCGGCGTGGCCGAGCTGCCGACATCGACGCAGCTTCGAGGCATCGCCGAAGTTGAGACGACCGGTTAGGCACTCTCCAGGTTCTTAGCTGGAACGTTCGCTGCACATCCTGGTGAAAGATGATTACAGAATTCGCCTGAAAGTGATGGCTTGTCAGCCTAACATCCGGCGGAGCATGCTCACCAACTTCATAATAATTTGCTTAAATCGTTAACACTGTGTATTCACCTGCGGCCGATCGTCAGATCGTTAATGCGACGTACAGTCGAGTGGCATTCGAATATGCCTCTGCGTCAGCGAACAATCTCAATATATACATCAGCGACAGCAACGTCGCGGTCACAGGCGACCGCGGCGGCTCGACGAGTCATTCCGACCTCGAGGTCACTCCGCTTCTCGACAGGGCGATCCTAGTTCCAGACGGATCAGTCGGCTCGACAGGCACGCTGTTCGCACACTGCGCCGCGGCGATCGACTGCAGCCTGGCCCTGGCGTACGGCGTGCCATTGATCGACACCGGCGACTGGAACGACGGCAGGTTGCGTCACCGAAAGGTCGGCGAGTACGCCGGCTCGCTTGTGAGCGATCGGCGCCACAGGTGGACATCGCTCACCATGGAGCCCGCGATCTCGGCCGATCGGTCGGACGAGACGATCGCCCGCCAGCGACCCGTTGCGACAGCGAGACAGGCCTGGACTGGGGTGGTCGCCGAGCAGCCGGTTCGCGGCGTTCCAGGCGAAGCTTCGCGTCACGACGGCGCACGAGTCACGAGCCGCCGAGCACAGGACGCCTGACGACGACCACGGTGACCGTCGCACCGTCCGGGACGGCCACCGCGTTCTCTCGATCTCGGAGCACCACGCGACCAGATTGACCACGGTGTCCGCCGACGTACCTGCCCCGTCGATCGGTCCGATGTCTGGGACGATGGCGGAGCGTGAACCTCTGTCCGTGCCAGTCTCCAGTCCCGACGTCGCCGTGATCGACGCCACCAACGCACCGGCGCGTCCGGGTGCGCTGCGTCCGTGGCCGGTCGAGGTCTGGCTGCCGGTGTTGACCACGCTCGTCGGCTCGCTCGTCGTCGTGCTCAGCGGCATCCGCGGCGCCGACTACCCGGCGCACCTGCTCCGGGCCGAGCTGTGGCACCGCGCCGGCGCGTCGGTGTGGAACTTCTATTGGTACGGGGGCCATCCGACGCCTGGCTACAGCGTGATCGTGCCGCCGATGGCCAACGCGATCGGGGCGGTGCCGTTGTGCGTGCTGGCGTCGGTGGTCGCAACGGCCTGCTTCTGCCTGCTCACCCGCGACCTGGTGGCGTCGCGCACGATCGTGTGGGCGAACATCACCTTCGCCTTGGCCGCCGTCGTCGACGTGGTCGTCGGCCGGGTGGCGTTCGCCGTCGGTCTCGCCCTCGCCCTGCTGTCGCTGTTGTGCTGGCACCGGGGCGGCAAGGCCGTGGCGCTGCTCCTCGCGGTGCTGACGCCGCTCGCCAGTCCGGTGGCGGCGACGTTCGTGGCTCTGGCCGGGGCGGCGGTCGCGGTCGACGCGCTGGGCAGAGCCGATGGCACCCCGCTGCGGTCGCGGCTGCGCCGTGCCGCGTTCCCGATGGCGATGGCGACGGCCGCCTTGGCCCCGGTGGCGGTGACCACAGCGGTCGTCGGGGCCGACGGTCAATTCCCCTATCGCGGCGACTACTTCGCCGTGTCCGTCCTGCTGCTGACGACCGCCGGACTGCTGGTCGCCAACCGGGTCGTGCGCATCGGAGTCGTCATCGCCGTGCTGGCATCGGTGGTGGTGTTCGCCGTTCCCAACCCGCTCGGCGGCAACCTCGTACGCCTGACGCAGTTCGTCGCCGTGCCGGTGGCGTTGCTCGGCGTCGGCACGGTGCGGGGCCGCGTCCGGCCGGCCGCCGTCGCGCTCCTGCTCGCGGCGACGGCGTGGAGCGCGTCGTTCGGCGTGGTCGCCGCGCTCGACGGCACCGGCGACCCGTCGACCCACCGCGACTACCACCAGCCGCTGATCGACGAGGTCGTCGCCCTCAACGCCGACGGCCGACCGCTCGGGCGCGTCGAGATCCCCTTCACCGAGAACCACTGGGAGAGCTACTTCGTCGCCCCGGAGCTGCCCTTCGCCCGCGGCTGGGAGCGCCAGACCGACCTCGAGCGAAACAAGATCCTCTACGACCCCGACCTGAACGGCGCGACGTACCACCAGTGGCTGCTCGACAACGCCGTGCGTTGGATCGCGCTGCCCGACGTGGCGCTCGACGAGGGGGGCCGACCGGAGGGCGAGCTGCTCGAGCGCGCGGCGTCGCTCGACTGGCTGGAGCCGGTGTGGCACGACGCCCACTGGCAGCTGTTCGAGGTGCGCGACTACGCGCCGATCGTCGACGCTCCGGCGACGCTCGTCTCCCAGGACGTCGACCAGATCGTGATCGAGACACCGCGTGCGGCCGTCGTGACGATCCGCTACGAGTACTCCGACGACCTCTCGATCAACGACGGTGCGTGCCTCGTCGCGCGCGACGACGGCTGGATGACGGCCCACCTCCCGAGCGCCGGCGAATACCGGCTGCAGGCGACGCCCGGGGCGCTGCTCCCCGGCGGCGACGACTGCCCGACCTCAGCCGGAGCCGGGTCGAGTGACGCCTCGAACGCCTCCGGGTCGGCCCGGTAGCGGCTGACCCCGGCCTCGACTTCCGCGACGTCGTCGGCGGCGTCGACGATCGCCTTCGTCGCGGCGAACGGCACCCCCTCGAGCAGGTGGTTCACCATCCCTTCGTCGGGCTCGGCCGCGGCGGCCGCGGCTGCCTCGGGGCGGGCGGCGTGGACGTTCACGTGATCGTCGGCGAGCACACCCTCGAAGGTCGGCGCGACCGGCATCCGGGCGCCCATGCCGGCGGACGCCGGATCGACGCCGGCCCACATCAGCAGCGTCTTCAACAGCGACGTGTGGTCGAAGGGGTGAGCGCTGCCGTCGGGCGCACGGAAGACCGTCCCGGCCTCGACGAATGGCGACACCAGGATCGTCGGCACACGCACGCCGAGGCGGTCGAAGTTGAACCCCGAGGCGCCGCGCTGTGATCCCGGGTTGATCGTCTTCGGCGGCGGACGGTGGTCGTAGGTGCCGCCGTGCTCGTCGAACGTCACCACGAACAGCGTCTCGTTCCACTGCGGGCCCTGTCGGATCGCGTCGTACACGTCCGCCAGGAACTGCTCGCCCGGACGCAGTCGTGTCGGCGGGTGGTAGTCGGTGCCCTGCTTGTAGAGCGTGCCCTTGCCGTAGCCCCACGTCGGCTCGAGATACGTGAACTGGGGAAGCTGCCCGTCCTTGGCCCGCTTCATGAACGTCGGGATGTCGGCGATCTCCGAGCTGCCGGCGGCCTGGGAGATCCACGGGAAGGTGTACTCGGTGTAGGACTTGTTCTCCTTCCACACGTCGGTGAAGTACAGGCCCCAGCTCTTGCCGGCGGTGGCCAGCTGGTTGAACACCGTCGTCACGTCGAACTGCTCGACGGCCGACGAGGACGAGGTTGCTCTCGCGCCCGAGCGAGGTGCCGCACAGCGAGAACGCCCGGTTCGGGTTCGTCTGCGACGGGACCGAGCAGAACCACTGATCGCTCACGGCGTAGTTCCGGGCCAGCCAGTTGATCACGGGCATCTGGCTGGGTGTGTACGCCCACAGGATGTCGAGCCCCTTCCAGCTCAGCATGTACGTCGGAGTAGTAGTCCTGGAGGAAGCCGAGCATGCCCGGTTCCGGGCCGTCGTTGTTCGGCAGCCCCGAGATGCGGTTGGCGTCGCCGTAGAGCTGGTTCATCACCCCGTTCCAGTCGTCGTCCTCCTTCAACGGCTCGTAGGGGTCGTAGGCGGGAACCCGGTCGAGGTCGCTGCCGAGGTCGTCCGGCACCGGCACCACGGGGTACTGCTCGACCCCGCCACTTCTTCGCCGGGTTGAAGTAGCGACCGGCGACCAGGCCGTCGTAGGCGGCTGGACTGTTGCGCGGGAAGACGTGCTCGGGCGCGTCGCCGTCGTACAACCAGCCGAGCAGGTTGTCGAGCGAGCGGTTCTCGAGCATCAGCATCACGATGTTCTTGACCTGGGGCAGGATCGGTGTCACGGGTACTCCTCTGCGTGCGATGTCAGGACGGGGTCAGCTGTCGGGCGTCGACGGCTGCCACACGCTCACGCCCGGCTCGGTGCGACCGTTGGGGCCGAGGACGACGTTGAGGTTGAGCGTGAACAGCGAACGCCACTGGTCGACGGTGAGGCGCTCGGCGTTCACACCGGACTGCGGCTCGGTGAGCAGCACCGATCCGTCCGGGTTGTAGATGTCGAGCGAGAACGTCGGTGGGTCGGACTTCTGCGTCACCATCAGCACGTAGATGTACCCCTTCGGTTCGACCGCCACGTCGAGGTACGTCACCGTGTCGCTCTGATCCCGCAACGGCATGTACGACACGACCTGTTGCACCGTCAGGTCGCCACCGCCGGCCGCGCGCTCACCTCGTACCGCGTGCGTTCGTGGTGTCTTCGATCATCCACGCCGATCCCTTGGCCGCGCGTCACCGTCAACGAGGCGGTGACGTACACGTACAGCTGATCATGTCGTAGCGGTCGGCAGCAGGCGCAGGTCGAACTGGCCTGGCTCTTGGTGTTGGTGACCAGCCAGAGCTTCCGGCCTGCGTCGTCGTGACCGTGTAGTCGCCCGGCACGTCGTCCGCGCGCCATAGCCCGAGTGGTAGAAGTCGACGATCAACTTCTCGTCGACGGTCCCCGCGTCGAGGTCGGTGATGATGTAGCCCGGATCGCTCACCCGAACTTCGCGCTAGCGCCGGAACCATTTTACCGATGTAACGTCCCAGTAGTGCTTCTGCGCCGCCGAGTAGCGATCGTCTGCTTCTGGCTGTAGGTGGTGTGGGTGAGCGACGAGCTCCTCCTTGATCGCTCCGCCCGTCGACAGCTTGCTGGTGGCGTCGGAACGCGTTGATCCAGCCGCTGTCCCAGTGCCCGCACAGCCAGTCGGTGATGGAGTAGATGTTGCCGGTGACGTCGATCTTGCCGCCGGCTGGGATACCGGTGAAGGTGACGGTGATCGCTGTCGTGCTGCCGGCATCGGCCCTGCCAGCGTGTAGGTGGTGCCCCCGGCGGTGCCGTTGCTGCCCGGATACGTCACGCGCACTACGTAGTGATCGCTCACCAGCGGCCACACCGGCTTGAACCCATCCTTGCCGTGCTTCGGGTCGGAGTGACGGTGACCGTCAGGTCCATCGTGCGCAGCACGTCTAGCTCATACATCTCCGGCGACAGCACGCACTCGATCGTGTCGCCGCCAGGCGGCCACGTCAGCTGCGATGCTGGCGATCTTCAGCGCCCATCCCGCAGCGTGCACCTGCTCGAGAGCTTCCTCGGCCGTCATCTCGCGGCCATCTCGCCGGCCGCCTCGGCCATCCGCTCGGCCGCCTTCTTCGCGTAGTCTGTGATGGCGATGTCTGCAATGACTCCGAAGGCGCCGCTGGCTGCGAAGCCGGCGAGCTTGGAGAGGATCGCCTTGCCGAAGACGTGTCGTGCAACGCGCCGCCGACGACCAGTCCAGTGGCGCCGATCGTGCCGGCGACTGCGTAGAACCCGATGCCCCACTCGTCCTTGAAGTACTTGATGATCGGTTGTCACGTAGACGCCGACGAACAACATGACGGTGCCGACGCCGTAGTTGACTAGCCCTGTGCCGAGACGCCGACGATGTCGACGTCGCTGTCCCAGTCGGAGAAGCCGGCTGCGCAGCCGAGGCCGCCGAAGCGCAGCACAGCTCGTGTGGCATCGTCGGCCACAGGAACTTGAGATCGCGCGCTGGTCAGGAAGAGCACCGGCGCGCCGAACACCGCCGCTCCCTACGAGAGCCAGGTGAGGTAGTTCTTGGTATCAGACGCTCGACGAACGAGCGCACGGCCTCGAACGGCAGTTGGTCCTGCCATGTGAAGAGCTTGTTCGGTCGGCTGGTTGGTCGCCGTGATGTCCGACCGCTTGATCGAGGTCCCGTCCTGCTTCTGGAACTCGACGTAGGCGCCGAGATACCGGCTGTACCAGTTCTTCACCGGCAGCGTCAGCGTCTTGGTCTGCGCATCGAAGCCCATGTCGCCGTCGTAGTACCAGAGGCCGTATCCGGCGGTGACGTCTTTCACGCGAAGCCCGTGGCTGCGGAGACCCGGCCACCATCACCGCCGCCGGGCCGCCACATCCGCCGCCGCAACGAGGACCGGCCGTGGCGCCGCCACGTCGTCGTCACTTCTCGGTGGTGCCGTTCTGCTTCGACCACAGCAGCCCGTTCAACGTGTCGTCGTCCTTCGTGCGCTGCAGCACCTCCTTCACCACCGGCCCGGCGGCGCCGACCACGCCGGGCCCTGCTTCGACTTGACCGGCGGATCATACTCGTCGGTCAGCACGTACGTGTAGATGCCGAGCTTCACGTGCCCGGAGGCGTCGGCCATTTGGTGCACCGCCACCCTTGAACGTGAGGTCGGTGTTGACGGCGGCCGGCACCGTCGGCTGCCGTTCGCGCCCACATCGACCACGATTTGTTGTACCACTGGTTGTCGGTGCCGGCCGGGTACTGCTGCAAGTACTGCACCAGCTCGCTGAAGGCGATGCCCTCGCTCACGTAGGTGTCGAGCACGTACTTGGCCACGACGCCGTTGACCGTGCCGATCTCCGGTGGCTGCGCACGAGGTCCTGGCGGTCACCCCCGGCGGCTTTATCCACGCGCGCCGCTGTGGATCGCCGCATAGTTGGCGAGCAGAGCGTCGTGCTCAACTCCGTACGTCGCCGTCACGAGGTGTCCCGCCCGCTTGTCCTGATACGCCGGCATGCGGGTGAGCGCGTGCATCACGTCGTCGGCACCGATGTGGCGAACACCATGGCGAGCTCGGGCAGGGGATGGTCGTCGAGCGAGGGGAACACGACCTGGTGGCGGTACACCCCGCGCGTCGGGAGGTGCACGTCCTCCACGTAGTGCGTGAGGTTCGCCAGGCGTGAGTCGGGGATGACGGCCAGCGCCGGGTTTGCCGCGTGGTGCTCCTCCAGCTTGGACGGCGCGTCGGCGTACCGGGCGAGGCGTGTCCCGCCCGCGACACCGTGCAGCATCCGGAAATCCAGGTCGGCGAGAAGTCCGACAGGTCGAAGTGAAGGGTGGCGGGCTGCGTGGGCATGGAGCTCCTCGTGGTCGGGGCACGGATCAGCCCGTGCGGGATCGTTCGTGGTTCAGGACGGGCAGGTGAAGTTGCCCTTGGGATCGGGCACACACGTGGCGGGCGGGACAGATAGCGCGCCCACAGCCACTGGGCGAACGGCAGCTTGTCCCCCTGGTTGGCGGTGACCGTGGCGCCGTTCGGGCACACCGTGCCGGTGCCGGCCAGCTCACGGGTGCCGAGCCGCGTCGTCTCGCAGGGGATGTTGTGGAATTCCTGCGTTCCCGAGGAGGTCGAGCGCACGATGCGCACCAGGCTGCCGAAGACGTCGAGGCCGCCAGAGGCGTTCTGGAACAGGTTGAACGTGATGTACCCGAGCGACGAGGTGAACGGGTTTTCGCTGTCGTTGTCGATCGCCCACCCGCCGCCGTCGATGCGCGAGATGCGGCGCGCTGGCCGAGGGCGATCGAGTACTCGCCGAAGAGGGCGATGACGTTGGGAATGCTCGGCCGCCCGACGAGTGTCACGCTCACGCCGAGCGCCGACGAGTTGAAGGCGATCCAGAGCGTGTACGTGTCACTGCCGCTGATCACCTGCCACACCGTGGCGTGCTGGTCGGTCGTGACCGTCGCGCCGGCACCGAGCGGCGACTTCGCGGCTGCAAAGGCATCGACGACGGCCTTCGCCACCGGTCCGTTGCGCAGGCTCGCCTGCAGACTCAGCGGCAGGTAGAAGTCGGCCGACAGCGTGTACTGCTGCTGGCCCTTCGCTACGCCGAGTGCCGGTGTGGCCTCGTCGGTCAAACCCGGGCAGATCGCGTACGTCGTCGCATCGTCGGTGACCCGCCAGAACAGCTCGGTGGTGAGCACCACCAGCACGGCGTCCGCGGCCAGCGTGATCCCGGCATCACCGAACGCCGTGATCAGCCCCTTCGGCACCGGCCCGGTCGCGCCGAGCTTGGGCAGCAGGCCGACCGGTACCGAGAACACGTGCTTGGGATCCTTGGGCTTGGCCGCCGGGTCGGGCGACGCCGCCTGCAGCTGCGGCACGACCAGCCCGGCGCGGTCGGCGTCGACCTCGAACTGGAACACGCCGCCCAGCCGCTTGGCGTCGTTGGGGTTGGCGACCGCGACGGCGGCGTTGGCCAGGATCACGTCGCGCATGGTGGCGCCGTCGAACACGGCGCCCTGCAGGTTGGCACCGTTGAACGATGGCTGGCCACCGTTGGCGTCGACGCTCAACGTCGCTCCGGTGAAGTTGGCCTTGGTCAACACGGCGTAGTCGAAGTTGCAGCCGGCGAGGTTCGCCGAGCTGAGATCGATGTTGCCGAGATTGGCGTTGTTGGCCTGGAGGCCGTTGATCTTCGCCTGGTTCAGGTTGACCGATTGGCCGACGGTGGCGTAGAGCTGAACGCCCGACGCCCGCACGCCGTAGAGGTTCGCCGACTTGAGGTTGATGTCGACCATGAAGGCGTTGGACAAGACCGTGGGAGTCGTCGGCTGGTACACGTTCAGCGACGTCGAGCCCCCCAGCGGCTCGAGGAAGACGGAATAGACGTTCGCCGCGTCCTCCACCTGCCAGGCCTTGTCGGGCGCGAACACCATCGGACGGACGAGCGCGCTGGTACCCAGGGCGCGCTCGTTCGCCTCGAACACCTTTCTCACCGCATCGACGTTGCCCTGCTGCAACGCCGCCAGGAACGCGGCGTATCCGTCGGTGTCGGCGCCGACGCGGAACAACTGGCTCACGGCACCGAGCTCGGCACCGGTGAGGTCGGCGCCGCGCAGGCTGGCGTTTGCGAGGTTGGCGCCGTGCATCGAGATCCCGCCGGTGAGAGTGGCCCCGTCGAGGGTTGCGAAGCCGAAGTTCGTGCGGTCGAGCTTGGCCCGATCGAGTTTGCACCCGGTGAGGTCGGCGTGGGCGAAGTTGACGTCGCACAGGTCGAACCCGCTGAGGTCGAGGTAGCGGAGGGTGGCCCGACTGAAGTTCGTGGCGGCGGTGATGATGAGCTGCTGGCCGAACACGTCGACGCGGCCGTCGTCGGGGTTGCACAGCTTCGCTCCGGTGAGATCGGCGCCGGTCAGGTCCATCTTCTCCGTCACCGATGCGCCGCGGAAATCGACGTCGGTGAGCGTCGCCCCGGCGAACGTCGTGGGGCCGATGTTCATCGTGCCCTTGAGAGTGGCGCCGGTCAGCGTGGCGCCGATGAACTTCGTGTCGGCCAGGTTGACCGCCTCGGTCATGTCGGCACCGGTCATCGTGGCGCCGGTCAGGTCGGCGCCGTTGAGGTCGGCACCCGGCATCTTCGCCTGCGTGAACGTGGCCTTGGTGAGCGTTGCCCCGTCGAACTGGCACCCCGGCAGCACCGCTTTGGTGAAGTCGGCGCCGGGTGCGATGGCGGTCTGGAACGAGGTGTCGTCCGGGAAGGTGCTTCCCGACAGGTCGGCGTGCGACAGGTCGGCCTGGGAGAGGTCGAGCATCCCTGCCGGCGTGAAGTCGGTGTCGCTGAGGTCGACCCAGCACAGGTCGGGCTGGGGCGACTCGAACCCGGTGTCGAGGATCGTGTCGAGCCCGACCGTGACGACGTTCTTGGTCAACACGGTCGTGGCCGGCGGCGAGTCCGACCGGGCGACGGGCACCAGTGTCGCGCCCGTGCACTCCCACAGCTGCTGGGCAGCGCCGTCGGCCGCCCCGAGGTCGACGACCCGCACGGTGCCGTTACCCGCGTCGGCGTGCGAGAAACGGTTGACGGCATCGGTCGGGCCCTTCGACGCGACGTAGGTCGTCCCGGCGAGGACGACGTAGCGGCCGTTGCTCGCCTGCAACGTGAACGCCGCGCTGGTGCCGTACGCGTTGAAGCGGTCCGAGCCGTCCTTCGGGGACGGACCGACGACGAGGTTGCCGGTCGCCGCGTCGATCTGCACCGATCCGGTCTCCCTCGACCACGACCACTTGCCCAGGAACGTCACCGCAACGGCGCCAGTGCTCAACCGTGCCGGCGCGGGACGATCGAGATCGTGAGCGACCGCGGTGCGGCCTTGGGATCGGTCGCGACGCTCACCGACCCGCCGTAGCCAGCCTTGCCCGCGCTTGCCGGCGGCCCTCCGCCGTTGTCGACCCCGTCGGCGGCGTGCGAGCCGTCGCTGTTGCGGCCGCCGTGGCCGGGTGTGCCCGCCCCGCCGGGCGTGCCCTGCAGGCCGGCCTGCCCGCTCGCCGAGTCGACGTTCACCGGCGGCGCGCCGAGGGCCGAGCCGAGGAGCACCTTGACATCGCCGGCCGATCCGGCGTCGCCGCCGGTGCCGGCGCGCCCGCCCTGCCCTCCGCTGCCGCCGCGGCCGCCGGCGATCACGTCGCGGCAGTGCTTGGGCTGCTTGCCGGCGTTGCCGCCGGCGCTGCCACTGCCGCCCGGTCCGCCGTCGCCGCCCCGGCCGCCGTTGCCGCCGTGGTTGAGCAGGGTGAGCATCCCCCCGGAGTACTCCGCGCAGTACAGCTTCAGCGCGTACACGCTGTCGCCGTTGCCACCCGGCGACCCCGCCGGACCGGTGCCCCCGTCGTTGCCGGGCTGGCCCCGGCCGGCCGGCTGCTCGCAGTGCAACAACCCGGCCTTGCCGGGCGCGCCGTCACCTGCCGCGCCCAGCGGCGCGCCGCCGATGCCCCGCGGCAATGGGTTGGCGTTGGGTACGTCGGCGGCCGACGCGCCCACAGCCATCAATGTCGACGCCATGTCAACCTCCGTTGTCGTTCTTGACCGGCTGGCCGTTGACGAACATCTGCCCGTTGGAGCCGGCCTTGCCGGTGTCGCCGTACTTGCCGGCGCCGAGCGATCCGCCCCCTCCTATGCCCGTGCCGGGATCGCCCCCGTCGCCGGGCGCCCCACCGGTGCCGCCCTTGCCGGCGGCGATGGTCGCCGAGAACGTGGGCGCCGGGTTGCCGGTGGTGTAGGTGACGTAGATGTTGCCGGCGTCGCCGCCGTTGGGCCCTTTGCCGCCGTTGCCGCCCAGGCCGCCGGCGCCCGCCGGTCCTTGGTTGCCGGGGGAGCAGCGCGAGCTCTTCGCCCCACCGGCGCCGCCGTCCTGGCCGATCCCGCCCTTGCCGCCCTTGCTGCCGCCGCCGGCGTTGCCGCCCTGCACGACGAAGGAGTAGCTCCCGGTCATCTCGGTGATGTTCATCTTGATCTGGCCGGCATTCCCCGGCACGCCACCGTCGGCGCCGTCGATGCCGGGGTTGCCCTGCTTGCCCGGATCGCCTGGTTGGGCGTAGGTGCCACAGTCCTTGCCGTTGGAGGTGTCCACGCCGGGCGAACCCGCCCCCGCCGGGGCCATGGTGGGTGGCAGGCCGGGCGGCTGGGCGTTGGTGTTGTCGGCGCCGTCGGCGCCCTTGTTGATGAATGGGTGATCGGCCATCGCGTCGTCTTCAGCTCGCCGGGCCGGACTGGTCGCTCTGCACCATCTGCTGACAGTTGAGGTCGACGTTGCCGTTGAACTGGATCGAACCGCCGTCGTAGATGGTCACGGTGCCGTAGATGTGGCCGCTGTCGTCGGCGTCGATCACGTACGGGCTGTTGGCCGCGGTGATGTCGACGTCGAGGGCGGCGAAGACCGGGATGTCGCGCGGGTACTCGAGGGCGTTGATCACGTCGCGGTACGAGCTCACGGACTTGGAGTTGCCGTACAGCCACACCAGGTGGGCGTGGTGGATGGTGGCGCGCTCCTCCGGCGTCAACTCGTCCTCGTCGACCTCCGTGCGATCCTCCGGCCAGGGCGACGGGATCGTGTGGTGCTCGGCCAGCAGCCCGGTCTCGTAGTGCGCGTCCTGGTTGCCGGTGACCGCCTTCATCTCGTCGACGTTCTCGATGCGTTTCATGTGCGGCGGGATCGCCGACACCGCGGCGTCGGCGCTCAGCACGACGGGGCCCTGGTGGGTGTTCGGACCGATCCGTTCGACGACGTTCGCGGGATCGATACCGGCGAGCGCGGCATCGGGCGCGGAACGCCTCCTTCTGCTCGGGCGTCAGGTCGCTGAATGGCATGCCATCTCCTCCGTCTCGTGGTGGTCGTCGTCTGTGGTCGTGTCCCGGCAGTGCTGTTCGTCGGACGGCGGGAACAGGGCGATCAGTGACCACCGTTCGCCGCGCTCGACCCGGCTCACGCCGTGAACCAGGTCGTTGCGGTGGCTCAACACCTCGCCCTGCACGCGGGGCTCATCGCGCAGTGCGCCGCCGTACAGCATCAACAGCCGTCCCCCGCTTGCATCGTCGGGCGCGTCGAGGGGCACGTTCGCCGTCCACGACGACACGTCGGTGTGGAAGGCGATGTGGGCACGCGTGTCGGGCGAGAAGACGCGCAGGAACAACGCCACGCCCGGCGCGGGAGCACGGTCGAAGCCACCGTGCTGCTGCGGGAGGGCGAGCAGTCGATCGACGGCGGACGCGCCGACGATCTCGGCGAGCTGCTCGACGCCGAGGTCGACCTGGTACTCGGGATCGCCGTCGACCGAATCCGGCACGATCGCGGTCATCCGCTGCCGGCCGTAGGCGACCAGGTCGCGACACTGCTGCGCATCGAACAGTGCGAGGCGATGGACGACGTCGGTCAGGCGATCGACGACCGCCTCGTCGGTGGTGCCGTGCGAGCGGATCACCTGCCGCTCGGCGTCGGTCGCGCCGCGTGGATCGGCGCCGTCGACGAGGAACTTCTGCGACACGGTGCAGCGGCCGCGGCGTCGGTCGCGTCGCTCATGCCGGCTCGCCCGCTCGAGCTTTGCCGCGATCACCGTGCTCGACGGCCGCGGCGCGTCGAGGGGCAGCGCCGTCGCCGCGAGGAAGGCGGTGCGGTCGTCGACCGAGGCCGCATCGGGGCGCCCGGGCCGCGCCAATGACGGCACGTCGACCCCGAAGCGCAGCACGGTGACGTCACCGCCGGCAAGCCGGTGGCGGCGGTAACCGCTGACGACGGCCATCGACCGGGGCTCGAGCGTCGAGGGGGCGGCGCCCTCCTCGAGCTCGATGGCGCAGGTCGCCGCGGTGTCGTCGAGGCGCACGTACACGATGAGATCGGTGCTCGATCGGGCGTACGGGCCGTCGGGCTCGCCGCCCGCTCCGATCGTCGCCGGCGTGACCGTCGCCCCGTTCGTCGACACGCCGAGGCCGACCAGGTGGTCGTACGTGCGGTCCACTGCCGCCCGGTACGTCGTCCAGTTCGCCGCGTCGGGGAGCACCGGCCGCGGATCGACGGTTGGCGATCCTTCAGCGGCGGTGGCACGGCTGTGCTCCCGCCAGTCCTGTTCACTCGCGCAGTGGCGATGGATCGCCGTCGCCCACAGCGGGTGGCTGTCGACCGCGGGCAGCGTCCAGGCGTCGAGGTCGGACGCCCGCCGGGCGAGCGCGGCGAGATCGAGCGGGCGGTCGGCGCGCAGCGTCCCGGTCGGCTCGGGACGCGGGAGCCGGCGCCACCGTTCGGGCGGCGGCATCAGGAACTCGTGCACGCCGCCCGGGCGGCCGGCGCGTGTGCTCACGACCAGGTCGAACGAGATCGACAGTCGATCCGCGTCGGACTCGTTCGCCAGCACCTCGTGACGCTGCTTCGCCGGGAACAGCACCAGCCGACCCTCGACCGGTGCGTACTCCGAGCCACCGAAGTTGAGCGGGTTCCACTCGCGGTACGCGCCGGTCGTCCCGGAGCCGGCACCGGGCGACAGCTCGTTGGGACGCGACGAGTTGGCGAAGCGCAGCACCCCACTGTTCGGCGCGGCAGCGAGGAAGTACACCGCGCTCGAGGTGGGCGTTGTGGTGGGCATGCCCGGCGACCCACTGTCCGGGCGCCGACACCACGGGCCACGCCCGCTGGACGTGCACGTCGAGCTCGCCGACGTCGTGCCCGAGCCGCTCGAGGTAGGTCCAGGCGTGCGCCCCGACGGCGCCGGTCAGCCACTCGAACCGCGGATCGTCGTGGATCCAGTCCTCGCCGTGCACGTCGCCGGTCCAGGCCGCGGCCCCACGATCGCAACGATCGGGCGAACGACTCGTACACGGCAGCCACGTACTCGTCCCGGTGAGCGCCGGCCTCGGCGAGATCGTCGTAGTAGACCGCGAGCGGGAACCAGAGGTCGACGGGCATCTCGATTCCCCACCCCTTCCTCAGCGCGTGGACCCGACCCTGCGCTTGCCCCACGGGCGAGCGTCGCCACGTGGATTCGAGCCTCGGATTGCACGCAGGGACGCGTCCCCCGTGCGTCCCGACGCGTCGTCGCCCTGCGCGGCACCCGGCCGGCCGAGCGGACGGGGTGGTGGTCAGCCCGCCGAGCCGGAGTCCGGGCCCGGCTCGACGCACGCGTTGCCGAGGCCCTGGCGGTCGCGGTGTGCCGACGTGCCGAACGGGCAGGCCTGATCGAAGCGCACGATCGTGCGCACGACGAGGTCTCCGTGGCCGGTGCAGTTCACCTCGCGAGCGTCGCCGGTGTACTCGATCGCCACGCACGAGCCCGTCTGCAGGATGTTGTCCGGCCGCGCCGGCGGTGCCGGGCGCACCAGCGCGGCGCCGATGAGCACGATGGTGATGCCGAGCGCGGCCATCGCCAGCACCAGCTTCCAGGGATAGCGGGCCGGTTCCGCGAGGTCGAATGCCGGGCGTGTCGGCACCGACGCGGCGACCGGTCGGGCGACCGGCGGCGGGACCGCGCTCGACCGACCACGCAACGACGCGTCGTAGACCGCGCGGCGCGCCGGGTCGCGCAGCACCCGGTACGCCTCGTTGACGTCGGCCATCGCCGTCGACGCACCGGCCGGCGCTCCCGACCGCGCGGCCTGGTCCGGGTGCAGCCGCCGCGCCGCCCGCCGATAGGCCTCGCGGATCTCGTTCGCCGAGGCCGTCGTCGGCACGCCGAGGACGTCGTAGTGCGAGATGAGCCCGACGCTAGCGGCGCGGCGTCAGTAGCCGGCTTCGACGTCGACCAGCCCGATCAGCTCCTCGTCGGCGCCGAAGCGGCGCACGTTGGTGGCGATGCGCTCGAACAGCAACGGCTTGGCCATGTCGGGCGTGTTGCCGACGTGCGGCGTGACGATGCAGTTCGGCAGCGACCACAGCGGGTGGTCGGGCGGGAGCGGCTCGGGGTCGGTGACGTCGAGCCCGGCGCCCCCGATGACACCGTCGCGCAGCGCCGTGACCAGGTCGTCGGTGACGACGTGCCCACCGCGGGCCACGTTCACGAGCCAGGCGTGGCGCTCCATCAGGGCCAGCTCGTCGGCGGCGATGATCCCCTCGGTCTCGGCGGTCAGGGCCAGCGCCAGCACCACCAGGTCGGCCCCCGGCAGGGCGTCGGCGTAGCGGTCGGCTTCCAACACGTCGTCGACGCCGTCCATGTCGTTGACCATCCGACGCACGACCGTGATGTGGCAGTCGAACGGCTCGAGCAGCCGCACCAGCGCCTCGGTGATGCCACCGCCGCCGAGGATGGTCACCCGCCCACCCTGCAGGTTGGCTCCCTGCGGCCCGCCCCACGACGACGCCCGGGCGAACGTGCCCAGCCCGCGGAGCCCGGCGAGTCCGAGCGTGAGCGCCAACTCGGCCACCGGCTCGGCGTACACGCCCTTGCCGCAGACCCACACGTGCTCGTCGTCGAGCACGTGGCGGAAGCGCTCGACCCCGGCGAACGGCAGCTGCACCCAGGCGACGTGACGTCCCTCGTCGAGGGCCTCGCGCAGGCCGTCGGAGCGGTGGGCGTCGCCCCAGATCAGGCCCTCGGCCTCGGCCAACGGCACGACGTGACCGCCGCCCTCCTCGACCGCCTCGGTCATCCATGCCGGGGCCGCCGCCGGGGCGATGGCTATTCGGGGGGCCTCGTGTCGTGCCATGTCCGCCGTGACGTTAGCCCGTCAGCCCGCTTTGGCGTCTCGGCGGTTGCCCGCGATCGTGGCCGCGAGGATGATGAAGATCGCCGTGAGCATGATCATGGTCGCGATCACGTGCACCTGTGGCGGCAGGGCGATGCGCGCCGAGTCGAACACGCGCCGTGGGAACGTGATCGTCGGGCCGGCGACGAACGACGTGATGATGTAGTCGTCGATGCTCAGCGCGAGCGAGAGCAGGAACGCCGCCACGACGCCGGGCGTGATGATCGGCAGGGTGATCTTCCAGAACGTGCGCCACGGCGGCGAGCCGAGGTCCATCGCCGCATCCTCGAGCATCCAGTCGCCGCCGCGCAGGCGCGCCTTCACCGTGAGGGCCACGAAGCTGAGGCAGAACATCACGTGGGCGATCACGATCGTCCAGTACCCCCGCTCGACGCCCTGGTTGAAGAACAGCGTGAACAGCGAGGCACCCATCACGATCTCGGGCGTGGTCAGCGGCAGCACCAGCAGCACGTTGATCGTCGTGCTGCCGAACATGCGGTAGCGCACCAGCGCCAGGGCGATCAGGCTGCCGAGCACCGTGGCGACGGTGCACGCCACGAACGCCACCTTGAGGCTCTCGATCAGGGCGTCGGTGAACGCCTTCTCCTTGAAGGGGTGCAGCCAGTTGTCCCACGTGAACCCCTCCCACGTGGTGTTGAACTTGGTGGTCGGGTCGTTGAAGGTGAACACCGCGATCGTCACCAGCGGCACGAACAGGTACAGCAGCCCGCCGAACGTGACGATGTAGAGGGCGACGGTCCCCCACTTGATGTGCCTCATCACGCGATGTCCTCGGTGCCGAGGAACTTGGCGTAGATCAGCACGCCGGTCATGATCATCGCCATCAGCACGAAGCTGATCGCCGCCGCTGTCGGGTAGTCCCCCGCTTTCAGGAAGCGGGACTGGATCACGCCGCCGATCACCGGGTTCTGCGGGTTGCCGAGCAGCTCGGCGTTGATGAAGTCGCCCGCCGCCGGGATGAAACAGAGCAGCGTGCCGGCGAACACGCCGGGCAGCGACAGCGGGAAGATCACCTTGCGGAACGTGCGCGGGAAGCTCGAGTACAGGTCGGAGGCGGCGTCGACGAGGTTGTGCTCGACCTTCTCCAGGCTCACGTAGATCGGCAACAGGGCGAACGGCATGAAGTTGTAGGTCAGGCCGCCGATCACCGCCGCCGCGGTGTTCATGATCTTGCCGTCGGTGGTGATGTGCAGGGCGTCGGTCACGGCGATGAGATGCAGGCGGTTGACGACCCCGAGCACCGGGCCCTCGTCGGCGAACAGCGACTGCCACGCGATGGTGCGCAGCAGGAAGCTGGTGAAGAACGGCACCATCACCAGCCCGAGCATGAGGTTCGCCCACTTGCCGGCCTTGAACGCCATGAAGTAGGCGATCGGGTAGGCGATCAGCACGCACAGGATCGTGGCCAGCGCGGCGTAGGTGAACGCCCGCCACAGCTGGCTGCCGAAGTCGGTGAACGCCCGCGAGAAGTTGGCCCACTCCCAGCTGAACTCGACCTGGGTACCGCCACCGGGGACCCGAACCGAGAGGGCGATCTTGAGCAGCGTCACCAACGGGACGATGAAGAACAGGTAGAGGCACAGCAGGCCGGGCAGCGACATCATGTACGGCGCCCATCGAGCCGGCTTCTGGGCCCGGTTGTCGACGACGGCACGGGCCATGCTCAACCCCCGGTGATGGTGACGAAGCGGTCGGTGATCTGCTGGTCGAGCTCCGGCGGCAGGTCGGCGAACACGTAGGTGTTCGCCCGCGTGGCGTCGTCGGGGAACAGCAGCGGGTTGTCGGCGAGGGCGGCGGCGTCGCCACCCATCTTCTTCAGCTCCTCACGCACGCCGCGGACCGGGCTCACGTACTGCACGTAGTTGGTGATCTGCGCCGCGTTGACCGGGTCGTACACGAAGTTCATCCACGCCGCCGCGGCCACCCCGTTGGCGCGCCTCGATCGGGATGACCATCGTGTCGAACCACGCCATCGCCCCCTCCTCGGGGAACACGAAGTGGACGTCGGGGTTGGCGGTCTGGGCGATGTCGCCGGACCAGGCGATGCAGGCGGCGAAGTTCCCGTTCTGGATGTCCTGGAGGTAGTCGTTGCCCGTGAAGCGACGGATCTGGTTGCTGTCGGTCAGCTCCTGGATCTTGTCGAGGGCCTGGTTCATCGTCTCCTCGGTGGCCTCGGCCGGGTCGTTGCCCTGGGCGAGCATCACCAGGCCGACCGAGTCGCGCATCTCGGTGAAGAACCCGATCTTGCCGTTGAACTCGGGGTCGAAGAGGTCGCTGATCTTGGTCAGCTCGCGGCCGGTGACCTTGGAGTTGTAGGCGATGCCGGTGAACCCGGCTTGCCACGGCAGGTGGTACTTGGCGCCCGGATCCCAGTCGAGGTTCAGGTAGCTGGGGTCGAGGTTGACGTAGTTGGGGATCAGGTTGAACGGCAGCGGGGCCAGCCAGCCCTGGCTCTTGAGGCGCGCCGCCATCCAGTACGTGGGCATGGCGATGTCCCACGGCGTGGGGTTGCCGGCATCGAGGTAGGCGGCGAACTCCTTGGCGTACACCTCGTTGTTGTCGTTGAACGTCTCGGAGTAGTCGACCGAGATCCCGGTGGCGTCGCTGAAGCGGTCGACCGTCCCCTTGTCGGATCCGTCGGTCGGGTCGATGTACTCGGTCCAGTTGAGGATGCGCACGTTGCTCGCGCCCTGGCCGACGCCCCCGCCGGCGCTCTCGTCGCCGGCGTTGGCGGCCGCGTCGGACCCGCCGCCGCCGCCGACCCCGGACAGCAGCACCGCACCCACCGCCGCAACGGCGACCACGCCTCCGCCGATCAACAGCGCCCGGCGGTTGACACGCGACCCGCCGTCGTCGTCGACCGCTGGCGTGGCGGCGTCGGAGGCGGTCCCCTCGCCGTCGGCGGCGGCGGTGACGGTGGAGACGTCCTTGCCGTCCATCGTCGCCTGCACCTCGTCGACGTCGGTCGTGGTGGCACCGACGATCTCGGAGCGGCCCTGGAGCAGATAGGAAGCGCCGGGTGCCCAGCGCATCGTGATCGGCTCGCCCGGTCGGGGCACCGGGGCGGCCTCGTCGCTGTCGTTCTCCATCGTGACGAGCATCTCGGTCCCGCCGGCGGCCTCGGCGATGAGACGTATCGACGAGCCCTGGAAGATGACGTCCTTGACGACCGCCAGCAGGCTGCGGCCGTCGCCGGGCGGGTCGCCGCCGACGGTGATCCGCTCCGGGCGCAACATGACGGTGACCGGATCGCCGTCGCGGCCGTCGCCGGCGCCGGGCAGTGACGAGGCGCTCGCCGGAGTCGAGCACGGCGACCGGTGCGCCCGACGTCGCACCGTCGAGGCGTCCCGGCAGCAGGTTGGCCGAGCCGATGAACCCGGCCACGAAGATGCTCGACGGTGCCTCGTAGATGTCGGTCGGGGTGCCGATCTGCTCGACGCGACCCCGGCTCATCACCGCGATGCGGTCGCTCATCGTCAGCGCCTCGCCCTGGTCGTGGGTGACGAAGATGAACGTGATCCCGACCTCGCGCTGGATCCGCTTGAGCTCGAGTTGCATCGCCTCGCGCAGCTTGAGGTCGAGGGCGGCGAGGGGCTCGTCGAGCAGCAGCGCGGCCGGCAGGTTCACCAGCGCCCGGGCCAGGGCGACGCGCTGCTGCTGGCCGCCCGAGAGCTGGCCCGAGCGGCGGTTGGCGAACTCGCCGAGCTTGACGATGTCGAGCATCTCGCGCGCCCGGCGGCGGGCCTCCCCGGCGGAGACCTTCTTCGCCCGCAGCCCGAAGGCGACGTTGTCGATGATCGTCATGTGCGGGAACAGCGCGTACTGCTGGAACACCGTGTTGACGTTGCGACGGTACGGCGGCACCCGCGACACGTCGACGCCCTCGAGCACGATCTGGCCCTTGGTCGGCTGCTCGAACCCGGCGATCATCTTGAGCAGCGTGGTCTTGCCGCACCCGGAGGGACCGAGCAACGAGAAGAACTCTCCCCTGCGGATGGCGAAGTCGGCCTGCTCCACGGCGACGAACGACCCGAACTCCTTGCGCACGTTGTCGAGGACGATCACCGCCTCGGGGTCGCCGTCCGCCGATCCGGTGGCTGCCGCCGCGTGCTCGTCGATCATCCAACTCCTCTTCGTCGGGCTCCCGCCGGGAGCCGTACCGGTGTGTCGGCGGAGGTTAGCCCGCTGTTCGCGCCACGCGCCCGGCGTCGTTCAGCTGGCGATGTTGGCCATCACGTGCTTGACCCGCGTGTAGTCCTCGAAGCCGTACATCGACAGGTCCTTGCCGTAGCCGGACTTCTTGAACCCGCCGTGGGGCATCTCGGCGACGATCGGGATGTGGGTGTTGATCCACACGCACCCGAAGTCGAGCCGCTTGGCCATGCGCATCGCCCGCCCGAAGTCCTTCGTCCACACGCTCGACGCCAGGCCGTACTGCACGCCGTTCGCCCAGCGCAGCGCCTCGTCCTCGTCGGCGAATCGCTGCACGGTGATGACCGGCCCGAAGATCTCGTTCTGGATCATCTCGTCGTCCTGGCGCAGGTCGGCGACGACGGTGGGCTCGTAGAAGTAGCCGGTGTCGCCGATCCGTGAGCCGCCGGTGACGACGCGGGCGTGGTCCGGTGTCCGCTCGACGAAGCCGGCGACGCGGGAGAGCTGGTCCGGGTTGTTCACCGGACCGAACAGCACGTCGTCGTCGGGTGCGCCGGTCTTGGTGCCCTTGGCCTGCTCGCCGAGGGCGTCGACGAAGTCGGCGTACACCCCGGGACCGGCGATCACGCGGGTGGCCGCGGTGCAGTCCTGGCCGGCGTTGAAGTAGCCGGCGAGGGCGATCCCCTCCGCGGCGGCGGCGATGTCGGCGTCATCGAACACCACGACCGGGGCCTTGCCGCCGAGCTCGAGGTGCACGCGCTTGAGCCCGGCCGCCGCGCTCGCCGCCACCTCGGTGCCGGCGCGCACCGAACCGGTGACCGACACCATCGCCGGGGTGTCGTGCGCCACCATCGACCGGCCGGTGTCGCGGTCGCCACAGATCACGTTGAACACGCCCGGCGGGAGGAACTCGGCGGCGATCTCGGCCAGCAGCACCGTCGACGCCGGCGTGGTGTCGCTCGGCTTGAGCACCACCGAGTTGCCGGCGGCGATGGCCGGGGCGAACTTCCAGACCGCCATCATCATCGGGTAGTTCCAGGGCGCGACCTGGGCGCACACGCCGACCGGCTCGCGGCGGATCATCGAGGTCATGTTCGCCATGTACTCGCCGGCGCTGCGCCCCTCGAGGTTGCGGGCGGCGGCGGCGAAGAAGCGGATCTGGTCGACCATCGGCGGGACCTCCTCCGATCGGGTCAGCGCCACCGGCTTGCCGGTGTTCTCGCACCTCGACCGCGATCAGCTCGTCGGCGCGGGCCTCGACCGCATCGGCGATCCGGAACAGGGCGAGTGACCGCACCGAGGGGGTGGCGTCGCGCCAGCCATCGAACGCCGTCGCCGCCGCATCCATCGCCGCGTCGATGTCGGCCGGCCCCGACAGTGGGGCCTCGGCGTACTTCTCCCCCGTCACCGGGTTGACCACCGCCGTGGTCGCGCCGTCGCGGGCATCGACCGTCTGTCCGTTGACGAAGTTGCGCAGTGCCTTCATGGAACGGTTGTACCAGACCGGTGGGCGAGCCGGCATACGCCCGCGCCTACGCTGCGGCCATGGCAGTGATCGCCACCGTGGGGGTGCCGAGGGAGATCAAGACCGCCGAGCACCGGGTGGCGATGACGCCCGATGGGGTGCGCGAGCTCGAGCGCCACGGCATCAACGTGTACGTCGAGGCCGGCGCCGGCGCGGGGGCGTCGATCAGCGACGGGGACTACGTGGCCGCGGGTGCCGACATCGTGCCGACCGCCGCCGACGCCTGGTCGCAGCAGATGGTGGTCAAGGTGAAAGAGCCCCAGGGCGACGAGCTGGCGTTGCTGCGCCCCGACCTCACGCTGTTCACCTACCTCCACCTCGCCGCCTACCCGGAGGTCGCCGCGGCGCTGGTCGCGGCGAAGACGACCGCGCTCGCCTACGAGACCGTCCAACTCGACAACGGGGCGCTCCCGCTGCTGGCGCCGATGAGCGAGGTGGCCGGCCGGCTCGCCCCGCAGATGGGCGCCCACTTCCTCGAGCGCCACAACGGGGGCCGCGGCGTGCTGATGGGCGGCGCGCCCGGCGTGCGCCCGGCGCGGGTGGTCGTGCTCGGAGCCGGCAACGTCGGCTGGAACGCCGCGTGGATCGCCGCCGGCATGGAGGCCGAGGTGGTGCTCGTCGACAAGAACCTCGACCGGCTGCGGTGGGTCGACCAGATCCACCGGGGCCGGATCATGACGCTGGCGTCGAACCGCGGTGCGATCGAGCGCAGCCTGGCCGACGCCGACCTGGTGATCGGTGCCGTGCTCGTGGCCGGCGGGCGCGCGCCCGTGGTGGTGACCGACGACATGGTGCGCGGCATGAAGACCGGTGCGGTGATCGTCGACGTCGCCGTCGACCAGGGTGGATGCATCGAGACCACGCGCGAGACCACCCACGACGACCCGGTGTACGAAGAGCACGGCGTGGTGCACTACGCCGTCGGCAACATGCCGGGAGCGGTGCCGCACACGAGCACGTACGCCCTCACCAACGCCACGCTCGCGTACATCCAAGAGGTCGCCGTGCACGGCGCCGCCGAAGCCGCCCGTCGCGATCCGGCGATCGCCCTCGGCGTCAACACCGTCGCCGGCGCCGTCACCAACGAACCCGTCGCCGAGTTCCTGGGCAGCCCGTACGTCGACCCCCTGACCGCCCTCTCCGCCTGACCGTCCACCCCGCCCCGCCGCAATCTGGTCACTCTGCGTCTCATCGGCCGATCTGGTCACCCACGTTCTCGATATCGAGAACGTGGGTGACCAGATGGGCCTTCAGGCGGTGGGGGGCGGGGCCGGCGGCTCGGTCGGGAGCGGTTGCGGCTCGGTCGGCGGGCTCCGTGGCCGGCGCGTGGTCGGTGGCGTGATCACGGGCACCACCACCGCCGTGTCGACGGCGTGGACCATGCCGTTGGTGGCCGGCCGGTCGAGCGGGAGGTCGGCCGGGTCGAGCGGCGCCAGCAGCGGCACCGAGTTCACCGTCTGAGCCACGGGGTCGATCACCAGCACGTCACCGCTGAGCGCGGTCAGCTCGGGGGTCGGGGCCGGCGGCGTGACCGGTAGCAGCCACAGCTGCTCGGCGGTGAACGAGCCGTCGACGACCTGGGCCAGCACGAACTGCTGCAACGCCGTCTGATCGGCGGCGAGGTCGGCGAAGCCGGCGATGTCGGCGATGGCGTCATTGGTCGGCGCGAAGACCGTGATGCTGGCGGGCGACGTGCCGTCGAACGTCGCCACCAGGTCGGCGTCGACGATCGCCTGGGCGAACGCCGACAGATCCGGATCGGCCTGGATCAGCTGCCACGCCGATTGCGTCGGGATCGTCGTCGTGGTCGTCGGCGGCTCCGTGGTGGGCGGCGCCGTCGGCGGGGCGGTGGTCGGCGGCTCCGTCGTCGGTGGCGGGGTCGTCGGCGGCTCGGTCGTCGGTGGCGGGGTCGTCGGCGGCTCGGTCGTCGGCGGCTCCGTCGTCGGTGGCGTCGTCGGTCGTCGGCGGCTCGGTCGTCGGCGGCACCGTCGTCGGTGGTGCGTCGGCGGCTCGCGTCGTCGGCGGCACGTCGTCGTCGTCGTGGTCGTCGTGGTCGGCGGCAGCGTCGTCGTCGTGGTCGTCGTGGTCGGCGGCGGTCGTCGTCGTCGTCGTGGTCGTCGTGGTCGGCGGCAGCGTCGTCGTCGTCGTCGTGGTCGTCGTGGTCGGCGGCAGCGTCGTCGTCGTCGTGGTCGTCGTCGTCGGCGGCTCCGTCGTCGGCGGCTCCGTCGTCGGTGGCTCCGTCGTCGGCGGCTCCGTCGTCGGCGGCTCCGTCGTCGGTGGCGGTCGGTCGTCGGCGGCTCCGTCGTCGGCGGCTCCGTCGTCGGCGGCTCGGTCGTCGGCGGCTCCGTCGTCGTCGGCTCCGTCGTCGGCGGCTCCGTCGTCGTCGGCGGCAGTGTCGTGGTGGTGGACGTGGTCGTCGTGGTCGGCGGCAGCGTCGTGGTTGATGTGGTCGTCGTCGTGGTCGGCGCGGTCGTCGAGGTCGTGGTCGTCGACGTGGTGGTGGGCGCCGTCGTCGAGGTCGTCGAGCTGGTGCTGGTCGAGGTCGTCGAGCTGGTCGTGGTGCTGCTGGTGCTCGTGGTCGTCGTCGGCAGACCGACGGCCAGGGTGTGCACGATCGTCCCGACGCTGTCGCCGAGGCGGCGCGCGCACGTGCTCGCCGTGACGTCGCTCGACGCGCCGGTCAACGTGAACCCGATCACCAGGCCGTCGGAGGTCCACAGCGCGATGCACGAGGTGAGGCGCCCGGCGACGAGGTAGCGGCCGGTCATCACGCCCTCCAGGCCGGCGGGGCGGACCCACACGGTCTGACCCACGCCGAAGCGCCGGGCGATCCGGTCGATCGGCAGGCCGCTGCCGAACGGGCTGGCGTCGAAGGCGAAGTAGGCGCCGCTGAACTGCGACCGGCAGTGGACCACGGCAACGGTCTGGCCGGTGTCCGACTGCAACTCGCCGTCGATCTGGGCGTAGCCGAACTGCCCGTTGTCGGCGAGCGGGCAGCGGGGGCCGGTGGTCGGCGCCGCCGCCGAGGCCGGCAACGGCGGGTTGGTGGCGATGAAGCTGGCCAGGCCGGCCTTGGCGCCGGCGATGTCGAGGCCCGGCGCGCCGGCGCTCGCCGTCATCGCCGCGCCGAGCGTCGCCATGCCGACGGCCGCGGCGACGCCGAGGGCGGCGGTGCGCCGCCAGTGGGCGAGGAACGACGGGCTGCGCACGGTTCAGATCCCCAGCACGGCGCGGGTCTTCGGGCCGGCCCATCCGACCGTGTCGATGCCGTTCGACTCCTGCACGTCGAGGACCGCCGCCTCGGTGATCGGTCCGTAACTGCTGTCGAGCGGCAGCACGTAGCCCTGGTTGAGCAGCGCGATCTGCAGCGCCCTGACGCGTGGTCCGGAGTCGCCGGGTGAGATCTGGCCGCCCTCGAGCGAGGGGTCGGCGGGGTTGCACGGCGCGACGAAGTGCTTGGCGGTGTCGCCCGTCATGCCGAGCGGGGTCAGGTGCTCGGCGCAGTCCGCGGTGACGGTGCCGACGGCGTGCCACCCATCGACGTCGAGGCGGAACGCCTCCTTCGTCGTGCAGGCGATCGAGGTCGTGGTGGTCTCGGCCTGGGCGACCTCCGGCGGACAGGCGGTCGCCACGCCCAGCGCCCACCCGCCCTGGCAGTCGGGCTCTTCGATCAGCGTGATGCCGGTGGTGGCGAGCTGGGCGGCCGTGCACGGCGGCGGCGTGCTGCGCACGACGGCCAGCGTGTCGATCACCGTGGGCGTGATCGACGTCAGCAGGGCTCCCGCCGTGGCGGTGTTGACGGCGGAGGGCGGGCCGACGAGGGTCGTTCCGACCACGAGATCGTCCGCCGTCCAGGCCACCACGCACGTGCCGGTCGACGCCGACTCCAGGCAGGTTCCGGCCATCTCGCCGCCCAGGCCGGCCGGACTGATCCGCAGGGCCCCGTCGACGCCGAGGGAGCGCATCACGTCACCGAACGACACGCCGGGCTCGAGCGACACGGCGAACACCGTGGGACGCGTCTGCGAGTCGTCGGCGGGACGGTCGCCGCCGCACGACACCACGGGGAGCCCTCCGGTCGAGCCGTCCGGCACCGACGACGGGCGGAGCTCGGGGTCGACGACCGTCGTGGCCGTCCACGGGTCGACGTCGACCACGATGCCGGCGCCGATGTTCGCCGCGGCGACCGTCAGTGCGTCGGGGGTGATCAGCGGGCAGTTGGTCGACGGCGGGTCCTGGGCCGTGAACAGACCGAGTCGCTGCCGGGCCGCCGCGATGGCGACCGACGGCTGGGTGGTGTACACGGTGGCCGGCCGCACCCCGGCGGCCAGCGCAGCGTCGCCACCAGCGACTCCGCCGGCGATCGCCAACACGGCGACGGCCGTGCCGATCACCCGCCGGCGTGCCCATCGAACCTGTCCGATCGTCATGTCGCCCCCTGCGTCCGCCGTGCGTCGACTCGCGGCGACGCTAGACCAGCCCAGCGTCGCGATGATGTCGCGACCACCACCTTGCAACCAACTCGCAACGAACACGTCATCATCGGCCACCACTACGATCCCCACGGGTCGAGTCAGGGGGACGGCGACGTGAGAGCACCACGAGCGGGCGGGTGGACGTGAGCACCATCGAGCCGAGAGTGCGCGCCAACGTCGAGCTCTACGCGGCGCTGTTGCGCGGTCAGCTCCGCGGTGACGACGCCCTCGAGGCCAGCCAACAGCTGCTGCAAGCGCTGATGCACTCGTCGGCCAACGCCGTGTTCTGGAAGGACCGCAACTCGCGCTACCTGGGTTGCAATCACGTGTTCGCGGCGTTCGCCGGCACCGAGCCCGACGATCTGATCGGCAAGTCCGACCGCGACATGCCGTGGGCCGACGATGCCGAGTTCGGCGCCGACTGGTTCATGGACTGGGACGCCCACGTCGCCGCCACCGGCGAGCCGGTCGTCGGAATCGTCGAGCGGCTGCGTCGAGCGCGTGGCGACCTGCGTTGGGTCGAGACGCAGAAGGTGCCGCTGCGCGATCTCGACGGCGAGGTGATCGGGATCCTCGGCACGTTCGAGGACGTCACCGAGCGGCGCGCCGCCGAGGAGCAGCTCAACCGCACCCTCGCCGATCTCGACAAGCGCGTGCAACAGCGCACCCGCGACCTCGAGCGGGCCATCGAGAGCCTGCGCCGCGAGGTCGACGATCGCGTGCGGGTGCAGGCCGAGGAGCGCCAACAGCGCGCCTACGCCGAGGCGTTGCGCGACACCGCGAGCGCGATGTCGAAGACGCTCGACCTGTCCGAGGTCATGGAGCAGGTGCTGATCGGCGTCGAGCGGCTGGTGTCGAACGATCTCACGGCCATCGTGCTCGCCGGCGCCGACGAACACCTCGAGCTCGCCCGCTGCCGGGTCGGGTTCGGGTACGCCGCCGAGGTCGGGGACGCCGCGCCGGGCGTCGAGTCGCTCACCGCCGTGCGCGAGCTGCTCGACGGACGCGAGTACGTCGTGGTCGACGACCCGCCGTGCGCGTTCGGTCCGTGCGGCTCGGTGCTCGGCGCGGCGCTCCAGGTGGGCGACCGTCACATCGGCTACGTGGTGCTCGAGAGCGTCACCCGAGGTTTCTTCACGCCGTCACACGCCGAGCGGCTGCAGGCGATCGCCGACGTGGCCGCGGCGGCGATCTCCAACGCCCGCCTGGCCGGCCAGGCGTCGGAGCTGGCCGCCGCCGAGGAGCGCCAGCGCCTGTCGCGCGAACTGCACGACGCCGTCAACCAGACGCTCTGGACCGCCGCCCTCACGGCCGACAGCTTGCTCCGCGAGATCGACCCGGACACCGAGTTGTACGGCCGCATCGAGCGGCTGCGCCAGCTCACCCGCGGCGCTCAGGCGGAGATGCGAACCCTGCTGCTCGAGCTGCGCCCGCACGAGCTCGCCGAGATCGAGCTGCACGAGCTGCTCGAACAGCTCATCGCCGCGATGGAGTGCCGCAAGCGGATGCAGGTGACCGCCCAGCTCCAGCCGGTGGAGCTCGGGGCGACCGAACGGGTGATGCTGTACCGCATCGCCCAGGAGGCGCTCACCAACGTGACCCGCCACTCGGCCGCCAGCGCCGTGTCGATCACGCTCGAACAGCGCAAGGCGCACGAGGGACACCGCGCCGGCACCGTGATGCTGCGCGTGGCCGACAACGGGCGCGGCTTCGACGTCGACGGCGTGGCGCCGGGGCACCTCGGGCTGTCGATCATGCGCGAGCGGGCGGAGGCCATCGCCGCCGATCTCGCCCTGCGCACCGCCCCGGGCCACGGGACCGAGCTCATCGTCAGCCTCCACACCACGAACGATCGAGTCGCGCATGAGCGACCCGATCCGGGTGCTGGTGGTCGACGACCACGACCTGCTGCGCGAAGGCGTCAGCTCGTGCCTGTCGGCCTTCGACGACCTGGAGGTCGTCGGCGAGGCGGCGAGCGGCGAGGACGGCCTGGCCGCCGCCGCGGTGATCGACCCCGACGTCGTGGTGATCGACCTGATCATGCCCGGCATCGGCGGGGTGGAGGCGATCCGCCGGATGCGCAGCGCCAACCCCTCGGTCGGGTTGCTCGCCCTGAGCACCTTCGCCAGCGGCGACCTGATCCGCGAGACGATCGCCGCCGGCGCGAGCGGCTATCTCGTCAAGTCGGTCGACACCGAGGGCCTGGCGCAAGCAGTGCGCGACGTCGCCGCCGGGCGGGGGTCGTTCTCGTCCGAGGTGACCCGGGCGCTCGCCGAGCACCGCGAGGCGCCTCCGGCCGGCGCCGCCCGCTTCACCGACCGTGAGACCGAGGTGGCCGATCTGATGGCCGACGGACGCACCAACGCCGACATCGCCGACACGCTGAACCTCAGCGTGTTCACGGTCAAGAACCACGTCAGCAGCATCCTGATGAAGCTCCACGCCCAGTCGCGCACCGAGGCCACGGCGATCCTGCTCCGCGGGCGCTAGTCGCGCCACCGGCCTAGTCCCTTTGGACCCCCTCCGGCGCACCGGGCGAACTCGTTCGGGCGGCCCTGTTGCCGACGCCAGGCACGCCCTACGGTCGTGCACCGAGCACGCCATCGCGTGCACAGGGGGATCCGCATGACCGCTGACCTCGTCAGCGACAGCCTCGAACAACCGCTCGTACCGCGGCCGCACCTCGGCCGGCGCCGGCGGTGGGACTGGAAGCTCGTCACCGGCGCGGTCCTGATCGCCCTGGTGCTGGCGTGGATCCTGTTCTTCGCCCACGGCACGTCGGCCGGGGCGGCGATCGACGAGCCGGGCAAGTTCGTCGTCACCCTCCTCGACGGGCTCACCCTGGCCGGCCTCTACTTCATCGTCGCCTCGGGGTTCACCCTGATCTTCGGGCTGATGCGCACGGTCAACATGGCCCACGGCTCGCTGTTCCTGCTCGCCGCCTACATCGCCGTCGAGGTGCAGCAGCGCATGGTCGGCAAGACGCGCAACATCACCTCCGACGACGTCGACATGTGGTCGTGGGCCCTCCCCCTGCTCATCGGCTCGGCGATCGCCGCCGTCATCGGCTTCGTGATCTTCGCCGTGTTCCTGCGCTGGAACCACGGCCAGGAGCTGCGCCAGGCGTTGATCACCCTCGCCATCTCGGTGATCCTCGCCGACCAGATACTCGCCCACGCCGGCGGCCTCGCCGAGTCGATGGCCTGGCCGAAAGGGGTCACCCACTTCACCCAGATCTTCGGACAGCGCTACGCCACCAGCCGGCTGTTCGTGCTGGCGATCGCCCTCGTCGTCGGCGGGGCGCTGTGGCTGTGGCTCAACCGCACCCGCATGGGCATCGTGATCCGCGCCGGCGTCGCCGACGAGCAGATGGTGCGGGCGCTCGGCATCAACATCGGCATCGTCTTCGCCATCACGTTCTTCGTCGGCTCGTTCCTCGCCGGCATGGGCGGCGTGATGGTGGCATCGTTCGCCGGCGTCTCCACCGGCGCCGACGGCCAGTGGCTGCTGCACTCGCTCGTCGTCGTGATCATCGGCGGACTCGGTTCGATCCGTGGCGCCGTCGCCGGCGCGGTGCTGTACGGGATGGTCAGTGCCTTCGCCCCTGCGTACCTGCCCCGCGACTACACCTACTACTCGATCATCTTCACCTTCGGACTGCTCGCCATCGTCCTGGCGGTGCGGCCCTACGGTCTGTTCGGGCGGCCCGAGTGAGCGACACCGACGCATCGTCGCGGCGGACGATCCGCACCGCGGTCGTGGTGGCCGTCGTCGCGCTGCTCCTGGTGATGCCGCTGATCGGCACCGACTTCTTCGTCAACTTCGCCCTCACCCGCACGCTGATCCTCGGCGTGGCGGCGTCGTCGATCGTGTTCCTGTCGAGCTCGGTCGGCATGGTGTCGCTCGCCCAGTACCTGCTGGTCGGCGTGGCCGGGTTCACCATCGGCAACTGCGTGGCCGAGTCGGGCAAGGGCCTGAAGCTCGGCCTCAACCCGTGGCTGGCCGTCGTGATCGCGCTGGCCGTGTCGGTGCTGGTCGCCCTGGTGCTCGGCGCGATCGGCAGCCGCACCACCGGCATCTACTTCCTGATGCTCACGCTCACGTACGCCGTCATCGGCTACTACGTGTTCAGTCAGGTGACGTCGATCTCCGGCTTCGGGGGGATCACCGGCGTCGACCCGCCGGGTTTCTTCCACGAGCACCCGGTGCGCATCTACTTCGGCCTGCTCGTGCTGTCGGTGGTGGTGTACGCCGGGTTGCGGGCGCTGCGCCGCACGCCGTTCGGGCTCAGCCTGGAGGGGATCCGCGACGACCCGGTGCGGATGGGCGCGCTCGGCTTCAACGTGCCCCTGCACCGCACGCTGGCGTTCACCCTGGCCGGGCTCATCGCCGGCGCCGCCGGCGTGTTCAACATCTGGTGGAACGGCCAGATCGACCCCACCTCGGTCGCCATCGGACCGACGCTCGACCTCCTCGTGGTCGCCGTCATCGGCGGCATCGGCAACCTCGAGGGCGCCTGGCTCGGCGCCTTCGTCTACGTCGTGGCCAACAACTACCTGCGCTCGCTGCCGCTCGTCGACCACATCGGCATCACCGAGGCGCGCTTCAACACCGTCGTCGGGGCGCTCGTGCTGCTGATCGTCGTGCTCTCGCCCGAGGGTCTCTCGGGCATCTTCACCGGCCTGTTCGACCGCGTGTCCCGGCCCCGCTCTGCGCCCCTGACACCGGCCACGGCCGGCGGGCCAGCGGCGCCCTCGTCATCCACCAACCAACAGCCCACATCCAACATGGAGGAACAGCAATGAAGAGAAGGACCGCGAGACGGGGGACCGTGGTCGCATCGGTCGCCGTCGTCGGGCTCACCGTCGGAGCCGGCGCGTTCGTCGCCGACGCCGCCCACCCGGCGAGCACGGCACCGACCGGCAGTGCCGCCGCCAGCGGCGAGCCGATCAAGCTCGGCGTGCTCGCCGAGTGCGAAGGCGAGTTCGGCGGCTTCAACGAGGACGTCATCGCCGGCGTCACCCTGGCGATGATCAACCAGGCCGGGGCGACGTCGAACTCGCGCACCACCGCCACCGAGGGCTTCACCGGTGCGGTCGCCGGCGGTCGGCCGATCGACGTCGTCGGCGTCGGCTGCGGCGACGCCACGCCCGACCGCATCATCCAGGAGGTGCGCACGCTCGTCGAGCAGGACGGCGCCGAGATCGTGATCGGCCCGCTCTCGGGCGACGAGGCCATCGCCGTCGCCAACTACGCCAAGGACCATCCGGACGTCACGTTCATCGACGGCATCGCCGGGTCGCAGGACCCGACGCTGGCCGTGCAGGCCCCGAACTACTTCCGCTTCCACGGCGACGGGGCGCAGTGGAACGCCGGCCTCGGCGACACCGTCTACAACGACGCCGGGTGGCGCACGGTCGCCGTCATCGCCGACGACTACAGCTTCGCCTGGACGTCGGCGGCCGGCTTCATCGCCGACTTCTGCGCCGTCGGTGGAGACGTGGTCGCGCGGGTCTTCCCGCCGCTCGGCACCACCGACTACTCGTCGTGGGTCCAGCAGCTGCCGGACCCCGACGAGGTCGACGGCTACTTCTGGGCGGTCGGCGGCACGGGAACCGAGGCGGCGCTCGAGGCGTTCGTCAACAGCAAGGGTGACCTCACGGGCGACCAGCACGCCGGCAACCTGTTCTTCAACCCGTCGCTGGCGACCGCACTCGGGCCGGACATCGCCGGGGCCTACATCGGCGGCTTCGCCTCGTTCCCGGGTGACGTGCACACGCCGGCGATCGACGACTACAAGGCCAGCGCCGATGCGGCGTGGGACTCGTTGGTCGGCGGCACCACCGGCGGCGAGGCGGCGGCACCATCGCAGTCGGCCGGCTTCGGCTTCATGTACGGCTACTACGCGGCCGGATTGGCGTTGATCCAGGCGCTCAACGCGGTCGACGGCGACCTGTCCGACGGCCATGCCGCGCTGCGCGACGCGCTGTCGACGATGACGCTGGAGGCGCCGTTCGGCAACGTGACGCTCGACGAGAACCGCCAGGGCATCATCGACACCTACGTCGCCCAGCTCGTGCTCGACGAGGAGAGCGGTGACGTCGTCCAGAAGACCGTGTCGATCGTCCCGCAGGTCGACCAGACCTTCGGCGGCACGTTCGGTCCGGACACCCCGCCGCCGTCGCGCGACTTCCCGGGCTGCGAGACCCGCGACCTGCCGTGGTCGGGCAACGAGATCCCGGTCGTCGACGGTGTGCCCCAGACCGAGGGCGCCGCGTCCGGCGGTAGCGCCGCAGCCGGCACCGAGGCCATGGCTCCGGAAACCACCGCCGCGGCATGAACACGGAGGCGATGACGACGGGCGTGGCCGAGGCGGAGGGCGTCGCGCCCCTCGTGCAGCTGCGTGACGTCGTCGTCGCCTTCGGTGGTCTGCTCGCCCTGGGCGGCGTCGACATCGACGTCGCCCGGGGCGAGCGCCTCGCCGTGCTCGGCCCCAACGGGGCCGGCAAGACGACCCTGTTCAACGTCGTCGCCGGCGACCTCCACCCCACCGCGGGAACGGTCACGATCGACGGCGTCGACTGCACCCGGGCGCCCTCGCGCCGCCGGCCGCGACTGGGTGTGGCCCGCACCTACCAGAAGACACGCCTGTTCCTCGGTCTGACCGTCGCCGAGAACCTGCAGCTGGCCTGGACCGGCAAGCACGGCGGTCACCGCTCGCTCGACCGGCGCCGGCTGCGCGGCGATTGCCGGGACGACGCCGCCCGGGCGGCGTCGGCGGTGTGGCTCGGCGATCGCCTCGACACGGTGGTCGGCGACCTGGCCCACGGCCAGCAGCGCCAGCTCGAGGTGGGCATGGTCGTGGTCACCGAGCCGACGCTGATGATGCTCGACGAACCGGCGTCGGGGCTCTCCCGCGGCGAGCGCGAGCGCCTGACCGCACTGCTGTCGGAGCTCGCCAGCAGCACCACGCTGCTGCTGATCGAGCACGACATGGACGTCGCCCTGCGCGTCGCCGAGCGGGTGGTGGTGATGGCCGACGGCATCGTGATCGCCGCCGGTACCCCGGCCGACATCCGTAGCGACCCACTCGTCAACGAGGTGTACCTCGGAACGGCCGGCAGCCATGGCTGACGCCGCCACCGCCACCGCCCCGCTGCTCGCCGTGCACGACCTGTGCGCCGGCTACGGCAGCTCGCAGGTGCTCGACCACGTCTCGTTCGCGATGGGCGTCGAAGCGGTCGCCGTCATCGGACGCAACGGCATGGGCAAGTCGACGCTGTGCAACACGCTGATGGGGTTCGTGCCGGCGCGTGAGGGCACGTTCGCCCTGGCCGGCACGACGCTGTCCGGCCGGGCGACCGAGCGCATCGCCCAGGCCGGCATCGCCTACGTGCCGCAAGGTCGGCGCCTGTTCCGCGAGCTCACCGTCGACGAGCACCTGGCGATGCTCGCCAAGGCGGCGCGCGGCAAGCGGTGGGACACCGACGCCGTCCTCGAGCTGTTCCCGCGCCTCGCCCAACGCCGGCGCAGCCGCGCCGGCGCGCTGTCCGGCGGCGAGCAGCAGATGCTGTCCGTCGCCCGGGCCCTGCTCCTCAACGGGCGGCTGCTGATCATGGACGAGCCGTCCGAGGGTCTCGCTCCCACCATCGTCGACACGATGATCGAGGCCGTGCACCACCTCGTCGAGCAGGGCCAGGCGGTGCTGGTGGTCGAGCAGAACCTCTACGCCGCCACGCACCTCGCCGAGCGCATCCTCGTGATGGTCGCCGGGCGCATCGAGGCCGAGACGACGGCGTCGGCGCTCGCCGACGACCCGGTGATGCAGCGGCGCTACCTCGGCGTCGACACGATCGAGGCCGCGTAACCGCGGAAAGGAATGTGTTGAACACGATCAACGTCGCCCTCATCGGCTCCAAGTTCATGGGCCGCGCCCACTCCAACGCCTGGTCGAACGTGGGCCACTTCTTCGACGTCGACCCCGCGGCGGCGATGCACCTCGTGTGCGCCCGCGACGCCGACGAGCTGGCGGCCTTCGCCACCCGCTGGGGCTGGGCCGGGTCGACCACCGACTGGCGCGCCGCGGTCACCGCCGACGACGTCGACCTCGTCGACGTCGCCACGCCGAACAACGTCCACGCCGAGCAGGCGATCGCCGCCCTCGAGGCCGGCAAGCACGTCGCCTGCGAGAAGCCGCTCGCCGGCACGCTCGCCGACGCCGAGGCGATGGCGGCGGCGGCCGCCGCCGCGGTGGGGCGGACCTTCGTGTGGTTCAACTACCGACGCGTTCCGGCGGTCGCCCTCGCCCACCAGCTCGTGGCCGAGGGCGCGCTCGGACGGCTGTTCCACGTGCGCGCCGCGTACCTCCAGAGCTGGGGCGGCCCGGACACCCCGCTGCTGTGGCGGTTCCAGGGCGACGTCGCCGGCTCGGGCGCGCACGGCGACCTCAACGCCCACATCGTCGACATCGTGCGCTTCATCACCGGCGAGGAGATCGTCACCGTCGAAGGCGCCATCGAGCACACCTTCGTCACCGAGCGGGCCGTGCTCGCGGCCGGCAGCGGCGGTGAGATCGCCGGTGCCGGCGCCACCACCGCCGCCACGACGGCCCCGAGCACCGTCGACGACGCCGTGCTGTTCCTCGCCCGCCTCAGCGGCGGCGCTCTCGCCAGCTTCGAAGCCAGCCGCCTCGCCACCGGCTATCACAACGCCAACCGCTTCGAGATCCACGGTGAGCGCGGGGCGCTGCGCTTCGACTTCGAGCGGATGAACGAGCTCGAGTTCTACGACGCCACCGCCGACGGTCGCGTGCAGGGGTGGACCACCATCGACGTCACCCGCGGCGGCGCCGGCCACCCGTACGCCGCGGCCTGGTGGCCCGACAGCCACGGCCTCGGCTACGAGCACGGGTTCGTCAACCAGGCCGCCGACATCCTCACCGTCCTCGGCGGCGGCGAGCCGGTGGTCGCCCTGCCCGACTTCGCCGATGCCCTGATCACCCAGCGCGTGCTGCACGCCGCCATCGAGTCGGCCCGCCAGCACACGCCCATCCACCTCGAGGAGATCACATGAGCGATCCCGCCGCCTTCGCCCCCGTCAACATGCCGGTCGGCGTGCTGACCGCTGCCCTCCAGGAGCTCACGCCGCGCGAGCGGCGCGACCCCGATCCGGACCTGGCGATCGAGGAATGGCTCGAGTTCGCCAAGGACCTCGACGCCGACTGCATCGAGCTGTCGGCGGCACTGCACCCGACGCTCGCCGACGTGCCCGCCGAGGCGATGCTCGACCCGGTCGCCAACACGCTCGACCTGCGCGAGCCGTTCACCGAGGTCCGTGCCAAGCGCGTGCTCGCCGCCGTCGACGCCACCGGGTGTGCGATCGCCGACATCGGCTACTTCGACGACATGCTCCACGAGGACCCGGCGATCCGGCGCAAGAAGCACGACTTCATGATCCGCGCCATGGACGCCGCCGTCGCTGCTCGGCGTGCCGGCGGTCACCGGGTTCGTCGGTCGCGACCAGTCCAAGTCGATGGACCAGAACCTGATCGAGTTCGAGCAGAGCTTCGTGCCGCTGTTGAAGGAGGCCCAGCGACCGTGGCCTGCAGTACCGCGTCGAGCAGTGCCCGATGCCGGGCTGGACGCCGAGCGACAACTTCCACAACAACATCGCCTACGCCCCGGGCATGTGGATCGCCCTGCACCAGATCTGCGAGCGCAACGGCGTCGGCGACCAGTTCCGCATCCACTACGACCCGTCCCACGCGATCCTCATGGGCCAGGACACCCGCTCGTTGTTCCAGTACCTCCACGACGCCGGCTACGGGTTCATCATCGCCGGCATGCACGTGAAGGGTCAGGTGATCGACTCGACGGGCGTGTCGGCGTGGGGCTACGGCGGCCAGACCGTGCAGCGCGGCGACTGGGTCGACGGCGCCGTGTCGTCGAACCCGGCCGATCTGGCCAACTCGTGGAAGAAGCAGATGGTGCTGTGCGAGCACGAGCTGCCCGGCACCGCCCGCCACGATCCGCTGGCCTACCTGCAGAACCGCACCGTCGACTGGCTCGACCACCAGCTCGCCGCGCGCGAGCTGCTCGACTTCGACCCGGCGACGACGCCGCTGATCGTCGAGCACGAGTACCCCGCGGCGCGGGTGCAGGAGCGCGCCCTGCTCGAGCCGATCCTCAAGGGCTCGATGGCGTTCACCCGGCACATCGACGAGGCGGCGGCGGCGATGTACGCGCTGCAGCACGACGTCCTGCCGTCGCAGGGCATCCCGGTGCAGGGCGTCGGCCGCCAGGCGTACCGGAGCTAGACGATGACGGTCGCTCGTCGTCGGCACGGGCGACACCAAGGGCGACGAGCTCGCCTACGTCGCGGCGACGGTGCGCAGCCGCGGGGTCGACGCCGTCGTGGTCGACGTCGGCACGACCGCCCACGACCCGCCGCCCGGGTTCGGCGAGGGCGACGTCGGTCCGGCCGCGGTCGCCGCATGCCACCCGGACGGCGCCACGGCGGTGTCCGCCGGCGACCGCGGCACCGCCGTGGCGGCGATGGCGGTGGCGCTCGAGGCGTACGTGCGGTCCCGCGACGACGTGACCGGCATCGTCGGGATCGGCGGGTCGGGCGGCACGGCGATGATCACGCCGGCGATGCGCGCCCTGCCGGTGGGCGTGCCCAAGGTGATGGTGTCGACCGTCGCATCGGGCAACGTCGCCAACTACGTCGGCGCCGCCGACATCGCGATGATGTACTCGGTCACCGACGTCGCCGGGCTCAACCGCATCTCGCGGGTCGTGCTCGGGAACGCCGCCAACGCCGTGGCGGGCATGGCGGCCCACCCGGTGCCGCCGAGCGACACCGACCGGCCGGCGATCGGACTGACGATGTTCGGCGTCACCACACCGCTGGTGACCCAGCTGGTCGAGGCGCTCGCCGATCGCTACGACCCGCTCGTCTTCCACGCCACCGGCACCGGGGGTCGCTCGATGGAGAAGCTCGTCGAGTCGGGGTTGATCACCGCCGTGCTCGACATGACGACCACCGAGATCGCCGACCTCGTGGTCGGTGGCGTGTTCCCGGCCGGTCCCGAGCGCCTCGACGTGATCGCCGCCACCGGCGTGCCCTACGTCGGCTCGTGCGGGGCGCTCGACATGGTCAACTTCGGCGCCCTCGCCACCGTGCCCGAGCGCTTCGACGGACGCCGCCTCCACGTGCACAACCCGGAGGTGACGCTGATGCGCACCACCGTCGACGAGAACGTGGCGTTCGGCGAGCTGATCGCCGACAAGCTCAACGCGTGCGACGGGCCGGTGCGGTTCCTGCTGCCCGAGGGTGGGGTGTCGCTGATCGACGCGCCCGGCCAGCCGTTCTGGGACCCCGACGCCGACGCCGCACTGTTCGCCACCATCGAGCAGCGGGTCGACCAGACGGCGCGACGCCGGGTCGAGCGGGTGGCCGCCAACATCAACGATCCCGCCTTCGCCGCGGCGGCGCTGGCGGCGTTCGACGAGATCGCCGGCGGGCAGCGTGACCGTGCCGTCGCGCTCCGAGCTGTTGGCGCGCTTCCGCGACATGATCGACCGGCGCGTCCCGATCGTCGGCGGCGGGGCGGGCACCGGGCTGTCGGCGAAGTGGGAGGAGGCCGGCGGGATCGACCTCATCGTCATCTACAACTCCGGCCGCTACCGCATGGCCGGCCGCGGCTCGCTGGCCGGGCTGCTGGCCTACGGCAACGCCAACGAGATCGTCGTCGACATGGCGCGCGAGGTGCTGCCCGTCGTGCGCCACACGCCGGTGCTCGCCGGTGTCAACGGCACCGATCCGTTCTACCTGCCCCGCCCGTTCCTCGCCGAGCTCGCCCGGCTGGGCTTCGCCGGGGTGCAGAACTTCCCGACCGTCGGGCTCATCGACGGGGTGTTCCGCCAGAACCTCGAAGAGACCGGCATGGGCTACGGGCTGGAGGTGGAGATGATCGCCCTCGCCCACGAGCTCGACCTGCTCACCACGCCGTACGTGTTCAGCGCCGCCGACGCGGTGGCGATGACCGAGGCCGGCGCCGACATCATCGTGTGCCACATGGGTCTCACGACCGGCGGCAGCATCGGCGCCGAGACCGCCCGCGACCTCGACGCGTGCATCGCCGACATCGACGAGTGGACCGCCGCCGCGCGCGAGCGTGCGGCCCGACGTGATCGTGCTCTGCCACGGTGGTCCGATCGCCGAGCCCGCCGATGCCGAGTACGTGCTGCGGCGCGCCGACCGCCTGCACGGGTTCTACGGCGCGTCGAGCATGGAGCGCCTCCCCGTCGAGCGGGCGCTCAAGTCCCAGACCGAAGAGTTCAAAGCCGTGCGCTTCGCAGACGCGCACCCCGACTGAAAGCGACCTCCCCCATGGCCCATCTGTACGTGAGCAGCGTCATCGACGCCCCCATCGACGACGTGTGGGCGGTCGCCCGGGACTTCACCGGGCACTGGCACTCCTCGACGATCTACAACAGCTCGATCGAAGACGGCGTGCCGAGCGACCGCGTCGGCTGCGTGCGGGCGTTCGAGCTCGCCGACGGCGGCAAGCTCCGCGAGCAGCTCGTCGGACTGTCCGACGAGGACCACGAGTTCAGCTACCGCATCCTCGAATCGCCGCTGCCCGTCACCGACTATGTCGCCGTGGTGCGCTTCCGGCCGATCACCACTGCCGGCGGCGACGTTCGGCGAGTGGCTCGTCGACTTCCGCAGCGAGCCGGAGGACGAACAGCCGACCATCGACACCGTTCGCGGCGTCTTCGAGGGCGGCTTCGCCGACATCGGCCGCGCCCTCGCCGGCGGCGGCTGACACCACCGAACGACCGAACCACCGAGACCGAACCACAAGGAGACACCCCGATCATGCACCTGTCGATGCACAACTGGATGCGGTCCGAGCCGCTCGAGATCACGGTCGCCCGCCTGGCCCGCTACGGCTACGGCAGCATCGAGATCAAGGGCGAGCCCGACCAGTACGACACCAAGGACGTGCGCGCCCTGCTCGCCGAGCACAACCTGACGTGCTGGGGGGCGGTCACCCTCACCCTCGCCGAGCGCAACCTGTGCGCCAAGGACGAGGCCCAGCGCGCCGCGTCGGTGCAGTACGTCAAGGACGTCGTCACGATGGTGAAGGAGCTCGACGGCCACGAGATCACGATCGTGCCCAGCACCGTCGGCAAGATCATCCCCGACGGCACGCCCGAGCAGGAGTGGCAGTGGTGCGTCGAGAGCCTGCAGGAGGTCCACGAGCTCGCCAGCGCGGCCGGGGTGCGCATCGCCATCGAGCCGCTCAACCGCTTCGAGACCCACTTCGTCAACCGCGGCGAGCAGGCGCTCGCCCTCGCCGACGCCGTCAGCCCCGACGTCGGCGTGTGCCTCGACTGCTTCCACATGAACATCGAGGAGGTCGACCTGCTCGACGCCATCCGGGCGATCGGCCCGCGGCTCACCGACTTCCACGTCGCCGACAACAACCGCATGGCGTGCGGCATGGGGTCGCTCGACTGGCCGTCGATCGTCGCCACGCTGAAGGAGATCGGCTACGACGGCGCCCTCACCGTTGAGTTCGTGGCCCCGATCGACCGCACGCCGGCCAACCGCTATCCCGACGCCGCTGGAGACGAGCCCGGTCGACATCAGCGCCGAGGAGCTGCAGTTCATCATCGACCACGGCAGCAGCTTGCTGTCGGAGGGCTTCTACAGCATGCTCGTCGAGCAGTGCGCGACCACGCTGCTCCCGCTCATCTGACGCCGATCGGCGGACTCGTCCCGTGATCGTCCGCCACGTCGACGCCCGCTGGCTGCACTGCCCGATCCCCGTCGAGCGCCAGCACGTGTCCGACTTCGGTCGCATCACGGCCTTCGACATGGCGCTGGTGCGCGTCGAGACCGACGACGGTCTGGTCGGGTGGGGCGAGGCCAAGGCGGCGGTCGGCAGCGCCGGCGGGTGCCGCGCCCTCGTGTCGTGCATCAACGACGAGCTCGGCCCGCAGCTCGTCGGGCTGGACGCCCGGCGGATCAACGCCGCCTGGGACGTGATGTACAACGGCCCGCGCGCCGGCTACGCGTCCGCCCGGGGCCGCGCCTTCCCGATCCTCGGGCGGCGCGGCCTGCTCGTGTCGGCGATGAGCGGCATCGACATGGCGCTGTGGGACGTCCTCGGCCGCTCGCTCGGCGTGCCGGTCGTCGACCTGTGGGGCGGGCCGTGCCGGTCCGACATGGCCGCCTACGCGAGCGGCGGGTGGGCCGACGCCGACGGCATCGGCGCCGAGCTCGGCCGCTACGTCGCCGCCGGGTTCGGCGCGGTGAAGATGCGCGTCGGCGTCATCGACGAGACGGTGGAGGCGAGCGTGGCGCGCGTCGCCGCCGCCCGCCACGGGCTCGGGCCGGACGTGGCGATCATGGTCGACGCCCACGGCACGTTCAACGTCGCCGAGGCCAAGCGGTTCGCCGCCGGCATCGAGCCGTACGCCGTGCGCTGGTTCGAGGAGCCGGTGAGCGCCGACGATCGGCGCGGGCTGGCGGCGGTGCGGGCGTCGACCCACGTGGCCATCGCCGCCGGCGAGAGCGAGTTCACCCGCTTCGACTTCCGCGACCTCGTGGCGCACGACGCCGTCGACGTGCTGCAGCCGGACCTGGCGATCTGCGGCGGGCCGACCGAGGGGCGACGCATCGCCGCCCTCGCCGAGGCCCACCAGCTCGAGCTGGCACCGCACTGCTGGGGCTCGGCGCTGTCGTGCAGCGCCGGCGTCGAGCCTGGCCTTTGCCAGTCCCGCCGCGACGGTGATCGAATGGTCGCTCGGCGCCAACCCGCTCCTCCACGACCTCGGCGAGCACGGGCTCGCCGTCGCCGAGGGACGGATCACGGCGCCGACCTCGCCCGGGCTCGGTGTCACACCCGATCCGGCGTTCGTCGACGAGTACAGCGTCACCGACAGACAGGAGCCGTGAGCATGAGCGAGACCAAGATCCAGCACGTCAACCTGATGGTGAGCGACCTCGACGCCGCGGTCGGCTTCTACACCGGCGTGCTCGGGCTGGGCCTGTCCAACACCCCCGACCTCGGCTTCCCGGCGCAGTTCATCGCCATCAACGAGTACCAGCAGATCCACCTCAACCAGCTGCCGGACACCACGCCGGAGCGGGCCCACTTCTGCCTGCGGGTCGCCGACTTCAACGGCGTCTTCGCCCGCGCCAAGGCGGCGGGCGTGATCGAGACCGGCACGTGGGGACCGGCCAAGCGCCTGCCGAGCGGCGTGCTGCAGATGTTCGTGCGCGACCCCGAGGGCAACCTGGTCGAGATCGCGTGCGACGCCGACCAGGCGGTCGACCCGGGGATCCTCGCCGACGAGGTGTTCGCGACCGCGGCCCCGTGATCGTCCTGCTCGAGAGCGTCCACGCCGACGCGTTGGCGATGCTCGAGGCGGTCGACGCCGTGCGGGTGATGGCCGACCCGTCGACGATCACGGCCGACGTGCCGCGTGGCGAGGTGCGGGTGATGCTGACGCGCGGGAGGGGCCGGATCACCGCGGCGACGCTCGACGAGTTCCCGGCCCTCGTCGTCGTCGGTCGCTGCGGCGCCGGCCTCGACAACATCGACGTCGGCGCGGCGGCCGCCCGCGGCGTGGCCGTCGTGAACGCGCCCGGCGCCACCACCGCCGCGGTCGCCGAGCACGCGACGATGCTGATGCTGGCGCTCGGCCGGCGGGTGGTGACGCTCGATGCCGCGGTGAAGGACGGCCGCTGGGCGGTGCGCGACGGCTACGTGGGCACCGAGCTGCGCGGCAAGCGCCTCGGGGTCATCGGACTCGGCGACATCGGCCGTCGCGTGGCCGCGATCGCCGACGCGCTCGGGATGCACGTGCGCGGGTGGAACCGGACGCCGCGTGACGTCCCTGGGGTTGCCGCGCGGCCGCTCGACGAGCTGCTGGCCGAGTGCGACGTCGTGCAGGTGTGCGTGGCGCTGACGCCGGACACACGACACCTGCTCGACGAGCGACGGCTGGCCCTGCTGGCGCCGGGGGCGATGGTGATCAACACCGCGCGTGGTGCCGTCGTCGACCACGCCGCGCTCGTCGAGGCGCTCGCCTCCGGTCGCCTCGGTGGCTACGCGGCCGACGTGTGGGACCCCGAGCCCCCGACCGAGGCCATCCCCGCCGCCATCGCCGACCGCCTGCTGCTGACCCCCCACGTCGCCGCGATCACCGACACCACCTACCGCGAGCTGTGCGTGCGCACCGTCGAGTCCGCCCTCGAGGTGCTCCGCCGGGCGTAGATGCGACCGGAGGGCACCAGCTGGACCGTACGGTCCGGCTGGTGCCCTCCGGTTGTCCGAGCGTCAGTCGTACAGCGACTCGAAGTCGTCGGCGTAGTTGGCGTACACCACGTTGCGCTTGAGCTTGAGCGACGGCGTGAGCTCACCGGCCTCCAACGTGAAGTCGCGCTCGCAGCACCCGGAAGCGCTTGATCTGTTCGACGCGGGCGTACTTGGCGTTGGCGTCGTCGAGGTCGGCCTGGATCATCGCCCGCAGCGCGTCGTTCGCCGCCAGCGCCGCCGGGTCGGGGTCGTGGCCGTTCGCCTCGGCCCACGGCCGCACCGCCTCGAGGTCGAGCGTCAGCACCGCCACCGGGTAGGGCTTGCGGTCGCCGTACATCACCACCTGCGAGATCCACCGCGACCGGCGCAGGTCGCCCTCGAGGTTGGCGGGCGTGAGGTTCTTGCCGCCGGCCGTGATGATGATGTCCTTCTTGCGCCCGGTGATCGCCACGTAGCCGTCGTCGTCGATCGAGCCCAGGTCGCCGGTGCGCAGGTACCCGTCGTCGGTCATCACCTCGGCGGTGGCGGCCGGGTTGCGCCAGTACTCCTTCATCAGCATCGGACCGGCCATCTCGATCTCGCCGTCGTCGGCGATGCGGATGTCGGCGCCGGCGACGGCGCGGCCGATGCTGCCGAAGCGATGGGCCTCGGGAAGGTTGAGCGTCCCGATCGCCGTCGTCTCGGTCATCCCCCACCCCTCCATCACCGGGACACCGGCGGCGTAGAAGAAGCGCAGGATGTCGGGCGCGATCGGCGCGGCGCCGGAGACCGCCAGCTTGATGTGGCCACCGAAGATCCCGCGCACCAGCGAGAACATCTCGGCATCGGCCCGATCGAACGCCGCCTGTTCCTCCTCGGTGAACGTCTCGCCGGTGAACGTCGAGTCGCGGACGCGCACCCCGAGCGAGACCGCGGCGGCCGCGGCATCGGCGCGCTCGGGAGGGATGAACGCCATCGCCAGGGCGTAGACCTTCTCGAAGATGCGCGGCACCGACGGCAGCACGGTCGGGTGCACCTGGCCCATCTCGGCGATGATCTGGTTGGGGTCGCCGCCCCAGAACGCCAGCGCCCCGCCGACCTCCAGGGTGGCGGCCTGGCAGATCTGCCCGAAGACGTGCGCCAGCGGCAGGTAGAGGTACACCGAGTCGCCGCGACCGAACAACTGCATGTCCCGGGTCGACGTGCGTCCGGCGGCGAAGCCACGGTTGGTGAGCAGCACGCCCTTGGGGCGCCCGGTGGTGCCGGACGTGTAGATGATGAGGCAGCCGTCGTCGTCGGCAACCGCGGCGATGCGGCGATCGAGCTCGCCCTGGTCGCCGCCCGCGCCGCGAGCGCCGAGCTCGTCGAGCGTCATCGCCCCGGCGACGTCGCCGTCGATGACGACGACGTGCTCGAGGTCGGGCAGGTTGGCCCGCACCGAGTCGATCTTGGCCACCTGCCCGGCGTCCTCACAGACGATGACGCGGCTCTGCGAGTCGCCGACCACCCACTCGCACTCGTCGGCGGAGTTCGACGGGTACACCGGCACCACGATCGCCCCGGCGGTGCTGATGGCGAGGTCGGCGATGGCGAACTCGACGCGCGTGTTGGCGAGCACGGCCACGCGGTCGCCGCGCTCGACGCCGAGCGAGACCAACCCGAGGGCGACGTCGCGCACACGCTGCCAGAGCTCGTCGTAGGTGAGCGACTGCCACCCGCCGTCACGGAGGAACATCGCCGCGACGCTGTCTCCGTAGGCGGCGGCGCCGTTGCGTGCCAGTGAAGCCATCGAGTGGTTCGGGAGGGCGTCCTCCGCCCCGACATCGGTGCTCACGAGCTCGACCGTACACGCCGTCCCGCCGACTCCGGCACGGTCGTCGGGGTCGGTCAGCCGGCGGCGACGAGGCGGGCGGCGAGCGCCTGCAGACCGGCGACGAGGCTGCCCTTCACGAGCACGGCCGTCCCCTCCTCGAGCGGACCGAGTGCCGCGGCCGCGTCGTCGACCGGCGCGATGCCGTAGAGGTCGGTGCCGACGGCGATCAGCTCGATGCCGAGGTCGGCGGCGTGTTCGGCGATCTCGCGGTGGGCCGCCTGCGGCTCGGCGAGCTCGGCCATCACGCCCAGCACGGCGACGCGCCGGCGGGCGTCGATCGCGGCGAGGGCATCGAGTCCGGCCCGCATCGACACCGGGTTGGCGTTGTAGGCGTCGTCGACCACGATCGCGCCGCTCGCCAGGTGGTGCACCCGCATCCGGCCGGGTGACACCTCGGTCCCGGCGATCGCGGTGACGGCGTCGTACAGCGGGACGTCGCACAGCCCGGCGGCGGCGACGGCGAGCGCGGCGTCGATCACCATGTGCCGGCCACTGACGGAGAGGCGGACCTCGTCGGCACCCCACGGCGTGTGGATGCGGAAGGTCGCCCGGGCCATGTCGTCGAGGTGGATCTGCTCGACGCGCACGTCGGCGTCGCCCGACTCGCCGACGAGCAGCACGTCGGCGGTGGTGCGTTCGGCCATCGCCCGCACCCGTGGGTCGTCGGCGTTGAGCACGGCGGTGCCGTCGCTCTGAAGCGCCTCGACGAGCTCGGCCTTGGCGCGGGCCACCCCCTCGATCCCACCGACCCGTTCGCCGTGGGCCGGCCCGACCGACGTGACGATGCCGACGGTCGGCGGGGCGACGGCGGCGAGCCGGGCGATCTCGCCGAACCCCCGCATGCCCATCTCGAGCACGAGGATCTCGGTGTCGTCGGCGGCGCCGAGCACCGTGACGGGCAACCCCTGTTCGTTGTTGAAGCTGCGGGCGTTGGCCGCGACGCGGCGGGTGGCGCCGATCGCCGCCGCGGCGAGGTCCTTCGTCGTCGTCTTGCCGACGCTGCCGGTGATGGCGACGACCGGCGCGCCCAGACGGCGCACCGCCCAGGCCGCCAGCGTCATCAACGCCTCCCCGGTGTCGTCCACCGCGATCGCCGGGATCGTGACGGCCGGGTCGGGCGGGCGCGCCGTCAGATAGGCGCCGGCCCCGGCGTCGGCCGCCGCCGCGACGAAGTCGTGACCGTCACGGTCGGCGACGATCGGCACGAACAGCTGACCCGGCGCCACGAGCCGTGAGTCGAACGTCGCCCCGGCGAGGTCGACGTCGTGGCCGACGAGGCGGCCACCGGTTGCGGCCGCCACGTCAGAAGCCCGGAACCGCACCGGCCGAACCGTACCGCCGCCGTGTACCGTCCGCCCGGACAGCTCGGCGGGTGAGTACCGTCGTGGCAGTGAGCGAGCGAGTCCTCGAGCGAGCGAGCCATCGACACGGTCCTCGGCTCACTGGTGCACCGCCTTCGGAGTGGCGTCGACGCCGCGCGTGAGGGTGCGCCAGTGAGCGAGCGAGTCGAGCGATGAGCCGCATCCACCTCGTCGTGCTGTACGGCGGGCAGTCGGCCGAGCACGACGTCAGCTGCTCCACCGCGTCGCACGTGCTCGCCGCCATCGACCCGGCGCGGTACCGGGTGACGCCGATCGGCATCTCGACGAGTGGCGAGTGGGCGCTCGGCGAGGCCGCCCAGATCGCGCTGGCTGCCGGGCCGGCCGCCCTGCCCGAACGGCTCGATCCGTCGGGACCGGCGGTGTCGGCCAGCGAGGTGCTCGCCGCCGGCGCCGACGACGAGGTGACCGTCGTGTGGCCGTTGTTGCACGGCCCGATGGGCGAAGACGGCACGGTGCAGGGGATGCTCGAGCTGGCCAACGTCGCCTACGTCGGCGGTGGCGTCCTCGGGTCGGCCCTGGCGATGGACAAGGCGATGGCCAAGCAGGTGCTCGCCGCCAACGGCATCGCCCAGGCCCGCTTCCGCGCGCTGCGCGAGGACCGCCTCGATCCGTCGACCGCGGCCACGCTCGCCGACGAGCTCGGGCTGCCGTGCTTCGTGAAGCCGTCGAACATGGGGTCGTCGGTCGGCGTCAGCAAGGCGCACGACCTCGACGAGCTGTCCCGGGCGATCGAATACGCCCTCTCCTACGACGAGTGGGTGGTCGTCGAGGAGGCGGTGGTCGGTCGGGAGATCGAGGTGGCCGTGCTCGGCGGCACCGACCCGATCGCCTCACCCGCAGGCGAGATCGTGCCGGGCGAGGAGTTCTACAGCTACGAGGACAAGTACGTCACCGACGGCGCCACGCTCCTGATCCCCGCACCGCTCGCCGACGCCGCGAGCGATGAGGTGCGCGCCCTCGCCGTGCGGGTGTTCGAGGTGCTGCGCGGCGAGGGCCTCGCCCGGATCGACTTCTTCTACGAGGAGGGCGGCCGCGGCTTCCTGTGCAACGAGGCCAACACGATGCCGGGGTTCACGCCGATCTCGATGTACCCGAAGCTGTGGCAGGCCGCCGGGCTGTCGTACCCGGCGCTCGTCGACCGCCTCGTCGAGCTGGCGGTCGAGCGGGCCCACCGTCGCCGGCGCAACACCAAGCACTGACCGTCAGGGGGTGAGGGCGGCGCGCAGGAAGGCGCGCAGCTCGGTGCGCAGCCGGCGCAGCTCGGCGGCGGTGGGCTGCCAGCCGACCGCGCGCAGCGCCTCGGGGTCGGTGGCGATGCCGGTCACCGTCGCCGCCAGCAGCACGGCGACGAGGCGGGGATCGCCGCGGCGCAGCCGGCCGGCGTCCATCTCGGCGGCGAGGTACTCGACGGCTCGATCGACGAGCGGCTGTATGTGGCGTCGGAGGTGCAGGGCACGAGGCTCCGGGAGCCGGTTGAGCTCGCGGATCAGTCCGAGGATCGACGGCGTGCGCACGGCGGCGCGGAACACCGCGACCACCACCGAGTCGACGTGGTCGAGCGGATCGGCCGGTGCAGCGCGGATGGCCGCCTCGGCGGTCACCGCCAGCCGGGCGGCGGCGTCGGCGAAGACGGCGTCGACGAGGTCGCCCTTGGTGGCGAACCAGTAGAGGACGGTCTGCTTGCGCACGCCGACGACCGCGGCGATGTCGTCGAGCGACACGGCGTCGATGCCGCGGGCGCCGAACAGCTCCAGCGCGGCGGCGATCGTGCGCAGGCGCGTCGTGCCGACCGCGGTGCGGCTGGCGTCGCTCATCGGATCGGGGTGAGCACGGGGGCCACGAGCGTCACGGTAGCGATCGCCGGACCTCTCTACCATTTGGTAGAGAGACGACCGGCGACGTGCTAGACATGACTGCGTGATCGCTGCGTCGCTCGCGGGGAAGCGCATCGCCGTCACCGGGGCCACCGGTTTCGTCGGCACGGCGCTCGTCGAGCGGCTGCTGCGCGGCGTGCCCGAGTGCACGCTCGTGCTGCTCGTCCGCAACGGCAAGCGCACCACGGCCGCCGAACGGGTGCGCAAGGAGCTGCTCAAGAACGACGCGTTCGACCGGCTCCGGGCGGCGGCCGCGGCGCCCGGCAGCACCGAGTCGTTCGACGCGATGTGCGAGCGGCGGATCGTCACCGATCGCCGGCGACGTCAGCCGCGACGGGCTCGGGCTCAGCGACGGCGACCGCGCCGTGCTCGCCGATTGCGACCTCGTCATCCATTCGGCGGCCGCGGTCTCGTTCGACTCGCCGCTCGACTCGGCGGTCGAGATCAACCTGCTCGGACCGATGCGGATCGCCGAGACGTTGAACGCCCTCGGCGTGGCGCCCCACCTGGTGGCGGTGTCGACGTGCTACGTCGCCGGGAACCGCCGCGGCAACGCGCCCGAGGAGCTGGTGTCGGAGGGTCCGTTCGACCTCGGTCTCGACTGGCAGGGCGAGGTGGCGGCCGCCCGCCGGCTGCGCGCCGACAGCGAGGCGGCGAGCCGCGATGCCGGCCGGCTCAAGGCGTTCCGGACCGAGGCGCGCGGCGAGCTCGGCGCCGCCGGCGCGCCGGCGCTGGCCGCCAAGACCGAGCAGCTGCGCCAGCGGTGGGTGCGCGACCGCCTCGTGGAAGCCGGACGGGCGCGCGCGGCGAGCGTCGGCTGGCCCGACGCCTACGCCTTCACCAAGGCCCTCGGCGAGCAGGCGCTCACCGATCGCAAGGGCGCGGTGCCGGTGAGCATCGTGCGGCCGTCGATCATCGAGTCGGCGTGGGCCGAGCCGCGGCCGGGTTGGATCCGCGGGTTCCGCATGGCCGAGCCGGTGATCATCTCCTACGCCCGCGGGCTGCTGCGCGAGTTCCCCGGCGTGCCCGAGGGCACGGTCGACGTCATCCCGGTCGACCTCGTCGTCGCCGCCATCATCGCCGTGGCGGCGATCGGCCCGGAGCGGGCGCCGGCGATCACCCAGGTGGCGTCGGGCAGCGTCAACCCGCTCAAGTACCGCACGCTGGTCGACAACGTGTCGGCGTGGTTCACCGCCCACCCGCTGTACGACGCCGCCGGCCAGCCGATCGTCGTGCCGGAGTGGCGGTTCCCCGGGCGCGGGCGGGTGCAGGGACAGCTGTCGCGGGCCAAGACGGCGATCGCCCGCGGCGAGCAGGTGCTGCGGGCGTTGCCGCTGCGCGGCCGTCAGGCCGACCTGTCGGCCAAGCTCGAGTCCAAGCGCCAGGAGGTGGAGCGCGCCCTCGAGTACGTCGAGCTGTACGGCCTGTACACCGAGTGCGAGGCGATCTACCAGGTCGACCGCCTGCTGGGGATGCTCGACGAGCTCGACGACGCCGACCGCGAGGCGTTCGACTTCGACCCGCGCCACGTCGACTGGGTCCACTACATCAACGAGGTCCACCTCCCGTCGATCGTTCGGCATGCCCGCGTCAAGACCGTGCCGGGCAAGACGAGCACCGACCGCTCGGGTCGGTTGCGCCGCCAGGTGCTCTCCCCGCAACGCCACCTGGCTGCGTTCGATCTCGAGAACACGCTGATCGCGAGCAACGTGGTGGAGAGCTACTCGTGGCTCGCCACCCGCCGTCTCGACGGGCGGGAGCGGGCCCGGTACGCCGTGCGGACGCTGGCCGAGGCCCCCCGCCTGCTGCGCCTGGACCGCACCGACCGCACCGACTTCCTGCGCTACTTCTACCGCCGCTACGAGCACGCGCCGGTCGAGCAGATCGAGACCGACGCCGAGGAGATGCTCGCTCAGGTGATCCTCACCAAGAGCTTCCCGGCCGGGCTGCGACGCGTCCGCGAGCATCGCGCCCTCGGTCATCGCACCGTGCTGATCACCGGGGCGCTCGAACTTCGCCGTCGCCGGACTGCGCCCGTTGTTCGACGAGATCATCGCCGCCGAGATGTCGGTGCGCCCCGACGGCACGCTGTCCGGCGAGATGATCACCGTGCCGCCGACCGGCGAGGCGCGGGCGCAGATCATGACCGAGTACGCCGCCGCCGAAGGGCTGCGCCTGGAGGAGTCGGTGGCCTACGCCGACTCGACGAGCGACCTGCCGATGCTCGAGGCGGTGGGCTTCCCGGTGGCGGTCAACCCGGAGACCCGGCTGGCGGCGATCGCCCGCAAGCGCGGCTGGCTCGTCGAGCACTGGTCGAAGGCGTCCGGTGCCTCCACCCGTCCGTTCCCCTTCGCCCCGCAGATGTCCGAGCGCGAACGCCGCCGCACCTTCCGATGACCCCACAGCCTCCGCAGACCCCGAAGATTTCCACAAGCATTTTCGTGCAGTTCTGCACGATTTCGCGCCCCAGAATCTCGCCGCCCGGATTCTGGGGCGCGTAATCGAGCGTTTCTGCACGATTTTGCTTGTGGAAATCTTTTCCCGCTGGGGGGTGGTGGGGGTGAAGGCGTTGCAGGTGCGGCGGAGTGTGGCGCGGATCGGGTTGGCGAGGGTGGCGTCGGCGCTCGGGCCGGCCGCCGCGGTGCGCGTCGGGCCGCTCGACTACACCAACGTCGAGGTGCCCGACCTGCCCGGGCCGGGGTGGCACCGCGTCCGCACCCGGCTGGCGGGGATCTGCGGCTCGGACCTGTCGCTGATCGAGGGGCACGCCTCGCTCTACTTCGACGACCTCGTGTCGTTCCCGTTCGTGCCCGGCCACGAGGTGGTCGGCGAGCTCGACGACGGTGCCCGCGTCGTGCTCGAACCGGTGCTCGGCCACGCCGCCCACGGCTTCGAACCGCCGTTCGCCGATGCTGCCCCCGGCGACGGCGACGACTACGGGCACCTGACCGCCGGCCCGATCGGCGCCGGCATCCAGACCGGCTTCTGTTGCGCCACCGGCGGCGGCTGGGCGCCCGAGCTGGTCGCCCACGACAGCCAGATCCACCGCATCGACGCGGCGATGCCCGACGAACGGGCGGTGCTCGTCGAGCCGCTCGCCGGCGGCATCCACGCCGCACTCGTCGCCGCCCGGGCGCCATCGGTAGTGGACGCCGACGCCCCGCTGATCGCCGTGCTCGGCGCCGGCACGATGGGACTGGCCGCGGTCGCCGGGCTCATCCGCTACGTGCCGGCGGCACGCGTGGTCGTCGGCGCCCGCTACCCCCACCAACAGGCCGCGGCCCGGGCCCTCGGCGCCCACGAGGTGGTGCCGTCGTCGCAGCTCGTGCGCGCCGTGCGACGCCTCGACGGCTGCCGGCTGGTCGGCGACGCGCTGTCGCGCGGCGCCAACGCCGTCATCGACGCCGTCGGTTCCGCCGCCTCGCTGGGCGAGGCCCTTCGCATCACCCGCCCTCGCGGCCGGATCGTGATGATGGGCATGCCGGCCGAGGTCACCATCGACCTCACCGCGCTGTGGCACCGCGAGACCGAGCTCGTCGGCTCGTACACCTACGGCACCGAGACGCTCGACGGGCGACGGGTGCGCACGTTCGAGCTGGCCATCGACACCGCCGACGCCATCGCCGCCGAGCGCTGGCTGTCGGCCACCTATCCCCTCGCCGACCACACCGACGCCATCGCCCACGCCGCCGGCGCCGGTCGACGCGGCGCCATCAAAGTCGCCTTCGACCTGAGGAGTTGACGATGCCGAGACCTGGGTTCGTCCTCGACGTCGACCGCTCGACCCCACCGACGCTGTTCTGGCGCGGCGAGGGGTTCAGCCTCGAGAAGTTGCCGCCCGACCGCAGCCGGGTGATCTACGCCCCCGAGCCGCTCCCGGCGCTCGACGACATCGACGGCGCCATCCGCCACGCCCTCGAGCATCCCGTCGACGCCGACCCGCTGCGCACCCTGCTGTTCCCCGGCATGAAGCTCACGATCGCCTTCGACGACGTGAGCCTGCCGCTGCCGAAGATGCGCCGGCCCGACGTGCGCCAGCGAGTGATCGAGGCCGTGCTCGACCTCGCCGCCGAGGCGGGCGTCGACGACGTGCACCTGATCGCCGCCCTCGCCCTGCACCGCAGGATGACCGAGGCCGAGCTGCGCCACGCCCTCGGCGACCGCGTGTACGACGCGTTCGCGCCCGCGGCCTGCTGTACCAGCACGACGCCGAGGACCCCGCCCAGCTCGCCTACCTCGGTCAGACCAGCCAGGGCGAGGACGTCGAGATCAACAAGCGGGCGGCCGAGTCCGACCTGCTCGTGTACGTCAACATCAACCTGGTGGCGATGGACGGCGGCTGGAAGTCGACCGCCGTCGGCCTCGCCTCGTACCGCTCGCTGCGCCACCACCACAACCCCGCGACGATGGAGGCGAGCCACAGCTTCATGGACCAGCACCACAGCGAGCTGCACCACTCGACGTGGCGCATGGGCCGGGTGCTGGTCGACAGCGGCGTCAAGGTCTTCCAGATCGAGACCACGCTGAACACCGACACCTTCCCGAGCCCGTTCGACTTCCTGTCCAAGCGCGAGTGGGAGTGGACCGCCCGTGATCGCGGCCTCTACGTCACGACGGCGAAATCGCTCGGGCGCACCCCGGTGAAGCTGGCGCGGCGCATCCTGCACTCGATCGAGGCGCCGCACCAGATGACGAGCATCCAGTGCGGCGAGGTGGAGGCCGTGCACCAGCGCACCACCGACGTCGTCTACCGCCAGCAGCTCGTCGAGGTGCAGGGCCAGACGGACGTGCTGACGATGGGCGTGCCCTACATCTGCCCGTACAACGTGCACTCGATCATGAACCCGATCCTCGTGATGTGCACCGCCCTCGGCTACTTCTTCAACCTCTACCGCGGCAAGCCGCTGGTGCGCGAGGGCGGCGTGGTGATCCTCACCCACCCGACGCTGCCCGACTTCGACCCGGTGTTCCACCCGAGCTACATCGACTTCTACGAGCAGGTGCTCGCCGACACCACCGACCCCCACGTGATGTCGGCGAAGTGGGAGCAGCAGTACGCCGAGGACGACTGGTACCGCCACCTGTACCGCACGTCGAACGCCTACCACGGCGTGCACCCCTTCTACATGTGGTACTGGGGCGCCCACGCCCTGCGCCACTGCGGCAAGGTGATCGTGGTCGGCGGCCACGCGCCGGCCGTGCGCCGGCTCGGTTTCGTGCCGGCGTCGACGCTCGACGACGCCCTCGAGATGGCCGCCGACGTCGTCGGGCGCTCCCCGACGATCACCCACGTCAAGACGCCGCCGCTGCTCATCGCGGACGTCAAGTGATGGGAGGGTCGCGCCCGCTGCGCTCGGCCGTCAGAGCCACCGCCGCGGCGGAGGGCATCGTCGGTCGCCTCGCCCGGCCGTCGCGCAACGTCGGCTTCCCCTATCGCCCACCCACCACCCCTCGGGGCGTGGAGGTGCCGGTCGAGCCACCGTCGCTCGGCGCCGACTACGACACCCGCTGGGCCCGCACTCCCCTCGCCCGCGCCGCCCGTGGCGTGCTGTCGTCGGGACCGCTCCAGCTCGCCGTGCACGTCGTCGCCCACCCCGAGATCCGCGGTCACGACCGCCTGGTCGATCTCGTGCGCCGCGCCGAGGACCGTGGCGAGGCTCCCCCGCCGGTGATCTTCACGCCGAACCACCACAGCCACGTCGACACCGGTCTGATGGTGCGCGCCGTGCCGGCGGCCTGGCGACGACACCTCGTGACCGCCGCCGCCGCCGACTACTTCTTCGACCGGCGGTGGAAGGCCCGGCTCGCCGCGCTCGGCCTCAACGCCATCCCGGTCGACCGCGAGTCGACCGGGCGCCGCTCCGCCGACCAGATGGCCCGCCTGATCGAGCGCGGGTGGAGCCTGGTGATCTACCCCGAGGGCGGCCGCTCGCCCGACGGGTGGGGCCAGCCGTTCAAGGGCGGCGCCGCCTACCTCGCCAACCGCACGGGCGCGCCGGTGGTGCCGGTGCACATCGACGGCACCGACTCGATCTTCGCCAAGGGCATGAAGTGGCCCCAGCCGGGTCGAAGCGTCGTGACGTTCGGCCGTCCGCTGTGGCCCGCCGAGGGCGAGTCGACGCGCCGCCTCAACGAGCGCGTCGAGCGCGCCGTCGCCGAGCTCGCCGACGAGGCGACGACGGACTACTGGAGCGCCCGCCAGCGCGCCGGCGCCGGAGCGACGCCAACGCTCCTCGGACCGGAGCACACCGGGTGGCGCCGGGCATGGGATCTCACCGCCAAGCGCGAACGTGGCATCGCCGGCTGGAACCGCCGTCCGTCGCGCCGCTGGCCCGACCTCGGCTGACCGGCCGCACGGCACCACATCGCCGAGCGCAGGGGCGGCTCTGGCTCAGTCCGTCGCCTTGGCCGCGACCAGCACGTCGATCACGCGGCGGGGAGCCGCCCGCTCGCGCGCCCGGACCGCGAGCAGCAGCGCGCTCGCCGCCAGCCCCGGATGCTGCACGGCGTGGCCGACCTTCGCGGCCGCGTCATCGACGGCGTCGATCGCGGCGAGCCGCTCGGCGCCGTGCAGTCCGTGGAGCTGTTCGGCCACCCGCCATGCCTGCTGGCGGGCGGCCACCAGGCTGAAGCGGATGACCGCTTCATCGTGACGCCCCCCGATGCGGTCGACGAGGTCGAGCCACGGTGACACCTCGTCGAGGGCGCCCTGGCAACCGTCGACGAGCGACCCGAGCACGTCGTTGACGGCATCGAAGTCGGCCTGGACGGCGGCGAGCGGACCGGTGCCGCCGGCGTCGGCGGCCGTGACCCCGAGGTCGAGGTTGATGTGGGCGTTGATGCCGAGCAGCAGGTGCTGGAGGATCACCGGGCGCCAGTGGCCGGCGGTCGTGAAGGCGACGCGCCACGACCGAGGACAGGACGTTCCCGCCTCGAACGCGGCGTGGGCGTCGAGGTACCGCCGGGCGAACGCCACGACGAACCGCTCCATCCGCGGGGCATCGGCGAAGCGGCCCGTGGCCGCCCGCTGCCGAACGGTGCGCGTCACCGCGAGGTAGAGCGCTGGAAAGTACCCGGCGCGGTCGCCGACGTCGCGGCACCGGTCGACGATGGCCTCCAGCGCGCTGATCGTGCCGTCGAAGTCGACCGCCGCCCCGGTGGCACCCGTCGCAGCGTCGCTCATCGGCGCGACGATCCGTGCGAGCAAGCCGGTGGCGGCGCATCCCCCGAACGTCTTCAACGTCGTGGTGGTGGCGAGCAGCGCGACGATGATGCAGCGGCGCAGGCGCCTCGTCACGTGCTGCCCGATGTGTCCTCGGGGCACGGCACGAGGATCTCGAGGCCCGGGTAGAAGGCCTGGTAGCCGGACGTGTTGGCGTTGGCGGCGTCGAGCTCCTGCACCGTCACGTCGAGGGCCTCGGCGACCTTGCTCTTGACTTGGTCGGTCTCCTTGATCTCGTAGGTGCCCTGGAGATCGCCGTTGGCGCAGCGCGGCTTCTCGTCCGACAGCGCCGGCGGCTGAGTGTCGCCGCTGGCCGAGTTGGACCCGTCGGACGTGTCGGCGGTCGCCTCCTCGGGGATCTTGGCCTGCGGTGGGATCTTGACCTCGTCGCCCGGCTGGAGGACGTGGCTCGTGCCCTCGCTCCAGCTGTTGTAGTTGGCGACGTCGTCGATCGTGATCCCGTAGCGCGTGGCGATGCCCGACAGGGTGTCGTTGGAGCGCACCGTGTACACCTGCTCGACGCCGGCCACCGCGCCCGGGTCGCCCGACGGCGCGCCGCCGGCGGCCGTCGACGAGGGCAGCACCTGGGGCTGGGTGTTGTAGCTCTGCGGCTGGATCTGCACCACCGTGGTGGTGCCGGCCGCGTCGTCGCCGCCGCAGGAGGTGAGCGCCACCAACGCGATCACCGGCAGGACGAAGGCGGCTCGACCGATCGACCGCGTGAGCGTTGGCATCATCCTGAGGTTAGTGATCGTGCTGCGGCGCGGGTGGTCAGGTGAGCGGGCGGGCGGTCGGACCGATCGGCGCCGGCAGCGTGGTCTCGCCGACCAGGTACTCGTCGACGGCCGCGGCGCAGGCACGGCCCTCGGCGATGGCCCACACGATGAGGCTCTGCCCGCGTCCCATGTCACCGGCCACGAACACCCCCGGCACCCTGGTCATGAACGAGTCGTCGCGAGTCACGTTGCCGCGTTGGTCGAACGTGACCCCGAGCTGGTCGAGCCAGGACGCCCGCTCCGGCCCGACGAACCCCATGGCCAGGAAGACGATGTCGGCGGGGATCTCGTGCTCGCTGCCCTCGACCTTGGTGAAGCGGCCGTCGACCAGCTCCACCTCGTGCAGGCGCAGCGCCTGCGACCTTCCCGGTGCCGTCGTCGACGAAGCACTCGGTGTTGACGCTGTAGACGCGCTCGCCACCCTCCTCGTGCGCCGACGACGTGCGCAGGATCAGGCTCCACTGCGGCCACGGGTTCGAGTCGGCTCGGAGGTCGGGCGGGCGGGGCATGATCTCGAGCTGCGTCACCGACAGGGCGCCCTGTCGATGGCAGGTGCCGAGGCAGTCGGCGCCGGTGTCGCCGCCACCGATGATCACGGCGTGCTTGCCGGCGGCGCTGATCGGGGCCTCGCTGAGGTCGCCCTCCTGCACCCGGTTGGAACCGGGCAGGTACTCCATCGCCTGGTGGACGCCGGCCAGCTCGCGTCCCGGCACCGGGAGGTCACGCCACGCGGTGGCCCCGCAGGCGAGCACGATGGCGTCGACCGACGCCAGCAGCACCTCGACGTCGATGGTGTCACCGACGCCGGCGTTGGTGCGGAACTCGGTGCCTTCGGCTTCCATCTGGGCGAGGCGCCGCTCGAGATGGTGCTTCTCCATCTTGAACTCGGGGATCCCGTAGCGCAGCAGCCCACCGATGCGGTCGGCGCGCTCGAGCACGACGACGTCGTGGCCGGCGCGGGTGAGCTGCTGGGCGGCGGCGAGACCGGCCGGCCCCGAGCCGATGACGGCGACCCGTTGACCGGTCTTCACGCTGGGCACCTGGGGGACGACCCACCCCTCGTCCCAGGCCCGGTCGATGATCTCGACCTCGACCTGCTTGATCGTCACCGGGTCGGCGTTGATGCCGAGCACGCACGCCGATTCGCACGGTGCCGGGCACAGGCGACCGGTGAACTCGGGGAAGTTGTTGGTGGCGTGCAGGCGGTCGATGGCGTCGCGCCAGTGGCCGCGGTACACCATGTCGTTCCAGTCGGGGATGAGGTTGCCCAGCGGGCACCCGTTGTTGCAGAACGGGATGCCGCAGTCCATGCAGCGTCCGGCCTGCGTCGACACCCGCTCGAGCGGGAAGTCCTCGTAGACCTCTTTCCAGTCGAGCAGCCGCACCGGGATCGGCCGCCGCGTCGGCGTCTCGCGCGACCACTTGATGAATCCGGTCGCCTCACCCATGAGCCGCCTCCATCACGCGCTGCATCGTGGCCGCCTCGTCGAGGCCGTCGTCGGCGGCCGCGGCCATCACGTCGAGCACCCGCTTGTAGTCGAGCGGCATCACCCGCACGAACTTCGGCACGGCGGCGTCCCAATCGGCGAGCAGGCGCTCGGCCACGGCCGAGCCGGTGAAGGCGAGGTGGCGAGCGACGACGTCGCGCAGCTCGTCGGCGTCGTCACCGACCGCCTCCAGCGCGACCATCTCGCGCGTTGACGCGATCGGCGAAGGTGCCGTCGGCGTCGTACACGTAGGCGACGCCGCCCGACATGCCGGCCCCGAAGTTGAGGCCGGTCGGGCCGAGCACGACCACGCGCCCGCCGGTCATGTACTCGCACCCGTGGTCGCCGACCCCCTCGGCGACCGCCAGCGCGCCCGAGTTGCGGACGCAGAAGCGCTCGCCGACCACGCCGCGCAGGAAGATCTCGCCGCTCGTCGCGCCGTAGGCGATGACGTTGCCGGCGATCACCTGCTCCTCAGCGGCGAACGTCGCCGTCGGCGCCGGGCGCACGATCAGGCGGCCGCCGGACAGGCCCTTGCCGAGGTAGTCGTTGGCATCGCCGGCGAGGCGCATCGTCACGCCGCGTGGCACGAACGCCCCGAAGGACTGGCCGGCCGATCCGGTGAACTGGATGTCGATCGTGCCGTCGGGCAGCCCCTCGCCGTGCCAGCGCTTGGTGATCTCGTGCCCGAGCATCGTGCCGACGGTGCGGTTGACGTTGCGGATCGGCAGGTCGATCACCACCGGAGTGCCGTCCTCGATCGCCGGGCCGGCGAGTCGGATCAGCTCGACGTCGAGGGCGTCGGCGAGGCCGTGGTCCTGGGGCACCGACTGATGCAGCGTCTGGCCGTACGGGTTGCGCGGCGGGGCGAGGATCGGCGACAGGTCGAGGCCCGACGCCTTCCAGTGGTCGACGGCGGCGCGGGTGTCGAGCAGCTCGACGTGCCCGATCATCTCGGCCATCGAACGGAAGCCGAGCTCGGCCATCAGCTCGCGCACCTCGCTGGCGACGAACTCGAAGAACGTCTCGACGAACTCGGGCTGGCCGCTGAAGCGGGCCCGCAGCTCGGGGTTCTGCGTGGCGACACCCACCGGGCACGTGTCGAGGTGGCAGACGCGCATCATCACGCAACCGGACACCACGAGCGGGGCGGTGGCGAAGCCGAACTCCTCGGCGCCGAGCAGGGCGGCGATCACGACGTCGCGCCCGGTCTTCATCTGGCCGTCGGTCTGCACCACGATGCGGTCGCGCAGCCCGTTCAGCAGCAGCGTCTGCTGGGTCTCGGCGAGGCCCAGCTCCCACGGCCCACCGGCGTGCTTCAACGACGTGAGCGGGCTGGCGCCGGTGCCACCGTCGTGGCCCGAGATCAGCACCACGTCGGCCTTGGCCTTGCTGACGCCGGCCGCCACCGTGCCCACGCCCATCTCGGCGACCAGCTTCACGTGCACCCGCGCCGCCGGGTTGGCGTTCTTGAGGTCGTGGATCAGCTGCTTGAGGTCCTCGATCGAGTAGATGTCGTGGTGCGGCGGCGGGCTGATCAACCCGACGCCCGGCGTGGAGTGCCGCGTGCGGGCGATCCACGGGTACACCTTGTGCCCCGGCAGCTGGCCGCCCTCGCCGGGCTTGGCGCCCTGGGCCATCTTGATCTGCAGGTCGTCGGCGTTGGTGAGGTACTCGGCCGTCACCCCGAAGCGGCCGGACGCGACCTGCTTGATCGCCGAGCGCCGCTCGGGGTCGTGCAGACGCTCGGGATCCTCGCCACCCTCGCCGGTGTTCGACTTGCCGCCGATGCGGTTCATGGCGATGGCCAGCGTCTCGTGGGCCTCCATCGAGATCGAGCCGTAGCTCATCGCACCGGTCGAGAACCGGCGCAGGATGGTGGCGACCGGTTCCACCTCCTCGATCGGCACCGGATCACGCCCGCCGACCTTCAGCTCGAACAGGCCGCGCAGCGTGGCCAGCCGCTTCGACTGGTCGTTGACGGCGTCCGAGTACTCCTTGAAGACGTCGTAGCGCTTGGCCCGCGTGGCGTGCTGCAGCTTGAACACCGTCGTCGGGTTGAACAGGTGGTGCTCGCCCTCGCGACGCCACTGGTACTCGCCGCCCAGTTCCAGGCGGCGGTGGGCGCGCTCCTCGGGGCGCTTCGGGTGGGCGACGGCGTGGCGGGCTGCCACCTCGCGGGCGACCTGCTCGAGTCCGATGCCGCCCAGACGGCTGACCGTGCCGGTGAAGTACCGGTCGACGAGCTCGTCGCCGAGTCCGATCGCCTCGAAGATCTGGGCGCCGGTGTAGCTCGCCACCGTCGACACGCCCATCTTCGACATCACCTTGAGCACGCCCTTGCCGCACGCCTTGATGTAGTTGCGAACCGCCTTCACGGGGTCGATCCCGCCCAGGCCGTTGACCCCGCGGCCGCCGTCGTCGGCGACCATGTCCTCGATCGACTCGAACGCCAGGTACGGGTTGACGGCCCCGGCGCCGTAGCCGATCAGCAGCGCCATGTGGTGCACCTCGCGTGCGTCGCCGCACTCGACGATCAGGCCGGCCATCGTGCGCTGCTTCGTGCGCACGAGATGGTGGTGCACGGCGGCAGTCAGCAGCAGCGACGGGATCGGCGCCTCGACGTGGTCGCTGTTGCGGTCCGAGAGCACGATGACGCGAGCGCCGGCCTCGATGGCCGCCGACACCTCGCTGCAGATCGCCGTGAGCGCCCGCTCGAGCGCCAGGCCGCCACCGGCGACGCGGAACAGACCCTTCACCAGGTGGGCCTGCAGCCCGGGGTAGGCGCCGTCGCTGTTGGCGTGGACGATCTTGGCCAGCTCGTCGTTGTCGATGATCGGGAACGGCAGGGCGAGCTGGCGGCAGCTCTCCGGGCCCGCCCGCAGCAGGTTCGCCTCCGGGCCGACCGTCGACGCCACCGACGTGACGATCTCCTCGCGGATCGCGTCGAGCGGCGGGTTGGTGACCTGGGCGAACAGCTGGGCGAAGTAGTCGAACAGCAGGCGCGGACGATCCGACAGCACGGCGAGCGGCGTGTCGGTGCCCATCGAACCGAGCGGCTCGGCCCCCGACCGCGCCATCGGGGCGACGATGATCTTGAGCTCTTCGTGGGTGTAGCCGAACAGCTGCTGGCGGCGCAGCACGCTGTCGTGGCTGAACACCAGGTGCTCGCGGGCGGGCAGCGCGGCGAACTCGACGAGACCCTCGTCGAGCCACTCGGCGTAGGGGCGCTCGGCGGCCAGCGCCTGCTTGATCTCGGCGTCGTCGACGATGCGCCCGGCGGCGGTGTCGATGAGGAACATCCGCCCGGGCTGGAGCCGGCCCTTGCGCACCACGTGGGCCGGGTCGACGTCGATCACGCCCACCTCCGACGCCATCACCACGATGTCGTCGTCGGTGACCCAGTAGCGGCTCGGGCGCAGGCCGTTGCGGTCGAGCACGGCGCCGATCACGGTGCCGTCGGTGAAGGCGACGCTGGCCGGCCCGTCCCACGGCTCCATCAGCGCGGCGTGGAAGCGGAAGAACGCCCGCACCGCCGGGTCCATGGTGGCGTCGTTCTCCCACGCCGGGGGGATCATCATCAGCACGGCGTGGGGCAGCGGGCGCCCGCCGAGGTCGAGCAGCTCGAGCACCTCGTCGAAGCGGGCGGTGTCGGACGCGCCCGGCGTGCAGATCGGGAACGCCCGCTCGAGCGCGGCGAGGTGCGGACTGTCGAGCATCGCCTCGCGGGCGCGCATCCAGTTCTCGTTGCCCTGCACCGTGTTGATCTCGCCGTTGTGGGCGACGAAGCGGTACGGGTGGGCGAGCGGCCACGACGGGAAGGTGTTGGTCGAGAAGCGGCTGTGCACCAGCACGATGGCGCTCTCGAAGCGCTCGTCGCCGAGGTCGGGGTAGAACGCGGCGAGCTGGGGGGTGGTGAACATCCCCTTGTACACGAGGGTGCGTGACGAGAGGGACGGGAAGTAGGTCGCCAGATCCGGCGCCAGCTCGTGCTCGACGCGCTTGCGGGCGACGTACACGAGGCGGTCGAGCTCGATGCCGGCCGCGGCCCGGCCGGCATCGGCGTCGGTGACGACGAGCTGCTGGAACGACGGCATCGCCGCCCGGGCGGTGGCGCCGAGGCACGCCGGGACGATCGGCACGTCGCGCCAGCCGACCACGGCGAGACCCTGCTCGACGACGATGTCCTCGATCGTCGCCTTGGCCTTGTCGACGGCGTCGGCGTCGGTCGGCAGGAACGCCGTCCCGACGGCGTAGCGCCCCGGCGGCGGGAGCTCGATCCCCTGATCGGCGAACACCCCGCGCAGGAAGCGGTCGGGGATCTGGGTGAGGATCCCGGCGCCGTCGCCGGTGTCGGCCTCGGCGCCGGTGGCCCCGCGGTGGGCGAGGTTGGTGAGGGCGCGCAGGCCGGTGAGCACCAGCTCGTGGCTGGCGGCACCCTTGATGTTGGCCACGAAGGACACGCCACAGGAGTCGTGTTCGAACCGCGGGTCGTAGAGGCCCGCGCGGCCTGGAGGTTGAACCATTGTTCGTCGTCCGTTCCACGGAAGTCGGCCCGGCCAGTGCCGGGTCAGGGCTTGGGTGGTGTTCGGGACGACATTGGCCCGAACGATCGACGCCACTCTACGGGACGCTGCACCGGACGGTCGAAACCATTCCCGTAACAGTTCCGTGACGGTCCCGCGCCGCCATCTGGTCACTGCGTCTCGTCGCCATCTGGTCACTGTGGTTCTCGATATCGAGAACGTGGGTGACCAGATCGATCCCGCCCGCCGCTCAGCCCGGATCGGTGAAGTCGGGCGGGCGACCCTCGACGTTGGCGATCACCGCCTCGCGCTGGTTGGGGCTGCCGACGAGCCGGGCGATCGCCTCGCGCTCGGCGGCGAACTGCGCCGGTGCGTCGAGGTTGCCGGCCCGGTCGATCAGGGCCTTGGCCGCCCGTACGGCGTCGGGGTTGCGCCCGGCGATGTCGCCGGCGAGGGCGAGGGCGTCGCGTCGCGGGTCGTCGCTGAGGCGAGTGGCGAGACCGAGCGTCAGCGCTTCGGTGCCGGTGAAGATCCGCCCCGTCATCGTCAGTTCCTTGGCCACGTCGGGCCGGGTGAGTCGAGCGAGCGTCCACGTGCCGGTCATGTCGGGGACCAGTCCCCAGTGCACCTCCCGCACCGACATCGCCGTGTCCGGGTGGACGATGCGCACGTCGGCGCCGAGGGCGAGCTGCAGGCCGCCGCCGAGGGCGTGACCGTGCACCGCCGCGATCACCGGCACCGCCAGCTCCTGCCACACCCAGCAGATCTGCTGGCCGAGGTGGGTGACGCCGCTCGCAGTCATGCGCCCGGGGTCGCCGAAGCCATCGGTGGTGTCGGCCAGCCCGGCGAACATCGACAGGTCGAGTCCGGCGCAGAACGACGCGCCCTCACCGGACAGCACCACGGCCCGCACCGCGGCCTCGTCCTTCAGCCGTTCGCCGGCGGCGGCGATCGCCTCGAACATCGCTCCGTCGAGGGCGTTGCGCTTGTCGGCGCGGCACAGGCGCACGTCGGCGACGCCGTCGGCGATGTCGATGCTGACGCGGTCGGGCATGGGGGTCAAAGGTGCACCATTCGTTCCGATGCGAGCGAGCGAGCGCTAGCGAGTGAGCGGCCAACGTCGGCCTGCGTGGCCGGGGAACGCAATTGTAGATTCGTGGTCATGAACCTGAACCTGTCGGCCGACGAGCTGCTCACCACCACCCGCTCGGTGCGCAAGCGGCTCGACTTCGACCGGCCGGTCGAGCGGGCCGTCGTCGAGGAGTGCCTCACCATCGCCATGCAGGCACCCACCGGCAGCAATCGCCAGGGGTGGCACTGGGTCGTGGTCGACGACGCCGCCAAGAAGCGGGCGATCTGCGACGTCTACCGCACGAACTTCGCCGAGTACCGCAACGCAACCGGCGCCCACCTACGCCGACGGCGACACCCGCGGCGAGCGCCAGCCGAAGGTCGCCGACTCGGCGACGTACCTCGCCGACAACTTCCATCGCAGCCCGCTGCTGGTGATCCCCTGCCTCTGGGGGCGCCTCGACGACGCCTCGGTACGAGTCGGCGCGTCCGGTTGGGGGTCGCTGCTGCCGGCGGTGTGGAGCTTCATGCTGGCGCTGCGCGAGCGCGGCCTGGGATCGGCGTGGACCACCATCCACCTGATGAACGACGGCGAGCGCGAGGTCGCCGAGGTGCTCGGGATCCCGTTCGACAAGGTCACCCAGGGCGGCCTGTTCCCGGTCGCCTACACCATCGGCACCGACTTCCGGCCGGCGGCGCGCGAGCCGCTCGAGAACGTGCTGCACTGGGATCAGTGGTAGCCGGGCTCCTCGACGAGGCGCAGCCCGCTCGGCAACGTCGAGGGCAGGGCGTTCGGCAGCTCGACCACGAACTCGGTGCGGTGAGCGGGGAAGACGTGCTCGCTCACGAGCACCGGGCGACCGTCCTCGTCGGTGGTGACGCGCTCGCACTGCAGCAGCGGCGCTCCCTCGGGCACGGCGAGCAGGGCGGCGTCGGAGGCGCCGGCGATGCCCGCGGCGATCGTCTGCGTGGCGCCGCGCAGGCGCACCGGCAACAGCTCGTAGAACGGGTGGCGCTCGACGTCGTCGCGTGACAGGCCGGCGGCGAGCGCCGCCGGGCACCACACGGTGACGACGGCGAACGGCTCGCCGTCGGCGAGGTTGACCCGCTTGACGCGCAGCACCGAGTCGACCCCGAGCAGCGCGGCCACCTTGGCCGGAGGCACCTCGAAGGCGAACTCGATGATCCGGCGCTCGTTGGCCCGGCCGCCGGCGGCGAGCTGGTCCTCGATGGTGCCGAGGGCGTTGAGCCGTTGCACCACCGGTTCGGTGGCCACGTACCACCCGAAGCCCTGCCGCGCCGCGATCAGGCCGTCCTCGCGCACGAGGTCGAGGGCGCGGCGCACCGTCACCCGGCTGGCGCCGAACTCCTCCGACAACGCCGCCTCGCTCGGCAGCAGCGATCCGGCCGGTGCCGTGCGCGCCCGGGCCCGCAGCTCGTCGGCGATCTCGGCGTAGCGGATCCGCCTCACGCCGGGCCCGCGTCGTCGATCAGCTCGGGTTGGCCTCGTTCGCTCACTTGTATTATAGTTGTATACCAATGGCACGGAACGCAAGCCCGGACGACACGACGTCCCCGACCATCGACAGGGAGCCACCCGCATGAGCACCGTCACCGCCTCCACCCCCATCGATCTCGTCGAGGGCGTCTACGCCTCGCTCGCCGAGCGCGTCGCCGCTGCCCGCGAGCGCCTCGGCCGGCCGCTGACGCTGACCGAGAAGATCCTCGTCAACCATCTCTCCGACCCCGGCCAGGACCTCGAGCGGGGCGTCAGCTACGCCGACTTCCATCCCGATCGCGTGGCGATGCAGGACGCCACGGCGCAGATGGCGCTGCTGCAGTTCATGACCGCCGGGCTGGCCGAGGTGGCCGCCCCGTCGACCGTGCACTGCGACCACCTCATCCAGGCCAAGGTCGGGGCGCGCATCGACCTCGGCGTGGCGATCGACACCAACGAGGAGGTCTACGACTTCCTCCGCTCGGTGTCGGCGAAGTACGGGATCGGCTTCTGGGGCCCCGGGAGCGGGATCATCCACCAGGTCGTGCTCGAGAACTACGCCTTCCCCGGCGGGATGATGATCGGCACCGACTCGCACACGCCGAACGCCGGCGGCCTCGGGATGGTCGCCATCGGGGTCGGCGGCGCCGACGCCGTCGACGTGATGACCGGCTTCCCGTTCAACGTGCGCTGGCCCAAGGTGATCGGCGTGCGGCTCACCGGATCGCTGTCGGGGTGGTCGAGCCCGAAGGACGTCATCCTCGAGGTCGCCCGCATCCTCACCGTCGAGGGCGGCACGGGGGCGATCATCGAGTACCACGGCCCGGGCGCCGATTCGATCTCGGCCACCGGCAAGGGGACGATCTGCAACATGGGGGCCGAGATCGGGGCCACCACGTCGCTGTTCCCGTACGACCAGAACATGGCGATGTACCTGAAGGCGACCGGGCGGGAGGCGATCGCCGCCGCGGCCGACGGCGTGGCCGAGCACCTGCGACCCGACGACGGGGCGCTGTACGACCAGCTCGTCGAGATCGACCTCGACGCGTTGACGCCGATGATCAACGGGCCGCACTCCCCCGACCGTGCCCACCGCATCGGGCACGAGGTCGGTGCCGCCGCGCAGGAGAACGACTGGCCGCTCGAGATCTCCTCGGCGCTGATCGGATCGTGCACCAACTCGTCGTACGAGGACATCACCCGGGCGGCGTCGATCGCCCGCCAGGCCGCGGCGAGGGGGCTGACCTCCAAGACCGAGCTGCTGATCACGCCCGGCTCCGAGCAGATCCGGGCGACGATCGAGCGCGACGGCCTGCTCGCCGACCTCGAGGCCGTCGGTGCGACGGTGCTCGCCAACGCGTGCGGGCCGTGCATCGGCCAGTGGTCGCGGCCCGAGAGCATCACCGGGCAGCCGAACACGATCGTCAACTCGTACAACCGCAACTTCCCCAAGCGCAACGACGGCTCGGCCAAGACGCTGTCGTTCGTCACCTCGCCCGACACGGTGATGGCGCTGGCGCTGGCCGGCCGCCTCGACTTCGACCCGGCGCACGACACGCTCACCGCGCCCGACGGGACCGAGGTGACGCTCGAGGCGCCGGTGGGCGAGGTGCTGCCCGAGCGTGGCTACGACCCCGGTGTCGACACGTTCACGGCACCGCCGGCGGACGGCTCCGGTGTCACCGTGGTGGTCGACCCGGCGAGCGATCGCCTCCAGCTGCTCGAGCCGTTCCCGGCGTGGGACGGTGAGGACTTCACCGGGCTGGTCGTGCTGATGAAGGCGCAGGGCAAGTGCACCACCGACCACATCTCGGCCGCCGGGCCGTGGCTCAAGTACCGCGGCCACCTCGAGAACATCTCGGGCAACCTGTTCCTCGGCGTCGTCAACGCGTTCACCGGCGCCACCGGCGAGGGCAAGGACCAGGTCGACGGCTCGACCCGGTCGTTCCCCGACATCGCCAAGCACTACGGCGCCACCGGCACGCCGTGGTGCGCCATCGGCGACCGCAACTACGGCGAGGGATCGTCGCGCGAGCACGCCGCGATGGAGCCGCGGTTCCGCGGCGCGCGGGCGATCTTCGCTCGCAGCTTCGCCCGCATCCACGAGACCAACGCCAAGAAGCAGGGCCTCGTGCCGCTGACGTTCGCCGACCCGGCGACCTACGACGCCATCGGCGAGGACGACCGCATCGACGTGCTCGGCCTGCCGCCGGTGCCCGGTCAGCCGGTGCGGTGCCGCATCGCCAAGCCCGACGGCACCACCGTCGACTTCGAGTGCACCCACACCTTCAGCGACGAGCAGGTGGCGTGGTTCATCGCCGGCTCGGCCCTCAACATCGTCCGCGCCAAGGTCTCCTCCTCCGCCGCCACCCCCACCTGACGAAGATTTCCACAAGCATTTTCGAGCGTTCGCGCTCGATTTCGCGTACCGGAATCAGAGATGGGCGCCATCTCTGATTCCGGTACGCGAAATCGTGCGTCTACGCACGATTTTGCTTGTGGAAATCTTCTTCCCCGGGTGGGTCAGCAGGGGACGGTGATGTCGATGCCGATCACGAAGCCGGCGTAGTGCGGGGTGTCGGCGTTCGCCGCGTCGAGCTCGGCGATCGTGGTGTTCAGGCGGGCGGCGACGCGACCCTTGGTGTCGCCAGCGCGGATCGTGTAGGTCTGGCGCGCCGACCCGTCGGGGCACGTGTCGCCGGACGCCGGTCCACTGGCACCGGTCGACGCCTCCGGGCCGCCGGCCGACGGCAACGTGGAGCTCGGGTCGTAGCCCGCCGGCGGGATGCGGATCGTCTCGCCGGGCACCAACGCGTGGTTCACCCCGTCGCTCCAGCCGTTGTAGTCGATCAGCGCCTGGTACGGGACGTCGAACTTGTTGGCGATCCTCACGATGTAGTCGCCGGGGTGGATCTCGTAGGGCTGCTCGACGCTGCGGTCGATCGTGGTGGGCGCCGGCTGCCCGTTGGGGTCGGGCGGAAGCGTCGGCCGGGAGGTCGTCGTGCTGCGCAGCGGCACCGTGGCGTACGTGGTGGCGGTCTGGAGCACGGTGGTGACGCCGGATGCGTCGTCTCCCTCGCGGCACGCGGCGCCGAGCACCCCGGCGGTGACCAGTCCGACGGCGAGCAACGACGCACGCGCGGGTCGGCCAAGCACGGCGCCAGCGTACTGACGCCTCCCGCGGCGCTCCCGGCACCGCCGGTCGGGCGTGGCGCACCGCGCCGCGGGCTGCCATGATCGACGTCGTCATGATCGAGCTGCTGCGCACCACCGGCGCGGCGCGCCGCTTCCTCGCCGATCGCGTCGAGCCGGCCGTCGTGCACCAGATCCTCGACGACGCCCGCTTCGCGCCGAGCGGCGGCAACCGCCAGCCGTGGAAGGTGGCCGTGGTCGAGGACCTGGCGCTGCGCCGGCAGATCGCGTGCGCTGATGCAGGGCGTGTGGGACGACTACAGGCACGCCCGGCCGGCATCACGCCGTACAACGTCGTCGACGACGTCGTGCCCGACAGCCCCCGCACGTCGACTACGAGCTCCTCGACTCGATCGCCGAGATCCCCGTCGTGCTCGCCGTCGCCGCCGACCTCCGCCGGATCGCGCTCATGGACCGCGACCTCGCCCGCGTGCCGGTCACCGGAGGGGCGTCGATCTACCCGTTCTGCTGGAGCATCCTGCTGTCGGCGCGCTCGCGTGGGCTCGGCGGCGTGATGACGACGTTCCTGTCGCGCGTCGAGCCCGCCGCCGCCCCCCTGCTCGGCCTCCCCGAGCACCACGCCCTCGTCGCGACGATCTTCCTCGGCGTGCCCGAGCACGTCACGACGAAGTTGAGCCGCGAGCCGGTCGAGCACTTCACCACCGTCGACCGCTTCGACGGCGAGGCGTTCACCCCGACCGTCACGCCGCTGAGGACGAGCGAGCGCTAGTCGGTGCCCGGTCGCCGCTCGTGCTCGCCACCGGGCTCGCCGCGGTAGCCGGGCGGGTAGGTGGCGGCCAGCTCGGCGGACGTCGGATGATGGGCGCGGCGCGCCTCGGCGGGCAGCTGCGCCGAGATCGCCGCCATGATCCGCTTGGTGTCGGCATCGAGCGAGCGGTGCTTCAGCTCCACCGGCGGACCGACCGAGACCGTCACCAGCGGCGGGTCGGCGACGTTGAGCACGTTGGGGAGGCGGCTCGACCGCGGCCACACCCGCTCGGTGCCCCACAGGCCGACCGGGATGACCGGGGCCTTGGTGAGCTGCGCCAGCCGCGCCGCACCCCAGCGCCCCTTGAGCACGGGATCGAAGAACGCCGGACCTCTGGGGATCGTCCCCTGGGGCATGATCCCCACCACCTCGCCGCCCTCGATCGCCGACACCGCCGCCTGCAACGGCTCGCTCGAGCCGCTCGCCCGGTCGACGCGGATGCCGCCCATGGCCCGGCTGAGCTGGCCGACGAGCGGCACGTCGAACACCTCCTTCTTGCCGAGGAAGCGCACGGTGCGTCCGCTGCGGGCGACGACGAGGGCCATCGCGCCGGGGTCGAAGTAGCTGCGATGGTTGCCGACGATGATCGCCGGGCCATCGGCCGGGATGTGCTCGATCCCGGAGATGTCGAAGCGGGCGTAGGGCATCAGCTCGGTGCGGGCGAACTGCAGCGCCACCTTCTGCAGTTCGACGCCGAGCACCGGGATCTTGACCACGCCCGGTGACACGTCGAGGTTGACGATCGGCCAACGGCGCACGGTGGCCATCACGACCATGCTCGGATCGGGGTTGACCACCACCGGGTGGCCCACCGCCGACAGCAGCGGGGTGTCGAACACGCTGTCGGAGTAGGCGAAGCTCTGCCTGAGGTCGACGCCGGCCGATGCCGCCCACTCGCGCACGGCGGCGCGCTTGCCGGCGGCCCACACGAACGGGCCGACGATCGTGCCGTCGAAGGTGTCGTCGGCGTCGACGCCGTAACGGGTGGCGATGACGTCGTCGAAGCCGAGCCAGTCGCCGAGCGGCTTGACCAGCTCGTACGGCGTGGTGGTGGCCACCACCAGCGGCAAGCCGGCGGCGCGGTGCTCGGCGAAGCGCTGCCAGGCGAACGGCTGCACCTTCGCCGCCAGCGTCCCTGCCGCCGCCTCCCCGGCGGCGCGCATCGCCGCCCGCGAACGTCCCTTGGCCAGGGCCGCGGCCTGGCGGGCGAGCAACATCGACGGCAGCGTCTCGCCGATGGCGTTGAACAGGCCGTACAGCAGCCGCTCGCCCGGGATGCCGCGGGTGGTGAAGCCGGAGTCGCGCATGGCGTCGGAGTAGACGGCCCCGGACGCGCCGGCGAGCAGCGTGCGATCGAGATCGAAGAAGGCGGCACCGGCCACGCCGGCAGGGTACTCCCCGCCCGTGCGACGATGTCCCGACGCACGACGGCGGAAAACGGGAGAAACCCTGCTTGGGGGAAGCAGGGTTTCTCAACCTGAACCCTGTTGATGGGGGGACATCAACTGGTGGGTTCTATCGAGCGGTACATGGGGGGTGTATCGCTTCGACTATGTGCTTGTGAGTATAGGCACAATCGCCGCAATCTGACCAGTAGAACATTCCGATGCCGTCCATCGCTCGGACAGATGGGTGTCCCGCTCCGTGGGAAAGGTCGCAGCGATCGACGGTATCGTCCTCGCAGATGGATGTGCGACAGCTCGCGGCACTCGTCGCCATCGCCGATCACGGCTCGTTCTCGGCGGCGGCCCGCGCCCTGTTCACCGTGCAGTCCAACGTGTCGAGCCACATCGCCCGGCTGGAGAAGGAGCTCGGCGTCACGCTCGTCGACCGTACCCAGGGTGGCCTCACCGACGACGGCGTGCGCGTGGTCGAGCGGGCACGCCGCGTGCTGCGCGAGCTCGACGACATCGCCGCCGACATGGCGCGCGTCGACGGTGACGTCGCCGGCGACGTCCGCCTCGGCATGCTCGGCACCACCGCCCGCTGGCTGCTGCCCCGCCTGCTCACCGAGACCGCCTCGATCCACCCCAACGTCCACGCCATCGTCGCCGAGGGCTCGACGTCGGTGTTGATCCCCGCCCTCCTCGCCGGCCAGTACAACGCCGCCGTCGTGCACCTGCCGATCGACGAGCCCGAGCTCGTCATCGAGCCGCTGTTCGCCGAGGACCTCCTGCTGCTCACCGGTCCCGACCACGAGCTCGGTTCGTACACCGAGATCCCGCTCGCCGAGCTCGCCACCCACCGCCTGCTGCTGCCGCCCCCGGGCTCGGCGCTGCGGCGGGTGCTCGACCGGGCCGCTCGCTCGCAGGGGGTGCAGCTCGTCGCCCAGGCCGAGATCGACGGGGTCCGCCTGCTCGCCACGCTCGCCGTCGACGGCTTCGGGGCGGCGATCGTGCCGGCCACCGGGGTGCCCCAGACCGCCGCCCGGCGCTTCCACGCCGTGCGGGTGCCCGAGCTGCCGCCGCGGGTGGTGGCCCTCGCCTACCACCGGCGCCCGCCTCCGAGCGCGGCGACACAGGCGCTGATCACCGCGCTGCACAACTGCCTGCCCGACAAGGCGCTCGAGCAACCGGGCGTGCGCCTGGGGTCGGACGCGTTCCCGCTGCTCGGTGGTCGCTGAGGCGCACCGCGGCATCCGTCGCGAACCGATCGTCACCCGACCACCTATAGGGGGGCATGGATCGCCAGCGCCCGGTCGTGCTCAGCGCGGCCGCCATCTCGCTGGTGATCGCCGTGTTCGCGCTGGTGATGGCGTGGACCACCACCGACGACGGCAGCGACGCCGCCGGCACGACCGCGCCCCCCGCGGCCGGCACGGCGACGTCGCCGCAGCGGCCGGCACGGCGACGGCCGCGCCCGGGGCCAGCACCCCGGCCACCGGCGACGGGGCGACGGCCGCGAGCGACGGGGCGACGACCACGTTCGACATCACGATCGACAACTTCGAGTTCTCTCCCGGTGACGCGGTGGTGGCCCCCGGGACGACGGTCGTGTTCACGAACGACGACTCGGTCGATCACTCGATCGTGGCCGACGGCGACGCCTTCGCCGCGTCGCCGACCCTCAAGTCGGGTGACACGTACCAGGTCACGCTCACCGAGCCGGGCTCGTATCCGTACAAGTGCGGTATCCACACCTTCATGACCGGCACGATCACGGTGCAGGGCTGACGATGGGCACGACCGATCCGCTGCGGATGGCCGTCCGGGTGGTGGCCGCGCTCGCCGTGCTCGGCGGCGGGCTCATCCACCTCAAGCTGTACGGCGACAGCTATCGGCACATCGACACCGTCGGTCCGATGTTCCTGCTCAACGGCATCACGTCGATCGTGCTCGCCGTCACGCTCGTGGTCTGGCGCCACTGGCTGGTGACGCTCGCCGCGCTGGGCCTCGTCAACGGCTCGCTGCTGGCGTTCGCCATCAGCCGCACCGATCACGGCATCTTCAACTTCAACGAGCGCGGCTTCAACCCGTCTCCGTACGCGGCGTGGGCGCTCGTCTTCGAGATCGTCGCGGCCGCACTGCTCGTCGTGCTGCTGGCGTGGGACCTCGCTCCCGTCGACGACGCCGACTGGCGCGCCTAGTCACCGAGGCCAGGCGCGCGGCGGCGACACCCGGAAGCGGCGACCGGTCAACTCCTCGGGTTCGATGCGCACGAAGTGTGGCTTCGGCGCGATGTGCCACGGGAACAACGGCAGCTCGGCGAGATCGAAGACCTCGTGGATGCCGGTCACCTCGGACGCCCGGCCTTTGGCGATGACGCTCCACGCCTCGCCCTTCACGGGGTCGTACGAGTCCGCTTCGAACGCAACGGGGCTGCTGGACGGGGTGACGGCGGCGAGCTTCGAGCCGGGCGCGGTGCGGAACAGGATCGTTCCGTGATCGACCACGAAGTTGACCGGGAAGATCTCGGGACGCCCGTCGATGACGAGGGCGAGGCGACCGACATCGGCGGTTCGGAGCAGCGCCCAGCACTCGTGCTCGTCGAGGTGCGCGGCCGGGTCACCGACTCCGGCGGGGGTCGAGGATGTCCGCATGGGTCCAGTGTGCGCCGCTCACGTCGATCTCACCAGGGCCGGAGGTCCCGAACGGTCGATGGCGACGCACCAGCGCCTACCGTGTCTCCGTCGCCCAACGGAAGGAGCTCGATGTCGCAGCGACCGAGCGGTGAGCCGCGAGCCGCCGGCGCGCCGCGCATCGCCCACCGGGCGGGAGCGGGATCGTGACGCGGCCGGTGCTCGCCTTGCGGCGCGCCGCGGCCGAGGGGACGAGCTTCGACGTTCGCACCCTCGACAGCGGGCGAACGGTGGTGTGGGTCGAGATCGGTGGGGAACGGGCGTCGGGCTTCCGCGGTGTGCCGTTGTCGGCGGCCACCTCGGAGATGGTGGTGGCCGGGGCCGAGGCGGCGCGCCGCGACGGGCTGCCGCTCGTGGTGGTGATGGCGTCGACGGGGGCCGACATCGTCGAGGGCGTGGCCGCCCTCGAGGGCTGGGGACGCATGGCTCGTGGCCTCGTCGACTGCTCCGGGATCGTGCCGACCGCCGTCGTCGTCGACGGGCCCGCCGTGTCGGGGCCGGCCCTCCTGCTCGGTGTCGCCGATCTCGTGGTGATGACGGAGTCGAGCTACGCGTTCGTCAACGGCCCGGTGATGGTGGAGGAGTTCACGGGGGTGGCCATCTCCGTCGACGAGCTCGGCGGCAGCGCCAGCCTGGCGCGCAACACCGGCGTGCCGACCCTCGTCGTCGCCGACCGCGCCGCCGCCGTCGACGCCATCGACCAGTTGCTCGGCTACCTGCCCGACAGCGCCGACAGCGAACCGCCGCGGACCGACTCCGACGACCCGGTCGACCGCGCCTGTCCCGAGGCCGGCCAGCTGGTGCCGGCGACCTCCACCGGCAGCTACGACGTGCGGCACGTCGCCGCCGCGATCGTCGATGCCGACAGCTTCTGCGAGGTGCGCGAGCGGTGGGCCACCAACGTGGTGACCGCGTTCGCCACGGTCGACGGGCGACCGATCGGCATCGTCGCCAACCAGCCGATGTCACGCGCCGGCACGCTCGACATCCCGGCGTCGCAGAAGGCCGCCCGCTTCGTGGCGCTGTGCGACGCGTTCAACCTCGGGGTGCTCACGCTGGTCGACACGCCGGGCTTCTACCCCGGCAAGGACCTCGAGTGGCGGGGCATGATCCGCCACGGTGCGCAGCTGGTGTTCGCCTATGCCCGGGCGACGGTGCCGCGGGTGTGCGTGATCCTGCGCAAGAGCTACGGCGGCGCCTACATCGTGATGGACTCCAAGGAGATGGGCAACGACGCCTGCTTCGCCTGGCCGTGGGCGGAACTGGCGGTGATGGGCGCCGGCCAGGCGGCGGCGATCCTGCGCCGCCGGGCGACCGCCGAGGAGCGGGCCGCGTTCGAGACCGACTACGCCGAGCGTCTGCTCAATCCCGTACGTCGCCGCCGAGCGGGGCTACGTCGACGCCGTGATCGACCCCGCCGACACCCGCCGCGAGGTCGCCGCGGCGTTCGAGGCCCTCGCCGACAAGCGTGAGGTGCTGCGCCCGCGCAAGCACGGCAACGAACCGTTGTAGCCCACCGGCCTCGATGCTTCTCGGTCGCTCCTTCGTCCATCTATGACGACCTGCAATGCCTCGCCGTGAGCCAGGCGGCGGCGTTCGTCGCCGCCCACTGACGGGCACCGACAGCACCGGCCACGCCCCGCCACGCCTGGAGCGCTGGAGGTGAGCGGCGGTTAGTCTGCGCGCGGGGAGGAAGCCCCGCCAATCAGACCCCGTGATCCCAAAGGGAACAACATGCCCGACACCATCACGCTCACCGACGACCGCACCGGCAAGACGGTCACCGTCCCGATCACCGACGGGGTGTTCCCGTCGTCGGCGATCCGCCAGCTCGACCCGAACCTGTTCGTCTACGACCCGGCGTTCCTGTCGACCGCGGCATGCCGATCGGAGATCACCTACCTCGACGGCGACGCCGGGATCCTGCGCTATCGCGGCATCCCGATCGAGCAGCTCGCCGAGCAGTCGACGTACCTCGAGGTCGCCTACCTGATCCTGTACGGCGAGCTCCCGACGGCCGAGCAACTGCAGAAGTGGACCTACGAGGTCACCCACCACACGTTCATCCACGAGAACATGCGCAAGCGGTTCGTCGACGGGTTCCACTACGACGCCCACCCGATGGGGATGTTCATCTCGTCGCTCGCCGCCCTCGGCACGTTCTACCCCGAGGCCAAGAACATCTTCGAACCCGAGTCGCGCCACAAGCAGATCCTCCGGCTGATCGCCAAGGCGCCGACGCTGGCCGCGATGTGCTACCGGTTCTCGGTCGGCCTGCCGTTCTTCCTCCCCGACAACGCGCTGTCGTACCCGGCCAACTTCCTCACGATGATGTGGCGGATCGGCGAGTACGAGGTGCACCCGGTGCTCGAGCGGGCGATGGACGTGCTGTTCATCCTCCACGCCGACCACGAGCAGAACTGCGGCACCACGGCGATGCGCGTCGTCGGCTCGAGCCACGCCGAGCCCTACTCGGCGGCGGCATCGGCGGCGGCCGCGCTGTACGGGCCGCTGCACGGCGGCGCCAACGAGGCGGTCGTGCACATGCTCACCGAGATCGGCTCGCTCGAGAACGTGCCGGCGTTCATCGACGAGGTGAAGGCCGGCAACGGGCGCCTGATGGGGTTCGGCCACCGCGTGTACAAGAACTTCGACCCGCGGGCCCGGATCATCAAGCAGACCGCCTACGACGTCTTCGAGGTCACCGGCAAGAACCCGCTGCTCGACATCGCCCTCGCTCTCGAGGAGGCGGCGCTCGCCGACTCGTACTTCGTCGATCGCAAGCTGTACCCGAACGTCGACTTCTACTCCGGGCTGATCTACCAAGCGCTCGGCTTCCCGGCCGACATGTTCACGGTGCTGTTCGCCATCCCGCGCATGGTCGGCTGGCTGGCCCACTGGGACGAGCTGTTGAACGACAGCGACCAGAAGATCTCCCGGCCCCGCCAGTGGTACACCGGCCAGGCCGAGCGCGACTACGTCAAGCTCTCGGAGCGCTGAGGGTTCGACCTCGCCGACCGGATGGGCGACCAGCTGGTCCGTACGGTCCAGCTGGTGCCCTCCGGTTCGCGCTACGCGACGGCGGCGGCCATCTTCTTCGAGGCGGCGGTCGAGGGCGCCGAGGAAGTCCTCGGTGTTGAGGTAGGGGGCGTCGCGCGAGATGAGCAGGGCGAGGTCCTTCGTCATCTCGCCGGCCTCCACCGCTTCGATGCACACCGCCTCGAGCGCCTCGGCGAACGCCGTGACCTCCGGCGTCTCGTCGAGCTTGCCGCGGTGGGCGAGGCCGCGGGTCCAGGCGAAGATCGACGCGATCGGGTTCGTCGACGTGGGGTTGCCCTTCTGGTGCTCGCGGTAGTGACGGGTCACCGTGCCGTGGGCCGCCTCGGCCTCGACGGTGTTGCCGTCCGGCGTCATCAGCACCGACGTCATCAGCCCGAGCGATCCGAAGCCCTGCGCCACGACGTCGCTCTGCACGTCGCCGTCGTAGTTCTTGCACGCCCAGACGTAGCCGCCCTCCCACTTCAGCGCGGCGGCGACCATGTCGTCGATGAGGCGGTGCTCGTACGTCAGCCCGGCGGCGCGGAAGTCGGCCTCGAACTCGTTGGCGAACACCTCGGCGAAGAGGTCCTTGAACTCGCCGTCGTACGCCTTGAGGATCGTGTTCTTCGTCGACAGGTAGACCGGGTAGTTGCGGGCGAGGCCGTAGCGCAGGCTGGCGCGTGCGAAGTCGCGGATCGAGTCGCGGAAGTTGTACATCCCCATCGCCACCCCGCCGTCGGGGCCGAACGTGGCGATCTCCATCTCCATCGGCTCGCTGCCGTCGGCGGGCGTGTAGGTGATCGTGACGGTGCCGGCGCCCGGCACCTTGAAGTCGGTCGCCTTGTACTGGTCGCCGTGGGCGTGACGGCCGACGACGATCGGCTTGGTCCAGCCGGGCACGAGCCGCGGGATGTTGGAGATGATGATCGGCTCGCGGAAGATCACGCCGCCGAGGATGTTGCGGATCGTGCCGTTCGGCGAGCGCCACATCTTCTTCAGCCCGAACTCGGTGACCCGTGCCTCGTCCGGCGTGATCGTGGCGCACTTCACGCCGACGCCGTACTGCTTGGTGGCGTTGGCGGCGTCGATCGTCACCTGGTCGTCGGTGGCGTCACGGTGCTCGATCGACAGGTCGTAGTACTTGAGGTCGACGTCCAGATAGGGCAGGATCAACTGGTCCTTGATGAATGCCCAGATGATGCGCGTCATCTCGTCCCCGTCCATCTCGACGACCGGGTTGGCGACGCGGATCTTGGTCCGGCTGGTGGTCATGGAGCTCCTCACTTGTATCGAACTTGTCCGATACTAAGCCACGGTGGGCGCCCGGGGGAACCCGAACGGCGTGACGAACGTCTCGTTCTGCACCGTCCGACAACACGTCCGGCACCTACGAACGGAGCGCACGCCCGATGATCAGGAACCGCATCCTCGCCACCCTCGCCGCTGTCGCCGCCGCCGCGGCGATCGCCGGCGCGGTCCCGACGTCGGCGATGGCCGGCCCACCGCCGCCGCCGTTCCCGTATCCCGAGTTCCACGCCGTGCCCCGCCTCGGTGCGGAGCCGGTGCGCGGCACCGGGTGCGGCAGCCAGGGTCAGGTCGGCGACGTGATCCCCGACGGGGTGTGGGCGGGCTACACCGGCGTCGCCAACGGAACCGTGTCGATCGACCTCCTCTGCGTGTACACGCCCGAGGCCGCACCCGGCGTGCAGTCGGCCGGCACCGCCACCATCATCAACGGCGACCCCAACTACCTCGTCGTCAACAACAACACCCGTGTTCGCACGATGCCGGCGGCGGCGAACATCGCCCTCGGCGACGGCACGCTGACCGCCGACGGCCAGTGCGTGAACGGCCCGCAGGTGTACGACCACAGCGCGGCGTCCAACCGCCAGGCGTGGGTGAACATCCAGGGCGGTGCCGTCACGTGGATCCTGTGGGGCTGCGAGCCGTTCCCCGAGACCCACGGCAACCTGCCGCCCGCCTACCCCGACTACTCCGACGGCGTCGGCAAGGTGTGGCCGTACGGGACGTTCTGGAACGTGCCCCAACTGGGCACCGAGCCGGTGCGCGGCAGCGGCTGCAGCACCTCGGGCCAGATCGGCGACGTGATCCCCGACGGCCTGTGGGCCGGCTACCCGACGGCGTACGACTGGAACACCAACACGATCGGCATCAACCTGCTGTGCATCTTCTACGGCGACTCGGCCCAGGCCGTGCTCCGCCAGGGCACGGCGAACGTCGTGCTGAACGACCCCAACTACCTCATCGTCAACAACCTGGACCGCATCCGCTCGATGCCGAGCGCCCTGGCGGCGATCATCGTCGGCCAGTACGACGCCGCCGGCAACTGCGTCGAGGGCGACCACTTGTCGCCGGAAGCGGTCGACCAGTTCCCGGCGCGCTACGGCCAGCAGGCGTGGATCCGCATCGACCAGGGCCAGGTCACCTGGGTGTTCTACGGCTGCTGAACCCCCACCGGGCTCGAAGCTCCTTCGTCGGCGCATCGGCGCTCCGTAGCATGCAGCGCCGTGGACTTCGCCTGGTCGCCCGAACAGCGGGCGCTGCGCGACGAGGCACGCTCGTTCGCCGCCGACGCCGTTGCCAAGTACGGCCGGCACAACGATTCGTGGATCAACGGCTACTCCGAGGAGCTGGCCCGCGACCTCGCCGCCAAGGGGTGGATCGGCATGTCGTGGCCGGTCGAGCACGGCGGCGGCGGCCGCCCGGCGATCGATCGGCTGATCGTCGGCGAGGAGCTGATCGCCGCCGGCGCGCCGATCGCGGCGATGTGGTTCGCCGACCGCCAGATGGGTCCCGGCCTCATCGCCTTCGGCAACGACGAGCAGCGCCGCGCCTTCCTCCCCGGCATCCTGTCCGGCGAGACCACGTGGTGCATCGGGATGTCGGAACCCGGTGCGGGCAGCGACCTCGCCAGCTTGCGCACGACCGCTCGTCGCGACGGCGACGAGTGGGTGTTGTCGGGACAGAAGATCTGGACCAGCTTCGCCGCCGTCGCCGACTACTGCTACCTGATCTGCCGCACGTCGTCGGAGGGGCCGCCCCACCTCGGCATCAGCGAGATCGTCGTGCCGATGGACACCCCCGGCATCGAGGTCCGCCCGATCACCGACATGACGACCAACCGCCACTTCTGCGAAGTCTTCTTCACCGACGCCCGGGTGCCGGTGACCAACCTCGTCGGGGTCGAGGGCAACGCGTTCAAGCAGACGATGCGCCAGTTGGAGCACGAGCGTGGCGGCGTCGACCGGCTGGTGTCGAACCGTGCCCTCTACGAGCTGGCGCTGGCCCGCGCCGACCGCAGCGATCCGGTCGTGCGACAGCGCATCGCCGCGCTCGAGACCGGGTACCGCGTCGGGCGCATCCTCGTCGTCCGTGAGGTGCTGCACCAGGCGCCGGCCGGCTTCTCGGCCGCCACCAAGTGCTTCTGCACCGAGCACGAGGTCCGCGTCGCCGAGTTCGTGCAGGAGGTGCTCGGCCCGGAGGCGCTCCTGTGGGACGACGTCACCCGCGGCCTGCTCTACACGCCCGGCTACACGATCATGGGCGGAACGTCGAACATCATGCGCAACATCCTGGGCGAACGCGTCCTCGGGCTCCCGCGCGAGCCGCGCTGAGCGTTGGCACCGCGGCGCACGGACTGCAAGACTTCGAAAAGCGGGAACCGGACGGTCTCGCCCGTCGTCAGCACGAGGTGACGGCGACCGACCGTCGGTGCCGTCCGGCATCACCCATCCAACCCACCCTGCTGGAGCGAGGAACCGAATGAACAAGACCAAGACCTTCGTCGCCGCCGTGGCGGTGCCCGTCGCCCTGCTCGCCATGGCGGCGCAGTCCGCGTCAGCGGCGACGGCACCGACCACGACGGCGCCCGGCGCCACCGTTCCGGCGGGCTACGTGCAACTCGTCGACGACACCAACCACATCACGGTGACCGTGCCCAACACCTGGACGACGGTGCAGACCGACCCGAGCCAGAACGATGACGGCACCGCTGCAGCCGTGGATCCTCGCCACCGCCGGCACCGACCTCGACAACTTCCAGAACACGTTCGTCGACGGGGTGCTGTACGTCGCCTACCCGTTCGCGGCCGACCCGACCACGCTGATGGACCAGTTCAAGCTCACCGCGGGACTGCACCGACATCACCGACACCACCGACAACGTGCAGCCCTACTCCGACGGCGTGTTCACCGGGCTGATCCAGGTCGGCACCAACTGCGGCGGCGGCGACGCGACGTGGAACATGGTGGTCGCCAGCCCGGCCGATCAGTCGTTCACCGCGGTCCTGCAGGTGCAGACCAACGATCCCGACCGCGCTGCAGACGGTGCTCAACTCGTTCAACGTCGTCGCCGGCGCCGGGCCGGTGGTCACCACCACCCCGGGTGCCGCCACGACCGTCGCCGGTGGTGTCGCCACGACCGTCGCCGGTGGCGTCGCCACGACCACGGTCACGACGCCGGTCATCACCCCGCCGGTGCAGACGACGACGGCGGTCACCCAGGCCGTCGCCAGCACGGTGGCGCCCGTGACGCCGACGACCGTCGGCCGGCCCCACGAGCAGCGTCGCCCTGACCGACGCCACCCTCCCGATCGGCCACGCTGCTGCCCACCGACGTGGCCCTGACCGACGACACCGGCACCATCGAGATCTCGGTCCCGGCCGCCTGGACGGCGACCGACACCACGCCGATCACCACCGCTGACGGCACCTCGGTGCCGCGCATCGCGGCGAGCACCGACCTCGCGGCGTTCCTCCCGCCGCAGGGCACGCCCGACACGTTCAGCGTGCCCGGCGTCATCTACGAGGCGCAGGCGTTCAACGCCGACCCGATGGCGGTCCTCACCTCGATGGGGATGGGCACCTCGTGCACCGACGGCGGCATCGCCCCGTACAGCGACGGCGTGTTCACCGGGTTCTTCCAGACCTGGACGAACTGCGGCGGCGGCGCCACCGAGATCATCACGCTGGCCGCCAGCCCGGCCGACAGCTCGGCGACCGTGACCCTGCTGATCCAGCTCCCGACCACCGACGTCGCGGCGCTGCAGACGCTGGTCTCGTCGTTCAACTTCGCCGGCGGCGGTCCCGCCGGCACGACGGCGAGCTGACCGACACAACCCATCCCATCGTCCGGACGGCCCCGCATCGACGATGCGGGGCCGTTCCGCGTCTGGTGATGCGCCGGTCGCCCCGCCGGCGGAGGCAGAATGGGCGACCATGCGCACCCCCAGCGTGACCAGAGCCGTGCTGGCGACCGCGGCACTGATCGCCGCCGGCGGCGGTGTCGTGTCGGCGAGCGCCCCGCCGAGTGACACGACCGGCAGCGACGCCGCCCTCGAGCAGTTCGAGCAACTCGCCGCGTCCCGCGGCTACACGCTGTCCGACCCGGCCTGCAACGCGACGCCGTCGGCCGACGCCGTCGACACGTACACGTGCTACGCCATCACCGCGAGTGGCGAACCGTTCATCGCCCGCACGACCCTCGGATCGACCGACGTGATCGAGTTCGAGATCGTCGCCGAGCCGACACAGTCGCTCGGCCCGACGGCGCCGGCCGACACCGCGACCCCGGACACGGCGACGAGCACCAAGCCCGAAGCGGCGAGCTCGTTCGATCCGCTGGCCTACTTCGCCGCCGTGTTCTCGGGTGACGCCGACCAGATGGCGGGGCTGCCGTTACAGACGCTCGCCGGCTCGCCCGCCGACGCCTACCTGCGCTACCAGACCGAGTTCAGCGAGACCCGCGCCGAGTACGACGCCGCCGCGGTGGAGCCGGCGAACGTCTACCTCACCCCGAGCGGGGTGCGGGTGTGCCTCACCGCCGACGAGTGCGTCGAGCTGGCCGACTTCCAGGTGATCGACGGCCAGCTCGCCAACTTCACCGTCGACGGCCACGCGATCGCGCCGCGGCTCGGACGCACCGGACCGGTGTTCCCCGTCGGTACCGGCAGCGCCCAGGTGCGGGCGGCGTACCACACGGTGAGCACCGACGAGCTGTCGGTGTTCGTCGAGGTGACGGCCTCGACCGCCGACGTGTTCGAGCTGTCGGCGGCGGTCTACGTGGCGCCGGACGGCACGCAGACGCCGATCGACACCGAACGCTCGACCGTGGCGCGCAACGTCACGATGAAGGGCACGCACACGCTCGACCTGCAGTTCCCCGGCGCCGACCCCGGCGGCACCGTTCGCTTCCTCGTGTTCCCCGAGGACGGCGGCCAACCGCTCGCCGCGGTGCTCCCGGTCGAACCGGTCACGCCGTAGCGAGCCGACGCCGATTTCCTTTCAGAGCGTGCGCCAATAGGTGCGGGCGGTGTCGCCGAGGTCGGCGAAGTGTGAGCGCTCGGTACAGATTTCCGCGCTGGACTCACACTTCGCGCCGGCTGGCGACCCGACGCTGATGAAGATCCCCTTGTTCAGCCAGTCGAGACCGGGGCGGCGGTCTCGATCGCCGATGCGGACGTGACTCGCTGGCGTCGACGTCGTCACCGCGGGCGAGACGGGCGAGCACGTCGGGCGGCCGTGGCGCACTCCACGGCTGGGCCACCGTGGCCACCAAGCGAAAGACGAACGTGAGGCGCGGGTCCGGGAGCACGCCGCCGACCGGGGGCTCGCCCGCCGCCATCACGTCCCTGCGCCAGGCGCGGTGCTCCCGGTGCCCTGCTCGCGAGCGCGCCGGTCCCAGCCGTGGAACGACGACCAGTCGCCGGCGTCCCACCGCTCGCGGAGGCCGGGCGTGCTCAGGTCCCAGTCGGGACGGATCTCGCTCGTGGCCGCACGCAGATCGCGCCAGAGGTCGGCGAGCGAGGGACGACCCCAGAACCAGTAGCCGTTGTAGATGCTGTGGACGACGAGGCCCGGCTTGAGCACGAGCGTGTGCGGGATCATCGGGTCGTGGTCGGGGTCGGTGTACTCCTGGATGTCGAGGTCGCGCTGGATCGTCCGTCCGGGATCGGAGAGGAAGGTCCACTGGGCGCCGACCGACGCGCGGAACTCCTGCAGGGTGTGGTGCTCGTCGGTCGTGATCGTGACGATCTGCGTGTAGGCCACGGCGAGCTTCGACTGGAAGGCCGACAGCTCGCGGTGCTGCTGGTGCTCCTTCGGGCAGTAGTGGCCGCGCGCGAGCGTGAGGATCATCGGATCGTCGCCCTGGAGCTCGCTGAGCCGGCGCGGAGTGCTCGTGTGGTCGGGCAGCTCGTAGTCGGGGAAGGTGCCGCCGGGTGCGATGTCAGAACGCATGGTGAGGTCCTCTCACGTCGAGTGGGGAGCGACGAGTTGCTGGCCGCCGTCGATGTCGTACGTCGCGCCGGTGAGCGCGGTGTTGGTCATGATGTGCACGGCGAGTGCGGCGACGTCGGCCGGTGTCACGACGCGACGGATCGGCAACGTGGCGCGGAGCTCGTCGCGTCGGGCGTCGAGCCCGTCGCCGAGGATCGCCGCGGACAGCGGCGTGTCGACGAAGCCAGCGGCGATGAGGTTGACGCGGACCGGCGCCAGCTCGAGCGCCAGGTTGGCGACCAACGCCGGGAGCGCCGCGGTCATCGCCGCGATCAGCGCCATGCCGACGCCGACGCGCCGGCCGCCGGTGCCCCCGATGAAGAGCAACGTGCCCGACGGTCGCATGCGGGCCGCGCCGAAGCGGGCGACGGCGAGCGTCACCAGGATGCGGTCGTCGACCTCGCGACGCGCCCGGTCGAAGTCGATGTCGGCCAGCGGCGAGTAGTACGGGCCGCTGCCGGTCACCAGGATGTGGTCGAGCGGCGACGGCGCCTCCTCGAAGAACCGTTCGAGCCGAGCGAGATCGGTGACGTCGAAGGCTGCCGTGCTGGACGCGTCGACCTGGCGGGCGGCGTCGCGGAGGCGACCAGGATCGCGAGCGACGAGGATCACGTCGGCCCCGCGGGCCCGTGCGAGGCGGGCGGTCTCGAGCCCGATGCCGGCGCTGCCGCCGAGCACCAGGACCCGCTGCCCGCGCAGTTCGTCATCCATGGCGCCCGTCCTCCTCGATCACCACCGGATCAGCCCCCGGCGGCGATGTCGGCGCGGAGCGCCTTCAGCGCGTCGGCGTAGATCTCGGAGAACGTCGGGAACGGCTGGATGGTGTCGCGGAGCACGTCGAGCGGCACGTGGGCGCGGATCGCCAACGTCGCCTGCTGGAGCCACTCGCCCGCTTCGGGCCCGAGGGCGTAGGCACCGGTCAGCCGGGTGCCGTCGCTGAGCAGGGTCAGGAAGCCGTTCGATTCGGCGTAGGCGCGGGTGTAGGTGGCGGTCCGCGCCACACCCGACACCGGTGCGCTGCCGGAGAAGCGCGCCTCGGTCTCGCCGACCGCCGCCGCCTGCGGATCGGTGAAGACGACGCGCGGTAGGGCCTCGTAGTTGGCGTGGCGCGGGTCGCCGAGGATGTTCGCGGCGACGATGTCGCCCTGGTACTTGCCGGTCGTCGTCAGGGGCCAGATGCCGGTGACGTCGCCGATGGCCCAGAGCCGGTCGCCGGCGCGCAGCTGGGTGTCGACGGGGATGCCCGTGCTGGTGGGCGCGATGCCGACGGTCTCCAACCCGATGCCGTCGACGCGCGGCCGGCGACCGGTGGCGACGAGCAGGCGGTCGCCGCGCAACTCGGGAGCGTCGTCGACCTCGAGCACGTAGTCGTCGCCGTCGCGGCGAGCTCCCGTCGCCCGCCGGCCGAACACCAGCTCGATGCCATCACGGCGCAGGACCTCTCCGAGCGCCTCGCCGAGGGGTGCGGGCTCACGGGGGAGCACTCGCTCGGCGCCGGCGACGAGCGCCACCTCACCGCCGAGGCGGCGCACGGCCTGGGCCATCTCGACGCCGACCGGACCTCCGCCCAGGATGAGCAGGCGGCGCGGGACGGCCGTCATCGCCGTCACCTCGCGGTTCGTCCACACGCCCTCGAGCTCCCCGAGGCCAGGGATCGGCGGCACGATCGCTTCGGCGCCGGTTGCCACGACGACGTGGTCGGCGGTGTGCCGCGCCCCGTCGACCTCGACCGCACCGGTGCCAGCGAGCCGGCCCTGGCCGCGGAGGAGGTCGATGCCATGGTCGGTGAGCCACTGCTCGGCGCTGGCGTCGGTGTGGTTCGACACCATGAAGTCGCGCCACGCCAGCGCGGCCGCGACGTCGACGTGCGCGGTCCCGGCCGCCTCGTTGGCGTCGTGCACGGCCTCGCCCGGACGAAGCAGCGTCTTCGACGGGATGCACGCCCAGTAGGAGCACTCGCCACCGACGAGCTCGCGTTCGACGACGGCGACGCGCAGCCCACCTTCCGCCAGCGCGCCCGCGCAGTGCTCGCCGGGCGCACCGCCGCCGAGCACGATGACGTCGTAGTCGTTCACTGGTGCTGCACCCTCGCTCGCTCGACGACTCGCTCGTTCACTGTGGGAGCTCGTCGCCCGCCTGCTCCGCCACCATGTAGGCGGCGTACCACTCCGGCCAGTCCGCATCGGCCTGTCCCGTGCGCTCCTCGTGCTGGCCGTGGGCAGCAGCGGCGCGTTTGAGCGCGCCCACCAGGTCGGCGGTGGAGGCGTAGGCCGTCTCGGCGGTGTCGACCCGCCCCGGCAGCCGGGTGGTGATCTCCTGCAACAACCAGCCGTTGCCGTCGGGATCGGCGAACGTGGCAAACGAGCTGTAGCTGGCGTGATCGGGTGCCGGTCCGCTGGCCCGACCGCTCGTGCCATCGGGCTGGAACTGCGCGCCCGGCGTCTCCGGGTGGAACACCTCGCTCACATCGGCGCCGTGCGCCTCGAGATCGTCGCGTGCGGCGTCGATGTCGGCGACGATCAGGTACAGGCCCTGGGCCGATCCCGGCGCGGCCGAGGTCATGTTGGTGCCGAACTGGACCGAGCAGCCCGACCCGGGCGGCGTGAACTGGACGACGCGGAAGCCGTTGTCGAAGGGGAAGTCGGCGTCGAGCCTCCACCCCAGGCTCGCGTAGAACTCCTTCGCCCGGTCGACGTCAGCGACGGGGATGACGACAGCCTCGAGCTTGAGGTCGACTCCCCCGGCGCTCGCGTCATCCGGGACATCGGTCGTGGTCATGGTGCCTCCCGTGGGGTTCGTGTCGGAAACGAACGTCGCGCGTCGGACGCGTGCCGGTCAACACGTCCGAGTGGCGACGAGCGACACTACGTCTGATTGGTCGCGGTCGTCCCGGCGTTGCGTGCTTCGATCGCCGCGACGGTCTTCTCCAGCTGCTTGCCCAAGAAGCGCTTCCCGAGCAGCCCCACCACCAACCCGACCATCCGCCCCTTGAAGTTCTTGCCGTCGCGTACCACGACGACGTCCACCTCGGTCGTACCGTCGGGCCGCCGAGCGAACGTGTACGTGTGGCCCGACGCGCCTCCCCACACGTTGGAGTCGGTGGTCGTCAACACGACGCGATCGGGGTCGGACCAGTCGTAGTGCAGACGTTCCCAGATCTTCGCCGAGCCTTCGGTGACGTCGGCCTGATCGGCGCCCTCGGAGTGGACCTCGAGGTAGCTGTCGGCGCTGTTGCCGAAGATCTTCGAGCGGCCCGGTCCGAAGTCGGTGAGGGCGGCGACGAACTGCTCGGGTGTGGCGGTGGTCGTCTGGTGGAGGTGGATCGTGGGCATGCGGCATCACCCTTGCACGTCGCGGCGTCACCGTCACGCTGGTTCGGCCGGCGGGCTACAGCGCGCCGGTCGTGGGTGTGCCGCCGCGTGTGGCCGATCCGTGACCGGCCGTGAGCGGCGGCGAGGGCGGCCGGTACCCTCGGGACGGTGAGCGACGAGCCTGCCGACGCGGTCGCGTTTCCGGAGCTCGACGACGAGCAACTGGCCACCGTGTGCGACCTCGGCGAACGGCGAGCGGTCCATGAGGGTGAGATCCTGTACTCACCGGCCGACGACCACTACGACTGGGTCGTGATCCTCAGTGGTGCGGTCGAGGTGCTCGGCTCGAACGGTGAGCTGATCACTCGCCACGGGGCTCGTCGCTTCCTCGGCGAGGTCAGCCTGGTCACCCGGCAGCGCCCGTACCTGTCGACCCGAGTTGCCGCGAGCGGTGATGTGGTCGTGGTGCCCGCCGAGATCTTCCGGTCACGAGTGCTGACCGACCCGCGGCTCAGCGATGTCGTCCTCGAGGCATTCCTCGCCCGACGAGCGGCGCTGATGTCGACGGCGGCGGACACGCTGAGGATCATCGGGTCGGAGTTCACGCCGGCCTCGATGGCGCTGCGCGAGTACGCCGCCCGCAACCGCCTGCCCCACCACTGGATCGATGCCGACACCGACCCCGACATCGTCGCCCTCCTCGACGGCCTCGACGTCTCGGCGGCCGACCTGCCGATCGTCATCACCCAGCGCGGTCTGCTCAAGCGGGCGACGCCCGGCGAGTTGGCCCAGCAGCTCGGGATGACGGTCGATGCGCTTCCGGGGCGTTGCTACGACGTGGTGGTCGTCGGTGCCGGGCCGGCTGGGCTGGCGGCCTCGGTGTACGCCGCGTCCGAGGGCCTGCGCACGCTGACGGTCGACGCCGTCGCCGTCGGCGGTCAGGCCGCCACCAGCTCGCGGATCGAGAACTACCTCGGGTTCCCGACCGGCATCTCGGGTCAGGATCTGGCGACGCGGGCCTCGATCCAGGCGCAGAAGTTCGGCGCGGTCATCACCAGCCCGTGCGCGGTCACGTCACTGCAGGACGTCGCCGGCCACATCGTCGCCACGCTGTCCGATGGCGTCCAGGTCGCCGGGCGAGCCGTCGTGGCCGCCACCGGCGCGCACTATCGCAAGCTGCCCGTGGCCGGGCTCGAGCGCTACGAGATGGCCGGCGTCTACTACGCCGCGACCGAGCTGGAGGCCCGGATGTGTTCGGGCTCACCGGTCGCCGTGGTCGGCGGCGGCAACTCGGCCGGCCAGGCGGCGATGTTCCTCGCCGAGAAGGCGTCGTCGGTGTGCGTCGTGGTTCGTCGACCGCTGAGCGCCACGATGTCGAACTACCTCGTCGACCGGATCGCCAACCATCCCCGTGTGCAGGTGCACGAAGGCATGACGGTCACCGCGCTCGACGGTGACCCGACGCTGGAACGCATCACGGTCAGCCGCTCGGACCAGCGCGCCGACGTCGAGTGCACGGCGCTGTTCTCGTTCATCGGTGCCGAACCCAACAGCGGCTGGCTCGATGGCGTCGCCGTCGACGAGCACGGCTTCGTGCTCACCGACCGCGCCCTGGACCACGACGCGCTGGGCGACGCGTGGTGTGCGATGGGTCGCCGACCCCTGCCGTACGAGACGAGCCGGCCCGGCTTGTTCGCCGTCGGGGACCTCCGCTCGGTCGACGAGCCGTCGCCGCCGCCGTCGGCGAGGGGTCAGCGGCGATCCGATCGGTCCACGAGCACCTCGCCCTCGCCGTCGACGCCTGACCGGCGAGTGACCAGGAAGTGTGAGCCGACGATGCAGGTAACCGCCCTGCTTCATCTCGGGAATATAGTCGACAGTTGATGTCGCGTGGGAACATGGGTGACACCTGGAGTGGTCGAGGCGACGCTGGTCGTCATGGCCAGGAGGGTGACGTCGATGAAGGCGATTGCAGCGGTTGTAGCGCTGGGGGCGGGTGAGCGGATCAACGTGTCGGGTGTCTGCCGTGAGGCAGGGATCTCGCGCAAAGACGTTCTACAAATGGCACGCCCGTTACCTCGCTGAGGGTCTCGACGGTCTTGAGGAGCGGTCTCGGCGGCCGAAGCGCTCGCCGGGTCAGGTGACCGGGCCGATCGAGGAGCTGATCGTGCGGCTACGTAAGGAGCTCGCCGATGACGGGCTCGATCATGGGGCGACGACGATCCAGCGGCATCTCGGCCACCATCCCGACATGCCACACGCTCGGCGTGTGCCGTCGGGGGCGACGATCCATCGGATCATGGTCCGCCGGCGAGTGACACCGACACCGTCGAAGTGTCCGAGTCGACGATGCCAGTTAACCGCCCGCTGAGCTCACATTTCGCCGTTCCGGCCCCGGACCAGCGGACCCGTGAAGAGGGCCAGAATACGTTCGGTGAACCACTGGCCTCTCGTCGGCCGGACCGCCGACCTCGACGCGATCTTCGAACTGCTCGACCGCGACCTCCCAACCGCGGCCGTGATCGCCGGTGCGGCAGGCGTCGGGAAGTCGAGGCTGGCGAGGGAAGTCGCGGCGCGAGCGGTGAGGCACGGTTGGGCGATCCACAACGTCGTCGGGACACGTGGGCTGCCGCGTCGATTCCGTTCGGCGCCGTTGCGTCGTTGCTCAGCGAGCGGTTGGAGGACGCATCGTCGGTCGAGATCCTCGCCGACGCCCGGCGGGCATTGGCGGCGACCGCCGACGAGCCTGCTCGCATGCTGGTGGTCGACGACGCCCAGCGGCTCGACGCCGCGTCAGCGGCGCTGGTCCACCAGGTGGTGACGGAAGGGGTCTGCCGGTTGGTCGCGACGGTGCGCTCGGGCGAGCCCGCGCCCGATGCGATCGAGAGCTTGTGGACGGCGGGCTGGGCCGGGCGGATCGAGCTCCACGGACTGTCTCTCGCCGAGACCGGTGAGCTCCTCTCGTCCGTGCTGGACGGGCCGGTGGACGGGGCGACGCGGCAGCGCCTTTGGGAGACCACTCGCGGAAAGCGCTCTACCTGAGGGAGCTCGTCCTCGGAGCCGTCGCCGCCGGCTCGCTCGAGAACGACGGAGGGATCTGGCGTCAGCGAGGACCGACGAGCCCGCCTCCACGGCTTGTCGAGCTCATTGCAGCCCGGCTCGGCGCGCTCGACGACGCGGCACGATCGGCGCTCGATGTGCTGGCCGTTGCTGAGCGGATCGATCTGGAGGAGGTGACGGCGCTGGTCGACACGAGCGTGCTGGAGCGGCTCGAGGACGGTGGCGTGATCGACCTCGTCGACGACGGCGGGCGCCCGCTGGTGGTACTCGCACATCCGCTGTACGGCGAGGCCGTGCTGGCCACGATGCCGACCCTGCGCCGGCGGAGGGTGTGTGGACTCGTCGCCGACGCGGTCGAGACGGCCGGGATGCCGCGACCCGGAGACCTCGTCCGCGTCGTCACGTGGCGGCTGGATGCCGGACGAGCTGTCGACCTCGAGCAGCTCACCACCGCCGCCCGCCGCGCGTACAACGCCCACGACCTCGGCCTGGCCGATCGACTCGCTGCCGCCGCCCGGGCCCACGGGGGCGGAGTCGAGGCCGGGCTCGTGCTCGCTGAGACGGCGATGCTCCTCGGCCGTCACGAGCAGGCCGCCGCCCTGCTGGACGATCTGGCCGGTGAGGCGACCACTGACCAGCAGCACGTCGACGTCGCCGACTCGCGGGCGATCGCGCTCGGTTTGTACCTCGGGCGCGAGCACGAGGCCCTTGCCGTCGTGAACGAGACGCTGACGCTCGTCCACGACCCCGACCTCGTGGACCGTCTGAGGGCTTCGTTGGCCATCGTGCTCGCTCAGGCGCCGAAGCCGCGCCTGGCGATCGAGGCGGCCCGCCCGCTGCTCGATCGGCCGACAAGCCCGAGCTTCCCTCGCGGCGCCTACGCCGCATCGGTCGCCGCTGGCGCTGTCGGGAGCCCTGGAGCGGGCGATCGAGGTCGCCCCGGAGTGGACATGAGGCGCATGCGGCGATCGGCGCGGCAGCCCACTTCCTGCCCGAGACCCAGTTCATCGGGGCGGTCCTGGCGCTGTCCGCGGCCGGTCGAGCGGTCGATGCCGACGAGTTGGTTGCCCAGGGGTACGACGCCGCGGTCGGCGCACAGCACGCCGATCTGCAGGCTGCCTTTGCTCTGCTCGGAGGCCTCACGGCCGTCCACCGAGGTCGGCTCACGACCGCTGGAAGTGAGTTCCGAGAGGCGGCGGCCGTGAATCGAGACATCAACGACGTCGCCGGCTCGCGTTGGGCGCTCGGCGGCAGCGCCCTCGCCGCCGGCATGAGCGGCGACCTGGCCCGGTGCGAGGTCGCTCTCGCCGCGCTCGGCTCCGCGGCGCCACCACCGATTCAGTTGTTCGAGCTCGACCTCGTCGACGCGGACGGGCCTGGGCGCTCGCCGCCGCCGGGGAGCGGACGGCAGCGGTCGCCCACCTGCGGTCCGCCGCCGGGCGCGCCGCAGATGCCGAGCTCGTCGTCACCGAGGCGCTGCTCCGTCACGACCTCGTCCGCCTGGGTGACGCGCGATCACGGCGACCCCCCTCGCGCGCTGGTCGAGCGGATCGACGGCGAGCTGACGGCGGTGCTGGCCGCGCACTGCCGCGCCCTGATCTCCGGAGTCCGCACGGCGATCGAGGATGTGGGCCACCGGTTCGCGAGTTGGGCGTCAACCTCGTCGCCGCCGAGGCCGCACTGGACGCGGCTGGCGCCCATCGCAGGGACGGACTTCGGCGACGAGCCGCCGAGTGCGACCGGTGGGCGCAACAGATGATCGCCGCGTGTGAGGGCGTCCGTTCGCCGGCGATGCGGATCGATCACGGGTTCGTACGCGTTGACCGGACACGACCGCGAGGTGGCCACGCTGGCGGTGGCGCGGGGGCTGAGCAATCGAGAGATCGCCGACCACCTCTATCTGTCGCTGCGCACCGTGGAGAACCATCTGCAACGGATCTACGACAAGCTCGGTGTGTCCGGCCGCGAGCAGCTCGACATCGCGCTGCAGCGCTGAGTCACGCCCCACAAATCGGCGAGCCGTCCTCCTGTACGCCGGGGTTACTCACCCGCTAGGCCGCCAGCATGGGTGGCGGGTACTCATCCTCGCCGTCCCGCCGATCGTCATGCTCGTTTCACGGGTGCCCACCCCGGGTCTCCGACTCATTCCGCTGTCCGAGGTGGCCTTGATCAACTCGACTCCGACCAACTCGGTCAGCATCTCGAACGCCGCGACCCTGCACGAGTTGACCTCGACCCGTACGGAACTCTCCGGTGCCGTTGCTGAACCGCCCGGGCAACGACGCAGCGAACGTCAGCGCCAGCTGACGTAGCCGGCGTGAACGCCGTCGGTGCTGTCGCTGCTGCCGATCGAAGTCAGCGGCGGCGACACCTGCCCGTCGACGACATCTCGAACCGGTGCCTCGAAGGGGTGAACAGCGTTCGGGCTACCGCCGTGGATGCGCAGGTTGAGCGTCGGCGCTCATCCCCGGTGGAAGGGCCGCTGCCGGGCAGGACCCGGGCCGGCGGCGGACCACAACTTTCGCGACCGATGCCCGTCGCCACTCGCTGGCCGCTGGTGGGCCGGCGCGCCGAGCTCGACGTGTTCACGCGTGGCGTTGCACGACCCGGGTTGCCAGGCGTTCTGCATCTACGGACCGTCGGGGGTCGGCAAGACCCGGCTCGGCGACGAGTGTCCTCCGCGTCGCCGAGGCAGCCGGGCGTCGGGTGTCGCGCGCCACGGCCGACCGCTCCGGACCGTGCCGTGCCGTTGGCCGCCGTCGCCCACCTGCTGCCGCTGCGGGCCGCTGACCGACTGGCCGCACGGCGACGACGGCGGTTCCGCCTCGCGCGCGCGAGGCTCGCTCGACGCGCGCCGCGGGCGCTGGCACCGGCCGGTGGGGCCTCCGGTCCACCGGCGTCCTGCTGATCGACGACGCCCACCGCGTCGACCGATCGTCGCTCACCGTGGTCGACCACCTGCTGGCGAACGTGCGCGGTGTTCGGTGTCGCCACGGTCAACAACAGCGAGACCCGGTGCCCGAGACCGTGACGCAGTGGTGGCGCGACGAGCGGGCGACGCGGATCGACCTCGGCGAGCTCGACCGCGGTCGGTGTCGACACGCTGCTGCACGTCGTGCTCGAGGGTCCGCTCGACGCACGCGGCCTCGGACGAGCTGTGGCGGGCGAGCCAGGGCAACCTGCTGATCCTCCACGAGCTCGTGCTCGGCGCCCTCGCCGACGGCTGCTCGCCGAGCGCGACGACGTGTGGCGCCTCGACGGGGCGCTCGGTGCGCCGGACCGGCTCGGTGACCTCATCGCCCGGCGCATCGACGCACTGGCGCCCGACGGACGGGCCGTGCTGGAGCTGCTGCGCCCTGTGCCAGCCGGTCGGGGTCGGCCAGCTGGAGTCGTCGTTCGGGCTCGAGGTGTTGGAGGCGCTCGAGCGTGACGGTCTGATCGCGGCCCGCCGCGACGGCCGCCGCCAGTCGGTCAGCCTCGCCCACCCGCTGCACCGGGAGGTGCTGCGGGCGAGGTGGCGCCCGAGCGAGCCAGGGTCGATCCTGTCGGCCACGCCGACACGCTGGAGCGGTGCGGTGCCCGTCGTCGGGACGACCCGGTCCGCATCGCCACGCTCCGGCTCGAAGCCACCGGTCAGGCCGATCCCGACCTGCTCCTGCGCGCCGCCGGTGTGGCGCGCTCCGACCACGACCTGCGACCGCCGCCCGACTCGCCGAGGCGCGCTGGCCGCCCGCTCGACGGCCGCGGCGGGCTCGTCCTCGGCGAGGCGCTCTACAGCCTCGGCTCGTTCGAGGCGGCCGAGACCGCCCTCGCCGCCGCCATGGACGAGACGCCGGTCCGAAGTCGACGGTCGCCATCGCGATCGATCCGGCGCCGCAACCTGTTCTTCGGTTGCCGCCGCGACGACGAGGCCGCGGCGGTCGTGGCGGACTGTGGCGGCCCGTGGGCTGTCGGCGTCGGCGGCCGACGGAGCTGCTCGCCGGCGAGGCCGAGATGCTGGCCTACTCCGGCGGCCCGCTCGGACGCCCTCGCCCTGCTCGAGGGAGTGGGCGACGAGCCCGGTGATCGGCGTCCTCGTCGCCGCCCCGCGGTCCGCCGCGTTGGCGATGATCGGCCGCACCGCCGAGGCGCTGGGCCTCAGCCGGCGGGCGGACCACGAGCTCGCGCTCGGAGACCCGCTGCGATCCCGTCCGGGCCGGCCTCGCGTCGACGAGCTGTTCGCGCTGGTGCAGGCCGGCCGACTCGGCGAGGCCGACGACGGGTCGCGGCCTGGCTCGACGCCGCCGTCCGGGCCGGCGATGCCCCTCGACGTGATGTGGCTCGCCGTTCACCTCGCCCGCGGCGCGCTCGCCCAGGGACGGCCCGTCACCGCCCTCGGATGGGTCGAGCCGGGCGTCCACCGCCATCGACGCCCACCGGTGCGAAGGGCTGCGCCCGATCGCCACGGCGGTCCGGGCCGCCGCCCACGGCCTGCTCGGCGACGCTGTCGCCAGCGCGGCCGCGGCCGACGAGCTCGACGGCCTGACGGTCGGGCTTCGGCGCCCTCGCCGTCGAGGTGCCGCTCGGCCGGGCGTGGGCGCTGGTCGCCGCCGGTGACCTCCGATCGGCGCGGGACCTGCTCCTCGCCGGCGCCGATGACGCCGCGGCCAAGGGCTTCGTGCCCGCCGCGGGGTGGTTGCTCCACGACGCCGCTCGGCTGGGCGCCGCCGACGGGGTGGCGATCACGCCTCGCCGCGCTCGCCGCGGCGACCGACAGCGAGCTCGTGCGCCGTCCGGGCCGAGCACGTCGTCGCCCTCGTCGACGGCGACGGCGACCGGCTCACCGCGGTCGGCGAGGCGCTTCGAGGCGATCGGCGCCGACCTGCTCGCCGCCGAGGCCACGGCCCAGGCGGCCGAGGCGTGGCGGCGCGTGGCGACGAGCCGCGGGCGACCGTCCTCGACGCCTGTTCCGGCCGAGCTGGCGGCAGAGGCTGCGAGGCCGCGACGTCTCCGGTGCTGGATCGGGCCGGCACCGTGGTGACGCTCACCAGCCGCGAGCACGACGTGCCGTGCTGGCCGCCGAGGGCTCGCCAGTCGCGCCATCGGCGCCCAGCTCTCGGTCTCCGTGCGCACCGTCGACAACCACCTCGGTCGCATCTACGTCAAGCTCGGCGTGTCCAGCCGGGCCAAGCTCGGCTGCTCGAGCTCGACCGGCGCGAGGATGATCGGCCATGACGCCCGAGCAGCAGACGATCGTGCGCAGTCGTACGCGGCGCTGGGATCGGACGCGACCAGATGGCCGACGGACTTCTACCGTCGGCTGTTCACCGCCGACCTCCGCCGCAGGAGCTGTTCAGCGCCGGTCCGGACGTGATGGCCGGCAAGTTCGCCGCCGAGCTCGCCGCCCTCGTCGAGGCGATCTCGGCGTACCCCGGCTTCGCCGCCCGTGTCGCCGAGCTCGGGGCCAGCACGCCGGCTACGGCGTGCGCCCACCACTACCAGGTCGCCTGCGAGGCGCTCATCGGCGCCCTCGCCGACCGCCTCGCCGAGAGCTGGAACGCCGAGGTCGAGGCGGCCTGGCGCCGCGCCTACAACCTCGTGGCCGAGCTGATGATGGCATCGGCGGCCTCCGAACACCGCTGAGGCCCACGGTGGCCGCGGGGGCGCGGAGGTCCGTCGTCTGGAAGTCTGAGCTGAGCGTGCAGGTTTCCGTACGCTCTGCTCACAGTTCCCGGCTCGTCGGCACGTCGTCAGACACCGTGCAAACGCTTGCCGCCATGCGCTCGACGGCAAACACGGGACGAGGGAGCGCCCCTCGGCGCTCCCAGCCAATCATGGGCTATGTCATTTGGGCGCGCCGCCGGGCGGCCGGGCGACATCCGTCTAGTGCCCACGATCCCGACCGTGCTCAGAAGTACATGAACACGGTGGTCCAGCACGCCGCGCCGAAGCCCGCCGTGTTGATTGCCCTGATACGCACGTCATATCCCCCGTAGATCGGGGCCATGGGGGTCACGCTGGACACGCTGAAGGTAGTGGTGGCCGACGGTCCGAGGAAGTACCACCGTCCGTTGGCGAAGTACTCGACGACATACCCGGTGACCGCCGCCCCGCCGTCGCTCGACGGCGCCGTCCAGCTCAGAAAGAACGACTGGTTGCCGGGCGTAACCGCCGGTGACCGGGGCGCCGTCGGGACCGTGCGGAGGACAGCGTTGACGATGGCGCTCGATAGGTGGGAAGAACCCGTCGCGTTGTGGGCGACGATGCGGAAGTAGTAGTGGGTGCCATTGGTCAGCCCCGTGGCGGTGGCGCTGAGCGCGGTGGTCGTGGTGACCGTCGTCCAGGGGCGCCAGCGACCAACGAGCGCTGCACGTAGTACTTGTCGATGGCGCCCCGCCGTTGCTCAACGGCGCCAGCCAGGTCAGCTTGACGCTGACGTTGCCGGGCGTCGCCGCCGGGGACCGTGGCGCCGTCGGGGCCGTCGCCGCCACGATGATCGGCTGTGCGATCGCCGCCGGCGACGTGGTCGCGGGATCTCGTCGCGATCGCCGCCGGCGGAGTTGTGGTCGTCGTCGCGATCGCTGCCGGCGGAATCGTGGTCGTCGTCGGCGCGCTTTCCGTCGTCGGCGCGCTTTCCGTCGTCGGCGCGCTTTCCGTCGTCGGCGCGCTTTCCGTCGTTGTCGGGTTGCTTGAGGTTCATGGGGGTGCGCTCGGCTCACCGGGTGTCACACGACGCCGACAGCCAAGAAGGAAGGTCCGACGGCATCGCCGATGAAACCCCGCTTCTGGGATGATCCACGCCCATGGGTATTCGACCGTCCGCTCGTACGAAGTTGAGTATCACCTACTCATGGCGAGCTTCCCGTTGGGATCGCCTGGTCCGTCCGCACCGCACCATCATCCGTGCGGCGACCGCACCGTCGTCCCTTGTGGCCGAACTCGGTCCGCACGCATCGACGGAGCCGACGCCCCATCGTGTCCAGCCGCTGGGCTAAGAAGCCCCGGATCTTGCCGGCACTTCGTGGGCACGACAGGGACTCGAACCCGGGACCTCTACCGTGTCATGGCCAGCTCCAGCCGCCACATTTTGTAGTCGAGTGCGGCCCAGAACTTGACGGTCCTGCTCATCGGGCTCGGCCCGACGACAGGTCGGGCATCGACTCCGAGGTGGTGCGTCCACACGATCGGGAAGCCGTCGGCCGCCGGCGCGGGCGATGCGCTCGACGACGTCGAACGAACCGATTGCGTACGGACCAACTCGGACCGTCGTCATTGCCGACCCAGAAAGAGGATACTGATTCGGGGAGGGTCGACAAGGCGATCAACCGGCGCGCACGCGACCGCTCGGAAGATCGGGCGCCCAGAACACCGGACGTCGCCGTGGGCGTGGGCGCCGTTGGTCTGCGTCGAGGCGACGCGAAGTGCCGCTGCGGCCGCAGGGTCGGAGGCCGGGCGGTGGTGCCGGACGAGATCGCAGAGCGCCTCGGTGTCGATCGCCGGGCACACATCCCAAGCGTCGGGCCGTGCGGCGCTGGCCGGCGCCGAGGAAAGGGTCAAGAGCGTGGCGCTGATGACCGCCGCGACGCCGGTTCCGATCGATGTCCGAATCTTCATGGTGATCTCCTGTCGTGTTGACAACGCTGGTCGTGCTCTCACGGTGAGGCCCGGCGGTGGTCGTCCGGTGGTGAACCGGTGGTCGCAGCGGTTCGAGGGCGCGGAGGCGAGGAGTACGGTGACCGGAGATGGAAGTCCGGGTGCTCGGACCTGTCGAGCTCGTAGACGGAACGTCACTCGTCCGATTGGCGCCGGCCGAGCGGACGTTGCTCGCCGCTCTCGCATCGAGGGGCGGCGAACGTGTCGCCACGGACGTGCTGGAGGAATCGCTCTGGCCCCACGGCCCGCCTCCGACGAGCGCGCAAGACACTGCAAGGCCACGTCATGCGGCTCCGCCGCGTCATGGGTTCGAGGGCGGTCGTCGCCAGCAGCGGCGGTTACCGACTGGATCCTCGACACGTCCAGGTCGACGCCGAGCACGTCAGCCGACTCGTCCGTGACACGCGCGAAGCGATTCGCCGACTCGATCCCGACGATGCCGTCGCCCTGCTTGATCAGGCGAGGGCCGCGTTCCGCGGCGACCCGTACGCCGACGTGCCGGAGACCGCCCTACCGGCAGGCGAGTTGCCGCGCCTCCAAGAACTCCGCCTGGCGATCGTCGAGGAGGGGTTCGAAGCGCAACTCGCCAGCGGGGACGGTCACCGCTGCATCGCCGACGTGGAATCGTTCGTGGAGTCCAACCCGTATCGAGAACGGGCTTGGGCTCAGCTGATGCTCTCGCTGTATCAGGCCGGGCGCACGGCCGACGCGCTCGCCGCCTTCGGACAGGGCGCGGCAGCTGTTGGCGACAGAGCTCGGGCTCGAGCCGGGACCCGAGCTACACGATACTCGAGCGCTCGATCCTGACCCACGATCCGCGCTTGCTGACGGCCGGAACGGTACGCGACCAGCTGGGACCGTCGAATCTGCCGGCCGGGCTGAGCCCGATCATCGGCCGCCAGCGTGAGCTCGAGGCGCTCGACCGGCTGTGCCGGACTCACCGACTCGTCACCCTCACCGGGACCGGAGGGGTCGGCAAGACGCGTCTCGCCGTGGACCTGGCCGCACTGGCCGGCGAGCGCCATGCTGTCGGCCCTTACTTTGTCGACCTGGCACCGATCGAGTCGGTCGCGCTGGTGCCCGGCGCCGTGGCCGCCGCCGTTGGCGTGGAGGTCGACGCACACGATGACATCTCGCGCCGCCTCCGGTCGGCCCTCCAGCAGCACTCCGTGCTGCTGGTGTTGGACAACTGTGAGCACCTCCTCCCAGCCATTGCCCAGGTGGCGGCCGAGCTCCTATCAACGGCGCCGAACTTGCACGTCGTCGCGACGTCTCGTGAGCCGCTCGGTGTGGCCGGCGAGCGGCTGTCGGCCGCTCGATCCCCTCGATGTGCCGCCAGCAACCGCGTCGATCGAACAGATCCAAGCGTCCGGGGCTGCCGGGATGTTCCTGGCTCGACTGCCCGTCACCGCGGCGAGTGGCGACCTGAGCGCCGACGACGCCGTTGCCGTTGGCGCGATCTGCCGAACCCTCGAGGGGATCCCGCTCGCCTTGGATCTCGCCGCCGGGCGCAGCCGAACGCTCTCGTTGCCGGAGCTCGCCGATCGTCTCGGGCATTCGATCAGCGAGCTGACCACGGCCGGTCACGGGGTGCTCCCCCGTCACCGCACCATGAGCGCCGGCCCTCGATTGGAGCTACCAGCTGCTCGACGTGCAGCTGCAGGCGTCGTTACGGGCGATGAGCGTGTTCGCCGGTGGTTGCGAGCTGTCGGCGTTCGCCGCCGTCTGCGTCGACGATCCTCGAACGCTCTCACGGTGGTCGATGAGCTGGTCCGAACCTCCTTCGCCACCGCCAGTTTCACGGATGCTGGAACTCGCTGTCGCCTGCTCGAACCCGTTCGCCAGTTCGCCGGCGAGCTCCTCGATCGTGAGGGAGAACGCCAGCGTCGACAGGACAGCCACCTGGACTACTACTCGACGTTCGCCACGGTGTTGGCCAAGACCGAAGACTCCGGAGGTCCAGTGCCGCTCGAAGCGATGCGGCGAGAGCTCGGCAATCTGCGGGTCGCCCTCGATTGGGCGAGCTCGACCGCCGACCGCACGGAATCGGGCCTGTTGCTGGCTTGCGCCATGTACTGCGTGTGGACGGGGGGGAGCGATCATGCCGAGGGCGTCGACCGCATCGTCAGGTTGCTCGGGACCGGTGCCGGGTCACCGGGCGCTCGGTCCCGTGCGGCGCAGCACGCCGGCATCATCGCTGGCCACACGGGCGACCTAGATCGATCCCTGGCCCTCTGCGAACAGGCGCTCGACGAGGCGCGCCGGGGAGGCGTCAGCGCCAGCGAGCGACGAGCCCGCATGATTCTCGCCCAGATCCTCCTGGATCGCGGCGACCTCGTCGCGGCCCGTCGGTACCTCACGCCGGCGCTGCCGGTCGAAGCCCGCCAGACAAGCGACATCGATGCGTTCTGCTTGGTGTCCCAGCTCTGGATCGACCTCGCCGCCGGCGACCTCGACCGTGCTGAGGCGATCGCGCAGCAGGTTCTGACTGGGAGCTTCAGCCTCTGGGCCTGGGTCGGCGGGTCCGTGCGCCAATTGCTCGGCGCCGTCATGCTCGAGCGCGGCGACCTCGACGGGGCGAGGTTCTGGCTCAACGAAGGGGTGCAACTCGCCGAGCGACTCGCCGACACCGTTGCGCTCATCGGCGGTCACCTTCAACTCGTCGCCATCGAGTCCGCCGCGGGCCGCCCCGATGACGCCGAGGCCCACTTCCGCATCGCCACGGACCTCAGACGAGCCGAACATCGCAGCGGCGATCTGCAATTCCTCGAAGCCCGAGCGGAGCTGGCGCTTCACAGCGCATGCCCTCAGGCCGCCATCGACCTCGCCGCGGTGGCGCTGGAGCTCGCCAACCAGATCGGGAGCGCCGTCGAGCGGTGTCGTTCGCTGCGGCTGCTCGGCGACGCTCAGCTGGCTGCCGGCGATCCCGCCCGTGCCCTCGCCACGTTCCAGGAGCTGATCGGGCGAGCCGACGCCGCATCGTTTCCCTGCCGTGCTGCCGAGGGTCACGAGGGCGCAGCCGCGACGGCCGTGTCCTTGGTCAACGGCAGACAGCCGACCGTCACCTCGCCGCCGCCACGGCGATTCGGCGTCACACCGGCACGCAGCGCCTGCGCCGACCGGTGGTCGAGCCCCACCTCTTGGGCTTGGCTCCCGACATGCCCGGCAGCTCTGGCCGGGGGGAGAGGATTTGAACCTCCGGCCTCC
>CAWFLK010000004.1:0-150728 GCA_963816635.1 Ilumatobacteraceae bacterium | reverse complement strand
GCGCACCTTCTCCAACATCAACCGTGCGCTCCCCGACATCGGGCTGGCCCTCGTGTTCGTCGCCGTGGTCGGCATCGGCACGCTCGTGGTCTTCCTCGCCCTGTTCTTCTTCTCGATCGCCGTCGTCACCAAGCTGACCTCGGACACGCTCGACGGGGTCGACGCCGGCCCGATCGAGGCGGCGACCGCGGCCGGGGCGCGACAGCCAGGTGCTGCGCACGGCGATCGTGCCGCAGATCCTCCCGGCCTACTCGTCGTTCGTGCTCTACAGCTTCGAGCTCAACCTGCGTGCATCGGCCGTGATCGGGCTCGTCGGCGCCGGCGGCATCGGTCTGCGCCTCAAGGCCTTCACCTCGAACTTCGACTGGGAGTCGGTCAGCGTGATCATCGTGTTGTTCATCATCGTCGTGTTCGTCGTCGACCGACTGTCGACCCTCGTCCGGCGGCGGCTGGTGTGAGCACGACGACGTCGGTGCGCCCGGGACCCGCGCCCGAGTGGGACACGCCGCCTCCGCTGATCGGCGTGCCGGAGCGCCCGTTCCCCGGGCTGCTGGCGATGACGGGCGGCGTCGTCCTGTTCGCCGTCGTGTGGTCGCTGATCAAGGTCGACGCCGACTGCAGCGCCCTGCTCGAGGGTCCGCAGGCGGCGTGGCGGACTCCTGCAGTTGATGATCGAGGACGTCACGTGGGACGCCAGGACCACCAAGTCGCTGCACGCGATGCGTGGGTACTCGATCGCCATGGCGCGGCCGGGCACGCTGCTCGCCGCCCTCGTGGCCATCCCGTTGGCCTTCCTCGCCGCCGAGAACCTCGTGCCGCGTGGCGGTTCGTGGTCGTCATGCGCCAGCTGTTCAACATCTTGCGGGCGATCCCTGAGGTGGTGCTGGCGGTCGCCCTGATCCCGGCGTTCGGGAGGTTGACCAAGACCGCCGGCGCGATGGCGATCGCCATCGGTTCGGTCTGGCACGCTCGCCAAGCTGTGCTCTGACGTCATCGAGGGGATCGACCCGGGTCCGGTGGAGGCGGCCGACGCCGTCGGGGCCAGTCGGGTGCAACGGCTGCGCTGGAGCGTCGTGCCCCAGGCGTGCCGCCGGAGCATCTCGCCGTTCGTGCTCCACCGCTTCGAGATCAACATCCGGGTGTCGGCGGTGCTCGGCGTGCTCGGCGCGGGCGGCATCGGTGCCCTGTTGTACCAAGGCTTCTTCTTCAAGCAGTGGGGCGTCGCCGGGGCAGCGCTCGCCGTGGTGATCGCCGTCACGATGCTGGTCGACCTGATCTCCGGTTGGGCGCGCCACCGCATCCTCGCCGGGCCGCCCGCCGATCGACCGACCGACGGCGACCACGCGCGCCGGCGCCCGTCGTGGACATCATCGATCGCCCTCGACGGCATGGGCGGGTAGCCGGCCCGGGCTCAGCCGCCGGAGAGGGCCATCACGGCGTCGTCGTCGAGGCACCGTGAGGTCGTGCTCCAGCGCGCCCGCCGGTCGTCGAGGAAGCCGGACGGGAGGGCGACGCGGATCGGGCCGTCGGCGTGGCCGCGCCGGATGCGCTCGCCGCCGTCGACCACGGTCGTCGCCTGCGATCGAGGCCGGCAAGCACGGCGTCGAGTCGACCAACGACGACACCTGAGCGAAGCGACGGCGCACGTCGGGGCCGACCGGGTAGCCGGTGAGGTACCAGCCGGTGTGCTTGCGGAAGTCACGCATCGCGTTCAGCTCGTCGCCGATGCTGGTCGGCGAGCAGCAGCGGCGTGCTCGGCCATCGACATCGGCGACCACACCGAGCGAGCGCGGCGGTGGCGGACGCGTCCGGCCGCTGAGCACCGCGCGCGCAGGTCGGCGAACAGCCAGGGGCGGCCCAGGCAGCCCCGCCCGACCACCACGCCGTCGCAGCCCGTGGTGCGCATCATGGCCAGCGCGTCGCCGGCCTCCCAGATGTCGCCGTTGCCCAGCACGGGGATGGAGCGACTCGGCCGAGACCGCCTGCTTGAGCTCCGCGATGGCGGCCCAGTCGGCCTCACCCGTGTAGTGCTGCCACGCGGTGCGGGCGTGCAGGGCCACCGCGGCGACCTTCGGCCGCGGCCGTGCGACCGGTGTGCAGGAACGTGAGATGGGTCGTCGTCGACGCCCTTGCGGAACTTCACCGTGACCGGCACCGGCCCCCGCCGCGTGCACCGCCGCCGCCACGATGTCGGTGGAGCAGCGCGCACGCCGCACCGGCAGCGCCGCCCCGCCGCCCTTGCGGGTGACCTTGGCCGTGGGGCAGCCGAAGTTGAGGTCGACGTGCTCGACCCCGAGCTCGCCCACCACCCGATGCGGACCGCCTCGCCGAGCACCGCCGGACGAGGTGCCGTACAGCTGGAGGCTCCTCGGTCGCTCGTCGGGCCCGAACGCGCACCATGCGCCTCGGTCTTGTGCGTTGCCCTCGACGAGCGCGCGTCGCCATCACCATCTCGTTGCACGCTGGCACCAGCGCCGCGGCCCCGAACCGACCGGCACAGGCGTGCGGAACGGCGCGTTCGTCACGCCGGCCATCGGAGCCAGCACCACCGGCGCCGCCGGCATGAAGTCCCCGATCCGCACGTCCACGGCGGTCGACGCTACCGACCCGCGGGTCGTCACCATGCCGTCAATTCGTACTTGACGCAAGGTGAGCGTCAAGGTTGAATTGACGCATGACCCAACCGTTCTCCCTCGACCACCTCATCGAACGCGTCCTCACCAACAGGCGCCGGACCACGCCCTCCTGCGCCTCTCGGAGGCGCTCCGCCTCGCCGCCTACGCCAACGATCAGGCCGACAACCTGATCGGCCACTTCGTCGACCAGGCGCGGCCATCGGGCGAGCCGTGGAGCCAGATCGGCGCGGCGATGGGCGTCAGCAAGCAGGCCGCCCAGCAGCGGTGGGTTCCACGGTGGGGCACCAGCCTGATCACCGCCGGGCCGAACCTTCAGCCGCTTCACCGATCGCGCCCGATCCGTGCTGATCGCGGCGAACCGCCTCGCCGGCGGCGCCCAGGCGACGGCGATCGGGCCCGAGCATCTCGCCGTCGCCCAGTACGCCGAACCCGATGCGCTCGGCTGCCCACGTGCGCTCGGCCGGCTCGGGGTGGAGCGCACGGACCTCGCCGCCGCCCTCGACGTCACCGCCGAGCCCGCCGACGCGGTGGGCGACCTGCCCTTCGACGAGCGGGCCGAAGCGGTGCTCGACGCGGCGTTGCGGGAGGCGCTGCGGCTGCAGCACAACTTCATCGGGACCGAGCACCTGCTGCTCGGCTCGCTGGCCACCGCCGATCGCACCGCCGACGTCCTCGCCGGGCGCGGTGCGACGACGGCGACGGTCCAACCGATCGTGCTCGCCGAGCTCGGCGCGGATCCTCGCCAGCCGCCAACCTTGAGCCCATCGGAGTGTCGGGCGCAACCGGAGTGTCGGGGGCACCCCCGTCGCGGCGTTCAGCACTCGCACGCGCTCCAACACTCGGATGAGTCAGACGACGAGGCGGAGGTTGGGGGTCGCTCCGGTATCGAGCGGACTGGGGCCGTCGAGCCGCAGACGATGCCAGCCGGCGGCGGCGATCATCGCCGCGTTGTCGGTGCACATCTCGGGCGAGGGCACGTAGCCCCGCCGCGCATCGGCGGCGCACGCCGCCAGCAGCGTGGCCCGGAGCAGACCGTTGGCCGCGACGCCGCCGCCGAGCGCGATGCCCGTGGCGCCCACCTCGTCGGCGGCTCGCCGGGCCTTCTCCACCAGCACATCGACCACTGCGGTCTGGAACGACGCCGCCACGTCGGCGGTGTCGACATCGGGGTGCTTGCGGACGTAGTTCATCACCGACGTCTTCAGGCCCGAGAAGCTGAAGTCGAGACCGCTGTCGCGCATCGCCCGGGGGAAGGCGATCGCCTCGGGGTCGCCGTCGCGGGCTGTCAGCTCGACCGCCGGGCCCGCCGGGGTAGCCGAGGCCGAGGAAGCGGGCCACCTTGTCGAACGCCTCACCCGCCGCGTCGTCGATCGTCTGGCCGAGCAGCCGGTACTCCCCCGGCGCCCGCATCTCCACGAGCATCGTGTGGCCGCCCGACACCAGCAGCACGACGATCGGGAACTCGATCGACGGATCGTCGAGCAGCGCCGCGTACAGGTGGGCCTCGAGGTGGTTGACCCCGACGAAGGGCACGTCCCACGCGAGCGCCAGCGCCTTGGCGGCCGACACGCCGACCAACAGCGCCCCGATCAGCCCCGGCCCGACCGTGCACGCGACGGCGTCGATGCGTCGCTCGTCGACTCCGGCCTCGACGATCGCCCGCGCGATCACCGGGTTGAGCAGGTCGAGATGGGCCCGGCTGGCGACCTCGGGCACGACGCCACCGAACGCGGCGTGGAGCTCGATCTGCGAGCTCACGACGCTCGACGCGATGTCGCTCCCGCCGAGCACGAGGGCCGCAGCCGTCTCGTCGCAACTCGTCTCGATGCCGAGCACGAGCGTGTCGGGACCGCCACCGGTCACCGTCGCGCCGCCGCGAGCGAGCGAGCAGCCGGGCGGAGGAGGTGGGCGTACTCGACGGTGTCGATGTCGTGGCACCACATGACGATCGCGTCGGTCTCGTTCTCGTAGTAGTTCTTGCGCACGCCGGCCGGGGCGAAGCCGAACCGGCGGTACAGATCCTGCGCTCCGTGGCTGGTGGCGCGCACCTCGAGCGTCCACGCGCTGCAGCCCGCGGTGATCGCGGCCCGGGCCAGCGCGACGAGCAGCCGGGTGGCGACGCCGGTGCGCCGTTCGTCGGAGGCGACGGCGACGTTCGTGACGTGGGCCTCGCTCCCGGTGCGGTCGCTGACGAGCATCAGACCGGCGTAGCCGATCACCTTCGTGCCCCGCCGGGCCACCAAGTACACCCTCCGCCCCTCGCGCTGCTCGCGCAGCTCGTCATGGAACACTTGAGCCGACCACGGCTTGCGGATAGGCGAGTTGCTCGATCACCATGACCTGGCCGACGTGCTTGGCCCGCATCGACTCGATCACCACCGGCCGGGTCACGGCCCGCTCCAGCACTCCGGTCCAAGATGCTCACGAGGTCACGCTCCGGACGCTCGCCGAACTGCATCGACCATCACCGGCCTCCAGAGACACCGGCGCGGGTGGTCCAGTTGATCTCGGCGTCGGGCGCACGCAGGTAGAGGGGGTGGATGTCGGCCGGGTTCGACCACTCCTCGCGCAGGGCCTTGGCGTGAGCGAGCTGCACGAGCGGGCCGGCACTCGGATAGGACTCGTCGGCGAACTCGCAGTGGTACCCGTCGCAGATCTCGTCGCGGTAGCGCAGCGCCCCGTCACCGACGGACAGAGCGTGTCCTGGCTGCGGGCCTGCAGATCGGCCGCCAGTTCGTCGACCGTGGCCACGCGCGGCGCCGCCACCTGCTGCACGCCTCCGGGCACCTGGCGGTACATGGCGTAGAACACCTCGCCCTTGCGGGCGTCGACCACCGGCACCACGACCCGGTCGGACCGGCGATGCGGAAAGGCCAGCAGGTCGAGCGATGACAGCCCGATCATCGGCACCCGCAGCGCCGAGCCAAGGCCTTGGCGGTGGCGAGGCCGACCCGCATCCCCGTGAAGAGTCCCGGACCGACGTCGACGGCGATCACGCTGATCTCGTCGAGCGCGATGTCGGTCTGGCGGCCGAGGAACTCGATCGCCGGCACGAGCGTCTCGGCGTGTCGGCGGCCGCGGGCGATCTCGATGAGGCCGATCACGCCCTCGTGCCCCCCGATCGCCACGCTCACCTGCGGCGTCGCCGTCTCGATCCCGAGCGTCAGCACGGCGCCAGCCCCAATTCGCCCAACGCCGAGTGCACGCGCCGACCACCGCGATGCCCAGGTCGGGCCGCTGCTGCCCAGCGTGAGGCAACGCCGGTGCGCGGCGTCGTCGCCGTCTCGTCGATCGGGCGGTCGCAGCGGGCATCTCGAGGCGCACCTCCAGGTGCTCGCCGAGCACCCCGGCCACCACGTCACCCCATTCGATGAGCACGATGCCGTCGAACTCGGCCAGTTCGCCGAACGCCAACTCGGCCACCTCGGCGAACTGGTCGAGGCGGTACACGTCGGCATGGTGCAGCGTGATTGCCCCGTCGGGTCACCGTGTCGTAGCTGTGCACGAGGGTGAACGTCGGCGACGTGATCGGCTCGGCGATGCCGAGCGCGCGGCCGAAGCCTTGGGCGAACGCCGTCTTGCCGGCGCCCATCTCGCCCGCCAGCACCACGATGTCGCCGGGCCGGCACAGCTCGGCGAGCGCGCCGGCGACGGCGTGGGTGGCCGCCACCGAGGGGGCGAGCAGCGAGAGCCGGGCCGACGACGTCATGAGGTTCCGAATCTACGGCGCGGCGGATGGAGGGTCGCGACCGGATGAACCACCCGGGGGACCCGCGCCTGATGCCGCACGTGATCTCGTAACCGATCGTGCCCAGCGTCGCGGCCCAGTCCGCGGCCCGCACCTGGTGGTCGCCCTGACGGCCGAGCAGCACCACTTCGTCGCCGGCCTGCACGGGTGCGTCGCCGCAGTCGACCAACAGCTGGTCCATCGTGATCGTGCCGACGATCGGGTGGCGACACCCACCGATCAGCACCTCGGTGCCCGTACCCGACAGGTTGCGCCGCACACCGTCGGCATAGCCGATCGGCACCGTGGCAATCGTCGTCTCGGCCGTGATGGCGTGGCGCAGCCCGTACGACAGCCGCTCGCCGGGGGCGAGCCGCTTGACGAACGACACCCGCGCCTTGAGCGTCATCACCGGGCGGAGCTCGCCGGCCAGGTGATCGACGCCGGCGCCGGGAGAGATGCCGTAGACCGCGATACCGGCCCGGACGAACGTGTGGCGGGCCGCCGGGTGGGCCAGCGCACCGGCCGAGTTGGCGGCATGCACCACGTCGATCGGTGGGAGGCCGGCCCGGACGTCGGCGAACAGCGCCAGCTGGGCCGCGGTCTCGGGACGGTCGGGCTCGTCGGCCACCGCGAGGTGGGTGAACAGGCCGGCGAGATGCAGGTGCCCGGTCGCCGCGATCCGCTCCGCCAGCGCCGCGACGCCGGTCGGCGCGGCGCCCACCCGGTGCATGCCGGTGTCGACCTTGACGTGGACGCCCACCGCCGGGTCCGGCCGCGGCCGACGGCCGCGGCGAGCGCGTCGACGCCCGGCGTCGTGACGGTCGGGATCAGGTCGTGGTCGACCAGTCGGCCGCCGACTCCGACGGCTGCTCGCTGAGCACCAGGATCGGCGCGTCGATCCCGGCGGTCCGCAGCGCGACGCCTCCCGCACGAGCGCGACGCACAGGCCGGCGGCGCCGGCCTGCAGCGCGGCGCGGGCCACCTCGGGGGCGCCGTGGCCGTAGCCGTCAGCCTTGACGACGGCCCACACGTCGGCCGGGGCGACGGCCGTGCGCAGCACTCCGACGTTGTGCTCGACCGCGTCGAGGTCGATCTCGGCCCACGCCCAGCGATTCACCGCTTCCCGCCCGCTCCCCCATCACGGCACTTCGTCGAGGGCGGGCACCCGGCGAAAACGCCGGGAAGCTCGTCGAGCAGGTCGCCGGCCACCAGGCCGCGCGCCGGCCGACGATTGGCGGCCGCCGCGTGCAGCCACGCCCCGGCGCTCGCCGCGTCGAGCGGGTCGAGCCCCGTGGCGAGCAGGGCCCCGACAATGCCGCTGAGCACGTCGCCCGTGCCTGCGGTGGCGAGCCGGGCGTCGCCGTCGGCGATCACGCGCACCGCGACCGGACGGAGCGGCGATCACGGTGACAGGTCCTTTGAGCAGCACGATCGCACCGGTCGACGCCGCCAACGCCCGCACGGCGGCGAACCGATCGGCCGGGCGGCGCCCCGATGAGCTGGGCGAACTCCCCTTCGTGCGGCGTCAGGATGGTTGGGGCGGTCGCGCTCGTGCGGCGGTCCGTGGTCGGTGCCGAGCGCGGCCAGGGCATCCGCGTCGACGACCAGCGGGATCGGCGCCGACGCGCCGAGTGCTCGGATCGACCCGACGGTCTCGTCGTCCCGTCCGAGGCCAGGGCCGAGGACCAGCGCGCCATAGCGGTCGAGCCCGTCGCCGATCGAGCGACCTCGGTCGCCCAGCCCGCGGAACCGGGCGGCCGACGACCTCGCCCGGCGCGTCGCCGCCGTGGCGGCGCCCGGCACCGACAGGCCCACCATCCCCGCGCCGGCCCGCATCGCGGCGTGCCGACGAGCTGGGCCGACCCGGTCATGCCCGCGCTCCCGGCGACGATGCGCACCGCGGCACGCCACTTGTGGCTGACCGCCGGGCGGGGTCGCAGCCAGTGGGCGACGTCGGCGGCCTCGACGACGTGGGCGGTCGCCCCCGACGTGTCGAGGCCGATCGACACCATCTCCACGTCGCCGGCCAGCCCGTGACCGGCGCCGAGCAGCAGGCCGGGCTTGATGGCGGCGAACGTCACCGTGCGCTGCGCCGCCATCACCCGGCCGCTCGCCGCGCCCGTCAACCCGTCGACGCCGCTCGGGATGTCGACCGCGAGCACCGGGGCGCCGGCCGACGTCGGGGGCCGCCCAGTCGCCGTGGAACCCGGTGCCGTAGGCGGCGTCGATCACGAGATCGCACGGCCCGAGCACGGCGGGCGTGGTGGCGGCGTCGAGCACGGTGACCTTGGCCCCGGCCCGGGCCAGCACAGCGGCCGCCACCCGGCCGTCGGCTCCGTTGTTGCCCTTGCCGGCCACGACGGTCACGACCTTGCCGTACGTCCCGCCCAGCATCCGCCGGGCGATCCGTGCGGTGGCCCACCGGCTCGGCCGATCAGTATCTCCACCGGCTGGGGCGCGGCGGCGTCGATCGCCCGCATCTCGTCCGGCGTGACGATCGGGATCACCAGGTTGCGAGCGGGTCACTGGGCAACGACCATGGCGATGGCGACGGGGCCGTCGTGGCTGAGCGACAGGTGCCAGCCGGTGACGCCCCGGTCGGCCGCCAGCGCCTCGGCCCGACCGGTCACCACCAGTGACGGCGCACCGCTGGCCGCGACCCGGACCCACACGTCGTGGAAGGCAAAGGCGCCGAGACCGAGGCCGAGCGACTTCATCACCGCCTCGCGGGCTCCGAAGCGGGCCGCCAGCGACGGCACCGGATCGGCCTTGGGGGCCACGTAGTCGAGCTCCTCGGCCACGAAGATGCGCTCGCGCATCGTCGGGGTGCGCTGCAGCGACACCCGGAACCGGGAGATGTCGACGACGTCGACGCCGACCCCGACTCACCGCCGGAGTCCCCGATCGCACCGCCGTCGGGACGAAGCGCGACTTGGCGCGATCGTCACGCGCTCGATTGCTTGTGGAAATCGTTTCCGCGTGGGGTCACGTACGCCACTGGTCGGCGGTGTCGCTGATCGGCTCGATCAGCAGGTCGGCGACCGGCAATTCGGCCGAGCGGCGATCGTCGAACCCGCCCTCGGTCTCGGTCACCCAGTCGACGAGACGGTCGTAGCGGCGGTCGTAGCCCTGCAGCGTTGCCCGCATCGTGGCCACGTCGAGACGGTCGTGGAAGCGCACGTGCAGCAGCGTGATGCCGGTCGTCGTGGCGGCCTTCACCTCGGGCACGAAGATCACCGTGCGCCCGTCGCTGCGGCCGCGGGCCACGAGCACCTCACGCTGGTTGGCGACGTTGCGCTTGGTGCCGGCGAGCACCGGTCGTCGCTCGACCCGGCTCGTCAGCTCGCGGGCAAGGCCGCCCCGGTCGACGACGGTGATCGTGTCGCCGTCGATGCCGTAGCGGATGAACCCGACCACCTCGACCACGGTCGGGTCGAGGTCGGCGAACACCTTCAGCGTGCGGTAGCTGAGCACGTCGCGCCCGGCGCCGGCCGCGAGCACGGCCTGCACGAGCCCGCGGTCGAGCACGCCCTCGTCGCTGCGGGAGATGCCGACGGTGACGGTCTTGGCCTGGTGCTTGATCGCGTCGACCGGTCGGGTCAGCTCCTCGATGGCGCGGGTGAGCGCGGCCAACGAGGTCGTCGATCAGCGCGCCGGGCGAGCCGACCTTGCCCGACTCGCCCTGGTACTGCTCGACCGGCTGGTCCGACAGCACGTCGCGGAGCAGCCCCGCGAGGCGGACCGCAGTGCTCGCCTCGAGATGGCCGTCGTAGCGGTTGCTGCGCAGGCCGTCGTGGTACTGCTCGGCGCAGCCGGCCACGCCGGCGCGCACCGTGGCGAGCATGGCGTCGGGCGACGGCATCGCCCGACACGGCCCGGTCGATCACCTCGCGGGCCTCGCGCAACGGGCGGGCCGAGGCGTCGATGGCCAGGGCCGCCTCGTAGCCGAACAGGTGCCCGACCATCGTCGACAGCACGAACCCCACGGCCGGGTCGACCAGCGGGACGGAGATCGTGGCGGCCGCCGGGTAGCGGACGTCGCCGTCGTCGGCGACGACGATCGGCGTGGCCTTGTGGGCCCGGAAGATCGCCACCTCCTTGCTGACGTCGTCGGCGGTCGAGCCGAGCGAGGCCGGCCGCGCACACGAGGATCAACGGCTCCGACGACAGGTCGATGTGCTTCTTGTCCTCGGTGACGTCGCAGGCGATCGACTTGTAGCAGAGCTCGCTGAGCTTGATCCGCACCTCCTCGGCCGCGACCTTGTTGACGCCGTTGCCGACGACCGCCCAGTAGCGCTTGGTCGGGCGCGTAGCGCTGGGCCGCCTCGGCGATCGTCTCGCGGCGGGCCGAGCACCGTGCGCATCGCGTCGGGCAGCGTGCGCAGCGCCGTGAGCAGCTCGTGGCGCCGCGCTCGGCGGTGCACCAGCCGCCTCGGTGATCGCGCAGGCGAGCACCATGCCGGCGGCGACCTGGGCGTAGAACGCCTTCGTGGAGGCGACGCTCATCTCGACGTCGCGCCCGTCCGACGTGTACAGCACGCCGTCGGCCTTGTCGGTGAGGTCGCTCGAGCGACGGTTGACGATCGACAGCACGGACGCGCCGCGCCCCTTGAGCAGGTCGACGGTGCGGTTGGTGTCGGTGGTGGTGCCGCTCTGGCTGACCGCGACGGCGAGCGTGTCGCTCATGTCGAGGCGCAGGCCGAAGCCGGACAGCTCGGTGGCGGTGATCGCGTCGACGACGAGCGCGACCGGCCGCCAGCTCACTCGAGGATCTTGGCCATCGACGCGCCGGCGACGGCGGCCGTGCCCTGGCCGATCACGTTGACGCGGGTGATCGACCCGTCCGCCAGTCGGCCGCGATCTCGGGCGGCAGGGCCCGGCTCCCGACCACGGCACGGAGCCGGCCGTCGCGTCTCGACGATCTTGCCGCGCAGCGTCTTGGCGAAGCTCTCCGGCGACTCGATGATCTCCTTGAGCAGGAAGTGCGGGGAGTCGCCGAGGTCGATGTCGCGGGTGGTGACCTCGGCGGCGACAGGTCGGTCGGGCCGACCGGGCAGCGGCGAGCCGTCGTAGGCGAGACGCGTGATGCCGTCGACCGTGCCGGCGCGGTCCGCGTCGAGGCCGACGAGCTGGCCGCCCCGCTCGCCGTCGAGGCGCACGTAGCGGTCGGTCTCCTCGACGATGCCGTACGGCTCGCTGGCGACGATGAAGCGGTCGTCGGCGAGGCCGATGTAGACCCCCTGACCGCTGCCGCGCAGGGCGAGCAGCACCGTGCCGGGAGCGCGGCCGCATCGCGCCGATGGCGACCGACCCCTCGAACTCGCCGACCGTGCGACGGAACGCCTCGACGAGCGTCAGTCGCCGCCGCCGGCGCCGAGGCGTCGGCGGGCCAACAGCGCGGGGATCACCTTGGCGTCGGTGGTGATCGGGCCGGCGAAGCGCAGCTCGTGCTCGACCTTGAGGTCGGCGTGGTTGTCGACGTCGCCGTTGAGCACGCCGACGCAATACGGCCGTTCGCTCTCGCACGATCTCCTCGCTGTTCACCGGGTGGGCGTTGGGCTCGGAGATGATGCCGACGCTGGCCCAGCGGGTGTGGCCGAGCACGCGACACGGGCGCCGGGACCGGTCATCGCCAGGCGCAGCAGATCGTCGCCGGCCACGGCGGCCCGCATCGTCGCCGTGTTGTCGCCGAGCTCGCCGATCTCGGCGGCCGCCTTGTACACGAACGAGAGCACGGTCGCCGATCCGTTCGGCACGGCGCGCACCGAGCCGGACTGGAACAACGGGTCACCGCCGCGCTCGGCGAGGTCGGCGGCGACGGCGGGATCGTCGAGATCGAGCCCGTGGTGCCAGACGAACACGTGGATGCCGGCCGAATCGCGGCCGCGCACCTCCATCCGGTCGATCGCCGAGAACGCCTGCTGGATCGAGAGGTAGCCGGCACGGGCCGGCACCGTGGCGTCGCGGCCCGACAGGGCGTCGACCTCGCGGGCCGTGCGCAGGCGATCGCGTCGGATCGCCCACAGCGCGTCGCGCAGCCGGATCGACGTCCGCGCTCGCCGCCTCGAGCGCGTCCGGCTCGGCGGCGGCGTCCCCGTCGGCCAGGGCGGCGTCGACCTCGACGGCGTACTCGTCGAGCTGATCGAGTCGCGTCGTCAGCCCGGCGACGAGATCGTGGCGGTCGGCCAGGGCGAGCACCCCCGGCAGTCCGTGCAGCGCCTCGTCGACCGCTTCGAGCGCCGCGGCGACGGCCGACGGATCACCGATCGCGGCGATCGCACGGTCGAGACCGTCGAGCAGCTCGGCCGCGGTCGGCGTTGGGCGCCTCGGGTCGCGGCTGACGATGGCGATGATCCCGCACATCCCGCAGAGGCTATCCCTGCGCCCGAGCCGGCGCCGGGCGACGATCAGTCGGCGAGGAGCACCTTGGCCGGTGTCAGGAGCACCTCGACGCGGTCGCCCGGCTGGCCCTTGCGCTCGCGTCCGGCCGGCAGCTGGACGTCGACGAGGCGGTCGACACGATCGAGGCGGACGCGCAGCATGCTCGACGAGCCCGAGAAGTGCTCGCTGACGACCGTCCCCGGCAGCCCGCTGCCGGCGCCCTCGGCGTCGAGCGACCGGACCCGCACGTCCTCCGGGCGCGACATCAGCGTCGACGGACGCTCCGAGCGGCTGGCCGTTGGCGGCACGTCGACGCGCACGGCCGGCCACCTCGATCCCGTTCGCCGTCACCTCGCCCGGCAGCTCGTTGATGCGCCCGACGAAGCGGGCGACGAAGCCGGTCGACGGCGACTCGTACACCTCGCGCGGCGTGCCCAGCTGCTCGATCACGCCCGTGGGACATCACGCCGATGCGGTCGGAGATCGACAGCGCCTCCTCCTGGTCGTGGGTGACGAACAGCGTCGTCATGCCGAGCTGGAGCTGCAGGCGGCGGATCTCCTCGCGCAGGTTCACGCGCACCTTGGCGTCGAGGGCCGACAGCGGCTCGTCGAGCAGCAGGACGGCCGGCTCGAACACCAGGGCGCGGGCGAGCGCCACCCGCTGCTGCTGGCCGCCCGAGAGCTGGTGCGGATAGCGGTTCGCCATCTGCGACAGCTGCACCCGCTCCAGCGCCTCACCGACGCGGCGCGCCTGGTCGGCCTTGGACACGCTGCGCACGCGCAGCCCGAACGCCACGTTGGCCTTCACGTCGAGGTTGGGGAACAGGCTGTAGCTCTGGAACACCATGCCCATGTTGCGCTTGTGGGCCGGCGTGCCGAGCACGTTGCGGTCGTCGACGAGCACCGTGCCCGAGTCGGGGCGCTCGAACCCGGCGGCGATGCGCAGCGCGGTCGTCTTGCCGCAGCCCGACGGGCCGAGCAGGCTGACGAGCTCGCCGGGCTCCATCGCCAGGTCGAACGACTCGAGCGCGACGGCTCCGCCGAACGTCTTGCGGATCGTCTGGTAGGTGAGCGATGAGGCCACGGTGTGCTCTTCGTGCCGTCAGGCCAGGGCCGGAGGCGGCGCCGCGCCGACGGGTCGACGAACGTGACGACCGGCGAGCAGCGCCGACGTGACGACGAGGGTGACGAACCCGAGCGACGGCGCCCTGCTGGAACTCGCTCGGCGTAGCAGCTGGGCGCTGAACGTCGGCAGCGTCTGCTTGCCGGTGAGCGAGGCCATCGTGAACTCGCCGAGCACGACGGTGGCGGTGAGGAACGACGACGTCAGCAGCGCGCCCGCATGTTGGGCACGAGCACGCGGAACATCGTGGTGAACCAGCCGGCGCCGAGCGAGCGCGACGCGTCGACGAGCGTGCGCAGGTCGATCGCCCGGATGCCGGCGTCGAGCGAGCGGTACGTGAACGGCATCGCCAGGATGGCGTAGAACGGCACCAGCAGGTAGTGGCTGCGGTAGAACCACGGCGCGCGTGCCTTGGAAGGCGCCGATGACCCCGACGACGAGGGCGATCGGCGGCACGACGTACGGCAGCACGGTCAGCGTCTCGACGATGCCGCGCGCCTTCGGGATGCGCAGGTGCACCCACATCGCCGTCGGCAGCATCAGCGCCAGCGTGACGACGATCGCCCCGAGGGCGAGCCGTGCAGCTCAGCCACAGCGTGCGTGCGCGAATGCCGGTCGGCCTGGATCGCCGCGCCCAGCGGCTCGAACGTCCACCCTTGAACAGCGTCGAGGCGCCCGAGCAGCACGGTGGGCACGCCCTTCTGGAACCCGGCGCGCATCAGCATCAGCAACGGGAAGATGAAGTACACGCGCATCAGGCCGATGAGGAACACCCACGAGGCGAACCGTCCCAGGCGGCTGCCGGACCGTGCTCGACCGCGACGCGGCCGCGATCGGCGCCTCGACGTCGGCCGGATCGGCCACCGAGTGGCCGCGGTTGCCGGGACGCTCGACGTCATCGCGACCACCGCTCCGAGCGTCGGCGCACGAGCAGGTAGAGCCCGATCGTGACCAGCATGATCAGCATCATCCACGCGGCGAGGGCGTAGCCGACGTTGGCCTTGCCGGTGATCGTGTTGCCCTGCAGGTAGAAGCGGATCTGCACCGGCACGAGTGCGCCGGCCTGGGTGGTGAGGGCGTACGCCGTGGCGTAGGCGGCGAAGGCGTTGGCGAACAGCAGGAGCAGGCCGCCGAGGGCGGCCGGGGTGAGCACCGGGATGCCGACGCGGCGCCAGTACGTCGAACGAGGTGCCGCCGAGGTTGGCGACCGCCTCCCGCCACGCCGGCTTGAGCCCGTCGATCGCCGGGAGCATCACCAGGAACATCAGCGGGATCTGGAAGTACAGGTAGACGGTGACAGCCCGCGACCGACGTGATGAACGCCGGTCGGCAGCTTGAGCCGACCGAGCGGCGCCAGCAGGATCTTCGTGCCGACGCCCTGGGTGCCGAGCGTGGCGATGAAGATGAAGGCGAGGATGACACCACCCATGTTGGCGGCGACGCCGGAGAACGCCATGACCATCGTGCGCAGCCACCGCGGGCGATCGCAGCGCACGACGACGAGGGCGAGCACGGTGCCGATCAGCCCGCCGATGAGCGCCGACAGCGCCGACAGCTGCAGCGACTCGATGAAGTAGTGCCGGAACTGGCCGGTGATCGCCTCGCGCATCGCCGGGACCGATCGAGCCCTCGGTGTGCTCGAAGGCCCTGCGGAACACCGAGATCGTCGGCACGACGAGGAACAGGCCGAGGAAGGCGAAGAACGGGATCAGCCCGGCCCACGCCGCCAAGCTCCTGGCGCAGGCGCAGCGTGCGGGAGCCCGCCCCCGAGGGGGCGGGCTCCGGAGCGACGGCATCGGCGAGCGCGAGTCGCCGCGATGGTCGCCTGGCGCGGCTCGCCGTCGAACCGTCAGGCGTCGGCGACCATCGGGCCCCAGTTGTCGGTCAGCGCCTGGTTGGCGGCGGCGATCTGGTCGGCGCTCGGGAACGCGATCTGCGGCGATCAGCTCGGGCGACGGCAGCGTCGACAGCATGTCAGGGGTGATCGTCCCGTTGTCGACCAGCGTCTCGTAGCGGGCCGGGATGGCACCGCCCTCGAGGTACGCCGAGGGCACCCTCGTCGGACAGGATGTGCTCGATCCACAGGCGGGCGGCATTCGGGTTCGGGCTGTCGGCTTGACCACGCCCTGGGCGTAGTACGAGCCGTACACGCCGTCGCTCGGCACGAACGACGTCCACGTGAACCCGGCCTCCTCGACCTTCGGCGCGAGGCCCGGCAAGTTGTAGGTCCAGTCGAGCACGATCGGCGTCTCGCCCGACAGGACGGTCGCCTCGGTGACCTGCGTGTCGCGCAGGATCCCGGCCGCCTTGAGGTCGGCGAAGTACTGGATGCCCGGCATGATGTCGTCGAGCGAGCCACCGTTGGCGAGCGACGCCGCCATCACCGCGGCGAACGCCGCGCCGGCTTCACGAGGATCGCCGTTGAGCGCCACCTGGCCGGCGTACTGCGGGTCGTTGAGGTCGGCGAACGACGTCGGCACGTTCTCGACGAGCGTGGTGTTCACGCCGACGGCCATGATGCCGTAGTACGACCCGACCCAGTTGCCGTCCGGATCCTTGAGGTTGTCGGGGATCTCGTCCCACGTCGTCGGCTTGTACGGGTCCCAGATGCCCTCGTCGACCGCCTGCAGGGCGAAGCTCGGCCCGACGTCGATCGACTGTCGGGCATCGTGTCGGTGCCACGCTGGGTGTCGACTGCGGTCAGCTCGTCGGCCGACGACCCGTCCGGGTTCTGCACCGGGATGTCGATGCCCGGGTACTTCGTCGCCGAAGGAGTCGAGGATCGCCCCGTAGTTCGCCCACGTCGGGGGATTGCGATCAGGTTGACCTGGCCCTCCTCGCTGGGCGCTGGCGTAGAGATCGGCGATGACGGCCGAGGCGTCCCCGCCCGCTGCGCTGCGCCGGCAGCGGTTCCGGCTGATTCCGTGCCCGGGGGCACGGTGGTGGCTGACGCCGTGGATGCGCCGACGAACGCGATCGTCGCCGCTACGCCCAGGACGCCGAGGCTGCGGCGGCGGCCGCGCTTGGTGATGGTTGTCATGGGGCGGAAAAGTAGCCCACGCGCGGGGTCGGCGCGATCACGATGTGGTGTCGTCTCGGTGACCGCCCGGCGAACGGTGGGCGAACGCTCACGCGGTCATGGTCGGGGAGGGCGAGCTCGCTGGGGTGGTGGGCGGCGAGGGCAGGTCGGCGACCATCGGCGCCCAGTTCTCGACGATCACCTCGAGCGCTCGCGCCACCTGCTCCGGGCGGGCGAAGCGGACGCTGTTGACGATGGTGGACGGCGACAGCTCGCCGAGCACCGACAGGTCGGCGGTGCCCGCTTCGGCGAGACCATCGAGCCGGGCGGGGATGGCGCCGCCTTCGAGCAGGTCGGCGGCGGTCTCCAGCGACAGCATGTGTTCGATCCACAGGCGGCCGGCATTGGGATGCGGCCCGCCGGCGACCACGCCCTGGGCGTAGGAGGCGCCGTACACGCCGTCCGACGGAACGACCCAGTGCAGGTCGGCCGGCGCGGCATCGGGCGTGCCGTCCTCGTCGGCGTCGGGGATCCCGGATGCGGCGAGACGGGCGACGTCGGTGCTCCACGCCAGCACCACCGGCGTCGCCACCGGGTCGAGCGGCAGCTCCGCCGTCGGGGTGTCGGCGAGGATCCCCCGGGCGCGGAGGTCGGCGAAGTACTCGATCCCCGGCATCACGTCGTCGAGCGAGCCGCCGTTGGCGAGCGCGGCGGCCATCACGACGGCGAACGCGGTGGCGTCCTCGGACGGATCGCCGGTGAGCGTCACCTCACCGACGTACTTCGGATCGGCGAGGGCGGCGAACGTCGTCGGACGGTCGTCGAGCACGTCGGCGTTGACGGCGATGGCGACGACGCCGTAGTAGCTGGCGACCCACTCGGCGTTGCGCCCGCGCAGCTGCGGCGGCACGTCGTTCCACACCGTCGGCTGGTACGGGGCCCACGTCGTCGGCTCGATCGCCCGCACGTCCACCGTCGGGGCGATGTCGAGGACGTCGGGCATGTCCTCGGTGCCGGCCTCGGCCTCGACGGCGGCGAGCTGGTCGGCCGACGACGAGTCCGGCGCCTGCACCTCGGCGGCCACGTCGGGGTAGGCGCGCTGGAAGGAGGCGACGATGTCGTCGTAGTCCACCCAGTCCGGCGGCAGCCCGATCAGGTTGACGCGGCCCTCGGCCCGGGCCGACTGGTACAGCGCGTCGAGTTGGTCACCGGCGACGTCGAGGGTGGTCGCGCTCGCCGTCGCGCCGCCGACATCGGTGCTGCCCGGCCCGGTCGTGCCGGGCGGGGTGGTCGAGGCGCCCGTCGCGATGGCGGGTGCGGCGAGGGCGCCGAGCGTCGTGACGATGGCCGCGGCCCGCCGGGCGCGTCGGCTTCGGCGGTGACGATCGGGCACGCGCCCACCGTATCCGGGCCGCGACGTGCTGCTCAGGCGATGGCGACGACCGCGACGCTCACCGTCGACGTGGCGCCGTCGGGGGTGCTGACGGGCACGTCGAGCACCCCACCGATCAGCCCGTCGGGGAACTGCACGTATGCCGCGCCGGCCGTGCCGGCGTCGAGGTGGGCCGGGACCGACCCGGCGCCCGACGTGAGCGGGATGCTGGTGCCGTCGGGATTCACGTACGTGGCGTCCGCCCAGGCGATGTCGACCGGCTGGGCGCCGGCCGTCAACGACATCACGATGCTCAGCGACGACGCCGAGGTGCGCTGGAAGGCGATCACGCCGGCCACCTGGAGCGGACCGTCCGTGACGGGCGTGGCAGTACCGAAGCGACCGGTGATGTCGATGCCGTTGATCGAGAACGACGCCAGGCGCTCGTCGACCCAGACGAAGCCGGCGAACTCGTCGCACGGCAGCGAGCTCCCCGCCTGGCACACCACGACGCCGGCGCCATCGTCGGCCGCGGTCGCGGTGGCGGCGAACTGCGCCGCCGTCTGCGCGTCGTTGGTCTGCAACGACGTGGCGATGCCGGTGAGGTAGGCGAGGAACCAGTTGGCCGGACTTCCCGGCACCGTGCGCGTGGCGGTGAGGTCGGCCAGCGCGTGGGGATCCGACGGCATCGCCTGGAACAGGTCCTCGAACAGGGCGAGCGCGGCGGCAACCTCGTCGGGCGTGTTGGTGACCGTCGGGCCGGTGGAGGCCGCGGTGGTGACCGCGAGGCTCGGCGCGGTGGTGGCGGCGGCGGTGGCGGCGGGCCATAGGTGGCCGGCGCCAGCGACGGTGCGACGTTCGTGGTCGAGGTGACGACCGACAGCGAGGGCAGCGGGGCAATGGTCCCGGCCCCGATCGTCGTCGCCGCGACCTCGCTGGTCGGCCCGACCGTCGTCTTGTCGGGCGCCCGGCCGGTGCCCGAGGCGCCGACCGCCACCGAGCCGATGGTGGCGCCCATCACGGCGGCCGCCGCGATCGCCACTGCCAGGGGGAACGCGGCGCGTCTCACTGGTGCCGACGGTACACCGGCGCCGACCGCGATCTCCTGGCGCGCTTCGGACACCAGTGTCCGATTCGCGCCTCAGGTTCGGACTGGGCCGTCCACGCCCCAGCGGTCGCGCACGGCGCCGGCGAGGCGGTCGGCGACCGACCGGGCGGTGTCGTCGTCGAACGCCTCGACCATCACGCGCACCAGGGGCTCGGTGCCGCTGCACCGCAGCAGCACGCGGCCCCGCGACCCGAGCGTCTCCTCGGCGGCGCTGATGTCGTCGGCCATGTGATCGGCCGCGTCGGGCACCCGCTCGACGACGGGCACGTTGACCAGCACCTGCGGCAGCCGCGTCATCGCCGTGGCAGCGAGGTCGGCGAGCGTGCGCCCGGAACGGTGCACCAGGTCGGCGAGCACCATCCCCGTCAGCAGCCCGTCGCCGGTGGTGGCCCACTCGGGGAAGATGATGTGCCCGCTCTGCTCGCCGCCCATCGAATAGCCGCCCTCGTCGAGGGCTTCGAGCACGTAGCGGTCGCCGACGGCGGTCTCGATGACGTTGATCCCGGCCTGTTCCATCGCCAGGCGGAACCCGAGGTTGGACATGACCGTGCTGACGACGGTGATGTCGCGGAGCCGGCCGTCGCGCAAGCGGTCGAGCGCGCACACCGCCATGATCTGGTCGCCGTCGACGAGCTCGCCGGTGTGGTCGATCGCCATCAAGCGGTCGGCGTCGCCGTCGAGGGCCAAGCCGAAGTCGGCCCGCTCGGCCAGCACCGCGGCGGCCAGGGCACGCGTGTCGGTGGCGCCGCAGCGGTCGTTGATGTTGCGGCCGTCGGGCGAGTCGTGGATCACCACGACGTCGGCGCCGGCGCTGCGCAGGAGCGGCGCGGCGATCGCGCTCGCGGCGCCGTTCGCCGTGTCGACGACGATGCGCAGCCCAGCGAGCGAACGGCCGGCGATCGCCGAGCGCACGTGCACGGCGTAGGCGGTGCTCGCCTCGATGTCGAAGAGTTGGGCGGGCTCGGCGGTGGGTGCATCGAGCGAGACGACGACGCGCTCCACCTCGCGCTCGACCGGGTCGGGGAGCTTCGTGCCGCCGCGGGCGAACAGCTTGATGCCGTTGTCGCGGTACGGGTTGTGCGACGCCGAGATCACCGCGCCGATGGCGTTGCGACGCTGACACTCGAAGGCGACCACCGGCGTGGGCACGACGCCGAGGCGGTGGGCGACCACGCCCTCACTCGCAAGTCCGGCGACGAAGGCCGCCTCGAGCATCGCCGTCGACACGCGGGTGTCGCCGCCGACGACCGCCTCGCACCGTTCGTCGCCGATGGGGGCGAGCACGCGGGCCGCGGCCCGACCGAGCTCGAGGGCGAACGACGCGGTCAGGTCGACGTTGGCGACGCCGCGGACGCCGTCGGTCCCGAACTTCACGGCTACCGCTGGTTCGACCAGGCTGACCTCGCGGTCAGCGCTTGGTGAACTGCTTGGCCTTGCGGGCCTTGACGAGGCCGTACTTCTTGCTCTCCTTCTTCCGTGCGTCACGGGTGAGCAAGCCGGCCTTCTTCAGGGTGGTGCGGGTCTCGGGCTCGACCTCGGCGAGCGAGCGGGCGAGGGCCATGCGCATCGCCCCGGCCTGGCCACTGACGCCGCCGCCGTGGATCGACGCGTCGACGTCGTAGCGCTCGGTGGCGTCGAGCAACCGCAGCGGCTCGACGGCTTCCATGCGATGAGCCGGCGTGGTGAAGTACGACTCGAACGGGCGACCGTTGACGGTGAGCACGCCGGTGCCCGGACGCAAACGGGCGCGGGCGACGGCCTCCTTGCGGCGGCCGGTGGTCTGGGTGAGCGGGGCGGTGGCCATGGGTCGAGGGTCTCCGGGTTCTCCGAGGTCAGCGGGCGCGGGCGGCGTCGAGGGCGAGCGGCTCGGGCGCCTGCGCCGAGTGCGGGTGGTCGGGGCCGGCGTAGACCTTCAGCTTGGTGAGCATCTGGCGGCCGAGCGGGCCCTTGGGCAGCATGCCCCGCACCGTGCGGCGCACGGCGTCGGCCGGCTTGGTGGCGAGCAGTTCGGCGTAGCTGTTCGACTTGATGCCGCCGGGATAGCCGCTGTGGCGGTACACCCGCTCACGGCTGGCCTTGCCCGCCGACAGCACGACCTTGGAGGCGTTGACGATGACCACGTGGTCACCGGTGTCGAGGTGCGGGGCGAACATCGTCTTGTGCTTGCCGCGCAGCACGCGGGCGACCTCGGTGGCCATCCGGCCGAGCACCAGGCCGTCGGCGTCGACGACGTGCCACGCACGCTCGATCTCACTGGCCTTGGGGGTGTAGGTGGGCATCTCGTAGCTCTCTCACGCGAAAAGTGAACCGGGAAAGGTTATCGGCCCGAGCACCCGATCGACTACGAGCGTGCGTCCGTGGGTCGAATCGGGTCGAGCTGTCGACAGCACGGCTGTTGCCCGAGTGGTGGTGGCCGTCCGCGACGGTCGACCGTGGCCGTCGCCACTGGTCACTGCGCCAACGGCGATCTGGTCACTCTGCTTCCCGAACGTGACCGGTGATCGGCCGAGTGCCCTTCGTCCGACGAAACGGCTGTCTGCCACGCCGCTACGCTTCGCGGACCTGGCGTCGGCGCATGTCGTCTCCGGCGATCAGCAGCGGCCCAGACCCGACCCTCGGCGGCTCAGCCGGCGACGATGACCTCCCACGGGTCGACCACGCCGTTGCCGTCGGCGTCGTCGCCGCCGCCGGCACCGTTCTCGGCGAGCACCTGCGACATCGCGTCCCACGTCTGCGGGCCGACGATGCCGTCGACGACCAGGCTGTTGGCGGCCTGGAAGCGCCGCACGGCGGCGTCGGTCGCGGGGCCGAAGGCGCCGTCGTAGGCGACGTTCTCGCCGGCGAACGTGAGCGCGTTCTGGATCGCCAGGACGGCGGTGCCCGAGTCGCACTGCTGCACCGGGTAGCTGGTGGCCTCGGTGTACGCCGGACAGTCGGCATCGCCGGGGATGGTGGTCCCCGAGGTCGCCACGGTGGGCTCGCCGGTGGAGGCGGGGGCGCTGACGTCGGAGGGCGCGCTCGCCGGCGCCGACGAACTCGGCGTCGACGGCTCGGGCGCCGACGATGCCACCGGCTGGGTGGCGGCCGGCGACGATTCGGGCTCGGACCCGGCCGCGGTGGACGCCGCGCTCGTCGCCGGGGCGGGCTCCGAAGTCGGCGTCGCCGACGACGCCGGCGGTGCCGCGCTCGGCGTCACGTGGGCGAGCTCGATGCCGTTGTCGGTGCGCTGGGCGAGCACGGCGCCCCACACGTCGATCGACGACACGGTCCAGCCGTCGGGCACGCTCCAATACCCCGCGCTGCCGTCGGGGCGCAGTTCGACGAGCACCGGCATCGTCGCCGTGGACGGCGCACTGGCGTCGCTCGAGGCCGGCTGCGACGCGCCCAGGCTGGTGAGCCACAGCCCGCCACCGGTGACGAGGGCCACCGGCGCCTCCGGACCCGGCGGCCGGTGGCGCGAAGTCCGGCGCCCGCTCGATGTCGAGCGACCACGACGCGGCGCCCGTGGCCGGCGGCTCGGCGGCGGTGACGACGTCGGCATCGTCGACGGTCAGCATCGGCACGGTGTCGACGAACGTGGTCGGGGCGCCGTTCTCGTCGGCGTACGGCAGCAGCACCGCTCGCTCCGGGTCGGCGAGCGCCACCACCCCGTCGGCGCCGTGACCGAGCGGGAACTGCAGGCCGGCGTCGCTCGCCGCGTCGACGTCGGCGGAGGCGACGAAGCCGCCCGACGAGAACCCCGAGAGGGGCAGCGCCACCAGCGACACGGTGCCGGCCACGTCGTCGGCGTACAGCCCGTAGATCATGTTGCCGGGTCCGGCGATCGGGTGCTCCGGGACGATCTGCAGCGGCACCGGCTCACCGGCCGTGCCGTCGGCGCCGACGCGCACCGCCACGAAGCCGTCGGGATCGAGCACGACGGCCCCGCCGTCGGCGGTGCCGGCGACGTACGGCAGCCCGTCGGCGCGTGCCGAGGTCGGCGGGAACGGTGGCGAACACCGCCGGGTCGAGCGCCGGCGGCGGCGAGTCGTAGGTCGCCGTGACCCCGGCCTGGGGTCCGCTTGGTGGCGGTGCCGAGCCGGTCGCGGTCACGGCAACCGGCAACACGGCCAACGACACGGCAGCTCCGAGGATCGCACGCATGCCCGCGAACCTAGTCGCCGCTCGCCGACGGCCCCGTCTGGGTCAGGAACACGACGCCGGCGTCGTGTTTCCTGACCCAGAACACCGGTGACCGGTTCAGCCCCAGCGCGGCTGTGCGTCGGGGTCCACGCCGAGGCTCATCTTGCCGACCAGCTCGTGGGTGAGCAGCGAGTTGCCGGGGTGGATGCGGCCGAGCCGGGCGTCGCGGAACAGCTGCTCGAAGCGGCTGCGCTTGAACACGCCGGCCCCGCCGGTGAGGTCGAACGCCGTGTCGACGAGCGACCACGCCTGGTTCACGACGGCGTGCTTGCAGGCGACGATCTTGAGCGGCCACTCCATGCCGTGGTCGACACCGTTCGACCAGTCGTCGCACGTGCGGTCGAGATAGGCCGTGAGCCCCTCGAGGGCGATGCGCATCTCGGCCACGCTGTGCTGGACGCCCGGGTGGTAGGCCATCGAGCGGGTCAGGGCGATCGACGTCCGGTCGTGCATGCGGGCGATCGTCTCGTCGAACGCCCGCTGCGCCAGCCCGGCGTACACACCGCCGAAGCCGAGCAGGGCCCAGGCGAACAGTGCGACGTGGTACGGCCCGGCGCCGGCGAAGCCGGGTGGGCACACCATCACGGTCTGCAGCTCGGGGATGAACGCATGGTCGAGGATCGTGTCGTGTGACGCCGTCGCGCGCATGCCGAGCGCGTCCCACGTCTCCACGATGCGGTAGCCGGACGCGTCCCGGCTGAGGAACCCGTGCACCACCTTCGGGTTCTCCGGATCGCTCGTGTCCATCGCATGCACGCCGAGGTAGTCCCACACCGGCGAGAGGCTGCCGAAGAGCTTGTGACCGGTGAACTCCCAGCCGCCCTTCACCCGCTCGGCCTGCGAGCTCGACAGCAGGAGCGGCAGGTCGTTGCCGGCCTCGCCGTGACCGGCAGCCAACACCTTGCCGTCGGCGGCGGCGGAAAGGATCCAGTCGCCGGAGGGATCGCCCATCTTGCGCAGGTCGGCAGCGGCGCCGACCCAGTACAGGTGCATGTTGACGGCGACGGCCGTGGCCGGCGCGTGGTAGGCGAGACGCCGTTGCAGGCGATTGACCTCGGACAGCGAGAGCCCGGCCCCACCGAGATCGGTGGGCAGCGAGGCGGACAGGTAGCCGCTCTCACGCAGCTCGTCGAAGTCCTCGGCGAAGAATCGGTTCTCGCGGTCGTACTGCGGCGCCCGCTCGTCGAAGCGGCGCAGCATGTCGTCGGTCAACAGGGTGGTGCCGGTGTCGGTCGGCGTGGGCGTGTCGGTCGGCGTGAGCGTGGCGGTCATGGTGTTCTCCTGAGTCGTGTCGAATGTGTGTGCGACGGTTCCGGTCGGAACGTCATCCCCTCATCTGCGTGACGGGGCGCTGCCGCCCGGCGGAAACGGCGCCGCCGGTGCGGAGAGATCCTCGGTGCGGTGTCACGGCAGGTCGACCCCGAAGATGGGAACGCCGGCGGGGCACTGACGCACGGCCGGGTTCCAGTCGGCGAACACGCCGTTGACGTTGTCCTTCCAGATCCACGTGTGCAGCACCCACAGCGGCAGGGTCGGGTGGTGGTGGAAGTCGACGCCGAACAGCGTCGGCGGCTCGGCCGAGGTCCACGCCTCGATCGGCACGATGTACTCGTGGGCGACCAGTCCGGCGATCGTGCCGTCTGCGGCGAGCTCGTAGACGAGGGCTTCGGGGTGGGCGATGTCGACCGTGGCATCCATCAGCGACTGGTCGAGGTAGTGCAGGCCCATGCCGCCCTGGGTCGGGTCCTGGAAGCAACCGAGGGTGTCGAGGGTGCTGGCGTAGCCGGCCGCTTCGGCGACGTCGACGTCCTGGAAGGCGGCGGTGGCCAGTTGAGCGGCGGCGCGATCGGCCGGTGCCATCGTCACGTCGGCCATGGGGGCCATGTCGGCCATGTCGGCCATGGTCGGTGGTGGCGGCGTCGGTGGCTGGTGTCGGCGTGGTCGGAGGGGTGGATGCGTCGGCGCCGTGGGCGGCGGCGGCGACCAAGCCGGCGCTGGCGAGGATGACGGCGCCGAGGCGTCGACGGCGGTGAGTGGTGCGTGTGCTGGGGGGGCTGGACATTGGGGGCTCCGTGGTGATGGTCGGCGTCGTCGACGCCACGGGTCCGGCGGACCCGTCACCCTCGTTACGCGTGACGCCGCCGTGCCGCGCGGCGGCACAGCAAATGCAAAGAGCCGGCAAATGGCCCGCGGGTAGGGTCGAGCAGATGATCGGCCACGCCGCCGTCGGTGGCCTGCACTTCGTCGGACGGGAGCGCGAGCTCGCCGCGCTGACCGACGCGGCGCTCGATGTGGCCAACGGCCACAGCCGGCTGGTGGTGGTCCGCGGCGCCGCCGGGATGGGCAAGACGACCCTGTGCGAGCACGCCGCGCCGCTCCTCGCCCGGCAAGGCTTCACCGTCACCTGGGGACGGGGGTGGCCCGACGGCGGCGCACCGCCACTGTGGCCGTGGACCTCGGTCCTGCGCGACCTCGGCGGCGACGATGCGGCCGCGATCCTCGATGAGGACGGTCGCGTCGGCGCCATCGACGCCGACCGCTTCGGCCGGTTCGCCGCCGTCGCCGACGTGCTGCGCGGGCGCGCCTCGAAGCAGCCGGTGGCGATCGTGCTCGACGACGCCCACCTCGCCGACGCCGCCGCGACGTTGCTGACGCGGTTCGTCGTGCGCACCCTGCACCAGACACCGCTGCTCGTCGTCGTCACCCGCCGTAGCGGCGGCGACGGTCCGGGCGAGACGCGACGCACGCTCGACGAGCTCGAGCGAGACGCCACCGTGATCGCCCTCGAGGGCTTCGACGACGAGACCACCGCGTCGATGCTGTCCGCGCACGGGCTGCGCGTCGAGAGCTACGGCCTGGCGCCGGCGCTCGCCCGGCTCACCGGCGGCAACCCCTTGCTGTTGAGTCGCGCCGTCGCCGGACGAGCGACGACCGACGGGTGGCGTGCCCTCGACCACGTGATCGAGCGCTCGCTCGGTGCGCTCTCGCCGGAGCACCGCGACGTCGTCGCCCTGGCGGCGATCCTCGGCGTCGACGGTGCGCTCGCCGACGTCGTCGCGATGGTCGGCGGGGACCCCCCGGACGTCGTCGAGGCGCTGGAGCGGGCGTCGTACGCCGGGCTCGTCGAGCTCGGCGACGACCGCTGGTCGTTCACCCACGATCTCGTGCGCCGGGCGGCGCTCGGCGTGCTCACCACCAGCGAGGCGATGGATGCCCACGTCCGTGCGCTCGACGTGGCGTCGGGCGACGACCGCCCGGGCGGCGTGGCCCGGCGTGCCCATCACGCGCTCGCCGCTGCCGGGCGCTCCGACGAGGACGCTCGACGAGCCGTCGCCGAGTGTCGCCACGCGGCACGGGTGCTGGCACGAGGCTTCGACTACGAACGGGCGGCCACCCTGCTCGAGTCGGCGGTCGAGCTGGTGGAGCGCCGGCCCCCGCCCGACCACCTCGAGGTGGTGCTCGAGTGGGCCGACGCGCTGCTGGTGTGCGGACGGTTGGCCGACGCCCGACGCGCGTACGCGCGCGCCGACGAGCTGGCCACGCGCGCCGGCGACCCGGTGGCCCGCGCTCGCGCCGCCCTCGGCCTCGGCGGGGTGTGGCTGAACGAGCATCGCAGCGTCGCCGATCGGGCACGGGTGCTCGGTCGACAGCGCACCGCGCTGGCCGCGCTCGCCGGCGACAGCAGCGACATTGCCGTCGGTCTGCGCGCCCGGCTCGACCTACGCCTCGCCGCCGAGGCGGTCTACGACGGTGCGCCGGTCGCTCCCGGTGCTCACCGCACTCGCGGCGTCCCGGGCGACCGGCGATCTCGCCGTGCTCGCCGAGGGGTTGTCGCTCACCCACCACGCATTGCTCGCGCCCGAGCACCTGGAGGCCCGCCGGCTGCTCGCCGACGAGCTGATCGAGGTGTCGGGCCGGATCGGCGACGACCTCCGGCTGCTGTTCGGGTTGCTCTGGCGCACCGTCGACCTCTTCCTGGCCGGCGACGCGAGCGCGACCCGCGATCTCGCCGAGCTGCGCACGCGGGCCGACGCCGTCGGTTGTCGGAGCATCGGCTACATCGCCTCGGCGATCGACGTGATGCAGCTCATGCGCGACGGTCGACTGGCCGAGGCGGAGGCGGCGGCCCACGCCACCTTCGAGCAGGGCGTCGACGTCGGTGACGCCGACGCCACCGGGTACTACGGCGCCCACCTGTTGACGATCCGCTGGTTGCAGGACCGTGACGGCGAGCTGACCGATCTGGCGCGCGACATCGCCACCTCCTCGATGCTGGTCGTCCCGGAGTTCGCCTACCGGGCGGCCGCCGCCACGATCGCCGCCCGGGCCGGGCGCACCGACCAGGCCGCCACGCTCCTGTCGCCGCTGCGGCGCGTCGGGCTCGCCGCGCTCCCACGGTCGAGCACGTGGCTGAGCGGGATCGTCAACATCGTCGAGGTGGCCGCGATCACCGGCGACACCGAGCTGGCCCAGCAGGCGTACCCGCTGCTCGTCCCGTTCGCGGCGCGCCCGGTCATGCCGTCGCTGGCGATCGGCTGCCTCGGGTCGGTCGAGCGGGCCCTCGGACTGGCGGCGGCGACCTGCGGCGACGGCGACCGAGCCGTCGAGCACCTACGGCGGGCGGTGGCCGCCAACATCAGGCTCGGCAACCGTCCGATGACGGCGATCGCGCGCGCCGACCTGGCGGACGCGCTGGCCGATCGCGACGCGCCGGGCGACCGCGCCGAGGCGATCGCCGCGTTCCGTGCGGCCGCTGCGGCCGCCGCCGAGATCGACCTCGGCGGGCGTGCGGCGGCGTGGACGCGTCGAGGCGACGCGCTCGACAGCGCGGCTCGAACCGCGGTCGTGCTGCGGCCCGAGGGTGGCGGCTGGACGCTCGACACCGGCGCCGGGCGCGTCGTCCTGCCCGATCTCGTCGGCTTCCGGTACCTGCACGCACTGGTGGCACGACCCGACGGCGAGGTGTCGGCCCTCGACCTGTGCGGCGGTCTCGACGTCGGCGGGACCGGACAAGAGGTCGTCGATCCGGCGGCGCTGCGCAGCTACCGAGACCGCGTCGCCGCGCTCGACGACCAGCTCGTCGACGCCCGGGCTGCCGGCCCGCACCGGCGGGTCGAGCGACTCGAACGCGAGCGCGCCGCGTTGCGCGACGAGCTGTCGACGGTGCTCGCCCGTTCGGGTCGGGCGCGCCGGTTCGTCGACGCTCCCGAGCGCGCCCGCACGGCGGTGCGCAAGGCGATCGCCCGCGCCCTCGAGGTGATCGCCGGCTCGGATGCCGCGATCGCCGACGACCTGCGGGCGACGATCGTCACCGGCCGGACGTGCGCCTACCGCCCCGACCCCGGGCGCCGCCGCGTCGAGGCCGGCTGACGCATCACGTTTGTGTCAGGAAGCGCGACGCCAGGCGTCGTGTTTCCTGACACAAACGGCTCAGAAGGCGGCGGCGAAGAGGTCGGCGGCGCCGGCGGTGACCGCCGGGGCGAGGCCGGCGGCCTGCGGCAGCAGCTGGGTGGCGTAGAAGCGGGCGGTCACCACCTTCTGGTGGAGGAACTCCGACGTGAAGCGGCCGTCGCCGGCGTCGGCCAGGCGCGTGGCGGCGAGCGCCGAACGGGTGAGCAACCACCCGCCGACCACGAGGCCGGCCATGCGCAGGAACGGCGACGCCCCGGCCAACGCGTCGCGTGGCTCGGCACCGTGGGCGAGCAGCCACTCGGTGGTGTCGCGCATCGTCGCGGCGGCATCGGCGAGCGACTCGCCGATGACAGCCAGCTCACCGCCGCTGGCCGTGGCCTCGGCGGCGGTGCCGTCGATCGCGGTCAGCAGGCCGCGGATGGCGTCTCCGGCGCGGAGGCCGAGCTTGCGGCCGACGAGATCGATCGCCTGGATCCCGTTGGTGCCCTCGTAGATCGGCGCGATGCGGATGTCGCGATAGTGCTGGGCGACGCCCGTCTCCTCGATGTAGCCCATCCCGCCGTGCACCTGCAGGGCGAGCGACGTCACCTCGACGCCGAGCTCGGTGCCCCACGCCTTCGAGATCGGCGTGAGCAGATCGGTGAGCTCGGCCCGCGCCGCCCGCACCGACTCGTCGGGGTGCCGCCGGGAGAGGTCGATGCACTCGGAGTTGAGGTAGTGCAGGCACCGCAAGGCCTCGATGTGGGCGCGCATGGTGAGCAGCATCCGGCGCACGTCGGGATGCTCGACGATCGTGGCGCCGGGCGGCGGCGCCGACGGGCTGGCCCTGCACCCGTTGGCGAGCGTGCTCGAGCGCCCGCTGGTAGGCGCGCTCGGCCACCGCCAGGCCCTGGACGCCGACCGCCAGGCGCGCCGTGTTCATCATCGCGAACATGAAGCGCATGCCCTGGTTCGGCTCGCCGACGAGGTAGCCGACGGCGTCGTCGTAGGCGAGCACGCACGTGGGGCTGGCGTTGATGCCCATCTTGTGCTCGATCGACAGGCAGTGCACCCCGTTGCGCTCGCCGGGCGTGCCGTCGGCCGCGACGAGGTACTTGGGCACGATGAAGCACGAGATGCCCCTGGTGCCGGCGGGCGCGTCGGGAACCCTCGCCAGCACGAAGTGGACGATGTTGTCGGCGAGGTCGTGCTCGCCGTAGGTGATGAAGATCTTCTGGCCGGTGATCCGCCACGTGCCGTCGCCGGCGGGGACGGCCCGGGTGGTGAGCGCACCGAGGTCGGAGCCGGCCTGCGGCTCGGTGAGGTTCATCGTCCCGGTCCACTCGCCGGTCACCATCTTGGCGAGGTACGTCTCGCGCTGGTCCTCGCTGCCGTAGTGCACGAGCATGTCGATGGCACCCTGGGTGAGCATCGGGCACAGCGAGAACGCCATGTTCGCCGACGTCTGGGCCTCCTGCATCGCCGTGCCGACGAGCCACGGGAAGCCGCCGCCGCCGTACTCGTGCGGGAACGGCACCGCCGGCCACCCGGCGTCGACGTACAGGCGGTAGGCCTTGGCGAAGCCGTCGGGCGTGGTGACGCTGCCGTCGTCGTTGCGACGGCTGTGCTGCACGTCGCCGACGCGGTCGAGCGGGGCGAACTGCTCGGCGAAGAAGCGCCCGGCCTCGGCGAGCAGTTCGGCGACGGTGTCGGGGTCGGCGTGCTCGAACCCGTCGAGGCGAGCGAGGCCGGCGAGGTCGGTGATCTCCTCGAGCACGAAGCGCATGTCGTCGAGAGGTGCCGCGTAGTCGCCCATGGACGCGATGTTACCGACGGGTAGGCGACCCGCTGTCGGGGGCCCGGCACCCGCGTCGCCGGCCGGTGGGCGGACCGTTCCGATTGGGCCCGCTGTTGAAACGAAACGTGCCGGATGCCACTAAGGTCGCGCCACCAACCAACGGCGGTTGTCCTCACGGCGGACCACCACGGCCGTTGAACGGCAGCGGGCGACCGCTCGCGACCCACGAGAACAAGGGGAGACCCGAATGACACGCCATTGGCGCAAGACGGCGATCGCGATCGCCGGAACCGCCCTCGTCGCCTCCGCGGTCGGCTCGGCCGCATCCGCCTCGACGCCGCCCGATTCCGGCGCCGGCGGTGCGATCACCGGGTACGACGAGAGCGCCAAGTGCAACACACCGGAGTACACCGGCAACCTCGCCAAGCTCGAGGCGCCCGACCCGTACACCGTGGTGATGACGCTGTGCAACCCCGACGTCGCCATCCCGGCCAAGGTCGCCTTCGCCTCGCTCGGCATCAACTCGAGCGACCAGCTCACCGACACCGACGGCCTGATCAACAACCCGATCGGCACCGGGCCCTACACGCCTCGGCACGTGGGACCACGGCAGCCAGATCGTGCTCAACGCCAACCCCAACTACTGGGGCACGGCGGCGCTCACGCCGACGGCGGTGTTCCAGTGGAACAACGAGAGCTCGCAGCGCCTCGTCAGCCTGCAGTCGGGCGCGGCCGACGCCATCGACAACCTCGGCCCCAACGACTACGCCGCGGTGGAGGGCGACGCCAACCTCGCCCTCGTCGAGCGCTCGCCGCTCAACATCGCCTACCTCGGCTTCAACGTCGACATGCCGCCGTTCGACAACCCGGACGTGCGCGAGGCGATCGCGCTCGACCCTCGACCGCCAGCGCCTGGTCGACAACTTCTACCCGCGCGGCTCGGTGGCCGCGACGCAGTTCCTGCCGCCGGCGATGTTCGGCTACGAGGAGGGCTTCGTCGACTTCACGCGTGACACCGAGAAGGCCAAGCAGCTGCTCGCCGACGCCGGCTACCCCGACGGGCTCGACGTCACGCTCAGCTACCGCGACGAGGCCCGCGGCTACGTCGCCCAGCCCACCGACGGTGGTGACCGACATCCAGGCCCAGCTCGCCGAGATCGGCATCAACGTCACCCTCGACCTGCAGGAGTCGACGACGTTCATCGACAACACGTCGGCCGGCACGGTGCCGTTCTTCCTGCTCGGCTGGGGCGCCGACTTCCCGGACCCGACCAACTTCATGGACTACCACTTCACCGGGGCGTTCAAGGGGCTCGGCACGCCGTTCCCCGACCTCGTCGACGTGCTGCGCCAGGCCGGCCAGACCACCGACGAGGCGGCCCGCGCCGACCTCTACGCCCAGGCCAACGCCCTGATCCAGCAGCACATCCCGCTGGTGCCGATCGCCTACGGCGGCTCGGCGATGGGCTACCGCGCCGACGTCGTCGGCGCCCACGCCAGCCCGCTGACCAGCGAGCGCCTGTCGGTGATGCAGGCCGGCGACCGTGACCAGTTCGTGTTCGTGCAGAACGGCGAGCCCGGCGGCCTGTACTGCGCCGACGAGACCGACGGCGAGTCGCTGCGGGTCTGCGAGCAGATCGTCGAGCCGCTGCTGCAGTACGAGACCGGCGAGACCGACGTCGGAGCCGGCGCTGGCCGAGAGCTGGGAGTCCAACGACGACCTGACCGAGTGGACGTTCCACCTCCGCCAGGGCGTCACGTTCTCCGACGGCTCGGCGTTCGACGCCACCGACGTGATCGAGAGCTACCGCGTGCAGTGGGACGCCGCCGATCCGCGCCACGTCGGCCGTGAGGGCCTGTTCGAGTACTGGAGCGCCCTGTTCGGTGGCTTCGTGAACGAGCCGCCGCTCGCCGCGGCAGCCGACGGCGACCGAGGCTCCGGCCACCGAGGCTGCGGCCACGGCGACCACCGCCGCGCTGACCGTCACCAGTTCCAACAGCCCGATCCGGGGGCGGGTCGACGTCAGTCGGCCCGCCCCCGCTCGTTTCCCATGATCCGCTTCATCATCCACCGCCTGCTCTCGTCGATCCCGGTGCTGTTCGGCATCGTGCTCTCGGTGTTCATCCTCGCCCGGGTGATCCCGGGCGACCCGTGCAAGGCGCAGCTCGGCGAGCGGGCGACCGAGGCGGCGTGCGCCGAGTTCTCCAAGAACGCCGGCCTCGACAAGCCGATCGTCGTGCAGCTCTGGCGCTACCTCGTGTCGACCTCCTCCACGGCGACCTCGGCCAGTCGGTGGCCCAGCGTCGCTCGGTCGCCGAGCTGCTCGTCGACCGGCTGCCGACCACGATCGAGCTGTCGATCGTGGCGCTGACGTTCGCCATCATCGTCGGCGTGCCGCTCGGCGTGATCGCCGCCTACCGCCGCAACTCCCCCACCGACGTCGGCACGATGGTCTTCGCCAACGCCGGCGTGTCGGTGCCGGTGTTCGTGCTCGGCCTGCTGCTGCAGTTCTTCTTCGCCGTCACGCTGAAGGGCACGGTGTTCGCCCTGCCGCCCAACGGGCGCCTGTCACCGGGACTCGTGCCGACGCCGTTCTACGAGCAGTGGGGGCTCGGCCACAACGGCGTCCTCGAGTTCCTCGCCAACTTCGAGATCCTCAACGGGGTGCTGCAGTGGAACTGGCGGTGTGGTCGTCGACGCCTCGCAGCACCTGATCCTGCCGGCGCTCGCCGTCGGCACGATCCCGCTGGCGATCATCGCCCGGATGACCCGTTCGAGCGTGCTCGACGTGCTCGGGCACGACTACGTGCGCACCGCCCGGGCGAAGGGCTTCCGCGAGCTCACGGTGGTGCGCAGCCACGCCCTGCGCAGCGCGATGCTGCCCGTCGTCACGGTGATCGGCCTGTCGCTCGGCGCCCTGTTCGGCGGCGCCATCCTCACCGAGACCGTGTTCTCGCTCACCGGCGTCGGCAAGACGCTGTTCGACTCGATCACCGGTCGCGACTACGCCGTGATCCAGGGCTTCACGATCGTCGTCGGCATCTCGTTCGTCCTCGTCAACCTCGTGACCGATCTCCTGTACACCGTCCTCGACCCGCGGGTGCGGGTGTCATGACCGTGGACGACGCGACGTGACCGTCGAAGCGCTGGCCGGCGGCACCGTCGGGGTCGAGCGGGCACCGGGCCGCTGGCGCGAGATCCTGCGCCAGGTGCTGCGCTCGTGGTCGGGGCGCGTCGGCGCGATCCTCGCCGCGATCATCATCGTGATGGCGGTGTTCGCGCCCCTGATCGCACCGTACGGGCCGACCGAGATCCTGCTCGATCCGGCGAAGAACGAGAAGGTGCTCGAGCGCCCGTGCATCCACCTGTTCGGCTGCGCCGACAGCGAGGTGCAGCACATCATGGGCACCGACTCCAACGGGCGCGACGTCTTCAGCCGCATCGTGTACGGCGCCAGGGTGTCGCTCGTGGCCGGTGCCGCGGCGGTGGTGTTCGCGGTCGTGATCGGCACGGTCATCGGCCTCGTCGCCGGGTTCTTCGGACGACGTCTCGACAACGGGCTGATGCGATGCATGGACGTGCTGCTGTCGTTCCCGTCGCTGCTGCTGGCGATCCTCATCGTCACCGTGCTCGGGCGCGGCCTGGTGAACGCCGTCCTCGCCATCGGCATCGTGAGCATCCCGATCTACGCCCGGGTCGTGCGCGCCCAGGTGCTGGCGCTCAAGGAGCAGGACTTCGTCACCGCCGACCGCGCCCTCGGCGTCAGAACCCCGCGCCTGCTGTTCCACCGCGTGTTCCCGAACACGCTCACGCCGCTCGTGGTGCAGGCGACGCTGGGGTTCGCCACGGCGGTGCTCGAGATCGCCGGGCTCGGCTTCCTCGGGCTCGGCGTGCAGCCGCCCGGCGCCGAGTGGGGCACGATGGTCTCCGACGGCTTCCGCGCCAGCATCCTGTCGGTGCCGCACCTGACGATCTTCCCCGGCCTGTTCATCTTCCTCAACGTGCTGGCGTTCAACCTCCTCGGCGACTCGCTCCGCGACGCCCTCGACCCCCGCAGCGCCGGCCGATGAACGATTTCCACAAGCAAAATCGTGCAGAACTGCACGATTTCGCGCCCCAGAATCGCGACGGCCGGCCGTGAGCGAGATCTTCGACCAGCCGGTCCCCGACCACACGGTCGGCAGCGGCGACACCGTCGGCGACGAGCTCGACCCCACCGCCCACGCCGTCGTGGCGCACACCCTCGCCGAGGCGCCCGCCGAGCTGCGGCCGCTGCTCACCGTGCGTGACCTGCGCACGTGGTTCCGCACCCGCGCCGGCGACGTGCGGGCGGTCGACGGCGTCGACCTCACCGTCGGGCGCGGCGAGGTGCTCGGCCTCGTCGGCGAGTCGGGCAGCGGCAAGAGCGTGACGATGCTGTCGGTGCTGCGCCTCATCGACGACCCCGGCCGCATCGTCAGCGGCAGCGTCGACTTCGACGGCATCGACGTGCTCGGCCTCGACAAGTCGGCGCTGCGGTCGATCCGCGGCAACCGCATCTCGATGGTGTTCCAGCAGCCCAACGCCAGCCTGCACCCCTGCTACACCGGCCGGTGCGCAGATCAGCGAGGTCTACGAGATCCACCAGAACGCCAGCAAGAAGGCCGGCTTCGACAAGGCGATCGAGATGCTGCGCCGCGTCGGCATCCCCGACGCGCCGCGCCGGGCGAAGTCGTACCCGCACCAGCTCTCCGGCGGGCAGGCGCAACGGGTGATGATCGCCATGGCGCTCGCCGCCGAGCCCGAGCTGCTGATCGCCGACGAGCCCACCACCGCCCTCGACGTCACGATCCAGGCGCAGATCCTCGACCTGATGCGCCAACTGCAGGCCGACTCCGGCACCAGCGTGGTGCTGATCACCCACGACCTCGGCGTGGTGGCGGAGATGGCCCACCGGGTCGCCGTGATGTACGGCGGCCAGATCGTCGAGCAGGCACCGGTCAACGACCTGTTCACCGACCCGAAGCATCCGTACACCCAGGGCCTGCTCGGCTCGGTGCCGGTGATCGGCCGCCGCCAGGACGAGCTGACGGTGATCCGCGGTCGGGTGCCGACGCTCATCGACCCGCCGCCGGGCTGCCGGTTCGCCGATCGCTGCCCGGAGCGCATGGACGTGTGCACGCAGGCGACACCGGCGCTGGTCGAGTTGGAGCACGCCGCTGGGCGCCAGGTTCGCTGCTTCCTGCACAGCCCGGCCACGGCCGAGGAGGTCGCCGTCAGCGTCGGAGCGCGACGATGAGCGAGCCCGGGGTCGCAGCGCCCGAGCAGCCGGTGAACGTGCTCGTCTCGGCGCGCGGCATCACCAAGTCGTTCCCGCTGCGCGGCGGCACGCTCGGACGGGCCACCGGCAGCGGTGCGGGCCGTCGACCGCGTCGACCTCGACGTGTACGAGGGCGAGGTGCTCGGCCTCGTCGGCGAGTCCGGGTGCGGCAAGACCACCCTGTCACGCATCCTGCTGCGCCTGCTCGACCCCGACGAGGGGACGCTCACCTTCGCCGGCCGCGACCTCCTGGCGGCGTCCGCCGGCGACCTGCGCCGGCTGCGCAAGGACATCCAGGTGGTGTTCCAGGACCCGTACTCGTCGCTCGACCCGCGGGCGACGGTGGGCGACTCGATCGCCGAAGGGTTGCGCGCCCACGGGGTCGACGCCGCCGAACGCACGCAACGGGTGTGCGCCGTGATGGAGCTGGTCGGGCTCGACCCCAAGGTGCGATCGCGCTTCCCCCACGAGTTCAGCGGTGGACAGCGCCAACGCATCGGCATCGCCCGCGCCCTCGTCGTCGAGCCGAAGTTCCTGATCGCCGACGAGCCGGTGTCGGCGCTCGACGTGTCGATCCGCTCCCAGATCCTCAACCTGTTGCGCGACCTGCAGCGCCGCCTCGGGTTCACGATCCTGTTCGTCTCCCACGACCTCGCCGTGGTCGAGCACCTGTGCGACCGCGTGGCGGTGATGTACCTCGGTCAGATCGTCGAGGTGGCCGGCCGCGACGAGCTGTTCGCCAACCCCCGCCACCCGTACACCAAGGCGTTGCTGTCGTCGGTGCCGATCCCCGACCCGGTGCGCCGCGCCGAGCGCAAGCGGATCATCCTCACCGGCGACGTCCCGTCGCCGGCGAACCCCCCGAGCGGGTGCCGCTTCCACCCGCGCTGCCCCGAGGTGCGCGAGGTGGCCTGCCCGGACATCGAGCCGGTGCTCGAGGTGGTCGGGGCCGAGCACCGGGCGGCGTGCCACTACGCCACGGCCGAGCAGCTGGTCCCCGTCGAGACCTGAGAACGGCGGGAACGGCTCCGAACGGTGACATGATGCGCCGGTGACCAACGACTCGGTCCCCGAGGACGAGAACGCAACCTTTGCCGACCTGGGCCTCCGAGCCGAGCTGCTGGGTGTACTCGCCGAACTCGGCTACGAGGAGCCGACCCCGATCCAACGCGAGACCATCCCCGAGCTCATCGCCGGGCACGATCTCGTCGGTCAGGCCGCGACGGGCACGGGGAAGACGGCGGCGTTCGCGTTGCCGATCCTCAACGGGCTCGACATCACCGGCGGGCGCCCGGCGCTGGCGGCACTGGTGCTGGTGCCGACGCGGGAGCTGGCGATGCAGGTCTCCGAGGCGATCTTCAAGTACGGCCGGGTGCTGGGTGTTCAGGTGGTGCCGGTCTACGGCGGCCAGCCGATCGGGCGCCAGTTGCAGGCGCTCGACCGCGGCGTGCACGTGGTCGTCGGCACGCCCGGGCCGCGTCCTCGACCACATCGGCCGGGGGTCGCTGCGTCTCGACCGAGTGCACACCGTGGTGCTCGACGAAGCCGACGAGATGCTCGACATGGGCTTCGCCGACGACATCGAGTCGATCCTGCAGGAGTTGCCCGACGAGCGCCAGACGTTGCTGTTCTCGGCGACCATGCCCCCGCGCATCACCGGCATCGCCAAGCGCTACCTGCGGGACCCGGTGCGCATCACGATCGCCCGCGCCGACACGAGCGACGAACCGGCGCTGGTGACGCAGCGCGCCTACGTCGTGCAGCGCGCCCACAAGGCAGCGGCGCTGGGCCGCATCCTCGACATCGAGGCACCGAAGGCCGCCCTCGTCTTCTGCCGGACGCGCCTCGAGGTCGACCTGCTGACCGAGACGATGAACGGGCGCGGCTACCGCGCCGAGGCGCTGCACGGCGGCATGGATCAGTCCCAGCGCGACCGCGTGATGGGCCGGCTGCGCGACGGCACCGCCGAGCTGCTCATCGCCACCGACGTCGCGGCCAGGGGCTTGGACGTCGACGTGCTCACGCACGTCGTGAACTACGACGTGCCCTCGGCGGCCGAGAGCTACGTGCACCGCATCGGGCGAGTCGGGCGGGCGGGTCGTGAGGGTGTGGCCATCACGATGGCCGAGCCGCGGGAGAAGCGTCAGCTCGCCAACATCGAGCGGCTGACGAAGCAGAAGATCACGATCGAGCAGGTGCCGAGCATCGCCGACCTGCGGGCCAAGCAGCTCGAGCTGACGGTCGCAGCGATCCGGGCGGCGATGGACACCGAGGACCTCGACGACTACCAGAGCGTGCTCGATGCGCTGACGGCGGGAACGGCGCCCGACCCGTCGGCCATCACCCTGGCGGCGATCAAGCTGGTGCACGAGGCGAGCGGGGCCACGACCGACGAGCCGGAGATCCCGACCTACACCGAGCGACCCGAGCGGGCGGATCGCGGCGGCCGCGCCGATCCACGCGGTCGCGGCGAGCGCCCGTCGCGCCCGGGCTCCGGCGACGACGCCACCGCGTTCATCCACATCGGCATGGGCCGCAACGGGGGCATCCGCCCGGCCGACCTCGTCGGGGCGATCGCCAACGAGAGCGGCCTCACCGGACGAGAGATCGGACCGATCCGGATCACCGATCACTCCTCCGTCGTCGGTGTCCCGGCGTCAGCGGTCGAGTCGGTGATCGCCGCGATGTCCGGCGCCGTCGTGCGTGGCAAGGCCGTGAACGTGCGCCGCTACAGCGAGGATTCGCGCCGAGGCGACGGCGACGACCGGCCGCGCGGCGGTCCGCGCGGTGGGCAGGGCTACCCGCGCGTCGACCGCCCGGAGCGGCGCGGTCCGCGACCCTCGGCCAAGGTCAAGCGCGGCAACAAACCGTCCTAGCGCCGCGGTCGAGCGTCGGTGTCGTAGCCGACCTCCCACAGGGTCAGGCCGTGCGGCGGAGCCACCTGGCCCGCCGCGCCACGGTCGGCGGCGGCGAGCATCGCCGGCAGGTCGCCGGGGGCGTACTTGCCGGCGCCGACGTCGACGAGCGTGCCGACGATCGAGCGCACCATCTGGTGGCAGAAGGCGTTGGCGCGGATCTCGAAGCGCAGCAGTCGACCATCGTCGACATCCCACGGCGCCTCGGTCCAGGCGGCCTGCATCACCGAGCGCACCCGCGAGCGCTCCGGCTCGCCCTCGTCCACGCGCACGCGCCGGCAGAACGAGCTGAAGTCGTGTTCACCGACGACGTGTGCGCTGGCGGCCGTCATCGTGTCGAGGTCGAGCGGGTGCACGACGTGCCACGCGTGGCCGGCGAGCAACGGGTTCGGCGCCGCCGCGTTCCACACGTCGTAGCGGTAGTGCCGCCAGCGGGCACTGAAGCGGGCGTCGAAGTCGTCGTTCACCCACCCCGCCGAACGCACGGCAATGTCGGGCGCGCAGAGCTTGTTGAGCCGCCGGACGACGCCGTCGAGGTCGGTGCCGTCGGGCAGGTCGCCCGACACCACTTGACCCCACGCGTGCACGCCGGCATCGGTGCGGCCGGCGCCGGTCAGCGCGACCGGCGTGCGCGCCACCCTCGACAACGCCTCCGTCAACACCCCCACCACCGTGCGCACCCCGACGTTGTCGGCGAACCCGTGGAAGCCCGGCGCCGTCGTAGGCAACGACGAACCTCGCTCTCATCGCCGGTACGCAGCGCTCGCCGCGGGACACCGCCGTCGGGGGGTCCGGGGGGCGGTAGCCCCCTGGCTCGGCGGCGTCGGGCGAGCTTGCTCGCCGCCGCCAGCAGCTGGGTGCGGCGCAGCCGCTCCACGAACTCGACCGAATGGAGCGAGCGCAGCGAGCGAGTGACGAGCGTCGAAACTCTAGACCAGTTCGATGCGCGCCATGTCGGCGCGGTCGCCCTGGCGGGTGCCGAGCTTGAGGATGCGCGTGTAGCCGCCGTTGCGCTGCAGGTACCGCGGCGCCACCTCGTTGACGAGCTTGTGCGTCATCTCGCGGTCACCGAGGAAGCCCTGGATCAGGCGCAGCTGGTGGACGCGGGCCGCGCTGCCCTCGTCCTGGGCCTTCTTGGCCTTGGTGATCAGCTTCTCGGCCACCGGGCGCAGGGCCTTGGCCTTGGCCTCGGTGGTGACGATCGCCTCGGCGGCGAAGAGCGACGCGGCCAGGTTGGCCATCATCAGGCGCTGGTGGGCGGCGTCGCCGCCGAAGCGCTTGGACTTGCGTGGGGTGGGCATGTCAGTGACTCCGTCTCACCCGCGCAGCGACAGGCCGCGCTCGTCGAGCTTCTGCTTGACCTCGTCGAGGCTCTTCTGGCCGAAGTTCGTGATGTTCAGCAGGTCGTCCTCGGTCTTCATCAGCAGCTCGCCGATGGTGTTCACCTGCGCCCGCTTGAGGCAGTTGCTCGGGCGCTCGGACAGGTCGAGGTCCTCGATCGGCAGCTCGAGGTCGGGCGAGCTGGCGCCGAGGTCGGACACCTCGCCGAGCTCGAGGCCCTGGGGCTCGTCGCTCATCGACGCCACCAGGTCGGCGAGCGACCGCAGCGTGGCGCCGGCCGAGGCGAGGGCGCCCGACGGCGACACCGAACCGTCGGTGAAGATGTCGATGACGAGGCGGTCGTAGTTCGTGGAGTGCTCGACACGGGTCGGCTCCACCTCGAACGTGACCCGCCGCACCGGCGAGAAGATGGCGTCGATCGGGACCACGCCGATCGTGCGGCTCTCGGTCTCACGGTCGCTCGACGAGTAGCCGCGGCCCTGCTCGACGGTGAGGTCGATGGCGAGGCGGCCCTTGGTGTTGAGGTGGGCGATGACGAGATCCTTGTTGAGCACCTCGACGTCGGCCGACGTCTCGATGTCACCGGCGGTCACCACACCGGCGCCGCGGGCGTCGAGCCGGCACGTGACCGGGTCGGACGACTCGGACGTGACGACGATGTCCTTGAGGTTGAGGATGATGTCGGTGACGTCCTCGGCGACACCGCTGATGGTGTCGAACTCGTGCAACGCCTCGTCGAAGCGCACCATCGTGATGGCGGCGCCGGGGATCGACGAGAGCAGGGTGCGGCGGAGCGAGTTGCCGAGCGTGTGGCCGAAGCCGGGCTCGAGCGGGCCGATGGCGAAGCGCTGACGGTTGTCGGCTTCTTCGTTGATGGCCTCGATGGTGGGGCGCTGCATGACGAGCATGGCTGCGATGACCTTCTTCTGCTCTGGACTGCGTGACGTGTGCGGTGCGGGGCGGTGGTCTTCGGGGGGTTCACGGGGGGCGGAGCCCCCCGTGGGAGGGACTACTTCGAGTAGAGCTCGACGATCAGCTGCTCGCGCACCGGGATGTCGATGTGCTCGCGCTGGGGCAGGTCGCGGACGGTGACCTGGCGACCGGCCTCGCCGCGCTCGAGCCAGCCGACCACCGAGCGGTCGAGGGTGTCGAGGTTGTGCTGCACGACGATCATCGCCGCCGCCTTCGGCGACAGCGACACGACGTCGCCCTTGCGCACCCGGAAGCTGGCGATGTCGACGCGCTTGCCGTTCACCAGCACGAGGCCGTGGTTCACGAACTGGCGGGCCTGGGGACGGGTCGACGCCCAGCCGGCGCGGAACGTGACGTTGTCGAGGCGCTGTTCGAGCAGGCGCAGCAGGTTCTCGCCCGTCGGGCCCGAAAGCCGGTTGGCCTCTTCGTAGGTGCGACGGAACTGGCGCTCGAGCACGCCGTAGATGTACTTCGCCTTCTGCTTCTCCTGCAGCTGGGCGAGGTACTCCGAGCCGTTGTTGCGGCGGCGGGTGCGCCCGTGCGTGCCGGGCGGGAAGGGCCGGCGCTCGAGGGCGCGGCGACCCTTGTCGTTCTCGAACAGGTTGGTGCTCAGGCGCCGGGACAGGCGCACCTTGGGACCGGTGTAGCGAGCCATGATCAGCCCCTCCGACGCTTGGGTTGACGGCAGCCGTTGTGCGGCACGGGCGTGACGTCCTTGATCGAGGTGACCTCGATCCCGGTCGCCTGGATCGAGCGCACGGCGGTGTCGCGGCCCGAACCTGGACCCTTCACCTGCACCTCGGCGCGGCGCAGACCGTGCTCCATGGCGGCGCGCCCGGCGCGCTCGGCGGCGAGCTGGGCGGCGAACGGCGTCGACTTGCGCGAACCCTTGAACCCGACGCCACCCGACGACGCCCATGCGATGACGTTGCCCTCGGTGTCGGTGATCGACACGATCGTGTTGTTGAACGAGCTCTTGATGTGCACCACGCCGGTGGTGACGTTCTTGCGATCGCGCTTGCGCGGTCGGCGACCGGCGGCGGTCTTCGGCTTCGCCATTACTTCCTCACAGCCTTCTTCTTGTTGGCAACGGTGCGCTTGGGACCCTTGCGGGTGCGGGCGTTGGTGTGCGTGCGCTGACCACGCACCGGCAGGCCGCGCCGGTGGCGGATCCCCTGCAGGCTGCCGATCTCGATCTTGCGCTTGATGTCCTGCTGGACGTCACGGCGCAGGTCGCCCTCGATGCGCAGGTTCTCGTCGACGTAGGTGCGGATGCGCGTCACCTCGTCGTCGGTGAGGGCGGACACCTTGGTGTTCGGGTCGAGGTCGAGGTCGGCGCACAGCTTCTGTGCGGTCGGCTTGCCGATCCCGAAGATGTACGTGAGAGAGATCTCCAACCGCTTCTCGCGGGGGATGTCGATACCGGCGATACGAGCCATCAGCGTTCCTGTCGTTCCGTCCTGGGTTCCGTCAGCCCTGGCGCTGCTTGTGGCGCGGGTTCTCGCAGATCACCATGACGCGACCGTGCCGGCGGATGACCTTGCACTTCTCGCACATCTTCTTGACGCTGGGACGAACCTTCATGGCTGACGTTCTCTCTGGTTCCGAGTGAGCGGGACGCTCACTTGAAGCGGTAGGTGATGCGACCTCTGGTGAGGTCGTAGGGGGTGAGTTCGACCTGCACCTTGTCGCCGGGAAGGATCCGGATGTAGTGCATCCGCATCTTCCCGGAGATGTGCGCCAACACCTTGTGGCCGTTGTCGAGCTCGACACGGAACATGGCGTTCGGAAGTGACTCCAGGATCGTGCCTTCCAGCACGATGGCGTCTTCCTTGGGCTTGGGCAGGGGCTTCTCCTCACCGTGAGCGTGGAGGGGACCGGCGCCGCCCTCACGAGAGGTTCGGCGACAGCCCGAACGAACGGGGTCGGACCTGTGAACAGGCCGGGAAACAATGCTAGCGGCGCAACGATCCAACGCCACAGCGTCCCGACCTGCTATGGCGAGGCATCGGCGAACCGCCTACCGACTGGCGTTGACGACATCGGTGAGGCGGCGCGACACCTCGTCGGGGGTGCCCACGCCGTCGACCGTGGTGAGTCGCCCCTGCTCGCCGTAGTGGGCGATCAGCGGCGCCGTCTCGGCCTCGTACAGGTCGAGGCGCCGGTTGACCGCGTCGGGGTGGTCGTCGGGGCGCTGCATGACGTCGCCGCCGCACACCTCGCAGATCCACGGCTGGCGCTCGGCCCCGGTGGCGGTGTAGTTGGTGCCGCAGTCGCGGCACACCCGGCGGGCCGAGATCCGCTGCAGCACCACCTCCCGCGACACGAACAGGTCGATCACCACGTGGATCGGCTTGTCGCCGGCGATGTCGTCGAGGGCGTCGGCCTGCTTCACCGTCCGCGGGAAGCCGTCGAGGATGTACCCACGCGAGTTGGCGTCCGCCTTGCCCAGGCGCTCGGCGACCAGGCCGATCATGATGTCGTCGCCCACCAGGCCGCCGCTGTCCATGATGTCCTTGGCCAGCACGCCGAGCTCGGTCTGCTCGCGCACGGCGGCGCGCAGCATGTCGCCGGTGGAGATGTGCGGCACGACGTAGTGGCGCGACAACCGGACGCATTGCGTCCCCTTGCCGGCGCCCTGGCGCCCGAGGATGACGAGCCGAGCGCCCGGTATCACGGAGCTACTTGAGGAAGCCCTCGTAGTTGCGCAACGTGAGCTGGCTGTCGATCTGGCGCATCAGCTCGAGGGCCACGCCGACCGCGATGAGGATGCTCGTGCCGGCGAACCCGAAGGTGCGCACCCCGGCTGCCCACAGCAGCAGGTACGGGAGGATGGCGACGATGGCGATGAACACGGCGCCCGGAAGGGTGATCCGGTTGACGACCTTGGCCAGGTAGCGCTCGGTCTGCGGGCCCGGCCGGATGCCGGGGATGAAGCCGCCCTGGCGCCGGATCTGGTCGGCCTGGCGCACCGGGTCGAAGGCGATCGAGTTGTAGAAGTAGGCGAAGGCGATGATCATCAGCGCGAACAGCGAGATGTAGACGAGGTTCTGCGGGTTGACGATGTACTTGTTGACCCAGGTGGTGATCTGCGAACGGATCCCCTCGGTGGTCGTGCCGGTGCCGATGACGTTCACCATGATCACCGGGATCAGCAGGATCGAGCTGGCGAAGATCACCGGGATGACGCCCGACTGGTTGACCTTCAGCGGGATGTAGGTGTTCTGGCCGCCGTACATCCGCCGGCCGACCACACGTTTGGCGAACTGCACCGGAATTCGCCGTTGCCCGAGCTCGACGAACACGACGGACACGATGATGCCGATCGTCAGGGCAATCACCAGGAAGAACCAGATCCACTTGTTCTGCAGGATGATCGAGTAGAAGCCGTACGGCATGCCGGACACGACCGACGCGAAGATCAGCATCGACATGCCGTTGCCGATGCCGCGCTGGCTGATCAGCTCGCCCATCCACATCAGCAGGGCGGTGCCGGCGACGAGGGTGGGGATGATCAGGTAGCCGCGCGGCCACAGCCCGTCGGGCAGCAGCTTGACGCCCGACTGCACCCGGACCGACAGATAGCTGGCACCGCGGCCGGATCCGAACACGAACACCAGCCCGGCCGCCTGCAGCGTGGCGAGCGCGATCGTGACGTAGCGCGTGTACTGGGTGATCTTGCGCTGGCCGACCGCCCCCTCCTGTTGGAGTTGCTCCAACTTCGGGATCACCACGCCGAGGATCTGCATGATGATGCTCGCGGTGATGTAGGGCATGATGCCCAGGGCGAAGATCGAGAAGCTCTTGAAGCCGCCCCCGGAGAACAGGTTGAGGAAGCCGATGGCGCCCTGGCTCGACGCCTGGTCCTCCAACTGCTTGACCGCCAGGCTGTCGACACCCGGCACGCGGATGGCGATTCCGAAGCGGTAGATGAGGATGATCAACACCGTGAACAAGATCTTGTTCCGGAGGTCGGTGACCTTGAAGATGTTCCTCAGGCTGGAGAGCACGCGGCGTCGTTCCCTTGAACTCGGGGTGTGGGTCGGTGGGTTCTAACGGTTGGTGAACTGGTTGCCCTGGGCAGCGGGGCGACCCGCCTTGCCCTCACCCCTGAACGGCAGGGGAAGGAGCGTCACCGTACCGCCTGCGGCGGTGATCGCCGCCTCGGCCGCCTTGGACACGGCGTGGGCGTGGACGTCGAGCGTGACGCCCAGGCCGTCGTCGCCGAGGCCACGGGCGAGGATCTTGACGTACGCCTTGCGGCGCACGACGCCGGCGGCGGCGAGCGTCTCGGGGTCGACGCGACCGCCGGGGAAACGCTCGGTGAGCTCGCCGAGGGTGTCGAGGTTGACCGCCGAGTACTCGACGCGGAACGGGTTGGTGAACCCCTTCAGCTTCGGGATGCGCTGCTTGAGCGGCATCTGGCCACCCTCGAAGCCGCGAGCGACGGTGTTGCGGGCGTGCTGGCCCTTGGTGCCGCGGCCGGCGGTCTTGCCGCCCTTGCCGCCGATGCCACGGCCGACGCGCTTGCGCGACTTGGTGGCACCCGGGGACGGCGCCAGGTCCTGGGGCTTGATCGTCATGACTCGTTCGTGCTTTCTTCGACGTGCTGGTGCCTGCGGCGGGCCGGCTCCGGGGCGTGGTCGGCGGCCGTCACCTCGACGAGGTGCGGGACGCGGGCGATCATGCCGCGGATCTCCGGGCGATCGGGCAGGGTGTTCGACTTGCCGATGCGCCCCAGGCCGAGCGCCCGCAGCGTGCCGCGCGTCTTCGGCTTGGCGTGGGCGCCGGAGCGCACCTGGGTGACGGTGAGGGCGTCGACGCCCTCGGCTTCGCTTCGCTCATCGCGCACCACCTGCGGCGCGGGCGGCGCCCGAACCGGCGGCCGCGGCCGCGTCGGCGTCGCCGTGGCGGTGACCGCCACGCTGGCGCTCGTTGTAGGCGTTGAGGACGCCCTTCGGCACGAAGTCCTCGGCGGCCAGCCCGCGGCGCTTGGCCACCTCGTCGGGACGCTGCAGCGACTGCAGGCCGTTGATGGTGGCGCGGGCGACGTTGATGTGGTTGGCCGAGCCGAGCGACTTGCAGAGGATGTCGTGCACGCCGGCCTCCTCGAGGATGATCCGGGCGGCACCGCCGGCGATGACGCCGGTACCGGCCGCCGCCGGCTTCATCAGGACACGCCCGGCGCCGGTGACGCCGATGATCGGATGGGTGATCGTCGATCCGGCGAGCGGCACGTCGAAGAGGTTGCGCTTGGCCTCCTCGGTGCCCTTCTGGATCGCCAGCGGCACCTCCTTGGCCTTGCCGTACCCGAGCCCGACCCGGCCGTTGCCGTCGCCGATCACGACGAGCGCCGTGAACGAGAAGCGCCGACCGCCGCGCACCACCTTGGCGACGCGGTTGATCGTGATGACGCGCGACTCGCGGAGCCCGCCGTCGTTGCCGTCCGACGAGCCCTGGCCCTGCGGCGAGTTGTAGTTGTTCGAGTAGTTGCCGGGCATCAGAACTCCAGACCTGCGTCGCGGGCCGCTGCGGCGACCGCGGCGATCCGACCGTGATAGAGGAACCCACCGCGGTCGAAGACGACCTTGGTGATTCCGGCCGCCTTGGCCCGTTCGGCGACCAGCGTGCCGACGCGGGTGGCGGCTGCCACCGTGGCGCCGCTCCCGGCGGCGCGGGTGTCGGCCTCGTTCGACGAGGCCGCGGCCAACGTCACGCCGGCTTCGTCATCGATGACCTGCACCGTGAGGTGCTTGTTCGAACGGTAGACGGCGAGGCGCGGGCGCGCCGCCGTGCCGTGGATGTTCTTGCGCACGCGGCGGTGGCGGCGGATGCGCGACTGGCGACGGATGCTGGCGATGTCGGCCATGGCTTACTTCTTCCCGGCCTTGCCGGCCTTGCGCAGGACCTTCTCGCCCTGGTAGCGGACGCCCTTGCCCTTGTACGGCTCGGGCTTGCGGATGCCGCGGATGTTGGCGGCGACCTGGCCGACCACTTCTTTGTCGATGCCGCTCACGACCACCTGCGTCGGCACCGGCACCTCGAACGTGATGCCGTCGGGCGCCGTGACGTTGACCGGGTGGCTGAACCCGAGGGCCAACCGCACCGCGCCGGGCCCCTGGGCCTCGGCCCGGTAGCCCACGCCGACGATGTCGAGCTGCTTGCGGAAGCCGTCGGTGACCCCGACGACCATGTTGTTGATCAGGCTGCGGGTGAGCCCGTGGAGGGCGCGATTCTGGCGCTCGTCGTCGGGGCGGGTGACGCTCAGGGCGCCGTCGTCCTGCGACACCGTGATCGTCGGCGCGATCGTGCGGCTGAGCGTGCCCTTGGGGCCGGTCACCGTGATGTCCTGGCCGTCGATGGTCACGTCGACACCCGTCGGCACGGGGATGGGAGCTTGTCCGATTCGAGACATGGTTGCGTTACATCGTCCTCGTCCGGGTCACCAGACGTAGCAGAGGACTTCGCCGCCGACCTTGCGCTTGCGCGCTTCGCGGTCGGTCATCAGTCCCTGAGAGGTGGACAGGACAGCGACGCCGAGGCCGCCGAGCACGCGCGGCACGGCTTCGGCCTTGCGGTACACCCGCAGGCCCGGCGTCGAAACCCGCCGGATGCCCGAGATCGTGCGATCGCGGTCCGGCGAGTACTTCATGGCGATGGTGAGCGTGTCGCCCACGCCCTTGGGCGATGGCGCCACCTCGTACCCGGAGATGTAACCCTCACCCTGGAGGATCTGGGCGAGCGCCACCTTCTGCTTCGACGAGGGCATGCGCACCTCGTCGTGCATCGCGGTGTTGGCGTTGCGCAGCCGGGTGAGCATGTCGGCGATGGGATCGGTCATCATGTCGGTGTCTCCTCCCTCACCAGCTCGACTTCGTCAGGCCAGGGATCTCGCCGGCGTGGGCGAGCTCGCGCAGGCACACACGGCACAGGCCGAACTTGCGCAGCACCGAGCGGGCGCGCCCGCAGCGCCGGCAGCGGGTGTAGGCGCGGACCTTGAACTTGGGCGTGCCCGCCGCCTTGTTGATGAGTGCCTTCTTGGCCATCTGTCCGCTACTTCCTCTTCCCGGGACGGCCGCCACGGAACTGGCCGCGATTGCGGGGCTTGTCGACGGGCGCCTGGGCGTCCTCGCCGGTCTTGAACGGGAAACCGAACGCGTCGAGCAGGGCCTTGCCGGCCTCGTTGCTCGACGCCGTGGTGACGATGGTGATGTCCATGCCACGCGTCGTGTCGATGCGGTCGTAGTTGATCTCGGGGAACACCGTCTGGTCGTTGAGCCCGAACGTGTAGTTGCCTCGGCCGTCCCACGAGTTTGCCGGCAGGCCGCGGAAGTCACGGATGCGGGGGATGGCGATCGCCAGCAGGCGATCGAGGAACTCCCACATGCGGTCGCCGCGGAGCGTGACCTTGGTGCCGATCGACTGGCCCTCGCGCAGCTTGAAGCCGGCGATCGACTTGCCCGCCTTCGTCACGATCGGCTTCTGGCCGGCGATCAGCGTGAGGTCGGCGACCGCGGCCTCCAGGATCGACGGCTGCTGCGTGGCGCGGCCGACGCCCATGTTGATGACGATCTTCTGGAGCGTCGGCACCTGCATCGGGTTGCCGAGGCCGAGCTGCTCCTGCAGCTTGGCCCTCACCTCGTCCTGGTACTTCTGCTTCAGCCGCGGCGCGGTGCGCTCGGCCACTGCCCTGCTGGTCGCTCATGAGATCACCTCGGTGGTGCCGCCGACGCGAGCGACGCGCACCTTCTTGCCGTCCTTGTGCTCGTAGCCGAGGCGGACCTTCTTGCCCTTGTGGACGAACATCACGTTGCTCGCGTCGACCGGCATGTCGATGTCGACGATGCCGCCCTTGTCCTGCTGGAGCGGGGCGCGCTGGTTCTTGCCGCGGCGGCCCGGCTTCATGTGCTTGGACGCGGTGTTGACGCCAGTGACGATCACCTTGTTCTTGGACGGGAGGACCTGCAGGATCGTGCCCTGCTTGCCCTGGTCCTTGCCGGTGATCACCTCGACGGTGTCACCCTTGCGCAGTTTCATGCTCACAACACCTCCGGCGCGAGCGAGACGATTCGCATGAACCGGCGGTCCCGCAGCTCCCGACCGACCGGTCCGAAGATGCGCGTGCCGCGCGGTGTGAGGTCGTCCTTGATCAGTACGGCCGCGTTCTCGTCGAAGCGGATGTAGCTGCCGTCGGGACGACGCTTTTCCTTCTTGACCCGGACGACGACGCACTTGACGACCTCGCCCTTCTTCACCGCGGCACCCGGGATGGCGTCCTTGACGGTGGCCACGAAGATGTCGCCGATCGAGGCGTACCGGCGGCGAGTGCCACCGAGCACCTTGATGACGAGCACCTCCTTGGCGCCCGAGTTGTCGGCGACCCTGAGTCGCGATTCCTGCTGGATCATCGCCGGCTCACTTCGCCCGCTCGAGCACGTCGGTGACGCGCCAGCGCTTCAACTTCGACAGCGGCCGGGTCTCCATCACGCGGACCTTGTCGCCGACGTTGACGTCGTTGGCCTCGTCGTGGGCGTACAGCTTCTTCGTCTGCAGGACGAACTTGTTGTACTTCGGGTGCCGAACCCGCTCGATCACGGCGACCACGACGGTCTTGTCCGGCTTGCTGGAGACGACGACGCCCTCGCGTGCCTTGCGCACGTGGCGCCGGGCTTGCTCGCTCGCTCGCTCGCTGTCGCTGCTTGTCTGGCTCGCTGCGCTCGCGTCCGGCTGCTCGCTGGCGCTCGCGACGCCGGTCTCCGTGTCATCGTCGCTGCGGTCAGGGGCCGAAGCGGTCGCTACTGGCGACTCCGCGGTGGTCGCTCACGATGGCATCGTCCGTGCTCGTCTCTTCGGTGTTCTCTGCGTCGCTCATGACCTTGCCTCTGCTTCGGCGATCTCGCGTGCTCGGATGAGCGTGTTGATGCGGGCGATCTGACGACGCACCCGTGTGATCTCGGCGGTGTTCTCGAGCTGGCCGGTGGCGTTGCGGAAGCGCAGGTTGAGCGCCTCCTGCTTCGACTCGCGCAGCTCCTCCACCAGGTGGGCGAGGGACAGCTCGCTCAGATCGTTGGTCGTGCGGGCCATCAGATCGCCTCCTCGCGCGTGATGACGCGTGCCTTGATCGGCAGCTTCTGGATCGCCTTCTCGAGGGCGATGCGGGCCTGGGCCTCGTCGGGGAAGGAGAGCTCGAACAGCACCCGACCCGGCTTGACCACGGCGACCCACAGCTCGGGGTTGCCCTTGCCCGAGCCCATGCGGGTCTCGGCCGGCTTCTTGGTGACCGGCTTGTCGGGGAACACCGAGATCCACACCTTGCCGCCGCGCTTGATGGCGCGCGTCATGGCGATACGTGCGGCCTCGATCTGGCGGGCGGTCAGCCAGCCCGGCTCGAGGGCCTGGATGCCGTACTCGCCGAACGACAGCGAGTCGCCACCCTTGGTGAGGCCTCGTCGTGCGACCTCGGTGGTGTTTGCGGTGTGCGACCTTGCGGGGCATCAACATGACGGGTGTGCTTTCAGTCGACGCCGCGGAAGTGCGGCGGCTCGTGGGCGTCGTGGGTACGACGGGCGATGTCTTCTTCTTCGTCGAGGAGCTTCTCCAGCTCCACGTCGGCCTCCTTGACGAGCGGCGTCGCCTCGGTCTCGGCCTCGACCTTGCGGGGTGCGCTCGACACGACCCGACGGGGCTCGCCGGCCTGACCGGAGGTCTCGCCGACGGCCATCGCCGCCTCGCGGACGATCTTGTCGTCGGACACCGACTTGTACGGGAGGATGTCGCCCTTGTACAGCCACACCTTGACGCCGACGCGACCCGACGAGGTCCGCGCCTCGCGGAAGCCGTAGTCGATGTCGGCGCGCAGCGTGTGCAGCGGCACCCGGCCCTCGCGGTACCACTCGGTGCGGCTCATCTCGGCACCGCCGAGGCGGCCCGAGCACTGCACCTTGATGCCGAGGGCGCCGGCGCGCTGGGCGTTCTGCACGGCGCGCTTCATGGCCCGGCGGAAGGCGATGCGGTTGGCCAGCTGGTCGGCGACGCCCTGGGCGATCAGCGCGGCGTCGAGCTCGGGGTTCTTGATCTCGACGATGTTGAGCTGAACCTTCGGGTTGCCGGTGATCTCGGTGATCAGCGTGCGCAGCTCGTCGGCCTGGGCGCCACGGCGACCGATCACGATGCCCGGGCGGGCGGTGTGGACGTCGACGCGGACCTTGTCACGCGTGCGCTCGATCTCGATGCGGCTGATCGCGGCCGACTCCATGCGCCGCATGATCGCCTCCCGGATCTTCCAGTCCTCGGTGAGGTAGTCCTTGTACTGGCGCTCGGAGAACCAGCGGCTCTTCCAGTCGGTGGTGATGCCGAGCCGGTACCCGTAGGGGTTGATCTTCTGGCCCATCACTTTGCTCCTCGTCGTCGCCGCTGCCGGTTCGTCGTCTCGCCTCGGCGACCGGGCGGCTTCCTCCTCGATCGCGTCCGGCTGCTCGCTGGCGCTCGCGACGCCGGTTTCCGTGTCATCGTCGCTGCGGTCGGGGGCCGAAGCGGTCGCTGCTTCCGTGTCATCGGTGAGCTCCGCGGGCTCATCCACCTCGGCGTCGCATCGTCGGCGACCTCGTCCACCTCAGCTTCAGGAGCCTCTTCGACGACCGTGCCGTCCACGACTTCGGACCCGTCGTCCACGACCTCGTCGTCGCCTTCGAGAACCTCCAGGATCTCGGCGTTCGCTTCGGACTCTTCGAGGTGCTCCACCGCGGCGGCCACGCCGCCGGTGCGCAGCGCCTCGGCGCGGGCACGGCTGCGGGCAACACGGTCGCGGCGGGCCTGCGCCGAACCAGCGGCACGCCGACCTCCGGCGGTCGAAGCCGCCTGGCGGGCCTGCACCACCTCGAGGCGGGCGTCGCTCATCCGGGCGACGACCACGGTGACGTGGCAGCTGCGCTTGCGGATGCGGCTGGCGCTGCCTCGGGCCCGTGGCCGGAAGCGCTTCAGCGTCGGGCCCTCGTCGGCATAGCAGGCGACGACGAACAGCTCTTCGACGTCCTGCTCGAAGTTGTGCACGGCGTTGGCGACGGCACTGGCGAGCACCTTGCGCACGTCGGCGGCCGCGCCGCGGTCGGAGAAGCGCAACACCTCGTCGGCCCGCCGCACGTCGAGGCCGCGGATCAGGTCGAGCACGGCGCGGGCCTTGCTGGCCGAGCCCTTCAGGTACTTGGCCGTGGCCTTCGTCGACACCTGGGTGTCGTCGAGCAGCAGCTCACCCTCGTTCGTCTTCGGACCGGTCATGACACGACCCTTCGGGTGAGGCGATGCCCGGAACGCCGGAAGCCGGCGAAACGCCACGTTGCTTTCTGGAACTCGCTTCGCTCGTTCATCAGCGGCGACCCTTCGCGCTCTTCTCTTGGCCGGCGTGGAACTTGAACGTCCGGCTGGGGCTGAACTCACCGAGCTTGTGGCCGACCATCGACTCGGTGACGTACACCGGGACGTGCTTGCGGCCGTCGTGGACGGCGATCGTGTGCCCGACCATGTCGGGGATGATCGTGGAGCGACGCGACCACGTCTTGATGACGCGGCGCTCGCCGGCGGCGTTCTGGGCGTCGACCTTCTTCAACAGGTGGTCGTCGACGAACGGGCCCTTCTTCAGGCTGCGCGACATGAAGCGTCCCTTCGGGAGATGCGATGTCGCCGCTGCTTCGCAGCGAAAGGCGACCGTGTTTGATGGATGATCTCGCTTCGCTCAATCATCTGGGGATTACCTCCGACCCTTTCCGGTGCGGCGACGGCGGATGATGAGCGACTGCGACGCCTTGGTCTTGTCGCGGGTGCGGCCCTCGGGCTTGCCCCAGGGCGACACCGCCGGACGGCCGCCCGACGAACGGCCCTCGCCACCGCCGAGCGGGTGGTCGACCGGGTTCATGGCGACGCCGCGGGTCTGCGGGCGCACGCCCTTCCAGCGGTTGCGGCCGGCCTTGCCGATCTTCACCTGCTCGTGCTCGGCGTTGCCGACCTCGCCGACGGTGGCGCGGCAGTCGATCGGCACGCGGCGCATCTCGGTGGACGGCAGGCGCAGGGTGGCGAAGTCACCCTCCTTGGCGACCAGCTGCACGGCGATGCCGGCGGAGCGGCCGATCTTGCCGCCCTGGCCGGGGCGCAGCTCGACGTTGTGCACCGTCGTGCCGACCGGGATGAAGCGCATCGGCAGGGCGTTGCCCGGCTTGATGTCGGCGCCGTGCCCGCTCTGCACCCGGTCGCCGGCGCGCAGACCGCGGGGGGCGAGGATGTAGGCCTTGGTGCCGTCGGCGTAGTGCAGCAGGGCGATGCGGCAGGTGCGGTTGGGGTCGTACTCGATGGCGGCGACCGTCGCCGGCACGCCGTCCTTCTGACGCTTGAAGTCGATGATGCGGTACTGCTGCTTGTGACCGCCACCGCGGTGGCGCGCGGTCTTGCGACCGTGGACGTTGCGCCCGCCGCTCTTGGGCTTGGGGGCGAGCAGCGACTTCTCCGGGGTCGACTTGGTGACCTCGGTGAAGTCGGACGACGTCTGGAAGCGGCGTCCCGGGCTGGTGGGTTTGCGAGTTCTGATGCCCATGGTGTCCTCAGTTCTCGAACAACGGGATCTCACCCGATGCGAGCGTGACGATGGCGTGCTTGACGTCGGACTTCTGGCCGACGCGGTTGGTGCCCCGCGTGCGGCGCTTCTTGCCCTTGCGGTTGAGCGTGTTGACCTTGGTGACCTCGACGTCCCAGATGGTCTCCACGGCGTCGCGGATCTCGGGCTTGCTCGCCGACGGGTGCACCTTGAACGTGTAGACGCCGGTCTCCATCAGCGCGTAGCTCTTCTCGGAGACGACCGGCGCCAGGATGATGTCGCGCGGATCCTTCATCGGGACTCCTCCCTCTGTTCGCCGGCCTTGGAGTAGCCGGCAGCCTGCGCCGCCTCCTCCGTGTCGAACCACTCCTCGGCCTCGGTGGCGTCATACCAACGACTCCCCGGCACGTGATACAGCATCGAATCGGCATTGCCCTTGATGTCGAACCCGGCTGCTCGCTGGACCTCGGTCGTCGGCGCCGACGTTCGGCAGCCGTCGCCGACTGCCGCGGCGGCGAGCCCGCGCCGCGTCGCCGGTCGGCGCCTCGTCGGCGGCATCGTCCGGTCGACGGCGCTTTCGGCGATCTTGTCGTCGTCGACCGGCCGGGCGGACGCCACGGCCGCCTGGGCGTCGGCGCTAGCCGGCCCGTCGCGCGCCGGTGAGGGCGCTGAGCGAGCCCTGGGTGAAGACGACCCAGTCGTTGCACAGCACGTCGTAGGCGTTGAGCTCGCCGACGTTGATCAACTGCACGGCGGGCAGGTTGCGGAACGACAGGGCGGCGATGGCGTCCTCACGCTCGAGCACGACGAGCGTGCGACCGGCGACGCCGAGGCGATCGAGCGCCTTCACGGCCTGCTTGGTCGACGGCTCGGCCCAGCCGAAGGCGTCGACGACGAGCACCCTGTCGTCGGCGGCGCGATCCGACAGCGCCGAGCGCAACGCCGCCTTGATCATCTTCTTGGGGGTGCGCTGGGCATACGACCGCGGCTTGGGCCCGAGGGCCACGCCACCGCCGGCGTAGTGCGGGGCGTTGGTGGAGCCCTGGCGGGCGCGCCCGGTGCCCTTCTGGCGGAACGGCTTGGCGCCGCCGCCGCGGACCTCGCTGCGGGTCTTGGTGGACTGCGTGCCGGCCCGGCGCTTGGCGAGCTGGGCGGTGACCACCTGGTGCATCAGGGGCACGTTCGGCTGCACGCCGAAGTACTCCTCGTTCAGGGTGACGTCGAGCTTTGCCATGATCAGGCCTTCCCTGCCGGCGCCTTGACGGCGTTGCGAACGAGGACGACGCCGCCGCGAGGACCGGGCACCGAGCCCTTCACCAGCAGCAGGTTGCGCTCCGGGTCGGAGGCGACCACCTCGAGGTTGAGCGTGGTGACCTGCTCGTGGCCCATGTGACCCGACATCTTCACGCCCTTGAACACCCGGCCCGGGAACGAGCAGGCGCCGATCGAGCCGGGGGCCCGGTGGTGCTTGTGGTTGCCGTGGCTGGCGCCCTGGCCCTTGAAGTTGTGGCGCTTCATCGTGCCGGCGAAGCCCTTGCCCTTGCTGACGGCAGTGACGTCGACCTTGCTGCCGGCGGCGACGACGTCGACCTGGATCTCCTGGCCGACTTCGTAACCGTCGACGGAGTCGAGGCGCAGTTCGATGAGGCGCTTGCCGGCGTCGACCGACGCCTTGGCCAAGTGGCCGGTGGCGGGCTTGTTGAGCTTCCGGGCGTCACGGTGTCCGTAGGTGACCTGCAGCGCGCTGTAGCCGTCGCGCTCGAGGGTCTTCACCTGGACGATCCGCATCGGTTCGACGCGCAGCACCGTGACCGGGACGATCTTGTCGTCGACCCAGGTCTGGCTCATGCCGACTTTCTCGCCGACGATCGCTGTGGTTGCCATGGCGGCTGTTCCTTGTGTTCCGAGGACCGGACCCCGCCACCCGGAGGGTGTGAGGCCGATCTGCTGTTGATCGAGCGCTCGACCGTCACGCTCGGCGAGCGTTCCGATCAGGCGCTATCCACGCAAATGCTCCGTTGGCCGGGGCCAGCGGAGCACTGTGATGAGTTGTCGCCGAGTGGTCCCCGGTCCTGTCGACCGGGCGCACGCGGACATCGGTTGGTGGGAAATGGTTGCCAACGGGAAACCCCGCAGGCACGGCTACGGAAACGCTATCGGCCCTGCTCCGACGATCCAACCCGCCCCGTCCCGCCGACCGAGCCACGTTCCTTTCACTGTTGAAAGGAAAGTGGCGTCGGCGCCGACGGGTGGAGGAAACTGCGCCTCATGGTGAGCCTCACGCCGGCGGTCCGCGAGTTCCTGAGCACGGGCACGCGCACCGGCAAGCTCGGCTATGCCGCGAGCGACGGACGGCCGCTGGTGGTGCCCATCTGGTTCGTCGTCGACGGTGACGAACTGCTCTTCAACACCGGGTCGGCAACGGCCAAGGCGAGGGCCATCCGGCGCGACGCCCGCGTCGTTCTCACCGTCGACCTGGAGGAGCCGCCGTACGGCTTCGTGATGGTGCAGGGCACGGTGTCGATCACCGATGAGCTCGACGAGGTCCGCCGCATCGCCACGCTCACCGGTGGCCGCTACATGGGCGCCGATCGCGCCGAGGAGTTCGGCGCCCGCAACGGGGTGCCCGGCGAACTGGGCCTGCGCATCACGCCGACGAAGGTGATCGCCGAGCTCGACATGACCGCCTGAGCCCGCCGTCGAACAGGTGGCGCGAATCGGTCACTGGTGACCGATTCGCGCCATGTGTTCAGCGGCGGCTAGCGCCGAGCGACGTAGACGGCGTCGATCGGGTCGCCGGGCGCGTCGTGCACCACGACGTCGGCGAAACCGGCGTCGGCGAGCAGTTCGAGCGCCCGCTGCTCACCAAAGGCGGTACCGAGCCCGGCCCCGCCCTGGGCCAGCGACACCGTCATGCAATGCAGGGTGCTGACGGAGTAGAGCAGCGGCGCGAACGGGTTGGCGACGTTGTCCTCGAGGTTGCTCGAGACCCGCGGCTCCTTCATGACGAGCACGCCGTCGGGGACCAGGGCGTCGTGGATGCGGCGCAGCACGCCGGCCGGGTCAGCCTGATCGTGGATCGCGTCGAAGACGAAGACGACGTCGAAGGGCGTTTCCACGTGCAGCGTCGCCGCGTCGCACACCTCGAACGTCACGTTGGACAGCCCCCTGCCGATGGCCTCGTCCCGCGCTCGGGCGATGGCGTCGGCGTCGAGGTCGTAGCCGGTGAAGGACGACGCCGGGAAGGCGTCCGCCAGCAGCACGAGGGCGTGGCCGGTGCCGCAGGCCACGTCGGCGGCGCTCGCGCCGGCGCGGAGTCGGTCGGCGAGGCCCGGCGCGAGCGGTACCAGGACGTCGATCAACAGGCCGTCGTAGGCGCCGCGGCCCATCGCGTCCATCACGTCGGTGAACTCCGGGCGGTACGCCGCGTACGGAACGCCGCCGCCATCGCGGAAGGCGGTCGCCACCTGCTCGACGTGCTTGGCGAGGTGGGTGTTGAGCTGGCTGAACGGCGCCATGTTCATCGCCGTGTGGCCGGCGAGGCACGCCGCGTGCTCCGGCGGCAGCCGGTACGACGCGGCGTGCGGCTCGTACTCGGCGATGCCACTCGTGACCATCGCTCCGAGCCATTCGCGCACGTAGCGCTCGTTCAGGCCGGCCCGCTCGGCGAGCTCGATGCTCGTGCCCGGCTCGACAGCGAAGGCGTCGAACAGACCGGTCCGGTGACCGATGTCGATCATGTAGGCGAGCATGCCGTCGGTGATGATCGCCATCAGCCGTCCGGCGAAGGCCTCGACGGCGTGCGGCTCGGGCTGGATCTCGGTGGTCGCCATGGGCCAACCGTACGAAGCTCGTCGCCGGCGGTCATGAGGCGTTCGCCTCATCTTCGACGCCGCTGCCGGTCGCGGCGCTGACCTCGGCGAGGCGCGCCTCGAGGAAGCGGCGCTCGGCGTCGTTGGGACGGCACGCGAGGGCGGCGCGGTAGGCGCCCGCCGCCGCGGCCGGCCGGCCGCATCGACGCCGCAACTCGGCATCGACCGACCAGCGGAGGTGGAAGTCGTCGAGCCCGACGACACCGTCCAGCACGTCGAGGCCGGCCTCGGGGCCCCACGCCTCGGCGACGGCGACGGCGCGGTTGAGTCGCACCACCGGGTCGGGAGCGAGGTTCTCCAGCAGGGCGTACAGGTCGGCGACTTCCTTCCAGTCCGTGTCGGGCAGCGAGGGAGCGAGGCCGTGGCAGGCGGCGATCGCCGCCTCGAGCTGGTAGCGCCCGGCGCTGCCGAAGCGCAGCGCGCGCTCGACGAGTCCGACGCCCTCGTCGATGAGGGCGCGATCCCACTGCGACCGGTCCTGGTCGGCGAGGCGAACGATGTCGCCCGCCCCGTCGACTCGCGTCGCTCGGCGGGCGTCGGAGAGCAGGAGCAACCCGAGCAACCCGATGACCTCCGGCTCGTCGGGCATCAGCTCGGCGAGCAGACGGGCGAGGCGCACCGCCTCCGCGCAACACTCGGCGCGGACGTGGTCGGGACCGGATGTGGCGTTGTGGCCTTCGGTGAACAGCAGGTGCACCGTCGCCAGCACCGCGGGGAGCCGTTCCGACAGCTCGTGGGCGGCGGGAGTCCTCAAGGGTGTACCGGCTTGCCCCAGGCGGCGCTTGGCGCGCACGAGGCGTTGGGCCATCGTCGCCTCCGGCACCAGGAACAGCCGGGCCACGGCCGCCGTCGACAGCCCGCACAACGTGCGCAGGGCGAGCGCGACGCGGGCCTCGATCGACAGCACCGGGTCACAGCACATGAACACCAGCGCCAGCACGTCGTCGCGCACGACGCTGTCGCTCGGCTCGTTCCAGCCGTCGAGCGAGGCGAGGCTGCGGTGGGCGGCGATCTGCTTGTCCATCCGCTTCGCTTCCCGACGCAAACGGTCGAGCGCCTTGTTGCGGGCGATCGTCGTGATCCACGCGCCCGGGCGATCCGGGACACCGTCGATCGGCCAGCGTTCCAGCGCGACCACGAAGGCGTCCTGCACCGCCTCCTCGGCCGCGTCGAGGCTGCCGAGGAGGCGGGTGAGGGTGGCGAGGGCGTTGCGCGCCTCGGCGCGGAACGCAGCCTCGAGGGCGAGGTCGCTCAGCCCGCGGCGCTGAAGTCGACGCACGGCTGAACCACGACGCGGCCGTGCCATGCCCCGGGGATCTGCGCCGCCCAGCCAACGGCCTCGTCGATGTCGGCGCAGTCGAGCAGGTAGAACCCGCCGATGACCTCCTTGGCCTCGGCGAAGGGGGCATCGGTGCGGGTGAGCGCACCGCCCTTGCCGGCCACCTTCACGCCGACGGCGGTGGACGGCGGATGCAGCGCCTCGCCGCCGCCGATCACGCCGGCGGCGTTCTCGCCGAACTCGTTGTACTCGTCCATGATCTGCTTCCAGACCGCGGGATCGACGTCTGTCTCGGCCTCGGCCTCGGCGGCGTCACCCAGGATGATGGCCATGAATCGGGGCATTGTCGGCTCCTTTCGTCTCGACCGGCACCGTACCGGCTCGCGGGAATCCGACGAACGGGCGGGGCGCAGATCGACAGCTCGGCTCGGATTTGTGCGGCCGACCGATGACGCGGTGACCGCGGGAGCGACGCTGGAGGCGCGGTCAGTCGCCCGTGCGGACCGGCGTGAACGCCGACACCGCCTCGGCGGCGAGGTTCTCGAGCATCTTCTGGTCGAGCGCGTTGCCGTCGGCGTCCTCGCCGGTGACGACGAGCACCTGATCGTCGACGCGGACGAGCACGCCATTGATGCGGCCGTACCAGTAGGCATCGTCACCCAGGCCGGCGATGTGCACCGGGGTCAGCGGGCGCTGCTGCTCGAACATCGCGTCGTACCACTCGCGGCCGTCGGCGACGTCGAGCTGCAGGGTCAGGCCGCCCAGGTCGGGCAGCGCCACCGCGCAGCTGGTGAACGTGAAGCCGTTCTCCGTGCCACCACCGGCGGTCACGGCGTCCGTCTTGCCCCACGTCCGCGGCACGAGCCGGGCGAGGGCGTCACAGCGGGTCGCCACGTCGGTCGGCCCCAGGACGAGCAGCCCGCCGGCGATGGCGTCGAGCGCCACGGCACCCTCGACGCCGCTGATGTCGCCGACGTGGAGTCGCATGGTCTCGTTGCCGTCGGTGACGAACAGCTCGCTGTCGGCGGAGAGGAACTCCTCGGCGCCGGCGTGGCCGATGCTCGCGGCGAGGTTTTCGTTCGCCGCCGCGACCGCGGCCACCTGGTCGAACTGTTCGCCCGGGTGGGCGCCGCCTTCGATCGCCACGAGCTCGGACACGTCCAGCTCCGAAGCGTCGCTCGTCTCGTAGCCGCACCCGGTCCAGCTGAGGTCGGGCGCGGCGAGCAGGCTGATGTCACCCGCCGAGGTCGACGCGACGGCGCCGCCGCTCATCGTCACCTCGGCGATCTCGGTGCCGCTCACCTCGGACACGGTCGCCGCGTCGAGCAGACACGACGATGGCGTCGTCACCGGCGCGCTCGACGCACCGGCACTGGCACTCGCCAGACCGACGATCGACAGCGTCGCCGACACCACGACGGATGTGAATCGGAACATGCCCGCCTCCCCTGTTCGAGCGCCCCGTCAACCGGTGTGCGCGGCCGGACCATTCGGTCCGGCCGGTGCACTCCGGTTGCGCGATCGCGGGGCGTCAGCTCGCCTGGATCTTGATCTCGATGTCGACGCCGGCCGGCAGCTCGATGCGCTGCAGGCTGTCGATCGTCTTGTTGTTGGGGTTGACGATGTCGATGAGGCGCTTGTGGATGCGCATCTCGAAGTGCTCCCGCGAGTCCTTGTCGATGTGCGGTCCCCGGATCACCGTGTAGCGGTGCTTCGCCGTCGGCAGCGGGATCGGGCCGCGCACGGTGGCGTCGGTCCTCGTGACCGTCTCGACGATCTTCTTCGTCGACTGGTCGATGATGTCGTGGTCGAATGCCTTGAGGCGGATTCGGATGCTCTGGGCCATGATCAGACGGTCACTTGATGATCTTGGTGACGCGGCCGGCACCGACGGTGCGGCCACCCTCACGGATAGCGAACCGCAGACCCTCGTCCATGGCGATCGGCTTGCCCAACTCGACAGTCATCGCCACATTGTCACCCGGCATCACCATCTCCGTACCCTCCGGCAACTCGATCGTGCCCGTCACATCCGTCGTCCGGAAAAAGAACTGCGGCCGGTAATTGTTGAAGAACGGCTTATGACGGCCACCCTCCTTCTGCGTCAACACATACACCTGACCCTCAAAATTCGTGTGCGGCGTAATACTCCCCGGCTTACACAACACCTGACCCCGCTCCACATCCTCTTTCTTCGTCCCCCGCAACAAGCGCACCGATGTTGTCACCCGCCTGCCCCTGATCCAGAAGCTTCCGGAACATCTCCACACCCGTACACGTCGTCTTCTGCGTCGCACGCAACCCGACGATCTCGATGTCATCACCGGTATGCACCACCCCCTGCTCCACCTTGCCGGTCACCACCGTCCCACGACCCGTGATCGTGAACACATCCTCGATCGGCATCAAGAACGGCTTGTCCAGATCCCGCTCCGGCTCCGGGATGAACGCATCAGCCGCCGCCATCAACTCCATCACCTTGGCCTGCCACTCAGCATCACCCTCCAACGCCTTCAACGCCGACACCCGCACGATCGGCACATCATCACCCGGGAACTCGTACTCGCTCAACAACTCGCGAACCTCGAGCTCCACCAGATCCAACAACTCCTCATCATCGACCATGTCCGCCTTGTTCAACGCCACGATGATCGACGGCACCCCCACCTGACGCGCCAACAACACATGCTCACGAGTCTGCGGCATCGGACCATCCGTCGCCGCCACCACCAAAATCGCCCCATCCACCTGAGCCGCACCCGTAATCATGTTCTTGATGTAATCCGCATGACCCGGCATGTCCACATGCGCATAATGCCGATTCTCAGTCTCATACTCGATATGAGCAATCGAAATCGTAATCCCCCGCGCCTTCTCCTCCGGCGCCTTATCAATCGAATCAAACGGCGTGTACTCCGCCAACCCACGATCCGCCAACGTCTTCGAAATCGCCGCCGTCAACGTCGTCTTCCCATGATCAATATGACCCATCGTCCCAATATTCACATGCGGCTTCGTCCGCTCAAACTTCGCCTTGCTCATGGCGCCACTGACTCCAATGTCTCGTTAGCTGTTGTGGGTTGTCAAAGAACGTGCTGGCGGGGCGAGGTCACTCGCCCCGGACGCGCTTGATGATCTCGGATGCGATGCTCTCAGATACCTGCTGGTAGCTGTCGAACTGCATCGTGTAGGTCGCCCGGCCCTGGGTGCGGGAACGGAGGTCGGTACTGTATCCGAACATCTCCGAGAGCGGCACCTGGGCGCGCACGACCTGGGTGTTGCCCCGGGCCTCCATGCCCTCGATCCGGCCGCGCCGGCTGGAGAGGTCGCCCATCACGTCGCCCATGTAATCCTCGGGCGTGACGACCTCGACCGACATGATCGGCTCGAGGAGCACCGGCTTGGCCATCTCGGCGGCCTTGCGGAACACCATCTGACCGGCGATCTTGAACGCCATCTCCGACGAGTCGACGTCGTGGTACTGGCCGTCGACCAGCGACACCTTGACGTCGACGGTCGGGTAGCCGGCGAGCACGCCGTTGTCGAGGGCGGCCTGCATGCCCTGGTTGGTGGGCTGGATGTACTCGCGCGGGATGCGCCCGCCCGAGATCTTGTCGACGAACTCGTAGCCCTTGCCCGGGTTCGGCTCCATCGTGACCTTCACCACGGCGAACTGACCGGATCCACCGGTCTGCTTGACGTGGCGGTACTCCACCGACTCGACCGTCTTGGTGATGGTCTCGCGGTAGGCCACCTGCGGCTTGCCCACCGTGGCCTCCACGGCGAACTCGCGCTGCATGCGGTCGACCAGCACCTCGAGGTGCAGTTCGCCCATGCCCGAGATCACGGTCTGGCCGGTCTCCTCGTCGGTGCGCACGCGGAACGTCGGGTCCTCGTCGGACAGCGACTTGAGCGCCTTGCCCAGCTTGTCCTGGTCGCTCTTCGTCTTGGGCTCGATCGCCACGTGGATGACCGGCTCCGGGAACTCCATGCGCTCGAGGATGATCGGCTCGGTGCGGTCGCACAGCGTGTCGCCGGTGGTCGTGTCCTTGAACCCCAGCCCGGCCACGATGTCGCCGGCCATGGCCACGTCGAGGTCCTCACGCTGGTTGGCGTGCATCAGCAGGATCCGCCCCAGCCGCTCGCGCCGCTCCTTGATCGAGTTGTAGACCTCGTCGCCCTTGTGGATGGTGCCCGAGTAGACGCGGAAGTAGGTGAGCTTGCCGAAGGGGTCCGCGACGATCTTGAACGCCAGCGCCGCGAACGGCGCCTTCTCGTCGGCCTCGCGGCTGACCGTCTCGTCGCCGCGCAGGTTGGTGCCCTGGGTCGGCGGGATGTCGAGCGGGCTCGGGAGGAAGTCGATGACGGCGTCGAGCATCGGCTGGACACCCTTGTTCTTGAACGCCGACCCGGTGAGCACCGGCACGAACTTGCCCGCCAGCGTTCCCTTGCGGATCACGCCCTTGAGCTCGACCTCGCTGATCGGCTCGTCGCTCAGGTACTTCTCGAGCACGTCGTCGTCCTCGGCACACACCGTGTCGAGGAGCCGGTGGCGCCACTGCTCGGCCTCGGCCTGCTGGCCCGCGGTCAGGTCCTCCTCGTGGTACTTGGCGCCCTTTTCGTCGCCGTCCCACAGGATCTGCTTCATCTTGACGAGGTCGATGACGCCGGCGAACGCCGCCTCCGACCCGATCGGGAGCTGGATGACCGCCGGCGTGGACTGCAGCCGGTCCTCGATCATCTCCACGGTGCGGTAGAAGTTGGCGCCGGTGCGGTCCATCTTGTTGACGAAGCACATGCGCGGCACGTTGTACTTGTTGGCCTGACGCCACACCGTCTCGGTCTGTGGCTCGACGCCGGCGACCGAGTCGAACACGGCCACGGCGCCGTCGAGCACGCGCAGCGAGCGCTCGACCTCGATCGTGAAGTCGACGTGTCCCGGCGTGTCGATGATGTTGATCCGGTGGTCCTTCCAGAACGCAGTCGTCGCGGCCGACGTGATCGTGATGCCGCGCTCCTGCTCCTGGGCCATGTGGTCCATGACCGCCGCGCCCTCGTGGACCTCGCCGATCTTGTAGGTCTTGCCGGTGTAGAACAGGATGCGCTCGGTCGTGGTGGTCTTGCCCGCGTCGATGTGGGCCATGATCCCGATGTTGCGGTATCGCTCGAGCGGGTACTCTCGCTTGGACATCTCAGTTCACCTTCTACGAACGTTCGCCGTGGGTCCGGATCCGGGGGAAGGGTCCGGCTGGCTGCGACGGCAGGAAGTCCGGGCACTCGGACGCCATGGCGCGCGAGCGGCACGGGGGCCGAGACAGCAGTGTTCAATGTTAGCGGGACGCGACCCGCTCCGCACCGACCCCGGCCGTGGGCTCCCGTCCGAGACATGCGCTGCGACCTGCGCCGATGGTCACGAGCGAGCCGCTCGGCCGGGCCGCGGTCGACGGACCGTCCGCCCAGGGTGCATGCTGGTGCACAGTGATCACCACCGAGCACTCGGCAGGGGACCGCGCTGAGATCACCGACCAGGAGCTGGCGACGGCGGGCGAGATCCTCGACCGCATCGCCACGCGCTACGACGAGCGCCTGGTCGGTCACGAACGGCTGCGCACGAGCCTGCTCGTCACGCTGCTCGCCGAGGGCCACATCCTGCTCGAGAGCCTGCCCGGACTGGCCAAGACGACCGCCGCCGCCACCCTCGCCGGCACCGTCAACGCCTCGTTCTCGCGCATCCAGTGCACCGCCGACCTGCTGCCGAGCGACATCATCGGCACCGAGGTCTACGACCCTTCGGCGGCCACGTTCTCGACGCGCCTCGGACCGGTCCACGCCCACTTCGTGCTCCTCGACGAGATCAACCGCTCCAACGCCAAGACCCAGAGCGCGCTGCTCGAGGCGATGCAGGAGCGCCAGACGTCGATCGGCGGGGTGATGTACCCCGTCCCGTCGCCGTTCATGGTGCTCGCCACGCAGAACCCGATCGAGGACGAGGGCACCTACGTGCTGCCGCGGGCCCAGATCGACCGCTTCCTGCTGAAGGAGGTGATCGACTATCCGAGCGCCGACGAGGAGTTGGAGGTGCTCAACCGCATCGACTCGGGCGTGCTCGGCACGCGCACCCCCGAGACCGCCGGCGTGGTGTCGATCGCCGAGGTGCGATACCTGATCGGGCTGGCCGCCCGGGTGTACGTCGACGAGTCGATCAAGCGCTACGCCGTCGCCATCGCCCAGGCGACGCGCGACCTCGGACACGTGATCGACCCCGAGCTGGCCGGCTACGTCGAGTTCGGTGCCAGCCCCCGCGGTTCGATCGCGCTGCAACAGGCCTCGCGGGCGTTCGCCCTGCTGGAGCGGCGCAGCTACGTCCTTCCCGAGGACATCCGTCGGCAGTGTCACGGCGTGCTGCGCCACCGGCTGCACCTCGGGTTCCAGGCGATCGCCGACGACGTGCGACCGGAGACGATCATCGACGCCGTGATGGCCGCCGTCCCCACGCCGTGAGGTGGCGCGCTCGGTCGGCTGCCGCTCCCGCCGGCGGGGCCGGGGCCAGCGGCACGGGCAGCCTTCTCGTGAAGGTGCGCACGCGGGCCTCGATCCCGGCCCACCGGCGTGCGCTGGGACTGGTCGAGGGCGAGTACGGCTCGATCCACGCCGGGCGCAGCCTCGACTTCGACGACCTGCGCGAGTACGTGATCGGCGACGACATCCGCGACGTCGACTGGAAGGCCACCGCCCGCACCGGCCGTCCGCTGATCAAGCGCTACGTCGCCACCCGCCAGCACCAGGTGCTGCTGGCCGTCGACACCGGTCGCACGATGGCCGGCCTGGCCGACGCGGCGAGCACGAAGCGTCAGGTCGCGGTGCTGGCGGCCGGCATCGTCGGTCAGCTGGCGATGCACCACGGCGACGTCGTCGGGCTGGTGGCCGGCCCGGTCCCGCAGTGGGAGGTGACCCGGCCCGGATCCGTTCGTGCCCGCCAAGCGCTGCACGTGCGCAACACCCAACGGGTGCGCTTCGTCCAACCGAGCAGCGGCGACCTCCACCTCGAGCGGATGCTGCGTGTGATCCACGACGGGATCGACGCCGACGGGGAGCCGAGCAACCTGCTCGCCCTGCTCGAGTTCATCCGTCAACGGATCAGGCGCCGGACGATCATCGTCCTCGTCATCGACGACGTCGAGTTGGGCGAGGCGGAGGTCGACGTGCTGCGTCGCCTCGTCGTGCAGCACGAGATGCTCTGCTGCACGATCAGCGACCTCGCCCTCACCGACCCGACGGTCGCCGACCGATCGCTGCGGGTGGTCGGGCCGACGACCGGGATCGCTCCGTACCTCAACGAGAACCGCGACCTCGACCACGACGTCGCCGAGCGCACCCGCCGTCGCCAGGACGCCACCCGCTCCACGCTCGCCCGCTTGGGAATCACGAGTTGTCACCTCGACCACGAGGCGGACGTGCTGGCGTCGATCGTGTTCATGCTCGCCCGCCACCGGCACGCGACGACCCGCCATCGGAGGCGCTGACGGCGTGATCGGCATCGACGAGCTCTTCCCGCCGGTCGCTGCGAGCGACCTGTGGTGGATGCTCGGCGTCGCCCTGCTCGTGCTCGCGGCCGGGCTGGTGGCGTGGGCGCTCGTCCCGCGCCGCACGTCGCGGCGTTGGCGCGCCCGTGGGCAGGTGCGCCCACTCGACGTGGCGCGGGTGAAGCAGAACGCCCTCGACCAGATCGACGCCATCGAGCACCGCTTCCTCGACCGCGAGGTCGACGAGCGCGAGCTCCACCACGAGCTCAGCGCCACGCTGCGCCACTTCGCCGCCGAGCTCGGTCCGGCGGGCGCCCGGGCGATGACCCCGGTGGAGCTGTTCGAGGCGGGGCTGCCCGACCTCGCCGACGTGCTCCACAGCTACTACCCGCCGCGGTTCCAGGCCCGCACTGCCGGTCGGCCGAGCGTGGCGGTGGAAGCGGCCCGAGCGGTGGTGGTGCAGTGGTGACGGCGATCGTGCTCGTGCAGACGTGGGCCGGCGCGCTCTGCGTGGCCGCGGCGCTGGTCGCCCTCGCCGCCAGCATCGCCCTCGCCGTGCGGCGACGGCACCGCCGTCTCGGAGCGAGCACCGGCATCGCCAACGTCGACCGGGTCGCCGACTCCAAGGTGTTCCGGCGCGTCCGGCGCCGCTACCTCGTGCTCGTCGGAGCCGAGCTCACCGCCCTCGGCATCGTCGCCTTCGCCGCCACCGGTCTGGCGATGCGGCCGGTCCGCGAGCACCCTGAGCACTCGCAGTCCCGCAACCGCGACGTGATGCTGTGCCTCGACGTGTCCGGCTCGATGTCGAAGTTGGACGCCGACATCCTGCAACGCTTCGCCGCCATCGCCAGCGGGTTGCAGGGCGAGCGGATCGGCCTGACCATCTTCAGCGGCTCGGCGGTCTCGGTCTTCCCGCTCACCGATGACTACGAGTTCGTGACCGCCAGCCTCGATCAGGCGATGCGGTCGATGCAGGCCAAGGACGGCAACTTCATCCTCGGCACCGACCAGGGCGGGACGTCGCTGATCGGCGACGGTCTGGTGTCGTGCGCGATCCGCTTCGACCGTCTCGACGAACCTCGCGCCCGGTCGATCATCTTCGCCACCGACAACAACCTGGCCGGCGTGCCGATCATGACGATGCAACAGGCGACGGGCTTCGTCGCCGACCGCGACATCCGCGTCTACGCGATCGCCCCGGTCGACGCCAAGCCCGAGGAGTACGCCGAGCTCGCCGCGTCGGCCGCGGCGACCGGCGGTGCGTCGTTCACGATGACCGCCGACGACACCTCGGTAGCCGGCATCATCGACGGCATCTCGCGGCTCGAGCGCAGCGCGATCGACAAGCCGCCGGAGACGATCGTCAGCGACCAGCCGAAGTGGTGGCTGTTGGTGTGCCTCGCCGGTGCCGGGTCGTTGGTGGCCCTGGCGTGGGGGTTGCGGAGATGACCATCGCTCCGCTGGTGCCGTGGCCGGTGCTGGCCGTGGTGGCCGTGGCCACCGCGGCCCTCGCCGTCCTGCGCTGGCGCCGGCGCCGCGCCCACGGCGCGGTCGTGCGCTCGACGGCGATGGTGGCCCTGGTGCTGGTCATCGCCCTCGACCCCGCCGTGGGCGGCGGACACGTCGACGCCCGGGCGTCGAACCTCGACGTGCTGTTCATGGTCGACACGACCGGAAGCGTCGCCGCCCAGGACTACGACGGTGACCAGCCACGGTTGGTCGGCGTGCGCGCGGACGTGCTCGACATCGCCAACCAGCTCGCCGGAGCGCGGTTCGCGATGATCACGTTCGACTCGGTGGCGCGGCTCGACCTGCCGTGGACCACGGACTACGGCGCGCTGTCCGCGAGCACCGACGTCATGCGCCAGGAGCGCACCTACAACTCGCTCGGATCGCGGCTCGACGTCGGCCTCGACATGGCGGAGTCGACGTTGCGCCGGGCCAAGCAGGCCGACTCCGGCCGCCGACAGCTGGTGTTCTTCTTCTCCGACGGCGAGCAGACGAACCCGCTCGAGGCGCGTTCGTTCCGCCGGCTCCGCGGCGCCATCGCCGGCGGGGCGGTGTTCGGCTACGGCACCGCGGTCGGAGGCCCGATGATGCGCTACACCAGCGCCGGGTACGACTTCGACACCTACATCATCGACTACCAGAGCGGGCAACCGGCGATCTCGCACATCGACGAGGACAACCTGCGCCGGGTCGCCAGCCAGCTCGGCGTTTCATCAGGACTACCAGAGCGGGCAACCGGCGATCTCCCACATCGACGAGGACAACCTGGGCCGGATCGCCAGCCAGCTCGGCGTGCGCTACCGCCACCGCACCGCACCGGGCGGCTTGCAAGGGGTCGTCTCGGACATCGCCGCGTCGGCCGACTCCAACGTGTTCGACCCCCGGCCAGGGGCGCGGCGGCTGTACTGGATCCCGGCCCTCGGGATCGTCGCGCTGGCGTTGTGGCAGATCGTCGCCGTGGTCGCCGAGCTCGACGACGTGCGCCGGATGACGAGGCGCACGGCATGAGCAGCGTCCGAGCGAGCGCGCACCACGCTCGAGCGACCGCCGCAGGCGCCCGGGCCCACCGACGGTCCGGGTGCTCCGCCGGCCCCGACCCGCCGGCGGCCATCGCCACGGGCGCGCCGCATCGCCCTCGTCGTCGCCGCCCTCGCCACCGTCGCCGGGGTCAAGCTGGTGACCGTGGGGTGGCTGTCGAACAGCGGGGTCGACGCCTACGAACGCGAGGACTACGGGGCGGCCGAGGTCGCCTTCGAACGGCTGTCGATCGCCAACGTGGTGCAGCGTTGGATGGCCCCGTTCGACCTCGGCGTGGCGCGAGCGGCCAACGACGACCTCACCGGCGCCGAGTCGGCGTTCCGCACCGCCCTGCGCCTCGACCCGGCGCGCTGCGAGACGCGCTTCAACCTGGCCGCCACCATCGAGGCGATCGGCGACGACATCCAAGGCGGCGCCAGCAACCCGGTGGCGCGCCAGCGCTACGAGGACGCGCTGGCGATCGCCGAGGCGGGCGCCTGCGATCCCGAGATCGAGCCCGGGCACCGCCTGGCCCAGCTCATCGACCGCCTGCGTCAGAAGCTGAGCCGGGACGGCGGCAGCAACGACCAGGCGACGTCGGCCGCCGACGACCTCCCGTCGGATCGGCAGCCGGAGGCCGACTCCGGCCAGTTCGCGTCGAGCAACCAGTCGGGCCAGATCGAGCAACGGAACATGGCCGGCGCGTCCGAGCGGCGCGACCGTCAGGAGACGATCACGCTGGCACCGGGGAGCCGCGACCGGACACGCTGGTGAGCGCGGCGGCTCGCCGGCCGCTCAGCGACCCTGGGTGATGTACTCGTGGAGCTGCTCGTTCTCCACCTGGAGCTGGCCGAGGCGGTTCTTCACGACGTCGCCGATCGACACCACCCCGCCCAGCTCACCGTCGTCGTCGACCACCGGGACGTGGCGGATGCGGCGCTCGGTCATCGCCAGCATCAGCGCCTCGATGGCGTCACCGGCGCGGCACGTCACCACGTCGCGCGACATCACGGTCGACACCGCCCGCCCCATCACGGTGGCCCCGTGGTTGGCGAGCGCACGCACGACGTCGCGCTCGGACACGATGCCGTCGATGTGCCGGCCATCGTTCGACACGACGAGGGCGCCGATCCCGTGGTCGCGCAGCGTCGCCGCGGCGTCGGCCAACGACACCGAGTCAGCGATCGTGACGACGTCGGATCCCTTGGCGGTGAGGATCGATTGCACCAGCATCGGCGAACCCTCCGATCGGTTGCTGCGGCCGTCCGGGGGGCGGCTCGCTGTCACGTCGACCGCCCACGGCGGAGCGGCGGACGTGCTCGCCACGCTGCGATCACGTCAGGATGCCGATAGTACTGCACCCGAACACCGGCGGGGCCGACCCGGGCCACCGTGGATCGGCAGGAGGATCGCGACGTGACGAGTGCGCTGGCATCGGCGAAGCAGCTGTACGCGTCGTGCGCGCAGGCCACCGGGCGCGGCCTCGAGCGGGTCGGGCTGCTGCCCCACGACCCGCCGGGTCGCGAGCACCGGTTGCGGCACTGGGCGTACAGCCTGACGCGGGCGCACGACTCGCTGGGCATCGCCGCGCTCGACGTGCCGTGGTGGACCTACGACGCCATCGACGCCGTCGAGGCGTGGCTGGCGGGCCGAGGCGACCGGTCCTCGGTGCGCGCCTTCGAGTGGGGATCCGGCGCGAGCACCCTGTGGCTGGCGCGACGGGTGGGTGAGCTGCACTCGGTGGAACACCACCGCGGGTTCGGCGAGATGATCCAGGAGCGCCTCGCCGACCATCCCAACGCCGCCCTCGAGATCGTCGAGCCGGTGCCGTCGGCGGCGCCGGTGGTCGGCTCGGCCAAGGAGGGCCACGGGCGGCTCGACTTCGCGTCGTACGTCGACCAGATCGATGCGGTCGGCGGCGAGTTCTCGTTGATCGTCGTCGACGGTCGGGCGCGCGAGGCGTGCCTCGTCCGGGCGCTCGACCATCTCACCGACGGCGGCATCGTCGTGTTCGACAACACGCTGCGCCGCCGCTACCGGCGGGCGATCGCCGCCGCCCCGGTCGACGAGCAGCGCTACTGGGGCCTCACCCCGACGCTGCCCTACCCGGACCAGACGTCAGATCCTCGCGACGCCGCTGACCGGCAAGCTGTGAGCGCGAGCGTGCGGAGTCTGGATTCCGGGCGAGGCGACGAAGGACGCTTCGACCGGTGTCAGAAGCGGTAGTGGGCGAAGGCCTTGTTCGACTCGGCCATCTTCTGCATGTCGTCGCGCTTCTTCATCGCCGCGCCGAGACCGTTGCCGGCGTCCATCAGCTCGCCGGCGAGGCACTCGGCCATCGTCTTTTCGCGACGGGCGCGGGCGAAGTCGACGACCCAGCGGATCGCCAGCGTCGTGGCGCGGCGTGGCCGCACCTCGACCGGCACCTGGTAGGTGGCGCCACCGACGCGGCGGCTCTTCACCTCGAGGGGCGGCTTGACGTTCTCGATCGCCCGCTTCACGACGGCCAACGAGTCCTCACCGGACTTGGTCTCGACGATGCTCATGGCGTCGTAGACGATTCGTTCGGCGAGGCTGCGCTTGCCGCTGAGCATCACCTTGTTGACGAGCTGAGTGACGAGCACGGAGCGGTGCACCGGGTCGGCGACGAGATCGCGACGGGGGGCGGGACCTTTGCGGGGCATCTTCGGAACTCCGTGGACTACTTGTCGGCCTTGGCGCCGTACCGGCTGCGCGCCTGCTTGCGGTTCTTCACGCCGGCGGCATCGAGCGCGCCGCGGATGATCTTGTAGCGAACGCCCGGGAGGTCACGCACGCGGCCCCCACGCACGAGGACGATCGAGTGCTCCTGCAGGTTGTGGCCCTCGCCCGGGATGTAGGCGGTGATCTCCACGCCGCTCGACAGGCGGACACGGGCGACCTTGCGCAGAGCCGAGTTCGGCTTCTTCGGCGTGTTCGTGTAGACGCGCGTGCACACGCCACGGCGCTGGGGCGAACCCTTGAGCGCCGGGGTCTTGGTCTTGGTGATCTTCGAGCTGCGGCCCTGACGGACCAGCTGCTGGATGGTGGGCACTCGCTACCTCTCGGACGGTGGCTGAACTCTGCGGCGAACCTGCTCGTGCGCCCGGAGACGGTCGCAACAGGACCACGCAATGTTATGGCGAGCGCCGGGCATCCCCAACGTCGCCCGGCCGGCGAGCGCCAGCGTACGGGCGACAGCCGGTCGAGCGGTCCGCCCTAGAGCAGCACCCAGTCGGTGGTGATCGCCGGTGAGCCGTCGGCCGGGAGCACGCTGAGGCGCACCGGGCCGACCTGCACACGGTCGAAGCTGAAGCGCCCGTGCTGGTCCGAGGTGCGCTCGAACTCCTCGTCGGTGCCGACGAGCGTGACCGTGCTGGCCTGGGCCGGGACGAGCTGGCCGACGAGACGGCGCTCGGCGGCGTCGACGACCATGATCTCGATCTCGCAGCCCTTCGAGCGGAAGGTGAGCTGGCGCGAGGAGTTGCGGTCACGGACGCCGGTGAGCTCACGTGCCGAATCGAACACCAGGTCGGCGAGCTCGTCGTCGATCGTGCGCCACGTATAGGCGCCGCGGGCCGCGGCCACGACGTCGGCGGGTGGGCTCTCGTAGTGACGCAGCGTCCGGCCGATCAGCGCGATCAGCTGATCGTCGGCCTCGTGGTCGCGGGTCGTCATGTCGAGCTCGTCGGGCGGGTCGTCGCCCTGGTCGGTCGTGTCGCTGTGAGTCCACTCGTTCACCGCGCACCTGCTTTCGGATCGATGCCGGCCGGGAGGAGCCGACGGAGTTTGTCGAGAGATCGCGCCCGGCTGGGTCCGATGCTGCCGATCGAGCGGCCGAGCATTTCGGCGATCGTCTGGTAGTCGAGCGGCGGCACGGTGCACAGCAGCCGGAGCAGGTGCTGATCGGCCGGTGGGAGCTGCTCGAACGCCTCGAGCACGGCCTTCAGCGTGACGTCGTCGGTGACGATGTCCTCGATCGACGACGCGGTCGGTTCGACGGCGTCAGCCAGGTGTGACGTGGGGACGAAGCGCTGGTGACTGCGGATGACGCGCAGCGCCTCGTGGCGCGTGGCGGTGGCGAGCCACGACGCCAGGCGGTCGGGCTCGCGGATGCGGGTGCTGTACTCGGCCAGTCGCAGCCACACCGTCTGCACGACGTCGGCGGTGGACGCCGACGACAGGCGGTAGGACCGGGCGACCGACCACACGAGTCCAGCGAAGTGGTCGACGAGCTGGTTCCACGCGTGCTCGTCCCCCTCGTTGGCGCGCGCCAGCACGTCTGGGACGTCCACGATCCGGGAGCGTAGATCACCATCCAACACAGCGCCCGACCGACCTGTCACACCCTTCCAGAGCCGCGCCCGCGCTCCCTGATACACCCCGCCCCGAAATCCCTCGTTCACCCGCCCCGACCGCCACCCCAGAGAGCAGAGATTTCCACAAGCAAAATCGTGCGTGGACGCACGATTTCGCGCCCCAGAATCTTTGCAAGCGCGGTGCTCGCGATTCTTGGTCGCGAAATCGTGCAGAACGCTCGAAAATGCTTGTGGAAATCTTCGGCCCTCGGGCGGGGGTCAGGCGCCGAGGGCGACGAACGAGCCGGCGGTCCACGATCGCTGCTCGCTGCGCTCGGCCGTCGAGGCGCAGGCGAGGGCGGCGGCCGGGGTGGCGCCGGCGGCCATCGCCCGGTGCAGCCCACACATCACCTCCACCGACGACGAGTCCGAGATCGGCGTCAGCGGGGCGATGACGCTCGCCGCGCCGAGCGTCGTCAGGGCGGCGGCGAGACCGAGCACCGAGCCGCCCTGCAGCACCTTGGCGTTGGCCAGGCTGCACGCCGACAGCACCACCACCTCGGGAAGCCGGCTGAGGCGCTCGAAGTCGTACACCACGAGCGGGCCGTCGGCGAGCTCGAGCGACGAGAACATCGGGTTGTCGGCGCGGAACGAGCCGTGGCAGGCGACGTGCATCACGTCGGAACCGCCGACGAGCTCGAGCGAGCGCGGGACGGTGGCGTCGAGGCCGCTCAGGGCCGAGGCCGACGCGTAGAGCCGGCTGAGCGCCTCCACCTCGGCCGCGGCGTGGGCGAGTCCCGGTCCGGCGACGAGACCGACGGTGCGCGCGCCACCGTGGATCGACAGGCGCGATGCGCTCGCCTGCGCCGCCTTGGCCCACGCGGTGACCGACGGGTTGACCGACACGGTGCGGCCGGCGAGCGTCGGCAGCACCCCCCACGGCACGTCGTGGAGCACCGCGGTGGGCACGATGACGAGCGGGCCGTCGCCGTCGGCGATCTCGCGCGGCACCACCAAGCCGGCCAGCTCGGTGGCGGCGACGTTGAGGAGCTCGGTGGCCGACGCCCGCGACGAGCTCGATCCCTGCGTGCGGTTGAGGCGATGGAGGGCGAACGCCAGGTTGTCGATGAGCCCGCCGACCGCCGACGCATCGCCGAGGTCGTGCAGTCGCGCCCGCCCACCGCTGATCGACACCGCGTACAACCGGCCGTCGAGCGCGGCGTGGGCGAGCAGCTGGCGCTCGCCGAGCATGCCGACGGCCTCGCGCAGCTCCGTCTCGAAGCCGGCGACCACCGTCTGGTCGCCGCGGGCCCCACGGGCGTGGCGGCGCACGCGCCGCTCGAGGCGGATGCGCTGGTTCTCGGCCTCGATCCGCTCGTGCGTCGGAGTGTCGACGGCGGCGATGCGCACGCCGAGGCTGCGCAGCTCGGTGAGCATCGCCGCCATCGCGTCGTCCTCGGGAGGGCGCAGCATCGGCATGCGCGAGGTCATCAGCCGGGTCGCCTCGATGCGGCCGAGGAGCTCCATCGCCCGCCCGTCGGCGATCGCCAGCCGCGCTCCCAGCTCGGTGAGGTCGTAGCCGTAGCGCGCCGCGTGGGCCCGGGTCTCCATCGCACCCATCCCGGCCTGGGCGTGGACGGCCACACGCAGCCCGTTCGTGATGGCACGTCGCGCCGCCGCCCGGTCGTCACGGCGCACGGCGGTGAGCGCATCGACGTAGGCCATGAGGATGCGGTCGACGGCGCGCCCGCGACGCACCCCCTCGCGCACCTCGGGCCGGAGCGGCCGCGGCGGCAGCGTGTCGGATTCGGCGTGCAGCATGGCCACCAGCAGCCGCGTCCGCAGCGCCTCGGCGTGCCAGCCGTACTCGTCGAGCTGCTCGCAGCCGCGGTCGAGCTCGGCCACCGTGGCCGGCGAGGCGCCCTCGAGCCGCACCCGCGCCCGCAGGGCGAGGTTCGCGGCGAGCGCCACCCACCGGTCGCGGCCCTGCTGGGCGAACAGTCGGGTCGCTTCGTCGGCCGCTTCCACCGCACCGACGAGGTTGCCGCGAGCCACGCCGATCTCGGCCGCTCGCAGCAGGCACGCCGGCAGCTCGGTGTACTGGCCCTGGGCCCGGAGCACGGCGAGGGCGTTGGCGAGCATCCCCTCGGCGTCGTCGAGCAGCGCGGCGTCGGCGAGGGCGCGGGCGTGGTCGGTCTGCAGCCGCGGCATGTCCATCGTCGGGTCGACCTTGCGGTGCCAGTGCTCGGCCTCGGCGAACTCGCGCAGCGCGGCCGGCAGGTCGCCCTGAAGCGTGCTGGTGTAGGCGAGCGACGCCTTGGCGTGGGCGACGAGGATGTCGAGGCCGTGCTGCTCGGCGAGCGCCACGGCTCGGCTCAGGTGACGCCGGGCGGCGCCATAGCGCCCGAGGTCGCTGAGCGCCATGCCGAGATTGGTGCGGTGGCGCGCCTCGTGCACGGTGTCGCCGGTGCGCTTCATCTCCTCGCACGCCGCGGCCACCAGCTCGGCGCCACCGGACAGCTCGCCGCGCAGGTACAGCACCGTGCCGCGTTGGGCCAGCAAGCGGGCCCGCTCCACCGGCCCGGCCATCAGCTCGGCGAGCTCGATGAGCTTCAGCGCGCCGTCGAGATCGCCTTGGCGGGCCACGGTGAAGGCGAGGCTCGAGTGGATCCCGATCAACGCCTCGACGTCGCCGATGGTGCCGGCGATGCCGAGGGCGTCCTCGAGGTGGGCCTTGGCCGAATCGAGCCGGCCGGCCTCGCGCTCGGCGCGGCCGAGCACCCAGTGGAGGCGAGCGACCTCGCGCGCCGTCAATCGTTCGCCGGTCGCCAGTCGACTCGACGCCGCCGCCGCCGCCCGTGGCGGGTCGGCAATCACCAGTTCGAGCAGCTCGTCGACCCCGGGCTCCCCGCCATGGGTCACGGCCGACGACATTACTTCCGGGTGACAACCATTGCGAGCGCGCCACGATGAGTTCGCCGGAACGTCATGCCGACGTCATCTGCCGATTCTGGGGCGCGAAATCGTGCGTAAACGCTCGATTTTGCTTGTGGAAATCGTTGACCCGGCGGGGGGCGGGGTCGAGGGGGCGAGGGTCAGGCGCCGAGGCAGAGGAACGAGGCGGCCGTCGGGTCGGCCAGGTCGTGGGTGATGGTGGCCCCGGCGAGCGCCGCGGCCGGGGTGGCGCCGGCCACCAACCCGCGGTGCAGCCGTTGCATCACCGTCACCGACGAGGCGTCGGAGATCGGGGTCAGCGGCGCCACGACGTTGCTCGCTCCGAGGGTGATCAGCGCGGCGGCCAACCCGAGCAGCGATCCCCCCTGCAACGTCGTCGCCCCGGCGACGCTGCACGCCGACAGCACCACCACGTCGGGGAGGCGATCGACCCGCTCGAGGTCGTACACGTTGAGCGGCCCGTCGGCGAGGTGCAACGCCGAGAACATCGGGTTGTCCCGGCGGAACGAGCCGTGGCACGCGGCGTGCACCAGGTCGCAGCGCCCGAGCATCGCCAGGCTCGCCTCGCCGGTGGCGGCGTCGCCGGTGAGCACGCTCGCCTCGCCGTACAGCTCGCTCAGCACCGCCACCTCGGTGCCGGCGTGGTCGAGATCGGGCCCGGCGATGAATCCGGGCGGCCGCGCCGCGTGCGCGCCGGCTCGATCGCTCGGCGCGCAGCTGGGTCGCCCGCGCCCACGCCGCGAGCGAGGGGTTCACCGACACCTCCCGCCCGGCGAGCGGCGTCAGCAGACCCCACGGCACGTCGTGCAGCACGCCCGTCGGCACGATCACCACGGGTGCATCGGACTGGGCGATGTCGGGCGGGAGGGCGTGCTCGGCGAGCTCGGCGGCGGCGGCGAACATCAGCTCGGCCGCGGCGATGCGGGCGTCGTCCGAGCCCTGCAGCCGGTTCAGTCGATGGAGCGCGAACGTGATCGAGTCGAGCTGCTCGCGCGTCCGCTCGAGCGTGCCGAGCCGGTGCAGCCGGACCCGGCCCTCGCTCACCGTCACCGCGAGCAGCTCGCCGTCGAGGGCGGCGTGCGCCAGCAGCTGGCGGTCACCGAGCATCGTCAGCACGGTCGCCACCTCGGCGGCGATGCCGGCGGCGTCGCTCCCGGTGCCGCGCGTGCGGCGCGCCCGCCGGCCGATCTCGGCCTCGAGGCGCTGGCGACGCTCCTCGGCGCCGGCGCGCTGGTCGTCGGACGTCGCCGGATCGGCCACCGTCATGTCGAGGCCGCGCAGCTCGGCGAGCGCCGCGGCCAGCTCCTCGTCCTGGGCCGGGCGGATCGACGGCGTCCGTGACGAGAGCACCCGGCTGGCCTCGATGCGCTCGAGCAACTCCCGCGGGCGACCGGCGGCGACCGCGATGCGCGCGCCGAGCACGGTGAGCTCGGCGCCGTACACGGCGGCGTGGGCCCGCATCTCGATCGAGCCCATCTCGGCCTGCGCCGACGTGGCGACCCGCAACCCGTGCGTGATCGAGCGCCGTGCCGCGGTGGCGTCCGACGCGTTCAGCGCCTCCACGGCATCGACGTAGTCGAGCAGCACCCGGTCGGCGGTGCGACCATGCTCGACCGCCGATCGCAAGGCGCTGTCGATGCCCGACGGACGGCCCGACTCGACGGCGAGCCGCGCCGCCACCAGCAGGCAGCGCGTGGCGTCGCGCTGCCAGCCCTGCGCCCGCAGCGTGGCGGCCACCTCGACGAGGTCGTTCGAGAGCGCCGCCGAGTCGTCGCTTCCACTGCGGGCGCGGGCTTGCAGCGCCAGGGCATGGGCGGCGACGGCCCACGTGGCGCGGTCCTGCTCGGCGAATCGCCGAGCGGCGTCGTCGGCGGCGGCGGTGGCCCCGGCCGCATCGCCGTGGGCGAGCTTGATCTCGGCCGACGTGAGCAGTGCTCCCGCCAGTTCGGTGGTCTGACCCTGCTGCTCGTACATCGCCACGCCGGTCTGCACCAGGGCGTCGGCGTCCTCGAACAGCCCGGCGTCGGCGAGGGCCTGGGCGTGATCGGCGTGCAGCCGTGGCAGCATCGAATCGGCCTTGGCCCGCCGGTACACCGCCTCGGCCCGCGTGAACTCGTCGAGCGCCCCGGGCAGGTCACCGCGCAGCGTGGCCACGAACCCGAGGTTGGCCCGCGCCGCGCCGGCGACGAGGTCGAGCCCCTCGCGCTCGGCGAGCTCCGTGGCGGGCTGCAGCTCGTGCTCGGCGTCCGTCAGGTCGCCGAGCAGCGCCAGCACGGCGCCGAGGTTGCCGCGGTAGCGCGCCTCGGCGACCACGTCCCCGGCGACCGCCAGCTCGGCGGCGCTGCGCCGCAGGTGGGTCGCGGCGGTCGCGAGGTCGCCCTTCCAGTACAGGACGGTGCCGAGCTGTCCCTCGATGCGGGCCCGCTCGCTTCCGGTCACGTCCGCGCTCGGCGTCGCGAAGCAGGGCGATCGAGCCGTCGAGGTCGCCGAGGTGGGCGACGGCGAACGCCAGGCTCGACGTGATCCGCGCCGCCAGCTCGCGGTCACCGCCGTCGCGCGCCGCGGCCACGCCATCAGCCAGCGCGGCACGGGCGTCCTCGAGACGGCCGGTCTCGCGATCGCCGAGTCCGATCACCCAGTGCAGCCGGGCGCGGGCCAGGGCGTCGTCGCGGGCCACCGCATCGAGCAGCACGCCGCGCCCGCTCGACCGCGCCGTGCGGATCGACGTCGACCAACAACCGCAGACGCTCGGCCTCTGTCACCAGGGCGTCGCCCACGCCGCGAACGGTACTGGTCAGCGGTGATAATCGTCACGGCCGGTTGCCCGACCGATCACAATGGGCCGATGGCATCGAAACGCAAGGACGCGCGCCGCGGCGACCCGCCGAGCCCGGCCGCAGGCGGTCGACCAACCGTCGGCGGACGGCGTGCTCGACGGCATCCTCCGTGACCACAACATCGCCGCGGTCACCGACCAGGCGGGCCACGCGTTGCTGCTGCGCCCCAACTCGGTGGTCGTCGACGCGCCGAAGGGCGACACCCGCAACCGCCTGTCGGCGACGCTCCCCAAGCTCGTCCCCGGCGCCCGCGCCGAGTTCGCCGACGACGAGCTCGCCATCGTCACCCTGCCCGTGGTGCGCACGCCGAGCGGCGGTCGGTGACCGGCACCGACGACGGGGCGGGCGACGACAGCGGCGGCGACGTCGGCGACGCCACCGACCTGCTCGAGATCGCTGCGCAAGGCCAAGTTCGACGCCGAGTACAACCACGTCGTCATCGGCTCGCAGATCGGTCACCGGCAGCCCGCTCGGCGTCACCGCCTCGTGGGCCGGCGACATGGCCTTCGTCGGCACGATCACCGACGAGACCGATCGACGGCAAGCCGGTGATCCTCTCGACCGCCATGCCGTCGGCGCCGCCCCCCGTGCCGCTGCGCGCGCCGCTGGCCATCCCCGGCAAGGTGCCGCCGCGCGTGCTCGTGCTCGACACCGGCCTGCGCACCGAGCTGGTGCCCGGCGCCACGAAACGGGCCCGCCCGTTGCGGCGGGCCGAGCACGTCGCCCTGACCGACTGCCGCACGCGGCCCGGCGCCAAGTGGCTGATGTCGCCGCAGGAGGGCCTCGTCGACGACGAGGACGAGACGAACGACGACGGCCGGCCGATCCTCGACTTCGAGGCGGGGCACGGCACGTTCATCGCCGGCATCGTGCGCCAGATCTGTCCCGACGCGATCGTGCACAGCGCCGGCGTGCTGTCGAGCTTCGGCGACGGCGACGTGTACGGCGTGATCCGCGCCATCGACCGCGTGCTCGCCGACATCGGCGACGTCGACATCGTGGTGATGAGCTTCGGCACCAACCTGGTCGGCGACAAGCCCGGGCTGTTCGGCTCGGAGCTGACCCGCGTGCTCGGCGACGCCCTCGGTGTCGCCGCCGCCGGCAACCAGAGCACCTGCCGGCCGTACTTCCCGGCCGCCCTTCCCGACGTGATCGGCGTCGGCGGACTCGCCGCCGACGGCAAGGCGTGGTTCACCAACTTCGGCGGCTGGGTCGACGCCTGCGCTCCGGCGATCGACGTGGTGAGCACCTTCTTCAACGACTTCGACGAGACGCTGCACATCAAGGACAGCTCCGGCACGATCACGCCGACGCGTCACCCGTCGCTACCGGGGGTGGGCCCGATGGAGCGGCACCAGCTTCGCCGCGCCGAAGGTGGCCGCGCTGATCGCTCAGGAGATGTACCTCAACGGGAGCCCCGGCCAGACCGCGCGCGACGCCTGGGACCGGCTCACCTCGTACCGCCACTACCGCTACCCGGACCTCGGCATCGTCTTCAACGTCTGACCGCCCGGGTCGACCTCCTCCTCATCCGAGTGCTGAAGCGCTCCCGAGTGCCAGAGAGCACGACGGGGGGTCGCACGGCACTCCGATACGGTCCACCACATGGCTCGGACGCGCGTCTACTGCAAGGGGGTCCTGGAGGCCGAGGACTTCCCCGTCGCCGACATCTCTGAGCATCTCGACCGGCCGGACACGGTGGTGTGGGTCGACTTCTGCGGCACCGTCGAAGGAGGAGCTGCACGAGCTCGCCGACGAGCTCGGCCTGCACGAGCTGGCGGTCGAGGATGCGCTCGGGCCCGCATCAACGACCGAAGCTCGATCACTACGCGACGCACAAGTTCCTCGCCTGTCGTGCGGTGGGCCTCGACGTCGACTCCGGAGAACTGACCGAGTCCGAGGTCGACGCCTTCATCAGCCACCGTTGGCTCGTCACGGTCCGCAAGGACGAATCCTTCCCATTGGACGAGGTGGTGGCCCGCTGGGACCGATCGTCCGACCTCGCCGTGCACGGGGTCAGCTTCCTCGTGTACGGGCTGCTCGACGTCGTGGTGGACACCTACTTCGAGGCCGTGCAGTGCTTCGACGACTTCTACGACCGGATCAGCGAGGGCATCTTCTCCGAGACGCCGATCCCGCCGTCGGAGCAGAAGCACTGGTTCCAGACCCGCCAGTCGTTGATCCGCTTCCACCGCTTGGTGGTGCCGATGCGCGAGGCCGTCAGCGGCCTGATGCGACGTGAGCACACGGGCGTCGCCGAGGAGCTGTATCCCTACTACCAGGATGTCTACGACCACGTACTGCGCGTGACCGAGTCGACCGATGCGTTGCGCGACCTGATCGCCACGATCGTCGAGACCAACCTCAGTCTGCGTGACTACCGCACCAACCAGATCGCCAAGAAGGTGACCAGTTGGGCGGCGATCATCGCCGTCCCGACGTTGATCACCGGTTGGTACGGGATGAACGTCCCGTACCCGGGCTTCGCCCGGCAGTGGGGGGCGTGGCTGGCGGCGGCGCTGGTGATCCTGCTGTCCGGTGGTCTGTACGTGATCTTCCGTCGCAAGGACTGGCTCTGAGTCGACCCCTCACCGCCACGGTCGGCGCGCTCGCCGGCCTCCTGTTGTCGACCGTGACGCCCACCGATCCGATGGGTGCCACCGCGCTCGACTCGGCCCGAGCCGGGCTGGCCCGCATCCTCGCCAACGTGCCCAACGCCTCGATCGAGCCGTACGCACCGCTCGGTCCGTGTCCCCTCGTCGACCGGGCGACGGTGAACGGCGAGCTCTCCGACGCCGGCATCGACGCTCCGCTCGGCGACTGGACACGGCTGGCGTATCCCGACGGCCCGCACACCGACGTCCTCCTCGCCTGCGAGGGCACCTACATCGGCGTGGACGAGGACCCGTCGTTCCCGGAGCTGCGCTTCGACGTCGTCGTCATCGACCTCGGCGACGCCGCGACGGCCGACGGTGTGCTGCATGACGAGCTCGAGGCCACCGGCGAACCGCTGCGCATCACCGACCTCGACGGGGGCACCATCGGCGAGTGTGGCGACGAGGACCGCGCGGTCCGCTGCGCCGAGTGGTGGCAGCACGACGGCTTCGTCGTCGGGGTCGAGATCGTCGATCGCGTGTACGTCGACCGGCCGACGGCATCGACGGTGCTCGGCGGTGTGGTCCCGGCGATCGTGTCGACGCTCGGCGCGGCCGCGACCGACATCGCCGACCCGCTGCAGACCATCGGCGCCGCCGACGCCGGGCGGGCGCTCGACGCCCTCGACGCCTTCGTCGACGCCAACCCGGAGGCCGTGAGCAGCGAGCACGAGCGGATCGACTGTCCGCTCCTCGACAGCGAGAGCCTGCGGCCGGCGCTCGACGACGCCGGCATCGACTGGCCCCTCGGCGGCTGGGCGGCGTCGATCAGTCCCGTCACCTTCCCCCGCGACCTCGACCCCGTCCCCCAGCGCGTCTCGTGCACCAACCGCTCGGGATCGGTGACCGTCGACGCGATCGCCTTCGGCGACGAAGGTCAGGCGGCCGACTTCGTGGCGTCGGTCGGCGGCGCCGAAGGCGGATCGGCGTCGGACCTCGCTCCCGGCGACCTCACGGTCGGGAGCTGCACGAGCGCGAGCGGCGCCAAGTACTGCAACGAGTGGTGGCGCGGCGACGGCCTCGTGCTCGGCGTGACGTTGTTCAGCGACCCGTCAGGCCCGGATCACGGTCCGATCGGCGCCAACGACGCGGCGAACATCCTCGTGACCATCGTCCCCGAGGTGCTCACCACCCTCGCCCCGTGAACGACCGATGGGTGCCAGCATGACCGTTCGGTCACGCTGGCACCCATCGGTTGCGGGATCAGGTCGCTTGCTCGGCGGGGACGTCCTCGAGCACGGCGACCGCCGACTCGGCCGGCGCCGTGCTGAAGGCGCTGGTCTCGTCGTAGCTGCCGTGGATGCTCGACAGCCACGCGGCCGGGTCGGCCTCGTCGGCGTCGCTCGAGTAGAACGTCATCGGCTGGTAGTCGGGGGCGGCGATGTCGAAGTCGCGGTACACCTCCATGCCGGTCCCGGCCGGGATCAGCTTGCCGATGATGATGTTCTCCTTGAGACCGATCAGGTTGTCGCCCTTGCCGTCGATGGCGGCCTCGGTGAGCACCCGGGTGGTCTCCTGGAACGACGCCGCCGACAGCCACGAGTCGGTGGCCAGCGACGCCTTGGTGATGCCCATGATCTCGGCGCGACCCTCGGCGGGGCGCTTCGTCTCTTCGACCATGCGACGGTTGGTGTCGCGGAACACCTTGGCGTCGACGCGCTCGCCGGGCAGGAACCCGGCGTCGCCCGGCTCCTGCACGCCCACGCGGCGCGTCATCTGGCGCACGATGAGCTCGATGTGCTTGTCGTGGATCGACACGCCCTGCTCGCGGTAGACCTTCTGCACCTGATCGACGAGGTAGTTCTGCGTCTCGCGGATCCCCTTGATGTCGATCAGGTCCTTCGGGTCCCACGGGCCGTCGGTCAGCGGGTCACCGGCGGTGACCTCCTGTCCGTCGGTCACGATCGGGCGGGCCCCGACCGGCAGGATGATCTCGTGCTCCTCGCCGTCGTTGGCGACGACGGTGACCGGGATGCCCTTGCCCTCGTCCTCGCCGACACGCACCACACCCGACGCACGGGCCAGGCGGGCGGCACCACGCGGCGTGCGAGCCTCGAACAGCTCGACCACGCGGGGCAGACCACCGGCGATGTCCTTGCCGGCGACACCGCCGGTGTGGAACGTCCGCATCGTGAGCTGGGTACCCGGCTCGCCGATCGACTGGGCGGCGATGACCCCGACGGCCTCACCGAGCTCGATCGACTTGCCGGTGGCGAGCGAACGCCCGTAGCAGGTGGCGCACACGCCGAGCTCGGCGTCGCATGCCAGCACCGAGCGCACCTGCACCCGGTCGATCGTCGGGTCGTCGCGCAGCTTGGCCAGCTCGTCGTCGCCGACGATGGTGTTGCGCGACAGCACCGTGCCGTCGGACAGCTTGACGTCACGCAACAACGCCCGCCCGAACAGGCTGGTGTCGAGGTAGGCCTTGGTGCTCTGCGTGTCCGGCTTGACGTTCTCGACCCAGATCCCGAGCGTCGTCTCGCAGTCGAGCTCGCGGACGATCAGTTCCTGGGCCACGTCGACGAGGCGACGGGTGAGGTAGCCGGAGTCGGCGGTGCGCAGGGCCGTGTCGACCAGGCCCTTGCGGGCGCCCGGGGTGGCGATGAAGTACTCGAGGGTCTCCAGACCCTCACGGAAGTTCTTCTTGATCGGCCGCGGGATCATGTCGCCACGGGGGTTGGCGACGAGGCCGCGCATGCCGGCGATCTGGCGCATCTGGGTCATGTTCCCTCGTGCGCCGGAGCCGACCATCATGTCGATCGGGTTGAACCGCTGGCTGGCGAACTCCTTCTCCATCGCCGCCTGGACCTCGGCGGTGGCGTCGGTCCAGATGCGCACCTCCTGGAGGCGGCGCTCGCCGTCGGTGATCACACCGCGGCGGAACTGCTGCTCGACGCGGTCGGCCTGCTCCTCGTGCTTGTCGAGGATCTCGCGCTTGCTGGCCGGGGTCTTGACGTCGTCGATCGACACCGTCAGTCCCGACTGCGAGGCGAACCGGTAGCAGAGGTTCTTCAGCGCGTCGAGCGCCGCGGCGATCGCCGACTTCGGGTAGAAGTCCGACAACCGCTCGACGATGACACCCATCTCGCGCTTCTTGACGACCTTTTCGACGTGGCCGAAGCGCTCGGTGTAGTCGGCGGGCAGCGCCTCCTCGAACAGGGCGCGGCCGACCGTGGTCTCGTAGGGCTCGACGCCGGGCGGGCGCATCGTGATCTTGGCGTGGAGCGACAGGCCGCCCTCGTCGTAGGCGCGCAGCGCCTCCCACAGGTGGCGGAACACGCGACCCTCGCCGCGGGCGTCGTCCTCGGTCTCGGTGAGGTAGTAGGCGCCGATCACGAGGTCCTGCGTCGGCGTCACGATCGGGCGACCGCTGGCCGGCGACAGGATGTTGTTCGCCGACAGCATCAGCACCCGCGCCTCGGCCTGGGCCTCGGCCGACAGCGGCACGTGGATGGCCATCTGGTCACCGTCGAAGTCGGCGTTGAACGCCGTGCACACCAGCGGGTGGATCTGCAGCGCCTTGCCCTCCACCAGCACCGGCTCGAACGCCTGGATGCCGAGACGGTGCAGCGTCGGGGCCCGGTTCAACAGCACCGGGTGCTCCTTGATCACGTCCTCGAGCACGTCCCACACCTGGGGACGGCTGCGCTCGACCATCCGCTTGGCGGTCTTGATGTTCTGCGCCAACTCGAGGTCGACGAGGCGCTTCATGACGAACGGCTTGAACAGCTCGAGCGCCATCAGCTTGGGCAGACCGCACTGGTGCAGCTTCAGCGTCGGGCCGGCCACGATGACCGAGCGCCCGGAGTAGTCGACGCGCTTGCCGAGCAGGTTCTGACGGAACCGGCCCTGCTTGCCCTTGAGCATGTCCGACAGCGACTTCAACGGGCGGTTGCCCGGCCCGGTGACCGGGCGGCCGCGACGGCCGTTGTCGAACAGGGCGTCGACGGCCTCCTGCAGCATGCGCTTTTCGTTGTTGACGATGATCTCGGGGGCGCCCAGGCTGAGCAGCCGGCCGAGGCGGTTGTTGCGGTTGATGACGCGGCGGTACAGGTCGTTGAGGTCGGACGTGGCGAAGCGGCCACCGTCGAGCTGCACCATCGGGCGCAGCTCGGGCGGGATCACCGGCACGACGTCGAGGATCATCGCCTTGGGGTCGTTCGTCCGGCGCCCGTTGTTGGGGTCGCGGCGGTTGAAGCTGGCGACGATCTTCAGGCGCTTGATCGCCTTCTGGCGGCGCTGCGCGCTCAGCGGCTTGCGCCCCGACTCGGCGGGGTCGATCGCCTCGCGCAGCTTGATCTCCTCCTCGTCGAAGTCGATGCGGTCGATCAGCTGCTTGATCGCGTCGGCGCCGGTGCCACCCTCGAAGTAGTCGCCGTACTTGTCGCGCAGCTCGCGCCACAGGATCTCGTCGTCGATGATCTTGCGCGAGTGGAGGTCCTTGAACTCCGACCACGTGCGCTCGATCAGGTCGAGCTCGACGTGGTAGCGGTCACGCAACGCCTCGATGTCCTTGTCGGCGTCACGCTTCAGCTTCTTGGTGTCGCCACCATCGGCCTCGAGCGCCTCGGCCTCGGCCTCGATCTCCTTGAACCGGCGATCGAGCTCGAGCTCGAGCTCCTTTTCGATCTCGTCACGCTCGGCGAGGTACTCCTTCTCCAGGTTGGAGAGCTCGTCGTGGCGCTTGTTCTCGTCGACCCACGTCACCAGGTTGGCGGCGAAGTAGATGACCTTCTCCAGCTGCTTGGCCTTCAGCTCCTCCTTCGGCTCGATGCCGGCGAGGAGATAGGCGAGCCACGACCGGGTGCCGCGCAGGTACCAGATGTGCACCACCGGCGCCTCGAGCTGGATGTGACCCATCCGCTCGCGGCGCACCTTCGACCGGGTCACCTCGACGCCGCAGCGCTCGCAGATGATGCCCTTGAAGCGCACCCGCTTGTACTTGCCGCAGTAGCACTCCCAGTCGCGGGTCGGTCCGAAGATCTTCTCGCAGAACAGGCCGTCCTTCTCCGGACGCAGCGTGCGGTAGTTGATCGTCTCAGGCTTCTTCACCTCACCGTGCGACCACGTCTTGATGTGGTCCGAGGTGGCCAGCCCGATCTTCAGCTGGTCGAACATGTTGACGTCAAGCATCTCGTTCTCTACTTCTCTCGTCGTTCGTCGTGTCGTTCGTGATGGGTACGAGTTCTGGGGCGCGAATTCGTGCAGTTCTGCACGAATTTGCTTGTGGAAATCAGAAGCTCCGGGAGGCGCGGCGCAGCTCGCGCTCGCGGTCGTCCTCGTCGGTGCCGCGCTCGGGGCGGGAGATGTCGATGCCGAGCTCCTCGGCGGCGCGGAACACGTCCTCGTCGAGGTCGCGCATCTCGATCTCCGAGCCGTCGTCGGCGAGCACCTCGACGTTGATGCAGAGCGCCTGCATCTCCTTCATCAGCACCTTGAAGCTCTCGGGCACCCCGGGCTCGGGGATGTTGTCGCCCTTGACGATGGCCTCGTACACCTTCACCCGGCCGAGCACGTCGTCGGACTTGATGGTGAGCAGCTCCTGCAGGCAGTACGCCGCCCCGTAGGCCTCGAGGGCCCACACCTCCATCTCGCCGAAGCGCTGGCCGCCGAACTGGGCCTTGCCGCCGAGGGGCTGCTGGGTGATCATCGAGTACGGACCCGTGGACCGGGCGTGGATCTTGTCGTCCACCAGGTGGGCGAGCTTCAGGATGTACATGAAGCCGACGGTGATGTCGTTGTCGTAGGGGTCACCGGTACGGCCGTTGTAGAGGGTCGTCTTGCCGTTGACGCCGATGAGGCGCTTGCCGTCGACCGACTCCGGGTTGATGTTCTCGAGGATCTGCTGGATCGTCGGGTGCTTGCCGGCGGTCTCGACCTCGTCCCAGTGGGCGCCGTCGAACACCGGCGTGGTGATGAACGTCGACGGCGTGGTGTTCGGTCGCGTCTTCGCCTCGGTGCCGCGGATCGGCGGCACCCCCACGACCTGGCCGTTGTTCGGGTCGGTCCATCCCCAGCGGGCGCAGTAGCCGAGGTGGGCCTCGAGCACCTGACCGACGTTCATCCGGCTCGGCACACCGAGCGGGTTGAGGATGATGTCGACGGACGTGCCGTCGGCGAGGTAGGGCATGTCCTCGAGGGGCAGGATCTTGGAGATGACGCCCTTGTTGCCGTGGCGTCCGGCGAGCTTGTCGCCGACCGAGATCTTGCGCTTCTGGGCGACGTACACCCGCACCAGCTGGTTGACGCCCGGGGGCAGCTCGTCGCCGTCGTCACGGTTGAACACCTTGACGTCGATGACCTTGCCGTTCTCGCCGTGGGGCACCTTCAGCGAGGTGTCGCGCACCTCGCGCGCCTTCTCGCCGAAGATGGCGCGCAGCAGGCGCTCCTCGGGGGTCAGCTCGGTCTCGCCCTTCGGCGTCACCTTGCCGACGAGCACGTCGCCGGGGCCGACCTCGGCGCCGACGCGGATGATGCCGCGGTCGTCGAGGTCGGCGAGCACGTCGTCGGACAGGTTCGGGATGTCCCGGCTGATCTCCTCCGGGCCGAGCTTGGTGTCGCGGGCGTCGACCTCGTGCTCGTGGATGTGGATCGACGTCAGCACGTCGTCGCGCACGAGGCGCTCGGACAGGATGATGGCGTCCTCGAAGTTGTAGCCCTCCCACGGCATCAGCGCCACGAGCAGGTTCTTGCCGAGGGCCAGCTCGCCCATGTCGGTCGACGGGCCGTCGGCGATGATCGTGCCCTGGCGGACCTGCTCGCCCTCGACCACCCGGGGCCGCTGGTTGATGCAGGTGTCCTGGTTGGAACGGCGGAACTTGGCCAGCTTGTAGACCTTGCGGCCGAGCGTCTGGTACTGCACGGTGATCGTGTCGCCGGTGACCTCGGTCACCTCGCCGTCCTCGAGCGCCTGGATGAGGTCGGCGGCGTCGCGCGCGGCGCGGTCCTCGATGCCGGTGCCGATGTACGGCGCCTCGGCGCGGACCAGCGGCACCGCCTGCTTCTGCATGTTGGCGCCCATCAGGGCGCGGTTCGCGTCGTCGTGCTCGAGGAACGGGATGAGCGCCGTGCCGACCGAGACGATCTGCTTCGGCGACACGTCCATGTAGTCGACCTCGGCCGGCGGCACGTAGGCGATGTCGGTGGTGGCACCGAAGAAGCTCTCGGCCTCGAGCATCCGCTTCAGGTCCTCGAGGTTCGCCGCCTGGGGCGACCGGCGCACGAGCACCCGGGCGCCGACGAAGGTGCCGTCGGGGTTGAGCGGCGTGTTCGCCTGGGCGACGACGTAGTTCTCCTCCTCGTCGGCCGCCATGTACACGATCTCCTCGGTCACGCGACCGTCGACGACCTTGCGGTACGGGCTCTCGATGAAGCCGAACTCGTTGACCTGGGCGAACGTCGAGAGCCCGCCGATGAGGCCGATGTTGGGGCCCTCCGGCGTCTCGATCGGGCACATCCGGCCGTAGTGGCTGAAGTGCACGTCGCGGACCTCGAAGCCGGCGCGCTCGCGTGAGAGCCCGCCCGGGCCGAGCGCCGAGAGGCGGCGACGGTGGGTCAGGCCCGACAGCGGGTTGACCTGGTCCATGAACTGCGAGAGCTGCGACGTGCCGAAGAACTCCTTGATCGCCGCCACCACGGGGCGGATGTTGATCAGGGTCTGCGGGGTGATCGCCTCGACGTCCTGGGTGGTCATGCGCTCGCGGACGACGCGCTCCATGCGCGACAGACCGATGCGCACCTGGTTCTGGATCAGCTCGCCGACCGAGCGGATGCGGCGGTTGGCGAAGTGGTCCTGGTCGTCCAGGCGATAGCCGGGCTCCTGCTTGACGAGGTGGAGCATGTAGGTGACCGACGCCAGCACCTCGCAGCGGCTGAGCACGTTCTGGTTCTCGTCGGGCAGGTCGAGCTGGTCGTCGGAGAGGCCGAAGAGCTCACCGAGGCGGGCGACCTCGGAGCCGAGCTTGCGGTTGAGCTTGTAGCGCCCCACCCGGGAGAGGTCGTAGCGGCGGCTCTCGAAGAAGGCGTTGCGGAAGTACGCCCGGGCCGACTCGGTGGTCGGCGGCTCGCCGGGGCGGGCCCGCTTGTAGATCTCGACCAGGGCCTCGTCCTGGGTGGGCGCGATGTCGCGCTCCTTGTCCCACTGGCCCTGCAGGAAGTCGAAGTGGGCGACGAAGCGCTCGAGGAAGCCGGGGGCGTTCTCCTCGTCGTAGCCGAGGGCGCGCAGCAGGGTGAAGATGCCGAGGCGGCGCTTGCGGGCGACGCGGGTGCCGGCGGTGACGTCCTTGCCCGGCTTCTGCTCGACGTCGAACTCCATCCACTCACCGCGGTACGGGTGGATCGTGCCCTTGACCAGCTGGTGCTTGGTCAGGTTGCGGAGGCGGTAGCGCTCGCCGGGCTCGAAGATGACGCCGGGGCTGCGCACGAGCTGGCTGACGACGACGCGCTCGGTGCCGTTGACGATGAAGGTGCCCTTCTCCGTCATGATCGGGAAGTCGCCCATGAACACCGTCTGCTCTTTGATCTCGCCGGTGTTGCGGTTCATGAAGCGGGCGCGGACGAAGACCGGCGCGGAGTAGGTCATGTCCTTCTCCTTGCACTCCTCCACCGAGAACTTGGGCGGCGGGCGCAGGTCCTCGTCGAAGGGGTCGAACTCGAGCTCGAGCTGCAGCGCTTCGGAGAAGTCCTTGATCGGGCTGATGTCGCGGAACGTGTTCGCCAGCCCTTCGTTGAGGAACCACTCGAAGCTCGAGCGCTGGACGGCGATCAGGTCAGGCAGCTCCAGCGGTTCGACCAGGTTGGCGAACGAGTAGCGCTCACGGGACGTCGAGGCAATAGCCACGAATCACACTCCCTTGTGGGGGTTGGAGGAGGACACCGGTGCCGAGGCGCGCCGAATCAGCACTTCAACGGCGTGGGAGGACGGACGACGCACGGCAACTGACGAGCCTAGCGTCCCGGAGCGCACAACATCAACCCGCCTCCGGACGCAGTCGTCCGGGCGGGGACTCCAGGTCACTCCTGGTTTGGCAGAGGGTAAACATCCGGCCCCGGGAAGTCAAGGACCGGAGGGTGAACGATCATCGGCGCCGGCGTGGACGCGGCCCGAGCCGCGCCCACGCCGACACGACGACGATTACTTGAGCTCGACGGAGCCGCCGGCGTCTTCGATCTTCGCCTTGGCGGCCTCGGCGGCCTCCTTGGTGACCTTCTCGAGGACGGCCTTGGGGGCGCCGTCGACGAGGTCCTTGGCCTCCTTGAGGCCCAGGCTGGTCAGCTCGCGCACGACCTTGATGACCTGGATCTTCTGGGCGCCGGCGGCGGTGAGCACGACGTCGAACTCGTCCTGCTCCTCCACCTCGGGGGCGGCGGCACCGCCGCCCGCGGGGGCGGCGGCCATTGCGACGGGAGCGGCGGCGGTGACGCCGAAGCGCTCTTCGAAGGCATCGAGCAGGTCCTTGAGCTCGAGCACGGTGAGGGCCGAGATCGAATCGAGGATCTCTTCCTGGGTAGCCATGGTGGTTGTTCTCCTAGAACGTGTGGTGTGGGGGTGTTTGAGTGGTCGGGACGTCGCTCAGGCGGCGTCGCGGAGGTCGATGAGGGCGGAGAGCCCGTAGGCGAAGTTGCGCGGTAGCGCCTGGAGCAGGCCGGCGGTCTTCACCAGCGGCGCCTGTAGCGCACCGGCGAACATCGCCAGCAGCTCCTCGCGCGACGGCAGCTCGGCGAGCGCCTTGACGTCGTCGACGCTGAGCCGGCTGGCGCCGAGGCTTCCGCCCTTGAGCACGAGCAGCGGATTGGTCCGGGCGACCGCGTTCAGCGCCTTCGCCGCGCCGACGGTGTCGGTGCCGGCGAAGGTCAGCGACGTCGGCCCGACGAGCAGGTCGTCGAGGGCGTCGAGGCCGGCCTGGCGGACGGCGAGCTTGGCCAGGGTGTTCTTGTACACCTTGTGCTCGGCGCCGACGTCGCGCAGCGTGCCGCGCAGGTTGGCCAGAGCGGTGACCGACATGCCGCGGTACTCGCTCACGAACACCGCCGGAGCGGCGTTCAGCTTGGCGAGGATCTCGTCGACCGTGGCGACCTTCTCGGGCCGCGGGTTCTCCATCACAGGTTTGTTCATGTGCACACCTCCTCTCGATGTGGTCGTGGTGGCCCGCTGGGGAGCGAGCACCACGACGACGCGTCGAGCGTCATCGAGGGGCGTGCACCTCGGCTGGCGGAGCGGACTCCATTACCCACCCTCGTCGGACGAGGGCGGACCAGCGGTCTGCGGCGAGCGACCGGTTGTTTGTGAGTGTTGAACGCTATCGCCGGCGCAACCGGAGGGCACCAGCTGGTCCGTACGGTCCAGCTGGTGCCCTCCGGTTGGCGTCAGGCGGTGGTGAGGTCGGGGCGCAGGCGGGTGGTGTCGATGTGGACGCCGGGGCCCATCGTCGACGACACGGTGATCTTGCGCATGTAGCGGCCCTTGGCGGACGCCGGCTTGGCCCGGTTGAGCTCGTCGATCACGGCGCGGAAGTTGGCCTCGAGTGCGGCCGGCTCGAAGCTCGCCTTGCCCAGCGGGACGTGGATGTTGCCGTAGCGGTCGGTGCGGTACTCGACCTTGCCGCCCTTGAACTCCGTGACCGCGCGGCCGACGTCGGTGGTGACGGTGCCGGTCTTGGGGTTGGGCATCAGGCCACGCGGTCCGAGGGCACGCCCGAGGCGGCCGACGAGGGGCATCATGTCCGGCGTGGCGATCGCCACGTCGAAGTCGAACTTGCCCGCCTCGACCTGGGCGGCGAGGTCGTCGGCCCCGACGAGGTCGGCACCGGCTTCACGGGCCTCGACGGCGGCGTCGCCAGCGGCGAACACGGCGACGCGGACGTCCTTGCCGGTGCCCGACGGCAGGGCGACGGTGCCGCGCACCATCTGGTCGGCCTTGCGCGGATCGACGCCGAGGCGCACGGCGACGTCGATCGACTCGTCGAACGTGGCGGACGCCGTGCGCTTGGCCAGGTCGAGCGCTTCGGTGGGGGTGTAGAGGCGGTCACGGTCGAACTGCTTCAGCGCGTCGACGTTCTTCTTGCCCGACATGGATGTCTCCCTCGTGGTCGAGCTCGCCGGGCGAGGTGCTCCCGGTCGAGACGTTTCGAATGGTCTGGTTGGTCGTGGTGGTGGGGTGACGCGGCCGCGCTCAGGCGACGACGTTGATGCCCATCGAACGGGCGGTGCCGCGCACCTGCTGCTTGGCGGCCTCGAGGTCGTAGGCGTTGAGGTCGCGCATCTTGATCTCGGCGATCTCGGCGACCTGGGCCTCGGTCACCTTGCCGGCGACGACCTTGCCCGGCTCCTTGGAGGCCTTGTCGAGGCCCGCCTTCTCGCGCAGCAGCACCGGCGTGGGCGGCGTCTTCAGCACGAACGTGAACGTGCGGTCCTCGAACACGGTGATGTCGACGGGGACGATCGTGCCGGTCTGGGCTTCGGTGGCGGCGTTGTACGCCTTGACGAAGTCCATGATGGCGACCCCGTGCGGTCCCGAGGGCGGTGCCCACGGGCGGTGCCGGGCTGGCCTTGCCGGCCGGGATCTGGATCTTGACGATCGCCGCGACCCTCTTCTTGGCCATGACTCTTGCTCTCTCTCGTATATCTGCGGGGTTACAGCTTGGCGACCTGGCTGAAGTCCATCTCGACGAGCGTCTCGCGCCCGAAGATGTTGACCAGGACCTTGAGCTTCATGTGGTCGGCGTTGATCTCGGCGATCTCACCGGAGAAGTCGGCGAAGGGGCCTTCCTTCACGCGGACGCTCTCGCCGACCTCGTACTCGAGGCGGGGCTTGGCGCGCGCCGGCGCCTCGGCGCCGTCGCCCTTGGCCGACAGGAAGGTGAGCACCTCGCGCCGGGTGAGCGGCGTGGGCTTCTGGCCCTGGCGGCTCTGACCGACGAACCCGGTGACGCCGGGGGTGTTGCGGATGCAGTACCAGGACTCGTCGTCCATGCGGCAGCGCACCAGCAGGTAGCCGGGGAAGACCTTCTTCTGCACGGTCTGCTTGCGACCGTTCTTGAACTCGACGACGTCCTCCATCGGGATGACGACCTCGAAGATCTTGTCTTCCATGTTCATGCTCTGGATGCGAGCGTGGAGGTTGGCGGTGACCTTCTTCTCGTACCCGGACTGGGTGTGCACGACGTACCACTCGCCGGGCCGGCGCGACGGGTCGTCGGCGGGCTCCTCGGCCACCTCTTCGGCGATCTCCTCGGCGTCGACGCCCTCGGCGTCGAGGCGCTCGGCCGTGACGTCGAAGACGATCGCGACGTCACCCGCCTCCACGTCGGCCGTGCCGTCGCCGTCGACGTCGTCGCCGACGGCGATGGTCTCGAAGCGCTGGTCGTCGGCAGCGCGGTCGTCGGCCGGGGTCACCTCGTGCACGTCGAACTCGTTCTCATCGGTCATGTTGCTCACCCGTACAGCCATTCCGACATGTACGCAAACAGGAAGTCGGCGCCGCTGACGAGCGCCGTGTAGAGGATCACCGTGATGATCACGACGATCGAGTAGCGCACGATCTCGTCCTTGGTCGGCCAGGCGACCTTGCGCATCTCGTCGCGGACCTCGCGCATGTACTGCGCCGGCCCGACCCGGGACGTCTTGGGTCCCGCCGTGCGCTGGACGCGCGTGGGGGCACCCTTGTCGTCGACGGCGCCCATGCGGCGCAGGTTCCGCTTTTGCTCGCGGTTGAGATCCTCGATGGACATCTGTGTGTTTCGTTCGGTGGTGGTGGGCAGGGCAGGAGGGACTCGAACCCCCGACCGTCGGTTTTGGAGACCGATGCTCTACCAGCTGAGCTACTGCCCTCTGCGGGTGACCCAGGGTATCGGGCGGGGAGCCGTCACGGCGTTCGCCGGCCTGGGGTCGGACGCCCGCTGAGAGGTCAGCGGGTCTCCTTGTGCGTCGTGTGCCGACGCTCGTGGGCGCAGTACTTCTTCATCTCCAGGCGCTCGCGGTCGTTGACCTTGGACTTCACGGTGATGTAGTTGCGCCGCTTGCACTCGGTGCACTCGAGGGTGATCTTCACCCGCTTGTCGTTCTTCGGCATGTCGTCTTCTCTCGTGTCTTGTCTGGGAGTTCTTCGGGGGTCACGGGGGCGGAGCCCCCGTGGGTTTCCTTACTTGATGATCTTGGTGACGCGGCCGGCACCGACGGTGCGGCCACCCTCACGGATAGCGAACCGCAGACCCTCGTCCATGGCGATCGGCTTGCCCAACTCGACAGTCATCGCCACATTGTCACCCGGCATCACCATCTCCGTACCCTCCGGCAACTCGATCGTGCCCGTCACATCCGTCGTCCGGAAAAAGAACTGCGGCCGGTAATTGTTGAAGAACGGCTTATGACGGCCACCCTCCTTCTGCGTCAACACATACACCTGACCCTCAAAATTCGTGTGCGGCGTAATACTCCCCGGCTTACACAACACCTGACCCCGCTCCACATCCTCTTTCTTCGTCCCCCGCAACAAGCGCACCGATGTTGTCACCCGCCTGCCCCTGATCCAGAAGCTTGCGGAACATCTCCACACCCGTACACGTCGTCTTCTGCGTCGCACGCAACCCGACGATCTCGATGTCATCACCGGTATGCACCACCCCCTGCTCCACCTTGCCGGTCACCACCGTCCCACGACCCGTGATCGTGAACACATCCTCGATCGGCATCAAGAACGGCTTGTCCAGATCCCGCTCCGGCTCCGGGATGAACGCATCAGCCGCCGCCATCAACTCCATCACCTTGGCCTGCCACTCAGCGTCACCCTCCAACGCCTTCAACGCCGACACCCGCACAATCGGCACATCATCACCCGGGAACTCGTACTCGCTCAACAACTCGCGAACCTCGAGCTCCACCAGATCCAACAACTCCTCATCATCGACCATGTCCGCCTTGTTCAACGCCACGATGATCGACGGCACCCCCACCTGACGCGCCAACAACACATGCTCACGAGTCTGCGGCATCGGACCATCCGTCGCCGCCACCACCAAAATCGCCCCATCCACCTGCGCCGCACCCGTAATCATGTTCTTGATGTAATCCGCATGACCCGGCATGTCCACATGCGCATAATGCCGATTCTCAGTCTCATACTCGATATGAGCAATCGAAATCGTAATCCCCCGCGCCTTCTCCTCCGGCGCCTTATCAATCGAATCAAACGGCGTGTACTCCGCCAACCCACGATCCGCCAACGTCTTCGAAATCGCCGCCGTCAACGTCGTCTTCCCATGATCAATATGACCCATCGTCCCAATATTCACATGCGGCTTCGTCCGCTCAAACTTCGCCTTGCTCATGGTGTTTGTCGATGCCTCTCCGAGAGTTGATGAATGCGGTGGATTGGTAGCGGCGATCGGGATCGAACCGATGACCTTCCGATTATGAGCCGGATGCTCTGACCGACTGAGCTACGCCGCCGGGTCCTTGTTGTCGTCGCCGGGCGACCGCTTTCGCGGACCGTCCGGTCGAGCCCTCTGTGGGAATCGAACCCACGACACCAGCCTTACCATGGCTGTGCTCTGCCGACTGAGCTAAGAGGGCGCTGCAGACCGTGGCGAGACGCGTCGGTCCGCCACGAACCAGCGTGCCAGCATAGCGGCCGCCTGTGGCCGTCCACAGCCCGGGCCGGTCGATGTTCGCCACGGCAACGGCGTGGGCAGCGCACGGCGAGCGCCGCTACTGTCGCCCGCCGATGGCCACCCCCACGATCACGATCCGGCCGGCAACCGTCGCCGACGCCGAGGCGATCCGCGCCATCTACAACCGCGAGGTCACCACCGCCACGAGCACGTTCGACCTCGTCCCCCGCACGCTGGTCGACCAGGAGCGCTGGATCACGGCCCGGTCGGGCGCCTTCTCGGCGATCGCCGCCGTCGCCGGCCCGGCGCCCGGCGCGGTGGTCGGGTTCGCCTCGCTGTCGCCGTACAAGGACCGGGCGGCCTACTCGACGACGGTCGAGGACTCGGTGTACGTCGACCGGGCGATGACCGGCGGCGGCGTGGGCACGCTGCTGCTGTCCAACCTCGTCGAGATCGCCACCGCCTCCGGCTTCCACTCGGTGATCGCCCGCATCGAGGCGTCGGGCACCGCATCGCGCGCCCTGCACGCCAAGTGCGGCTTCGAGCTGGTCGGCATCGAGCGCCAGGTCGGACGCAAGTTCAACCGCTGGCTGGACGTGGCGGTGATGCAGCGCCTGCTCTGAGGCGCGGTCACTCCGCGCCTGTCGTCAACCGCGCGGCGGCCTGCTTCGCCAGCGCCTTGCGCCGGATGCGGTTGCGCGAGGCGATCCAGCCGACGATCCCGCCAGCGACGAACATGATCAGGAACCACAACCACAGCGGCGACTCGATGTTCAGCCAGAGGAAGTTGACCTGGTAGGTGTCGCGATTCTGGAGGATGAAGATCAGGACGAGGATGGCGATGATCCCGCCGCCGGCGACTCGCGGTGGGATCGTGACGCCGCCGACGGTGAGGCCGCCGGTCGGCGGCTTCTCGGCGTTCATGGGTTGCATGCTCATGTCGACGTGCCTCCCTGTCCGGCAGGTGCTGCTGGCTCACGCCCCTGGTGGCTGTGACCAGGACGAATGCACGCTAGCACGGGGTCCGCGAGGCACTCGGGGATCCTCGCCGCGGTCGATCAGCCGGCGGGCGGTGACGGCGCCGGGAGTGCCGCCGGCATCGCCTCGGGGTGCTCGCGCCGGATGAACTCGACCAGCGCCTCGCGCACCGTCGTGCGCAATGGGCCCAGCTGATCGTTGCTCGCCGCCGACACCAGAGCGACGACCTGGAGCACGGGGGTCGAGGCGTCGGTGATGCTGATGGTGCCGACGGCGCCGTCCCACTCCGGCGACTGCGCCAGCACCCGGGCGAGCTCGGTGCGCAGCGCCTCGATCGGCACCTGCCACGTCGCAGCGAGCTCGACGGTGCCGGTGACGGCGACCTGGTCGTGGGTGCGGTTGCGGAAGCCGGTGGTCGTGAAGTAGGTGCACGGCAGGATCAACGACGTCCCGTCCCACACCCTCACCACGACGTACGACAGCGTGATCTCGTCGACCCGCCCCCACTGATCACCGATGTTGCCGAGGTTGCCGATGTCGACGATGTCGTCGATGCGGATGGCGTCGGTGAAGGCGAGCTGCAGGCCGGCGAAGAGGTTGCCGAGCGTCGATTGGGCGGCGATGCCGGCGACGACGCCGATGATGCCGGCCGAGGCGAGGATGGTGGCGCCGAGCTGTTGCACCGCCGGGAGCGTCCACAGCGCCGCGCCGACGGTGATGGTGATGATGATCGCGCCGGCGACCCGTTCGAGCAGCCGAACCTTCGTCTGCAGGCGGCGCGAGCCGCGGCTGTCCGCGTCCTGCTCGCGGATCCGTTCCATCACCGTCGACCCGATGGCGTGCACGATCAGCAGCGCGATCCACCCGATGATGCCGATGATCGCGATGTCGAGGAGGTCGCTGACGGGGCCGGTCCACTCCTGCTCGTCCTTGGCCCGGTACAACACCCAGCGCGCGGCGACGGCCACGGCGAGCAGCACCACCGGCGACCGCCAGGATGCCCGCAGGTGCAGGTCGAAGTTGATCCGGCGACCGAGCCAGCGCAGCCCGTAGGTGAGCAGCAGGCCGACGACGGCCGCGATGGCGACCCCGATGGCGAGCGCGACCAGCACGCCGCCGGCATCGGCGGCGACGATCCTCACGTGAGCCGCCCGCTGGCGACCGAGCTCAGGACCAGGTCTTGGTCTGGGCGCTCACCTCGTTGGACATCGCCCTCGTCGGGTTGCGCGCGTACTTCGAGTGGCGCAGCAGGAGCCACGGCAGGAACAGGCCGCCGAGCATCGACACCAGCCACACGATCACCGTGGCGAGCAGCCAGGTGGTCGCCCCGTCGATGTTCAGGTCGTTGGTGATCAGCGTGGTGATCAGCAGGGCGAAGAACGTCGAGATGAGCGCCGAGCTGCCCCCGAGCGCGGTGCCGTAGCGCAGGCTCATCTTCAGCACCAGCGGCTGGAGGATGATCATCGCGCCGGTGAAGATCAGCACGGCGATCAGCCACGCCTCCCAGGTCATGCTCATGTCGTCGAGCACCCAGTTGGCGACGAGCAACCCGAAGGCGTTGCCGAGCAACGACAAGCCCAGATTGATCATGATTCGGATCACCGTTCAACAGTACGTCACGTCGGCATCCGGGGCGGGGATCATGCCGGCGTGGCCACGTCGCCGCGCGTGCGGCGGCGGACCCGATCAGTGGGCGGCTTCGCGCCGGCGCCACCAGCTCCAGCCGAAGGTCACCAGCAGCGCCCCGATCAGCGAGCCGATGATGCCGCTCGGGCGGAACGCCAGACCGTCGCCGGCGATCAGGCTGAACAGCAGGCCGCCGACGAACGAGCCGACCAGCCCGGCGATGAGCGCCATCGCCCAGTCGACACCGCCGCCGCGCTTGGTCTGGCCGAGGATCCACTGCGCGATGGCGCCGATGATCATGCCGAACGAGATGATTGCAAGGATGAGCACCGACGTAGGTTAGGCCGTCGCCCGGTGAGAGCGCGGAGTGCGTCGACGACCGCGAACGGTGAGTCAGGCGTGCGGTTTCCGCACGCTGTGCTCACACCTCGCTGGGTCGCCCATCGACGGACGCTCGTCGGCCGTCATCCCCACGGCTACGTTGCCAAGGGCATGGACGGAGCGCGCGCCACCGACGGCGGCGGGTCCGACCGCGCCGACGAGGTCGAGCCGGACTACCGCTTCACGCTGGCCAACGAGCGCACCTTCCTCGCCTGGATCCGCACGTCGCTCGGGCTGCTGGCCGGTGGGGTCGCCGTGCGCCAGCTGATCGAACCGATCGGCGGCGGAGGACGCACGGCGCTCGCGCTGCTGGCGATCGGGGCGAGCATCGTGCTGTCGACCGGCGGCTACCTCCGGTGGCGGGCCGTGCAGCAGGCGATGCGACGCGGTGCGCCGTTGCCGCCGTCGCCGTTGGTGCCCCTGGCCGCCGCCGGCGTCGCCATCGTTGCGATCGTGGCGTTCGTCCTCATGGCGACGGCGTGACCGGGGGCGTGGCGCCGGGATCGGGCGACCGGGGCCTGCAGGCCGAGCGCACGTTCATGGCCTACGGCCGCACCCAGCTCGTTGCGGTGGTCGCCGCCTTGCTCGTCGCTCACGACGCCCACACCGGAGGCCGCCACGCCTTCGCCGTGGTCGTCGCCGTGGCGGCGGTGCTCGTCATCTGCGTTGCCGGCGGGCTGCGTCAGCGTCGACTGCTGCGCCCGAGCGGGCCGGCCGACGGAACGCCACGCACGATCGCCGCGATCACCGCCGGCGTCGTGCTGCTGCAGGTGACGGCGATGCTGGTGGTGCTGTAGCCGGGCCCGGCACTACAGATAGCGGCGCTGGATGAGGCGCCGGTAGCACACGAAGCCCCAGACCGGCGGCAGGTAGAAGCTGGCCACCCGGTAGGCGAGGGCGATGGCGAACGCGGTCTCGTTGTCGATGCCGATCGCCGTCAGGCCGAGCGTCAGACCGGCCTCCGACACCCCGATGCCGCCCGGGATCGGGAGCAGCCCGGCGAACAGCGACACCGCCGTGTTGATCAGGATCAGATCGGCGAACGACGCGTGCTGGCCGAAGGCGTGGACGCACGCGCCGAAGGCGGCGGCGAACAGCAGCTGTGACGCCAGGTTGCCGAGGAACAGCTGGGCCAGCTTCACCGGGCTGCGCAGCACCCGCAGCGAATCGAGCACGTGGTGCACCACGCGCAGCACCGCCGCCCGCCACTTGGGCTTGAGCGCCAGCACGATGCCGGCGACGACCAGGACGGCGACGATCCCGATGACGATGATCGTGAGGAACCCGACGCTGTCGGACAGGTCGGTGGAGAACGACAGCGTGACGCCCGACGCCCCGAACACGAGGAGGAACAACACGATCTGGACGATGAACCCCGACACCGAGTCGATCGCGCCGGCCGACATCGCCGCCGCGGCCGGGATGCCGAAGCGCTGCAGGAAGCGCACGTTGACCGCGACGCGGGCCGCGGACGCCGGGATCGCCAGGTTGATGTAGCAGATCGCGAACTGCAACAGCACGAGCGGCCCGAGCGGCACCGGCCGGCGCACCGCGCCGACGGTGCTCACCGCGCTGGGCACCCGCGCCAGCTGGGCGATGATCAGCCCCCACAGCAGCCACGGCCAGCTCGCATCACGCACCTCCTCGATGAACGTGTTGAGGTCCACGCCGCCGATGAGGGCGATCATCGTGTACGCCGCGAGCGCGAGCAGGGCGAGGTTGAGCACCGAGCCGAGCGAGACGCGCCGCAGCTTGACCAGTGGCTGCTGCTCGACGCCGAGCGTGCTGCTGAGCGAGTCGCGCACGTCGTCGAGGTCGACGTGCTGGTCCTCGAGCACGTTGCGGATCCCGCGGGGCAGGGCCGCCTCCTGGAGGTACGGCACGGTGGCGGCGAGGGCGTCGTCGCCGAGCGTGCGGCGAGCGATCGCCACCGCCCGGGCGTCGTCGAGCATGGCGATGGTCAGAGCCAGGAGCTGGGCGCGGTCGCGCGTCATCTCGGCGTCGGTGGCGGCCACCTCGGCCGTGGCGAAGTCGCCGAAGCCGACCGTGCCGTCGGGTCGGCGCACGATGCGATCGAAATCGATGTCGGAGTGGGTGATGCCGGCGGCGCCGAGCTGGCGCAGCTCCTCCCAGAGACCCTCGACGGCCGCGTCGGGCAGGTCGATCGTTCCCGGCGCGACCGGCTCACCATCGGGTCGCACGACCAGCAGGGCGTCGCCGTTGCCGGCGCTCCCGGCGACGACGAGCCGCGGGGCTCGCACCCCGGCCCGCTCGGTCAACAGGGTGATGAACCCCTCGTGCTCGACGAGCTGGAGTCGGCTCAGCCGCGCCGTCCGTTGCGCGCCGCGGTACCACAACAGCCGCCACAACGTGGCGAGCAGCTGGGCATCCCAGGCATCGCGTCCGTAGACCTTGACCGCCAGCGGCCCGACATCGTCGGTGGCGGTGAACAACATGACGCCCGAGCGGTGCATCGGCACCGCCTGGAGCTCGCGGGCATCGACGCCGAGCTCGCCCAGTGCCCGTTCGATGCGGGAGTTCGTCGGGCGGCCACCGGGCGACCCGACGACGAGGTGCACGATCGCCGCCGCCAGCAGGCCGACCGCGGCCGTGGCGATCGCCCCGCCGATCGCCAGCGCGCCGAGCAGCATCGAGCCGACGACCGCGGCGCCGATGAGCCACCGGCCGAGGTGCCGGAACGGGCGGGTGAGGTACGGCGACGCCACGGCGATCGCCGCGCTGGCGATGGTGATGGCGCCCGGCGGGAACGAGGGCGGACCGTCGAGGCCCATGAACCGCCACGCCGAGCCCCAGGAGCCGCCGGTGATGAGCACGTGCAGGCCGAGCGCGGCGAGCCCTCCGAGGGCCATCCCGGCCGCCATCGAGGCGAGCAGCACCATGCGGTGACGCGCCGCGGCGACCACGACCAGCGCCAGCGCCCACCCGAGTGCCGTCCAGACCAAGGCCGACCACAGCGGATCGAAGAAATCCGGCAACGACGCGGCCAGCGCCGTGGCGGCAGCGCCGACGTCGCTCGCCACCGAGTGCAGCACGCCCACCAGCACGATGACGAAGGCGGTGACGATCGCCAGCGCGATGTCGGTGGGACGCCGGGCCAGCGGCTCGTGCGAGCCCGACGCGAACAGCAGCAGGCCACCGGAACGCCGACGCGCCAATGGCGCGGTGGTCACGGTGGCCGGAGTCGGCGCGCCGGGCATCGGTCGGGATCGTAGGCACGGCGGCGCAGTCGTCCGCGGACCATCTCGGTCGCTGCGCCGTCGACGCTCAGGTGCGCCGGCGGCGGGGCGTCATCGCGCCGCGCCGCGCCTCGTTGGTGGGCCGGGAAGGATTTGAACCTCCGTAGGCAATGCCGGCAGATTTACAGTCTGCTCCCTTTGGCCGCTCGGGCACCGACCCATCCGCCCCCGCACGCGGGAGCGGGCGACGATCGTACCGGCCGGGTGCGCCAATCGCAGCGGCGGGTACTGTCGGGGCATGGCCAGCTTCGATGTCGTGTCCGAGGTCGACAGTCAAGAGGTGCGCAACGCCGTCGACCAGGCCCAGCGTGAGATCGGCACCCGCTTCGACTTCAAGAACACCAACTCCTCCATCGAGCAGAACGAGCTCAGCTTCACCCTGCGGAGCGTGAGCGAGGACCGCCTCCGGGCGTTGCGTCAGGTGCTCGAGGAGAAGCTCGTGAAGCGCGGCGTGTCGCTCAAGGGCCTCGACTACGGCGACGTGCAGGAGGCGACGCAGAACACGGTGCGCCAGGTGGCGACCCTGCAGGTGGGGATCTCGTCGGACAAGGCTCGCGAGATCAACCGGCTGATCAAGGACAAGGGTCCCAAGGGTGTGTCGAGCCAGACCCAGGGGGACACGGTGCGGGTGAACGGCAAGAAGCGCGACGACCTGCAGGCGGTGATCGCACTGATCAAGGCGGAGGATCTCGGCATCCCGGTGCAGTTCCAGAACTTCCGCGACTGATGGCGCCGATCGACGCGACACCGCGTCGCTCGGCGGCTCACGCCGGCGCTGGCGGCGATCGTGGTGGTCGCTGCTGCGACGACCGCCGGCGCGGTGTCGGCGACGGCCCCGACGCCGACACCGGCCGGTGGCGGCGGTACGGCGTTCGCCGCGGCACTGGCCGACCTGCCGGCGACGATGCTGTCCGCCGACGGCGCCGTGCTGTACTACACCGACCGCGCCCTCGGGTGGGAGCGTCTGGGGGTCGGCCGCGACACCGCCGAGCGCCTGGACGCGATCGGTCGCACCTTCGAGGTGGCCACCTACTCCCAGCCGCCGGTGCTGTTCGCCCCCGACCTCGATCTCGACCGCAGTCGCGAGGAGATCGGTTTCACCACGCTCGACATCGAGCGCGAGGCGTCCGTGCTCGCGCCACCGCGGCGAGTCGTCGTCGCCGACACGACCGTCACGCCCGACGCCGTTCGCACCGCGCTCACCACCGACCCGGTGTGGTCCGCCGAGCTGACCGAGGTCGACGGTGCCGACGGCGCGTTCTACTCGTGGGGCGATGACGACACCGAGGTGCACGTCGATCGGCGCTCGCCGTTGCGCCCGCTGGGCCAGTCCGGCCACCTCGCCGTCGGCGGCACCGACCAGGCCACGGTCGTGCAGACACTCACCGCCGACGACATGCAGGCGGCGCTCGCGGCGGCGGACGGCAGCGCGCCGAGCGTGCTCGACACCGGTCCGTTCGCCGCGGCCGCGACGATGCTCGACGATGCCGGCGCCACCGTGCTGCAGGCGATCGGCGTCCCGGGGACGACCCTGTTCATGCCGCCGCTCGACGCGTCGGCCGACACGATCGAGCAACTGCTCGCCTCGCTTCCCCAGCTGGTGCCCTACGCCAGCATCCTCGTGGTCGAGGTGGTCGACCCCGACGGCAACCCCCGCACCGAGATCGAGGTCACCCACTCCGACGACGCGTCGGCAGCCGCCAACGCCGAGGCGATGGCGGCGTGGCTGGCCGACGGCACCGATTCGGTGAGCGGCCGTCCGCTCTCCGAACTGCTGCCCGGCGCGACGGTCGAGGCGGTGGGGCCGGTGATCCGAGTGGTCGTGGACGGCCCCGGTCACTACCCCACGGCCACCGACATGCTGTTGAACCGCGCCCTCTTCCCCGTCTAGCGATCTGGTCACTGTCGTCTCGAACGGCGATCGGTCACCCGACTTCTCGATATCGAGAACTGTCGAGCTGACCAGATCGCCGGCTGACGACGATGACGCGGCGCTACTTGCTCCCGCCGCCGAGCAGGCCACCGAGCGCATCGCCGATGTCGCCGCCGGCGCCGCCGAGCAGGCCGCCGAGCAGGCCACCGAGGTCGTCCGAGCCGCTCGCCGCGGTGGTCGAGCCGGTCGCCGACTTCGAGCCGCCGCCGAACATCGACATGATCTTGCTGAGCAGCCCACCGAGACCGCCACCGCCGCCACCACTGGTGCCGCTCCCGCTGCCGCCACCACCGCCGCCGCCGAGGTTCTTGGCGAGGAAGCCCATGACGAGCGGGGCGAGCATCGGCAGCAGCTTCTTGAACAGGTCGGCGCCGCCGTCGCCGCCACCAGTCCACCGAGCTGGTTGGTGACCTGTTCGGTGTTGTCGCCGAAGACGTGCCCGACGATCTTCTCCCCGTCGGCGGTGTCGACATTGGAGATGTCGATCGCGCCGGCGGTGCCGGTGGCGGCTCCGGCGGCTGCGGTCGCGCTGGCGGCGGCGGCCTGCTGGGCGTGGGCGGCGATCGCCTTGGCCAACGCCGCCGCCTTCGCCGGGTCGGACGTCGCGTTCGCCTGCATCCCCTGCACGAGTGCCGGGATCGCCTTCTTCGTGGCGGCCGCGGCGGTCGCCTCGTCGACGCCGAGCGCCTGGGCGATCTGGTCCATCGGCAGTTGGCTCACCATGTCATCGAGGCTGGCCATGCGTGGTCCCCTTCCATCGTGACGCCGCTCCGAATCGGTGCAGCGAACTGCACTCTACGCGCCCGCGCTCGCGGCCGTTCACGACCCCATCGACCGATCGGTCGGGAGTCGACGGTCAGTCCTCCGGCGGGGCCTCGGCGGCGCGGCGCTGGATCTCCGACACGACGGTCGAGTCGGCCAGGGTGGTGGTGTCGCCGAGGTTGCGCCCCTCGGCGATGTCGCGCAGCAGGCGGCGCATGATCTTGCCGCTGCGGGTCTTCGGCAGGTCGGGGGTGAAGTAGATCGTCTTGGGCTTGGCGATCGCCCCGATCTCGGTGGCGACGTGGTCGCGCAGCTCGCCGATGGCGACGTCGGCGCCGCCACGCGTCGTCACGTAGGCGACGATCGCCTGGCCGGTGGTGGCGTCGGTGGCGCCCACGACCGCGGCCTCGGCCACCGCCGGATGCGACACCAGCGCCGACTCCACCTCGGTGGTCGAGATGCGGTGCCCCGACACGTTCATCACGTCGTCGACCCGGCCGAGCAGCCACAGGTACCCGTCGTCGTCCAGCTTGGCGCCGTCGCCGGCGAAGTAGCGGCCGGGGTAGCGGCTCCAGTACGTCTGCTGGTAGCGCTCGGCGTCGCCCCAGATGCCGCGCAGCATGCCCGGCCACGGGCGGGTGAGCGTGAGGTACCCGCCACCGCGGGTCACCACCCCGCCCCCTTCGTCGACGACCTCGGCCGACACGCCGGGCAGCGGGAACGTCGCCGAACCCGGCTTGGTGACCGTCGCCCCCGGCAAGGGGCTGATCATGATCCCTCCGGTCTCGGTCTGCCACCACGTGTCGACCACCGGACAGGTGCCCCCGCCGATGTGCTCGCGGTACCACATCCACGCCTCGGGGTTGATCGGCTCGCCGACCGAGCCGATCACCCGCAGGCTCGACAGGTCGTGCTTGGCCGGCTCCTCGGACCCCCACTTCATGAACGTGCGGATCGCCGTCGGCGCCGTGTACAGCACCGTGACGCCGTACTTCTCGACGATCGCCCAGAAGCGGTCGTTGCCCGGGAAGTTGGGCACGCCCTCGTACATCACGGTGGTGGCGCCGTTGGCGAGCGGCCCGTAGACGATGTAGCTGTGACCGGTCACCCAGCCGACGTCGGCGGTGCACCAGTAGACGTCGGTGTCGGGGTGGATGTCGAAGACGTACTTGTGGGTGTAGGCGACGTGGGTGAGGTAGCCGCCGGTGGTGTGCATGATGCCCTTGGGCTTGCCCGTCGTGCCCGACGTGTACAGCAGGAACAACAGGTCCTCGGCGTCCATCGGCTCGGCCGGGCAGTCGGCGTCGGCGGCCGCGACGAGGTCGTGGTACCAGTGGTCGCGCCCGTCGACCATCTCGACGTCGTTGCCGCCCCGCCGCACGACGACGACGTGCTCGATCGTCGACGATGCGGCGACCGCCTCGTCGGCGGCCGGCTTGAGCGGGAACACCTCGCCGCGGCGGTAGCCGCCGTCGGCGGTGATGAGCAGCTTGGCCTCGGCGTCGATGATGCGGTCGGCGAGCGCCTGGGCGGAGAAGCCCCCGAACACCACGCTGTGCGGAGCCCCGATGCGGGCGCAGGCGAGCATCGCCACCACGGCCTCGGGCACCATCGGCAGGTAGATGTTGACGCGGTCACCCTTGGCGACGCCGAGGCCCTTCAACGCGTTGGCGAAGCGCTGCACCTCGGCGTGCAGCTCGGCGTAGGTGACCGTGCGGGTGTCACCGGGCTCGCCCTCCCAATGGATCGCCACGCGGTCGCCGTGGCCGGCCGTCACATGGCGGTCGAGGCAGTTGTGCGACACGTTGAGCCGGCCGCCGACGAACCACTTGGCGAACGGGAGCTCCCACTCGAGGATGGTGTGCCAGTCGGTCGACCAGTCGAGCAGCTCGTGGGCCTGGCTCGCCCAGAAGCCCTCGTCGTCGGCCGCCGCGGCGTCGTACATCGCCGTGTCGACGACGAGGGCGTCCTTCTTGAACGCGTCCGAGGGCGCGAAGGTGCGCTGCTCCCAGGCGAGCGCGTCGATCGTCTCGTTCGTTTCCTCTGCCATGTTCGGCCCCCGTTGTCGTCGGTGAGAGACGTGCCGATCCATGGTGGCAGACCACGGCCGCCAGCGGCCAACGCCCCGCGCTACTGCGCCGACGTCAGGTCGTCGAGGGCCAGGTTGAGGGTGACGACGTTGACGGCCGGCTCGCCGAGCACCCCGAAGGCGCGGCCGGCGGTGTGGTCGTCGATCATCCGGCGGACGGTGTCGACGTCGAGGCCACGCTCGGCGGCGACGCGCGTCGCCTGGATGCGGGCGTTGGCGACCGAGATGTGCGGATCGAGGCCCGAGCCCGATGCCGTCACGGCGTCGACCGGCACCAGCGCGCCGTCGGCCAGGCCGTTCTCGGCGCGGTAGGCGACGGCCCGCTCGGCGACCGCGTCCAGCAGGTCGGGGTTGGTCGGGCCGAGGTTCGAGCCCGAGCTGGCCCCGCCGTCGTAGCCGGCGCCCGCCGCCGAGGGCCGCGGGTGGAAGTACTGCGGGGCGGCGAAGCTCTGGCCGATGAGGCGGCTGCCGACGATCGTGCCGCCGCGCTCGATCAGCGAGCCGTTGGCCCGATCGTGGAAGGCCACCTGGGAGACGGCGGTGACGACGAGCGGGTAGGCGAGCCCGGTGAGCACCGTGAAGACGATCACCATCAGCAAGGCGGGTCGCAGTTGGCGGGTCAGTGCGCGCATGGATGGTCCTTCGTCTTCGATCAGCTCAGGCCGATGGCGGAGATGATCATGTCGATGATCTTGATGCCGACGAACGGGGCGATCACGCCGCCGAGGCCGTAGATGAGCAGGTTGCGGCGCAGCACATCGGCCGCCGACTCGGCGACGAACTTGACACCCTCGCAGGGCCAGCGGCACCAGCGCCACGATGATGAGGGCGTTGAAGATGACCGCCGACAGGATCGCCGAGCGGGCGCTGGCGAGGTGCATGACGTTGAGCGAGTCCAGCTCGGGGATGACGGCGGAGAACATCGCCGGGATGATGGCGAAGTACTTGGCGAGGTCGTTGGCGATCGAGAACGTGGTCAGCGAGCCGCGGGTGATCAGCAGCTGCTTGCCGACCTCGACGACCTCGATCAGCTTGGTCGGGTTCGAGTCGAGGTCGACCATGTTGCCGGCCTCTTTGGCGGCCTGGGTGCCGGTGTTCATCGCCAGCCCGACGTCGGCCTGGGCCAGCGCGGGCGCGTCGTTGGTGCCGTCGCCGGTCATCGCCACGAGGTTGCCGCCGGCCTGCTCGCGCTGGATCAGCGCCATCTTGTCCTCGGGCGTGGCCTCGGCGAGGAAGTCGTCGACCCCGGCCTCCGACGCGATGGCCGCCGCCGTGAGCGGGTTGTCGCCGGTGATCATCACGGTGCGGATGCCCATCGCCCGCAGCTGGTCGAAGCGCTCGCGCATGCCCGGCTTCACGGTGTCCTTGAGCCGGATGACGCCGAGGATCCGCCAACTCGCCGATGCGTCGGCCTGCTCGGCGACGACCAGCGGGGTGGCGCCATCGCGCGAGACGCGCTCGACGATCGGGCCGACCTCGAGGGGCACGTGGCCGCCCTCGGCCTCGACGAACTGGCGCACCGAGTCGGCGGCTCCCTTGCGCACCCTCCGGCCGGACGTCATGTCGAGGCCGGACATGCGGGTCTGGGCGGTGAACGGCACCAGCACGGCGCCCGGGTCCTCGACGATCACGAGCCCGTACTCGCGCACGGCGAGGTCGACGATCGAGCGACCTTCCGGGGTTTCGTCGGCGAGCGACGACGCCAACGCGCCGTCGGCGAGCTCACGCTCGGTCACGCCGGTGACGGGGATCATCTCGGCCGCCTGGCGCGACCCGTAGGTGATGGTGCCGGTCTTGTCGAGCAGCAGGGTGGTGACGTCACCGGCCGCTTCGACCGCCCGGCCGGACATCGCCAACACGTTGCGCTGCACGAGGCGGTCCATGCCGGCGATGCCGATCGCCGACAGCAGTCCGCCGATCGTCGTCGGGATCAGGCACACCAACAGGGCGACGAGCACGATGACGCTCTGCTCGGCGCCCGAGTAGATCGCGAACGGCTGCAGGGTGACGACGGCGAGCACGAAGATGATCGTGAGCCCGGCCAGCAGGATCGTCAGGGCGATCTCGTTCGGCGTCTTCTGCCGGTCGGCGCCCTCGACGAGGGCGATCATCCGGTCGAGGAACGTCTCGCCGGGCTTGGCGGTGATCTGCACGACGATCTCGTCGCTGAGCACCCGCGTGCCGCCGGTGACCGCCGAGCGGTCGCCGCCCGACTCGCGGATCACCGGGGCCGACTCGCCGGTGATCGCCGACTCGTCGACCGTGGCGATGCCCTCGACGACGTCGCCGTCGCCCGGGATCACGTCGCCGGCGGAAACGACGCAGCGGTCGCCGACCTGCAGGAGCGACGACGGACGCTCCTCGATCGAACCGTCGGGCCGACGCACGCGGGCCGTCGTCTCGCTGCGCGTGCGGCGCAGCGTGTCGGCCTGGGCCTTGCCGCGCCCTTCGGCCATCGCTTCGGCGAAGTTGGCGAACAGCACGGTGAACCACAGCCACACCGCCACCAGCGCGGCGAAGACGTTCTCCTGCGTCGTGCTGCTGCCGAGGTCGCGCACGAACAGGATCGTCGTGAGCGCCGAGCCGATCTCGACGATGAACATCACCGGGTTGCGCATCATCGTCCGCGGGTTCAACTTGCCGAACGACGCGAGCGTCGCCGTCCGCACGAGGGCCGGCTCGAAGATCGAGCGGCTCGCCGACGTGCGCCGGCGCGACTTCGGTGGCCGCTGGCCGGGCACGGGGGCCGGCTGCGGTGCGTCGGGGGTGAGCGTTGCAGTCATCGTGACCTCAGGAGAGCGACAGGTGCTCGAGGATCGGGCCCAGGGCGAGGGCGGGGAAGAACGTCAGACCGGCGACGAGCAGGATGACGCCGACGATCAGACCGCCGAACAGCGGGTTGTACGTCGGCAGCGTGCCGGCCGTGGTCGGCACCTTGGGCTTGGCGGCGAGCGAGCCGCCGATCGCCAGCGCCGGGATGATCAGGAAGAAGCGCCCGACCAGCATGGCGAGGCCCTGGGTGATCGTGTACCAGTCGGTCCCGGTCGACTGGTAGGCGAACGCCGAGCCGTTGTTGTTCGCCGCCGAGGCGAAGTTGTAGAGCAGCTCGGACAGGCCGTGCGGTCCGGCCTGGAACGTGTCCGCCGACTTGAGCACCGCCGAGGCCGCGGCGAACACCAGCAGCACGGTCGGCATCGCCAGGATGTACAGCGTCAGCAGCTTCATCTCGGGGGCCTGGATCTTCTTGCCCAGGTACTCCGGTGTCCGCCCCACCATCAACCCGGCCATGAACACGGCGAGCAGGGCGAACACGAGCATCCCCATCAACCCGACGCCGACGCCGCCCGGCGAGACCTCGCCGAACATCATGTGCACCATCGGCACCGATCCGCCGAGCGGCGTGAACGAGTCGTGCATGCAGTCGACGGCGCCGGTCGAGGTGCCGGTGGTCGCGGCGGCGAACTCGCCGCACGCCGCGGCGCCGAAGCGCACCTCCTTGCCCTCCATGTTCCCGCCCGATTGCGTCGTCGAGATCGACTGGTCGACGCCGAGTGCGTTCAGCTGCGGGGTTGCCGTTCTGCTCGGCGAAGATCGCCAGCCCGCTCATCACGACGAGGATCCCCGCCATCACGGCGAGCAGCAGGCGGGACTGGCGCTTGTCCTTCACGAGGTAGCCGAAGGCCACCACGAAGGCGAACGGGATCAGCAGCAGCGTGTAGTTCTCGAGGAAGTTGGTGATCGCGTTCGGGCTCTCGAACGGGTGCGCCGAGTTGGTGTTGAAGAAGCCGCCGCCGTTGGTGCCGAGGTGCTTGGCCGCCATCTGCGACGCCACCGGTCCGCCGGGGATGAACTGGGTCGAGACCTCGGTGGTCTGGTCGATCGTGGTGGCGGTGTCGCCACCCTTGAAGTTCTGGATCACGCCCTGCGAGACGAGCACGACGGCGAACACGGCGCACATCGGCAGGAGGATGCGGGTGATCGTGCGGGTGAGGTCGACCCAGAAGTTCCCGATCGTGCGGGCGCCGGTGCGGGCGATGCCGCGGATGATCGCCACGACGACCGCCATCCCCACCGCCGCCGAGACGAAGTTCTGCACCGTGAGGCCGAGCATCTGCGTGAGGTGGCTCACGGTGAGCTCGGGCGAGTACCACTGCCAGTTGGTGTTGGTGACGAAGCTGACGGCGATGTTGAAGGCGCCGAACGGCGCCACCGCGCCGTGGTTCGTCGGGTTGAACGGCAGGCCACCCTGCAGGCGCAGCATCAGGTACAGCCCCAGCACCGACAGCAGGCTGAACGCCAACATCGACAGGGCGTAGACGTTCCAGCGCTGCTCGCGTCGCTCGTCGACGCCGGCCACCCGGTAGATGAACCGCTCGACGGGGAGGAAGAGGCGGTCGAGCGGTGCGGTGCCGTCGCCACGCGATCCGTGCACGACGGCGATGTAGCGCCCGAGCGGCGGAACGGTGACGCACAGCGCCACGACCATCACGCAGGGCCTGGACGATCGACTGCCAGCGACATCGTCTAGAAGCGCTCCGGGAAGACGATCACGAGCACGAGGTAGATCACGACCAACGCCGACAGGCCGAGGCCGATCCAGTTGTCGGCCGCCGACGTGGCGATCACCGCCGCACCCCGGCGCCCGGTGCGCCGGCGACGGCGCGCTCGACCGACGCGTCGGCGTCGAGTGGCTCGGTGTGCGGGGGCTCGGGGGCGCCGCCGGAGACGATCCGGTCGCACCAGCCCACGTAGGCGGCGGCCAGGGCGAAGAACCCGACCACGATGACGAGGACGATGACGTCGTTCACGACGTCCGGTCTACGCCGGTGTGCTGGTCCTCGCCGCGACGTTCACGGCCTCTTCACGGCCGCCCGCACAATCTTGACGGCCGCTCTACGGCGTCCCCGTCACCGACGAGCCGGTGCGGTCACTCCTCCGGGTGCGGCCCGACGAGGACGGGCACCGACGTGACGACCGTGTTCGGCCGGTACAGCAGACGGGCCTTGAGGGCGAACGCCGACTGGTTGTGCAGCCACTGCTGCTTCCACGGCGTCACGAACTCGGGGATCACCACCGTCACGATGTCGTCGGGTTCGTCGCGAGCGAGCTCGTCGAGGTAGTCGAGGATCGGACGGGTCAGCTCCCGGTAGGGCGAAGCGATCGTGTGCAGCGGGATCGGCATCCCCATCGCGTCCCACTGTCTCGCCAGCTCTTCCTGCTCGTCGTTGTCGGTGACCACCGAGACGGCGATCAGGCGTTCCGGCGCCATCGAGCGGGCGTACTGCACGGCGTCGACGACACCGCGGTGCACCGAACCGACCAGCACGACGACGAGGTTGGTGCGCCGCGCCACCTTGTAGGTGGCGTCCACCGCCACCGCGGCGCGTACCTGGCGGTAGTGACGACCGATCGTGCGGAACAGCACGACGAGCGCGGGGATCAGGACCGCGGGGATCCACGCCCCCTCGGTGAACTTGGACACCACCACGACGATCGCCACCACGCCGGTGGCGACGCATCCCGAGTCCGTTGACGAAGGCCGAGGCCCTCCAGTGCGGCTCGCGCAGCCGCCAGTGGTGCACGACCATCCCGGCCTGGCTGAGCGTGAACCCGGTGAACACGCCGAAGGCGTACAGCGGGATCAGCGCCGAGATGTCGCCCTTGAAGATGACGATCAGCACGCCGGCGAGCACGGCGAGGAAGATGATCCCGTTGGAGAACACCAGGCGGTCGCCGCGGTTGGACAGCTGGCGGGGCAGGTAGCCGTCACGGGCGATGATCGACGACAGCCGCGGGAAGTCGGCGTAGGCCGTGTTCGCCGCCAGGATCAGCACGGCGAACGTGGCGAGCTGGGTGATCCAGAAGAGGGCGTTCTTGCCGCCGTAGATGTACTCGGCCATCATCGCGATGCCGGTCGGGTCCTCGCTCCCGCGGTACGGGTGGAGGTGGGCGGCGAGCACCGACACGCCGAGGAAGCAGCTGCCGAGGATCGCGCCCATGACGGCGATCGTCGACGCCGCGTTGCGGCTCTCCGGCCTGCGGAACGCCGGCACGCCGTTGGACACCGCCTCCACGCCCGACAGCGCGACGGCGCCCGACGAGAACGCCCGCAGCAGCAGCAGGATGCTCAAGCGACTTCGTGCCCGCGGCGAGCTCCTGGGCCTCCGGCGAGAGATCGGCGAGCGGGATCGGGCCGAGGTGCTGGACGAAGATGCGGAAGCAACCGACCACGATCAGCAGCATCAGCATGACCGTGTAGAGGTAGGTCGGCGGGGCGAACAGCGCCCCCGACTCCTTCAACCCGCGCAGGTTGGCCACCGTCATCAACACGATCAGCGCCAGGCCGATCGGCACCCGGTACTCACTGCTGAATCCGAACGCCGACTGGATGGCGAGCACGCCACCGGCCACCGACACGGCGACGGTGAGGATGTAGTCCGTCAGCAGCGAGGCCCCGGCGATCAGCGACGGCGTCTCGCCGAGGTTCTCGCGCGACACGACGTACGAACCGCCACCCGACGGGTAGGCGTAGATCGTCTGGCGGTAGGAGAGCACCACGATCACCAGCAGGACGGCCACGACGATGGCGAGCGGCACGAGCACGTTCCACGCCGCGGCGCCGATGCCCGCCTGGACGAGCAGCACCAGCAGGATCTCGTCGGTGGCGTAGGCGGTGGAGGAGATCGCGTCCGACGCGAACACCGGCAGGGCGATGAGCTTGCGGAGGCGCTGGTGCCCTTCGTCGGACGTAGCGATCGGGGGACCGATCAGCAGGCGTTTGACGAGCGACGGCACGAAGCAGCCAAGCTAGCCCCGGCGCCGGAGGGTGGGCGTGAAGACGGCGGAACGATTCGACGCCGAGCGCGCTAAAGCTCCGTGAAGGCCGGCGCCGGCGACCGAGGTCGCCTGGTTCGCTGGAGGCGTGGCCACCTGGGCAGAACGACCCGAAGGAGTCGATCGCACCGGCCTGCTGATCGGGTGGGCGATCGGGATCGCCGGCGGTGATCATCGTCGCCGCCCTGTTGGCGATCCCGCGCTCGCTCGTCAACAGCACCAACGCCGCCCTCGTCCTGATGATCGTCGTCGTCGCCATCGCCGCGATCGGTGGGCGCACCGCCGGCATCCTCACCGCGCTCGCGGCGGTGATGTCCTTCGACTTCTTCCTCACCAAGCCGTACCTGTCGCTCACGATCGCCTCCCGAGACGACCTCGAGACGGCGATCGCGCTGTTGGTCGCCGCCGTCATCGTCGGCACGATCGCCTCGTCGGGCCAGCTGGCGCGACGGCGGGTCGGTTCGACCAACACCGACATCCGCCGCATCCACCGCGTCGCCGAGGCGGCCTCGGCGGCCGACGAGGTGGCCGACGTGATCGCCATCGCCCAGGACGAGTTGCGCGGTCTGCTCCATCTCCGGGCGTGCCGGTTCGAGGCGGCGCCGTACGCCGACGGCGTGGACCACCCGCGCATCAGCCGCAACGGCGCCGTGGCCGTCCAGCCGGTCATGCGCTACGGCCGCTCCGCGCACGGCGCCGGCTTCGAGCTGCCCGATGGCGGCGCCGAGATCCCGGTCCTCGCCCGCGGGGAAGAGATCGGCCGCTTCGTGCTCGAGCCCGAGCTGGGCATCGTCACGACCCTCGACGAGCGCATCGTGGCGGTCGCCATCGCCGACCAGGTCGGCGCCGTCTGGGGACGGCCGGGCGGTCGCGCCCGCCCGCGGCTCACCGACGTCGGGTGAACGGCGGCGAGACTGTCGGGGTGAGCGATCTCCGCGGCTCCGCCGACCGCACTCGGGGGACCCTGCGCGTCTACCTCGGCGCCGCGCCGGGAGTCGGCAAGACCTTCGCCATGCTCAACGAGGGCCGCCGGCGCGTCGAGCGCGGCGCCGACGTGGTCGTCGGGTTCGCCGAGACGCACGGACGGGTCCACACCGCCGAGCAGCTCGCTGACCTGCCGGTGATGCCGCGTCGACGGTTCGAGCACCGCGACGCGACGTTCGAGGAGATGGACGTCGACGCCATCCTGGCCCGCCGCCCCGAGCTGGTGCTCGTCGACGAGCTGGCCCACACCAACGCGCCCGGCTCGCGCAACGCCAAGCGCCACCAGGACGTCGACGAGCTCCTCGACGCCGGCATCGACGTCATCACCACCGTCAACATCCAGCACCTGGAGTCGCTCAACGACGTCGTCGAAGGGATCACCGGGATCCGCCAGCGCGAGACGGTGCCCGACCGCGTGGTGCGGGCGGCCGACCAGATCGAGCTCGTCGACATGTCGCCGGAGGCGCTGCGTCGACGGCTGGCCCACGGCAACGTGTACGCCGCCGACAAGGTCGACGCCGCGCTCGGCAACTACTTCCGCGCCGGCAACCTGTCGGCGCTGCGCGAGCTGGCGCTGCTCTGGGTGGCCGACCGCGTCGACGACGCCCTCGCCGACTATCGCGTGCGCCACGGGATCACGGCCACGTGGGAGGCGCGCGAGCGGGTGGTGGTGGCAGTCTCGGGTGCACCCGGCGGCGCCCGTCTCGTGCGTCGCGCGGCGCGGATCGCCCAGCGCGCCAAGGGCGACCTGATCGGCGTGCACGTGATCGACGGCAGCGGACTCTCCGCCGGCTCGAACACCGACGGCGAGACGGCGATCGCCGAGCAACGGCGCCTGCTCGAGGAGTTCGGCGGCACCTACCGCCGCATCACCGGCAGCGACGTCGGCGCGGCGCTGCTCGAGGTCGCCCGCTCGGAGAACGCCACCCAGATCGTGCTCGGCGCCAGCGGCCGCTCGTGGTGGCACCAGCTGGCCAACGGCTCGGTCGTCACCCGGGTCGTGCGGCGGTCGGGACCGATCGACGTGCACGTGATCTCGGCCCGTCCCGACGAGGACGGTGGCACCGCTCACGACGAGGGTGAGCGGCGGCTCCCGGCCGTGAAGCCGGTGCTCACGCCGCTGTCGCCGCGTCGCCAGGCGTGGGGATGGGCGATCGCCCTCGTCGGCTTGCCCGGTCTCGCCGTGCTGTTCGCCAACGCCCGCGACACGTTCTCGCTGCCGACGGTGCTGCTCGCCTACCTCATGCTGGCGATGGTGGTGGCCCTCGTCGGGGGGGTGCTCCCCGCCGCGTTTGCCGTGGTCGGGGGCTCCCTGATCGCCAACTACTGGTTCACGCCGCCGTACTACCGCCTGACCATCCAGGCCGGGGAGAACCTCATCTCCCTCGTGGTGTACGTCGTCGCCGCCGGCATGGTCGCCGTGCTCGTCGACCGCGTCGGACGCAGCCGACTGGAGGCCGCCCGGGCGCGGGCCGAGGCCGAGGCGCTGGCGGTGCTCGCCGGGTCGATGGCCGGGCCGGCCTCGCTCGCCGACATGCTCGACAAGGTGCGCGTCACCTTCGGCTTCCGGTCGGCTGCCCTCCTCGTCGGCCGCGCCGGGGACTGGCACGTGCAGGTGGCGTCGGGCACCGAGCCGCCGCGCGAGCCCGAGCAGGCCGACGTCATTCGCGACCTCGGCGGCGGGATCACCCTCGCCCTGGCCGGCGGCGCGCTCTCGGCGGAGGATCAGCGGGTGCTCAATGCGTTCGCCGCCCAGGTGGCCGCCGCTGCCGAGTCGCAGCGTCTCCACGTCGAGGCCGGCCGGGCCAACGAGCTGGCGGCGGCCAACGACCTGCGGGCCGCGCTGCTGCAAGCGGTGTCGCACGACCTGCGCACCCCGCTGGCGTCGATCAAGGCGTCGATCTCCAGCCTGCGCCAGTCCGACATCGACTGGCCCCCCGACGTGGTCGCCGAGTTCGAGGCGACGATCGAGAGCGAGACCGATCGCCTCACCAACCTCGTCGGCAACCTGCTCGACATGAGCCGGCTGCAGGCGTCGGCGCTCGCGGTGCACGTGCGCCCGATCGTCGTCGACGAGGTGGTGCTCGCCGCCATCGCCAGCCTCGGCACCGGAGCGCCGGACGTCGACGTGGCCGTGCCCGAGACACTGCCCGAGGTGGACGCGGACGCCGCCCTGTTGGAGCGGGCGCTCGCCAACCTGATCGCGAACGCCGCCCGGGTGTCACCGCGCGACCACGCGCCCCGGGTCGAGGCGGATGTCGTCGGGCGCGAACGGCCGGCACGTCGACATCCGCGTCATCGATCGTGGACCGGGCATCCGCGTCGTCGACCGCGAGCTGGTGTTCCAACCGTTCCAGCGGCTCGGCGACCACGCGGCGAACGGCGCCGGCGTGGGCCTGGGGCTGGCGATCGCCCGCGGCTTCGTCGAGGCGATGCACGGCGAGCTGGCGATCGAGGACACCCCGGGCGGCGGGAGCGACGATGGTGGTGAGCCTCCCGGTGGCCGAGCGGCTGGCGGCGGCCGACCGATGACCCGGGTGCTGGTCGTCGACGACGAGGCGCCGATCCGGCGCGCCCTGGCGGCGAACCTCAAGGCGCGCGGCTACGACGTCGACCTCGCCGAGACGGGCGAGCAGGCGCTCGAGCTGGTCGCCCGCCACCACCCCGACGTGGTCCTGCTCGACCTGGGCCTGCCGGGCATGGACGGCCTGGAGGTGATCGACGGGCTGCGCGGCTGGACCCAGGTGCCGATCGTCGTGCTCTCGGCGCGCGGCGCCGAGCCCGACAAGGTGGCGGCGCTCGACGCCGGCGCCGACGACTACGTGTCGAAGCCGTTCGGGATGGACGAGCTGCTCGCCCGCCTGCGGGCGGCGGTGCGCCGGTCACTGCCCGCCGAGGAGGAGCCGGTGGTGCGCACCGACGCCTTCACCATCGACCTCGCGGCGAAGCGGGTGCTGACGGCGGACGGCGCGGCGATCCAGTTGACGCCCACCGAGTGGCACCTGCTCGAAGTGCTCGTGCGCCACGCCGGCAAGCTGGTCACCCAGCGCCAACTGTTGCGCGACGTGTGGGGGCCGCAATACGGCAACGAGAGCAACTACCTCCGCGTGCACCTCGCCCATCTGCGTCGCAAGCTCGAGCCCGACCGGGCCCACCCGCGGTACCTGCTCACCGAGCCCGGCCTCGGCTACCGCTTCGTGCCCTGACCGCGGCCCGGACGCTCGGGTCGTGCTGGTCAGGCGTCGTCGCCCTCGCCCTCGCGACCTCGGCGTCGGACCCGGCCGGCGTCGTGGTGCCTGGAGCTCCCGGGCGAAGAACTCGAGGGCGGCCTTGGTCTTGGTGTGCTGCTCGCCGGTGATGTCGATCCCGCGGGACTCGAACAGCTCGATCATGCCGGCCATCAGATCGACGCCTTGGCCCGGCAGGCACTTCGCCGACAGCTCGACGATCCGCGAGCCGTCGGGATAGGTCCACAGCTCGCCGACCAGCTTGCGGTTGAAGCTCTCCGGGTAGGTCTTCACCTTGAGCACGAAGATCGGCCCGAGCACGCTCAGATCGTCGAGCTCGATGCCCTCCGGCGCGTGGGCGGCGTAGAACGCCCGCTGCTCCTTGGAGAAGAGCTTGCGGATCGGCTTGCCCTCGAGGATCGTCGACCGCACCACGTCGGGCGCCAGGGTGTGCTTCATCGAGGCCGAGCACACGTGCGAACCCCTCATCGCGTCGACCTCGACCACGAGGTTGGGCGACTTGCGGACCTCGTCGGGCAGGTCGGCCGGCACGACCGGACGCAGCTTCACGGTCGAGTCGCTCGCCCGCCCCTGGACCCGCCGTGCCCGCACCACGACGCCGGCCTGGTTGAGCCGGAGATCGGGGGTGTCGAAGAAGAACACCTGGCGGACCTGCGCGTCGAGCGGGTCGATGCCCAGTGCCGTCGTCGCCGAACGCGTCGGGTGGTCGGGGACGGTCACCTTCAGCTCGATGCTGTCGGACTGGTTCACGAGCTCGCGGAGCTCGAGCAACTGACCGAGCACCTCTCGAGTGGGTGCCGCGCTCTTGGCCATGGCGCTGCAGCCTTTCGTCGATGGGACCACGACAGTACGTCCGAAGCGCTCGGCCGACGTCGTCGGATGGCGCCATACTCCTGCGGGTGTCCACGCCTGGCCGCCGCCGACCGAACATCGTCGTCGTGCTCACCGACGATCACGCCGCCCACGCCATCGGCGCCTACGGCTCGGTCGTCAACCGCACGCCTCACATCGACACCCTCGCCGCCGACGGCGCCCGGCTCGAGCACTGCTTCTGCACCAACGCCCTGTGCGCGCCGAGCCGGGCGTCGATCCTCACCGGCACCTACTCGCACGTGAACGGGGTCACGACGCTGCGGACGCCGCTCGACACGTCACAGCCGACCTTCGTGACCGCGCTGCGCCAGGTGGGCTACCGCACGGCGGTGTTCGGCAAGTGGCATCTCGGCGACGGCCCCGAGCACGCGCCGCAGGGCTTCGACGCGTGGGAGTTGCTCATCGACCAGGGCGAGTACTTCGATCCGCGGTTCCGCCACGACGGCGGGCTGCACGTGCGTCCCGGCTACGCCACCGACGTCATCACCGACCTCGCCCTCGGCTGGCTGGACGGCCTCGACGACGACCGGCCGTACTGCCTGCTGATCCACCACAAGGCGCCCCACCGACCGTGGGAACCCGATGCCGCCCACGCCGGGATGTTCACCGATCCGATCCCGGTGCCGGCGACGTTCGACGACGACTACGCCACCCGCACCGACGCGGCCCGCCGCGCGGCGATGCGGATCGCCGACCACCTGACCGCCGAGGACCTCAAGGTGGACCCGCCGGCGGGACTCGCCGGCGAGGCGCTCACCCGCTGGAAGTACCAGCGCTACATGGAGGACTACCTCGCCTGCGTGGCGTCGGTCGACGACAACGTCGGCCGGGTGCTCGAGCGCCTCGGCGAGCGGGGCGAGCTCGACGAGACCATCGTGATCTACACGTCGGATCAGGGCTTCTTCCTCGGCGATCACGGCTGGTACGACAAGCGGTTCATGTACGAGCAGTCGATCCGCATGCCGATGCTCGTGCGCTACCCGCCGGCGATCCCGGCGGGCGCCGTGGTGGACGCGATGGTGACCAACGTCGACATCGCCCCGACACTGCTCGACGCCGCTGGCGCCCGGCCGGTCGCGCCGATGCAGGGGCGCAGCTTCTGGCCGCTGCTCACCGGTGGCTCGTCGGCGCCGATCCACGACGCGGTGTACTACCGCTACTTCGAGAACGACGACGACAGCCACCACGTGCAGGCGCACTACGGCGTCCGCACCACGCGGGCCAAGCTCGTCTACTTCTACAACGACGGGCTCGGACTCCCCGGCACCGGCGACTCCGGGCCGCCGGCGGGATGGGAGCTGTACGACCTCGTCGAGGATCCCGACGAGGTCGTCAACCGCTACGACGATCCCACGTACCGGTCGCTCCGTGACGAGCTGACGGCGCACCTGCACCGCCTCCAGGGCGAGCTCGGCGACACGCCGCACCCCACCGATCGCACCTGATCGCCGCCACGCGCGTCGAGGTCGCGTGAGGGAGCCCGAACGGGCTCGCTCACGCGACCTCGACGCGATCAGGCGAAGGCGGCGCGGGCGACGTCGGCGTAGGTCTCGGCGAGGTGGAAGGTCATCACCTCGCGCACCCGCTCCGGGATGTCGTCGAGGTCGCCGGCGTTGCGCTTCGGCAGGATGACCTCGGTGAGCCCGGCGCGATGGGCGGCGAGCACCTTCTGCTTCAGGCCGCCGATCGGCAGCACGGCTCCCTGCAACGTGATCTCGCCGGTCATGCCGACCGTGGGCTTCACCGACTGGTTGCGCAGCAGGCTGACCAGCGCCGTCGTCATCGTGATGCCGGCCGACGGGCCGTCCTTGGGCACGGCGCCGGCGGGCACGTGGACGTGGAACCGGCGCGAGATCGACGCCGGATCGATGCCCAGCTCGGCCGCGTGCGACCGGACGTAGTTGAGGGCGATCTGCGCCGACTCCTTCATCACGTCACCGAGCTGACCGGTCAGCGTCAGCCCGGGCTCGGCGTCGGCGGCCGTGGGGAACGCCGTCGTCTCGATGAACAGCACGTCGCCACCGGCACCGGTGACGGCGAGTCCGGTGGCCACGCCGGGCAGCTCGACGCGCTCGGGCACGTCGTCGTCGACCTTGGGCCGGCCGATCCACTCCTTCAGCGTTCCGGCGTCGAGCGCCGGCACCGTCTCGTCGGACGCGATCTTGGCGGCCGCCTTGCGGGCGAGGCGGCCGAGCTCGCGCTCGAGCGAGCGCACGCCCGCCTCGCGCGTGTACTGGCGGATGACCGCGAGGACGATGTCGTCGTCGACCGCCAGCTCGTCGGCCCGCAGCCCCGCCCGCTCCAGTTGCCGGGGCAGGAGGTAGCGACGAGCGATGAACACCTTCTCGTCGTCGGTGTAGCCGTCGAGGCGCACGACGTCCATGCGGTCGAGCAGCGGCGGCGGCACGGTGTCGAGGACGTTGGCCGTGGCGATGAACACGACGTCGCTCAGGTCGAGGTCGAGCTCGAGGTAGTGGTCGCGGAACGTGTGGTTCTGCGCCGGGTCGAGCACCTCGAGCAGCGCCGCGGTGGGATCACCGGACCATCCGCCCGGCGACAGCTTGTCGACCTCGTCGAGCAGGATCACCGGGTTCGACGTTCCGGCCTCGGTCATCGCCCGGGCGATGCGCCCCGGCTGCGCCCCGACGTAGGTGCGGCGATGGCCGCGGATCTCGGCCTCGTCGCGCACGCCGCCGAGGGCGACGCGCACGAACCGACGTCCCATCGCCCGCGCCACGGACTCGCCGAGGCTGGTCTTGCCCACCCCGGGCGGCCCGACGAGCGTGATGATGGCGCCGTGCCTGCTGGCTCGCTGCGCTCGCCTCCGGCTCGTCGCTGGCGGGCTGGCTCGCTGCGCTCGCGTCCGGCTGCTCGCTGGCGCTTCCCGTCGCCGGTCGTGGGCTCGTCGGCGCTGCGGTCGGGGGCCGAAGCGGTCGGACTCGCTTCACGGCTCCGTCATCCGCGCTGTCGTCGCCGGGCCGCTTGCCGCCTGCGACCGGTCGTGGTGGAGCTTGCGGACGGCCATGTACTCGACGATGCGGTCCTTGACGTCGGTGAGGCCGTAGTGGTCGGCGTCGAGCACGGCGCGGGCGGCGGCGAGATCGAACACGTCGTCGCTGCGCCGACCCCAGGGCAGCTCGAAGACGCGGTCGAGCCAGGTGCGGATCCAGCCGTACTCGGGCGACTGCGAGCTGGTGCGCTCGAGCCGGTCGATCTCCTTGGCGATGAACGTGTACGCCGCCTCGGGCAGGGTCAGCGCGGCGAGCTTGGCGCGGTACTCGCTGGCGACGTCGCCGTCGCCCTCACCGAGCTCCTTGCGGATCGCCTCGAGCTGCTGGCGGAGCAGGAACTCGCGCTGCTGACGGTCGACGCCCTCGGTGACGTCGTTGCGGATCGACTGCGCCACCTGCAACTCGGCGACGTGGTTGCGCGCCCAGTCGAGCACCAGCTGGACGCGCTCGCCGACGTCGACCGCTGCGAGCACGCTGGCCCGGGCGACGTCGTCGAGGTCGGCCCAGGCGGCGACGCCGTCGGCCAGCGCGCCCGGCGCGGGCGCGGCGCGCAGCAGCTCGGGCAGGCGGCGCGAGTTGCGCAGCTCGGCGATGACGCCGAGCACGGCGCGCAGCTCGCGGGCCAGCGCCTCGATCCGCGGGGTGGGTCGTGGGTCGGCGATCGGCTCGACGTCGGCGAAGTCGCCCTCCCGTTCGGAGTGGTGGACGGCGAGGAGGCGGACCCGGCCGTCGATGCGCACGATCGCCGCCGGATCGCCCGACGGCAGGTTGCCGACGTCGGGCACCTGGGCCAGCACGCCGAGCGCGTCGTCGTCGCCGACGCGCAGCACGACGCGGGGGTCGGTGGCGCGGCGGGCGGCGGTGACCGCCACGCGGAGCTGCTCCGAGGACAGCGGCAGGGTGACGACCGAGCCGGGGAGCACGGCCATGGGAAGCGACGCCAGCGGCAGGCGCAGGGCGTCGGTGATGGTGGAGGAGGTGGAGCTGGAGGTGTGTGGGTCAGTCACTGTCCACCAGGGTAACGACCGCTGTGCGAAATCCTGATCGACGTCGACTCAGGATTCCTGCTGGGAGCCGACGCGCACCGCTCGCCGACCGTTCGTGGACGCCTCAGGCGACCGGCCCGGAGAGCACCACCTGCGGCGAGGACGCCTCCTGGCCCTCGATCTGCTTCGTGACCAGCAACGTGGGATAGTCGTCGACGCCGACCCCCGACCACAGCACGACCGAGCCGTCGCCGCCGCGCATGTGGAACGTGCCGACGCTCACCAGGTCGCCGCCGACCGACTGCAGCCACCCCTCGTAGTACTCGCCCTGCGGGGCGGGCGACAGCCCGTCGACGTGGAGTCGGATCGAGTACCCGGCCCCACGGTCGAAGATCAGCCCGCTGGCGGTGGCGTCGGGCGCCAGCGCGGTGCCGCTCAGGGTGACCGCCGCCGCGGCGTCGGCGGGATCGTCGACGGCCACGCTGGCGTCGTCGCGGTTGCCGAGCCACAGCCCGGCGCCGAAGGCCAGCACGAGCGCAGCTGCCGCCGGCAGCAGCACACGCGGGATCCACCGCCGCCGAGCCGCGGTCGTCGCACTCAGCGCCACCGGCTCCGATGACGTTGCCACCGGCTCGTCGATCCCGACCACACGCTCGGCGGCCACCGCGGCGATGATGCGACCGCCCAGATCGGCGGGCAGCGGGGCCCACACCGACGGGCTGCGCAACGCCGTGGCGTACGCGGAGAGGTCGACGTCGCCCATGTCGTCGCCCATCTCGTGCTCGTTGGCCATCACCGACCTGCTCTCCCGCTCTGTTGCTCCTGCACCGGCTCGTCATCATGCCGGGATGAATCGCCGGCGCGCGCGCCTTCCTCGCCGCCACTCTCTACGTCGCTCGCCGGAATCTGGTTCTCGCGCAGCGGCGAGAGCAGCTCGGCGAGGCGGCGGTGGGCACGATGCGACCGCGACTTGACGGTGCCGAGGGGCACCCCGAGGCGCTCGCCGATCTCGACGTGGGTGAGCCCTTCGAACCAGGCGAGGTGCACGAGCTCGTGCTCGTCGGGCGGGAGCCGGTCGAGGGCGAGGCGCACCTGCCACGCCTCCCACGTGCTCTCGAGCGACGCGCTGCGGTCGAGATCACCGCCCGACGCCAGCGCCTCGCTGCGATCGAGGTCGGACGGGTCGACCGTCTCGAGGCGCCGCTCGCGGCGGTAGCTGTCGACGGCTTGGCGACGGGCGATGGTGTACAGCCACGGACCGAGCTCACGTCGCGAGTCGAACGTGCCGGCCGCTCGCCAGGCGTTGAGGAACGTCGCCTGCACGACGTCGGCGGCGCGGGCGTGGTCGTGAACGATCGACTGGGCGACGGTGAAGACAGCGCCGCCGAAGCGGGCGTACACGTCGCGCAACACCTCGTCGTCGCCGCTCGGGAAGCGTCGAGCAAGGTCACGGTCGCTGCTCTCCACGGCCACGATGATCGCACAAGGCCGACCGCGACACCGTCGGCCGGCGTCGCGAACCGCGCGCCGGTGTCACACGTAGTGGGGAACATGAACCGAACCACCATGCGCAAGCTCATCATCGTCGGCGCCGCCACCGGCGCCCTCACGTTCGGGGTCGGCTTCTCGGCCTCGGCCAGCACGCCTCCCGGCACCGCTCCTCCCGGGAGCGAAGCACCGGCCGGGAGCGCCGCCACCGGCGGCGGGGGCATCGTCAGCACCGCACCCTGTGGCTTCTGCATGCTGCTCACCGACGCCGCCGGGATGACGCTGTACGCCTTCACGCCGGACTCGCCCGGGCAGTCGACCTGCAGCGCCGATTGCGCGACCAACTGGCCGCCGCTGTTCGTCGAGGGCGGTGCGGTGCCTGCTGGCCTCGACCCCAACCTGTACAGCCTCGCCGACAACGCCGACGGCCAGGTGCTGCAGATCAACGGCCACCCGCTGTACTACTTCGCCGGCGACAAGGCTCCCGGCGACACCAATGGCCAGGGCCTCGGCGACAAGTGGTACGCCGTCACCCCGGAGGGCCAGATGATCGGCGAGGCCGAGGGTGAAGGCGACGAGGCCGCGGCGCCCGCCGGCACGGCCCCCGCCGCCACGTCGATGGCCTCCACCGGGGCGACCGAAGGCGGCTACTGACCGCTCGGCCGCTGCCACGGCAGCGGCACGTGACACCCATTCCCCCTCGGCGGATCCGGGTGCCGGGCTGGCGGCGACGCCACCCCGGTACCCGGATTTTCGGCGGTCCGGCGTCTCAAACGGTCGAATCTGGTCACTCTCGGCGTTCTCGATATCGAGAAGGAGAGTGACCAGATCGACCCTGTGAGCACGCCTCAGCGGGTCGGCGGCAGCGTGGGCGGCACCGTCGTGACCGGCGGGACGGTCGTCGTCGTTGTCGTCGGCGGCGGGACCACGGACGTCGGGGAGGTGCAGCCGACGTCGGCGAACGTCACGGCGAACGTGGCGGTCGCCTGGTCGACGCGGGTCCAGCCGTCGGGCAGCGGATCGACCCAGCCGGCCTCGGGGTCGGTGATCGTCGCCGTGACGGTGACCGAGTCACCCGGCACGTACGGGCCGGCGGGCGCGGCGACGTAGCTCACGTCCCTCGGTCGTGGCGAGCGTGATCGACGGGTCGACCAGCGTGCCGTCGACGCACTGCGGGTCGGTGACGGTCGGCGCGACCGGCGTCATCGTCGGGCACGGCGGGAACGGCGGCAACGTGATGGCGAAGGTGGCCGTCGTCGGATCGACGATCGTCCACCCCGCCGGGATCGCCTGCTGCGGCAGCGCCGCACCGCGCACACCGGCTCGACGCAGCGTCGACGGGCCGGTGTCCCACGCGTAGCCGTCGGCCAACGTGGCGGTCACCACGATGTTCGACTCCACCGTCGGGTCGTACGGCCCCGGCGGGTCGGCGACGTAGGTGATCCCCGGCGTGACGGCCAGGGTCACGGTCGGCGGCATCAGGTCGCCGGCCACACACGTCGCCGCCACGACGATCGGGGCCACCGGCGACACCGGCGTGCACGACACGTCGTCGAACGTCACGGTGGTGGTGGCCACGGTGTCGCTGGTGCGCTCCCACCCGTCGGGCAGCGCGGTCGGCCACGCCACTCCCGCATCGTCGAGCGTGGCGGTCACCGTCACCGTGTCGCCCGGCGCGTAGGGCGGGGCCGGGGCGGCGGCGTACGTGATGCCGTCCGTCGTGGCGAGCTCGAGGGTCGGATCCTCGAGCAACCCGGAGCGGCACACCGCCTGGGTCACCGTCGGCAGCACCGGGGTGACCTCCGCGCACGACGTGCCGGTGAGCGTCACCGTGTAGGTGGCCGTCACGAGGTCGACCTCGTCCCATCCGTCGGGCAGCGTGCCCCATTCGAACCCGTCGGACAGCGTCGCCGTGACGGTCACCGTGCGTGTCGACGGGCACCGTCGTACGGAGGCTGCGGGGCGGCGACGTAGGTGATGCCCGCCGGCGACGTGGCGAGCAGCACCGTCGGGCACGGTCACCACTCCGGCCGTGCACGACGCCTGCGTCACGTCCGGCGCCACCGGTGCGAGCGGCGTGCAGGCGATGGCGGGCAGCTCGACGGTGTGCGTCGCCGTCGTCGTCCGAGGTCTCGGTCCAGCCGTCGGGCAGCGGGTCCGGCCAGCGCGACGCCGGCCGGAGCGAGCGTGGCGGTGACCGTCACGGTCTGCGCGTCCGTGCCCGGGTACACGCCGGCCGGGTCACCCGCCGGGTCGAGCGAGTAGGTGATGTTGTCCGTCGTCGGCAGCGTGATCGTGTGCGACGTCACCGCACCGCCGACGCACACCGCGCGGCACGACGGTCGGCAGCACCGGCGTCGCCTCGGCGCACGTCGTGCCGCGCAGACTCACGACGAACGTCGCCGTCGCCGGGTCGGTCTCGGTCCCACCCGTCGGGCAGCGTGCCCCATTCGAAGCCGGCGGCCAACGACGCCGTGATCGTCACCGGCGTATCGACCGTGCCCACATACGGCCCCTGCGGCGCCGCCACATAGCTCACACCCTGAGGCGTCGTCGCCAACACCACCGTCGGCACCGTCACCACACCATTCACACACGACGCCTGCGTCACCGTCGGCGCCACCGGCTGCACCGGCACACACGCCACCGCCGGCAACGACACCGTGAACGTCGCCGTCGTGTCCGACGTCTCCGTCCACCCGTCCGGCAACGGATCCGGCCACCCCACACCCGCCGGCGCCAACGTCGCCGTCACCGTCACCGTCTGCGCCGGCGACGCCGGATACACACCCGCCGGCGACCCCGCCGGATCCAACGTGTACGTGATGACAGTCCGTCGTCGCCACCACGACCGTGTGATCCGTCACCGCACCACCAACACACTGCGCCAACGTCACCGTCGGCGCCACCGGCGTCGCCACAGCACACGACGTCCCGATGAGCGTCACGTTGAACGTCGCCGTCCCGTCATCGACCTGCACCCACCCGGGTGGCATCTGACCCCACTCGAACCCGGCGCCAACGTCGCCGTCACCACGATGTCCGGTGTAGGTCTTCCGTGCCGTCATACGGTCCCGGCGGGTTGACCACGTAGCTGATCCCCGGCGAGGTCGTCGCCAGGTCCGATCGTCGGCGCCGTCACCACACCGTTGACACACGACGCCTGCGTCACGAACGGCCCCACCGGCTGCGTCGGCACGCACGTGACTGTTCGGCAGCTCGACCGTGAACGTCGCCGTCGTCGCCGACGTCCGCGTCCACCCGTCCGGCAACGAAGCCGGCCAGGCCACCCCGGTGTCGGTCAATGTCGCGCGTCACCGTCACCGACTGCGCCGGCGACGCCGGATACGCCCCCGCCGGCGACCCCGGCGGACTCAACGTGTAGGTGATCCCGTCGGTGACCGCCGGCGTGATGCTGTGCGTGGTCGGTCGACCCGCCGGTGCACACCGCCGGCGTCACCGACGGCGCCACCGGCGTCACATCGTCACACGTCGTGCCGACAAGGTTCACGGTGAACGTCGCCGTCACCGGGTCGACCTGCGTCCACCCGGCCGGCATCTGACCCCACGCGAACCCGCCGCCAACGTCGCCGTCACCGTCACCGGCGTGTCGACCGTGCCGTCGTACGGCCCCTGCGGGTCCGCCGCATAGGTGACACGCCGGCAGGCGTCGCCGGCCAGCACCACCGTCGGCGTCGTCACCACCCCGCCACTACACGTCGCCTGCGTCACCGCCGGCGCCACCGGCTGCACCGGGGTGCACGTCGACCGCCGGCAGCTCGACCGTGAACGTCGCCGTCGTCGCCGACGTCTCCGTCCAGCCGTCGGGCAGGACGTCCGGCCAGCCGACCCCCGCATCGGCGCCAGCGTCGCCGTCACCGTCACCGTACTGGCCCGGCGACGCCGGATACGCACCCGCCGGCGACCCCGGCCGGACTCAGCGTGTAGATGATCCCGTCGGTCGTCGACCGGCGTGATGCGGTGGATGGTCTCGGCACCGCCGGCGCACACCGCCGGCGTCACCGACGGCGCCACCGGCGTCACCTCGTCGCACGTCGTGCCGACAAGCGTCACCGTGAACGTCGCCGTCACCGAGGTCGACCTGCGTCCAGCCGGCCGGCATCTGACCCCAGGCAAACCCGTCGCTCAACGTCGCCGTCACCGTCACCGTCGTGTCGACCGTGCCGGCGTACGGCCCCTGGAGGTCCACCGCGTAGGACACGCCCGGCCGGCGTCCCGGCCAGCACCACCGTCGGCGCCGTCACCACCCCGCCACTGCACGTCGCCTGCGTCACGTCCGGCGCCACCGGCTGCACCGGGGTGCACGCCACCGCCGGCAGGTCGACCGTGAACGTCGCGGTGGTGTCGGACGTCTCCGTCCAGCCGTCGGGCAGGACGTCCGGCCAGCCACCCCGGCATCCGCCAGCGTCGCCGTCACCGTCACCGACAGCGGCGCCGTCGGCGAGTAGATGCCGCCCGACGGGTTCAAGCGTGTAGGTGATCCCGTCGGTCGACCGCCGGCGTGATGCTGTGCGTGGTGGTCGACCCGCCCGTGCACACCGCCGAGCGTCACCGATGGCGCCACCGGGGTCACCTCGGCACACGTCGCGCCGAGCGAGGTCGACCGTGAGCGCCGCCGTCACGGGGTCGACCTGCGTCCACCCGGTCGGCATCTGACCCCAGGCGAGCCCGTCCGCGAGCGTCGCCGTCACCGTCACCGGCGGTGTTCACCGTGCCGCTGTACGGGCCCTGCGGAGCGGCCTCGTACGACACGCCCGGCGGCGTGGTGGCCAACACCACCGTCGGCTGGGTGACCACACCCTCGGCACAGGTCGCCTGCGTCACCGTCGGCGCCACCGGCTGCACCGGGGTGCACGTCACCGCCGGCAGGTCGACGGTGAACGTCGCCGTCGTCGCGTTCACGCAGCGTCCACCCGTCGGGCAGCGGGTCCGGCCAGGCCACACCGGTTGCGGCCAGTCGTCGCCGTCACCGTCACCGACTGGGCCGGGAACGCCGGATACTGGCCCGGCCGGGCTGCCCGGCCGGATTCAACGTGTAGGTGATCCGGTCGGTGATCGCCGGCGTGATCGTGTGCGACGTCTCGGCCGCCGCCCACGCACACCGCCGACCTGACCGTCGGGGCCACCGGGGTGACGGCGGCGCAGGTCGTGCCGACGAGGTTCACCGTGAACCGTGCCGTGACGAGGTCGACCTGCACCCACCCGTCCGGCATCTGACCCCACTCGAACCCGTCCGCCAGCGTCGCCGTCACGGTCACCGTGGTGTCGACCGTGCCGCTGTACGGGCCCTGCGGGGTGCGTGACGTACGACACCCCCGGCGGGGTGGTGGCCAGCACGACCGTCGGCTGGGTGACCACACCGCTGCGGCACGTCGCCTGCGTCACCGTCGGCGACACCGGCTGCACCGGGGTGCACGTCACCGCCGGCAGCGTCGACGGTGAACGTCGCGGTCGTCGCGTCGACCAGCGTCCACCCGGCCGGCAAGCGACGCCGCCCACCCGACCCCGTTCGCCGCCAACGTGGCGGTCACGGTCACCGAGAGCGCCGGCGACCCCGGGTACCTGCCGGCGGGGACGCCGGGCGGGTTCAACGTGTAGGTGATGCCGGTCGTCGTCGGGGTGGTGACGCGTGTGCGGCGTGGTCGCCCCGTCCACGCACTGCGCCGGCACCACCGTCGGCGCCACCGGCGTCACCTCGTCACACGTCACGCCGACGAGGGTGACGGTGAACCGTCGCCGTCACCGAGGTTGACCTGCGTCCACCCGGCCGGCATCTGACCCCACGCGAATCCGTCCGCCAGCGTCGCGGTCACGGTCACCGGCGGTGTTCACCGTGCCGACGTACGGCCCGCGCGGGGCCACGACGTAGGACACACCCGTGGGCGTCGTGGCCGCCACCACCGTCGGCACGGTGACGACACCGCTGGCGCACGTCGCTTGCGTCACGGCCGGCGCCACCGGCTGCACCGGCGTGCACGCGATGGCCGGCAACGCCACCGTGAACGTCGCCGTCGTCGCGTTCACCTTCGACCACCCGGTCGGCAACGTGGCCGGCCACGCGACGCCTGACGCCGCCAACGTCGCCGTCACCGTCACGTTCTGGGCCGGCGACGGCGGATACGTGCCGGCGGGACTGCCGGCCGGGCTCAGCGTGTAGGTGATGTTGGTCGTCGTCGCCGGCGTGATGCGATGCGTCGTCGCGGCCCCGGCCACGCACTGCGCCGGCGTCAACCGTCGGCGCCACCGGCGTCACCTGGGCGCACGATGTGCCGACCAGGTTGACGGTGAACGTGCGCCGTCACCGAGGTCGACCTGGGTCCACCCGGCCGGCATCTGGCCCCACGACGAAGCCTCCCGCCAGGGTGGCGGTGACCGTCACCGTCGTGTTCGCCGTGCCGCTGTACGGCCCGGCCGGGCTCGCCACGTACGACACGCCCGTCGGGGTGGTGGCCAGCACGACCGTCGGCGTGGTGACCACACCGTTGGTGCACGTCGCCTGCGTCACCGTGGGCGACACCGGCTGCACCGGCACGCACGTGACGCTCGGCAACGACACGATGAACGTCGCCGTGGTGTTCGTGTCGCGCTGTCCACCCGGTCGGCAACGTGGCCGGCCACGCCACGCCGGTGCCGGTGAGCGTCGCCGTCACCGTCACGTTCTGGGCCGGCGACGCCGGATACGTGCCGGCCGGGCTGCCCGGCGGGCTCAACGTGTACGTGACCCCCGTCGTCGTGGCCGTGGTGATGTGGTGCGTCGTCGACCGCGCCGTTCACGCACTGCGCCGGCGCGACCGAGGGCGCCACCGGGGTGATCTGCGTGCACGATCCGGCGATGGCGGTGAGCGGGAAGGTCGCCGTGGTGTTGCCCGTCCTCGTCCAGCCTTGGGGCAACGTGCCCCACGCCACGCCCGTCGCCGCCAACGTGGCGGTGACCGTGACGTTCAACGCCGCGCGCTCCGGGTGTACGTGCTCGTGTTCCCGGCGGTCCCGAGCGGTGCCCACGTGTACGTGATGCTGGCGGTGTTGGTGGGCACGGTGATGACGTGGTTGGTGACGGCGCCGCTGACGCACGACGCCGCCTGTGCCGTCGGCGTGCCCGGCTGCACCGGCGTGCAGCTGGCCGCCGCGGCCTGCAGGCGGAAGGTGGCGGTGGTGTTGCCGGTGCGGGTCCACCCCGTCGGCAGCGTGGTCGGCCACCCCGCGCCGGCACCGACGAGCGTGGCGGTGACCGTGACGTCGAGCGCCGCGGTTCCGGTGTACGTGGTCGAGTTCCCGGCGGTCCCTTGCGGCGTCCACGTGTACGTGATGTCAGCGGTGTTGGCGGGAACGGTGATGACGTGGTTCGTCACCGCGCCGGCCGCGCACGATGCGGCGGTGGCGGTGGGGGTCACCGGGCGTCACCGTCCGGCAGGAGGCGGCGGGCGCCGTGAGCGTGAAGGTGGCCGACGTGCGGGCGGCGTTCACCGTCCAGCCGGCCGGGGCGCTGAACAGGATGTAGCCGTTCTGGGCCGTGGCCGTGACGATCACGCTCAGCGCCGACGTGCCGGCGAACGAGGCCGTCGGCTGGCCCGGCCAGGTGTACACGATGCCGGTGGTGTTGGCCGGCACGGTGATGGTGTGGTTGGTGACCGCGCCATTGACGCACGAGCCGGCGGTGACGGTGGGGGTGGTCGGTGTGGTCTGCTGGAGGTTCTTGGCGTCGCACTTGACGATGGCGTCGCCGGGGACGCTGTTGATCGTGATCGGAAGCGTGGTGACCGTGACGGTGGTGTCGGATTGGCCCGGTCGACTGACCGTGCACACGGCGCTGCCGAACTCGTTGCCTGGCTTCGCCGCCTCGTTGATGGTCAGGTTCACCGAGGCGCCGGGGGTGTTCACCGACCACTGGAACTGAGCGGTCCCGCCGGTCCCGGTCGTCACCGATGCGGTCGTTCCCGTCGTGCCGGCGGGCGCGTCCCAGGTGAACGACCCGGCAGGGGTGATCGTGGTGGTGAACGTCCAGCCCGCCTGGGGCACGCCGCCGATGGTCTTGGAGATCGTGAGCGAGGAGCTGCACAGGTCGAAGACCAGATCGCGGATCGCCTGCTCGAGGTTCGCGAACGACGTGGCGATGTAGTCGGACTGCCCGATGCCGAGGGCGGAGGTGTAGGCGATGTCGCCGCTGATCACCTGCAGGTTGGCGGGTGTCACGTCGCCGACGCCGACGACGAACATGTGCGAGCCGCCCGACTTGATGGTGTCGGCGTTGGCCGCGGCGTAGTACAGCGGACGGAGCGTCGTGCTTCCCGGCTCGATCGCGTTCGCCGGCTTGGTGCCGTTCACGTTCGGGTTGCCGTCGGTGATCACCAGGGTCAACGCGCCGCCCTGCGCTTTGGCGAGGCTGAGCGTGTCCGTCCAGTTCGTCGTGCCGGTCGGGTTGTATGCGGTGATCGCGCTGTCGAAGGCGCTCCGCGTGCGCGGTCGTGACCGCGCGCCGTGTCACCGACACGGCTGCGCCCGACGAGAACTCGACGAACGCCATCGTCGAGCCGGTGTTGTTCAACCCGTTGACGAGCGCGGTCAGCGCGTTCCTCACCGTCCGCGTGGCGTCGGCCGAGGCGATCGAACCCGACTCGTCGATCACGACCGTGACCGTGGTCCCGCACTGCTTCGGGAGTGCGGGGTTCTGCACCTGTCCCGGCGCGACCGCGCGTTGGGCGCTCACCTCTTCGCACCCGTCCGGCAGCACCAACGGACCGTCCTCACCGACGATGTACGGCTCGCAGTCCTGCGGCGCGCACGGGTCGTCGGGTGTCGAGGTGAGCGTGGCGTCGTCCGGGGCGTCGGTGGACGCCGGGGCCGACGAGTCGCCCGTCGAATCGTCGGGCGCCGGGCAGTCCTCGTCAGGCGTGGCGGCCTCGATGCGTGACGCGTCGAGGACGACCGGCTCACCCGGCACGCCGCTGGTCGACGCACCCAGGGCGTCGGTGACCGACAGCGAATCCGGAGTCACGGCCAAGGTGCCGGCCGGCGCATCGGCGGGATCGCAGCCGAGCGTGGCGCGGTACTCCACGACGATGCGTTCGCCGGCGTCGACGCCACCGACGGTGGCGGTCAGCTCGAGGGCGCCCGATCCGTTGTCGGTGACGTCGGTGGCGAGCGACTCGTTGCCATCGGCCGCGTACGTGCTGTCGTCGATGGCGAGCGTGGCCGCGACGTCGGTGAACCCGGTGCCGCCATCGGAGAACGAGGTGTCGAAGTCGGTGACCAGGGTGACCGTCGACGACCCGGCCGCCGCGGCCGCCGACACGTCGAGCACGTCGAAGTAGACGACGACGTCTCCGCACTGGAACGAGCGTCCGGCGGCGAACGTCGTGTCGGCCTCGCGGACGTCGGCGTCGTCGAGGCTGCCCGAGCCGTAGGTGTCGGGGGCGGCGGCCAGCAGCGTGGCGGTGATGGCGCCGGCGTCGGGGCCGGGCGCGAGCGCCTCGCCCGTCGTCGGCGGAACCTCGGTCGACGGGACAGCATCGGTGCTCGGCGGCACCGTTTCGTCCGACGTGACCGGGGCGTCGGTGCTCGCGGTGGGTGCCTCGGTGGTCGCCGGGACGGTGCCCGTTTCGGTCGTGTCGGGCACCGTCGCCGTGGTCGTGGACGGCGCGAGCGGTCGTCGACACGGCGGCGGTCGTCGACGGCTCGTCAGGTGTCGTCGGAGCGGGAGGCGCGGTGGTGGACGAGCTGTCGGCGGACTCGGGCGCCTGGGTGAGCGTCGCCGGGTCGAGGACGGCGGCCGGCGCGGCAGCGGTGGACACGTCGTCGGGCGCGAGCGAGCCGCCGACCGTTCCCAACAGCACCGCACCGAGGGCGACGATCCTCGCCGACCTCGTGCTCCACCCAATCATCGGGCCTCCAACGACCGCACCGCGACAGCTATGGAGGCGGCGACTCGTCAGAGAGTAACCACTCGGTCACGGCGGCGCCAAGGATCGCGTACCTGGTCAGCGGGTCGACGGGTCAGCGCGACCACGACCACGGATAGTCGGGGTCGCTCACGGCACGGGCCGCAGCGGTCAGACCGACCGGACGGAACGTGTCGATCATCACCGCCAGCTCGCTGGTGCGGTCCTCGCCGTCGCTGCGCTCGCGGCTGCCGGGCTGCGGCCCGTGGGTGAAGCCCGCCGGGTGGACGCTGATCGAGCCGACACCGATGCCCGAGCCCGCCCGGCTCATGAAGTCACCGGCGCTGTAGAACAGCACCTCGTCGGAGTCGACGTTGGCGTGGTGATACGGCACCTTCACCGCGTGCGGGTCGAAGTCGTACAGGCGCGGCACGAACGAGCAGACGACGAAGCCGTGACCGGCGAACGTCTGGTGCACCGGCGGCGGCTGGTGGATGCGCCCGACGATCGGCTCGAAGTCGTGGATGCTGAGCGCCCACGGGTACACGCACCCGTCCCAGCCGACCACGTCGAAGGGGTGGTGGCGGTGGACGTGCTGGGACCAGCCGGCGCGGGTGCGCACGAGCACCGGCACGTCCTCGCCGTCGACGAGCAGCGGTTCCGGCTGCGACAGGCGGATGTCGCGCTCGGAGAACGGCGCCCCCTCGGCGAGCTGGCCGGTCGGCGTGAGGTGGCGGGCGGGCACGGTCACGTGTGAGCTCGCTTCGATCAGGAAGAGCTGGAGCGGGGCCTCGACCACCGCCCAGCGGTGGGTCGACGCCGGCGGGGACGACGACGTAGTCGCCGGCGCCGACCGGCAGGCGCCCGAACACGCTCTCGAGCACGGCGGCGCCCGACTGCACGTAGACGAGCTCGTCGCCGACGGCGTCGCGGTGCAACGGGCCGGGCCCGGTCGCAGTCGCGGTCGCGACGGCGAGGCGCACGTCGTCGTTGCCGAGCAGGGTCGTGCGCCCGTTGACGGCGTCGCTGCCCGCGGCCGAGCTCGCCGGTGCGCAGGTGGTGCGGCGTGACCGGCTGGTTCGGCGTGAGCGCAGCCTCGCTGCGTTCCACCGGGTCGATGCGCACGAGCGCGCTCGGCGAGTGGCGGTGGTAGAGCAGGCTCGACGGTCCGGAGAACCCCTCCTCGCCGACCAGCTCCTCCACGGCGACGGCGCCGTCGACCACGTGCAACGTGTGGCGCTTGCGGGGCACGTCACCGACCCGTCGGTAGTACATCGGCACGCTGCACCTCCGTCGCTCGTCGTCGCTGCGCGGCTCAGCTCCGATGGGGCGGCTACGACGGTACCCGTCGCCTCGCCGAACCCGATCCGCGGGCCGTCGGCACCGCCGCACCAGCCGCGGAGCGTCACCGTGTCGCCGTCGTCGAGGAACGAGCGCGTGCTGCCGTCGGCCAGGGTCGAGCGGCTCGGCGCCGCGCCACGTGAGCTCGATCAGGCTGCCCCGCTCGCCCGGCGTGGGCCCGCTCACCGTGCCCGACGCGAACAGGTCGCCGGCCCCCGTGCTGGCGCCGTTGACGGTGAGGTGGGCGAGCTGCTGGGCGAACGTCCAGTACATCGACGAGAAGTTCGTCGCCGTGATCTCGCTGCCGTTGAGCTCGACCGTGAGGTGCAGGTCGAGCCCCCACGGAAGGGCGGCCCGCAGGTAGGGCTCGGGGCGGGGTTCCTGCTCGGGCGGCTCGACCAGGAACGGGCGCAGCACGTCCATCGTGACGACCCACGGCGAGATCGTCGTGGCGAAGCTCTTGCCGAGGTGCGGGCCGAGCGGCTGGTACTCGTAGGCCTGGATGTCGCGGGCCGACCAGTCGTTGAGCAGCACGGCGCCGAAGACGTGCCGGTCGGCGTGGTCGACGGCGATGCGCGTCGACGTGGGGCCGCCGACGAGGAAGCCGACCTCGAGCTCGATGTCGAGGGCCCGGGTCGGCGTGAGGCGCGGCTGGCCGTCGCCGGGGTCGGGCACGAGCCCGGCCGGCCGCTCGATGTCGGTGCCGCTGACCACCACCGTGCGCGCCCGGCCGTGGTAGCCGACGGGGAGGTGGCGCCAGTTCGGCAGCAGCGGCTCGGCGTCCGGGCGCAGGATCCGCCCCAGGTTCGTGGCGTGGTGGATCGAGGAGTAGAAGTCGACGTAGTCGCCCACCTCGACCGGCAGCAGCACGTGGACGTCGCCGATCGGGTGCAGCAGGTCGAAGCGCTCGGGACCGTTGAGGAGCTCGCCGACGCGGTCGCGCAGTGCGCCGCCGCGTCCGCTCGCCATGAGGGTGTTGAGCGACGATCGCGCCGTCAGCGTCGAGCTCGATGCCGGCGGCGACGAGGTCGACGACGTGGTCGCCGATGCGCACGCCGACCCGCGGCTCCTGGTCGCGCGTGCGGAACACCCCGAACGGCAGGTTCTCGATGGGGAAGTCCGATCCCTCCGGCACCGGCGCCCAGCTCATGCGCCCCATTATGCGATGCGGCGAACGGCGATCGTTCACGGTGCCGCTACAGCGAGCGTCGGCGAGCGTCCCGGCGATCGAGCGGTGAGGCGCCCGAGCGCTGGCGGAGGGCGCCGGCGCGCTGCGCAGGCAGTTCATGGCGTGGCCGGGGAACGCAGGATCAGAGGTTGCCGCGGCGGGCCTGGTCGCGTTCGATGGCCTCGAACAGCGCCTTGAAGTTGCCCTCGCCGAAGCCGGTGGCGCCGTGGCGCTCGATGATCTCGAAGAACACCGCCGGACGGTCGGTGATCGTCTCGGTGAAGATCTGCAGCAGGTATCCGTCGTGATCCTTGTCGGCGAGGATGTTGAGCCGTTGCAGGGCCTCCCACGGCAGGTCGAACTCGGCGAGGCGCGCCATGGCGTCGTCGTAGTAGGTGGCCGGAACGCTCATGAAGCGCACGCCCCGATCGCGCAGGGCCTGCACCGCGGCCACGATGTCGTCGGTGCGCAGGGCGATGTGCTGCACGCCGGGACCGTCGTAGTGCTCGATGTACTCCTGGATCTGGGACTTCTTGCGCCCCTCGGCCGGCTCGTTCAGGGGCATGACGATCTTCGAGCCGTCCCACACCACGGTCGACATCAACGCCGAGTACTCGGTGCGGATCTGGTCGTCGTCGAAGTGGACGAGCTGGGCGAAGCCCATCACGTCGGCGTAGAAGTCGACCCACGTGTCGAGCTGGCCCTCCTCGACGTTGCCGACCACGTGGTCGATCGCCGTCAGCCCGACGGGCGGGCCGACGCTCGGGTTGGGCAAGCGCTCGGCGGAGTAGCCCGGCTCGAGCGTGCTGCCGCGGTAGCGGAGGCGGCTGACGAACGTGTGCACCGTGTCGCCGTACGTGCCCACCTGGGCCAGTTCGAGATCGCCGTGCTCGTCGTGTTCGACCCACGGCGGACGGACGCTGCGCGCGCCGCGGGCCAGCGCCGCCGCGTGGGTCGCCGACGCGTCGTCGACCAGCCAGGCGAGGTCGTGCACCCCGTCGCCGTGCTTGCGCACGTGCTCGGCGATCGGCGAGTCCGCCTCGAGCGCACCCGACACCACGAAGCGGATGTCACCCTGCTCCAACACGTAGCTGGCCTTCTCTCGACGACCGGTCTCCGGCCCGGCGTACCCGGTGCAGCGGAAGCCGAACGCCGACATCAGGAACCCGGCCGTGGTGCGGGCGTTGCCGACCCAGAACTCGATGCAGTCCCAGCCCTGGAGGTGCCGAGCCGGCGGATCGACGGCCGGGCGATCGGTGAGCGAAGCGTCCATGACGTCAACGATGCGGCCGGTGCACCCCGTTTGGCAACACCACGCATGCGGGTACCCCGCATCAGCACCAGCCGACAAGGAGGCCGACGGTGGAACTACGAGATGTGATGACCCCTTACCCCACCGTGTGCGCGCCGGACACATCGGTCGTCGCGGCGGCCGCTCTGATGCGAGATCAGGCGATCGGCGACGTGCTCGTGAAGCACGCCACGGGACCTCTCGGCATCGTCACCGACCGCGACATCACGACGCGTGTCGTCGCCAACGGACGTGATGCCCAACGAGTGACCGTCGGCGATGTGTGCACCACGGCGCTCACGACCGTCGAGGTCGACACGCCGGTCGAGGAAGTGATCGCGTTGATGAGCAGCCAGGCCGTGCGACGGATCCCGGTGATGGACGGCGAGCGCCCGATCGGGATCGTCTCGCTCGGCGACCTGGCCGTCGATCGCGACGGCTCCTCGGCGCTCGGCCGGATCAGCGCCGCCCAACCGAGCGAGCAGGCCTGAACACGGCGCAGCTGCAAGCGCTGCTCCGTCGGTCCGGACCGGCCGCTGGCTAGCGTGGCGCCGCGGCGCCCGCCGCCGACAGAAAGTGAGCTGCGAATGACGGACGGTGCGGATGCGGTGGTGACGCTCACGTTGCCGGCCCAGCCGGCGTACGTCCGGCTGGCTCGACTCGTCGGCGCCGGGATGGCCACCAACCTCGAGTTCGACATCGCCCGGCTCGACGATGTTCGGCTGGCGATCGGGGAGGCCTGTTCCCTGGCCGTCCGGTCGGGCGCCGGAACGATCGAGCTCCGCTACACCAGCGAGCACGGCCGATTGGAGGTGCGCGGCGACACGCCGACGCCGATCTCGGCCGTCGACGACTCCGACGGCCCGCTTGACGGAGCTGGTGCGTCAGATCCTCACCGTTGCCTGCTCCGAGCACCAGCTCTCGGCCGACGGGGACGCGCCGTTGTCGTTCTGGCTGGCGTTCGACGCCGCTCATGGCCACTGATCCGCCCGAGACGCTGGAGCGGTTCCGCGCCTATCGCCGCACCGGTGATCCGGCGATCCGGAACGGACTCATCGAGGACCACCTCGACCTCGCCCGCCGGGAGGCGATGCGTTTCAGTGGTCGCGGCGAGCCCGTCGACGACCTCGTGCAGGTCGCCCGGATCGGCGTGCTCAAGGCCGTCGAGCGCTTCGACCCCGACCGCGGGGTGCCGTTCGGGGCGTTCGCCCGTCCGACGGTGGCCGGAGAGCTCCGCCGCCACTTCCGCGACTCGACCTGGGCCGTGCACGTGCCTCGGCGCACCAAGGACCTGCACGCCGCGCTCGGGCCGGCGGCCTCGGCGCTCGCCGTGCACCTCGGTCGCCAGCCGCGCGCCGATGAACTGGCGACGGCGGTCTCGGCCACGGTCGACGAGGTCCTCGACGCCCTCGACGTGAGGTCGGCCTACCGGCCGACGTCGTTCAGCGCACGCGTCGACGACGACGGCGGTTCGATCGACCCGCCGGCGAGCGAGGACCACGACGAGATCGAGGAAGCGGTCGACTCGATGGTGGTTCGCGAGCTGATGGCCGAGCTCGACCCGCGGTCGCGCACCATCGTGTACCTGCGCTACTTCGGCCGGCTCAGCCAATCGGAGATCGCCGCTCGCATCGGCGTCTCGCAGGTGCACGTCTCGCGGCTGCTCCGGGCGAGTTTGGACCAACTTCGCGATCAGATGCGGAACGTGCCCGCCGACGGGCAAGAATGACGCGATGGCCGAGTCACCGCTCAACGCCACTCGACATCACCGTCGACGACACCGGGTCGGGATCGGAGCGCACCGTGGTGGTGCGCGGCGAGGTCGACCTCGACTCGAGCGACCAGCTGAGTCGCGTCCTCACCGAGACCGTCGCCGCCCTCGGTGACGGTCCGTCGGTACGTCTGCACCTCGACCTCGACGGCGTGGGCTACATGGACTCGACCGGTCTGCGCGCCGTGCTGATGGCGCGCGACGAGCTGCTCCAGCGAGGGGGCTCGCTCGACGTCGTGGCCGCCTCCGCGATCGTGCGCCGGCTCATCGAGATCACCGGACTGCACGACCTGCTCGGCACGACCGCACCCTGAGCCCGGCGTCGCGTCTACGGCTGGCTGGGATGGGGTAATCCTCACCCGATCGACGAAGGAGGAGGGCATGGGAACGAAGCAGGCACCCGGGCGACGCACAACGCTGCGACCGACACCCGGAGCACCTTCGACCTCGGGTCCGCGATCGTCGAGGATCTTGCTGGCGACGGGCACGTCGCTGATGACACCATCGTGCATCGGACCGGGCGAGTCAGCGCCTCGGACCGACGGTCGATCGGACGACGCCTCCTCGATGGCGCTCGTCCACTGGAGCGCGGGGAGATGGGCCGGGATGACCGGGCGCCAACCTCGACGCAGGACCTGACGGTCTCCGTCGCCTCGGGGAGCGAGCTGGCGTCGATGCGCGCCGCGCTCCGTGACTGGCTGCGGCCGCGAGCCGGTGCGACGGAGACGGACGAGATCCTGCTGGCAACCGGCGAGGCGATGGCCAACGCCCTCGAGCACGGCCGTCCGCCGGTCACGATGACGCTGTCGTGGGGCGACGGCGGACAGGTCGCCATCACGATCCACGACGGTGGCAGTTGGCGCATCGCGCCCGACACTGGTTCGCGCGGTCTCGGTCTGCCGATCATGTCGACGCTCATGGACGCCGTCACGGTCGACACCTCCGACGGCACACGGGTGATCCTGACGAGACGCTTCGGCTAGGTCGCTTCCGTCGCGACGTCTGCCTCGAGCTGGACGGCGACGATGGCGATGTCGTCCTGGCCGCCCTCCACCACGAGCCGGTCGATGAGCTCGCGGCACAAGCCGTCGGTGTCGAGGCTGGGACGACACCCTTCGAGCACTTCGATCAGCCGGCCGATGCCGACGTCGATCGACTCGCCGCGGCGCTCGACGAGGCCGTCGGTGTAGGCGACCAACCGTGACCCGGACGACAGGTGGACAGTGGCGTCGCGTCGCGCCCCGCTGACGCCGAGCACCGGACCGAGGCCTTCGGTCAGGCGCTCCACCGACCCATCCGGTCGCTGCACCACAGGCGGCAGATGCCCGGCCACCGTGTAGTCGAGCGTGCCCGTCCCCGCATCGAGGACGAGGTACACCAGCGACGCGTATCGACCCGACCCGATGGTGCCGGCGAACCGGCTGACGGCGTCGACGAGCGCCGCCGGCGTGTCGATGTGGCCGGCGAGCGCCCGAACGGCGCTGCGCAGCTGACCCATGGCGGCCGCCGCCTCGACGCCCCGGCCGACCACGTCACCGACCACGATCGCCACGCGCTGATCGCCGAGGTCGATCAGGTCGTACCAGTCGCCGCCGGCCAGGCCGGCGCTCCCGGCGCGGTACTGCACCGCCCAGCGCATGCGGTTGATCGTGATGGCGGGCAGCTCCAGCAAGCTGCGCTGCAACGTGTCCGCGATGGCGTGCTCGGAGTCGTATCGGGCAGCCCGCTGCAGCGTCGCGCCGGCCATCGCCACCTGCGCACGGAGCAGCTCGCTGTCCGCCGGCGTGCCGGGCGTCGCCCGGCGTCGAGCGAGCACGAACATCCCCACCTGGCGGGCGCCGACCACGATCGGCAGGCCGGCGACCGCGGTGACGCCGTCGGCCTGGAGGTGTGCGCCGAGCTCGCTCGGCAGTTCGGAGACGTCGACGTAGCTGATCGCCTCGCCGGTGCCGCCGGCGATGTCGTCGGTGAACAGCGCCACCAGACGATCGGCGTGTTCGGCCGAAAGGGTCCGCAGGGCGCGAGAGGCGGCGAGCACCTCGACGTGTGGTCGGGTCGAGTAGGTGGCCACCATCCCGCTGTCGACGCGACCGACGGCAAGCGCGCGGCGCAGCAGGGCCTGGGCGACGCGGCGGCGGGTCGACGCCCGGGCCAGCTCGACCGCCAGCTCCTGGAGGTCGCGCCAACGGGCCGAGGCCTGCTCCGCCTCCCGCCGGGCGCTCTGCTCGCTGGCGTAGGCGTGGCTCCGGTCGAGCGCTGACGCCAGCCGCGCCGTCAGGTCACGGAGGAACGATTGCTGGACCTCGTCGAACGGCTGGGCGTCCTCGAAACCGGCGGCGAGCACGCCGTAGCGGTCACCGGTCGACACGACCGACAACACCGCCCACACCATCGGCGACGTCGCCGGCCGGTCGGTGAGATAGCGCGGCCCTCCACCGTCCGCCACCGCATCGATCGCATCGAGCACGTCGGCGGGCAGCTTGTCGAGCGGCTGCTCACCGCCGTCTTCGAGTCGCTCCCCCACGAGCATCACGACATCGGCCTCGAGCAGCGCCACCCCGTCGCTGCAGAAGCGGGCGATCACGTCGTGCGGCTCCATCACCCCGCCGAGCAAGCGGCCGAGCTCGGCCGTGTGCTCGGCCGCCCGAAGGCGACGGGCGTCGTTGATCGGGGCGCTGATCAACGCGGCGAGCTGGCCCAGCATCGTCCGGTCGGCCTCGGTCCAGCTCTGACCGGGCTCGGCATACACCGTGAGCAGTGCCGCGCTGCCGAGCAGTTGTGCCGTCATCGTGTCGCCTGGCGCGTGCTTCGGCTGATCCTCGCTCTCGCGCCCGAACACCAGCCGCGCATCGGCCGCACCGAAGAAGCGGCGGGCCTGTAGGCAGACCTCCTCCATGCGCTCGTCGAGGGTCAGCCCGGAAGCGATGGCCAAGTAGGCGTCGGACAGACCGCGGAGCCAATCCGCCCGACCGCGCACGTTCGCCGACGTCGGCACCTCGCCGGACGTCTCGTCGTACGCGGCGAGGACCGCCGACAGGAATCGGTCCATGTCGACGAGGCGGTCGACTCCCCGTTCGATCACCAGCCCCCGCCGGATCTCGAGGTGGCGGCCTACCAGCTGCAGGATCGACAGGTTCCGACGGCGCGCCGCCCGCCCGAGCTCTCTGGCCGCGAGCAACTCGTCGCCCACCGGGACGTCGAGGTGCCCGGAGAGCGCGGCGGCGTACGTGTCGCTGAAGTCGGCCAGCGCCTGCGGGACGTCGCCCTCGCGCACCAAGGGTTCGGACACGTCAGACCGCGGCCCGATCGCAAGTGGTCCGCCGGAGGGTCATCCTCGTCACGATACGACGACCGGTGTCTGCCCGACCACGGCACGCCAGACGATGGTCACGATGCGCGGGCAAGTCCTGGTTGTACCCGCCGGGCAGATCTCGTAGACACATGGCCCGGCCGGCCGCGATGAATCGGCGGGTCGCGCCCCAGTGCGCCGTCGATCGCTCGCTACTGTCGACGAGGTGGGGAGCGGCGACGAGGACGCGAACGACGCTCGTCACCGCGAGCTCGCCGACGCCGACGCCGCTGACCTCGACGACGAGCTCGACCGGGTCGAGCTGCGCCAGCGCTACTACGGGCTGCTGCAGGAGCTGCGCGTCGTCCTTCCGGGCGTGCAGGTGTTGATCGCCTTCCTGCTGACCGCCCCGTTCGCCAGCCGGTTCGCGGAGCTCGACGCCCGTGGTCGCGACGCCTACCTCGTCGCGCTGGTGAGCTCGCTCGGCTCGATCGTGTGCCTGCTCGCCCCGACCGTGTTCCACCGTGTCGGCGAGCGACGTGCCCGAGCCGCCCGGCTCGTCTGGGCGATCCGGTTGCAGGTGCTCGGCATCGTGCTGTTGGCGACAGCCCTGCTGTCGGCGTCGTGGTGCGTCGTGCGGCTCGTGTTCGGAGCAGTGGCGGCCGACGTGGTGGCGATCGGCGGGGTCGTGCTGCTCGTCGCGCTGTGGGTGGTGCTGCCGCGCACGTTCCGCGTGCGTAGCCGCTGAGCCACCGCAGCGTTTGGTCACCGGCGGGCGGGGGTACCGCGCCCCCGTGAACGACGACTCCACACCGACGACCGGGGCGATGACCGTGCGGGCGGTGGTGGCGCGGTTGCACCCGAACCTCCGTGTGTTGGCCGAGTCACAGCCGGTCCCGGAGATGCGCCGCTGCAACGTGCTGTTCATCACTCGCTACCCGGAGACGGCGCGTGAGGCGATCGTCGCACTGGAGGAGATGAAGTTCGACGACGACCGCCTGGGCACGATGGTGCTCGGCCGCGGTCAGACCGAGGCGGCCGTCGACGCCGAGGGCGTCGGCCGTGCGTTCGGCCCACGGATCCTGATCGGCGGCCTGATCGGCGCAGTCGTCGGCGCCGTGCTCGCCGGCGGCATCGCCCTCGCGTTCGGCGCGACGACGGCGGTCGTGCTGGTGTCGGCCGGCGTTGGTGTGCTGCTCGGTGCCGTCGTCGGCGCGATGTGGTCGGCGTTTGGCCGGATGGGCGGCACCGACGCCTACCAGCAGACATTCGTCGACGATTCGCTCGCCGAGATGGCGGTGGTGTCGGTGCACACCGACAACGAGGCCGACGCGGACTCGGCCCGCGACTTCCTCGCCAAGCGTGACGGCACCGTGGTCGTGGTCGATGCGAGCGGCATCGACGTGTCGCGCAACTGAACGCCGCGCCCGCCCGCTTCGGTTCAGCCCTTCCCGCGAGCGGCGGTCGCCGTCTTCTTGGCGCCGGTCTTCGCTGACGCCGCGGTCTTCGACGTCGCCTTGCGGGCGGCATTGGTGGTGCTCGTCGTCGCCCGCTTGGCGGTGGTCGCTGTTGCACGCGCCGACTTCTTGGCGCTCGTCGCCGTCGCACGCGCCGACTTCTTGGCGGTCGTGCGCGTGGCCTTGGCCCCCGCCGACGCGGCGCGGCGAGTCTCGTCGGCCCCGGCGGTGGCGGTGCGTACGGTGTCGGCGAGACCGTCGGTGGCCCCGGCCGCCACCCGTCGAACCTGCCCGGCCCGGGCGCGGGTGCGCTTCGAGCCCGTCGGGGACACCTTCGGCCGGGCGGAGCCGCGAATGCGGGCGATGATGTCCTGCAGCGCGGTGACGGTGCCCTGAGCCACACCGCTCACGTTGTCGGTCACGCGGTCGAGCACGCCGGCCACCGCGCCCTGCGGCGCTACCGCCGGACTCCGGTGTGTCCGGCGCGCGCGGGTGGGGGCTGGTGGGCGCGGTCGTCTTGGCCTGGGCCAGCGCCTCGCCGAGATCGGCCAGGGCACGGCGCCCGAGCGCGGCGCGCACCTTCGGGAAGAGATCCGTCTCCTCCTCCTCCACGTGGTGGCGCACCATTTCGATGAGCACGGTGGTCTTGGCCTCGAACCGTTCGGCATCAGCGTCCAGGCTCGACAGCTCGGCGAGCAGCCACTTGACCACGTGGTGCTCCTCGAGGCTCTCCAACGTGAGGTCCTCGACCCCCGGCACGGTGGCGCGGCAGACGGGATAGAACACCTGCTCCTCCACGGACGCGTGCACCGACAACTCTTCGACGATCCCATCGACGATCGTGCGCTTTTCGACCAGCGCCCCGTCGCCCGCCTTCTCGAAACGCTTGAACAGTTTCTCGACCGATCGGTGGTCGGTACGCAAGAGGGTGATCGCATCCATGCCCTCAGCTACCCGATTTGCCCACGCGCCAGCCATCGGCGTCCGCCACCGGCGGTCGAGCCGGGCCGCTGCGCGTCGTGTCAGCCGGCGCGCAGCGCGTCGCGCAGCTCGCGGTCCCAGACGTCGAGGAAGCCTTCCTGGTCCGGCCCGATCTGGTGGAAGTACACGTGGTCGGCGCCCCCGTCGACGAGCTCCTTGGCCGCCTCGACGATCGCACCGACGTCCGGCCCGCACGGCATCGAGTCGGCGACCATCTCCTCGGTGACGATCTCGGTCGCCTGCTCGAAGTGCTTCGGCGTCGGCAGGTCCTGGCTGAGCTGACCGGGCACGACCGTGTTGGGCCAGACCCGGAACGCCGTCTCGATCGCCTCCTTCTCGCTGGCCGCCCAGCACAGGCTGACCTGGGTGTACACCGGCCCGCTCCCACCGGCGCCGTGCCACTTGTCGACGATCTGCGCGTCGGAGGTCCACAACCCGTCGCCGATGCGGGCCGCCATCTCGGCCGCAACCGGGCCGAACGCCGACACGATCAGCGGGATGTCGTGCTCGGGTGGGTCGTAGAGTCGGGCGTTCTCGACCTGGTAGTAGCGCCCCTCGTGGTCGACCGTTTCACCGGTCCAGAGGCGGCGGATGACCTCCACCGCCTCCTCGAGTTGCGCCATCCGGGTCGGAGCCGGGGGCCAGCGATCGCCGAAGATGTGCTCGTTGAGCGCCTCGCCGGTGCCGACGCCCCACGAGAACCGCCCCTCGAAGAGGTTGGCGACGGTGGCGGTGGCGTGGGCCAGGATGCCGGGGTGGATGCGGATGATCGGACAGGTGACGCCCACGGTGACGTCGATCGACGACGTGCGCTCGGCGATCGCCCCGAGCACCGACCAGACGAACGGCGAGTGCCCCTCCGCGTCGACCCACGGGTGGAAGTGGTCGGAGATCGACGCGAAGTCGAAGCCGTGGTCCTCGGCCATGGCGGCGAGGTCGACGAGGCGGCGGGGTGGGTGCTCCTCGCTGGAGAGCGTGAGTCCGAACTTCGTGGGGGCCATGGTGCGGGTTACCCCGCCGGCCGGCAGTGCATACGCGCCAGCCGCGTGATGGCTACTTCTTGATCGAGCGGTCGTAGAGGCGCACGGCGATCGGCGCGCACAGCACGACGATCGCAACCGCCCAGATGGTGGTGTAGGCCAGCGGGTGCTGGATCGACCACGGCTGGCCCGGGCCTTGGTCGGCGACGGGGTTGCCGAACTGGATCCGCACGGCGTTCGCCAGCGTCGTGACCGGGTTCCACTCGGCGATCGCCTGCAGCACCCGCGGCATCGTCGGCTCGTAGCTGCCGTCGGCCGTCTGGCGGGTGAGGGGCACGAACGTGCTGGCCGCGAACGTGAGCGGGAACAGCACGACGAAGGCGATCCCGGTGACGCCCTCGGGTGTGGCGATGGCGCTGCCGAGCAGCACGCCGACCCAGATCATCGCGAACGCGAAGAGCAACAGCAGTCCGTAGCCGGCCGCCGCGTCGGCGACCCCGCTGCGGATCCGCCACCCGATGATCAGGCCGCAGATCGACATCAGGATGATCGGGAGCAACGCCTTGATGAGGTTGGCGATGGCGTGCCCGCCGAGGACCGCGCCCTGGGCGATCGGCAGCGAGCGGAAGCGGTCGACGGCGTTGTTCTTGCGGTCGTTGGCGAGCGAGAGCGCCACACCGAACGAGGTGAACACGATCGTCTGGGCGAAGATGCCGCCCATCAGGAACTCGCGGTAGTTGCCGTCGATGACCGGGATGGCGCCGCCGAACACGTAGGCGAACAGCAGCACGAACATGATCGGCTGGATCGTCGCGTCGCTCAACGCCTCGGGCTGGCGCCGCATGTGCATCAGGCCGCGTCGGGCGATCACCCACGTGTCGTGGAACCACCGCATCGTCGCCCCCCTGGTCGCTGGCGCGATGGCGCTGTGCGCTCGTGGTGGAAACGGTCGCCGTGCTCATCGCGGCTGCTCCTCCGGATCATCGTGGCAGGCGGTACCGGTCAGCGTGAGGAACACGTCGTCGAGCGTCGGCTGGGCGATCGCCAGATCCTCGACGGCGACCTGCTGCTCCTTCAGGGCGCGGGCGACGTCGAGGAGGGCGTCGACACCGCCGGTGATCGGCGCCGTGACCGAACGGGCATCGGCGTCGATGGTGGGCATCGCTGCCGGCCACGGCGGCGACGATTCGTCCGGCGTCGTCGAGGCGGCTGCGGTCGACGACCACCACCCGGATGTGATCGCCGCCGACCTCGCGCTTGAGCGAGCGCGAGTCGCCGCGGGCGATGATCCGTCCGTGGTCGACGACGATGATGTCGTCGGCCAGACGCTCGGCCTCTTCGAGATATTGGGTGGTGAGCAGCAGTGTGACGCCGTGGCCGACGAGGGTGTCGAGCACGTCCCACAGCTCGGCGCGGGCACGGGGGTCGAGGCCGGTCGTCGGCTCGTCGAGGAAGAGCACCTCGGGGTCGGCCACCAGCGTGGCGGCGAGGTCGAGGCGCCGGCGCATTCCCCCGGAGTAGCCGGACACCACCCGGTCGGCGGCAGCGGTGAGCGAGAAGTCCTCGAGCAGGGTCGGCGGCGCGGGCGGCGGCGTGCTTGCGCGACAGCTGGTGCAGCTCGCCGAGCATCACGAGGTTCTCCCGGCCGGTGAGGAGGTGGTCGACGGTGGCGTCCTGGGCAGCGAGCCCGATGCGCCGGCGCACGTCGGAGCCTCGGGTGCGCACGTCGAACCCGGCGACGATGGCCGAACCGGACGTCGCGTCGGTGAGCGTGGTGAGGATGCGCACGGCGGTGGCCCCAGCCCGTTCGGGCCGAGCACGGCGCGGTGACGGTGCCGACGCGCACCTCGAAGTCGATGCCGGCGAGCGCCAGGTTGTCGCCGTAGCGCTTGGTGAGCCCGCGGGCGATGATGGCGTACTCGGCCGGATCGAGGGTGCTCGGCACGTCGGCCAGCTCCCGCTCGTAGCGGGCGAGGTCGAAGTCGGCGGTCCCGGCGCGGGCCGGGTGGTCGGGTCAGGGTCGGTCACGAAGGCTCGATTCAGTCCGTGATCGAGCCTACGGACGACAGGGCGGGCCGGGCGCCCCGGTTTGTGTCAGATCCCGCCATCTCGTCAGCTCGTGTCTCGATGGCCGATCTGGTCACCCAGCTTCTCGATGTCGGTCTCCTGCTGCATCCGTCGGTTCCGATCGGGTCCGGCCGTGGTGACGTGAAGGTTGTCGGCTCTCGAAGTGCCAGCGAAACGACCGTCGCGCGAGCGTCACCCCGTATCTCGGCGCGATTCGTTCCAACCGGCCGTCTGGGCGCGGATCGTCCCGGAATGCGGGACGATCGCGCCGCCAGATCGCGGGAGGCGCCGCCGGAGATCAGCGACGTGCCCACCGTGGCGCGGATCGCTCACCTCCAGCCGGGAACCCGTCGCCACCGGCCGATCACCGACCACTTCAAGGCAAACAGCCGTGACGTCGCCGCGCCGCCCGGACACCATCCGTTCGACCACGGATCGTCACGAGCCGTTCAGACGTCCGTAGAACTGTCGGTGACCAGATCGGCCCCTTCGGGCGTCACGGCGGGCGACGGGTGGGCCCCGTCCTTGTCCTTGTGCAGGATCTCGGACGCCTTCTCCTCGGCCTCATCGAGCACCTCGTGGCCTTCTCCACCAGATCGCCGACGACGTCCTTCACCTTCTCCCACAGCTCGCCGGCCTTGTCACCGGCGTCGCCCGCCACGTCGGACGCCTTGTCCTTGGCACCGCCAGCGCGTCGAGGCCTTGTCGGTGATGCCGTCGGCGGCGCCTTGGCGTCGTCGGCCCGCGTCGGCGGCGGCTCCTTGGCGTCGTCGGCCGCGTCGGCGCGCGGCGTCCTTGACGTCGTCGGCGGAGGCGGTGTGCGTCGAATTTCATCTCGGTCATGTGCATCGCACCTTTCCAGCCGTCAACGACGGCCGCTGTCGATCGAGGGGTTTCGCGTCTGACCGTAGTTCCCCGGGCGGGCGTGGGTCGATCCCTAGCCTGGCGATCGTGCTGCAGCGCTGCGTTCACCGACACCAAGGACGGGCCACTCCAGTCGTCAGTCGCCCGCTTCCGGAAGTTGGCGGCGGAAGGCGCCGACCTCGCGCGGCGAGGCCCGGCTGGTCGAACTGGAGTGCCGCCCGCGGCCGTGTCCTCGACGCCGGCTGCGGTACCGGCCCGGGTCGGTGCGCCCTGTTCGAGCGCGGGCACGACGTCGTCGGCGTCGACGCCGACCGCGGTGCTCGTGCCAGGCGGCACGCGTGGTCCACCCCTGTCCGCATGGCTCGTCGCCGACCCGCGTCCTCGACCTGACGCGCTGGGCGAGGTCGAGCCCTTCGACGGCGCTTGCTCGCCGGCAAGTGATCGTGTTCGTCGTGCCACGCACCGAGACCGAACGTGCTATCCTCCGTGGCCGCCACGTCACGCCGGCCGGCTTCGTCGTCGTCGGCTTCCACGTCGACCGACCCTCACCCTCGCCAGTTCGACGAGCACGTCGCCCGGCCGGGTTGCGGCTCGAGCACCGCTTCGCCACCTGGGACCTGCGGGCGTGGCACCACGACGCCGACTTCGCCGTCTCGTGCTGCGGCACGCCTGAGTCATCTCGTCGACGTCGAGTTCGACCCGCCCGTTCGGACTCACCGCCGCGACGTCGCCGCGGGATCAGCGAGCTCGTCGATGT
>CAWFLK010000003.1:0-211765 GCA_963816635.1 Ilumatobacteraceae bacterium | reverse complement strand
TCGATCGTGATCGGGGCGCGCAGCCGTTCGGTCGACAGCACGACGCACGGCTGCTCGGACGGGGCGACCGACGCGCCGACCAGCCCGGTGTTGGCCCCTTGGGGCACCAGGCGGACGCCGGCGGCGACCGCATAGCGCACGACCGCCCGCACCTCGTCACGGTCGACCGGCTGCACCACCAGCGCGGCGCGGCCGGGGCGTCCGCGCGGTGGGTCGTCGAAGCGGGCGACGTCGTCGCGGCCGGGCACGAGGGTGTGGGCGCGGGCGGCCATCGCTTCGGCGAGCCCGGCGAGATCGATGTCGTCCACGGGCGTGACGCTAGGGCGGCGGCGGGCTAGAGCGCGTCGACGACGGCGGCGAGGGCGTCCGCCGCGGAGAAGTCCGGCTCGGTGTCGCCGCTCCAGTCGGAGAAGGTCGATCGCCAGTGCCCGGTCGACGCGCGCGATGGCGATCGTCGAGTGGTAGTCGGTGCTGGAGCCGTCGAACTCGAAGCGGATCGTCGAGGTCATCGAGGCGCTCTGGTCGCCGAGGCCGAGATCGGCCTCGTTCGTGATGGCGAAGTCGTCGGGGGAGAACGTGGTGTCGCTGGTGGTGTCCTGCGCCTGCAGCGCCTGGGTGAGGCAGGTGGCGGTGTCCGGTGACGCGAACACGTCGACGATCGTGCCGAGTCCGTCCTGGTGGGCCTCGTCGACGACGAACACGAACGCGGCGATGCTGGTGGAGTCGGCGAAGGCGAACAGGTCGGTCGACACCGTGGCGTCCGGGTCGGTGAAGTCGAACGTGTTCGACGAGGCGCGGCCCGACTCGCCGATCAGGGTGCCGTCGCTCTCGACCAGCGACGAGAAGTCGGGAACGCACGCATCCGCCCCGGCGGGCTGGCCGGCGCTGTCGACCGTCTCGGTGTCGGTGCTGAGGTCGAGCGGGTCGGCGTCGTCGTTGGCCACGCCGCTGTCGACGTAGCCGGCGTCGGTCGCCGCCGTCCCGAAGGCGGCGATGCCGGCATCGGCGCGGGCCTGGTCGTCGCTGCTCGCCGCGCCGGCGGCGAACGGGACGGCGATCACGACCGCGGCGGCGAGGCCGCTGACGAGCAGGCGACGGTGGCGGGAACGAGTGGCGAGCATCGAGCCCCACGGTAGTCCGCGGCCCCGGCGCGCCGGGGGCCGGTCGAGTGATCTCGCCACCGGCGCTCGGCAAACGTTCGGCGAACAGGCGGCGACCCAATCGGCGCCCTCGGACGGCCGCGGTCTACGCTGGTCGGGTGGTGTCGGTGCCGATCCTGCTCCTCGACGCCGCCTGGCGCATCGACCGCGTCATCGGCGTCGAGACCGCGTGCGAGCTGCTCGTGTGCAGCCGCGCCGTCGGCGCGTCCGAGGAGATCGCCACCGTGATGCACTCCCCGTCGATCACCGTCGAGGTGCCGTCGGTGATCGCCCGGATCGGCCGGGTCGGCCGGAATCGCTACCGGCCGCCGTCGTGCAACGCCCGCCGGGTGCGCCTGCGCGACGACCACGTCTGCCAGTTCATCGTCAACGGCCTGGCCTGCGAGCGGCGCGGCGACTCCGTCGACCACCTGCTGCCACGCAGCCGAGGTGGCGAGTCGAGCTGGATGAACCTGGTCGCATCGTGCCGGCGCCACAACGGCGAGAAGTCGGACCGTTCGCTCGCCGAGATGGAGTTCCACGGCTGGGCCCTGCGCCGGACGCCGTTGGTGCCGACGCGCGAGGCGATCCTGCTCGCCGGGTTCCCGCGTCACGCCCCGGTGTGGCTCCCGTACCTCGCCGCCTGACCAGATCGGCGACTCCCGCCGGTACCCGGGCGCGCGCTGTGACACCCATGTGACAAGGTGGACGCCATGCCCCAGGCCGTGATCGCCTCCTCGACCACCGACCGCAGCGCCGTCGACGCCGAGCGGCAATTCGAGCCGTATCGGCGCGAGCTGACCGGCTACTGCTACCGCATGCTCGGCTCGGCCTCGGAGTCCGAGGACGCCGTGCAGGAGACGATGATCCGGGCCTGGCGTGCGTTCGATCGCTTCGAAGGTCGTTCGTCCGTGCGCTCGTGGCTCTACCGCATCGCCACCAACGTGTGCCTCGACATGCTCGGCGGAGCGCAGCGCCGGGCCCGCCCGATGGACCTCACCGAGCGCGGCACGGTCGACTCGCCGCTCCAGCAGCGGGCCGAGGTCACGTGGATCGGCCCGGTGCCCGATGCGTCGGTGCTCACCAACGACCCCGAGCAGGCCGCCGTCAACCGCGAGTCGATCAAGCTGGCGTTCATCGCCATGCTCCAGCACCTCCCGCCGCGCCAGCGGGCGGTGCTGATCATGCGCGAGGTGTTGTGCTGGCGCGCCGAGGAGGTGGCCGCCCTGCTCGAGACCACGGTGGCCTCGGTCAACAGCGCGCTGCAGCGCGCCCGGGCCACGCTCGGAGGCGAGCACATCGACCTCACCGATCCCACGCCGCCGGCCGACGCCCGCGACCAGGCGCTGCTCGACAGCTACCTCGACGCCTTCGAGCGCTACGACATGGACTCGTTGCGCGCCCTGCTGCGCGACGACGCCACGATGTCGATGCCGCCGTACGACCTGTGGCTGCAGGGCCGCGACGAGATCGAGCGGTGGCTGCTCGGACCGGGCGCCGAGTGCCGCGACTCGCGGCTCGTGCCGGTGGCGGCGAACGGCTCGCTCGCCTACGGGCAGTACCGGCGACAACCGGACGGGTCGTACACGCCGTGGTCGTTGATGGTGCTCGAGACCGACGACGCCGGTGCCGTCGTCGGCATCAACTCGTTCCTCGACACGGCCCGGTTGTTCCCGCTGTTCGGCCTGCCGCCGCGCCACCCGGACGGGGCCGCTCGAGCGGCAGGCTCGACGACGTCGACCGAGTGAACCCGAGCCCGCACGGGCGCGTTCAGTCGACGTCGGCGTTCTTCGGCAGGCGCTGCTCGACGCTCAGCACCTCGGCGAAGAGGTCGCCATGGGCGCCGACGCGCTCGAGCACGTCGGCGGCCTCGAAGCGCAACGTCGTCTCCCCGGCGGCGGCTGCCTCCACCTCGTCCCACGACACCGGCGTCGAGACCGTCGGCTCGGGCCGGGCGCGCAGCGAGTAGGGCGCGATCGTCGTCTTGTGGAAGGCGTTCTGGCTCCAGTCGACGAAGATCTTCCCGGGGCGCTCGACCTTGGCCATCGTGGTCGTCACCCGATCCGGCGTCTGACGCTCGAGCACCGTCCCGACGGCCCGCGCCAGCTCGGCGGCGTGCTCGTGGGTGACCCCCGGTGTGTTCAGCGGGACGTACATCTGCAGGCCCTTCGAACCCGAGGTCTTGCACCAGCCGCGCAGCTCGACCGCGGCGAGCACCTCGCGCACGCGCACGGCGATCTCGCAGCACGTGCCGATGTCGGTGTCCGGGCCGGGGTCGAAGTCGAACACCAGCGCTCGCGGTGCGTCCTGGGCGTCGGCGGCGGCCATCGGGGCGTGGATCTCGATGGCGGCGATGTTGCCGGCCCACACGAGCGCGGCCGTCTCGTCGACCACGCAGTACTCGACGCCGCCACGGCGATCGCCCGGGCCGAGTGCCACGGGCACCCACTCCGGGCGATGCTTGGGGCAGCGCTTCTCGAAGAAGCCGCCCTGGTCGGTGCCGTCGGGGAAGCGCTTGAACGTGAGGCAGCGGTTGGCGAGGTGCGGCACCATCACCTCGCTGATGCGGGCGTAGTAGTCGATCACCTCGCCCTTGGTGAACCCGCTCGGATAGAGCACCTTGTCGAGGTTCGACAGGGTCAGCTCGCGCCCGGCGACGCGCGTCGTCACCTTGCGGCTGGCGCTCACGACCCCGCTCCGGCCAGCAGGCGGACGTCGACGCCCGCCATCCCGGCGCGGCGGGCGGCCTCGAGGCCGAGATCGCTGTCCTCGAAGACCACGCAGCGCTCCGGCGCGACGCCGATGCGGCGCGCCGCCTCGAGGAACACGTCGGGCTCGGGCTTGTGTCGTTCGGTGTCCTCGGCGCCGACGATGGCGTCGAACCAGTCGAGCGCGCCGATGGCGGTCAGCGTCGCCGTGATCACGAAGTGCTCGCCACCGCTCGCCACGGCGAGGGGGAGCCGGCCCCGATAGCGGCGGGCGATGTCGACCACCACCTCGATCGGTGTGACCCGCTCGATCACGGTGACGTAGCGCTGTTCCTTCTCGTGGGCGATCGCCGGCACGGCGTCGTCGTCGACCGCCACGCCCTGCTCGTCGGCGAGCCGGCGGATGATCGCGTTCGTCGGCACGCCGGCGAGCTCGTAGAAGCGCTGCTCGCTCATGGCGAGGCCGTGCCCGGCGAGCGTCTCGGACCACACCTCGAAGTGCACGGGCATGGTGTGGGCGAGCGTGCCGTCGCAGTCGAAGATCAGCCCTGCGGTGCCGGCGGGGGCCGACCAGGGGTCAGCCGTCGTCACGCTTGTAGATCGAGCGCTTGGGAGTGGCGAAGAACTGATGGAGCAGGGGGGCGAACTCGTCGAGCGGCATCGTCGGGTAGTTGGGTTCGAACGCCGGCCCGTCGAAGTCGGCGCAGAACTCGGCGGTGAGGTCGTAGTACGGGTGGCCCTCGAAGCGGTCGCGCATGTCGCGGTCGAGGCCGAGGAAGTGGAAGAAGTAGTAGCCCTGGAAGATGGCGTGCTGCTCGACCATCCAGTGGTAGGCGTCGTCGACGAACGGCTTGACGATGGCGGCACCGATGTCGGCGTGGTTGAACGACCCGAGCGTGTCGCCGATGTCGTGGAGCAGGGCGCACGCGACGTACTCGTCGTCACGCCCGGCCCGGTGGGCGCGCGTGGCGGTCTGCAGGGAGTGCGTGAGACGGTCGACCTTGAACCCGCCGAAGTCGCCGTCGAGCAGGCGCAGGTGGGTGATCACCCGGTCGGCGAGGCCCGGGTAGAACTCGAGGGCGTTGGTGGCGATGATCGTCCAGTCCTCCTGCGTGCCCTCGGTCATGGCGCTGAACTGTGCGAGTGTCATCGTGGGTGCCTCCGGGCGGGTCGCACACCACGCTAGTGAACGGTGCCCGGCTACCGTGGCCCGGATGGTCGACGGGGAGGCCGTGAGGATCCGCCGCGAGGCGCGCCGCGAGGAGCTGCTCGCGGCCGCGATCGAGGTGATCCGCTCCGTTGGTGCCGGCGCGACGATGGAGGAGATGGCCACCGCCGGTGGCATCAGCAAGCCGATCCTCTACCGCCACTTCCGCGACCGCGACGGGCTGGTGGCGGCGATCAGCGAACAGGCGATGGCGCAGCTGGCGGCGATCCTCGACGAGCGGATGGGCGATCGCAACATCACCGGGCGCGACGGGGTGCGGGCGACCGTCGACGCCTTCTTCGAGTACATCGACCGCGACACCTCGCTGTACCACTTCGTGGTCGACAACGACATGCGCCACGGCGGCCAGGGGACGCTCGCGTTCACCGAGCAGAACGCCGAGCACGTGGCGGCGCTGCTGCGCGACGGCCTGGTGGCCGCGGGTCGTGATCCGGCCCCCGCCGACGCCTGGGCGCGCGGCATCGTCGGTCTCGTGCACCGGGCCGCCACGTGGTGGCTGGCCGACCGCGAACGCCTGCCCCGCCAGGAGGTGGTCGACCAGCTGGTCGACCTGGTGTGGGGCGGCATCGGCGCCCAGCTCGTGCCGGCCTGACGACGTGCCGTCGCGACTGTTCGTGTACGGCACGCTGATGCCCGGGCGCCTGCGCTGGCCGGCGCTCGAGCCCTACGCCGTTGGGTGGCGGGACGCCACCGTCGCCGGTGCGATCTACGACTCGGGGCAGGGTTGGCCGGTGGCGGCCTTCGCCGCCGACGCGGTCGCCGGCCGGCACGTGCCCGGCGTGCTCGTCGAGCTCGACGTCGCCCGCCTCGACGAGGCGCTCGAGGTGCTCGACGCGGTCGAGGACACCGCCACCGACGCGCTCCGGCGGGTGGAGGTGGTGACCGCCGACGGCGCGCCGGCCTGGGCGTACCACTTCCCGCACCCGCCGGACGGCCTGGTGCGGATCGACCGTTGGGACACCCAGCTCGACCGTTGACCCGCACAACCGATGGGCGAAACAGGTCCGTACGGTCCTGTTTTCGCCCATCGGTCGGGGGGATCGGGGTCAGGTCGGACGCAGCGCGTCGGCGGGATCGAGGCGGGCCGCTCGCACGGCGGGGGACACGCCGGCCAGCAGGCCGACGGCGAGCGCCGCCCCGGCGCCGGCGGCGAGCGCCGCCACCGGCACGTCCACCAGCCATCCACGACTGCGGGCGTAGACGGCGGTGACGACCGCTCCGAGGGCGACCCCGGCGAGGCCGCCGAGCACGGCCAGCAGTGCCGCCTCGGTGAGGAACTGCCCGGCGATGTGCATGCGCCGGGCGCCCATCGCTCGCCGCACGCCGATCTCGCCGCGACGCTCCAGCACGGAGATGACCATCACGTTGGTGATCCCGACGCCGCCGACCACCAGGGCCACGGCCCCCAGCGCGAGCAGGAGGTTCCGCAGCGCCGTGTCGGTGGCGGCCCGCGCCTCGAGCGCGTCCGACGGCCGCGACACGTCCACCTCGTCCGGCGCGTCGGGGCGGATCGAACGGGCGAGCACGCCCCGGACGGCCTCGACGCGCTCGGGCGTGGTGCGCACGAACAGCGTCGACGGCGACGTGGTGGTGTCGAACAGCGTGGCCGCGACCGGGTACCCGATCAGCGCCGCCGAGTCGAGCTCCGGAGCGAGCGGCACCGGATCGAGGATGCCGATCACCGCGAACCACTCGCCGCCGAGCCAGACCCGCGGGTTGTCCTCGAGGCTGCGGATGCCGAGGCGGCGGGCACTGTCGGCTCCGAGCACCACGGTGGGCAGGCGCTCGGACGCCGCGTCGAGGAACCGGCCGACGCGGAGCTCGGCGCTGGTGGCCGTCAGCGTGCTGCGGTCAGCGGCGACGACACGGATCCCGCCGGTCACGTCGTCATCGATGAGATCGGTGCGTCGCACGGTGGCGTCGACGCCCGTGATCCCGGCGGTGACCGTGACCGGCCCGATGCGCGCGGCGACGTCGCGCGCCGACTCCGGCAACGTCGTCGAGTCGCCGGACATCGTCTGGCCCGGCTGCACCCGCAAGAGGTCGGTGCCGAGGGCGTCGATGCGGGCGATGACGTCGGCCCGGCTCGACGACGAGATGCCGACCACCGCCACCATCGCCGCGATCCCGATGGCGATCCCGAGCGCGGTCAGCAGCGTGCGCAACCGTCGTGAGCGCAGCCCGGCCACCGCGGTGCGGGCGAGGTCGACGGGGCGCAGCCGGGTGGGCGCGATCTTCATGCCGCGACCCGCTCGTCGTCGACCACCACGCCGTCGCGCAGCGACACGCGGCGCGGCGCGCACGCGGCGATCTCGCGGTCGTGGGTGATCAGCACGATGGTGCGCCCGGTGGCGTTCAGGTCGACGAGCAGCGACGCGATCGAGGCGCTGGTGGTCGAGTCGAGGTTGCCGGTGGGCTCGTCGGCGAGGACGATCGCCGGCTCGGCGACCAGGGCGCGGGCGATGCCGACCCGCTGGCGCTCGCCGCCGGACAGCGCGCCCGGGCGGCGCTCGCGGTGGGCGCCGAGGTGCACGGCGTCGAGCGCCGCCGCGGCGCGGCGCAGCCGTTCGCGGCGGCCGACGCCGGCGTAGAGCAGACCGGTGGCGACGTTCTCGAGGGCGGTGAGCCCTTCGACGAGGTGGAACTGCTGGAACACGAACCCGATGCGCCGGCCGCGCAGAGCAGTCAGCTGGGGGTCGCGCAGTCGACCGACGTCGTGGCCGTCGATGCACACCCGACCGGTGGTCGGCCGGTGCAGTGCGCCGACGACGTTGATCAGCGTCGACTTGCCCGACCCGGACGGCCCGACGATGGCCACCAGCTCGCCGTGGCCGATCGTGAGGTCGATGCCGCGCAACGCCGTCACCGGTGGTGTGGCGGGGTAGGTCTTGGTGACCGCCTCCAGCTGCAGACGCGGCGCGTCATGGCACGACCACGTTCTGGCCCTCGGCGACGTCGCCGTCGATCTCGACCATGCCGTCGGCGAAGGCCCCGAGCGTGACGCGCACGTAGTGCGTCGTCGCGCCGTCGACCACCTCGACGGCGAAGCCTCCCTCGGCGAGGGCGACGATCGCCTCGACGGGAACCGCGAGCACACCCTTGGCCGACACCACGCCGACCAGCACCGTGACGGGTGTGCCGTCCGGCAGGTCGATCACCTCGTCGACGGTGAGATCGACCGGCACCGTGGTGCCGCCGTCGCCGGCGGTCGCGGCCGGCTCGATCGCGGCGACCGTGCCGGTGACCGTGGAGTCGTCGGGGAGCTCGATCGTGAGCGCGTCGCCGATGGTGAAGCGCCCGACCTGGTCGACGTCGACGTCGATCTGGACGACCTGCTCGGCGCCCGTCGTCTCGATCGCCGCCTCGGCCACCGCCATCCCGGGCACGCCGCCGACGGTGTCGACGCGCAGGGTCGCCGGGCACGACCAGCAGCTCGCCGAGCGAGATCGTGCCGTCGTCGTCCTGGCCGTGGTCGGCCTGGAAGGCCTTGACGGCGCGGGTCGTGGCGCTCGTCCACTCCTCGTCGACGGTGACGTCGTAGTCGGTGGCGTAGCCCAGGCGGTCGAGCATGTGCTCGACCTCGGCGACGTCGGCGCCGTCGTCGACGCCCGGTCCGAGGTCGCGCCACATCGGCACGTCGCCGAGCGCCGTGAGCACCGGGCGCCCGTCGACGTCGACGATGGCATCGCCGGGCTCGACGAGCTGGCCGGAGTGGGGCAGCCGGGTGAGGGTGCCGCTGCCGGCGAGCACGAGCGGTGCCGCCGTGCCGTAGCCGAGGGTTCCGTCGAACTCGTCGTTGCGCACGATGTCCTGGCGTCCGATGGCCACCGTGTTCGGCGCGCGGCGTCGTCCGGGTCGTCGGGCGAGGCGGGCGTGGTCGACTGGCTGACGCCGTAGGCGACGCCTCCGGCGCCCACCCCGAGCGCGAGCACCACGATCCCGAGGGTCGCCACGCGTCGGCGGTCGCGAGCCACGTCAGCCCTCGGTGGCCGGGGGTCCGCCCACCGCCATCCCGATCGTGCCGTCCGAGCAGGCGGCGTTGGCGGCGGTGAACTCGTCCTCGTCCAGCGGTTCGACGCCGGGGCCGGCGACCTGCATCGTGACCATCCCGTTGTCGGAGAACACCGGGTCGGGCACGTCGACGCCGTGCTCGCGCATGCACTCGGCGTAGTCGAGCATCTGCTCGCGCATCTCCGCCTGCCGCTCGGGATCGACGGTGACGTCGGCCAGCGCCGCCTCCATCAGCGGTCGGCACGCCGACTCGGCCTCGTCGAAGACGGCGTCCCCGGGCTGCGGGCCGGGGACGTCCGAACCGGTCGGCTCCTGCTGGATGGTGAGGCGCCCGCCGGTGCCGTCGGCGCTGAACTGTGGGTCGGGCATGTCGATGCCGTGGTCGCGCATGCACTGGGCGTAGTCGAGCATCGCCTGCTCGGGGTCGGTGGAGGCCGGACCGGTCGCGGCGTCGCTCGACGAGGGGTCGGTCGGAGTCGGTGGCGTCGGTGCCGAGCGTGGCGACGTCGTCGTCACCGTCGTCGGCGCGAGCGGTCACGCCGAACGTGGTGAGCCCGAGCGTGGCCACGGCGAGGGGCACGGCGAGCACGACGAATCGGCGGGTGCGGTGGTGGTGTGGTGCGTTCAGCATGGCGCCAAGGTCGCGAACCGGACCTGAGAGCACGATGAGCGATCCTGAGAGGGCGCTGAGAACCGCGTCGGTGAAGCGGTCCGCGGGCGTCAGACTCTCGGGGTGCGCGTGCTGGTCGTCGAAGACGAGGTGCGCCTGGCGACCGCCGTCGCCCGGGGTCTGCGGGCCGAGGGGTTCGACGTCGACGTCGCCCACACCGGGCCGGACGGCCTGTGGCGGGCGCGGGAGGGGGCCTACGCGGCGATCGTGCTCGACGTGCTGCTCCCCGGGCTGAACGGATTCGCCCTCTGCCGGGAGCTGCGCACCGGCGGCGACACCACGCCGGTGCTGCTGCTCACGGCGAAGCAGGGCGAGCACGACGAGGCCGAGGGCCTCGATCTCGGCGCCGACGACTTCCTGCGCAAGCCGTTCAGCTTCGTCGTGCTGGTCGCCCGGCTGCGCGCCCTCGTCCGCCGGGCGACCAACGCTCCCGACGGCGTGCTGTCGATCGGTGATCTGCACCTCGATCCCACCAGGCGGCGCTGCTTCCGCGGCGTGACCGAGCTGGTGCTCACCGCCCGCGAGCTCGACCTGCTCGTGGCGTTGGCCCGCCGCGTCGGCGGCGTGGCGACCAAGCGCGAGCTGCTGGCCGAGGTGTGGGGCTTCGACTTCGACGGCGCCGAGAACATCGTCGAGGTCTACGTCGGCTACCTGCGCACCAAGATCGACCGGCCGTTCGGGCGCAACAGCCTGCAGACGGTGCGCACGCTCGGCTACCGGCTCGTCGACGACGGGGTGGCGGCGGCAGTGAGCGAGCGAGTCTTCGAGCGAGCGAACCATCAAGCATGGTCTTTCGCTCACTGGTGCACCGTCGGTGCTCGGACACGGCGTATCGCGTGGCGGTGCGCCAGTGAGCGCGACTGGCGGTGGTGCCGTCGGGCGACGCGATCGGTCCGCGTGCGCGTCACGCTGCTCGCCGCCGGCCTGTTCGCGGTCGCGTTGGTGGTCGCCGCCGCGCTGCTGCTGCACGCGTTGGGCGAGCGCCTGATCGGCGACATCCGCGGCGCCGACGAGGCGGCCCTGTCGGAGCAGGCCGTGATGATGCGCCAGCTCGGCGTGCCCTCCGATGCCGTCGACGTGGGCGGTTCGCTCACGGCCGGCCTGCAGATCATGCGGTTCGAGTCCGATGGCCGCGACTTCGTGCTCACGGTGCCCGGCGACGTCCCGGTGGAACGAGCCCTGGCCGGGTCGACGTCGAGCGCCGGCGACGGTTCCTCGGCGGCGGTGGCGGGGACGTTCCGTCAGGCGCTGGGACCGACCGACCGGCTGACGATCTCGTCGCTGCCGATCGGCGCCGCGGTGCTGTCGACGGCGTCGACGCTCGACGAGGTGCGCGACACGCTGCAGGCGACCACCCGGGTGCTGTGGGCGGTCGGACCGGTGCTGGTGGCGATCGTCGCCGGGCTGTCGTGGCTGCTCGCCGGCCGGGCGCTGCGGCCGGTGCGGCTGGTCACCGACCGGGTTGCCGCCATCGAGGCCTCGTCGCTGCACGAACGGGTGCCGGTGCCGGATTCGTCGGACGAGATCGCCGTGCTGGCCCGCACGATGAACCAGATGCTGGCGCGGCTGGAAGACGCCAGCAGCGTCAACCGTCGCCTCGTGTCCGACGCGTCGCACGAGCTGCGTACGCCGGTGGCGGTGATGCGCGCCGAGCTCGAGGTCGCCCGGCGGGATGGCGACAACGACTGGCCGGCCACGTCCGACGCGCTGCTGGCGGAGCTCGACCGGCTGCAGGGGCTGGTCGACGACCTGCTCCTGCTGGCGCGCGCCGACGAGCGCGGCGCGGCGACCGCGGCCCGCCGACCGGTCGACCTCGTCGATCTGGTGAACACGGCGACGTCCCGGCGTCGCCGGGTGGCGGTCGCCGCGAACATCGTCGGCGCCGGCACCGCCACATCGGTGGCGGGCGACGCCGCATCGCTCGGGCGGGCCCTCGACCACCTCGTGGCCAACGCCGCGCGCAGCGCGGCGACCGAGGTGGTGGTGTCGGTCGAGTCGGCGGACGCGACGGTGGCGATCCACGTCGACGACGACGGTCCCGGCATCCCGCTCGAGGCGCGCGACCTGGTGGTGCAGCGGTTCGTGCGCCTCGACGACGGGCGCAGCCGCGACGAGGGCGGCGCCGGGCTCGGGCTGCCGGTGGCCGCCGACGTCGCCCGGGCCCACGGTGGGCTCCTGGAGATCACCGAGTCGCCGCTCGGCGGCGCCCGGGTGAGCCTCGTGCTGGCGTCGACCCCGCAACCGATGGGCGAAAACAGGACCGTACGGTCCGGTTTCGGCCCATCGGTCGTCGGGTCGCGGGGTCCCTAGAGTGACGACATGACGCTGACGCTGGCCGCCGTGCAGATGGCGATGGTCGACGACGTCGCCGCCAACGTGGCCACCGCCGAGCGGCTGGTGCGCGAGGCGCACGCCGGCGGGGCGCAGGTCGTGCTGATCCCGGAGCTGTTCGAGGGCCCGTACTTCTGCAAGGACATCGATCCCGAGCACTTCGGCCGCGCCCGGCCGGTCGAGGGTCACCCGACCGTCGAGCACTTCCGCGCCGTCGCCGCCGAGCTCGGCGTGGTGCTGCCGCTCAGCGTCTACGAGCGCGCCGGGCAGGCGACGTTCAACACGGTGGTCGTCGTCGACGCCGACGGGGCCGTGCTCGGCACCTACCGCAAGAGCCACATCCCCGACGGTCCCGGCTACTCCGAGAAGTACTACTTCAACGGCGGTGACACCGGCTTCCGCGTGTGGGCGACGGCGTACGCCACCATCGGCGTCGGGATCTGCTGGGACCAGTGGTTCCCCGAGTCGGCGCGGGCGATGGCGCTGCTCGGCGCCGAGGTGCTGCTGTATCCCACGGCGATCGGATCCGAGCCGCCCGATCCGACCTGGGACTCGAGCGGCCACTGGCAGCGCGTGATGCAGGGCCACGCCGGCGCCAACCTGATGCCGCTCGTCGCCGCCAACCGCGTCGGCCACGAGGTCGGCACGACGACCGAGATCACGTTCTACGGCTCGTCGTTCATCGCCGACGCCACGGGCGCCAAGGTCGCCGAGGCCGACCGCACGAGCGAGGGTGTGATCAGCGCCTCGTTCGAGCTCGACGAGCTGCGCGCCCAACGCCACGGGTGGGGTCTGTTCCGCGATCGCCGGCCCGACCTGTACGGCCCGCTGCTCACCCTCGACGGCGTCACCGCCCGTCGCGATGACGCGTGACGGCGCGGATGCCGGCCGAGACGGCGCGTCACGAGCGCACCGTGATGTGCTGGCCGGCGCGAGCCTCGCTGTACGGCGGGCGCATCGGCGAGGCCCGGGCCGCCCACGCCGAGGTCGCGGCCACGATCGCCCGCTTCGAGCCGGTGACGATGATCGCCGACCCCACGTCGAGCGAGGCCGCGGCAACGGCGTGCGGAGCCGACGTGGAGGTGGTCGAGCTCGCCATCGACGACTCGTGGTTCCGCGACACCGGGCCGATCTACGTGATCGACGGCGACGGCACGCGCGTGGCCCTCGACTTCGAGTTCAACTCGTGGGGCGCCAAGTTCACCCCCTTCGACGCCGACGTGACGATCGCCCGCCGCTGGGCGGCCCACGCCGGACACCCGCTCCGATCGGTGGCGATGGTGCTCGAGGGCGGGGCGATCGCGGTCGACGGCGACGGCACCCTCGTCACCACCGAGCAGTGCCTGCTCCACCCGAACCGCAACCCGGCGCTCACCCGCCTCGAGGTCGAGGCGGTGCTCGGCCGCGAGCTCGGCGTGACGACCGTGGTGTGGCTGCCGTTCGGGCTGGCGCTCGACGACGACACCGACGGCCACGTCGACAACGTCGCCGCCTTCGCCCGGCCCGGGACCCTGCTGGTGCAGGGCTGTGCCGACGAGGGCGAGGACGACTGGCTGCGCTGCAACGTCAACGCCCGCAGCGCCCGCGGCGCGCTCGACGCCGCCGGCCGGGCGCTCGACGTGATCGACGTCCCGGTGCTCCCGTACCGCGAGGTGGACGGTGTGCGCGTCGCCGTGCCCTACCTCAACTACTACGTCGTGAACGGCGGGGTGATCGTGCCGGTGTGCGGCCACGACGCCGACGACGACATGCTGGCGATCATCGCCGCCGAGCACCCGGGTCGGGAGGTGGTCGGCGTCGACGTCGGGGCGATCCTCGCCTACGGCGGCGGTGGGATCCACTGCATCACCCAGCAGGTTCCGGCCGTCCGATCGCCCGAGAGCGGCACCGTCCGCCTCTAGTCTCCGCCCATGTCGGGCGCGCTCTATCACATCGGCTTCGGCGTCGGGGACCTCGATCCGGGCACCACGATCGCCCTGCTCAGCGGCGATCCCGGGCGCTCGGAGCGCATCGCCACACGACCACCTCGCCGGCGCTCGCGTGCTCGCCCGCAACCGCGGACTCGACGCCTTCGCCGCCACCCTCCCGGGCGGCGCGCCGGTGGTGTGCGCCACCAGCGGGATGGGCGCGCCGTCGACGAGCATCGTGGTGAACGAGCTCGTGCAGGTGGGCATCGGCACGATCATCCGCATCGGCACCAGCGGGTCGATCCAGGAGCACGTGCGCATCGGGTCGGTGGTGATCGGGGCCGCCGCCCTCGTCAACCAGGGCGCCGCCCTCGACATCGCCCCACCCGGCTTCCCCGCGGCCGCCGACCCGTTCCTCACCGTCGCTCTCGCCGACGCCGCCACCGCCCTCGGCGTCGAGCACCACGTCGGCGTGATGGCCTCGACCGACACGTTCTACGAGGGTCAGGAACGGGCGGCCTCGTCGGCCAACCCGCACCTGCTGCGACGCCTGCGCGGCCTGATCGACGAGTACCACGACCTCGGCGTGCTCAACTTCGAGATGGAGGCGGCGACGTTGTTCACGATGGGTCAGGTGTACGGCTTCCACGCCGGCTGTGCCGTCGGCATCATCGCCCAGCGCCACGACGCCGAGGGCGTCGACCTCGCCGCCAAGGACCGCGCCGTCGACAACGCCGTCGCGCGTCGCCGTGGCCGCCGCCGACCGCTGGTCGGCCGCTGACCGCGCCGCTCGAGCGTTCGTGATCCGAGCGCTCGGCGCCGCGGTCACCCCTGGTCGTCGCCGGCCGACGACGCGGCCCGCATCGCCACCAGCCACGCCGGCAGCCGCATCGGAGCGCCACTCGGCCCGACCATCCCGTGCACCGTGACGCCGGTGGCGCTCACCGTGCCCTCGACGGTGAGCAGGTACGCCATCTGGAACGTCGCCCTGGTCACGTGGGCGAGGCGCAGGTGCACGTCGACGACGTCGTCGAACCGCAACGGGCGGCGGTACTGCACGAACGCTTCCAACACGGCTGCGTCGGCGCCGTCCTGGCGCCACTCGGTGTACGGGTGTCCGATGTGGCGCAGGTAGGCCACGCGGGCCTCCTCGAGGTAGAGGAGGTACCGGCTGTGGTGCACGATCCCCATGCCGTCGAGCTCGGCGAAGCGCACGCGGATCGGGTGGCTGAACTCGTAGTCGGCGACGTCGACCGACGGCTCGACCGCCATGCGCATGGCGTGCAGTCTGGCCGACGGCGCACGGTGGGCGGGGATCGTCGTGACGGTCGGTGTCATTCGCGCCCCGATGCGGTGACGGCGCGACCGACGCCCGGGCGGGCCTCGACCTGCGGCGGCGGGCCGGCGGCGGCGCAGTGGAACACGGGCGGCGCCTCGGCCGAGCGGGCCGGCGGCCGCGATGCGCGGGCCGAGGCCGAACCACGAGATGGCCGCCGCCCCCACGATCACCGTCGCCGAGATCCACAGCACGCGGTGGAAGCCGTCGAGCAGCGCCTCGCCGGCGATCATCTGCCCCGGAGCGAACCCGGCGAGCAGTGGCACGGAGGCCACGAAGACGAGCTGGCCGGTGCGGGCGACGGCGTTGTTGACCCCGGAGGCGATGCCGGTGTGGTGCTCGTCGACCGACCCCAGCGCGGTGGTGGTGAGCGGGGCGACGGTGAGGCACATGCCGAGGCCGAACACGACCACGCCGGGGAGCACGTCGGCGACGTAGGTGGCGCCGACGTCGATGCGCGTCATCGCCAGCAGCCCGGCGGCGACCAGCAGCGGGCCGAGCGTCATCGGGATGCGGGGACCGATGCGCTGGCCGAGGGCACCGGCACGGGCCGAGAACGAGCAGCATCAGGATCGTCACCGGCACCGTGGCCAGGCCGGCGCGCAGCGGCGGGTAGCCGAGCGGACCCTGCAGCACCAACCCGAGCAGGAACATCGCGACCGCGAAGGCGCCGTAGAGCAGGAACGTGACCGAGTTGGTGGTGGTGAAGGCGCGGTTGCGGAACACCGCCAGCGGCAGCATCGGGTGGGCGATGCGGGCCTCGGCGACCACGAAGCCGGCGAAGAGCGCCCCGCCGGCGGCGACGACGGCCCATCGCTGCTCGCTCAACCCGTAGCTCAAGCCGGCGAGGGCGAGCGCGCCGAGCACGGCGCCGACGAGGTCGAGGCGTGCCGGGTCGGCGTCGTTGCGGCTCTCGGGGACGTGGCGACTCGTGATCAGCAGCACCGCCGCGCCGACGGGCAGGTTGATCAGGAAGATCCACCGCCACGACGCAGCGTCGACCAGCCAGCCGCCGACCAGCGGCCCGAGCGCGGTGGCGACGCCGCCGAGACCGGACCAGGCGCCGATGGCGCGCGCCCGGTCGTCGGGGTGGAACGTCGACTGGATGATCGCCAGGCTGCCCGGGGTCAGCAGCGCGCCGCCGACGCCCTGCAGCACGCGGGCGGCGACGAGCACGCCGACGCTCGGCGCCAGCGCGCACAACAGCGACGCCAGCGTGAACCACACCGCGCCGATCAGGAAGATCCGTCGCCGCCCGAAGCGGTCGCCGAGCGACCCGCCGATCAGGATGAGCGACGCCAGGCTGAACGTGTAGCCGTTGAGCACCCAGGCCACGCCGGAGAAGCTGGCGTCGAGATCGGTGCCGATGTGCGGCAGCGCCAGGTTCACCACCGTGGCGTCGAGCGTCGCCATCCCCGAGCCGAGCACGGTGGCCCCGAGGGTCCACCGGCCGCGCCCCTCGGACAGGCGCAAGCCGACGCCAGGGGTCGGTTCGCTCATGACAGCAGTGATAGCAGTCGACGGTGGGACGGCCCCGTCCGTCGCCCGGAGAGGGCTCGAGCGACGCACTAGCTTGTCGCACTTATGCCGACGGAACCGCCCATCGTCATCGAGAACCGCAAGACGCTCACGTACCTGCTCTGCGAGGCCGCCGAGCTCGAGCACGCGCTGATGTGCGAGTACCTCTACGCCGCGTTCAGCCTCAAGACCGCACCCGACGACACGCTGCCGGCCGAGCACCTCGCGGCCGTCGAGCGGTGGCGCACCGTGGTGCTCGGGGTCGCCGCCCAGGAGATGTTGCACTGGGCGCTCGTCAACAACCTGCTCACCGCGGTGGGCTCGGCGCCCTACGTCGCCCGGCCGCACATGCCGCACCAGGCCAAGGGCTACCCGGCGGGCGTCCAGCTCGCCCTCGTGCCGTTCGGCGAGCGTGCGTTGCGCCACTTCCTCTACCTCGAGCGCCCCGAGGGCATGGAGCTCGACGACGCCGACGGGTTCGAGGCGACCGGACCGGCGTTGCCGATCATGGCGCCGACCGACATCGTGCCGTGGGGCCAGGAGTTCGGCACGGTCGGGCACCTGTACCGCTCGATCCAGGCCGGCCTGCACTCGCTCGCCGCCCGCCTCGGCGAGGACGGGCTGTTCATCGGTCCGCGCGAGGCGCAGATGGCCCCGGAGTCGTTCCGTTGGTCGCTCCTGGTGCCGATCACCGACGTCGCCTCCGCCAGCAAGGCGATCGACGACATCGTCGAACAGGGCGAGGGCGCCCGCGGCGACTGGACCGACGCCCACTACGGCCGCTTCCTCGCCGTGCTCGACGAGTACCTGGCGATCAAGGCCGCCTTCCCCGACTTCGAGCCGGCGCACCCGGTGGTGGCCGCCGGGGTGCGGCCGGTCGACGGGGTGGTGCCGGAGGTGACGATCACCGACCCGGTGACCGCGGCCGTGTCCGACCTCTTCAACGTCAACTACGACCTCATCCTGCAGCTGCTCGTGCGCTACTTCGCCCACGGTGGCGAGGACCACGAGCGTCTCGAGCTGCTCGCCCACACCGCCGTGACGCTGATGTTCGGCGCGATCAAGCCGCTCGGCCTGCTGCTCGCCACCTTGCCGGTCGGCCCCGATCACCCCGGCGTCACCGCCGGCGCCGACTTCCAGCTCTTCTACCAGAAGAGCTTCCTGCTCCCGCACCAGCGGGCGGCGTGGATCCGCTTCCGGGAGCGCCTCGACGAGGCGGCCGAGTTCGCCGACGGCATCGTCGGCCCCGAGCCGGTGCGCACCGTGCTCGACCGGGTCGGCGCCCAGCTGCACCAGCTGGCCGACGCCATCGCCTCGCGGATCGACGACTGATGGAGCCGCTCACCCTCGGGTCGGCGTGGTGGTCGGCCTCCGGCGTGGAGGTGGACGATCGTCTGATCGAGTGGCCGGCCGACGTGTTCGCCCTCACCGAGGTCGTGCTCGAGCAGTCCGAGGCCTACCGCTTCGTGCTCTCGCCGCCGGCCGGTGCCGAGTGGCCGCCGGCGGACATGGCCGACTGGCCGCAGACGACACGCGATGTCGCGGCCGCGTGGACGGCGTGGGCCCGCGACCGCGACGGTGCGGCGCCCGAGCTGGTCCGCACGGCGTGGGCGGTCGTCCGTGACGGCGTCGACACGCCGATCGAGGACATCGCCGAGGGCCGGGCGTGGCCGTTGTGCGAGGCGCTGCTCGTGCTGCACACCGTCGCCGACGAAGCGTGCGCCGGCATGGGGGTGGCCGTCGACGACCCGCGTGAGACGGCGTGCGCCGTGCGCGGCCGCGGCCGCGAGCTCCTCGCCCGTACCGGGTCGATGGCGCGGGTCGGACGACCCGGCGTGCGGGTGCTGCCCAAGGTGCGCACCCCGGCCGGCGGGATCTCGCTGCGATCTCTGTCGCGCTACGCCTGCGTGCGCGGCCCCGGTGTCGACGCGGTGTGGCACAAGGTCCCGGCCCAGCGCCCGGACCACGATCCGCGTCGCCGGCCGGCCAACGTCTTGCTGTTGCCGTGGCCGTTGCGGATCCGCGCCCGCGACTTCCGGCCGCGGGCCGGCTCGATCCAACGCGAGGGTCGTGAGCCGTTCGGCTTCTTCGAGTTCGCGCCGGACGACGGGCTCGACCTCGAGCTGCTCGACGGCGTGCTGCGCGCCGCGCTCGAGGAGGTCGACGTCGTCGACATGGTGGTGCTGCCCGAGAGCGCCGTGCCGGTGGATGCGATCGACGACGTCGAAGCGGTGCTCGCCCGTCACGGCGTCGGGCTGCTCGTCGCCGGCGTCCGCGAGCCGGCCGACATCGACCGGCAACCGGGCAACTGGGTGACGATCGGGGTGCGACTCGGTGGGCGGTGGTGGCACTACCGGCAGAACAAGCACCACCGGTGGTCGCTCGAGGAGACGCAGGTGCGCCAGTACCACCTCGGTGGCGCGTTGCACCCGTCGTTGCGCTGGTGGGAGTCGATGGAGGTGCCGCGCCGCGCCGTGCAGTTCGTCGAGATCGGCGGCGGGATCACGATCGTCGCGGTCATCTGCGAAGACCTCGCCCGGCTCGACGCCGTCGCCGACCTGCTGCGCACCGTCGGTCCGACGCTGGTGCTCACGGTGCTGCTCGACGGGCCGCAGCTCGCGTCGCGGTGGACGGCGCGGTACGCCAGCGTGCTCGCCGACGACCCGGGGTCGGCCGTGCTGACGCTCACCGCGTTCGGCATGGTCGAGCGTTCGCTGCCGGCCGGGTTCGCGCCGTCCCGAGTGGTGGCGCTGTGGAAGGACCCGACCGGCGGCATCCGCGAGGTCTCGCTCGAACCGGGGGCGCAGGGTGTGCTGCTGTCGATGTCGGTCGACCGCGCCACTCGGCACACCGCCGACAGCCGCTGGCCCGCCGACGACACGACGCAGCTTCGCGACGCCGGCGTGCGCCAGATCCGGGCGACGGCACCTCCGGACGAGGCGGCGCTCGCGCACGGCTCCCACCGCCCCCGGTGTGGCCGCCGGGCTCGACGAGTGCGAGCTCACGGTGCTGGCGTCCTGGGCCGAGGCCGTTGCCGAGGCCGGTACCCCGGACGAGCTCGCCGAGGTCGGGGCCGACGCCGCGGCGGGCGCGGCCTGGCGCGACGAGCTGGGCCTGGCTCCGCTGTCACCAGCGCTCGCCGCGGCGATCGAGCAGCTGTGCGCCGCTGGCGCGGCCCGGGGCCCGGCCACGCCGCACGACAACGGGTCCGCCGCGCTCGTGGAACGGGTGCTGCGATCGGCGAGCGCCCGATCTGGCCCGCCCGACGGCGCGCCGATCGGTCACTAACCTTCGCGTCATGGCGGACCTCGCGGCGATCAACGACGCCATCGCGGCCCTCGAGGCGCAGCGCACCCTGCTCGGCGACGCCGTCGTCGAGACCGCCCTCGCCCCGCTCCTCGCCCAGCGCGACGAGATCAGCGTGCGCGCCACCGCCGAGCAACGCCGCCTCGTCACGATCCTGTTCTCCGACGTCGTCGACTTCACCGTGCTGTCGCAGGCCCTCGACGCCGAGGACGTGCGCAACGTCATCGACGCCTACTTCGTGCGCTGGCACCGCTGCATCGAGGCCAACGGTGGCGTGGTCGAGAAGTTCATCGGCGACGCCGTGATGGCCGTGTTCGGCATCCACGCCGGCGAGGAGGACGCACCGAACCGGGCGATCTGCGCCGCCCTCGCCATGCGCGACGCCCTCGCCGAGCTCAACGTCCAGGTGGCCGCCGAACACGGCATCACGCTGCAGATGCGCGTCGGCATCGACACCGGCGACGTCGTCGTCAGCGGGCTCGGGAACCGACCCGGTCAGGAGATGGTGGTGGTCGGCGAGGTGGTCAACCGGGCCAGCCGCATCCAGTCCGCCGCCCCGCCGGGCGGCGTGATGATCTCGGCCGACACGCTGCGCCCCGTTCGCGGCGTGTTCGACGTGCGGCTGGTGCCCGGGCTGCGCCTGAAGGGGATCGACGCGCCGGTCGACGGCTACCTCGTCGAGGGCGTCCGCGAGCGCGGCTTTCGTGAAGGATCGTCGCGCGGCATCGAGGGCGTCGAGACGCGAACGGTCGGGCGCGAGCTGGAGATCCGCGCCCTGCAGGGACACTTCCGGGAGGTGGCCGAGGAGGGCCAGTGGCAGGTCGTCACCGTCGTCGGCGACGCCGGCGTCGGCAAGTCCCGGCTGGTGTCCGACTTCGCCGTCTGGCTCGACGAGCTCGACGAGCCGGTGTGGTGGTTCGGCGGACGGGCGGCTCCGGCCGCGGCCACCCTGCCGTTCGCGCTGCTCCACGACATGTTCGCCACCCGCTTCGGCATCAGCGGCAACGACGGCCCGGTCGACGTGCGGCGCAAGTGGGAGCGGGGGCTCGAGCAGGCGCTGGGTGCCGGGCGACGAGACCGTCGAGCGGGCGCACACGATCGCCCTGTGGCTCGGCTTCGAGATCGGCGACACGGCCACGATCGCCGGCGCCGCGACCCGCAGAGCCTGAGCGGACGGGCGGCGAGCCACCTCGGCGAGTACCTGTGCCGACTCGCCGAGCGGGCGCCGGTGGTCCTGCTGCTGGAGGACCTGCACTGGGCCGACGAGGCGACGCTCGCGTTGATCCACGCCGCCGAGCCGGTGCTGCGCGATTCGAGCGTCCTGGTGGTCGCGACGTCGCGCCCGACGTTGCTCGAGCAGCACCCGCACTGGGGTGAGGGGCTCGACTACCACACCCGCATCTCGCTGCGCTCGCTCTCGCGGCGAGAGACGCGCCGCCTGCTCGACGAGATCCTGAAGGGCGCCGACCGCGTGCCCGAAGCGCTCGGCGACCTCGTCGTGTCCGCGTCCGAGGGCAACCCGTTCTACGTCGAGGAGCTGGTGAACTGGTTCCTCGAATCCGGCGTCATCCGGCGCGACGACACGGGCTGGCGGGTGCTCGACGACCAGCTCGAGACGGCCGTCGTGCCGCCCACCCTGCGCAGCGTGCTGCAGGCCCGCCTCGACGGCCTGTCGGCGGCGGAGCGCCAGGCGCTGCAACGGGCCTCGGTGATCGGCCGCGTGTTCTGGGACGACGCCGTTCGCTCGCTCGCCGCCGGCGACCCGGTGCCGGCCGACGACGTGCCGATCGGCGCCGTCCTCGACCAGCTGCGCGACCGCGACCTGGTCCACCAGCGTGAGCGATCGTCGCTACGACAACCGGCGGGAGTTCCTGTTCAAGCACGCCCTCCTGCGCGACGTCGTCTACGAGAGCATGCTGCGCCGACACCGGCGCCACTACCACGAGCTGGCCGCCGAGTGGTTCGCCGACCTCGCCGCCCGGTCCGAGCGCACGGACGAGTTCGCCGGCACGATCGCCGACCACTACGCCAGCGCGACCAACGCCGAATCGGCGGCGCGCTGGTACCTGGTCGCCGGGCGCCAGGCGGCCTCGGTGCACGGCCTCGCGGACGCCCGCCGGCTGCTGACGGCCGGGGTCGACCACGCACCGACCTCGCAGCCCACGCTGCGCGCCGACCTGCTGCTCGAACGGGAAACGGTGCTCGACCGCATCGGCGACCGCGCCGCCCAGCAGGTCGACCTCGATGCGCTGGGCACGCTCGAGCCGATCCTCGCCGAGCTCGACCCGGCACGGCAGGTGCAGGTGATGATCAACCGCTGCCGGTGGCTGTTCCACCACAGCGACTACGCCGGCCAGCACGAGCTCGCCGAGCAGGCGATCGCGCTGGCCGAGGCGCACGGCCTCGCCGACCTGGCGATGGAGGCCCAGCTGTGGTTGGGCAAGGGGCTCACGTGGGAGGGCAAGCACGAGGAGGCACGCGCCGCGCTCGACGCCTCGCTGGCGGCGGGGCGGCGGACGGGCCGCCGCTTGGTGATCGCCGAGTCGCTGCGCTACCTGGCGATCGTCGCCGGCAACGTGAGTGAGTTCGCCCTCGCCGCCGAGCTGCTCGACGAGACGATCGCCATGCACATCGAGGACGGCGACCAACAGAGCGAGGCCACGGTGCTGGTGCAGATGGCGACCGTGCTCTACAACCAGGGCCACTACGCCGCGGCGCGGGAGCGGCTCGAGCAGGCGCTGCCGATCCTCGTGAGCACGGGGTTCCGGTACCGCGAGGCGGTGGTCGTCAGCAACCTCGCCGCGATCGTGGTGCAGCAGGGCGAGCTCGGCCACGGTCGGCGTCTCATCGACCGCGGGCTCGAGCTGTGCAAGGAGCTCGAAGACCTGGAGGGCGTGGCCACCGCGTACAACATCCGCGCCGAGATCGAGCGACGGGTCGGCGATCTCGACCGGGCCGAGGCGGACGTGCGCGCCACGCTCGCGACGATCGACAAACGAGGGTTCGCCGTCGTGTCGAGCGACTCGCTGGTGGGTCTCGCGCTCACGCAGACCGCCCGCGGGCTCCATGACGAGGCGGTGGCGAGCGTCGCCGAGGCGATCCAGCGCGCCGAGGAGGCCGATTCGCCGATGGCGGTCGCCCGGGCTCGCCTCGCCAGCGGTTACGTCGACATCGGGCGCGGTGACCTCGACGCGGCGGCGGCGTCGCTCGGCGCGGCGGGCGAGGGCGCCGAACGACTGGCGCTGGCGTACGTGACCGACGAGGTCGACGCGGCCGCCGCCCGGGTGGCCTGGTTGCGCGGTCGCCGGGACGAGGCGCTCGAGCTCGCCGGCCGGGTGTTCGAGCGGCTCGGGCAACCGGAGCTGATCGGCGCGCTGCAGCCGGGCGAGATCTACCTCAGCTGCCGCGACATCCTCACCGCCTACGACGACCCGCGCGCCGCGGCGGCAGCAGCGGCGGGACGGGACTTCGTCGAGTCGTCGGCCGCGCTGATCGACGAGGCCGACCTGCGCGAGTCGTTCCTGCACCGCGTGCCGAGCAGCGTCGCGCTGGCCGGTCCGGCCGCACCGTAGGCGTCGGTCAGGCTGGGCCGAATCGCGTCGCCGGCCGCCGCCGGGGCGACGGTACGGTCCGGGACATGAGTGACCTCGCTGACCGCTTCCTCGGCCTGCACGTGCCGGGTGAGCCGCTGCTGCTCGCCAACGCGTACGACGCCGGGACGGCGAAGGTGCTGGCGCATGTCGGGTTCAAGGCGCTCGCCACCACCAGCTCCGGTCACGCCGGCACCCTCGGCCGGCGCGACGGCCGCGTGACGCGCGACGAGGCGATCGCCCACGCGGCGGCGCTGGCGGCGGCGACCCCGCTGCCGCTGAACGCCGATCTCGAGCACGGCTTCGCCGACGACGCCGACGGCGTGGCCGAGACGATCCGGCTCGTCGCGGCGGCCGGCGTGGCGGGAGCGTCGATCGAGGACCACGACCCGGTGACCGGCGGGATCTACGAGCGGCAGCGGGCGCGCGAACGCGTCGCCGCGGCCGCCGAGGCCGCGCACGGCGGTCCGGCCCGGGTGGTCCTCACGGCGCGCTGCGAGAACCACCTGCACGGCGTCGACGACCTCGGCGACACCATCGCCCGGCTGCAGTCGTACCAGGAGGCGGGCGCCGACGTGCTGTACGCCCCGGGGCTGGTGACCGCCGCCGACATCGGCCGGGTGGTGCGCGAGGTCGACCGTCCGGTGAACGTGCTCGCCCTCCCCGGCGTGCCACCGGTCGCCGAGCTGGCCGCGCTCGGCGTCGCTCGGGTCTCGGTCGGCGGCGCCTTCTCGCTCGTCGCCCTCGCCGCCGTCGCCGGCGCCGGCCGCGACCTGCTCGAGACCGGCACCTACGGCTACTGGGGCGCCATCGCCGGCGCCGGCGACCTCCGCCGCGCCTTCGACTGACGCCGTCGTCGAGCCGACGTGAGCGCACCCGTGCGTTCGCACGCGAGCTCACTCGTGCTCGCGTCTCGACACTGCCGTTCCGACAACCGGAGAGCGCAACCGTGCTGCGCGCTCGACGCTCGGTCGGGCGGCGGGCGCGCACCCATTTGCTACACCTGGCACGTGACGTTGCGCGTGTTCCACGGCCCGCGGCTGGGGCCGCTCGCCGACGAGCTCGTCGCCACGCTCGCCGAGCCGCTGGCCGATCCGTTCACCCCCGAGGTCGTCGCCGTGCCGACCGCCGGGGTGCGCGACTGGCTGCGACGGCACCTCGCCCGCAGCCGCGGCATCACCGCCAACGTCGACTTCCCGTTCCCCAACCGCTTCACGTCGATGGCGCTCGGTCTCGACCCGGCACGTCGCCGACGCCGACGATCCGTGGTCGGTCGCCCGTCTGACGTGGGCCGTGGTCGACGTGCTCGGCCACGGCGGGGTCAGCGTGCCCGGGTGGAGCGCGGCCACGCCGAGCGCCCGACCCCGTCAGTACGTCGTGGCCCGCCACATCGCCGACCTCTTCGACCAGTACGCCACCAACCGGCCCGACGTGCTGGCGCAGTGGGCGGCCGGCGTACCCGGCGACGGCACGGTGAGCGTCGACCGCGACCTGGTCGGCCCGCTCGACGCCTCGATGGCGTGGCAGTTCGAGCTGTTCCGCGCCGTGCGCGAGCGCATCGGCGAGCCCCACCCCGCCGAGGATCGCGGCCAGCGGCTGGCCGCCCTGCGGGCCGGGCAGCTCGTGCCGGCCGTCCCGGAGCGCGCCGCGCTGTTCGGTACCAGCGCCCTCTCCGCCGCCCAGCTCGCGGTGCTCGACGCCCTCGGCACGGTCCGCGATGTCGACGTGTTCGTGGTGTCCCCGTCGCCGGGCTCCTGGGAGCGCTCCCCGCCGCTCGACCCCCGGCATCTGGTCGCCCGCCGGCGCGACGCCGACGACGACGACGCCCTCGGCGGACATCCTCTGGTGCGCTCGTGGGGGCGTTCGGTGCTCGAGACGGCCGGCCTCGTCCGCGGCCTCGGCGCCGCGGTCGTCGTGGGGCCGCAGTCCGACGACGTCGCGGCTGCCGACCACCCTGCTGCGCCACCTCCAGGGCGACATCGTCGAGGACCGCCCGCCCACCCCGTTCGCCGGCGCCGCCGACGGCACCGTGCAGGTGCACGCGTGCCATGGCGCGCTGCGCCAACTCGACGCCCTCCGCGACGCCCTCGACGCCTGTTTCGTCGCCGACCCGACGCTCGAACCGCGAGACGTGCTCGTGATGACCCCCGACGTCGGCCGCTTCGCGCCGTTCGCGCCGGCCGTGCTCGGCCGCGGTCGGCTGCCGGTGCCGGTCACCGTCAGCGACCTCACGCTCGGTGCGGAGAACCCGGTGGCGGCCGCGTTCCGCGCCGTCGTCGCCGCGCTGGCCGGCCGGTGCACCGCCGTCGACGTGCTCGACCTCGCCACGCTCGCACCGGTGCGCCGCATGTTCTCGCTCACGCCCGCCGACCTCGAGCGGTTCGGGCGGTGGGTCGACGAGCTGGGCACCAGTTGGGGACTCGACGCCCACCAGCGCGACGAGTGGCTCGAGGCCAACGTCGCCGAGGGCACCTGGGCGGCAGGCATCGACCGACTGCTGCTCGGCGCCGCGGTCCCGGCGCCGCCGGGCGATCTCGCCGCGGCCTATCCGGGAGGGGTGCAGCCCTTCGACGACATCGCCGCCGACGACATGCGCAGTGCCGGTCGGCTCGCCGAGTTGGTGGGCCGCCTGCGTCGCGCCCGCAGCCTGCTCGCCGGTCGCCACCGCATCGACGAGTGGACCGAGCGCCTCACCGCCGTGCTCGGCGCCACCTGCTCGGTCCCGCCCGACGAGGCATGGCAGCTGGCGTCGGTCGCCGGGGCGATCGACGCGCTCCGCGAGCAGGCGATGGTCGGCGGCGGCCGTCACCGACGTCGCCCTCGACGTCCGCGAGGTCGCGGCCGTCCTCGACGGTGCGCTCGGGACGGCGCGAGGGCGACTGCGCACACGGTCGGGCGACGTGCTGCTCACCGGTCTGGTCCCGCTCCGCAACGTGCCGGCGCGCGTCGTGTGCCTGCTCGGCATCGACGCCGACAGCATGCGACCGGCCACCCTCGACGGCGACGACCTGCTGGCCCGGCGCCCGTGCGTCGGCGAGCGCGACCGCCGGGCCGAGCTCCGCCACGGCCTGCTCGACGCCGTCATGGCGGCGTCCGACCGCGTGATCATCACGTGCGACGGCGTCGATGTCGCCACCAACCGGCCGGTTCGCCCGAGCGTCGCCCTCGCCGAACTGCTCGACGTCGTGCACGCCACGGTCGACGACGACGCCATCGTCGTGCACCACCGTCGCCGCGCCTACGACGAGCAGCTGTTCGTGGCCGACGCCACCGCCCCGTCGTACGACGATGCGATGCTCGCCGCCGCTGCGGCGCGCCGCACCGCGGTCGTCACGCCCACGTGGGCCAGCCGGTTCGATGCCCCGCTGCCGTTGCTGGTTCCGGCCGAGGTCGATCTCGAGCGACTCGCCACCGCGTGCACGCGCCCGGCGCGGGTGCTGCTGCGCGATCGCCTCGACGTGCGCGTCCCCGACGACTTCGATCGAGGCGACGTGAACATCGCCCTCGGCCTCCCGCCGTTGCGCGGCGCCGAGCTCGGCCGTGACCTGCTCGCTCGACTGCTGGAACGCGATGGCGCCGACCGGGACGCCGTCGTGGCCCGCTGGCGGTCCGACGCCGTGGCGAGTGGCCGATTGGCGCCGCGCCGCCTCGGCGAGGAGTCGCTGGCGGCCTTCGAGGCGCAGGTGCTCGCCATGCTGACCGGTGACGCGCCGGGCACGCCCCACCGTGACGACGTGCTGGCGGCGGCACGTCGCGTCCCGATCGACCTCGAGATCGTGATCGACGAACCGGCTGAGCTGGTGGACGACACCGTGCGCACGGTCGAGCAGGTGCCGTCCCTGTTCGACACGGCGCGGGTGGCGGTCCGCCTCCGTGACGAGGTCGCCGGGGTCGTCGGCACCACCGTGCACCGCCTCGCGTTCAGTCGCCCGCACCACCGCTACCTCGTGCGCACCGCCCTCGACCTGGCCGCCCTCGTCCTCACCGAACCCGAGGTGCCGTGGGCACGCCGTGCTCGTCACGCGGGCGGCCAACGGCCCCAAGATCGCTCTCCCAGCACTTCGCCGCCGGCGGGCCCGAGCAGGCCCGCACGCTGCTCGAGGTCGCTCTCGCCCTGCGCCTCGAGGCCCTCCGTCGGCGCCTCCCCCTGTTCGAGCAGGCGTCGCACGACGCCGTCCACTCCTGGCGCCCGGTCGACGAGATGCTGCTCGACGACGAGGACGGAGCGGCGCCGCCTCACGGCGACCTCGGGGACGCCTACGCCGCGTTCGTCTGGCAGCAGCTCTCGCCGGCCGAGCTCGACGGCTTGGCGCTCGCGCCCGGCGAGCTGGCGCTCGAGCTGTGGCGCGCCGTCGACGGATTCCTCGCAGCCGTCCCAGCTCCGCAGAGCGCGGCCGCCCCAGCTCCGCAAGGCGCGCCATGACCGCGGCCGCCGCCGTGCCGGTGTTCGATCTCACCGGACCGTTGCCGACCGGCCGGACGGTGATCGAGGCGAGCGCCGGCACCGGCAAGACCTACTCGATCAGCGGGCTGGTGGTGCGCTACCTCGCCGAGGAGGCGGTGAGCATCGACCAGCTGCTCGTCGTCACGTTCACGCGGGCCGCGGCGAGCGAGCTGCGCGACCGCATCCGGTCGTCGCTGCGACTGGCGGCCGATCACCTCGGCGGGGCCCCGCTGCCGCCCGACGACGTGTGGATGTCCGCCCTCACCCGTCCCGACGGGCGCGGCGAGGACCGACGCGCCGAGCGGCTGGCGCGTCTGCGTCGCGCCGTGAACCGCTTCGACGAAGCGACGATCTCCACCATCCACGGCTTCGGGCAGCAGGCCCTCGCCCAGTTCGGCGTCCGCTGCGGTGTCGAGCCGGGAGCGACGCTGGTCGAGCGTGATCGCGAGCTGGTGCTCGAGGTGTGCCGCGACCACCTCATCGGGCATCTGGTCGACGACCCCTTGGCGATGTCGCCCCCCACCGCCAACGGCGACCCCATGCGCGCCCGACGCCGTCGAACGCCACCTCGCCGCCGCGGTCAGCGCCGTCGTCACCAACGCCGGCGCGGCGAGCGAGCCGCCGCCGGGGTTCGCCGGGCTGGCGGGGGAGTGGGCGGCGTTCGTCGGCGCGGCCACGGCCGAGGTCGAGCGGCGACGGCGGGCGCGTCACGAGATGTCGTACGACCAGCTCATCGGCGACCTGCACCGGGCGCTCACCGACGTCTCGGGCGGATCGGCGCTCGCCGCCCAGCTCGCCGAGCGCTTCCCGCTCGTCCTGGTCGACGAGTTCCAGGACACCGACCGACTGCAGTGGGAGGTGTTCGACCGGGCCTTCGGGGCCGGGCGTCTGATCATCGTGGGCGACCCGAAGCAGGCCATCTACCGGTTCCGCGGCGCCGACCTGCCGGCGTACCTCGAGGCGGTGCGCGGCAGCGCGGCCGTCAGCCTGGCCACCAACTTCCGCTCCGACCGACGCCTGTTGCGCGCCGTCGGCACCCTCTTCGACGGCGCCGCGCTCGGCCACCCGGAGGTGCGCTTCACCACCGTCGAGCCCGCACCCGACGCCGTCGAGTCGGCGCTCGACGACGGTGCGCCGGCGGCTCTGCACATCCGGGTGGTTCCCAACGACGGGTCACTGCCCGAGGCCGCGAAGGGCACGTTGAAGACGCCGCCGGCCCGACGCCTGATCCTCGCCGACGTCGCATCCCGGGTCCACCACCTGCTCAGCGAGGGCCGCCTGCGTCGCGGCACCGACGACGAGCTCGAGCGGGCGGTGCTCCCGGGCGACATCGCCGTGCTGGTGCCGTCGCAGCGGCTCGCCGGGATGGTCACCGCCGAGCTCCGGCGGTGGCGCATCCCGGCCGTTCGTTCGCGCACCGGCTCCGTGTTCGACTCCGACGCCGCCGAGCAGTGGCGGGCGTTGCTCGCCGCCGTGGCCGCGCCGAACGACCCGCGGCTCGTGCGCGCCGCGGCGCTCGGGTGGTTCGGCGGCCATCTGCCGGCCGAGGTGCTCGTCGACCGCACGCTCGCCGAGTCGACCGAGCGCTGCGCCGAGCTGGCGGCGGTGATGCGCGGTCGTGGTGTCGCCGATTTCTGGGAGGCGTTCCGTGGCGACGCCATCGCCCGGCTGGTCGGTGGCGCCGACGGCGACCGCAACATCGCCGATGCCGACCAGATCGCCGAACTGCTGGTGGCGGCGACGCACGGTGACGTCAGCGATCCGCACCGCGTGCGCGAGCTGCTCGACGAGCTGGTCGGCGACCCCGAACCGGGAGAGGCGGCGATGCGGCGCGTCGAGAGCGATGCCGATGCGGTGACCGTCACCACCGTCCACTCGGCGAAGGGGCTCGAGTACCCGATCGTGTTGGTGCCCTTCGCCTTCGCCGTCCCGCGACGCGAGCGCCCGTACACGTTCACCCGCGGCACCCGACGAGTGGTCGACGTGGCGTCGTGGGTGCCGTGGATCGGGCCGGAGGGTGCCGCCGGCGCCACCACCGAGGAGCGCAAGGAGCTCTCCCACCGCGAGGTCGACGGTGACCAACTCCGCCTGTTGTACGTCGCGGTGACCCGGGCCCGCCATCGGGTGGAGCTGTGGTGGGCGAACGTGACGTCGGCCCCGCGCTCGGCGTTCGGACGCATCCTCGCCGACCGTGAGGCGGGTGGACCGGTGCGCAACCAGCTCGGCGACGGCGCCACCGCGGCCATGGTGCGTCGGTCGATCGACGCCGTCGCCGCGGCGTCGGGCGGTGCGATCGCCGTTCACGAGGTGCCGTTGGTGATCGAGCCGCGGCCGCTGGCGCCGGCGCCGACGGTCACCGGCGCCCTCGCCGTGCCGGCGCTCGGCGCCCGCACCGCGTTGGGCGATCCGGCGTGGCGGGCGTGGTCGTTCACCGCCATCGCCCGCCGGGTGGCCGAGGGTCGTTTCGAGCCGCTGGTCGGCGGGCCCGATCCCGACGCCGTGATGTGGCCGGCCGACGACGACCCCGACGAGGGCGGCGCCGACGAGCCGGCCGCCGACATCACGCCGACCGGCGACGACGCAGCGCCGGCGTCGATGCCGCTCGCCGACGTCGCCGGCGGCACCACCTTCGGCACGATGGTGCACCGCGTCCTCGAGGTGGTCGACTTCACCGACCCGCTCCTCGGCGACGCCCTTGCCGCCGAGGTCGATGCTGCGGCGCGACGGGCCGGCCTCGTCGTCGACCCCGGCCCGATCGCCGCCGGCCTCGCCGCGGCCGTCGCCACCCCGCTCGGCTCGCTGTTCGACGGGCACGCACTCGGCGACCTCGCCGCCACGGATCGGCTGACCGAGCTCACCTTCGACCTCGCCCTCGGCGACGACCCGGCACCGCCGATCGACGCCGCCGACATCGGACGACTGATGGCGGCGACGCTGCCGCCCGGAGACCCGCTGGCGCCCTACGCCCCCACCCTCGCCGACGAGCTCGACGGGGTCACGTTGCGGGGGTGGCTGACCGGCTCGATCGACGCCGTGTTCCGGTTGCCGTGCGCCGATGGTCACCGCTACGTGCTCGTCGACTACAAGTCGAACCGCCTGCACCGGCCCGACGACGCCGTGCCCCTCGACGCCTACCGCGGCGCCCGTCTGGTCGAGGCGATGGTCCACAGCCACTACCCGCTGCAGGCGCTGCTGTACGCCGTCGCCCTGCACCGCTTCCTGGCCGTGCGCCTCGGCGCGGCGTACCGCCCCGAGGTGCACCTCGGCGGGGTCGCCTACCTGTTCCTGCGGGGCATGGTCGGCGACGCCACCGCCGGCGTGTTCTCGTGGCAACCGCCGGTGGCGCTCGTCACCGGCCTCGACCGGCTGTTCGCCGGTGACGACCGGGTGAGCTCACGATGAAGCTGCTCGTGCCCGACTCGTGGGCCGCGCTCGAGCCGTGGATCGACGTCGGGGTGCTCGGCGCCTTCGAGGTGCACGCTGCGGACGCGATCGTGCGCCTCGGAACGCCCGCCGGCGAACCGCCCCCGTCGTCAGCGGTGGTGCTCGGTGCGGCGCTGGCGCTGTGGGCGCCGTTGCGCGGGCATGCCTGCATCGACCTCGCCGACGCCCCGGCCATCGTCGCGGCCAGCGCCGCCCGACCGAGCGACGGCGAGGTCGACACCGATGCCACGGCCGCGCCCGACGTGGGCGCGCTGGCCTGGCCCGAGCCGGCTCGCTGGCTCGACGCCCTCGCGGCGAGCCCGTTGGTCCGCGTGGTCGCCCGTCACGACCCGGTGCCGACGCCGGGGGCGCGGCCACTCGTGCTCCACGGCTCGCGGCTGTACACCCAGCGGCAGTGGATCGACGAGTGCACGGTCGCGGCGGCGCTGACGGCGCGCATCGAGGAGCGGACCGCGGCGCCGGCGGGGCGGCACGAACGCGACGATCGTCAGGTCGCGGCGGTCGAGGCGGCGAGCGGGCACGCGCTCACCGTGGTGGTGGGCGGCCCGGGAACCGGCAAGACCCACACCATCGCCCGTCTGCTGGCCCGGGTGCTCACCGACCAACCCGACGCCCGCATCGGTCTCGCCGCCCCCACCGGCAAGGCGGCCGCGCGCCTCGCCGCGTCGGTGCACGAGGCGGCCGCCAGCGGTACCTGGTCGCACGACGTGACGGCGGCCCTCGGTCGGCTGGAGGCAGTGACGCTGCACCGCCTGCTCGGCTGGCGACCCGGCTCGCGGACGCGCTTCCGTCACGACGCCGCCCACCCCCTGGCGGTCGACGTCGTGGTGGTCGACGAGACGTCGATGGTGCCACTGCCGATCATGGCCCGCCTGCTCGAGGCGATGCCGGTCACGGCCCGCGTGGTGCTGGTCGGCGACCCCGACCAGCTCGAGAGCGTCGAGGTCGGCGCCGTGCTCGGTGACATCGTGCGGTCGACGGCGATGCGGCCGGCGGTCGTGCGCCTCGAGCGTCAGTACCGCACGGCGGTCGGCTCGCCGATCGCCGAGCTGGCCGGGCTGGTGCGTCAGGGCCGCGCCGACGACGTGCTCGACCTGCTCCACGCCGGCGCCGACGGGCTGACCTACGTCGGCTTCGCCGCCGGGGCGGCGGCGGTGCGCGAGGCGGTGCTCGCCGACCTGCTCGCGGCCCGCGACGCCGCAACGAGCGGCGACGCGCCGGCCGCGTTGGCCCACGTCGGTGCCCAACGGGTGCTGTGCGCCCATCGGCGCGGACCGTTCGGCGTCGCCGAGTGGAGTCGCACGGTGCGCGGCTGGGTGCAGGGCCCGCTCGACCGCCCGGCGCCGGGCGACGTGGTGCTCGCCACCCGCAACGACGCCCGCACCGGCACCAACAACGGCGACACCGGCGTGCTCGTCGACCGTGACGGCGCGCTCGTCGCCGCCTTCGCCCGTGGCGCCGCCACCATCGAGCGGGCGCCGGCACAGATCGCCGGGCTCGAGGCGGCGTACGCGATGACGGTGCACAAGAGCCAGGGCTCCGAGTACGACACCGTGGCGCTGATCCACCCGCCGGAGTCGTCGCCGCTCGTCGGCCGCGAGCTGCTGTACACCGCCGTCACCCGCGCCGCGCGCCGTCTCGTCATCGTCGCCGACGACGCCGCGGTGCGCCGCGCCGTGCTCACCCCGGCGCGCCGCGTCACCGGTCTGGTCGACGCCCTCGACGCCGAACCCTGACCGCACCCACCCACCGACCGATGGGCGAAAACAGGACGGTACGGTCCTGTTTTCGCCCATCGGTTGCGGGGTTGGCAGGCTGACGGGGTGACGCCGGCGACGCGGGCCCTCGACGCCGCGGGGGTGGCGTACTCGACCCACGTGTTCGAGCACGACCCGGCGGTGCGCGACTACGGACGAGAGGCGGCCGACGCCATCGGCGCCGACCACGACCAGGTGTTCAAGACGCTGGTGGTGGTGGTCGACGGTGCACTGGCGGTGGCGATCCTGCCCGTGAGCTGCCAGCTGTCGATGAAGCTCGCCGCCGCCGCGCTCGGTGCCAAGCGCGCCGAGATGTGCGACACGACGCTCGCCGAACGCACCACGGGCTACGTCGCCGGCGGCATCAGCCCGTTCGGCCAGCGCAAGCGCCTCGCCACGGTCATCGACGAGAGCGCCGAGCTCTACGACACGATCTACGTCAGCGGCGGCCGCCGCGGGCTCGACCTCGGGGTCGCCCCCGGCGACCTCGTCGCCGTGCTGGCGGCGGCGGTGGCGCCGATCACCGCGTGACGCTCGACGTCAGCGGGCGCCGAGCCGGGGTGCGATCGGGAGCCGGCGCTACGCGGCGGGGTGGCGGAGCATGGCGTCGATGCGCGCCACGCGGGTGCGCGCCGGCGGGTGGGTGGCGGCGATCCGCTGACGCCAGCCGACGGCACGGTGGCTGCCACCGATGGCGATCACCCGCCGGAGCGCAGCCGACAGGTTGCGGCCGTACCCCATCCGCACCACGCGCCGATCGGCCTGGAACTCGCTGCGGTGGCCGACGACGTTGCCGGCCGAGTCGGCGAGGTACAGCGCGGCGACGAACGGCCACGAGAGCACCGTCAGCAGCGCGGCGACCACCCGCCCGACGGCCGCCGGGAGCGACGACTCCGAGGCCAGGGCGTCGGTCGCCATCCGGGCGACCTGCTCGAGGAAGAACCCGATGCGGGCGAGCAGCACCACCGGGAGCGACCACCAGTGGCGGATCGTCAACGCCACCGTGTGCATGCCGAGGTGGTGGCTCAGCTCGTGGGCGAGCACCCCGGCGAGCTCGCGCTCGGGCAGCACGTCGATGGCGAACGTCGTGACGACCACGAGGTGGCCGCCGCAGGCGAACGCGTTCAGCTCGTCGAGGGGCAGCACGCGCAGGATGTAGCGGTCGGCGGGAAGGTGGTTGGCCTGGGCGATCTGGCGCCAGAGCGGCTCGATCAGGTCGCGCTCGTCACGGCTCGGTCGACGGGCACCGAACAAGCGGGGTGAGCACGGCCGCCTGCACCGGGCGGATGAACAGCAGCGACGCGGCGAGGCAGTACACGAGGGCGAACGCCCAGTAGGGGACGTGCCACACCAGCTGGATCGGCCACCAGATCAACGCCAGCGTGGCCAGGCAGAACGGCAGGATGACGAACGTCGGCCCGAACGCCGAGATCGCCGATGCCTCCAGCTGTCGGCTCCGGCTGCTGGGCATCGGACCGAGGCTACGGTGCCCGGCGCGAGGCGATAGAACGTCGGGCGATGCGCCCGCCGCCCCGTGATTTCACCGACGACGAGCGCGCCCAGGCCGTCAGCCACACGGCCGGCGCACCGGGCGCACCTGGCGTCCTCGTGCTCCACGGGTTCACCGGCAACCCGGCGTCGATGCGCGCCGTGGCCGACGCGTTCGTGGCGACCGACCACCACGTCGAGATGCCGCGGCTGCCCGGTCACGGCACCACCCTCGCCGAGCTGCGCACCACCGCGTGGGGCGATTGGGCGGGTGCCGCCGACGACGCCTACCGCCGGCTCGCCGGCGCGCGCCGAGCGCGTCGTGATCATCGGGCTGTCGATGGGTGGCTCGCTGGCGCTGTCGACCGCGCTCGGCCACCCCGACGCGCGCGGCCTCGTGCTCGTCAACCCGGCGACGTGCGACCAGCCCGCCGAGGTGCGCGAGATGCTCCTCGAGACGCTCGAGGCGGGCATCGAGGTGGTGCCGCGCCACGACAGCGACATCGCCCTGCCCGGCAACGAGGAGCTCAACTACGAGGGCACGCCGCTGCGCCAGCTGCTGTCGTTGCTCGACGACGGCCTGGTGCCGATGTCGTCGCGCTACGGCGAGCTGACGATGCCGCTGCTGCTGTTCACGTCGCACCAGGATCACGTGGTCGACCCGGCCGACAGCGTGCACCTCGCCGCCGAATACGGCGGCCCGGTCGACCACCGCTGGCTCGACGCGCAGCTATCACGTCGCCACGCAGGACTACGACCGCGACGACATCATCGCCGCCGCCCTCGAGTTCGTCGCCGGCGTGTGCGCATGATCGCGTTCGATTCCCAGCCCGGGGAGCAACGCCCTCCACATCGGTCCGCTCTCGCTCAACGCCTACGGGCTGATGATCGCCCTCGGCGTGCTCGCCGCGGTGTGGCTGTGCGGGCGGCGGTTCGAGCAGCGCGGCGTCGCCAAGCGCGAGGTCGCCGGCAAGATCGCCATCTGGGCCGTGACGGCCGGCGTGATCGGCGCCCGCCTGTACCACGTGGCGACCGACTGGGAGCGCTTCGAGGGCCACTGGTTCGACGTCGTCAAGATCTGGCAGGGCGGCCTCGGCATCCCCGGCGGGATGCTCGCCGGCGTCGTCACCGGCGTGATCGCCGCCAAGCACTACGGCATCCGGCCCGCCGACGCCGTGACGTGCGCGGCGCCGGCGCTGCCGCTCGCCCAGGCGATCGGGCGGTGGGGCAACTGGTTCAACCAGGAGCTCTACGGCCGGGCGACCACGCTGCCCTGGGCGCTCGAGATCGACGACCGAGCACCTGGCACCGGGCTACGCCCACGGCACCACGTTCCACCCGACGTTCCTCTACGAGTCGCTGTGGAACTTCGGGCTGTGCGGGTTCCTGCTGTGGTTCGACAACCGGTGGGAGCTGCGCCGCGGGGGACTGCTCGGGTTGTACGTCGGCGGCTACGGCATCGGCCGCCTGGTGGTCGAGAGCCTGCGCATCGACCCCGCCCACGAGATCGCCGGGCTGCGGGTGAACCAGTGGGTGGCGATCGTGTGCATCCTCGGCGGCTTCGGATACGTCGCCTGGGTGATCGCCGGCGGCGGCCTGACGCGACGCGACCTGCGTGCCCTCTCGGCGCGGGTCCGCCAAGAACAGGCCGCGGCCGACGCAAACAGCGAGCCCGGCGCGAGCTGACGCCGTTACCCTCGGGCGGCGTGTCCGCACGCATCACCCCCGACGACGTGGCCAAGGTGGCCCGTCTCGCCCGACTCGGTCTGACCGCCGACGAGCTGACGCGGGCGACCGTCCAGCTCGGTGACATGCTCGATCACTTCGCCGACATCGACGGGCTGGCGCTCGACGACGTCGCCCCGATGGGCCAGCCGTACCCGCTCACCAACGTGCTGCGCGACGACGTCGTCGCGCCCGGGCTCGACCGGGACGAGGTGCTCGCCGCCGCGCCGGCGGTGGAGGAGTTCCGCTTCAAGGTGCCGCCGATCATCGGGCTGGAGGGCTGACGTGGCCTCCGCGATCGACATCGCCACGGCGGTCCGCGCCGGCGAGCGCCGCGCCGTCGACGTGGTCGACGAGCACCTCGCCGCCATCGCCGGGCGTGAGGACGAACTGCACGCCTTCAACATCGTGCTCGCCGACGCAGCCCGCGCCGCCGCGGCCGTCGTCGACGACGCCGTCGCCGCCGGGCGCGATCCGGGTCCGCTCGCCGGGGTGCCGGTGGCCCTCAAGGACAACATGTGCACCCGGGGCATCCCCACCACGTGCTCGTCGCGGATCCTCGAGGGCTGGCGGCCGCCCTACGACGCCACGGTGGTGACGCGCCTCGCCGCCGCCGGCGCCGTGCTGGTCGGCAAGACCAACCTCGACGAGTTCGCCATGGGGTCGAGCACCGAGAACTCCGCCTTCGGGCCGACCCGCAACCCCCACGATCCGACCCGGGTGCCCGGCGGATCGAGCGGCGGCAGCGCCGCCTCGGTGGCGGCCGGGTTCGCCGCCGTGGCGCTCGGCAGCGACACCGGTGGCTCGATCCGCCAACCCGCCGCGCTGTGCGGCGTCGTGGGGGTGAAGCCCACCTACGGGGTGGTCAGCCGGCTGGGACTCGTCGCCTTCGCCTCGTCCCTCGACCAGATCGGCCCGTTCACCACGTCGGTGGCCGACGCCGCCCTCACGCTCGAGGTGATCGGCGGCCACGACCCCGGCGATTCGACGTCGATCCCGCAGCCGGCACCCGGCCTCACCCCGGCCCTCGAGCGCGGCGTCGACGGCCTGCGCGTCGGGCGCATCACCGACCTCCCCGAAGGCGCCGACGCCGACGTGGTGGCCCGCCTCGACGCCGCCTTCGAGGCGCTCGCCGCCGCCGGCGCCACCATCGTCGACGTCGAGGTGCCGGCGTTCACCTACGGCCTCACCGCCTACTACCTGATCGCCCCGTCGGAGGCGTCGAGCAACCTGGCCCGCTACGACGGCGTGCGCTACGGCCTGCGCGTCGACGCCGCCGACACCAACGCCATGTACATGGCGACGCGCAGCGCCGGCTTCGGCGACGAGGTCAAGCGGCGCATCATGCTCGGCACCTACGCCCTGTCGGCCGGCTACTACGACGCCTACTACGGCAAGGCGCTGAAGGTGCGCCGTCTGATCACCGACGACTTCGCCCGCGCCTACGAGCGCGCCGACGTGCTGCTCACGCCGACGTCGCCGACGGTCGCCTTCCCGTTCGGCGCCAAGACCGAGAACCCGCTGGCGATGTACCTCTGCGACACCTACACCATCCCGTCCAACCTCTCCGGCGATCCGGCGATGAGCGTGCCCTTCGGCACCGGCGCCGACGGTCTGCCGGTCGGCGTGCAGGTGCTCGCCCCGGCGCTCGCCGAGCCGGTGATGTTCCAGGTCGCCGCCGAGCTGGAACGGGCGATGGCGCGCCAGGAGGTGGCGGCGTGAGCGCGACCGACTTCATCACCGAGACCGGATACGAGCTGATCGTCGGGCTCGAGGTCCACGTCGAGCTGGCGACGGCCACCAAGCTGTTCTCGGCCAGCCCCAACCGCTTCGGCGACGATCCGAACACCAACATCGACCCGGTGACCCTCGGCCTGCCCGGTGCGCTGCCGGTGCTCAACCGTGAGGCCGTCGAGCTGGCGATGCGGATCGGTCTCGCCCTCAACTGCACGGTGCAGCCCAGCTTCTTCCACCGCAAGAACTACTTCTACCCCGACATGCCCAAGGCGTACCAGATCAGCCAGTACGACGTCGCCCTCAACGTCGACGGCTGGCTCGACCTGCCCGACGGCAGCCGGGTGGGCATCGAGCGCGCCCACCTCGAGGAGGACACCGGCAAGTCGACCCACATCGGTGGAGGCGGCGGGCGGATCCACGGCAGCGACGCATCGCTCATCGACTTCAACCGCGCCGGGGTGCCCCTCGTCGAGATCGTCAGCCGGCCCGACATCCGCACCGCCGAGCAGGCCCGCCAGTACGTCAGCGAGCTGCGGGCGATCCTCGTGGCCGTCGGCGCCTCCGACGCCAAGATGGAGGAGGGATCGATGCGCGTCGACGCCAACGTCAGCGTGCACCACCCCGGCGAGCCGTTCGGCACCCGCTGCGAGATCAAGAACCTCAACTCGGTGCGCTCGGTCGGGCGGGCGATCGAGTACGAAGCGCGCCGGCAGATCGACCTGATCGAGAGCGGCGCGGCGGTGCGCCAGGAGACGCGGCACTGGGACGAGGCCGACGGGCGCACCCACACGCTGCGCACCAAGGAGGACGCCGACGACTACCGGTACTTCCTCGAGCCCGACCTCGTGCCGCTGGTGCCGAGCGCGGAGTGGATCGAGCAGGTGCGCGCCGCGCTCCCGCCGTTGCCGGCCGTGCGCCGGACGGCGCTCGCCGCGGCGACCGGCGCCGCGGTCGACGGCGAGGCGGTCGCCGTGGTGGTCGACCGGGGCCAGGATGGCTACGTCCTGTCGGTCGCCGATCACGGTGGCGACGTGGCGCGAGCGCTGGTGCACGTCAAGGAGGCCTTCGCCGACCAGGGTCCCGTCCCCGCCGTCCCCGTCGCCGACCTGGCTGCGCTGACGGCGCTGGAGACGTCGGGCGCGCTCACGTCGACGCAGGCCAAGGCCGTGCTGGCCGAGCTGGTGGCGAACGGTGGCGGCGACCCGACGGCGATCGCCGCGGCCAAGGGGTTCGAGGCGCTCGACGACTCGGCGCTCGAGGCGATGGTCGACGAGGCGATCGCCGCCAATCCGGCGGCGTGGGACAAGTTCGTCGGTGGCGAGGACAAGGCGCTCGGCGCGCTCGTCGGGGCGATCATGAAAACCTCCCGCGGCCAGGCCGACGGCAAGGCCGCCACCGCCCTCCTGCGCTCCCGCGCCGGCCGCTAGCCCCCGAAGATTTCCACAAGCAAAATCGTGCGTAGACGCACGATTTCGCGCCCCAGAATCTTTGCAAGCGCGGTGCTCGCGATTCTTGGTCGCGAAATCGTGCAGAAACGCTCGAAAATGCTTGTGGAAATCTTTGGCCTCCGGGGTGGGTGTGGGGTGGCGGGTTCGTTCACACGGCGTTCACGAACGGCGGTTCACCCCTGGATTGACACCGCGTAAAGTGGCCCGCGCATGGCGGCGCGCGAGCGAGATGGGCACGGACCGGGCACGCCCACGTCCATGGCGCGGCTCGCCGGGAGGCGCTGCATCGTCACCGGAGCGGCGCGCGGCATCGGCCGCGAGATCGCCGGCACGTTCCACGCCCACGGCGCGACCGTCGGCCTGCTCGACCTCGACACCTCCGTCAAGGAGGTCGGCCGCCGAGCTCGACGGCGTCGCCGCGGTCGCCGACGTCCGCGACACCCCGGCCCTCGCCGCGGCGGTCGGCCAGTTGATCGGCGAGCTCGGTGGCGTCGACGTGCTGGTCAACAACGCCGGGATCCTGCGCATCACGCCGCTGCTCGACATCACCGTCGACGAGTGGGACCTCGTGATGGACGTCAACGCCCGCTCGATGCTCGTCGCCACCCAGGTGGCCGCCCGGGCGATGATCGCCGCCGCCGCCGGACCGGGCTTCCGGCGCGATCATCGGCAAGGTCATCAACATGGCGAGCATGGGCGCCAAGCGCGGCGGGGCCAACCAGGCGCACTATGCCGCGTCCAAGGCCGCCGTCGTGTCGCTCACCCAGGTGGCGGCGATCGAGCTCGGCCCCTACGGCATCACCGTCAACGCCATCTGTCCGGGCTACGTGCTCACCGACATGGGTGCCGCCACGCGCACGCCGGAGATGGTGGCGGCGTGGAGCGCGACGTCGCCGCTCGGTCGCTGCGCCGAGGCGTCCGACGTGGCGGCGATGGCGCTGTTCCTGGCGTCGAGCGACGGCGACTACAGCACCGGCCAGGCGATGAACGTCGCCGGCGGAATGATCATGCACTAGGCCGAGCCGTGATGACCATCCCGCTCCCCGAACCCGATGCGATCGATCCCCCCGCCCAGCCGGACCGGCCGCGACGCCCGGCGCTCGTGTTCGAGGGCGTCGCCAAGACGTTCCCGGACGGCACCCGCGCCCTCGCCCCGACGTCGCTCAGCGTCGCGCCCGGGGAGTTCGTGACGATCGTCGGGCCGAGCGGATGTGGCAAGTCGACGCTGCTGCGGGTCGCCTCCGGCCTCGAGCGCCCGAGCGCCGGCACCGTCACCGTCGACCGCAAGGACCTCGGCTACGTCTTCCAGGACGCGACGCTCCTGCAGTGGCGCACGGTGCGGGCGAACGTCGCCCTGTTCGCCGAGCTGGGCAAGGTGCCGAAAGCGGTGCGCGAGGCCCGGGTCACCGAGGCGATCGAGCTCGTCGGGCTCTCCGGGTTCGAGACGAAGTACCCCAAGCAGCTCTCGGGCGGCATGCGCATGCGCGCCTCGCTGGCCCGCTCGTTGGTGATGGATCCGACGATGTTCCTGTTCGACGAGCCGTTCGGCGCCCTCGACGAGATCACCCGCGAGCGTTTGAACGACGAGCTGCTGACGCTGTTCCGCAGCAAGGGCTTCGGTGCCCTCTTCATCACCCACTCGATCTACGAGGCGGTGTACATGTCGACGCGGGTGATGGTGATGTCGGCGCGGCCGGGCCGGATCGTCGCCACCTTCGACGTGCCGTTCGACTATCCCCGCTCGCCCGACCTGCGCTTCGACCCCGAGTTCAGCGCGCTGTCGGGCGAGGTCAGCCGCGCCCTCCGGGGAGTGCACTGATGACCGTCGAGCCACCGGTGCTCGAGCAGCCGCCGTCGACGATGCAGATGATCGCACCGTCGGGGGACGAGCTCGTCGAGGACGCGCTGGTGCCGTCGGAGGCGAAGCGCCGGTTCTCGCCGATCGACGTCATCGGCCCGCTGGTCGTGCTCTGCGTCTTCGTCGGGGTGTGGAACTTCATGCACTACTGGGGGCTCGAGCACATCTTCCACAAGGGCAACTTCCTGCTGCCGCCGTGGCGCAACATCCTCTACGACTCGTTCGTGCGCACGATCCCGCAGCCCGACGGGAGCACGGTGACCCCGCGCAACAACATGTTCCAGGCGCTGTGGGTGACGACGCGGCTGATGCTCGTCGGCTTCGGGATCTCGATCCTGCTCGGCATGGCCCTGGCGTTCGTGATGACGCCGGCCCGCTGGCTCGAACGCAGCCTGTGGCCGTACCTGGTCGCCCTCCAGGCGGTGCCGATCCTCGTCATCTCGCCGGTCCTCGGGTCGATCTTCGGGTACAAGGAGAACACCCGGATCATCGTCTGCGTGATCATCTCGATCGTCCCGATCGTGTCGAACACGCTGTTCGGGCTGCGCTCGGTCGAGCGCGGCCAGCACGACCTGTTCACGCTCCAAGGGCGTCTCGTCGTGGACGCGCCTCACCAAGCTGCAGTTCCCCGCCGCGCTGCCGGCGATCTTCACCGGCTTCCGCATCTCGGCCGGCCTCGCCGTGATCGGCATGGTCGTCGGCGAGCTGTTCAACCGCCAGGGCGCCAAGGGCATCGGCATCCTGATGGACGAGTACCGGTCGCGCAACCAGTTCACCTACACGTGGGGCGCCCTGCTGCTGTCGTCGCTGCTCGGCATCGCCGTGTTCTTCCTCTTCGGCTGGCTGCAGAAGGCGGTCATCGGCCGCTGGCACGAATCGACCACGGGTGCCTGACCCGCCGTCCCGACGATCTCCATCCACCCACCACCTGCCCCGCACTGGAGGCACCCACATGACACCCACCCGATCCCGCCGACTGCTGTTGCTGCCGGCCGCGGCCGTCCTCGCGCTCTCGGCCGCCGGTCTGGCCCAGGCCTCGACCGCCCACCGAGCCGGCCGCGAGCCGCCCGGCGACACGATGGCGCCCGCCACCGAGGCGCCGGGCACGATGGCCCCCGGCACCGTGGCCCCGGGCTCCGAGGCGCCCGGCTCGATGGCCCCGAGCAGCGAGGCACCGTCGAGCGCCGCGCCGCGGACGAGCGGCGGCGGCGGATCGTCCGGCGCGGCGGCCGGCGTCGACCTCTCCGGCGTGTGCCCGGCGACCATCTCGATCCAGACCGACTGGAACCCCGAGGCCGAGCACGGCTGGCTGTACCAGCTGATCGGCCCCGACCCGGTGATCGACGCCGAGGCCGGCACGGTGACCGGTCCGCTGGTTGCCTCCGGTGTCGACACCGGCGTGCAGATGCAGATCCGCTCCGGCGGCCCGTTCATCGGCTACCAGACCGTGACCTCGCAGATGTACAACGACGACTCGATCACGCTCGGCTTCGTCTACACCGACGAGGCGATCCAGAACGCCGCGCAGTTCCCGACCGTCGCCGTGTACTCCGGCATGGAGAAGAACCCGCAGATGATCATGTGGGACCCGGCGACGTACCCCGACGTGCACACCATCGCCGACCTCGGCACGGCCGGCGTGCTCGTCCGCTACTTCGGCGGCGCCGCGTACATGGAGTACTTCATCCAGACCGGCATCCTGTCGCCCGACCAGGTCGACGGCAGCTACGACGGCACGCCGGCGGCGTTCGTCGCTTCCGGCGGCAAGGACGCCCAGCAGGGCTTCGGCTCGGCCGAGCCGTACATCTACGAGCACGAGGTGGCCGGACTGGATGAAGCCGGTCGCCTACCAGTACATCAACGACGCCGGTTGGGAGAACTACGGCGAGTCGATCGCCGTCACGCGCCGACAAGCTCGATGGCATGCCGTGACTGCCTCGCCAAGCTGGTGCCGATCATCCAGCAGTCGACGATCGACTACCTCGCCGACCCGGCGGAGACCAACCAGCTGATCCTCGACGCGGTCGCCGCGATCAACAACGGCTGGGTGTACACGCCGGGCGTGGCCGACTACGCCGTCCAGACGATGATCAACGACGGGCTCATCGCCAACGGCACCGACGGGGTGCTCGGTTCGTTCGACCTCGATCGGGTCAACAACCTGATCGACATCGGCCGCCCGGTGTACGCGGCGCTCGGTCAGGAGCCGCCGGCCGACCTCACGGCCGACGACATCGTGACGAACGAGTTCATCGACCCGTCGATCAGCCTGCCCGACCTGTCGGCGACGACGCCGCCGACCCGTCGATCGGCCGGCACCGACGCTGGCGGCGCGGTGGACAGCGCCACCCCCGCCAGCAGCTGACGCGACCGTCGATCTGGTCACTCTCCTTCTCGATATCGAGAAGGAGAGTGACCAGATGGGGCGGACTAGGTTCGCTCGCATGTCGAGCACCGATCCTGCTCCCACGCCCGTCGACGTCAAGCCGAGGTCGCACGACGTCACCGACTTCCCCCGCCGGGCGCCGGCGCGCGCCATGCTGCGGGCGGTCGGGTTCACCGACGACGACTGGGACAAGCCCCAGATCGGCGTGGCCAACTCGTGGAACGAGATCACGCCCTGCAACCTCACGCTGCGCGCCCTCGCCGAGCACGTGAAGCGGGGGGTGCGCGACTCCGGCGGCATGCCGCTGGAGTTCGGCACGATCACGGTGAGCGACGGCATCTCGATGGGCCACGAGGGCATGCGCGCCTCGCTCGTCAGCCGGGAGATCATCACCGACTCGGTCGAGGCGGTGGTGTTCGCCGAGCGACTCGACGGCTTCGTCGGGATGGCCGGGTGCGACAAGTCGATGCCGGCGATGCTGATGGCGGCGGCGCGCATCGACCTGCCCAGCGTCCTCGTCTACAACGGCTCGATCATGCCCGGGCACCTCGACGGCCGCGCCCTCGACATCACGAGCGTGTTCGAGGGCCTCGGCGCCTACGCCACCGGCTCGATCACCGCGGACGACCTGGCCGCGATCGAGCGTCACGCCTGCCCCGGTGAGGGGGCCTGCGGTGGGATGTTCACGGCCAACACGATGAGCTCGATCGGCGAAGCGCTCGGCATGAGCGTGCCCGGCTCGGCGTCGCCGCCCGCCATCGACGCCCGCCGCAACGGCGACGCGGCCGCCGCCGGCGCCGCCGTGGTGAACATGCTGCGGCTCGGCATCACGCCGCGCCAGATCATGACCAAGCCGGCGTTCGAGAACGCCATCGCCCTCACCTCGGCCCTCGGCGGCTCGACCAATGCCGTGCTCCACCTGCTCGCCATCGCCCACGAGGCCGACGTGGCGCTCGACCTCGACGACTTCAACCGCGTCGCCGCTCGCGTGCCGCACATCGCCGACATGACGCCGGGCGGCAAGTTCCACATGAGCGACCTCGACCGCGTCGGCGGCGTGCCGGTGGTGCTCGCCCACCTCCTGGCCGCCGGGCTGCTGCACGGCGACGTCATCACGTGCACCGGACGGACGATGGCCGAGAACCTCGCCGCGCTCGATCCGCCGCCACCCGACGGGGTGGTGGTGCACCCGCTCGACGCGCCGATCCACGCCGAGGGCGGCATCAACATCCTCACCGGATCGCTGGCGCCGAACGGCTCGGTGGTGAAGGTCGCCGGGCTGAGCGACGAGCAGAAGCAGTTCGAAGGCCCGGCGCGCGTCTTCGACGGCGAGGACGGGGCGATGGCCGTCATCCTCGCCGGCGACATGCAGCCGGGCACGGTCGTGGTGATCCGCTACGAGGGGCCCAAGGGCGGACCGGGGATGCGTGAGATGCTCGCCGTCACCGGCGCGCTGAAGGGCGCCGGACGCGGTGGCGATTGCGCGCTGATCACCGACGGCCGCTTCTCCGGCGGCACGTGGGGCTTCTGCATCGGCCACGTGTCACCGGAGGCGACGGACGGTGGGCCGATCGCGTTCGTGCGCGACGGCGACCGCATCCGCATCGACGTCGCGACGAAGTCACTCGACCTGCTGGTCGACGACGCCGAGCTCGCGCGTCGGCGCGAGGGCTGGTCGCCCAACCCCGCGCGCTACGAACGTGGTGTGCTCGGAAAGTACGCCCGTCTCGTGCAGGGCGCCGAGACCGGCGCCATCACGAACTGACGACGGCGCTCAGTAGCGACGGTTGTTGTCGCGCGGCGGGCGCGGCGCACGAGGACGGGCCTCGTTGACGGTGATCGCGCGACCACCCATGTCGGCGCCCGTCAGCTCGTCGATCGCCTTGCGGGCGTCCTCGTCGGCCATCTCGACGAAGCCGAAGCCCCGCGAGCGGTTCGTCTCACGATCCATGATGACCTGGGCGGAGGTGACCGCGCCGACCCGACCGAACAGCGTTGCCAGCTCGTCGGAAGTAGTGGAGTAGGGCAGGTTGCCCACGTACAGATTGATGACAGTTCCTCCGTCGTCGTGCCCGCCCTGTTGCGGCGGCGTCGACAGCGTAGCCGGATGGGAAATCAGCGCGCTCGTCCGTTGCGAACGCGTTGCGCCAACCCGCGCCAACCCATCAGCGCGACACCGAGCACGACGGCGGCGACGATGACGAAGGCGAGGGCGATGCCCCGGTCCCAGAGCACCCGGCGGGCGGCGAGACCGACGATGACCGTGGCCAACCAGATGTCGAAGCCGCCGTCGACGTCGAGCCACGTGCCGTAGCGGTCGTGCGTGCGACGGGCGATGAGACCGACCACCACCCAGCCCACGACCAGACCGAGCAGGAACGGTGCCGCCGTGCCGAGCACGCCGCCCAGATCGCGGGACTCGTCGTGGCTGCGCCGCCCGACGGCGGCGAAGGCGATGACGATGGCGACGTCGAGCCCGAACGCGGCGACGGCCCATCGGACCGGCAGCGGCCGACGGGTCGGCCGGTCGGCGTCGTCGGGCGCGGCGTCGATGCGAACCGACGGCTCGGCGTCACTCGGCGGCGGAGAAGCCACCGAGCTCGCCCTTGTAGAACACCAGCGGGACGTGGATCTCGGCGTGGTGGTCGAGGTCGAGCACGGCCCCGACCACGAGGTAGTGGTCGCCGAGCTCGAGCACCCGCTCGACCGAGCAGTCGATCCACGCCCCGGCGCCGTCGAGGACGGGGCAGCCGGTGATCGGCGACGGGTGCCACACCACGTCGTCGAAGCGATCGTCGAGCACCTCCTTGCGGGCGAACTGCCGGCACAGGTGGCCCTGGCTGTCGCGGAGCACGTTGACGCAGAAGGCGCCGTGCGGGGCCATCGCCGCCCACGTCTCGCTCGTGACCATCGGCAGGAACGCCACCAGCGGCGGCTGCAGCGACACCGACGTGAACGAGCCGATCGTGAAGCCGACCGGCTGGTCGCCGGACACGCCGGTGACCACCGTGACGCCGGTGGGGAAGTGGCCGAGCACGGCGCGGAAGTGCTTGCCGTCGATGGCGCGGGGTGGGTCGGACGGCGCAGGGTCGGGCATCGACGGCCATCGTACGGAGCGTCCCGGGCCGGACGTCAACCGCCGGCGGCGGCGGCCGGGGCACGGTCCCTGGCGGTGCCGGGCGCCGAGTGTCAGAGTGTCCGTCGTGACCCGGCCCGGCGACGCCATCGAGGCGTTCGACGTGCTCGATGCCAAGCGCGTGCTGCGGGCCCGGATGCGAGCGGTCCGGCGGGTCATCGCCAGCGATGCCGACGAGCGGCGCGCCCGGTCCGACGTGATCGCCAACCGCCTCGTGCAGCTGGTGGAGCAGCGCACCCCGGCGCCGCGGCGGGTGATGACGTACGACGCCCTTCCCGGTGAGGTGGACCTCGCGGTGTTCCACGACTGGTGCCACGCCCGACGGATCGAGCGCTTCGCGCCGCTGGTCGATCCCGAGCACCGCGACGCGCTGCTGGTCGTGCCGGGCCCGCTCGACCCGGGCGAGCTCGACGTGGTGGTGGTGCCGGGTGTGGCGTTCACGGCGACCGGGCACCGCCTCGGCCAGGGCGGCGGGCACTTCGACCGCTTCCTGCCCCGTCTGCGTTCCGGTTGCCTGCGCGTCGGGGTGTGCTACCGCGAGCAGCTCGTCGACGACGTCCCGAGCGAGCCCCACGACGTGGTGCTCGACGCCGTGGTGAGCGACGCCCGTCCCGCCCCCGACGGTCCGCCGGGGTGAGGCCGAACCGGCCGGTTGCTCGCGCTCGGTGCGGTGGGTCGTCGCCGCCGGGCGTGATCCTCGCCTTCGTCGCGCCGTGGCAGCTGGCAGTGCTCGGCGGCTACCTCGTGGCGGCGGTCGCCTACGTGGCGACGATCGCGCGCGTGATCGTCCGTGCCGACGGGGCGCACACACGGCACGTGAGCACGCGGGAGGACGACTCGCGGACGACGCGTGGCGCGGTCGTGACGGCGGCGGGCGTGGCGTCGTTGCTCGGCGCGCTCTTCGCCCTGCACAAGGCCAAGCAGAACGTGCCCGAGGTGCAGACGCTCCTGTTGACCGTCGCTGGCGATCGGCACCGTGATCGTGTCGTGGCTGGCGATCAACGTGGACTTCACGCTGCGCTACGCCCACCTCTTCTACAGCGACCCGGTGGGCGGCGTCGACTTCAACGGGGTCGACGAGCCCGACTACCGCGACTTCGCCTACCTGGCGTTCACGATCGGCATGACGTACCAGGTGTCCGACACCAACCTGCTGACCTCGCGGTTCCGCCGCGTGCTGCTGTTGCACGCCCTCTTGTCGTACCTCTTCGGCGTGGTGATCATCGCCGCCGTGATCAACGTCTCCGCCGGCTTCATCACCTAGCGCCGCCATCTGGTCACCCTCCGTCTCGAACGGCGATCTGGTCACCCTCGTTCTCGATATCGAGAACGTGGGTGACCAGATCGCCGCTTGCCGCCCGCGTGACAAGTGTTAGGTGCCCCTACTAGAGTCGCCGGCCGTGCTGTCGACGTTCGTGATCGGGCTTCGCGAGGGGCTCGAGGCGGCCCTGATCGTCGGCATCGTCGCCGCGTTCCTGCGCACCAACGGACGGCTCGACCTGCTCCGGTGGGTGTGGGCAGGCGTCGCGGCCGCCGTCGTGCTGTGCCTCGGCGTCGGCATCGCCCTCCGCATGGCGTCGCAGAACCTGCCCTATCGCCAGCAGGAAGGCCTCGAGACGGTCATCGCCCTCGTCGCCGTGGCGATGGTGAGCTACATGGTGGTGTGGATGCGGCGTCACGCCCGCAGCCTCAAGCACGACCTCGAGGGCGCGGCCGGCGCCGCCCTCGACTCCGGCTCGGGCTGGGCGCTCGTCGCGATGGCCTTCCTCGCCGTGCTCCGCGAAGGGTTCGAGACGGCCGTCTTCCTCGTCGCCGCGTTCAACGAGAGCGCCAACCCCACCACGGCGGCCACCGGAGCGCTGATCGGCATCCTCGTCGCCTGCGTGCTCGGGTACGGGATCTACTCCGGTGGCTTCCGCATCAACCTCGCCCGCTTCTTCCGCATCACCGGCGCCGTGCTGGTGCTGGTGGCGGCCGGGCTGGTGACGTCGGCGTTCCACAGCGCCCACGAAGCCGGCTGGATCGACGCCGGCCAGCGGCAGGTCGCCGACCTCACCTGGCTCGTGCGTCCGGGTTCGGTGCAGTCGTCGTTGCTCACCGGCATGCTCGGCTGGCAGCCCCGCCCGACGGTGATCGAAGTGGTGGTCTACGTCGCCTTCCTCGTGCCGGTGATGACGTTCGTGCTCTGGCCAGCGACCCGGCCGTTCCCGCGGCGCGCGCTCACCCTCGCCGCGGCGGCCACGCTCGGGGTCGCCGCGATCGCCGCGGTCGTGCTGGTCGTCGTGAAGCCGGACCAGCCGGCGGCCCCGACGGCGGCGGCCATCGCCACCGACGGCGGGACGCTCACCGTCACGGTGGTCGAGCACCGCGGCGACCAGGTGACGTTCCGGGTGGGTGGTCCGGGCGCCGACGCGGCGACCGAGTTCGTGGCGACCGCGGACGGGACCGACGAGGTGGCCGGCCGCGACGCCGACGTCTTCCGGTCCGAACCCGTCGAGACCGACGCCGGCGACCAGCAGGTCACGCTGGCCCAGGTGGCCGAGCTGAACGGTGGTCGCCTGCCCCTCGGGGTCAACGCCACCAGCGATCCCGGGCCGGTGACGCTGCACACGTCGACCCGCAACACGGCCACGCTGTGGCTCGACGCCGCGACCGGCCTCCCGCTCGACGCGGCGGTCGACACCGCGACGCGCTCGGTGGCCGACCTGTCGGCGGTGTCGCTGCCCGCTCGGCTCCGACGAGCCGACCACGGTTGCCGCCACCGACGCCGGCCGCGCCGCCCAAGCCACGCTCGCCGCCGCCGAGGCGCGCGAGGCCGAGCGGGCCGACGAGGCCGACACCTGGTTGACGATCTCCCTCGCGATCGCCCTGCTCTCGCTGCTCGCGCTCGCCGTGCTCGTGCTGATCGGCCGCGCCGCCCCCAAGCCCCACGGTCGACCCCCCACCCACGAGCCGGCACCGCCGCGTGGACCGGGCGGCGACCTGCACGCGACGCCGGTCCCGCGCTAGCGCCAACGTTCCCCCACCCACCAACCCCTGCTGGAGTCCATCAGCCCATGTCTGCACCCCGACCCACCCCCCGGATCCTCGCCCTCGCCGGCGCCATCCCGTTCGCCCTCGCCATCGGCGCGGGCACGGCGGCCGCCAGCACGGCGCCCAGCGCGCCGACGTCGAGCGACGCCAATGGCGTCACGACGATCCCCATCGACATCACCGCCGAAGGCTGCGCCGCGCCCGAGTCCGAGTACCCCTCGGGCGGTCTCGTGTTCGAGGTGCGCAACGTCGACGCCACCGCGGTCACCGAGTTCGAGGTGCTGTCGGGCGACCGCATCCTCGGCGAGAAGGAGAACCTGCCGCCGGGCTTCAGCGGCTCGTTCTCGCTGCAGCTCGGGCCGGGCACCTACGAGCTGTACTGCCCCGGCGCCGACACCGAGCGCAGCGAGTTCACCCTCGTCGGCGAGCTCGACCAGTCGGCACCCACCGACGTCGCCGGGGTCCTCGCCGAAGGCGCCGACGGGTACCTCGGCTACGTCCGCAACCAGGTGACCGAGATGCAGACGGCCGTCGCCGCGCTCGACGCGGCGATCCAGTCGGGCGACGTCGAGGCCTCCAAGCTCGCCTACATCCAGGCCCGGCCGTTCTACGAGCGCATCGAGCCGGTGGCCGAGTCGTTCGTGCTCGGCGACCGCAACCTCGACGCCGCCATCGACCTGCGGGCCGACGACGTGGCACCGACCGATCTCGAGGGCTTCCACCGCATCGAGTACGGGCTGTGGACCGACGCGAGCACCGACGGCCTCGCCGACGTGTCGGCGCAGCTCGTCACCGACGTCGCCAGCCTCCAGCAGCTGATCGACGGGCTCGAGGGGCTGCAGGCGTTCGACCTCGCCAACGGCGCCGTCGGCCTGCTCGACGAGGCCGCGTCGGGCAAGATCACCGGCGAGGAGGAGCGCTACTCGCGCATCGACCTGCTCGACCTGGCCGCCAACGTGGAGGGGTCGGAGCAGGCCTTCGCCTACCTCGAAGAGGGCCTGACGATGATCGACCCCGACCTCGTGGCCACGATCAAGGAGCGCTTCGCCGCCCTCGACGCCGTCGTCCAGGGGCTCGCCGACCCGAGCGAGCCGTCGGGCTTCCCGCTGTACGACACCCTGACCACCGAGCAGACCCGGCAGCTCTCCGATGCGCTCCAGGCCGTCGCCGAGCCGCTCTCCCAGGTGGCGGCCAAGGTCGTCGCGGCATGACGACGAGCCGATAGATATGGCGACCTCATGAAGCCCACGTCGCGTCGAGACGTCCTGCGCCTGGCCGCCCTCGGCGGCGCGGCGGCAACCGTGCGCGTCGTCCCGCGGAGTGACGACACCACCGCGACGGGCGACTCGACCGGCGGGGGGTCGGCCCCGTCCGACACCGTCGAGCTGTACGGAGCCCACCAGCCGGGCATCGCCACGCCGGCCCAGGACCGCATGGCGTTCGCCGCCTTCGACATCGCCTCGCCACCCAACGTCGATGCGGTCAAGGCGGTGCTCGGCACCTGGGCCGCCGCCGCGGCGCGGATGATGGCCGGGCTGCCGATCGGCGCGATCGAGCACCACCCGGAACGTCCGCCGATCGACACCGGCGAGGCCTTCGGGCTGACACCCGGCAACCTGACGGTCACCGTCGGCTTCGGCCCGAGCTTCTTCGACGAGCGCCTCGGGTTGCAGCGGCGACGGCCCGAGTTGCTGCGCGACCTGCCGACGTTCCGCAACGACGTCATCAGGCCGGAGATCTCCGGCGGCGACCTCTGCGTGCAGGCGTGCTCCGACGACCCCCAGGTGGCGTTCCACGTGATCCGCAACTTCGCCCGCATCGGTCGCGGCGTCGTCACGCTGCGGTGGTCGCAGCTCGGCTTCGGCCGCACGTCGTCGACGAGCGTCGCCCAGGACACGCCGCGCAACCTGATGGGGTTCAAGGACGGCACCAACGACATCAAGGCCGAGAACGCCCTCGACATGAACCGCTTCGTGTGGGTCGGCGACGACGCCGATCAGCCGTGGCTGACCGGCGGCAGCTACCTCATCGCTCGCCGCATCCGCATGCTGATCGAGTCGTGGGACAACACCTCGCTCGCCGAGCAGGAGCGGGTCATCGGGCGCAATCGCACCAGCGGCGCCCCGCTCGGCGGCGTCGACGAGTTCGACCCCGTCGACCTCGACGCCGCCGACGCCGAGGGCAACCCGGTCATCGACGTCAACGCCCACGTCCGTCTCGCCAGCCCCACCGTTCACGGCGGGGTGAAGATGCTCCGCCGCGGCTACTCGTTCACCGACGGCATCGACCCGCGCACCGGGCGACTCGACGCCGGATTGTTCTTCATCGCCTTCGTCCGCGACCCGGACGCCCAGTTCGTGCCCGTGCAGGCCGAGCTCGGCCGCAACGACCTCCTCAACGAGTACATCAAGCACACGAGCAGCGGCCTCTACGCCGTGCCGCCAGGGCTCAGCGCCGTCGGTGACTGGTACGGCAAGGCCCTGTTCGACTGAGCCGTCCGGCCCCGACGCGGCGGACGGGGAGTTCCAGACCGTCGCGCGATCGGCGTATGTTTTCCGCAAACCGGCCACCGGGGCGGCGGCCGGCGCGATGATGACGTGTCGGTGCGAGCACCGGTGTCTCGAGACGAGGAGGTAGAGGGTGGGTCGATTCCTGCTGAGGCGCTCGATGAACTACGCCGCCATGCTCTTCATCGCGACCACGATCACCTACCTGCTGGCCGGGTCGTACCTCGACCCGCGGCTCAACTACGACAAGACGAACCCCCGGCTCGACTGGGACTCGATCAACGCCCAGCTCACCTCGATGAACATCAACCCCGAGCAGTCGGTGTTCTCGCGCTACTGGATCTGGCTGAAGGGCGTGGTACTGCACTGGGACTGGGGCTACAACGTCACCGGCGGCCACGTGAACGACGACGTGGCCGGCCGGATCGGGGTGAGCGTCCGCCTGGTGACGATCGGCTTCGTCCTCGGAGCGGTCCTCGGGATCATCCTCGGCGCCTGGCAGGCGACGCGCCAGTACAAGGCGAGCGACCAGGCGGCCACGCTGTGGTCGCTGATCATCCTGTCGACGCCGACGCCGGTGATCATCGTCGTGCTGCAGATCCTCGCCATCCACTTCAACCGCTGGACCGGCTGGAACTGGTTCGAGTTCCTCGGCGAGAGCGGCCGCCACAGCGGCTCGTGGATCTCACCGTTCCTCGACCGACTGCAACACCTGCTGCTGCCCACGATCACCTTGACCGTGATCGGCGTGGCGTCGTTCAGCCGATACCAGCGAAGTCTCATGCTCGACACGCTCAACGCCGACTACGTGCGCACGGCCCGCGCCAAAGGCCTGCGTCAGAACAAGGCGGTGTTCAAGCACGCCCTGCGCACGGCGATGATCCCCACCGGCACGCTGTTCGCCTTCGGCATCGCCGCCGTGTTCGTCGGCGCCACGTTCACCGAGACGCTGTTCGGCTGGCACGGCATGGGTGAGTACCTGATCACGACGCTGACCAAGAACGACATCAACGGGGTGGTCGCCGTCGCCGCGTTCACCGCGATGACGTTCTTCCTCGGCGCCGTGCTGTCGGAGATCTTCGTCGTCGCCCTCGACCCGAGAGTGCGGGTGAGCTGATGATTGCGCTGGACCGCTGTCGAGGAGGGGGCGCCGTGACGACGCAACACACCGACCTGTCGACGGCGCCGCCGATCGCCACCGGCGTCGAGCCGACGCCGCACGAGGTCGAGGCGATCGAGAAGAGCGAGAGCCGTCGGGGGCTGCTGTGGCGGCGCTTCCGACGCAGCAAGATGGGCATGTTCGGCACGGTCGTGTTCGTGCTGCTGGCGATCCTCGCCATCGTCGGCCCGCGCTACATCGCCCAGTGGGGCTACAACGAGGTCGATCGCGGCCACTACCTCGAGAGCCCGAGCACGCGGCACTGGCTCGGCACCACCCAGGACGGCCGCGACCTGTTCGCCCTGTCGATGCGCGGTCTCGGCAAGTCGATGATCATCGGCCTGACGGTCGCGCTCCTGTCGACCACGATGTCGGCGATCGTCGGCTCGTTCGCCGCCTACTTCGGCGGCTGGTTCGAGCGCACCTCGCTGTGGGTGATCGACCTGCTGCTCGTGCTGCCGTCGTTCATCATCATCGCCGTGCTGCTGCGCAACGTCAGCCCGGGCAACAGCATCTGGCTGCTGATCGTGCTGCTGACCCTGCTCGGCTGGATGCTCACGGCCCGCGTCGTGCGCAGCCTCACGATGTCGCTGCGCGACCGCGAGTACGTCACGGCGGCGAAGTACATGGGCGTCCCCGGACCGACGATCGTGATCCGCCACATCATCCCCAACATCTCGTCGCTGCTCATCGTCGACGCCACCGTCGGCGTGGCGGCCGCGGTGCTGGCCGAGACCACGCTGTCGTTCTTCGGCTTCGGCATCCGTCCGCCCGAGACCTCGCTCGGCACGCTGATCGGCCAGGGCGCCCGGCAGGCGACCACCTTCCCGTGGATCTTCTACGCCGGGGCGATCCCCCTCGTGCTGCTCGTCCTGTCGGTCAACTTCATGGGCGACGGCCTGCGCGACGCCCTCGACCCGACCTCGGCCAAGGCCAGCGGCAAAGCATGATGATTTCGACGCTCACTCGCGTCGCTCGAAGACTCGCTCGCTCCGTTCGGTCGAGCTTCGAGGAGCGGCTGCGCCGCACCGACTGCTGGCGGCGGCCGGCGGAGCCGGCCTTGGCCGCCGCACCAGGGGGCTACCGCCCCCCGGACCCCCCGACGGAGCGCTCCCGCACGACGGGCGCCGACCGGATCCAGCAGCGACTCGGAGCGAGGTCGCTCGTTCGCTCGACCGGGAGTGGCGGCGTGAGCATCGTCGCGGCGTCGAAGGTCCGGCGCACGACCGCGGGGAGCACCGTCCTCAGCGTCCAGGACCTGACCGTCAGCTTCCCCTCCGAGGCCGGCGCCGTGCGGGCCGTCCGCGGCGTCAGCTTCGACCTCGCCGCCGGCGAGGTGCTCGGCATCGTCGGCGAGTCGGGCTCGGGCAAGTCGGTCACGTCGCTGGCGATCATGGGCCTGCTCCCCGAGACGGCGACGCTCACCGGGTCGATCAAGCTGCACGGCGACGAGCTCATCGGCAAGGGCGACGACGATCTGTCGAAGCTCCGCGGCAACGAGCTGGCGATGGTGTTCCAGGACCCGCTGTCGTCGCTGACGCCGATCTTCACCGTCGGTGACCAGATCACCGAGGCGTTGGAGGTCCACAGCAACATGTCCGGTTCGGCGGCCCGGGCGCGAGCGGTCGAGCTGCTCGACCTGGTCGGCATCCCCAACCCGAAGATCCGCCTCAAGTCGTTCCCCCACGAGTTCTCCGGCGGCATGCGCCAGCGGGTGATGATCGCCATGGCGATCGCCAACGATCCCGACGTGATCATCGCCGACGAACCGACCACCGCCCTCGACGTCACCATCCAGGCCCAGGTGCTCGAGGTGCTGCGCACGGCGCAGCACGAGACCGGTGCCGCCGTGATCATGATCACCCACGACCTCGGGGTGGTCGCCGGCATCGCCGACCGGGTGCAGGTGATGTACGCCGGCCGGGCCGTCGAGACCGGGTCGGTCGACGACATCTACTACCGGCCGCGCATGCCGTACACGATCGGGCTGCTCGGCTCGGTGCCGCGGCTCGACCAGGTCGAGAAGTCGGCGCTCGCCCCCGTCGAGGGCAACCCACCGTCGCTCGTGAACCTGCCCGCGGGGTGCCCGTTCGCGGCGCGCTGCCCGATGGTGATCGACGAGTGCCGCGTGGCCGAGCCGCCGCTCGCGCCCACCGACGGCGAGGGTCACCGCGCCGCGTGCGTGCGCAGCGGTGAGGTCGCCGCCGGCAACCTCACCTACGCCGACATCTACCCGCTCCCGCCGGTGCACACGAACGCCCTCGACGCCGTGCCCCGTGACGATCGTCCGGAGGTGCTGCGCGTCGAAGGGCTGGTGAAGTCGTTCCCGCTGACGAAGGGGGCGGTGTTCAAGCGCCGCATCGGCACGGTCCACGCCGTCGACGGCGTGTCGCTCGACATCCGCACCGGCGAGACGCTCGGGCTGGTGGGGGAGTCGGGCTGCGGCAAGACCACCACGCTCATCCAGGTGCTCGACCTCGTCCCGCCCGACGGCGGGCGGGTGGTCGTCCTCGGTCGCGACGTCGCCACGCTCGCCGACAAGAAGGAGCGCAAGGCGGTGCGCCGCGACCTGTCGGTGGTGTTCCAGGACCCGATGGCCGCCCTCGACCCGCGCCTGCCGGTGTTCGACGTGATCGCCGAGCCGCTGCGGGCCCAAGGGGTCGCCCAAGCCGGCGGTGGCCAAGCGGGTCAGCGAGCTGCTCCGCCTCGTCGGCCTGGAACCGGGCCACGCCAGCCGGTATCCGCAGGCCTTCTCCGGCGGCCAGCGCCAGCGCATCGTCATCGCCCGGGCGCTGGCGCTCGAGCCCAAGCTGATCGTGCTCGACGAGCCGGTGGCCGCGCTCGACGTGTCGATCCAGGCCGGCGTCATCAACCTGCTCGACGAGCTGCGCGCCCGGCTCGGACTGTCGTACCTGTTCGTGGCCCACGACCTCGCCGTCGTCCGCCACATCGCCGACCGGGTCGCGGTGATGTACCTCGGGCGGATCGTGGAGATCGGCGACGTCGACTCCGTGTTCGACTTCCCGACCCACCCGTACACCCAGGCGCTGCTGTCGGCGATCCCGATCCCCGACCCGGGCAAGGAGCGCAGCCGGCGCCGGATCGTGCTCACCGGCGACCTGCCGAGCCCGCTGGAGCGCCCGTCGGGTTGCCGGTTCCGCACCCGCTGCCCGAAGTTCATCGAGCTCGACGACACCGACCGCCAGCGCTGCATCGACGAGGACCCGGCGCTGCGGGGCAACGTGACGGCGACCGACGACCACGAGGCGGCGTGCCACTTCGCCGACGTCGTGCGGGTCGTCTGACGGTCGCCTGACAGCGCCGAGGGCCGCCGCGCGCGGTGACCAGCGGTAACGGCGGCATGTTCCACTGGCCGGGGGTATTGGAACGCGCCGACCAATCCTCTATTCTTCGGCAACTGACTCGCACAGGGAGGACATGCATGATGCGTAGGAGAAGGGCCACAGGTGTTGCGCTCGCCGCGACCGCAGCCATCGTGGTCGGGACGTTCGGAGTGGCGAGTGCCACCACCCCGCCCGACAGCGGCGCTGCCGCAGGAAGCGCACCGGCTGCGGCCGACCCGTGCGCGTCGACGACCGCCACCACCGAGCCGGCGGCCACCGAGGCCCCCGCCACCACGGCGGCGGCAGGCACCGCAGCGCCGGCCGCGACGGCTGCGCCGACCACCGAGCCGGCCCCCGTCGCCACCGAGGCCCCCGCACCTACCGAGGCCCGCGAGACGGTGCCGCCGGTCGTCACCGAGCTCGACTCGACGTCGGCCATCGACATCAACGCGCAGCCGCGCGACGCCCTGCAGCAGGGCGGCGAGTTCCGCCTCGACGTCGGCGACTTCGCCGACAACTGGAACCCGTACAACCCGCTCGGCAACGACTCCGACTACACCAACGATCCTGCGAGCCGATGTCGTACCACGCCGTGGGACTTCGCCGCCGACGGCACGGCCACCCTCGACCCGAACTACGTGCTCGAGTCGAGCACGAGCGACGGCACGCCTGGTCAGCCGTTCACGGTGACCTACAAGCTCAACCCGGACGCCAAGTGGAACAACGGCGACCCGATCGACGTCGACGACTACATCGCCAACTGGCACGCGCTCAACGGCATCGACCACCCGGACTTCCCGAACATCGTCGACCGAGGGCTACGACCGGATCACGTCGGTCGAGGCGGGCGCCGACAAGTTCGAGGTCGTCATCACGTTCGACGACGTGTACCCGGACTACCAGGCGCTGTTCGGCCCGGTGGCTGCCGGCCGAGTCGGTGCAGCCCGACACGTACGTCGACGGCTGGACCGAGATGAACATCGACTGGTTCACCGGCCCGTTCATCGTCGACTCGATCGACACCACGCAGGGCATCCTCACCGAGGTCCCCAACCCCAACTGGTGGGGCGACAAGCCGCTGCTCGACAAGATCATCTTCCGAGTGGTGAGCCCGGACGCGGTGCCGACGGCCTACGCCAACGGCGAGCTCGACGCCTTCGACATCGGCGTCGATCCCAACGGCTTCCAGATCGCCAACACCACGCCGGGCGGCACCGTCCGTGCGGCGGCGGGCCCGAACTGGCGCCACATCACGTTCAACACCACCGCTGGTCTGCTCGCCGACCAGACGATCCGCCAGGCGATCGTGCGCTCGCTCGACCGCGCCGACATCGGCGTCGTCCGACCTGGCCGGCATCCCGTGGCCGGCGAAGCCGCTGAACAACCACATCTTCGTGGAGAACCAGGCCGGCTACGTCGACAACGCCGGCGACTTCGCCTTCGACCCGGATCGGGCGATGTCCGATCTCGACGCCGCTGGCTGGGTCGCCGGATCCGACGGCATCCGCGAGAAGGACGGTCAGCGCCTGACCGTCAACTTCAGCCAGCTGGTCGGTGTGCCGGTGTCGGAGAACGAGGCTCGCCTCGTGCAGTCGCAGCTGGCCGAGGTCGGCATCGAGGTCAACATCGTCGACGTGCCGATCGAGGACTTCAACAACGTGCTCGACTCGCGCGACTTCCAGCTGATCGCCTTCACGTGGGTCGGCACGCCGTTCCCGTTCCGGTTCGAGCAGATCTTCGGCAACTGCTCCGACAGCAACTACTCGAACTCGTTCATCCCCGGGTTCGACGAACTGGTCGACCAGATCGGCTCGCACGCTCGACGTCGTCGAGCGGACCGCGCTGGCCAACCAGGCCGACGTGATGCTGTGGGACTACGTGTCGACGCTGCCGCTGTACCAGCGGCCCGACCTGGCGGCCATCAACGCCAACGTCGCCAACTACGGTGCGTTCGGCTTCCAGACCCCGGTCAAGTGGGAGGACGTCGGCTGGATGAGCTGACGCTCACCCGTCACTGACACCAACGCCGAAGGCCCGGCGGACCGTGAGGTCCGCCGGGCCTTCTCCGTTCTCTGCGGCTCGCCCGGACCGACGTGTCGGCGATCGCAGCGCTCGGTTCGGGGCGCCAGTCAGACTGTTCATGATGCGTAGCCACCTCGCCGCTTCCCGTCGCCCTCGACACACACCCCTCCTCGCGCTGTGTGCGCTGTCCGCGCTCGGCGCGGCGGCCGTCGGCACCGGTGCGGTCGCCAATGCCTCGGCCCCGCCGGCAACCGCCGGTGTCGGTGCTCGACGCCGGCGACGGTGAACCGGTCACCATCCCGCCCCCGTACGCCGTTGGGCAGGCGGCGACGTCGAGCACCTCGTTCACGGTCGACGTCGACATCGACGGCGAGCAGCAGAGCACGACCCTGCAGCTCGACCTGGGCCTCTCCGTCGCCGAGCTGACCGCCGACGGAGGAGCGGTCGTCAACAGCACGATCAACGGCCTGCACTCCGACGCCGGCGATCTCGGCACCGTCGACGACGTGGTGGGTGTCACGATCGCCCAGACCGTGTCGGCGAGCGGTCAGACGCTGTCGAGCGAGCTGGTCGACGACGGCCAGCTCACCGCGGCCCAGCGCGAGGGCGCGGCAACCGTGATGGAGTCGGTCAACAGCACCACCTTCGCCTTCCCGGAGACGCCCATCGCGGTCGGGGCCACGTGGGAGACCCAGCAGTCGGTGGATGCCAGTGGCATCGCCATCCCCGCCACCTACCACTTCCGGCTGCGCTCCGTCGACGCCGAGCACTACACCGTCGACGTCAGGTTCGACGCCGCCATCGACACCGACGTGAGCGGCGCCCACGTCAGCGGCACCATCGACGGCAAGGGCACGATCGAGGGCTCGGTCGACAACCCGCTGCTCGTCGATTACCGCATGCAGGAGGTCGCCGACCTCCGGAGCGACGACGGGACGTCGCTGCACATGCAGATCGTCATCGCCGCCACCGCCACGCCCGCCTGACCGGGCGGGCGCGGCGTCACTCGGGGACGGTGTCGGTGGCGTAGTACTCGCGGCCGAGGTGGGTGATCTGGTCCTCGCCCATCATCCAGCGCAACGTGTTCTTCAGCTTGGTGTGCTGGATGAACAGGTCGTGCTCGGGATACAGGCCCGGCGCCACCTGCGGGCTCTTGTAGTAGAAGCTCAGCCACTCCTGGATCCCGCCCAGCCCGGCCCGCTGGGCGAGGTCGGAGAACAGCACCAGGTCGAGGGCGAGCGGAGCGGCGAGGATCGAGTCGCGGCACAGGAAGTCGACCTTGATCTGCATCGGGTAGCCGAGCCACCCGAAGATGTCGATGTTGTCCCAGCCCTCCTTGTTGTCGCCGCGCGGCGGGTAGTAGTTGATCCGCACCTTGTGGTAGGCGTCGCCGTACAGCTCGGGGTGCAGGCTCGGCTGGAGGATGTCCTCGAGCACGCCGAGCTTCGACTCCTCCTTGGTCTTGAAGTTGTCCGGGTCGTCGAGCACCTCGCCGTCGCGGTTGCCGAGGATGTTCGTCGAGTACCAGCCGGCCAGGCCGAGCATGCGCGCCTTGAGCATCGGCGCGAGGACGGTCTTGATCAGCGTCTGGCCGGTCTTGAAGTCCTTGCCCGAGATGGGGATGTTGCGGTCGGTGGCGAGCTGGCGCAGCGCCGGGATGTCGACCGTCAGGTTCGGGGCGCCGTTGGCGAAGGGCACGCCCTCGAGCAGCGCGGCGTAGGCGTACAGCATCGACGGGGCGATCGTCGGGTCGTTGGCGTCGATCGCCGCCTCGAACGCCTCGAGGTCCATGTGCGCCGGGCCGGGCTCGATGTAGATCTCCGTCGATGCCGCCCACAGCATCACGATGCGGTCGACCTGCTTGTCGTCGCGGAAGCGGTTGATGTCGACGCGGATCGCCTCGAGCATCGCCCGCTTGTCGAGCGTGCCCGACGGTGTTGTCGGCGTCGATCCGCTTCACGTACGAGCGGTCGAACGCCGCCGGCATCGGGCGCACGTCGCGCAGGGCGTCGGAGATCTGCTCGATGTGGCGACCGCCCTCGAGCACCCCGGCGCGCGAGGCGGCCACGTAGGCATCGTCGGGGAACGGGTCCCACGCCCCGAACACGATGTCGTCGAGCGCGGCGAGCGGAACGAAGTCCTTGATCATCGGCGTGCGGCCGTCGGTGCGCTTGCCCAGGCGGATGGTGTCCATGAGGGCGAGCGAGCCGATCGGATCGGCGAGGCCGCGACGCACCAGCTCGACACCGGCGATGAGCGTCGACGCGACCGCGCCGAGCCCGACGATGAGCACGCCGAGACGTCCGTCGGCCGGGGCGACGGTGGGGGAGGGGGGAGGGGTCACGGCGAGAGGCTACGCCGCGGGGTCGCTGCGGAACTCATGGCGCGATCCCGACACTGGTGTCCGGATCGCGCCTTCGGTTCGCCGCCCACGCCGACCTCTAGGCTGCGGCGCGTGCCCGCCGTGATGATGCCCGGCAAGCCGGTCGCCGACGCCGTGTTCGCCGACCTCGCCGGGCGCGTCGACGCGCTGCGCGCCGCCGGGCACAACCCCACCCTCGGCACGATCCTCGTCGGCAGCGACTCGGCGTCGGCCGGCTACATCCGCATCAAGCAGGAACGCGCCGCCGAGCTCGGCTTCGGCAGCGCCCACGTCCATCTCCCCGACGACGCCACCCAGGCCGACGTGGTGGCGGCGGTGCGGGCGATGAGCGCGGCCGCCGAGGTCGACGCCGTGCTGGTGCAGCACCCGACCCCGGCGCACATCGACTACGAGGCGGCGCTCGGCGAGCTCGATCCGGACAAGGACGCCGACGGCCAGCACCCGGTGAACATGGGTCGACTGGCACTCGGGATGCCCGGGCCGCTGCCGTGCACCCCGGCCGGCATCGAGGCGCTGCTCGCCCACTACGACATCCCGGTGGCCGGCCGTGACGTCGTGATCCTGGGACGCGGGTTCACGCTCGGGCGCCCCCTGTCGCTGTTGCTGTCGCTGAAGCGACCGACGGCCAACGCCGCCGTGACGGTGGTGCACAGCGCCGTGCCCGACTGGCCGGCGTACACCCGGCGGGCCTCGATCGTGATCGCCGCGGCGGGGGTGCCGGGCATCCTCCAGCCCGAGCACATCCGGCCCGGGCGCGGTGGTCGTCGGCGGCGGGGTGCGCTACGAAGGTCGGCGCCTGCTGGCCGACGTCGACGAGCGCTGCGAGGAGGTCGCCGGCTGGATCACCCCGCGGATCGGCGGGGTGGGGCCGACGACGATCGCCATGCTGTTCCGCAACACCGTCGAGGCCGCCGAGCGACGCGCTGGTCGCTGAGCGGTCCCGCCGACCGACGTCGGTGCAGGTCAGGAGCAAGGTTGGCCGAGATCATTGTGTTGCGGTTGGATGACGAAATAGTGTCGATTCGTAACAACCAACCGCCATTGGGAGTGTGATGACCATCGACCGCGCCGGAAACGGCCTCTCGAAGCGAAGGATCCTGCGACGCACGGTCGCCGTCGGGCTGCTCGTGTCGGCGACCGTGATCGCCGCCGAGATCTCGTTCGCCGACGCGAGCACCACGCCGCCGCCGCCCTCGGACTCGATCGTCGACGCCGGCGACGCCACCGCGACGACCACGACCACCTCGACGACGACCACGACCATCGTCGACGACACCGCCCCGCCGACCTCGGAGCCGGTCGGCTCGGAGCCGGTCGGTTCTGAGCCGGCGATCACCTCCACCACCGCCGCTGCGGTCGAGACACCGACGTCGGTCGACGCCTCGACCACGGTGCCCGACACGGTCGTCGAGGTGTCCGCGCCAGAGACGAGCGCGCCACCGCGTGGTCGACGAGCCCGAGTCGGCGCCGGACGATGCCGCTCGCTCCGCCGGTGCTCCCGTCGCCCCGACGGTGAACGTCCTCGCCGCGGCCGCCCCCAGCGCGGCGGCCACCCAGGCGGTCACGCTCGCCGCGCCGGCCACCGTGCCCCTCAACGCCGAGCGGCGTCCGTGCCGTCGCCGGCAACGGCGTCGTCAGCGTCAGCTGGAACGCGCCGGTCAGCAACGGCGGATCGCCGATCCTTCGCTACGTCGTGCAACGCTCCACGAGCGCCGCCGGCGGATGGACCACGGCGACCAGCACGATCGGTCGCTCGGCGATCGTGGCCGGCCTGCGCAACGGCGTCCGCTACTACTTCCGCGTGGTCGCCGTGAACGCGATCGGCAACAGCGTGCCGAGCTGGTGGGCGACAGCCACGCCGAGCGCCATCGCGACCGCGCTGCCCCCGAGCCCGCGCGCGCCGCTGATCGTTGGCGGCGACCGACGGATGACCGTCGCGTGGACGGCGCCGACAACCGCCGCATCGTCACCGCGTGCTCGCGTACCGGGTCCAGATCCACGGCAGCCGGCGGACCGTGGCAGACGTTGCGGTACGTTCCGGCGACGACCCACGGCGTCGTCTTCACCGGGCTGCGCAACGGGACCCGCTTACTACGCGCGGGTCATCGCCGTCAATCGATACGGCGCCGGCGGCCGAGCGCCGCGACGTCGAACATGCCCGTCCCGCCGCACCCGCGCGGCGTGCCGGGGGCGTGCGCGCCAGCGTCGGGACCGGCCGGATGACCGTGGCGTGGAACACGCCGACGAACAACGGCGGTGCGGCCGTTCGGTCGTACCGCGTGCAGCTGGCGACCGCCACCGGTGGGCCGTGGCAGACGTTGCGGTACGTCCCGGCTGCGACGCACGGCGTGAACTTCACCGGGCTGCGCAACGGCACCCGCTACTACGCGTGGGTCATCGCGGTGAACGCGATCGGCGCCGGCGCGCCGAGTGCAGGCATCAGTGCCGTTCCGGTCGGAGCGTCGACGTTGAGGCCGCCGACGAGCACGGGCAACCTGCACCACGCCTGGATACGTGCCCGGTGCCGGTGATCCGTTCGGCGGGTGCTGGCCGGGGCCGGCGAACACCGGCGTGCCGGTGGGGACGGTGCTGACGCCGTACACCGGGCCGTGCACGATCACGGTGGCGAACACGGTGATCGACTCGAAGATCATCAGCTGTGAGTTGCTGATCCGGGCCGACAACGTGACGATCCGCAACAGCCACATCAACGGTGGGGCGATCCACGGTCTCGAGACGTGACGGTGCGTCGTTCCGCATCGAGGACTCGTGGATCGACAACGGTCACGTGTGTCAACTGCTCGGTCGACGGGTGGAACTTCACGATCCTGCGTACCGAGATCACCGGCTCGAACCGGGGCGCCTACTGCATGCACGTGTGCGAGATCCGCGATTCGTGGATCCACGGCACGGAGCTCGATCCGAACAGCGAGGCTCATGCCTCGGCGGTGCGCGTCGAGCAGTACGCCACGCTGGTGCACAACACGCTGGCGCTGTGACTACACCGGTCCGTTCAACAACAACGAGATCGGGTGTTCGGCCGACATGAGCGGCTACGCCGACTTCGCGGCGATCCACAACAACACGATCAACGGCAACCTGTTCATGGCCAACCCGATCGGGCTCGGCTTCTGCGCCTACGGCGGCAACACCGGCGGCAAGCCGTACTCCGACGACCCGGCGAACGGCACCTACATCGTGTTCTGCAACAACGTGTTCCAGAAGGGTTCCAACGGCAAGTGCGGCAGCCTACGGAGCGGTCACCGACTTCGACACCGGCGGCACCGGCAACACGTGGTTCAACAACCTGTGGTCCGACGGCACCACCGTCGCCCCCGGGTGACGATCAGGGCGGCAGCAGCGCGCCGTCGGCGCCCAGCTCGGGCGGGCGCTGGCGCGGCCGCACCAGCGCCCGCGCCGCTTCGCGGGACGCCGCCCGCCCGGCGAGCCCGCGCGTCCATTCGTGCACCCAGGTGCCGGCGAGGAACAGATAGGCGGCGCCGTCGCGGTGTCGCCGTCGGTACTCGCGCACCTTGTTGACGGCCATCATCGCCCGCAGGCGCGGGTTCACCAGTCCGTCGCCGCCGCGATGGTGCACGACCGCGGACGGCGTGTAGCGCACGGCGTACCCGGCCTGGCGCGCCCGCTGACACCAGTCGGTCTCCTCGGAGTAGAGGAAGAACGTCTCGTCCCAGTCGCCGACGGCGTCGACGCATGCCCGCCCGCAGAGCAGCACGGCGCCCACCGCCCAGTCGACGTCCTGCTGCACGTGGTAGCGAGCCGGGTCGGTGACCGCCTCGAACAACGCCGGCGAGCGCGACGCGATCTGGGCGCCGAGCAGCGCGGTCGCCCAGGTGCTGGCGAGCGACGGGTCGCGCCGCTGGCTGGGCTCGAGCGTCGTCGGCGGATCGCCGACGAACATCTTCGGCGCCACCACCCCGACGTGCGGGTCGCGGTCGAGCACGTCCAGCATCGCCGCCGCGCACCCCGGCGTGAGCTCGACGTCGGGGTTGAGGATCAGCACCGATCGCGTCCGCGGCAGTGCCGCCACCCCGCGGTTGATCGCCGCGGCGTACCCGGCGTTGCGCCCGACGGCGACCAGGTCGTAGCCGGCCTCGGCGACGACGGCCGCCGTGTCGTCGTGGGAGTCGTTGTCGGCGACGACGACCTGCCACCTCACCCCGGCGAGCCCGGCGGGCAGCGAGGCGAGCAGCGCGCCGATCACGTCGGCGCTGTTGAACGTGACGACGACGACTCCGACGTCGATCGGATCGTCGCCTGGCGGCTCGGTGGTCACGTTGGTCCCGGCGCTACGACACGGCCAGTAGGAACTCGGACGGCGGCTGCGCCCGTTCGCCGAAGCCGAGCCACTCACCGGACAGCTGGCGGTACACGCCGTCCCAGCGCGCCCGCCAGCCGAGGTTGTGCAGCTCGCCCTCGTAGCGGCCGACGGCTCGCGCCTGCGCCGACCGGCTCGACTCGTCGAGCTGGTTGCGTCGCCAGGTGATGTCGGCGCCGTAGGCGTGGCGCAGCGGGCCGGCCGTGCGGCCGCGCAGCCGGGACTTGATCAGCGTCACCGGCTCGCTGGCGTACGGGTGCTCGGCGTAGAACACGATCGCGCTGGCCGGCGCGATCCGTCCGAGGACGGTCAGCGTGGCGTAGCGGTGGTCGGCGTGACTGAGCGGCCACCCCGGCAGCAGGGTCACGTCGGCGCGCTCCAGCAGCGGGGCGAGCGCGGCCCAGATCGCATCCGGGTCGCGGCGGCCGGCATACCCGCTGTCGGGCCAGGGGAGCGCCACGGTGGACGCGCCCAGCTCGGCGGCGGCCGCCTCGTCCTCCGCCCGCCGCTGCTTCGCCGCGTCGCCCTGGGTGGGTCCGCGTCGGGCGTCCCAGTACGACGACGGCGTCGTGGCGTCCGGATCACCGCCGAACACGGTCGCCAGCGTGACGTCGGCACCGCGGCGGGTCAGCTCGTGGATGGTTCCGCCGACCGACAGCACGGCGTCGTCGAGATGTGGAGACACAACCGTCACGCAGCATGTGCCACGTCCGCCCTGGAACACGCCGCCAGCATACGAGCCGATCGTCGCGCGGATCGTCCGGCGTCGCCGCAGCGCCGACCGCCGGTCGGCTACCGTGCCGCCGTGGCATCGCTCGGCGTCGTCATGCCCGCGCACAACGAAGGATCGACGATCGCCCGCTCCCTCGGCGCGCTGGCCGTCGCTCGCCGGCGACGCCGACGTCGTGGTGGTGTGCAACGGCTGCACCGACGACACGGCGGCGGTCGCCGCGGCGGCCGCGCCGTGGGCGCGCGTGCTCGAGCTCGACGAGGCGTCGAAGCCGGCGGCGTTGCGCGCCGGCGACGCCGCCGTGTCGCCGCCGACGCGCCTGTACCTCGACGCCGACGTCGTGGTGAGCGGCGACGGCGTGCGCCGCCTGCTGCGCGTCCTCGCCGACGACGGACTGGCGGCGGTGGCGCCGACGCCGCGGTACGAGTTCGCCGGGGCGAGCTGGATCGTGCGGTCCCACTATCGCGTCTGGACCGCGCTCAACAGCGCCGGTCAACGCCATCTACGGGGCCGGCACGATGCTGGTGTCGGCCGAGGGTCGCGCCCGCTTCGGCGAGTGGCCGGACGTGATCGCCGACGACTACTTCCTCGACGGGCTGTTCGCCGCCGGGGAGAAGCGCCGCGTCGCCGACGTCGAGGTGACCGTTCTGCTGCCGCGGCGGTTCTGGGCGTGCGTCAGCCGCAAGGCGCGGGTGCACCAGGGCAAGCGCGACGTGCTCGCCGCCGGTCTGCGCGTGCACCCCGAGGACCGCTCCGGCGCGGGGAGCTCGCTGCTGGGCGTGGTCCGCAGCCGTCCCGGTCCTGGCGCTCGACGTGCCGGCACACGTCACCGTCACGGTGGCGGCCCGGGCGCTCGGCGCCTGGCGCCGACGACGGCGAACGGCGCACACGTTCTACCGCGACGTCAGCTCGCGCGATACCTGAAGATCGCGCGAAACGACCCCACAAGCCGACAAATGGGCGATAGCCTCCGTCCGGCAGTTTGATCCGCGCCACGCTGCCATCCCTGTCACCCCTGTCGATCGGCAAATCTCGTGGATCTCATCGCGCTGCTCCGTCTCACGAAGCGACGCTGGCTCGTCGTCCTTCCCGTGCTCCTGCTCACCGTCTTCGGCCTGGCCAGCCTGGTGGTCAACCGCGGCGCCGACTACAAGATGGTCGGGCTCCTACGTGCTGGTGTCGGCGGACACTCTCAACCCGGCCGAACCGGCGCTCGACCCGACGCAGGCCGCCGACCAGATCATGGCCGAGCTGCAGCGGCCCGTCGTGGCCGCGCCAGCTGGCAGGCCGAGGGCCTCGTCGCCGGACTTCGACGGTGAAGCTCAGTGACGTCGGCACCACCCTGCGCATCGACCGTCACGGGCGACAGCGCGCAGATCGTCACCGACACGGCGACGCCGACTCGTGAGATCTGCTCCCCGAGGTGCAGTCGTCGGCGCTCGGTGACCAGTCCGACACCATCGAGGCGCGCGTGCTGGCCGACCCCGATGTCAACGACGTGGCGCAGAACGCCGACGGCACATACAGCCTGGCGACGTCGGTCGCCGTCAGCTCGGTCCCGGCGAACTCCGGTAACCCCTTCGGCGCCAACGTCGGAACGGTGCAGTCGCTGATCTCGGTCGCCGCTGATGCAGTTCGCCGATGCAGTGCCAGCAGGCCGCCCCGGACGCGACGTACATCGTGACCAGCACGCTGCAGAGCACGCCGATCCTCGAGATGGCGGTCACCGGTGCTCACGCCGGCCTCGGCCCAGACGGCCTATGCCTTCGTGCGCGACGAGTTGGAGGTGCGCCTCGACGCAGCTTGCAGGACGAGCAGTCGACGTCAACCCGGCATACCGGACGATGCTCCAGACCGATCGTCGAGCCGACCAAGGCCACGGAGACCGCGGCGTCGGTCGTGCGTCCGGCCGCCGGCATCGTCATCCTCGGCGCCGGTCTCGCCATCGCCCTCGCCGTGCTCGCCGAGTCGGTCGCGGTCGCCCGTCGCCAGCGTCGTGCCGACAAGGCCGAGCGCAAGGCCGCCGAGCGCGCGCGACGCGCGGCGACGGTCCAGCGCCGGCCGGTCCGTCCCCTGAGGCGTCGGCGTCGGCCGGGCGCATCAACGGCGCGTCCGCGCCGCGTGCCGAGCCGGTCCCGCCACGTGAGCTGGTGCCGGTCACCGACGACGACGCGGTGTCGGCCGATCCGCCGTCGCCGCGACGCGATACCCGGATGATGCGCACGCCGAAGAACCGCGCCGAGGTGCGTCGCGCCGACAACGGCGACGGCGCGAGACGCCGATGGCGCGGCCTCGCGCCAGGCGGTGGCCAGCCCGAGCAACGGTGGCGCGCCGCGCTCGTCGTCGGTACGCAACACGCAATGACCAGTCGAGCGCACCACCGCGGTGCGCAGCGACGGCGGGTGAACGTCGCTTCGGCCCCGTCCAGATCATCACCGCTCTACCTGGTGCTGATGTTCGTGCTGCCGGCGCGGCTCGTGCTGCCCGGCATCGGCTCGGCCGGCACCCCGGCGACGCTCGTCGGGGTTCTGGCGTTCGTCTCGTGGGGCACCGCGGCCCTCCTCGGCCAGCGCCAGTTCTCCGGTCCCAACACCGTGCGCACCGCGCTGCTCGCCTACCTGTGGTTCGTGCTGTTCAGTTGGACGCTGGGCAAGACGCGCGCCCTGACGTTCACCGAGAAGATCACGTCCGACCGCTCCTTCATCATCATGATCGGCCTCGCCGGCATCGCCCTCGTCGCCATGGACGGGCTCTCGACGCGCGAGGAGGTCGAGACGGTGGTGCGGCGGATGACGTACTGCGCGATGTTCATGGTGCTGATGGGGACCGTGCAGTTCTTCTTCACCTACGACCCGACGACGCTGATCCGCATCCCCGGACTGATCATGGACTCGAGCGCCCAGATCGGCCAGCGTTCGAACTTCAACCGGCCGTTCGGCACCACGCTGCATCCGATCGAGTACGGCGTCGTCGCCGCCGCCCTCGTGCCGCTCGCCTACTGGATGGCACGCGTCGAGCGACGTCGCCGGGCGTACTTCGTCGCCGTCGCCCTCGGTTTCGCGGCGATGAGCTCGCTCAGCCGCTCGGCGGTGCTGGCGATCGCGGTCGCCGTGATCGTGCTGCTGTTCGGCGTGTCGTGGCGCCAACGGGCGGCGATCATGGGCGCCGGCGTGGTGTTCATCATGTTCGTCGGCGTCACCGTCAAGGGGCTCATCGGCACGCTGCGAAACCTGTTCACCACCGCCGACAACGACTCCAGCGTCCAGGCGCGGGTCGACCGCATCCCCAAGGTGCTCAACCTGATCTCCCAGCACCCGTGGCTCGGTCGTGGCTTCGGCACGTACAACCTCGACGACTACTTCCTGCTGGACAACCAGCTGCAGATGTCGGCGATCGAGACCGGCCTGATCGGCGTCGCCGTGCTCGTCCTGTTCATCGGGTTCATCTCGCTGATGTCATGGCGAACCCGTGTCGGCGGCGAGCGAGGAACCCTGCCGGGCACGGCGTTGGCGGCGACGATCCTCGGACTGTTCATCAGCTCCTACACGTTCGACGCGTTCTTCTACCGGATCCTCACCGGCGTGCTGTACCTGAGCATCGGCCTGGTGGGCGCGATGTACCGCATCACCGCGCCGGAGCGCACGCCGCCAGGGAGTCGAGGATCTACCAGCCGCTGCTCGAGGAGCGTCGCGTCGAGCTCGCGTCGGCGGTCGGTTCGTCCTGAAAGACGGATCGGTCACCCACATTCTCGATATCGAGAATGTGGGTGACCAGATTGACCCTCGGACCTGTCGTCGCACCGGCCGGACCCTTCGTTCCCGACCTACGGATCCAGCAGAGACCGCGATGTCGAGAACGTCGGACCAGATCGGTCTGTTGGCGTCAGTTGGTCGAGTACACCAGGTCGCCGCGGTCCTCGGTACCGTCGGCGAAGACCTCGACGACCGGCTCCGGCACGGGGGCGAAGTCGCTGGCCCGAATGAAGTCGCGGATCGATGAACCGGTGCAGCGGGCATCGACGTTCGGCGCGGCACGGCCGTGGATGACGTCGTCCACGTGGATGGTCCGGAAGTCGATCGAGAATCGTGTCCGACCGGTCTGGTTGGGCACGCTCGAGTGCATGTGCTGGCCGGAGAACTGGATCAGCCCGCCCACCGCGGGCACCGGCACGAGCGGCTCCGACACGTCGACGGCCACGGTGGCCCGGGGCAGGGGACGCGTTTCGGCCTTGACGTTCGTCGACGCCGCCGAGCGGTGCTTGGCGTTCCACTCGTAGTAGTTGTACGAGTCCGACGTGTTCGGCACCTCGGTCGGCGAAGTACGCCGGGTGGAACGCCATCGCGTTCTCGGCGACGACCGGGAACACCGGCATCCAGTAGTTGATCTGTTGCATCGGCGCCGAGTACCAGGTGTCGCGGTGGGGGTGCCACGCGTAGGCGATGCCCGTGGTGAGGTAGTCGTCGCTCGTCGACGTGCGCAGACGGGGAACGTCGAAGTGCGTCCGATCGAGGTCGCAGCCGCGCTCGCGAAGGATCTCGCGCAGGAACCACTTCGACTCCGGGTGGTGGATGAAGCGCGGCTTCAGGTCGGCGAGGATCGCCGCGTACCGCTCCACCGGCATGTCGAACTGGACGCGCTCGGGGTCCGTCCCCGTCGAACGCGTCGGCGATCAGGTCGCGCGTGAACGCGCAGTACGCCTCGGTGATCGGGGTCGGTGAGCTGAGGATGAGCGACCCCTCGAAGCAGGCGAGACGCCGTTGCTCGTCGGTCATCACCGGGTCGACAAAGGTTGCGACCATACGAGTTCTTGCCCTTCTCTGTGCCCGCCAGGGCCCGTCGTCGAACGCCATTTGCGTCCGATCGCGACGAGAGCCTACCGTGCACCCGTCCTCAGCGCTCCGAATTCTGGCCGGCGGGAACCGGCGTTTCGGTCGGCCCTCGTCACCGGCGCGGGCGGGTTCATCGGCGGTGCGCTGGTTCGACGCCTCGCCGCGTGCGGGGTGCGCGTGATCGCGGCGGTGCACCGTCCGACCGACCTCCCCGCCGATTCCGTCGTCGTCGGTGACATCGCCGACCACGACCACGTCGGCGCGCTCGTCGAGACGTCAGCAGCGGACGTCGTCTTCCACCTGGCCGGGTTCGTGTCCGGGGCGCGCGAGCTGGCTGCCGTCCATCCGGCGATCACCGCCAACCTGCTCGGGAGCGTCAACGTGCTCGAAGCCGCGACCGCGGCCGGATGCGATCGTGTGGTCCTGATCGGCTCCGGCGAGCAGCCGGAGCCGATCAGCAGTGAGCCGCCGAGCTCGCCGTACGCGGCGGCGAAGATCGCCCAGTCGGTCTACGCCGCGATGTTCCACGCCCTCTACGACACACCGGTCACGACGGCACGGGTGTTCATGGCGTACGGCCCGGACCAGCCCGACGTGTCGAAGGTCGTGCCCTACGCCATCACGAACCTGCTCCGCGGCGAGGCGCCGCGCCTGTCGAGCGGACGCAAGCGGTGCGACTGGGTGTACATCGACGACGTCGTCGACGCGTTGGTGGTGGTCGCCCAGGAGCCGGCGGCGGTGGGCCGAGCGATCGACGTGGGCACCGGACTGCTCCGCTCGGTGCGCGAGGTGGTCGACGCCGTCGCCGAGCTCTGCGCCACGAGGGTCGTGCCCGCTTGGGGCGCCCTTCCCGATCGAGCGCTCGAGCCGGAGCACGTTGCCGACGCCACGGCCACGCTCGAGGTCCTCGGGTGGTCAGCGGCCACCCGGCTCGACGAGGGCCTCGACGCCACGGTCGAGTGGTACCGCGCCCATGCCGATGGCGGCGCGCTCGCCGGGTGACGTTGCGCACGGCGATCGGCCGCCCGGGCGGGACGGTCAGGACCGCATCGTGACGCCGTGGCGGCGGAGCAGCCAGCAGGCTGACGAGCAATCGCACGGCGTACGAGGCGGTGGACACCAGCGCCGCGCCCGGCACCCCGAGGTGCGGGAGCAGCAGGGGCAGACCGATCACCGTCACCACCAGGCCGGCGAGCTGGGCCTTGGCGGCGAGCGCAGGATCGCCGATGGCATTTCCCGTCGACCAGGCCACCAGGAACACGCCGGTGAAGGCCGAGCCCGGCACCAGGATCAGCGCCGGGATCACCGAATCGTGGAACGCCGGACCGTAGACCGGTTCGAGCAGCAGCACGATCCCGATCGCGCTGACCACCGAGATCGCCGCCATGGCCAGGGCCGCCCGGCGCAGCACCCGGCCGCCGCCCACCGAGTCGCCCTTCGTGCCGATGACGGTGTGGTAGCCGGCCTGGGCGATCGCGATGCCGGCCGCCACCGGGATGACGTTGACGCCGATGGCGACCGAGTAGATGCCGAGCGCCGAGGCGCTCAGCAGCGGCGCCACGAGCAGCTGGTCGAGCCGGCTGTTGGCCATGCTGGCGAGTGACGCCGGGACGGTCTTGATGCCGTACACGAGCATCGGGCGCACCGGCCCGCCCCACTGGTGCCGCACCTTCACGGCGCGCCAGCCGAGGAAGTTGCCGAGCCAGCCGGTGAACACGAAGGCGAACGCGCACGTGCTGGCGTTGAAGTGTCCCGTGGCGATGAGCACGAGCATCGAGCCGAGACGGGCGAGCATCGACAACATCGTACAGCGGCGCCAACGAGTGGATCTGCCCGCGCGACACGAGCAGCATGCGGCAGGCGCTCCAGTACGCGTTGGTGAGCGGCGTCATCCCGATGGCGGTCCACGCGGCGAGCTGGACGCCCTTGGGGTAGTCGGCGAACAGGAAGTGCGCCACCAGCCACCCGAGCACCGCGGTGATCGGCGTGCTCACGAGCGAGATCTTCAGCGCCGCGCCGAGGATCCGCGCCTCGGTGTCGACGCGCTCCTTGGCGAGGTAGGCCGTGGCGTCGGACGTGCCGAGCGAGAGCATGTCGGTCGACACCTCGTCGTACGCCTGCACCAGCCCGACCTCGCCGCGACCGACCGTGCCGAGCTGGCGGGCGACGATCAGGCCGTTGATGAAGCTGATCGCCTGCGAGCTGACGTTGGCGACCGTGAGCACGAGCGACGGCCGCCGGGCGACCAGCGCGCGCCACGCGCCCTGCGCCGTCTCCAGCGGCTCGGCGGTGGTGGTCGCGGCGTCGGCGTCGGCGCCGTGGGCGGCGGTCATCATCCCCACCGCCGCTTGATCCCGTTCACGATGCGCCGGCGGTGCCAGCCGACGTGGTGGCCGATCACGGCGCCGCGTGCCCGCCATCGCTGCGACGGAGGGAAGTCCGCTTCGGACACCGACGCGCATCAGCTGGGTCGTCTGGAACGTGGTGGTGAACCGCCCCTGCCACGCCGGCACGTCGAGGTAGCGGGCGAGATCGGGTCGGGTCTCGTGCTTCCAGCGCCGCGACAGCAGCACCTCGGGCACGTGTCCCCACGGACCGGCGAGCGCCAGCTGGGTGGCGAACACCTGGTCCTCGCGCATCATGTTGCGTCGTGGGATGCGGGCGACCGGTTCGCGGCGCATGAGCGACGCCAGCGGATCGATCGCCGCGTCCTCGTTGAGCATCTTCAGCATGTGCTCGAAGCGGGCCAGACGATCGGGCGACGTCCATCGGCACGCGGGTCGTAGGGACGCACGACGGTCGAGTCGTCCGGGCCGACCCACGACACGCCGGTCGTTGCCAGCACCCGCGCCGGGTCGGCGACCAACACCTCCGCCGAGCGCTCGATGAACGCCGGGTTCACCTCGTCGTCGTCGCCGAGCCAGCAGAACAGCTCACCCTCGGCGAGGTGCATCACCGCGACGAAGTTGTTGAACAGGCCGATGTTCTCGGGTTGGCGGTGGTAGCGGATGCGCGGGTCGGCGGCGGCGAGGGCGCGGCAGACCTCCTCGGTGCCGTCGGTCGACGCGTTGTCGGAGATGACGACCTGGATGTTCTCGTAGCGCTGGGCGAGCGCCGACTCGATGGCCGCCGGCACGCGGTGCTCGCCGTTGCGCGTGGGCATGCCCACCGAGACCAGTGGGTGCGTGTCAGCCATCGCCGGACACGCCGGAGGAGCGCCAGCCGGCTGCTCGACGCGTTCGAGCCAGATCTCGCGGAAGTACGGGGTGATCGCCCGCGGGCAGCTGTGGCTGTAGGCGCCCTCGCACACGACGTCCTCGAGCACGATGCACGGGTTCTTCATGTCGAGCATCGTCGCCGGTGCTCTCGTCGATGATGTGGTCGACGCGCTTGGCGACGCGGGTCGTGGTGCCGCAGAAGCGGCCCATCTCGGCGTCGAAGCCGAGCCCACGGTTGCGCATGTCGCGTCGAGCGTCGCGCCGCACCTCGTGTCGCGACTTGATGCGCACCAGCTCGCCCGGCTGCAGGTCGCTGCGCTCGGTCGGCGTCCGACCGACCGACGGTGCCGGTGAGGGCGCCCCAACGGCGACCGTCGCGGAAGCGCAGCCGGCTCGGCAGGTATCGGGCTGCCGACGTCGTTGAAAGCCGTTGTACATCGCCACGAGAAAGCGCGCGCAGCGACCAGCGCGACGCCGACGTTGCCGGTACGAACGTCCTCGACGTACTGCGCGAGGTCGCGGCTCGGCAACGGCTCGGGGGCGGCGCGAGCATCTCGGTCGCCTGGCAGCGGTACCGCTCGACGTGTCCGTCGGGACCCTCGACGCGTGTGGCGGCGGTGAGCAGCGCCGGGCACCGGCGTCGCGCCGTGTCGTCGACAGGCTCGTTGGGTCGGGACCGGGCGCAACCACGCCGTCTTCCAGTAGAGCAGGCACGCCGCTTGGCAGCCGTCGTGGCCACTGCCGTCGCAGCGCGCGCCGGTGAGGTGGACGGCGTCGTGCATCTTCCGCAGTGCCGATGTTGCCGGTCATGGTGTCGCACAGCTTGTTCGCCACCTTGTACACGGTCATGCGCCGGCCGCAGTACCGGACCATCTCCGGCATGAACGGCAACGCGTCGAGCTCGCCCTGCTCGTCGAGCGTCGCCAAGATCTCGTCGAGGCTGCGCACCTCGACCACGTCGCCGGCGCGAAGCGATCCGCCCGCGCCCGAATCAGTTGACATTCGCCGTGCTCCTGGCGTCGTCGCGCCCCCGCCGGGCACGATCTGGGTCCAATGCTACGGCGGCACCGGCGTCGTCACCACGGCGTCCGCCGAGGAGACGATCGTAGAACGCCACCAGGTTGCGCTGCGACGTCTCCCACGACAGCTCGCGCTCGACCCGGTCGCGCCCGAGCTCGCCCATCCGACGCGCGTCGCTCGGGATCGTCGAGCAGCTCGTCGATCGCCGCGGCGAACGCCTGCTCGTCGTTCGCCGGCACGTACACCGCGGCCTCGCCCGCCGAGACCCGCGCCTCGACGAGGTCGAACGACACGACCGGCCGGCCCATCGCCATGTACTCGACGACCTTGTTCATCGTCGACACGTCGTTGAGCGGGTTGCGCGGGTCGGGCGACAGGCACACGTCCGCCGTCGACAGGCACGCCTGCACGAACTCGTCGGGCACCCGCCCGGTGAACTCGACACGTCGGCGAGGCCGAGCTCGCTCGGCCAGGGCGACCATGTCGTCGAAGGCGTCGCCGCCGCCCATGAACACGAAGTGCACGTCGTCGCGCCCGAGCTCGTGGCGCAGGTGGGCGACGGCGCGCAGCGCGTAGTCGACGCCGTCCTGCGGTCCCATCACGCCGAGGTAGGCGACGAGGTAGCGCTTGCCGCGGCGCAGCGCCGGATCGGGCGGCCGCGGGCGTGAACCGGGTCGAGGTCGGGCGCGCTGCGCACGACCGACACCCGCTCGGGCGCCAGCCGGCCGCGGTCGATGCGCGACGCGCCGGTAGCTCTCGTTCGTCGAGATCACGGCGTCGGCGGCCGCGATAGGTCAGCCGCTCGAGCACGCCGCGGCGACCAGTACAGCAGGCGCCTCGCCGCGGTCGAAGCGCGACTCGAACAGCTCCGGCACCAGGTCGTGCTGGTCGAACACGAACCGCGTCGCCGACGGACGCGCAGCACGAGCGCCGACGAGGAACAGCAGGTCGGGCGGGTTGCACGCGTGGACGACGTCGACCGGCCGCGCGGCGGACGCGCGAGCGCCAGCCGCAGCGTGTGCCACAGGGCGACGCGCGTACTCGCGGACGTAGCCGAGCGGCCCGCCCGTGGCGGCGCGCAGCGGGTAGCGGAGGATGCGCACGCCCGTCGATCGTCGCCTCCGGCTCGCGGTCCTGCTTGGCGCCCTGCGGGCAGATCACCGTCACCTGCTAGCCGGCGTCGACGAGCGCCCGGCTCTCCTGCCACACCCGCCGGTCGAACGGCACCGACAGGTTCTCGACGAGGACGAGGACGTGCGGTCGACCGGTCGGCCGCCGGCTGCGGCCGACGTGCTCACCAGCCGATGCCCGACGTAGCCCGGTGCGGCCGGCGCGCTGCGGCGTCGGGCAGGCGGACGAGGTCGATCACCGTGTGGTCGGGACCGACGCGGTCGATGGCGTCGACGACGGCCGGGTCCTGGACGTCCCGACGATGAACACCTCGCGCGTGGGCGAGCACCGCGTCGATGTCGTCGGTGAGCAGCTCGCCGATGTGCGGCAGGTGCTCCTCGATGTAGGCGCGGTTGGCGCCGATCAGCCGGGACAGCGCGACGTTGGCGTCGTAGATGCGGACGTCGTAGCCCTTGCCGATCAGCCGCTCGGCGAGCTCGACCATCGGGCTCTCGCGCAGGTCGTCGGTGCCGGGCTTGAACGACAGCCCGAAGATGCCCGACCTTGCGCTCGCCCGAGCGCGCATCGACCAGGTCGACCGCGCGCCGCAGCTGCGTCTCGTTGGAGACGCAGCACGTTCGCGAGCACCGGGCAGCTCGACGTCGTGCTGGCGCGCGGTGTGGGTCAGCGCGCGCACGTCCTTGGGCAGGCACGAGCCGCCGAAGGCGAAGCCGGGCCGCAGGTAGGCGGCGCTGATGTTGAGCTTCGTGTCGGCGAGGAAGATGTCCATCACCTCGTGCGAGTCGAGCCCGAGCGCCGCGCAGAGCGCGCCGATCTCGTTGGCGAACGCCACCTTGAGCGCGTGGAAGCTGTTGTCGACGTACTTCGTCATCTCGGCGACGGCGATCGGGACGCGGAAACGCGGGCCCGGCGAGGCCGTCGTACAGGCCCATCACCAGCGTCGCCGCTGCGCTCGTCGCTCTCGCCGACGACGGTCTTGGGCGGGTTCGAAGAAGTCCCGCACGCTCGTGCCCTCGCGCAGGAACTCGGGGTTGACGCAGACGCCGAAGTCGACGCCGGCGCGCTTGCCCGAGGCCTGCTCGAGCGATCGGGATCGAGCATGCTTCTCGCAGGTGCCCGGGCACCATCGTGCTGCGGAAGACGACGACGTGCCAGCCGTCCTTGCTCGGCCAGCGCGGCGCCGATCTCCGTCGCTGGCCCGCTCGAGGTACTCGGTGGACAGCCCGCCGCCCGGCGCCGACGGGGTGCCGACGCAGACGATCGAGATGTCGGTGTCGAGCACGGCCGCGGTCGGCGTCGTCGGCTGACGGTGAGCGCGCCCGATCGCCACCACCTCGGCGATGAGCTCGCCGATGCGCTCCTCGACCACCGGCGCCTTGCCCTGGCGGAGGAAGTCGATCTTCGGCGGGTTGACGTCGACGCCGATCACCGCGTGCCCCGGGCGGCGAGGCACGCCGCCGACACGCAGCCGACGTAGCCGAGACCGAAGACGCTGACGCGTAGTCGGCCGGTCTCGCGCCCGGGATCGTCGATCACCGTGCCGGCAGCGTGGGTTCCGCGGCTCCAGCCGCCAACTCGGATGACATGTGCCACTCTCCTGCAAGTGTCCCTCGGCCCGCCCGCTGGGAACACGCCAACTCTAGGGTCGAAACGCCTGCGTGCCTCCCGGAATTGCTCGGCGCGCCGCTCGCCCTCGGACCCGGGTAATCGGCGCCGGATCGTCCGTCGACCCGATAGCATGGCCGCGTCGATCCTCACGGCGGACGTGCGGGGGTCTGGAGGTCTGGTCCGTGTCAGCTGCGGAGCAATCGGGACAACGTGCAGGGCGCGCATGACGCGCCCGTGCACGCCATCGTGGACATGCACATGCCCCCGTCGCCGGTGGCGCCGGGCGACGTGCGCCTGGCCGGACTCGAGGGCATGCGCGGCGTCGCCGCGCTGTTCGTCGTCCTGCACCACTGCTGGTTGATGAGCTACACCGGTTTCCCGGCGAACAACGGGCCGTGGTGGACCGGCCTGCTCGTGTACGGCCACTTCGCGGTGGCGATCTTCATCGTGCTGTCGGGCTTCTCGCTCGCGGTGGCCCCGGCCCGGCGAGGGTGGCAGGTCGGCAACCTCGGGCGCTTCGCCCACCGGCGCATCTGGCGCATCCTGCCTCCGTACTGGCCGGCACTGATCTTCAGCCTGCTCGTGGCGTGGGCGATCGTGCCCCAGCCCGGCGAGGCCAAGCCGACGTTGCGGTCCGTGGTGGTGTTCGGCTCCCTCGTTGCAGGACGTCGTCGGCTCGCCCGAGCCCGAACGGCGCCTTCTGGTCGATCGCCGTCGAGACGCAGCTGTACCTGCTGTTTCCCCTCTTGGTGCTCGTGGTCCTGCGCTTCGGCACGCGCGTGATGCTCGCCGCCGTCGGCGCCGTGGTCGTGTTCATCGGGCTGTTCGCAGGCGCACTCGTCGATCGTGCACCTGTTCGTGCGCTTCACACCGCAGTTCGCCCTGCTCTTCGCCATGGGCATCGTCGCCGCCGGCATCGTGGTGGCCCGGCCCGACGTGCGGCGGCTGCCGTGGCCGTGGTACGCGCTGATCGCCTTCGTGCCGGTCGCGATCGTCATCGTCGCCAAGGGCTCGGTCTGGACGGTGGACAACTACTACTGGATGGACATCGCCATCGGACCGGCGATCGCCCTGCTGCTCGCCTCGATGGCGACCGGTCGACCGAAGTGGCTGATCGGGTTCTTCGACAGTCGCCCGCTGCGCGAGCTCGGCTCGTTCTCCTACAGCCTCTACCTGATCCACGCGCCGATCGTGGTGGCGGTGCACGAGAAGGTCGTGGCGCCGCGCACCGGTCTGTCCGGGTTCCTCATGACGCTGGCGATCGCCGTACCGTTGTCGCTCGTCGTCGCTCGGCTGTTCGCGGCCGTCTTCGAGCTGCCGTTCACGCGCCACCGCAACTGGCGCGAGCTGCGCGCGGCGATGCACGTGCGGGCGGAACGGCTCCCCGCGGTCGGCAGCCTGATGTCGGATGCGCCGGGCCGGCCGGCGGCCGGTCGGTGGAGCGGCTTCCTCGCGGTGTCGTGCGGTCCGGATGCACCGGCGTCACTGCGCCAGCCGGTCGCGGCCGCGCTCGGCGTGCTCACCGCAGCCACCGACGCCGCAACCGATGGGCCGAACCACGACCGTACGGTCGTGTTGTCGCCCATCGGTTCCGGGGACGAAGGCCGCGACGGGTGGGTGGCGGCGTCGGGCGCCGGCATCGACGAACGAGCCGGTGCCGACGGGGCGTTCACCATCGGCCTCGGACGTCTGCTCCGTGGGGTCGACGGGGAGCGTTCGGCCGCCGACCTCGCCGGAGCCGTCACGACCGCCAGCGCCGAGCTCGCCCGACTCCTCCCGCCGTTCGCCATCGCCCATCGCCGCGCCGCCGGCGAAGCGATCCACGTCGCCGTCGACTGGCTCGGCTTCTTCCAGCTGTACGTGTGGCAGGGCACCGGCGTCGCTGCCGTGTCGACGAGCGCGCGGGCGCTGGCGGCACTCGCCGGCGGCGGGTTCGACGACACCGCCCTCGGCGTGCAGGCGATGATCGGCTGGCAGCCCGGGCGACGCGACGATCTTCGCCGGCGTGCGCGCCGTGCCGGCGGCGACGGTGGTCATCCCTGCAGCACGGGGTACTGCGTACGCGAGCACTACGTCGCCCCGCTCTCGTTCGCCCGGTCGGACGTCCCCGCGCCGCCGCTCGCCGACGCCGTCGACGAGATGGCGGCGATCCTGCGCGGTGCGCTCGAGCGGTCGGTGGTCGACCACCCCGACGCCCTGCTCGCAGCTGACCGGTGGGCACGATTCGCGGATCCTGCTCGGAGCGGTCGCCCCGGCGCACCGCCGCGGCCTCCATGCCCTCGACCCTGGGCGACGGCTCCAGCCGCGACGTCTCGATCGCCGCCGACCTGTGCCGGCGCTACGGCATGGTGCACCAGGTGCACCCCGTCGACGGACAGGCCTGGCCGTCGCCCGGCCGGCGTGCACCAGCTCGTCCTCGACTCCTCGCGGGCCCTCGAGTGCCTGGCGAGTCCGCTGGCGTTGGCGCCGCTGCTGCTCGCCGAGCGCGACATCGACCAGGGCCATCGGCTGTCCGGGCTCGGCGGCGAGGTGGCGCGTGGCTTCTACTACGCCGGCCAGCCGCGCGGCGCCAGCACGTCGCCGAGCGTCGTCACCCGCCTCGCCCAGTGGCGGCTGTGCAGCAACGAGGCGGTCGAGGCCGAGGCGCTCGACCCGGCGTTCCGCGACGCGGCGCGCTCGACCACGATGGGCCTGCTGACGACGCTGTTCCCGGCCGGCGACTGGTTGCGTGCCACCGACGAGTTCTACCTCTACCAGCGGATGCGCCGATGGGGCGGTGCCCACGGGACGGTCGCCACCATGCGCCGCGAGTCGGTGAACGCGATGTTCGACCGCCGCTTCCTCGAGCTCGCCCTCGCCGTCGCGCCGGCGGACAAGCGCGACTCGCTGCTGCTCGGACGGCTGATGACGCGCCTCGACCCCGAGCTCGCCGCGATCCCGCTCGACATCGGGCTCGTCCCGGCCCAGCTCGGCGAGCGAACGCTGCGCACCAAGGCCGTCGTGTCGCTGTCGTCGGCGCGGCGGACGGCCCGCAAGGCCTGGCAGCGCGCCAGCCGCGGGCGCCGTCCCCAGGTGGGCGCGGCGCACGCCGGCACCCTGCTGCTCGAGCACTGGCGGCAGGTGCCCGCCGTGTGCGAGCCGCTGGAATCGGTGCCCGGCATCGACCGCTCGTGGTTGCGTGGGCTGCTGGCCGGGGCACACGACGCCCAGCCGACTACCTTGGCCTTCCTCGCCAACGTGCTGGCGGCGACCACGCCCGCCGAGCGCACCGGCCAGCAGGAGAGTGGGACATGACCCGAGCAGACCACGAGACATCCAGCGCCGACGCGCCGCGTGCTGCGACGCCTGCGGCCGAGGCACGCTCGAGACGTTCGCCGACGTCGGAACCGTGCCCGTGCTGTGCGGCGTGCACTGGGCCGACCGGGCGGCGGCCGCCGCCAGCCCCGCCGGCGAGATCGTGCTCGGCCGGTGCCCGGAGTGCGCCTACGTGCGCAACGTCGACTTCGACCCGGCGTTGATGGTGTACGACACCTCGATGGACACCAACCTGCACTTCTCGCAGGCGTTCCAGTCGTTCTCCGCCGACCTCGCCCGGCACCTCGCCGAGCGCTACCAACCGCGCCACGTGGTCGACGTCGGGTGCGGTCAGGGTGAGTTCCTGCGCGAGCTGTGCCACGAGGCGCACTGCAGCGGCGTCGGCTACGACGCCATGTACGCCGGCACCGTCGGCGACGACCCGTCCGGCGCGACGTTCCACAGCGCGTACGCGCCGCGAGGCGCCGGGCTGCCCGAGTTCGACCTCGTCACGTCGCGCCACTGGTTCGAGCACCTCGACGATCCGTTCGACTTCCTCAGCGACCTGCGTGCGCAGGCGGGGGAGCGCACGGTCTACGGGTACATCGAGGTGCCCGACGCCGGCTACGACCTGTCCACCGCCGGGTGGGAGGTGATCTACCCCCACGTGTCGTACTTCGACGCGTTCCCGCTCACCACCATCGTCGAGCGCGCCGGCTGGCGGGTGGAGGACGGCGGCACGCTGTTCGGCGGGATGTTCCGCTTCATCGAGTTCTCGGCCAACGCGACCGGCCCGCGTCGCGGGAGCGAGCCGCTGCCCGACGCCGGCGACCGCGACCGTCAGCTGGCGGCCACCGCCACGTTCGACGCTCGCCATCACGCCGAGCGCGAGGCCTGGCGAGTGCGACTCGCCGAGCTCGACGACGCCGGCGCCCGTCCCGTGCTCTGGGGAGCCGGGTCGCGCGGCGTGCAGTTCCTCACGTTCGCCGACACCGACCACCACCTCGCCGCGGTCGTCGACATCAACCCGCGCAAGTGGGGTCGCTACCTGCCGATCACCGCCCACCGCGTCGACGATCCCGAGTCGCTCACGGCGCTGCAGCCGCAGGCGGTCATCATCACCAACCCGTCGTACCGCGACGAGGTCGGTCGGGCGCTGAAGGAGCTCGGCGTCGACGCCGAGCTCCTCGTCGCCTGAGATCGCCGTTCGAGACGCAGAGTCGACCAGATGGCAGGCGGCGAGGGCGGCCGATCAGGCGAGGGTGACGACGGCCTTGGCGCTGGTGAACGCCTCGGCGTAGCGCTGCTTGCACTCCATGCCGCGCAGGCGCATCAGGCCGAGGAACATCTCGTCGTCCCACCAGTCGTGGGGGTGCTGCGACGGGATAGCAGGCGTTGAGCAGCTCGACCTTGCGGTGGGCCACGTCGTCGGCGAGGGGCACGTACACGTTCGGGCGACCGAGGTCGCCGTCCCACTTGGGGATCTCGTAGTGCAGCAGCAGCGGACCGCGGAACGCCTGGCTGGCGAGCTCGCCGAGCAAGCGGTGGTCCTGGTGGGCGTCGTCGGGGCGCGGAGCGAGCACGAGGTCGGGTGGATCGCCGGCGGCGCCTGCTGCACCAGCGCCTTGACCTCGGCCCAGTCGCGCCGGGAGGCGCCCGTCGGCGAGGTCGTGCAGGTCGAGCGTCACGTCGGCGCCGGGCAGGAACGCGGCGGCGGCGGCCTGCGCTTCCAGCCGCCGCGCCGGCGATCCGCTGAACACCACCGTAGTCGGACGCGGAGTCCGGGCGACCTCGCCGCCAGCGACAGCAGCAGCCCGCCGGCGCCGATCTCGATGTCGTCGGGGTGGGCGCGCGAACGACCACCGATCGAGCGCACGCCGTCGAGGCGAAGCGTCACCGGTTCGTTCCGTTGCGGTCGCCGCGTCCCACACCATCCACGGCGCACCGGTTCGACTCGTACAGCGCCTCCAGCTCGGCGCGGTCCTTGAACGTGTCGACCGCCCGCCAGAAGCCGCTGTAGGGCTGGGCGAGCAGCTGCCGCTCCGCGGCGAGGCGCATCGAAGGCGTGCGGCACGAGGTCCTCGCCCTCGCGCAGCACGTCGAAGATCTCCGGACGCAGCACGAAGTAGCCGCCGTTCTCCCACTGCATCAGGTCGTCGAACGTCGCGCACGCCGGTGACGAAGCCGCCGTCGTCGAGCTCGACCACGTGGTGCGACGACACCGGCGGGACGGCGAGCAGCGACGCCGACGGCGTCGCTGCGCGCGAACGATCGCGATGTTCTCGGGCAGCGGCGCGTCGGTGAGCGTGTCGGCGTAGTTGGCGAGGAACATCGGCTCGTCCTCGACGTACTGGCGCACCCGCATCAGCCGCTCGCCGATCGAGCTCGAGCGGCCGGTGTCGACGAACGTGATGTTCCAGTCGGTGATGTCGGTCGAGAACATCGTCACGTCGCGGCCGCCGCCGGCGAGGGCGAAGTCGTTGGAGAGCGTCTCGTCGTAGTGGAGGAAGTAGTCCTTGACCGCCCGCGGCGCCGTACCCGAGGCAGAGGATGAAGTCGGTGTGGCCGAAGTGGGCGTAGTAGCGCATGACGTGCCACAGCAGCGGCCGGTCGCCGATCATCGCCATCGGCTTCGGGCGCGTCGTTCGATGCCCTCGCGCATCCGCATGCCGAGACCGCCGCAGAACAGCACGACCTTCATCGCCGGTCACACCACTTCGAGCGTCGGGATCGGGAACACCAGCCGGCCGCCCCAGTCGTGGACGTAGTCGAGCTGCTCGGACGAGCTCGCGTGCGCAGGTTCCACGGCAGCACGAGCACGTAGTCGGGCTGGTCCTCGGCGATGCGCTCGGGCGCGTGGATCGGGATGTGCGTGCCGGGCAGGAACATGCCCTGCTTGTACGGGCTGCGGTCGACGGTGTAGCGCGAGCAGGTCCGTCGCGGATGCCGCAGTGGTTGAGCAGCGTGTTGCCCTTGCCCGGGGCGCCGTAGCCGACGACGCGCTTGCCCTCGGCGCGGGCCTCGAGCAGGAACGTCAGCAGGTCGTGCTTGATCGCGTAGACGTCGCTCGGCGAACCCGGCGTGACCCTCCACGGTGTGCAGCCCCGCCGCCTGCTTCGGCGGCGAGCACGGCCTTCGACCGCGCTCGGACGGCTCGCCGGCGGATGCCGCGTGGCCGGGCGTGCACCCGCAGCGAGCCGCCGTGCGTGGTCAGCTCCTCGACGTCGACGACGCGCAGGTCGGCGGTGGCGAGCGCCCGCGACGCGGTGAGCAGCGATGAGGTACTGGTAGTGCTCGTGGTAGATCGTGTCGTACTGGCGGCGCTCGATCAGCCGCAGCAGGTGCGGGAACTCCAGCGTGACCAGCCCGTCCGGCTTGACCAGCAGTCGGCCAGCCCGGCGGTGAACCCGACGAGGTCGGGGATGTGGGCGTACACGTTGTTGCCGGCCACGAGGTCGGCGTGGCCGTACTCGGCCGCGAGCGCGGCGCCGGTCTCCGGCACCGAGGAACTGCACCTCGGTGCGGATGCCCTTGGCCCGGGCGACCTCGGCGATGTTGGCCGCCGGCTCGACGCCGAGCACCGGGATGCCCGCGGGCGACGAAGTGCTGCAGGAGGTAGCCGTCGTTGCTGGCCACCTCGGTGACCAGGCTGTCCGGCCCGAGGCCGAGCTGGTCGATCATCGTGTCGGCGTAGCGGCGGGCGTGCTCGACCCAGGAGTCCGAGTACGACGAGAAGTAGGCGTAGTCGGAGAAGATGTCCTCGCCGGGCACGTAGGCGGGCAGCTGCACGAGCAGGCACTCGCGAGCAGATGCGCACGTGCAGCGGGTAGAACGATTCACGGGCGTCGAGCTGCTCGGCGTGCAGGAAGCTCTCGCACAACGGCGACATGCCGAGATCGACGAACGTCTCGGTGAGGGCGGCGCCGCACAGGCGGCATGGGACGTTGGTGGTGGTGGTCACGGTCACTCCTGATGGGCGGCGCGGTGCGTTCAGACCGCGTGCGTCGTTGACGAACCCTCGCCCAGCGGGAAGTGTTGTCGACCGACCGACTGGGGTCTGCCGATTATCCACCTAGACTCGCCCGCCGTGCGCGTCATCGTCACCGGCCACCTAGGTTACCTCGGCAGCGTCCTCACGCCGCTCCTCGCCGAAGCCGGCCACGAGGTCATCGGCCTCGACGTCGGCTACTTCGCCCCCTGCACGATCGGCCCGGCTCCGGCCGAGGTGCCGAACATCGGCATCGACCTGCGCGACGTCACGCCCGACGCCTTCGCCGACGTGCGCCCCGACGCGGTCATCCACCTCGGCGGCGCTGTGCAACGACCCGCTCGGGAACCTCAACCCGTCGCTGACCTACGACGTCAACCACCTCGCCACCGTGCGCCGTGGCCGAGGCCGCCAAGGCGAGCGGGGCCACGCGGTTCCTGTTCGCCTCGTCGTGCAGCCTCTACGGCGTCGGTGCCACGTCGGCACCGCTCGACGAGACGGCCGACTTCGCCCCGATCACCCCGTACGGCGAGTCGAAGATCCTGTCCGAGCGCGACCTCGCCACGCTGGCCGACGACGACTTCTCGCCCGTGTACCTGCGCAACGCCACCGCGTACGGGTTCTCGCCGCGCCTGCGCGGCGACCTCGTCGTCAACGACCTGGTCGCCCACGCCCTGCTCACCGGCGAGGTGCGGCTGCTCTCCGACGGCAAGGCGTGGCGCCCGCTGGTGCACGCCGAGGACATCGCCGCCGCATTCCTCGCGCTGCTCGAGGTGCCACGCGAGCGGGTGCACAACCGCGCCTACAACGTCGGCCAGACGAGCGAGAACTACCTCATCCGTGACGTGGCCGAGCTGGTGCACGAGCAGGTCGGTGGCACGGTCACCTTCGCCGAGGGCGCCGGCACCGACGCCCGCAACTACCGCGTCACGTGCGATCTCATCGCCGCCGAGGTCCCCGAGTTCCGCCCGCAGTGGACGGTCGCCAAGGGCATCGCCCAGCTCGTCGAGAACTACCAGCGCTACGGCCTCACCATCGACGCGCTGACCGGTCCGCAGCACCAACGGTTGAAGCGCATCCGTGAGCTGATGGACGCCGGCCGCCTCGACGGCGACCTGCGCTGGATCGCCTGAGCTTCTCGATCCTCCGGGCCAGCTGGCCTCGACCGGTCGAGCCGCGATCGCGTCATGGCCATCGGTGCCCACGCCGCCCGGGCCCGCTCGGGGCGAGTCGGTTGGTCGGCTAGTGGGCGCGGTGGCTGCGTGCGGCCCGTACCCGGGCGCGCAGCCCACGGGCGAGGTCGAGGCCGCGGGCGCCGACGCGCGACGTCCGCACCCTGGTGAGCGCCTCGCGTCGCGCCGCCCGCAGCCGCCGACCGAGCGATCCGGACTCGACCCGTGCCTCGCACACCGTCGTGTCGCCCGTCTTCGCCCGCCGCTTGTACTCGTCGTCGCCGCGACCGAGGTCGATGCGGGTGACGCCGAGGTCGGGGCCGGCGAGCACGAGCTGGCGGAGCAGCAGCCATCCGGGCCGAAGCGGGCGAGGTCGGGTTCGTAGACGGGGAACCACCAGTGCAGCACGCCGTCGCTGCGCAACCCGAAGTGGGCAGCGACGAGGCGGTCGCCGGCGTACAGGCCGGACAACACGGCGCCGAACTCGCGATCGTGGGTGCCGAGCAGGGAGCTCAGCAGCTCCTGGCGTCCGGGCGCGGCGAAGTAGTCGGGCGCTCCGGTGGCGCGGTACTGGCCCCGCTTGAGGCGCACGACGTCGGCGAGCAGCTCGGGGTCGTCGGAGTCGGCGACGAAGCGGAGCGGGCCGATCTCCTCCTCGAGCTTGCGGGTGCGCCGTCGGGCCTGCTGCATGTTCTGGCGGCCGGTGCTCGACGCCCGCTCGAGGTAGCCGTCGAGACCGCCGGTCACGTCGACGAACGGCGAGTCGTGACGGACCTCGATCGAGTCCTCCAGACCGCCGGCCGCGTCGGCGAGCAGGTGGTCGAAGGCGAGCGCACGCCACCCGCCGGCACGCAGCAGCGCGGCGGCGTCGACGGCGGTGCCGGGCGCCGCGATCGGTGCCTGGAAGTCGACACCGGGCCAGCCCGCCGGTCGGGCGACGCCGCGTTGCACCTGCACCGGCAGCAGCATGGTCGGCGAGCCGTCGCTGTCGCGAGCGACCGCCACGACCACGTCGTGGCCGATGCCGTGCACCGCGGCGGCGAAGCCGGGGTGGAAGTACGGGCTGTCGAGGGCGGCGTTGGCCGCGCGCAGACGGCGCCAGGCGTCGAGGTCGCCCGGCGCCAACCGGTCGAAGGAAACGATCTCGAAAGCGGCGTCGTGGGGCAAGGCCGCGGACTGTATCCGCTCGCCGTAACATCTGCCGTGGACCGGCGAGCACGGGCGAGATGCCTATTCCAAGACGCCCCGCGTCGTGCTATGCTACGCTCCGGCGAAGGCTCCTGAACTGGAGCAACGGCTCTGCGGAGAGCCACGGCGGAAACAGGCGGAACGGGCCCTGCGGTGGGCCACGGCGGAACAGGCGGAACAGGCGGATGACAATCGAACACGGGGTCGCGCTCGGCGCCGACCCGGAAACGATCTCGCGACCGGACCAGTCCGGCCGCACCCCAACGACCGGCGACCGTCGGCACGCGCCCGTGGCGAAGCACCCGTCGGCGCGCATCCCGATGCTCGGCGCGCTGCGCGGCGGCGACGCGATCGCGCTGTTCGTCGGGTTCGCCGTGCCCTTGCTGATCGGCGCCGAGCACGGTCCGACGACCGCGTTCAGCGCCGTCTGGGAGGCGGCGGTCATCACCCTCGTCGGTCTGTGGGCGATCCGCGTCAACGGCCTGTGGAACCAGCAGATCATGGCGGTGCGCTCGCTCGAGGTGAGCCACGTCTTCCGCGCCCTCGCCACGCTCTCGGCGTTGGCCCTCGTCCTCGATCGCAAGTCGTCGACCGACCTGCGCGTTCGGCAACCTGCTGCTCGCCTCGACGCTCGGCTTCGTCGCCCTCGTGCTGTGGCGCTCGATGTACCGGGCGTACCTCAACGCCGAGCGGCGCCGCGGCCGCTACACGTCGCGGGTCGTCGTGGTCGGCACCGGCCGGCACGCCGCCGATCTGCGCAACCTCTTCGTCGTTCACCCCGAGCTCGGCATGCGGGTGACCGCGGTCATCGGCGCCGAGCACGAAGCGCGGGCGGCCGGCATGAGCGAGCTGTGGCGGGGCACGTACGACGAGGCCCGCCCGGTGCTCGACCGCCTCGACGTCGACGTCGTGGTGCTCTGCGGAGGCGAGCTCGACCGCTGGCTCGTCGACGACCTGTCCAACGCCGCACGCGCCCGGGGCCGCACGATCTTCGTCGACCCCGGCCTGTCCGGCATCGACTTCCGCCGGGTGCGCACCACCTCGATCGGGTACCAGCCGCTGCTCGAGATGTCGGCGCCGACGCTCAGCCGCCTGCAGGCCGGGATCAAGCGGGCCTTCGACATCGCCGTGGCCGGCCTGATCGCCGTGCTGTCGGCGCCGGTGCTCGCCCTGATCGCCCTCGGCATCAAGCTCGAGGATCGGGGTCCGGTGCTCTTCCGGCAGGTTCGCGTCGGCCGTGACGGAGTCGAGTTCGAGATCCTCAAGTTCCGCACGATGGTCGTCGACGCCGAAGCGCGCCTCGCCGAGTTGGCGGCGGCGAACGAGCGGCGCGGTCCGCTCTTCAAGATGGAGCACGACCCGCGGATCACGCGGATCGGGCGCTTCCTGCGGGCCACCAGCCTCGACGAGCTGCCTCAGATCTTCAACGTGCTCGGCGGCACGATGAGCCTGGTCGGCCCGCGGCCGGCGTTGCCGAAGGAGGTCGCCGAGTTCCCGGCCGAGCTCAACGCCCGCCATCGGGTGCGCCCGGGGATCACCGGTCTGTGGCAGGTCGAGGCGCGCGACAACCCGTCGTTCGACGCCTACCTCCGGCTCGACCTGTACTACGTCCGCAACTGGTCGTTGCCGCTCGATCTGCTGATCATGCTCGGCACCCTCGACCACATCGTGTTGCGCCCCCTCGTCAAGGTGATGTACCGCGGCGAGGACGAGCGTCGTGCGCTCGCCGAGACCGTCGCCGCCGACGAGGCTGCTGCGGTGACGGTCGCGGCCACGGTCAACGTCGCCTGAGCGACGACGGTGGGTTGCCAGCGGCGTCGTCCTCTGGCACACTCAACAGCGATGCGCTCGTTCACGAACGTCCTCGTACTCATCCGGTAGCGCCACGGCTCACGCCGTGCGCGCTCCAACGACCTCCCAGCCGGGAGGTCGTTTCAGTTTTCGGGACCGTTCGCCCCACCGGGCACCGCACCACGACCCACCCACGACCAACTCACGGAACGGACACGATCCATGCAACTCACCGGCGCTCAAGCCCTCATCAAGAGCCTGGAGCAGGAGGCGGTCGAGGTGATCTTCGGCCTGCCCGGAGGCTGCATCCTGCCCGCCTACGACCCGTTGCTCGAGTCCACGATCCGCCACATCCTCGTGCGCCACGAGCAGGGCGCCGGGCACATGGCCGAGGGCTACGCCCACGTGACCGGCCGCCCCGGTGTGGCGATGGTGACGTCCGGTCCGGCGGCGACCAACCTCGTGACGCCCCTGATGGACGCCTACATGGACTCGATCCCGATGGTGGCGATCACCGGCCAGGTGCCGACCGGGGCGATCGGCAGCGACGCCTTCCAGGAGTGCGACACGGTCGGCATCACCCGTTCGGTCACCAAGCACAACGAGCTGGTGATGTCCGCCGACGACCTGCCGCTCGCGGTGCGTCAGGCGTTCCACATCGCCACCACCGGCCGCCCCGGGCCGGTGCTGATCGACGTGCCCAAGGACGTGCTGCAGGCCTCGATGGAGTGGTACTGGCCGACCGACGAGGAGGTGGCGGCGTCGCTGCCCGGGTACCGCCCGACGACCAAGGGCCACCCGCGGATGATCCGCGAGGCGGCGCGGCTGATCCTCGCCGCCGAGCGCCCCGTGCTCTACGTCGGCGGCGGCATCCTGAAGGCGCGCGCCGCCGAGGAGCTGCGGACGCTCGCCGAGCTGACCGACATCCACGTGGTCACCACGCTGATGGCGCGCGGCGCGTTCCCCGACGATCACCGCCTCGCCCTCGGCATGCCCGGCATGCACGGCAACGCCACCGCCGTGGCGGCGATGCAGCGCAGCGACCTGCTGATCGCCCTCGGATCACGCTTCGACGACCGCATCACCGGTCGCCTCGACGGCTTCGCCCCCGACGCCAAGGTGATCCACGTCGACATCGACCCGGCCGAACAGGGCAAGGTGCGCCGCCCCGACGTGCCGATCGTCGGTGACTGCAAGGCGGTGATCGCCGAGCTGATCACGGCGATCGAGGACCTTCGCCAGTCGGGCGTGGCGGACGCCGACACGTCGGCGTGGAAGAGCCGCATCTCCGGCTGGCGCGAGCAGTTCCCGCTGACGTACGAGCCGAGCGAGCCCGGCGAAGAGCTGAAGCCGCAGTTCTGCCTCGAGCGGCTGCGCGACCTGGCGCCCGCCGGCACGATCCTCACGTCGGGCGTCGGCCAGCACCAGATGTGGGCGTCGCAGTACTGGCGCTTCGACGAGCCCTACACGTGGGTGAACTCGGGCGGCCTCGGCACGATGGGCTTCTCCATCCCGGCGGCGATCGGGGCCAAGGTCGGGCGTCCCGACCGCACGGTGTGGGCGGTCGACGGTGACGGCTGCTTCCAGATGACGGCCCAGGAGCTGGTGACCGCGGCGGTGGAACGGATCCCGATCAAGGTGGCGCTGATGAACAACAGCTACCTCGGCATGGTGCGCCAGTGGCAGGAGATGTTCTACGACGAGCGCTACAGCGAGGTCTACCTGTCACCCGACCTGCCCGACTTCGTGCGCTGGGCCGAGGCGATGGGCTGCGTCGGCATCCGTGTGGAGTCGCCCGAGGAGGTCGAGCCGGCGATCGAGAAGGCGAACGCCATCAACGACCGACCGGTCGTGGTGGAGTTCCGCGTGTCGGCCAACGAGAAGGTGTTCCCGATGGTGCCGGCGGGCATGACGAACGACCAGCTGGTGTTGCCGCCGAGCCAGCAGGCGAACGCCGGAGCACTGCGATGATCGAGGTCAGCGAGCTGCCCGCCCAGCACCACATCCTGTCGGTGCTGGTGCAGAACCGTCCCGGCGTGCTCGCCCGCGTGGCGAGCCTGTTCGCCCGACGCGGGTTCAACATCTACTCGCTCGCCGTCGCCCCGGCCGAGCACGAGGGGATGAGCCGCATCACGATCGTCGTCGACGTCGAGTCGTCGCCGCTCGAGCAGATCACCAAGCAGCTGTTCAAGCTGATCGAGGTGGTCAAGATCTCCGAGCTCGACCCGCGGCGCTGCGTCGAGCGCGAGCTGCTGCTCGCCACCGTGCGCGCCGAGCCCGACGAGCGCGGCCAGATCGTGGAGATCGCCAACATCTTCGACGCCAAGGTGCTCGCCGTCGGTCTGGAGGCGATCACCGTCAGTTTGGAGGGGCGCCCCGACAAGCTCGATGATTTCGAGGCTCTCCTCGGCTCGTACGGCATCGTCGAGCTGCAACGTTCCGGGCGTGTTGCCCTGCCCAAGCTCGATCGACAGGCGCGAGTGCGCGCCACGAAAGGAAGAACAGCGTGATGTCCGCCAACGTGTACTACGCCGCCGACGCCGACCCTTCACTGATCCACGGCCGGACCGTGGCGATCATCGGGTACGGGTCGCAGGGCCACGGCCACGCCCTCAACCTGTCGGACTCCGGCGTGCGCGTCGTCGTCGGGCTGCGCGAGGGCTCGTCGTCGCGCGCCAAGGCCGAGGCCCAGGGCCTCGAGGTGCTGTCGATCGACGAGGCCGCCGAGCGCGCCGACGTCGTGATGATCCTCGCCCCCGACACCGAGCAGAAGGCGATCTACGACGAGCACATCGCCCGGCACATGACGCCCGGCAAGGCCTTGGCGTTCGCCCACGGGTTCAACGTTCGCTTCGGGCGGATCGCCGCGCCCGAGGGCGTCGACGTGATCATGGTGGCGCCCAAGGGGCCGGGTCACCTGGTGCGCCGGACGTACGAGGAGGGCGGCGGCGTGCCGGCGCTGATCGCCGTCGAGCAGGACGCCTCCGGCAACGCCAGGGCGCTGGCGCTGTCGTACGCCGACGCCATCGGGGCCACCCGCGCCGGGGTGATCGAGACGACGTTCCCGGAGGAGACCGAGACCGACCTGTTCGGCGAGCAGGTCGTGCTGTGCGGCGGGCTGACCCGGCTCGTGCAGGCCGGGTTCGAGACGCTCGTCGACGCCGGCTACGCGCCGGAGATGGCGTACTTCGAGTGCCTCCACGAGGTGAAGCTGATCGTCGACCTGATGTACGAGGAGGGGATCGCCGGGATGCGCTACTCGATCTCCGACACCGCCGAGTACGGCGACCTCACGCGTGGCCCGCGCATCGTCACCGAGGAGACGAAGGAGGAGATGCGCCGCATCCTCGAGGAGATCCAGTCGGGGCAGTTCGCCGAGGAGTGGGTGGCCGAGAGCGAATCGGGCCGCGAGAACTACAAGCGCCTCCAGCAGGAGGGCAAGGACCACCCGATCGAGCTGGTCGGCGGCCGCCTGCGGGCGATGATGCCGTGGATCTCGGCCGGCCGGACCAAGGTCGCCGAGGCCTCCGGCGGCTGACCGCCGCCCGCATGCCGGTCCGCAGCGTCATCGGCCGCACGTCACGCAGATCGAGCGGCCGCGTCGCACGGTCGCCGAATGGGTCGGTGATCGCCGGGTGGCGACCGCGGTCGACGTGTGGCGCGGCCGACGGCGTCGCCGGATCGCGCGGCAGTCGATCGCCGACGCCGACACGATCGGAACCGGCGTCGACCGACGCGGTCGCCGCCACGTCGCGGCGACGTCCGGCCGACGACGGAGCTCGGCGGATGCTCGGCCGGCACCGGCGCGGACGGCACGCGCGCTCGTCGCCGTCGACGGCCGTGCACGATCACGGCGCCGAGCACCGGTCGTCGACGCCGAGGTGATCGACTGACGAGCTCGACGATCCAGGCCACCGACGTCGCTGATCGACGCGATCTGGACGGTGCGAACCGGCCACATCGAGAGCGCCTGAGCGCACGTCGACGAGGTTCGCGTACGGCGTGCGAGCACCGAGGAGCTCGGTCGGTGACACGGCTCGCCGGTGCGACGCCGATGGTCGTCGGAGGACCGCGAGTCGACTCGCCGGGCCTCGTGGCGACTACAGCTTCGTCGACGGACTCGCGGAGCGATGATCGTCGGCGGCGACATCGGCGACAGTCGACGTGCCGCCGATCAGCTGGCACGATCCGGAGACTGCGTGCGATCTCACGGCACCGACTCGTCGCATCCGGACGGCGACGTCGGACGTCGGTCGGGCGATGCGTCGTCCGGTGCTGATCCGGCACTTCGCACGCGCGTGACGGACTGATCGGCCGACAGATCGACGACCTCGCCTCGCGCAGCGTGCGATCCGGGCGGCACGTCTCAGCATGCGTCGCCGACGATCCGGCTGCTGTTCGGCTGACGTCGACGGCGGCTACGTCGACGTGGTCGCCGACCGATCGTGCGAGCTGCCTCGATCGTAGACCTGGCGGCGACCTGTGCGGATCGCTGCATGCTCGCGGATGGCGCCGAGCTCGACGATCGAGGACGTCGCGTCGGCTGACGTGATCGCACACGGCGGTGCGGCGGACACGACGGTCGTCGCGACGGACTCGTTCACGATCGACCCGACAGTAGACGCGCGACGCGCCATCGTGTTCGCCGACAACCGGTCGGGCTCGGCATGCGCCTCGGCGGCGACCGCTGCAACCGTTCTCGAGGACGCGCAGAGCGCCACCGACATCGTGTCTCATCGACCGTGTTTCAGCGCGGCGACGACGGCAAGTGCGGGACGTGGGCCGACGATCACCGACTTCCGTGCCCGATCGACCGGGCAACGTCTGGTCGGGCAACCGCTGGGCGCGACGGACAGCTTCCGGTCCCGGTCTGACCAATCGCGCCGGTCGCTCCGGGGCGGCGAACTCGACTCCAATCCGCGCCGGGGTGGCGACGAACCGCGGCGCGACGTGCCGCCCGATCCGCCCCCCGAGAAGGAGATGTCCATGATTCGAAAGTCCCGCGCAATCGGTGCCCTCGCCATCGCCACCCTGTCGATCGCCGGTGTGGCCAGCACCGTGTCGGCCTCGACCGCCCCGTCGACGCCGATGGCGTCCGACAGCGCGATGGCCGGCCCGACCGGCCCGCTCTGCGCCGCCGTGCCCGCCGACGGCCCAGGCAGCGTCAGCCGGCATGGCCGACGACCCGGTCGGCACCGCCGCCAGCAACAACCCGCTGCTGTCGACGCTCGTCGCCGCCGTCACCGCCGCCAACCTCGGCGACACGCTGAACAGCGCCGGCCCGTTCACGGTGTTCGCGCCGGTCAACTCGGCGTTCGACAAGATCCCCGCCGACACCCTGCAGTCGGTGCTCGCCGACGTGCCGACGCTGACGTCGATCCTCACCTACCACGTGCTGCCGCAGCAGCTGAGCAGCGCCGACCTCGTGGCCGGCGGGACGTTCACCACGGTCAACGGTGCCGACCTGACCGTCGCCATGGTCAACGACACGCTGGTGATCAACGGTGGCGCCGCCGCCGTGCAGTGCGCCGACGTCCCGACGGCGAACGCCACGGTGTTCCTCATCGACACCGTGCTCATGCCGCCGATGGCAGCGTCGACCCCGGCGACCACCGCCGCCGGCTGACCCACCCCAGCAAGATTTCCACACGCGAATTCGTGCAGTTCTGCACGAAATTGCGTGTGGAAATCTTCGGTTTCCCCCCGGACCTAAACCCGACCTCGCTGGTCGGGTTTAGGTCGCGTATGCTGCACGGCCATGAGTGACAACGAGTGGGGTTTCGAGACCCGCCAGATCCACGCCGGCACCAGCCCGGATCCCACGACCGGCGCGCGGGCGGTGCCGATCTACCAGACCACCAGCTACCAATTCCAGAGCACCGAGCACGCCGCCAACCTGTTCGCGCTGGCCGACGTCGGCAACATCTACACCCGGGTGATGAACCCGACGACGGGAGCCCTCGAGGCCCGCCTCAACGCCCTCGAGGGCGGCGTCACCACGGCGATCGGGCTGCCCGGCACGCTGGCGGTGGCGTCGGGGCAGTCGGCCGAAACGCTCGCCTTGCTGACCCTCGCCGAGTCCGGGGACCACATCGTGTCGTCGCCCTCGCTCTACGGCGGCACGTACAACCTGTTCCACTACACCCTCCCCAAGGCGGGCGTCGAGGTGTCGTTCGTCGACGACCCGGCCGACCTCGACTCGTGGAAGGCGGCGGTGCGCCCGAACACCAAGGCGTTCTACGGCGAGACGCTGCCCAACCCCAAGAACGACGTGTTCGACATCGAGGCGATCGCCGGCGTCGCCCACGCCGAGGGCCTGCCCCTCGTCGTCGACAACACCGTCCCGACGCCCTACCTGATCCGTCCGATCGAGTGGGGCGCCGACATCGTCGTGCACAGCCTCACCAAGTTCCTCGGCGGCCACGGCACGTCGATCGGCGGGGCGATCGTCGACGGCGGGCAGTTCGACTTCGGCGCGTCCGGCCGCTTCCCCGGCTTCACCGAGCCCGACCCGAGCTACCACGGCCTGGCCTACTGGCCGGCGCTCGGCCCCGGCGCGTTCGTGCTCAAGGCCCGCGTGCAGATGCTGCGCGACATCGGTGCGGCGATCTCGCCGTTCAACGCGTTCTTGATCCTGCAGGGCATCGAGACGCTGAGCCTGCGCATGGAGCGTCACTTCGCCAACGCCCAGAAGGTGGCGGAGTTCCTCGACGCCCGCGACGACGTGCTCTCGGTGGCCTACGCCGGCCTGCCCAGCAGCCCGTACCACGAGCTGGCGCTGAAGTACGGCGGGGGCCGCGGCTTCGGTTCGGTGCTCGCCTTCGAGATCGAGGGCGGACTCGAGGCCGGCAAGCGATTCGTCGAGGCGCTCTCGTTGCACAGTCACGTGGCCAACATCGGCGACGTCCGCAGCCTGGTGATCCATCCGGCGAGCACCACCCACAGCCAGCTCACGCCCGAGGAGCAGGTGCTGTCGGCCGTCACACCGGGCCTGGTGCGCCTGAGCGTCGGCCTGGAGTCGATCGAGGACATCATCGCCGACCTCGAGAAGGGCTTCGCCGCCGCGGCCGGGTAGTGCCGCCGGCTGCGGCGGAGCCGGCGTCACGGACGAGCGAGCAGTGGACGTCGCCGCCGCGTCGACCGAGGCGGGGACCGTCTCGCCGTGGCCGCACCGGCTCCGTCGCGCCGCGCCTCGTCGCCTGCTGGGCGGTGGTGGTCGGGCTGGTGTGGCTGCTCGCCTCGCGGGCGTTGCGCATCACCCGGCCGGTCGTCTTCACGGTGCTGCTCCAGGGCCTCACGCCACTGGCGTTCCTGCCGGTCTACGTCGTCGTCGGCCTCGCCGTGTGGCGCCGCCGCTGGGTGCTCACGGCGGCGGCGGCGCTCCTCGTGGCCGCCCATCTGGCGCTGGTGATCCCGGTGCTCGGTGCGACGTCGGCTCCGGCCTGGGCGGCCGAAGCGCCGCGGCTGACGATCCTCAGCGCCAACCTCTACGACGAGAACCCGACGCCGGATGCGGCGGCGAGCGGCGATCGTCGCCGCCGATGTCGACGTGCTCGTGCTCGTCGAGATCTCGCGCGACATGCAGACGGCGCTCGAGCCGCCGGCCTCGAGCAGCGCTTCCCGTACCACGAGCGCAACGAGTTCGACGAGCGGGCGGGAGCGTCGAGGCGATCTACTCCCGCTGCCGATCCTCGCCGGCTCGATCGAGTCGATCGCCGATCGGGCTACCCGCGCGCCATCGTCGCGTGGGCGACACGAGCGTCGACGTGCTCGCCGTGCACGTGAGCGACCCGCGCCTCGGCGTCGACGAGTGGCGCGCCGAGTTGGCGGCGTCGACGCGTTCGCCCATCGCTCGCCGCGGCCCACGGTGCTCGCCGGCGACTTCAACGGCACCCGCTGGAACCCGCAGTACGCCGATCTGCTCGGTGACGGCGTGGTCGACGCGGTGGAGGAGCGCGGCCGGGTCTCACGTTCTCGTGGCCGATCGGGCGCTTCCTGCCGTTCCCGGTGATGCGCCTCGACCACGCCCTCGGCAACGGCGCGGTCGCCGCGTCGCCAACCGCGACGTCACCATCCCGGAAGCGATCACCGTGGCCTGGTCACCACGTGCGGCCGTCGCGACCGGCGTTGCGGACTGCTCGGCTGATCCACGTGACGGACCCGATGCGCAACGTGAACGACTGGCGAGCCGGACTCGCGACGCTCGACGGCTACGCTCGACGCGCCGGGACGGACCGCTCGTCATGGCCGGAGACTTCGACGCGACGCGGTGGAACCCGCAGTTCGCCGACCTGCTCGATCGCGGCTGCAGGACGCGGTCGAGACCACCGGACGCGGCTGTCGTTCTCGTGGCCGGTCGGGCGCTCGCTGCCGCATCCCGATCCTGCGGCTCGACCACGACGCTCGGCAACGCCGGAGATGGCCGCCGTGACCGACCACGACGTGACCGTGCGCCGGCAGCGATCACCTCGGTCTGATCACGACCTGGGCCGTGCGGATGCTGTCGAGCCGACTGACGAGCCCGCGGGCCGACTGACGGCGCACCGACCGCGTCAGCGGCGGCGGCACGTGTACGCGGCGTAGGCACCGCGGTTCGTCGCCCGGTCGATCACCTCGAACCCGGCGTGGTCGAGCATCGGCTCGAGCAGCCACGTGAACGTGCTGTGCTCGGTGCGGACGTGTTCGGCCAACTCGTCGGCCGTCCACCCCCGCGCCGGATCGTCGACAGCACCGGCGAACCACCGATCGATCGCCGTGGCGGCGTCGCCCGGCTCGAAGTCGTACACCAGGTCGCGCAGTCGCAGCACGCCGCCGGGGGCGAGCAGGTCGTGGATCCGCGCCAGCGCTACGGCCTTCCAGAAGTCGGGCACCTGATGCAGCACGTTGCGGGAGAAGACGAATCCGGGTGGCGCGCCGTCGTGCCGGTAGCTCAGCAAGCCGGCCGAAACCACGGTGACGTTGTCGAGGCCGCGCTCGTCGACGGTGGCGCGGAGCGTGGCGACCATCGGCGGTGACACGTCGACCGCGACGACGCGTCCGGCGACGGCTGCGGCGGCAACGGTGAAGGCGCCGGTGCCGGCACCGAGGTCGACGACCGTCGACTCGCCGTCGAGGCCGAGGGCGACCAGCGCGTCGATGTCGTCGGTCGGGTCGAACCCCGCCTTCGCCGTGTAGGTCGACACGTAGTCGGCGTCGAGGTGCTCGGGTCCGGCGTGGGCGAGCTCGTCGAGCCACCACGCCGGCGTCGAACCGCTCGTCATCCGGCGCCCTGGTCCGAGCCGCCCGCCCCGGCGTCGTCGTCGGGGTCGTCGGTCGCCGATTCGTCGGCTGCGGTCTCGCCGGCGGCGCGCAGGTAGTCCTCGAAGCGGGCGGCGAGGTCGTCGCCCGACGCCACCGCTGCTTCGGTGCGGCGGTCGTGCTCGGCCTCGAGGATCCGCACGTACGTCTGCAGCTTCGGGTCGTCGGCGAGGGCGTTGTCGTGCACCTCGTCCCACCGCTCGATCGCCTCGCCGAGGTCGATGGTGACGGGAACGTCGATCACGTGGGCGAGGTGCCGCAGCAACGACTGCACCGCCCGCGGGTGTTCGACCATCGCCATGTAGTGCGGCACGCCGACGCGCAATGACACCGACGGCACCCCGGCGGCGGCGAGGGCGCTGTGGAGCACACCCAGCAGGCCGGTGACGCCCTCGTAGGCGGGGGCGACGAGGCCGCGGGCGGCGGCGATCCCCGCATCGGTGGTGCTGCCGACCACGATCGGGGCGCGGGTGTGCGGCACCACGTCGGCGGTGGCACCGAGCGTGACGACGAGCTCGACACCGAGGCGCTCGACGACCCACGACAGGCAGTCGACGAACGTCCGCCACGACAGGTGGGGCTCGACGCCCGACAGCACCACGAGGTCGTGGCGACCTCCGGTGCGGACCACCTGGAACGCGTTCTGCGGCCACGTGACGACGCGGCGCTCGTCGACGAACTCGACCGACGGGCGCTCGACCGTGAAGTCGAAGAACGGGTCGGGGTCGATCTCGCCGACCACCACCGCCATCGGCCCGGCGGCGAGGTGGTCGAGCGCCGTCGTCGCCACGTTGGCCACGTCGAACAAACCGCTCAAGGCGACCAGCAACACCGGCGCGGTGAGCGACGCGCCGACGGCGTCGTCGAGGGTGAGCTCGACGGGTGCCGCGCTCACGCCGTGCTCGGCCTAGGCCAGACCGTCGAGGTGGTGCTCGACGAGATGGTCGATGCACGCGGTCAGCGCCACCACATCGTCGGTGTCGACGGCGGGGAACATCCCGATGCGCAGCTGGTTGCGGCCGAGCTTGCGGTAGCTGTCGGTGTCGACCACGCCGTTGGCCCGCAGTGCCGCCGACACCTTCAGCGCGTCGATGTGGTCGGCGAGGTCGATCGTGCCGACCACGCTCGAGCGCTGGGCCGGATCGGTCACGAACGGCGACGCCCAGTCGCGCGACTCCGCCCATCCGTAGAGGTGGTCGGCCGATGCCTGCGAGCGCTTGGCGCACGCGTCGAGGCCGCCGAGCGACAGCATCCACTCGAGCTGGGCGGCGAGCAGCACGAGCGTGGCCAGCGCCGGTGTGTTGTAGGTCTGGTCGAGTCGGCTGTTGGAGAGGGCGACGCCGAGGTCGAGCGAGGCCGGCCGCCAGCGATCGGACGCGGCGACGCGCTCGATGCGCTCCACCGCGGCCGGTGAGCAGGCGGCGATCCACAGGCCGCCGTCGGAGGCGAAGCACTTCTGCGGAGCGAAGTAGTAGACGTCGACGGCGGCCGGGTCCCACGGCAACCCGCCGGCGCCGGAGGTGGCATCGACGGCGACGAGCTGGCCGTCGGCGGCGCCGGCCGGGCGGGCGAGCGCCATCGCCACCCCGGTGGAGGTCTCGTTGTGGGTGAGGGCGTACACGTCGACGTCGTCGTCGGCGACGATCGCCGGATGGGTGCCCGGCGGGGCGGCGACGACCACCGGATCGGCGAGGTGCGGTGCCGACGCACAGGCATCGGCGAACTTCGACGAGAACTCGCCGAACACGAGGTGATGGCTGCGCCGCTCGACGAGTCCGAACGTGGCGACGTCCCAGAAGACCGTGGTGCCGCCGTTGCCGAGGACGATCTCCCAGCCGTCGGGCAGCTCGAACAGGCTGGTCAGCCCGCGGCGCACCGAGCCCACGAGCTGGCGCACCGGCGCCTGGCGGTGCGACGTGCCGAGGACGGGTGATGCGGCGAGGGCATCGAGCTGTTCGCGTCGGATCTTGGACGGTCCGCACCCGAACCGGCCGTCGGCCGGCAGCAGGTCGGAGGGGATGGGGAACTCGATCGGGCTCGGCTCGGTCACTGTGACAGCATGTCAGCGCCCAGGCATACTGCGGTCGCCGGTTGCGGCGACATCCGTCGCACCGCCGAACTCCACCCGACCCGAGGATTTCCAGACGTGAGCGCACAACCCAGCCGCGTGGCCGGCCGTCTCGCCGCCATCGCCGAATCGGCCACGCTGGCCGTCGACGCCAAGGCCAAGGCCCTGCAGGCGCAGGGTGAGGACGTCATCGGCTTCGGTGCCGGCGAACCCGACTTCCCGACGCCGGCGCCGATCGTCGAGGCGGCGCGCGCCGCGGCCGCCGACCCGCGCAACCACAAGTACACGCCCGCCGCCGGCCTGCCCGAGCTGCGCGAGGCCATCGCCGCGAAGACCCTCCGCGACAGCGGCGTCGAGTGTGCCGCCGGCCAGGTGCTGGTGACGAACGGCGGCAAGCACGCCGTGTTCACGGCGTTCGCCGCGCTCTGCGACCCGGGCGACGAGGTGCTCGTGCCGGCGCCGTACTGGACCACGTACCCCGAGGCGATCGCTCTCGCCGGTGGTGTGCCGGTGGTGATCGACACCACGGAGGCGACCGGCTTCCAGGTGACCATCGACCAGCTCGACGCGGCGTGGACGCCGCGCACCAAGGTGCTGCTGTTCGTGAGTCCGGACAACCCGTCCGGCGCGGTGTGCCCGCCCGAGCAGGTGGAGGCGATCGGACGCTGGGCGGTCGAGCGTGGGGTGTGGGTCGTGACCGACGAGATCTACGAGCACCTCACGTACGGCGACCACCGCTTCGTGTCGATGCCGGCGGTCGTGCCCGAGCTGGCCGAGCAGTGCCTGATCCTGAACGGTGTCGCCAAGACGTATGCGATGACCGGCTGGCGGGTCGGCTGGCTGATCGGGCCGGCCGACGTGGTCAAGGCGGCGACCAACTTCCAGAGCCACACCACCTCGAACGTGTCGAACGTCGCTCAGCGGGCGGCGCTCGCCGCGGTGAGCGGCGACCTGTCGGCGGTGGCGATGATGCGCGAGGCGTTCGCTCGACGGGCGACGGCGATGCACGCCGCGCTCAACGACATCCCCGGTGTCACGTGCATCGAGCCGCAGGGGGCGTTCTACTGCTTCCCCAACCTCACCGGGCTGCTCGGCCACGACCTGGCGGGGCGCACCTGCACGAGCACGCTCGAGCTCGCCGACCACGTGCTCAGCGAGGCCAAGGTGGCGTTCGTCCCCGGCGAGGCGTTCGGCGCTCCCGGGTACGGTCGGTTCTCGTTCGCCGTCAGCGACGACATCGCCGCCGAGGGCATCGCCCGCATCGCCAAGTTCGTCGCCAGCTAGTTTCGCCCTCACTCGCATCGCTCGCTGCGCTCGCTCGCTCCGTTCGGGCGAGCTGGTGGAGCGGCTGCGCCGCACCGAAGAACTGCTGGCGGCGGCGAGCAAGCTCGCCCGTGCCGCCGCACCAGGGGGCTACCGCCTCCCGGACCCCCCGACGGAGACGTCGCGCTGACCGGAGCGGCGACCGTGTCCGCATGCCGCGCGGCGTGACCGGCGGCTACGCCAGCGTCGTGGTGGTCGGGGGGAGCGTGGCGGCGGTCGGCGGCGGGACCCAGTCGGGGTCGACGCGGTTGAAGCGCGGCGGGTTGTCCCAGCCGTACACCTCGGGTTCCTTCTGGCCGTCCCACACGTAGACCTCGTCGCCGAGCGACAGGAGCTGTTGGAACGTCTCGGAGATCGCCATCGGGATGCGGATGCAGCCGTGCGACGCCGGGTGCAGCGGCACCTCGTGGGCGCCGTGGATGGCGATGCCGTAGTTGAAGTAGGCCGGGTTGTACATCCCGCCGAGGGCGCTCTCACGCCGGCCCTGCACGAAGCGGTCGAAGCTGAAGATGCCGCCAGGGGTGTCCGAATAGCCGATCTCGCCGCGCACGATCGGCGCCGAGCCGTGCTCGTTGCCGAACTCACCGACGTCGATCGTGACGACCTGGCGCCACTCCTGCCCGTTGCCGCTCGACATGTGCGTGACCAGCGCCGGCCGGTCGGCGGTGAAGAACGCCACCACCTGCTCGGGCAGGTACACCTCGGTGTGGTTGGTGGTGCCCGCGTTCGGTCGTCGCGGCTGGATGTCGATCGGCTCCTGCATCACCTGCCAGAGCGCGTCGTCGACCACGCCGGTGGCGTCGTCGCGGGGGACCTGCAACACCAACTTCTCGAACGCCCACACCGCGGCTTCGGTCTGCGTGCCGAACTTGCCGTCGATCACGCCGGGCGCGAACGAGAGGTCGGTCAGGCGTTGCTGCACCGCAGCCACGTCGCTGCCGCTCGACCCGCGTCCGAGCGGCTGCTCCAGGTGGGTCGCCGGCGCAGTGGTGGTCGTGGGGGCGGCGGTCGTGGTGGGGGCCGCCGTGGTCGTGGTGGCGTCGGTCGTCGCCGGAGCGTCGCCGCCCGACGCCTCGCCGTCGCCCTGCAGGCGGCGCACCACGGGCACCGCGGCGGCGCCGGCGGCCACCACACCGACCGCGGCCACCGAGGCCAGCAGCCGACGCCGCGTGACCGCGCGTTGGCGGTCGGACCGCGGCACCGAGCGCACGGCCCGCGCCGCGCCCGCTTCGTGGGCGTCGATCGCCGCATCGAGGGTGGGCGCGGCGTCGGCGAGACGTCGCTCGAGGTCGTCGACGCGGGTTACTCATCGGCGCCGTCGCTCCTCGCGCTCGAGCACGTCGCGGAGGCGCTTCAGTCCTCGGTGGACGTAGTTGGTGACCGCCGCGTCGCTGGCACCGATCACGTCGGCGACCTCGCGGTAGCTGAACCCGTACATGTGCACCAGGACGACGGCTACCCGCTGGTCCGGCGTCAACTCACGGAGCGCGTCGAACAGCTCGTGGTCGACACCGGGGGTGTCGTGGGTGACCGTGTCAGGGAGCAGGTCGACGCGGAGGCGGTCGAGCCGGTAGCCGCGGCGGAGCGACGACTGCCCGACGCGGTACAGATAGCCGACCGGGTTGTCGATCGCGGCCAGCTCGTCGCGGTGCTCCCAGGCCCACGCCATCGCCGATGCGGCCGCGTCGGCGCCGCGATCGAGGCCGTTGCGGGCGACCAGGGCACGGTGGAGCACCACCGACATGTCGGCGATCGTCGGACGGGCCGAACGGGTCCGCGCCCGGTCGGGCGCGGCGCCGGGCGCGCGGCCTCCTCGTCCCAATCCACTCGCTCGACGATCACCACACCCTATGAGCATCTCGGGCGGGCGATCCTTTCACCGGGTGTCGTCGGCGCCCTCGCCGCCGAACCACTCGGCGTAGGTGGGCACGTCGCTGACGCCGGCACAGGCCATGGCCACCAGCGGCACGGCGGCCATCGCCCCACTGCCCTCGCCGAGGCGCATGTCGAGGTCGAGGAGCGGACGCTGGCCGAGCCGCTCGAGCAGCCGGCGGTGACCCGGTTCGGTGGAGCAGTGGCCGACGATGCAGTGGGCCAGGGCCTGCGGCGCGACGAGCACCAGCGGGAGCACCGCGGCGCTGACCACGTACCCGTCGAGGACGACGGGGAGCGAGCGCTGCCGGGCGGCGGCAACGGCGGCGGCCACCGCCACCAGTTCGGCGCCGCCGAGCTCGCGCAGCACCTCCAGCGGGTCGGTGACACCGACGATGCGCCGCACCGCCTCCTGCACCGCCCGCCGCTTGCGCGCCAGCCCGGCGTCGTCGACGCCGGTGCCCCGGCCGACCCACGCGGCCGCCTCGCCGCCGGCGAGCGCAGCCGCGATGGCTGCGGCCGCCGTGGTGTTGCCGACGCCGATCTCGCCGAGCACGAGCAGGTCGGTGTCGAGGGCGTCGACGGCGGCGATCGCCGTCGCCGTGACGGCGTCGAAGCGCTCGGGCGTGAGGGCGGCGTCGGTGCGGATGTCGGCCGTGGGGTGGGCGATGCCGACGTCGACCGCGTGCACCGACGCCCCGGCGATGCGGGCGAAGGCGTTGATGGTCCCACGCCCGCGCTCGGCGGCGGCGAACATCGCCGCCGTCACCTTCGGCGCGACGGCGCTCACGGACTCGGCGGCGGCGATGCCGTGGTCGGCGGCGAACACCAGGGCGGCCGGCCGTTCGCACGCGCGGTCGCGCCGTGCGTTGCCACCCCGCCACCCATGCGGCGATGTCGTCCAGCCACGCCAGCGCACCCGGTGGCCGCATGATCTCGGCGGCGCGGGCGTGCACCGCGGCCACCGCCGCGTCGTCGGGTGCCGGCTGGTCGGCGAGCAGGGCCCGCAACGCCCCGTCCGCCACGTCAGTACTCGATGCCGCGCAGCGCCGTGATGCCGGCGTCGTACGCGTGCTTGACCTTGCGCATCTCGGTCACGGTGTCGGCCACGTCGACGAGCTCGGCCGGCGCGTCGCGTCCGGTGAGCACGATGCTGACGTCGTCGGGACGGGAACGGATCGCCTCGGCGACGGCCTCGGTGTCGATCCACGCCCACGTGCACAGGTACGTGATCTCGTCGAGCACGACCAGCCGGTGGGCGCCGGCGGCGATGATCTCGGCGGCGGTGTGCCAGCCGGCGCGGGCCAGCTCCTTGTCGTGCTCGAGGTCGGCCGAGTCCCACGTGAAGCCGTCGCCGACGTTGAACCAGTCGACGCCGAGCTGGCGGCCGATCTTCTCCTCGCCGACGTGCCACTTGCCGCTCTTCACGAACTGCACCACCGCCACCGGCCAGCCCCGGGCGACGGCGCGGATCATCACGCCGAACGCCGCCGAGCTCTTGCCCTTGCCGTCACCGGTGTTGAGCACCACCACCGACGGCGCCCGGCGCAGGTCGTCGGGCCGTGGGTCCTCCAGCGGTGCCTCGGACGCCTCGGTCACGGCAGGAGTGTACGACGACGCCGTCACCCCAGCGGGGGGAACCAGTGGTCGCCGCGGGGCAGCAGCGAGTCGGCTTGCTTGGGTCCCCACGACCCGACGGCGTAGCGATGCACCGGGCTGGAGCCGCTCGGGCCGCACTGGGTGAGGGCCGGGTCGACGATGCGCCACATCTGCTCGACCGTGTCCTCGCGGGCGAAGCGTCGCGGCGAGCCGGTGAGGGCGTCTCTGAGCAGCCGCTCGTACGGCTCGCGGCGCTCGCCGAGGGCGGCGGCGAAGTCGACCGACAGCTCGACGGGCTGGCTGTCGAGCTCCGGCCCGGGCGTCTTGGCCTGCACGTTCATCGTGACCCCGTCGCGCTTGCCCATCCGCAGACGGATCAGGTTGCGCTCGGGGGTCGTTCCGCCGGACTCGTCGAACAGCATCCGCGGCGGCGACGCCAGTTCGATCACCGCTTCGGTGGCGGCCTGGGCGAGGCCCTTGCCGACGCGCACGTACCACGGCACGTCGGCCCAGCGCCACGAGTCGATGTGCATCGTGGCGGCCACGAACGTCTCGGTGCGCGAACCCTTGGCGACGCCGGGCTCCTGCTTGTAGCCGATGTACTGGCCGCGAACGAGCTTGTTGCAGTCGAGTGGTTCGGTGGCGGCGAACACCTTGACCTTCTCGTCCTGGAGGTAGCTCGCCTCGTGGCCGACCGGCGGCTCCATCGCCAGCAGGGCCATGCACCTGCAGCAGGTGGTTCTGGAACACGTCGCGCACCGCTCCGACCGAGTCGTAGAACGAGCCCCGTCCCTCGACGCCGATCGTCTCCGACATCGTGATCTGCACGCTGCGCACGTAGCGACGGTTCCACACCGGCTCGAACAGCGAGTTGGAGAAGCGGAACACCAGCAGGTCCTCGACCGACTCCTTGCCCAGGTAGTGGTCGATGCGGAAGATGTTGTTCTCCGGGAAGACCTGGTGCAGCACGGCGTTGAGCTCGTGCGCCGACTGGAGGTCGCGCCCGAAGGGCTTCTCCACGACGATCCGGCCCCGCTTGTTGAGACCGACCGACGCCAGCGACTCGGCCACCGTCGGGAACATCGACGGCGGGATGGCCATGTAGTAGACGGCGGTGCGCGAGTCGTGCTGATCGAGCGTGTCGCGCAGGCCGGTCCACGTGGCGGTGTCGGAATAGTCGCCCTGGATCAGGTCGAGTCGCTTGCACACGCGCTTGATCACCGATTCCCGCGGCTCGTCCACGAACTCGCGGATCGCCTCGCCGGCGTGCTCGCGGAACGACGCGTCGGTCCAGTCGCTGCGGGCGACGCCGATCACCGGGATCTCCAGCTCGCCGCGGAGCTCCATGTGGTACAGCGCCGGGAACAGCTTGCGCTTGGCGAGGTCGCCGGTGGCGCCGAACAGCACGAGGGCGTCGGCGGGCCGCAGCCGACCGCTCGAGCCGGGCGAGGGCGTGCTGGCTGGGGGTGATCGCGGCGTGCACCGGTGCGCGGCGAGCCCGGGTGGAGGTGGCGGCTCACGGTGCACCCTTGTGCCATGCGACGCGTTCGAGTCGGCGGCGGTGCACCCGTGAGCCGAAGACCGTGCCTGCTGATTCGCTCGCTCGAAGACTCGCTCGCTCATCGCGTCGTCTCCGTGCGCTCGACGTGGCCGCCGAACCCGGCGCGCATGGCGGAGAGCACCTTGTCGGCGACGTCGGCGCGTCCCCGGGAGCTGAACCGCTGGTACAACGCCGCCGACAGCACCGGCGTCGGCACGCCCTCGTCGATGGCGGCGGCGATCGTCCAGCGCCCCTCGCCGGAGTCGGACACGCTGCCGGCGTACGCCGACAGCTGCGGATCGGCGGCGAGGGCGTCGGCCGTGAGGTCGAGCAGCCAACTGGCCACCACGCTCCCGCGACGCCACACCTCGGTGACGGCGGCGAGATCGAGGTCGAAGCGGTAGTACTCCGGGTGGACGAGTGGAGCGGTCTCGGCGTCGGCGGCGTGCTCCTCGCTGCCGATGTCGGCCTTGGCGAGCACGTTGAGGCCTTCGGCGTAGGCGGCCATCAAGCCGTACTCGATGCCGTTGTGGACCATCTTCACGAAGTGCCCGGCACCGCTCGGGCCGCAGTGCAGCCAGCCGTGCTCGGCGCTGCCCGGTGGTTCGCCGCTGCGAACGCGGCTGGGGGTGCGCTCGGCGACGTCGACGCCCGGTGCCAGCGAGTCGAAGATCGGGGCGAGGCGGCCCACCGCGGCGTCGGGCCCGCCGATCATCAGGCAGTACCCCCGCTCGAGGCCGTGGATGCCGCCACTGGTGCCGACGTCGACGTAGTCGATGCCGTGGTCGGCGGCCAGCGATCGGGCGCGGTCGATGTCGTCGCGGTACCACGAGTTGCCACCGTCGATGATCGTGTCGCCGCGCTCGAGCAGCGGGGCCAGCGCGGCGACCGTGTCGCCGACGTAGGCCGCCGGCACCATCATCCACACGTGGCGCGGCGCGGTGAGCTGGGCGACGAGATCGGCCGGCGACGGCGCGCCGATCATCCCCTCGTCGGTGAGCGCGCCGATGGCGTCGGCGGAGACGTCGTAGCCCACGCACTTGTGGCCGCCGGCGGTGAGCCGGCGCACCATGTTGGCGCCCATCCGGCCGAGCCCGATCATCCCGAGTTCCATGCCCGAAGCGTGCCACGTCACCACCCGTTGCGGCACACCGCCCGTCAATCCGGTCACATTCCGAGCCGGCGGGACCAATACGCTCGGCGTCGTGTTCGATGTGCAGCGGATCGTCGACGCCCACGCCGCCCTCGTCGCCCACCTCGAGGCGATGGCCGGTCGACCGGGGGCCGAGGCCGGCGCCCCGAGCGAGCTGCCGGGCTGGACGCGGGGGCACCTGCTCACCCACATCGCCCGCAACGCCGAGAGCCTGCAGCGCCTGCTCGAGGGCGCCGAGCTCGGCCTGTCGGTGTACCAGTACCCGGGCGGGCTGCAGCAGCGCGACGGCGACATCGCCGCCGGGGCGGATCGCCCGTGGGGCGAGCTGGTCGACGACATCCGGTTGACGGCGGCGATGTTCGAGGCGGCGTGCGTTCGCCACACCCGCTGGGACGGAGCCGGCGTCAGCGGACGCGGCCAACCGGCGCCGGCGGCGGAGGTGCCGTTTCGCCGGTGGCGCGAGGTGCTCGTGCACCACACCGACCTCGGCGACGATGGCTACACGCCCGAGCAGTGGCCGGCCGAGTACGTGCGCGAGGAGCTCGAACGTCAGACGATGACGTGGAACGCGCGCACGCCGATGGGCACCGCCGGTCTGCCGCCCGAGGCGCTCGCCGCGCCCGAGCTCACCCGGCTGCTGTGGCTGATGGGGCGCACCGACATCGACGGCCTGGAGCCGGCCGGCATCTTCTGATCGGCCCGACTCCGATCGCAACCGATGGGCGACAGCAGGACCGTACGGTCCTGTTGGCACCCATCGGTTGGTGGCGTGCGGGGTCAGGGGAGGCGGACGTAGGCGTCCTGCTGTTCGAGGGTGACCGCGTCGGCGACCGCGTCGAGGTCGAGCACCACCGCGCCCGGCACCGGGTCGGACGCCGCGTTCCACAGTTCGTCGACCAGGTTCGGCGGCATCGCCCGCAGGTCGTCCCAGGGCGGCAGCGGGCCGTCCGGCCAGCCGGCGGGGAGCGCCACCAGACCGGCATCGACGAGCGCCGCCGTGTAGCGGTACAGCACGGCACTGCCCGCCTCGGTCGCCTGGGCGTCGAGATCGGCGGCCACGGCGTCACTGGATCGGGCGAGCTCGGCCCGCATCCAGTCCTGCACACGCGGCAGGCCGCTGGCGAAGAAGGGCACGAGCGGGACGTTGCGCGCCATCATCCCCACCACGGTGCCTCCCGCGGTGATGAAGAACGACGTGCGGGCGTCGGCGGCCCGTGCCGCGCCCTCGAGGGCGCCGCCGATCGTGCCGATGAAGTAGCCCTCGATGTGCCCGCTCTCGCCCAGGGCCTGGTCGAGACGGCGCTGGGCGACGGCCGGATCGTCGGTCGCCAGCATCAGGCTCACCGTGCCGTCGGCGCGGCGCTGCTGGAAGCCGTTCAGCCCGGCGCGCAGGTGCAGGATCCCCTCGTCGGACGACGCCGCCATCGCCGTGAGGCGGTCGAGACCGTCGAGGCCGAACGCGGCGACCTCCACCGCGCCGAGCCCGCCGAGCGACTCGTCGTCGACCGTCGCCAGCTCGGGATCGGTGAGGAACGCCGGAGTGATCGAGGTGCTGGCGGGCGGCCGCTCGATCGCCACGCTGGCCGCGAGGAGGTGCACCACCACGACGTCGGCCGCGCTCACGCTCGCCGGCCCGCTGACCCTGGTGGGGTCGAGGTCGGTGCGCTGGGCCAGCCAGCCGACGGCGCGAGTGGCGGCGACGTTGGCGGCGTGCACGGTGGCGGTGGTGGGCGGCCGCTCGGGGTCGGTGAGGTCGGGGCCGGCGCACGCCGCGCTGACGAAGCCCATCAGCGCCGTGAAGCCGTCACGGTACGGGCGGTCGCGGACGAGGTACTCGGCGGTGGCGACGTCGCCGAACACCGCGCGCGCCTCGTCGGGATCGCCGGCGAGATCGGTGAGCAGGGCGGTGACCGGGTCGGGGGTCCACGCCGGTCCCGAGGTGGCGGCGCTGAGGTTCGAGCCGCCCGGCGCGATCGCCCACGGCCCCGGGCCGGGTGCGCCGGCGTCGCCATCGGCGAACCGCTGCTCGCACGCCACCATCCGCACGGCCAGCGTCTGATCGAGGCCGCTCGGGTGGTAGGCGCCCTCGGTCACGAAGTCGGCGAGGGCGTAGCCGTCGGTCCCGGTCGGGAGGTCGTCGCCCAGCATGCGTGCGATCAGCACCCCGGCCAGGGCGTCGGCGCCGAATCCGTCGGACGGGCCGACGAAGCGCAGCCCGTCGCGAAGCTCGATCGCGGTGGCCACGGCGTCGTCGGCCGGCTCGATGGCGCCGAGCATCAGCAGCACATCGGCGAAACCGTCGACGCCGAGACCGCCCAGCAGGGCGCGCATCGGCGCCGGGTCGTCGCCGTACGACTCCAGCCACGTCCGCAACCGTTGCATCGCATCGGCCGGGTCGCCCCGGCCGTCGAGCAGGTCGGCGCAGGCGGCGAGGGCGTCGTCGACCGCCGTACGTGGCGTGGTCGCCGGCGGTCGGGGCGTCGCATCGAACGAAGCGACGGCCGTCGGTGGCGACCCGGGTGTCACCGTGACCGTGCCCGCCCCCACCGGGTCCCACCCGGTCATCGACGTGTCGTCGCCGAGCCGGTGGAGCACCGGTAGCCACGCCGTCGCCAGTTCGTGGCTGATCGAGCGTGCCGCGGCGACGGCGGCCACGGCGGCCGGGTCGTCGGAGGCCAACGCCTTGGAGCTGGTCGATCGCCGCGATCACGCGGCGGCGGAGCGCAGACACGCGAGTCGGGTCCGAACCGACGTAGCCGCTCACGGTGTCGCCACGGCGTCGAGCGCGGCGGCCCGCTCGTCGAGCAGCTGGGCCTGCCACCGCAGGTCGCCGGCGGCATCGATCAACCGGCTGCGAAACCGTCGCGCCTGCGCCGCCAGCTGGTCGGCGACCGGACCGCGCCACGTGTCGGCGCCGACGGCGACGGCGAGGGCGGCGGCCGGGGCGTCGTCGAGGCGGTCGGCGAGGGCGCGCAGGTGGTCGCTGCGCATCCGCAGCCGGTGGGCGGCGACGTCCATCGGTCGGGCACCTCCTTCACCCTCCAGGGTGCGGTCGGCGCCGGCGAACGGAACGCCGCCGCCGTTCGCGATTCTGGGGCGCGAAATCGTGCAGTAACGCTCGATTTTGCTTGTGGAAATCTTCGGCCCGGCCGGCGGTGGGGCGCGGCGAGTGGGTCAGAGGTGGCGGAGGACCCGATGGTGGGGCAGGCACGTGTCCGTGGTGACGAACCCGTCACCGACGGCCTCGAAGCCGTGGGCGGCGTAGAACCCGAGCGCCGTGTCGCGGGCGTTCGCCCACATCAGCCGGGCGCCGCGGGCGCGTGCCCGTTCGGCACCGGCGGCGACGAGCACGCCGCCGAGACCGCGGCCCTGGGCGTCGGTCCGCACCGCCATGCCGCGCAGCTGCACGGCCGCCACGTCGGGCTGGTCCGGGAACGGGCGGTCGATCCACGTCGAGGTGGCGACCACCACACCGTCGTCGTCGCGGACGACGAGGTGGGCGGTCGTGGGGTCGTCGTCGCCCTCGAAGCGGGGCTCGTCGCTCGGCGTGCCGTCGCGCAGCACTCGTCGCCGCAGCTCGAGGACGTCGGCGACATCCACCTCCTCGACCATCGGCGCGGATGCTCACAGCTGCTGCAGGCTAACGACGCGGTCGGCGATGGCCGCCGCCTCGTCGGGGTCGTGGGTCACCAGCACGGCCGTCGTGTGCTCGGCGCGCATGATCCGCGCCAGGTCGGCGGCGAGCCGGTCGTGGAGGTCGCGGTCGAGTCCGGTGAGCGGCTCGTCGAGCAGCAGCACCCGCGGGCGTGGGGCGAGGGAGCGGGCGACCGCCACCCGCTTCGCCTCGCCGCCGCTCAGGGTGGTCACCGCACGGGATCCGAACTCGTGGAGGCCGACCAGGGCCAGCAGCTCGACGACGCGTGCGTGGCGCGGCGCCGGCGCGAGGCGGTGCATGCGCAGGCCGAAGGCGACGTTCGCCTCCACGTCCATGTTCGTGAACAGCTGCTCGTCCTGGAAGACCAGGCCGACGTCTCGCCGGTGGGTCGGCACCGCGGTGACGTCGACGCCGTCGATGCGGACCACGCCGGTGTCGGGCAGCGTCAGGCCGGCGACGACGCGCAGCAGCGTGCTCTTGCCCGACCCCGACGGTCCGAGCAGGGCGACGATCTCACCGGGCGCGACCTTCAGGTGCACGTCCGCCAGCACCGAACGCCCACCGAACGCGACGCTGACGCCGTCGACCTCGAGGCGGATCGGCCCGTCGGTCATCGGCGGGTCGACACCAGATCGATGAGCATCACGATGGCCACCGTGGCGGCGGCGAGGATGACGGCGAGCACGTAGGCCTGGGCGTGCACCAGCCCGCCGGTCCGTCCGAGCAGCCGCTCGATCGCGATCGGCACCGTCTCGCGGCCGCTGCGCGTCAACACGCTGGTCGCGCCGAACTCGCCCAGCGACACCGTGGCGGCGAGGCCCGCGGCCACGACGACCGGGCGGCGCAGTCGCGGCCCGGCCGACGTCCACCACGCCCGCAGCGGCGGCGCGCCGAGCGTCGCCGCCGCCTCGACCGGACCGGGGCCGATGCTGTCGAGGGCGGGCACGACCGTGCGCACCACCAGCGGGAGCGCGACGAGCGCCTGGCCGATCGGCACCAGCCACCACGAGGCGCGCCAGTCGAACGGCGCGGTGTCGAAGGTGATCACCAGCCCGAGCCCGACGGTCACCGCCGACGTCGCGAGCGGGAGCATCAGGCCGGTGTCGAGCAGCCAACCGTGCCGGTGGGCGACGGTGACGGCGATCGCCGCCAGGGTCCCGACGACGACCGCCAGCAGCGTGGCGACGGTCATCGCCTCGACCGACACCCGCAGCGACTGCAGCGGGTCGACACCGAGGCGTGATCCCGGGCCGCACCTCGGTGCGGCCGAGGTGCGTCCAGGCGGCGATCGAGTAGCGGTCGCCGGGTCGCAGCGATCGCAACACGAGGCCGAGCAGGGGTGTCGCCACGACGACCGTCGTCGCCGTGGCGACGAGCGGCGACGAAGCGGCGCTGGCGGCCGCGGCGCGGGGCCGTCCGCAGTTCGCCGGCCCGGGCGTCGAACGTCAGCACGGCCCGGCGGCCGTGTCGGCCACCCAGAACGACGAACGCGCCGACGAGCACGAGCTGCAACAGGGCGAGCGTCGCCGCGGCGTCGAGATCGCCGAACTGGGTCGCCTGACGCCACACCTCCACCTCGATCGTCGAGCGGCGTGGGCCACCGAGGAGGCGGACGACGCCGTAGGACGTGAACGTGAAGACGAACACGATGCCGGCGGCCGCGGCGATGCTGGAACGCAGGCGGGGGAGGACGACGGCGGCGAAGGTGCGCCACGGCGGAGCGCCGAGCGTGGCCGCCGCGGCCTCGAGATCGCGGGGGAGCGCCGCCAGCGTCGCGCCGACCGTGCGCACCACCACGGCGAGGTTGAACACCACGTGGGCCACGACGATCGCGACCACACCGCGGTCGAGTGATGTCGGGAGCACCGCCATCACGGCGGCACCCATCACCACCGTCGGCAGCACGAACATGGCGGTGAGCAGGCCGTCGAGCAGGCGCCGGCCGGGGAACCGGTAGCGCGCCACCACGTACGCCGGGGCCAGCCCGAGGAGCACCGTGAGCACGGTCGACAGCACCGCCTGCCACAGGGTGAACCACACGATGTGCCACGTCAGCGCGCTGCCCAGCGTGTCCGACAGACCCGACCGGCTCAGGCCGCGAGCGGCCACGGTGACGAACGGCCAGACGTAGAACACCGCCAGCAGCACGACCGGCACCGTCGCGGCGGCGGGCGCCAGCCACCGCGGCAGACGGTTGACGCCGTACGGCAGGACCGTGTTCGATGGTCGTTCGCTCGAAGCTCGCTCAACGCAGCACGACGTCGGTCCAGGTCTCGATCCAGGACTGGCGGTGGGCGGCGATGGTGGCCGGATCGAGCGTCGCCGGGTGGTCGGGGACGACGGCGAAGTCGGTGAACGCGGCGGGCAGGCCGACGGTGTCGTTCGCCGGGTAGACGAACAGGTTGAGGGCGATCTCCGACTGGAACGCCGGGGTCAGCAGGAAGTCGACGAGGCGGTGCGCCGCGTCGGGTGCATCGGTGCCCCGGAGCACGCCGGCGTACTCGACCTGACGGAAGCAGGTGTCGGCGATGACCCCGGTGGTCGGCGCGTCGATCGGCGGATCGGCGAACAGCACCTCGGCCGGCGGGCTCGTCCCGTAGCTCACCACGAGCGGGCGGTCGCCGTCGCCGGCGCCGCTGAAGCGGTCGTAGTAGGCCTCGGTCCAGCCGTCGGCGACCTCCACCCCGTTGGCGGTGAGGCGTGACCAGTAGTCCGCCCAGCCGTCGTCGCCGTAGCGGGCGATCGTCGCGAGCAGGAACGCCAGGCCGGGCGACGACGCCGCCGGATCCTCCACCACGAGCAGGTCGCGGTACGCCGGATCGGCGAGCGCCTCGAGGTCGGCGGGCGGGTCGAGGTCGTGATCGGCGAACCAGGCCAGATCGTCGTTGACGCACACGTCCCCGAAGTCCACCGGTGTGGCGATCGCGTCACCGACGCCGTCACGCAGCGCCGCCGGCACGTCGTCGAGACCGGCCGCCACGTAGGGCTCGAACACGCCACCGTCGACCACCCGCGAGAGGTACGTGTTGTCGACCCCCCACATCACGTCGCCCTCGGGGTTGCCGGCGGTCAGCACCGCCTTCGACACCATCGTGCCGGTGTCGCCGGCGACCACGATGTGCACGTCGATGCCGGTCTCGTCGGTGAAGCGCCCGAGGGCGTCGTTCAGGCTCGTGCCCTCGGTGGGGAACGAGTCGTACACCACCAGCGTCACATCGCCGCCGTCGGACGGTGCCGACGCCGGCGCCGTGACCGCGAAGACCGGCAGCGCCGCGGCGAGCGTCGCCATCGCCCGGCCCCGCCTCACGGCTGGGCTCCGGGCACGAGCACGGTGGCGATGCCGACGGCGACGGCGACGCCGACCGACGGCGCGCTCGCCTCGTTCGACACGCCGAGTCCGACGAGCGGGCCGAGCGTCGCGTCGGTGAGCGGCCAACGGGCACCGGTGACCGTGACGCCGTCGCACCCGCCGTGGGCCGCGAGCACCGAGAACGTGGTGCCGGGCGCGACCTCGAGCGTCACCGGCCGCCCGGGGCGGGCCACGCGCACGTGGTCGGAGCCCCACCACCCCTCGACCTCGGCGACCCGCTCGAGTGACGGTGCGCCGAGGGCTCCGAGCGCGGCGAGGGCGTGGTCGAGGCGGTCGCCGGCGCCGGCGACGAGCAGCACGTGATCGGGCGAGCGCCGAGCGGCGAGCGCCAGGGCCAACTCGGTGTCGGTGCACGTCTTGTCGGCGGGGTGACGCTCGACCTGCGCGTGTTCGACGGCCCACGCCAGCCCGACCGGGCTGATCGAGTCGAGGTCGCCGACGAGCAGGTCGGGGTCGAGCCCGGCGGCGCGGGCGTGGTCGAGCCCGCCGTCGGCGGCCACGACGTAGGCACCGGGTGGCACGGCGGCGATCGCACGCGGGTGCAGGGGGGCCGAGCCGGTGACCACCACGACGCACACCGGGGCGTCCGGTGGCGGTGATGGTGGCGTGTGGTGGGCGGGGATCGTGCCCATGCTGTGCTCCCTCCGCCGGCATTACCCGGATCAGGTTCTCGGGTCGGTGGCGGCGACCACCCTCTCAGCCCGCCGTGTCCCGCGGGCTCCCCGTTCAGTCGTTCGACGCGAGTGTAGGCCGGCGCGACGTCGTCAGGACCGACGCAACACGTCCGGCTCGATGAACGCCAAGCGGGCGATCGGCACCGCCCGGCGCATCGCCACCTCGACGCCGTCGATCGCCAGCGCCAGCTCGGCCATCGTCAGCTCGGGGTCGAACTCCACCTTGGCCGCCACGAGCAGTTCGTCGGGGGCGAGGTGCTCGGTGCGCATGTGGATGACGCCACGCACCGACGGCGAGCCCGTGATCGCTGCGTTGAGCGCGGCGATGTTGTCGTCCGACGCCGACTCGCCGAGGAGCAAGCCCTTCATCTCCACCGCCAGCACGGCGGCGATGACCACGAGCAGCAGGCCGATGCCGATCGAGCCGAGGGCGTCCCATCGCGGCTCGCCGGTGTAGTGGGCGAGGAGCACGCCCGACAACGCCATCAGCAGGCCGATCTCGGCGCCGACGTCCTCGAGCAGCACCACCGGCAGCTCGGGAGCCTTCGACCCGCGGATGTACCCCCACCACGAGATGTCCTTCGCCTTGTGCTTGCTCGCCTCCTTGTACGCGGTCCGCAGCGAGAACGACTCGAGGGCGACCGAGAAGAGCAGGATGACGATGGCGACCGGCAGGTTCTCCACCTCGTGCGGATGGCGCAGCTTGGAGAACCCCTCGTAGAGGGCGAACAGCCCACCCATCGAGAACAGCACCAGGGACACGACGAACGCCCAGAAGTAGCGCTCGCGCCCGTACCCGAACGGATGCTCGTGCGTCGGCCTTGCGCTCGGCCCGCTTGCCGCCCAGCATCAGCAGGCCCTGGTTGCCGGTGTCGGCGAGGGAGTGGAACGCCTCCGCCAGCAGGCCGGCCGAGTGGGTGATGAGGAACCCGACGAACTTCGAGATGGCGATCCCGAGGTTGGCGGCGAACGCCGCAAAGATCGCCTTGCGGCTGCCCTCCGTCACGGGAGCGAGGCTAGACGCCAGGCGCTCTCACGGGCCGATCTGGTCACTCTGCGTCTCAAACGGCGATCTGGTCACCCACAGTCTCGATATCGAGAACGTGGGTGACCAGATCGACGCGTCGGGTTCGATGCGCAGATCTGGTCAGCCGTAGTAGGGGTTCTCGCCGGTGGAGTGGTCGGTGAGGTCCTTCACCGCGCTCACCCCGTCGACGGCCTCGATCAGCATGGTCTGCACGCCGTCGAGCATCGTCATCCGGCTCATCGAGCACCCGTGACAGCCACCGCCCATCGTGAGGTACACGGTTCCCTCGCCGTCGTGGCCGACGTAGGTGACGAACCCGCCGTGCGACGCCAACGCCGGGTTGACGTCGGTGGCCAGCACCGTCTCGATCTCCGCCGACAGCGCATCGTCGCCGGTGAGCCCCTCGACGCTGGGAGCCGTCGGGCGGTTCGGATTGCGGATCACCAGTCCCTGGCTGTCGGTGAAGTCGAGCGTGGCACCGCTGAGCAGCTCGACGTCGCGACCCGGGGATCATCACCTTGAGCCCGCCGTGCGTGCGCACCTCGTCGGAGAACGCCGCCGTGAGGTACTCCTCGAAGCCCAGCTCGTAGCGGAACGGCTCGCCGGGGTCGGACGCGATCTCGAGGCGCAGACCGAGCTGGTCGGCATCGGCCTCCTCGTCGCGCAGCTCGCTGAGCTTGGCCAGCGCGGCGTCGGTGATCTCGATGATCGGTGTGCTGGTGGTGGGCGCGGCGTCGGCCGCGGCCAGTCCGGCCAACGGACTGATGACCTCGCTCATGTCTTCAGGCTACCGGGGGTCATTCGGCACCGAGCCGGCGCAGGATCTCGTCGTGCAGCACCCCGTTGCTGCTGATCGCGGTGTCGGAGTCGTGGGTGGCCACGCCGTGGCGATCGGTCAGGCGCCCGCCGGCCTCCTCGACCAGCAGGCGCACGGCGGCGATGTCGTACGGGGCGACGCCGACGGCGTCGACGGCCACGTCCATCGCTCCCTCGGCGACCAGGCAGTGCTGCCAGAAGTCGCCGATACCGCGGGCGCGGCGGGCTCCGCCGATGATGGCCGTGAGCGCCGGCACCAGCCCGAGCTCCTCCCACCCGGCGCTGAACGTGATGCTCACCTGGGCGTCGGCGAGCTCGCCGACGTCGGACACGCGACACGGTCGCCCGTCGGCAAAGGCGCCACCGCCGGCCGTCGCCCACCAGCGCCGACCGAGCGCCGGGGCCGACACCACGGCGGCGGCCAGCTGCGGTGGTCGGGAGGGTGGGGCGTAGGTGAGGGCGAGCAGCGTGGCCCACACGGGGATGCCGCGCACGTAGCCGGACGTGCCGTCGATCGGGTCGACGATCCAGCGCCAGCCGGTGCCGGTGCCGGCTCGTTCGCCGTGCTCCTCGCCGAACAGGGCGTGTTCGGGTCGCAGCCGGCGCAGCCGATCGGCGATCGCCGCTTCGGTGCCGCGGTCGACGGCGGTGACCTCGGAGGCATCGGCCTTGCGCTCGACGTCGAAGGCGCGGTCCATGAACGGTTCGAGCGTGCACGCGTCGGCCACGTCGGCGAGCTCGAAGGCGACGGCGAGCTCGTCGGCGAGCTGCTCGCTCGAAGGGAACGGCGCCGAACCGGTGCCGCTCACGCCGGTGTTGCCGGCACCGGGCGGTCGGCGTGGTCGGCGACCAGCTCGAGCGTGCGCACCCGTTCGGCGAGCCCGTACGTCATCGTCGACACCATCACCTCGTCGGCGTCGGTGATCGTCACCAGCTCGTCGAGACGCTCGGCCACGGTTTCTGCGTCGCCGACGATGCGGTTGGACGGCATCGCCCGCGCCACCTCCATGTCGGGGTGCACGGCGGCCTGCTCCGGGCTGACGAGGGTCAGGCGCCGCCCGGTGCGCATGGCCAGCATGGCGAGACGGGCCGGCCCGGCCAGGTGCTCGGCCTCGTCGTCGGTGTCGGCGGCCAGCACGCCGGCCGTCACGATGAAGTAGGGCTCGTCGAGGGTGACGCTCGGTGCGAACGATTGGCGGTACCACTCGGCGGCGTCGACCGTCGAGATCGACGTGCCGATGTCGAAGTGGTGGGCGAAGGCGAACGGCAGCCCGAGCAGCCCGGCCAGCTGGGCGGAGTAGCCGCTCGAGCCGAGCAGCACCACCTCCGGCGACGACGTGGCCGCCGGCGTGGCGCGGAAGCGGTCCCACGCGCCGTGGTCGCGGCGGCGGTCGCCGAGCAGGCCCATCAGGTCGACGAGCTCGGCGGGGAAGTCCTCGGCGCCGAGCCCGGCGGGGGTGCGCCGCAGCGCGGCCGCGGTGGCCGGATCGGTGCCCGGGGCGCGACCGATGCCGAGGTCGATGCGCCCGGGGTGCAGCGCCTCGAGCAACGCGAACTGCTCGGCGACCACGAGCGGCGGGTGGTTGGGGAGCATCACCCCGCCGGACCCGACGCGGATCGTGCTCGTGCTGGCGGCGACGTGGGCGATCAACACCGCCGGCGACGTGCTCGCGACCGTCGGCATGTTGTGGTGCTCGGCGACCCAGAACCGGTGATAGCCGAGCGATTCGGCCCGACGCGCCAGCTCGGTGGTCTCGGCGAGGGCGTCGGCGCTGGTGGAGCCCTCGGGGGTGACGGCCAGGTCGAGGACCGATCGACGCCAGCGCGCCGGCCGGGTCTGGGGGGAGGAGTTGTCGGGGGAGTTCTCTGTCATGCCGTCTGGAGCAACGCCCGCGCGGCCGACGCGATTCCCGTCGCGTCGAGACCGAGGCCGGCGAGGATCTCCTCGGGCGTCGCCGCGTGCGGGATGAACCGCGTCGGGATGCCGAGCACGTGCACCGGCACGGCCGGGGCGACGGCGCCGATCTCGTCGGCGATCGTCATCCCGACGCCACCGGCCCGCACGCCGTCCTCGGCGGTCACGACCACCCGGTGGGCGGCGGCGTCGCGGATCATCTCCGGGTCGAGCGGTGCGCAGCAGCGCACGTCCCACACCGTCGCGTCGATCCCCGCGGCCTCGAGGTCGGCGGCCGCCTTCTCGGCGCTCGCCACGAGCTTGCCGACGGCGAGCAGGCACACGGCGCCGGCGGGGTCGGTCGGCGGCTCGCGTTCGCCGCGCCGCCAGCCCGTGGCCGACCTCGTGCTCGTCGACGATCCGGGCGCGACCACGCGGATAGCGGATGGCGACCGGCCCGTCGTCGGCGAGCACCACCGCGTCGCCGAGCATCTGGGCGAGCTCCTGGGCGCTCGACGGCGCGAGCACCCGCATCCCGGGCACCCTCGAGAGCATCGCCATGTCGTACACGCCGTGGTGGCTCGGCCCGTCGGGGCCGGTGATCCCGGCACGGTCGAGGCAGAAGATCACGGGGAGCCGGTGCAGGGCGACGTCGTACACCACCTGGTCCCACGCCCGCGACAGGAACGTCGAATAGATCGCCACGACCGGGCGCAGCCCGCCCATCGCCATGCCGGCCGCGGAGGTGACGGCGTGCTGCTCGGCGATGCCGACGTCGACGAACCGCTCGGGGAAGCGGTCCTGGAAGGGGAGCAGGCCGGTCGGTCCCGCCATCGCCGCGGTGATGGCGACGATGCGATCGTCGGCCTCGGCGACCTTGATGATCGACTCGGCGAAGGTCTGCGTGTACCCGGTCGGCACCGCCTTGGGCGGGCCGACCAGCGGGTCGAACACCGGCGGGGCGTCGTGCAGGTGCTTCTCGTCGTCGTCCTCGGCGGGCGGGTAGCCCTTGCCCTTGCGCGTGAGCACGTGGACGACGATCGGGCCCTCGCTCGACAGCTCGACGGCGTTGCGCAGCGCCGGCTCGAGCTGACCGAGATCGTGACCGTCGACCGGTCCGACGTAGCGGACGCCGAGGGCCTCGAAGAACGCCGGGGGCTGGAGGAACTCACGAGCCGCCGCCTTGACCGCTTCGAGCGCCCGCTCGGCCGGGTTGCCGACCAGCGGCACGTCGCGCACCAGCTCCTCGAGCTTGCGCTGCCGGCGCACGTACACCGGGTTGAGGCGGATCTCGGTCAGCGCCTGGGTCATCCACTCGCCGATGCGCGAGATGACCGGCGGCGTGTCGGCGGACGGTGGGGTCTCGGGGCGGGGACGCTCGGCGGTGAGGTTCGAGATCGTCGGCGCGTAGCTGCGGCCGTTGTCGTTGAGCACGATGATGACGCGCTTGGCGCTGTGACCGAGGTTGTTGAGGGCCTCGTAGGCCATGCCGCCGGTCATCGAGCCGTCACCGATCACCGCGACGACGTGGCGGTGGTCGACCGTGCCGGCGTCGCGCGCCACGGCGAGGCCGTAGGCGTAGCTGAGGATCGTCGAGGCGTGCGAGTTCTCGACGAAGTCGTGCGGGCTCTCGGCGCGCGAGGGATAGCCGGACAGGCCGCCGGCGCGGCGCAGGTCGGCGAACCCGGCCTGTCGCCCGGTGAGGATCTTGTGCACGTAGGCCTGGTGGCCGGTGTCCCACAGCAGGGCGTCGCGCGGGGACTGGAACACGCGGTGCAGGGCGAGCGTGAGCTCGACCGCGCCGAGGTTGGAACCGAGGTGGCCGCCGCACTCGGCGACCGAGGCGACGATGAAGTCACGGATCTCGCCGGCCAGCTCGGTGAGCTGGTCCTCGGTCAGATCGTCGAGGTCGCCGGGCGCGGCGATGCGTTCGAGCCACATCAGCGCACGACGCTACCCCAGCACGCCCTGCGATTGCCGCCGTCAGCGCATCCGAGCGATCCCCGCCGTGAGGGCGCCGACCCGCCTACCCTGTCGCGCATGGCCCGCTTCACCGAGAGGCTCGCTCGCGCCGCCCGCCGGGTGGCGTCGACGTTCAAGAACATCGAGCCCGGCTCGGGTCGCTCGGTCCGTCGCGAGGAGCCGCCGACGCGGCACGTCGACCCCGGCGTCCGGATCGAGTACGCACCGCAGCTCGACGGCGACCCCGATCCGGGCGAAGTGGTGTGGACCTGGGTGCCCTTCGAGGACGACCCGACGCTCGGCAAGGACCGCCCCGTCGTCATCATCGGCCGTCACGGCGAGCGGCTGTCCGGCGTGGCCCTCACGTCGAAGGACAAGCAGCGCGACGACTACGTCGACGTCGGCACCGGGGAGTGGGACAGCCGCGGCCGCACGAGCTACGCCAAGGTCGACCGGCTCCTCGACATCGACCCCGGGCAGGTGCGCCGGGAAGGGGCGATCCTCAACCGCCGCCAGTTCGACGAGGTGGTCGCCGCGGTCACCCGACTCCACGACGTGGTGCGCTGAACATGGCCTCGGCGCACGTCGCCCGTCACGCCGACGAGCCGGACCCGGTCCGGGCGTGGCCGGGGCTGGCGGCGGTGCCGGCGGCGACGGTCGCCACGGTGCCCGAGCTGGTCACCAAGGCCGCTCTGGTCGACGGCCTGCGGGCGGTCGGCATCCGCCCGGGTGACGTGGTGCTCGTGCACTCGTCGCTGCGGTCGCTGGGCTTCGTCGTCGGGGGCGCTCAGGCCGTCGTCGACGCGCTGCTCGAGGCCGTGGGCCGCGCCGGCACCGTCGTCGTGCCCACGCACTCCGACCCGTGGAGCGAGCCGAGTCACTGGGATCCGAAGCTCCCCGAAGGGTGGTTCGACACCATCCGGGCGTCGATGCCGCCGTTCCACCCCCGCCTCACGCCCACCACGCGCATGGGCGCGGTGGTCGAGTGCATGCGGCGCTACCCGGGCTTCCGGCGGAGCTGGCACCCGCGCGTGTCGTTCGGCGGGATCGGGCCGCGGATCGACGAGGTGCTCGCCGAGCACGCCGTGCCGTCGGGCTTCGGCGAGCAGTCGCCGCTCGGCAAGCTCTACGCCGCCGACGCGTCGATCCTCCTGCTCGGCGTCGGCCACGCCAACTCCTCGGCCCTGCACCTCGCCGAGCACCGGGCGCTCTGGCCGGCGAAGCACTGGATCGACCAGGGGGCGGCGATGACGGTCGACGGCCGGGCGACGTGGGTGACGTGGCGCGAGCTCGACCACGACGCGTCCGACTTCGCCGAGATCGGCGCGGCGATCGAGGACGCCGGGATCGAGAGCGTGGCGTCGATCGGAGCCGCGACGGCGCGGCTGGTGTCGGTGCGCGCCGTCGTCGACCTCGCCGTCGAGTGGATCGAGACGCACCGCGTGGAGGTGCACGAGGACTCCTTCACGCCCCACCCCGACACGCCGGCGCGCCTCGGCAACCAGCAGGGAGCCTCGCGACTGCCGTCGTGAGTGGGGAGCGGCGTGCGGGCGTGAGCTTCGGCCCGCCGCGCGTCTCGCTGGTGTGCGGGCCGGTAGGGGTCACGGGCGGACACGAGATCGCCGGGAGCCACGCGACGTCTCACGACGGTCACGCAATCTCCACGGCAAGGTCAGTCGTCCTCCACGCGCGCCCAGGGGCAACGGTTCAGGCTGATCGCATGCCCGTCGGACGGCGGGCATCACGTCGATCCGAGGAGGAGTTCGATGTCGAAAGTGATCGTCATCGGCGCAGGGTTCAGCGGCAGCGCGGCCGCGTTGATGTTGGCGGCCGACGGCCACGACGTGCTCGTGGTCGACCGTGATGCCGGTCCGGTCCCCGCCGGGCCTGACGAGGCGTGGGAGTGGGATCGGCGAAGCATCCGCCAGTACCGCTTCGCCCACGGCCTGCTGCCACGTGGCCACGCGTTGATGGGCCGGTACTTCCCGCACCTCGTCGAGCGGCTACGCGAGCACGGCGGGCTCGAGATGAACCTGGCCCACGCGTTCGTCGATCTCGTTCCCGGATCCACCCATCGACCCGACGACGACCGCTTCGGAACGGTCACCGCCCGCCGACCGACGTTCGACTGGCTGTGGGCGAGCGCGCTGGTCGACGAGCCGGCGATCTCGGTGTGTCGTGGCGCACCCGTCGTGGGGTTGCTGCGCGGCGCCGACGTCGAACCCGGCGTCGCCCACATCGCGGGCGTGCGACTGGCTGGCGGCACCGAGGTGCGCGCCGACCTCGTCGTCGACGCCGGTGGCCGGGGCTCACCCGTCGCCGACCTGTTGGCCGACAGCGGTACGCCGCGGCCGCCGAGCGACGAGCACGACAGCGGGTTCGCCTACACCGGCCGCTACTACCGCTCCAGGGACGGCCAGCTGCCCGAGCTGCGGGCACCGATCATCACACCCCTGGGTTCGATCTCGCTGCTCACCCTCCCAGCGGATCGACTCGACGTGGGCGGTCACCGTGTACACCCGCGCCGACGATCGTGCGCTGCGCCCGATACGCCACCCCGACGTGTTCGACCGCGTCCTTCGGGCCTGCCCGCTCCACGCCCACTGGGTCGACGGTGAGCCGATCCGCGACATCGCCTCGATGAACGGCATCGCCAACCGCGTCCGACGCTTCGTCGTCGACGGCGTCCCGGTGGCCACCGGTCTCGTCGCGCTGGGTGACGCCCAGCAGTGCACCGACCCGTCGCTCGGGCGGGGAATGACGATGGGCCTGATGCACACCGAGGTGCTCTGCAGCGTCTTGCGCGAGCACGATGCCTGTTCCGCGGAGCTGGCGATCGCCTTCGATACCGCGACGCAGGCGGTCGTCGGCCCGTGGTACGAGGCGACGGTGCAGAACGGCCAGCTCCGCCACGCCGAGATGGGCGCGGCCATCAGCGGCGAGCGCTTCGCCCCGGAGGGTCCGGGCGCCGTCGTCATGGCCCTGGCGCGGGCGAAGTCCGTCGACGAGGACGCGGCGCGCTGGTTCGCCGAGCTGCTGTCGTGCCTGACGATGCCGGAAGAGCTGTTCAGCCGGCCCGGTGTGCTCGCTCGCGTCCTCGAGATCGATGCCCGAGCCGACCAACCGCCGATGCCCGGCCCCGACCGCGCCGAACTTCTCGCTCTCGTCGCGTGAGTGAGTGGTGACGCGTCCGACAGCGGCCACTGCTCGTCCGTGAGCGGAGCCACCGACGAGCGCTGAACCGACAGGCCCGCCCGGCCGGGAACGCAATCACGTCGCCCCCGGCCCTCTCGCTAGCCTTCGACCCCGATGTCAACGGTACGCATCGGTGTCCTCGGCTGTGGCAACGTCGGCAGCGCGTTCGTGCCCCTCGTCGCCGCCCGGGCCAAGGAGATCGAGGCGCGCACGGGCGTCCACCTCGAGGTCACCAAGGTGGCCGTGCGCAACCTCTCCCGCCACCGCGACCTCGACATCGGGGGGGCCGAGCTCACCAACGACCCGGTCGCCATCGTCGAGGACCCCGACATCGACCTCGTGGTGGAGGTCATCGGCGGCATCGAGCCGGCCCGTGAGCTGATCTCCACCGCCCTCGGCCGGGGCAAGCCGGTCGTCACGGCGAACAAGGAGCTGCTCGCCAACGTCGGCGTCGAGCTGTTCACGCTCGCCGACGAGTGCGGCGTCGACCTGCTGTTCGAGGCGGCGGTGGCCGGCGGCATCCCCATCGTGCGGGCGCTGCGCGAGAGCCTGCGCGGCGAGCCGATCACCCGCGTGATGGGCATCGTCAACGGCACCACCAACTACATCCTCACGAAGATGACCGACCACGGTGCCACCTACGGCGACGCGCTCGCCGAAGCGCAGCGACTGGGCTACGCCGAACGCGACCCGACGGCCGACGTCGAGGGCTACGACGCCGGCGCCAAGGCGGCGATCATGGCGTCGATCGCCTCCGGCTCGAAGGTCGTCGCCGGGCACGTGTACCACGAGGGCATCAGCAACGTCACCAGCGCCGACATCGAGGTGGCCCGGCGCCTCGGCTACGTGGTCAAGCTGCTCGCCATCATCGATCTCGAGGGCGACGGCGGCGCGGTCGGCGTGCGCGTGCACCCGGCGATGGTGCCCGCCGCCCACCCTCTGGCGAGCGTGCGCGACAGCTTCAACGCCGTGTTCGTCGAGGGCGGCGCCGCCGGCTCGCTGATGTTCTACGGGCGCGGCGCCGGCGGTCAGCCGACCGCGAGCGCGGTGCTCGGCGACGTCATCGACGCCGCGCTCAACCTCACCCGAGGGACGCACTCGTCGCTCGGCACCTTCGCCAAGGCGCAGATCCGGCCCATCGACTCGACGATGTCGGAGTACCTCCTCGGGTTGGAGGTGGCCGACGAACCGGGCGTGCTGCACGCCGTCACGGGCGTGCTCGCCGACCACGGCGTGAGCATCCGTGCCGCCGAGCAGGAAGGCCTCGGGCCCGACGCCCGCCTCGTGTTCATCACCCACCGGGCCCAGGAGTCGGCCGTGCAGGCGATCGTGCAGCAGCTGCGCGAGCTGCCCTCGGTGCGCAGCGTCGGCAGCCTGCTCCGCGTGGTCGACGGATGATGTTTCGACCTCGCTCGCTCGCTGCGCTCGCTCCGCTCGGTCGAGCATCTGGAGCGGCTGCGCCGCACCCAGCTGCTGGCGGCGGCGAGCAAGCTCGCCCTTGCCGCCGCACCAGGGGGCTACCGCCCCCCGGCCCCCGACGGGTGTACGCGGCAGGAGCGCCGACCGCAGCGCTCCGCAAGCGCGTCGGCCTCGCGGCCGAACGCTTTGAAGTACGTCTCGACGCGTGGCATGGCGCCGACGCTCGGCTTCGCCGACGTGCTCCTGTCGGGCCTGGCGAGCGACGGCGGGCTGTACGTGCCCGAGTCGTGGCCGTCGCTCCCCGCCGACGACGTGCTCGCGCGCGCCGGCACCTACGCCGACACGGCCGCCGCCGTGATCCGGCCGTTCGTCGGTGACGACATCGACGCCGCCGACCTCGACGCCCTGTGCCACCGCGCGTACGCGTCGTTCCGCCACGCCGCCGTCGTGCCACTGGTGCAGATCGACCACCGCCAGTGGCTGGCCGAGCTGTTCCACGGTCCGACGTTGGCGTTCAAGGACGTCGCCCTGCAGCTGGTCGGGCTGCTGTTCGACCACGTGCTGGCCGAGCGCGACGAGCGCCTCACCATCGTCGGCGCCACGAGCGGTGACACCGGCTCGGCGGCCATCGAGGCGGTGCGCCACTGCGAGCGGGTCGACATCGTGGTGCTCTACCCCGACGGTGGGCCGAGCGACGTGCAGCGCCGGCAGATGACCACCGTCGACGCGCCGAACGTGCGCACGGTCGCCGTCGCTGGCACGTTCGACGACTGCCAGGACCTCGTGAAGGCGATGTTCAACGACGTCGGGTTCCGCGAGCGGATGCGGCTCTCGGCGGTCAACTCGATCAACTGGGCGCGTGTGATGGCCCAGACCGTGTACTACGTCACCGCCGCACGGGCGCTGGGCGAGCCGATCACGGCGTGCGTGCCCACCGGCAACTTCGGCAACGTCCTCGCCGGCTGGGCGGCGCAGCGGATGGGCGCGAGCGTCGCCGACTTCATCGTGGCGTCCAACGCCAACGACATCCTCACCCGGTTCGTCAACGACCGCGACATGTCGACGCGCCCGGTCGTCGCGACCAGCAGTCCGTCGATGGACATCCAGGTGTCGTCCAACTTCGAGCGGCTGCTGTTCGAGATGAACGGCCGCAACGGTGCCCGCACCAGCGAGCAGATGGTGCGGTTCCGCGACGCCGGCGCGTTGCGCGTCACCGACGACGCCCACGAGCGATGGATCAGCGGAGCGTTCCGCGCCGCTCGGTTCGACGACGACCAGGTGGCCGCGGAGATGCGGCGCATCCACGCCGAGAGCGGCATCCTCGTCGACCCGCACACGGCCACCGGGACGGCGGCGGCCCGAGCCCTCGCCGGGGACCACCCGGTGGTCACGATGGCGACGGCCCACCCGGCGAAGTTCCCCGACGCCGTGCAGCGGGCGACCGGCGTGCGCCCGGCGCTGCCGGACCACCTCGCCGACCTCTTCGACCGACCCGAGCACATCGAGCGGCTGCCCGACGACCTCGCCGTGGTCGAGGACTTCGTCGCCCGCACCTTCGCCTGAACGACCCGCTCCTTCATCGGAGTGTTGACCGGCACCCGAGTGCCGGGCGACCCCCGTCCCGCGCATCGGCGCACTCCGATGGGTGACGCGCAGCAGCCCGCGGCACGTCGTTGGGCCGCGGGCTGCTGGAACGGGTGCTGTGTCGTCAGCCGGTGGTGGCCGGCGTCATGTCCATCGACGTCATCGTCATCGCGTCGGAGCCGGTGGTGGCCGCGCCACCCTCGACCACCGTGAACTCGACGTGCATGCCGAGCGTGAAGTGCGGCGGCCCTTCGCGTGCCGGTCGGGGCGCTGCCTCCGTCGGGTGCCGAGCCGGCCGCCGCGAGCATCTGCGTCGATGCGCCTCCTGGGTCGTGCCCTTGGGGATGAAGCACAGGCCGATGTAGTCGCCGGGCGTGAGGTCGACGACCGTGCCGCCGACGGTGCCCGGGCGCGGCGAAGCCGCAGCCGGCCGGGGTGAGCTTGGCGCCGAGCTCGTCCTCGGACATCGCCATCAGCTCGTCGAGCGACTCGGTCGTGCCCTCGTTGCGCGTGAACAGGGCGATCTCGTGGTACTCGTCGGCCTGGTTGTCGAGGCGGATCACCGTGACCCCGGCCGGGATCTGGTCACCATCGGCGATGCCGCCGTAGGCGTAGTTGGTCGCCACGACGTCGAGCGTGTCGAACCCGCAGTTGTCGGTGATCCACTGCAGCAGCTGGCCGTAGGACTCGATGAACGCCGGCGTCGGCGGGCCGTCGGTAGTTGTTGGCGAGCACGTCCGCGAGCATCCCGGCGACCTCGTCGGGCGCGACGGCCTGGGCGGCCTCGACCGCCGGACCGATGGCCGACGGGTCAGCGCCGCTGAACGCAGCCTCGAGAGCGACGTGGGCCGCGCAGTAGCCGCTGACGCTGGCGGAGCCTGGCGGTGCGGTCGCGCCGGCCATCGCCGCCGGGATCAGTCCGGCGCACGAAGCCCCGACCGCCAGTGCGGTGATCAACTTCCTTCGGTACATGCTTGTTCTCCCCTGTGTCGTGAACGTGGTGGTTTCCGCCGTCGCTGCTCGCCGTCGGCAGGAGCGCAATGGCCGGACACTGTTACGGACATCGCCGGGCCGGCGCACGCCCGACCCGGAGGTCGTGGACCGCGGCAGCAGCCCGCGGCACGCCGTTGGGCCGCGGGCTGCTGGAACGGGTGCTGTGTCGTCAGCCGGTGGTGGCCGGCGTCATGTCCATCGACGTCATCGTCATCGCGTCGGAGCCGGTGGTGGCCGCGCCACCCTCGACGACCGTGAACTCGACGTGCATGCCGAGGGTGAAGTGCGGCGGGCCCTCCTCGGCCGTGCCGGTCGGGGCGCTGCCCGTCGGGTGCCGAGCCTCGGCCGCCATCATCTGGTCCATCGCCTCCTGGGTCGTGCCCTTGGGGATGAAGCACAGGCCGATGTAGTCGCCGGGGGCGAGGTCGACGACCGTGCCGCCGACCGTGCCGGGCGCGGCGAAGACGGCGCCGACGTCGGTGACCTTGGCGTTCGACCTCCTCGTCGGACATCGCCAGCAGCTCGTCGAGCGTCTCGGTGGTGCCCTCGTTGCGGCGGACCAGGATCGATCTCGTGGTACTCGTCGGCCTGGTTGTCGAGGCGGATGACGGTGACCCCGGCCGGGATCTGGTCGCCATCGGCGATGCCGCCGTAGGCGTAGTTGGTCGCGACGACGTCGAGCGTCGTTGAAGCCGCAGTTGGCGGCGACCCAGTCGAGGACGGTGTTGTAGGACTCGATGAACTCGGGACTCGGCGGCCCGTCGGTCGGCGAGTTGGCGATCGCCGTCGGCGAGCGCGTCCTGGATCTCCGCCGGTGCCGCGGCCTGGGCGGCCTCGACCGCCGGACCGATCGCCGACGGGTCGTCTCCGTTGATCGCGGCCTCGAGGGCGACGTGGGCGGCGCAGTAGTCGCCGCCACCGCCGCTGCCGGGCGGGGTGCTGGCGCCGGCCATCGCCGCCGGGATCAGTCCGGCGCACGAGGCCCCGACCGCCAGTGCGGTGATCAACTTCCTTCGGTGCATGCTTGTTCTCCCCTGTGTCGTGAACGTGGTGGTTTCCGCCGCGATCTGCCGTCGGCAGAGCGCAAGAACGGCAACGTTAGGACATCGCCGGGGGGTGTGCCGACATTAGGCGTCGCCGGGTGTTTGCGAGTGGTCCCGATGGTCGGTATCATCACTCGCGCCCGAGAATCCTCGGACGCCCGCTCGTTCCACGGACTCCCCGTCCTGCCGCACGAGCACGATCTCACCTCGACCGTGGGGTCGATGGTGTCGGCGCACTGCGGAACCCCACGCCGACCCCCTCCTCTCCACGGCGACGCCGTACCGAGAAAGCAGGTACTCCCGTGGCCGCTGAGGCACTCGAACAGTCCGTCCTGGAATCGAAGGACAAGGACCAACTCCTGGCCATTGCCAAGGCGCTCGGCCTGAAGGCGTCGGCGCGCACGAAGAAGTCCGACATCATCGACTCGATCCTCGAGACCACCGGCTCGGCGCCGGCGGTGAGCGCCGGTGCGCCGGCCCCGCTCCCCGAGCCGGTGGCCGTGGCCGCCGTCAACGGCGATGCCGTCGCCAACGGCGATGCCGTCGCCAACGGCGACGCCGCCTCCAACGGCGACGGCGCCGCACTGCCGACGGCGGTGGCCGTCCTCGACGGCGAGCCGCCGGCGGAGTGGGAGCTCGACATCGCCGCCGACCTCGTGTCCGACCCCGTCGCGTCCGCCCCGGCCGGCGTCGTGGCGACGAACGGCGCGGCGTCGTCGAGCGCCACGGCGCCCGTCTTCACACCGAGCGACGCGGGTTCGCCGACGAGCGCGGTGACCGACGGGGACGGTCCATCGGCGCACGACGACCTCGCCACGCAGACGCGTCAGCCGGGCGGTGAGGCCGAGGGCGACGGCGAGTCGCGCAACCGTCGCCGGCGCCGTCGGCGCAAGGGCAACCGCGGCGGGGACGGTCCGCAGGGCGACGACGGTCCCGTGATCGAGCAAGCGGTGGAAGAAAGCGTGCCGAGCAACGAGCCGGTCGCGGTGTCGGGCTACCTCGACATGCGCGACGAGGGCTACGGCTTCCTCCGCGTGAAGGGCTACCTGCCGAGTCGCGACGACTCGTACATCCCGGTCAAGCTCGCCCGCCAGTACGGGCTGCGCAAGGGGGACCACATCACCGGTCTCAGCCGGCCGGCCGGTCGCAACGAGAAGAACCCGGCCCTGCTCGAGGTGCACACGGTCAACGGTGGCGACCCGGAGGCCGCCAAGCGGCGACCCCGGTTCGAGGACCTCACCGCGCTCTTCCCCGACGAGAACCTCCGCCTCGAGGATCCGACCGACCCGAGCAACATGACGGCCCGCATCATCGACCTCGTGTCGCCGATCGGCAAGGGACAGCGCGGCATCATCGTGTCGCCGCCCAAGGCCGGCAAGACCACGGTGATGAAGACCATCGCCAAGTCGATCGAGCAGAACAACCCCGAGGTCAAGCTCATCGTGCTGCTGATCGACGAGCGGCCCGAAGAGGTCACCGACATCCGCCGCACCGTTCAGGGCGAGGTGATCTCCTCGACGTTCGACCGTCCGAGCGACGAGCACACCCACGTCGCCGAGCTGGCGATCGAGAAGGCCAAGCGACTGGTCGAGACCGGCCACGACGTCGTGGTGATCCTCGACGGCATCACCCGGTTGAGCCGCGCCTACAACCTCGCCGCGCCGGCGAGCGGGCGCATCCTGTCGGGCGGCATCGACGCCGGCGCGCTGTACCCGCCGAAGAAGTTCTTCGGCGCGGCGCGCAACGTCGAAGAGGGCGGCTCGCTGACGATCCTCGCCACGGCCCTCGTCGACACGAACAGCCGCATGGACGAGGCGATCTTCGAGGAGTTCAAGGGCACCGGCAACATGGAGCTGCGCCTCGACCGGCGCCTCGCCGAGCGGCGGATCTATCCGGCGATCGACGTCGACGCGTCGAGCACCCGTCACGAGGAGCTGCTGTTCGACCGCAAGCAGCTGCAGATGGTGTGGAAGCTGCGTCGGGTGCTGTCGGGACTCGCCGCCGACGGCAACGCCGCGCCCGGCCTCGAGCTGCTGATCGACCGGCTCAAGACGTTCCGCACCAACGCCGAGTTCCTCAACGAGATCGCCAAACAGCCGTCGCATGTAGTTTCGACCTCGCTCGCGCTCGGCTCGACGCTCGACGGAGCGGCTCGCCGCGCTCAGCGTGCTGGCGGCCGCGAGCAAGCTCGCCCTCGCCGGCGCGGGGCGAGCGCTCGCTGCCGGACGGGGGCCGAAGCGGTCACTGACGCCGCCACGCTGCGTGGCCTCGTCCGGCTGGTCGTCGACGCTCGCCGACGCCGGTACAATTGAGTTCCCGATTTCTCCTTTGGAGTTGCCATGAAGACCGACGTCCACCCCACCTACGCCGAGACCACCGTTCGGTGCTCGTGCGGGAATGTGTTCACCACGCGCTCCACCAAGCCGGGCGAGCTGCACGTCGAGCTCTGCAACGAGTGCCACCCGTTCTTCACCGGCAAGCAGAAGCTCGTCGACACCGGTGGCCGCGTCGAGCGCTTCAACAAGCGCTACGGCGAGCGCAAGTCGTCCGGCTCGCGCTCGGCCAACTAGCCGCCGCTTCTTGCTGAACCGCGCCAAGCTGGGCGCGCTCGCGCGTGCGGCCGGCGCGCCCCGCGGCGCCGACGCGGAGCCGATCGAGTTCGGCACCGGCGCGGCGATGCTCGCCGGGCGTGCCGCGTGGGTGCTGGTGACCGAGGCCGATGTCGCCGACATCGCCAGCGGACGCGGGCTCGGCGCGGCGATCATCTGGGCGCACCGCGCCGGCGCCACCGAGCTGACGGTCTTCACCGAGGGCGGTGCCGGGGTGATGGCCCGCCGCGCCGGCGAGTTCGACCTGCCCATACGCGTGGTCGCCGCGCCGGGCGCCGACGTCAGCGACGCCGTGCCCGCCGAGCCGTCGCCCGTGCTGGCCCCCGACCCGGCGCACCTCGACCTGGTGGCGACGATCGCCGCAGCGGGCGCCGAGCCGATCGTCGAGCACGGCGTGGTCATCGGTGAGGTCTGTGGCCTGGAGGTGTGCCGCGTCGTCGCCGGCACGGACGGGGCCGCGCGACTCGAGGTCGGGATCGGCGCCCACGATCGTGAGGCGTTCGCGATGATCCACGGGGACGTGCCGCCCGCCGACGCCCTGGCCGGCGTGGTCGACGCCGTCGCCGCGGTGCGCGGTCCGGGACGGCCACCGCACCCGTTGCAGCGGCTCGCCCCCGAGCGGCTGATGCGGTGGCGTCTGGGTCACGACCCGTCGGCGGTCGGCATGGTCGCCGTCTGGCCGACCGACCCGCCGGTGCCTCGCCGCAACCTCTCCGACCGCTCGCCGTGCACCGCCGTCGGCGAGCGCGCCGACGGCTCGACGGCCGTGATCGTGTGCAGCGTCGGCGTCGACCTCGACGTGATCCCGTACGCGGCCGACGCCCGGCTCGCACGAGGCGAACCGGGCGTCGGCTCGGGGGGGACGGACTCAGCGGAGCTGATCGTGGTCACGCCATCGCGCGACGCCGTGGCGGCGACCCGCGAGCTGGCCGACCGGTTGCGTCACTCGCTGACGTTGTCGACGTTCGACTGATCGGCAGCGACGGTCTCGCTCGCCTCGAGGGCCGGCGCGACCGGCGTGGTGTCGATGGCGACGGTGCGGGACTCGGGCGCCGCGGTCGCGCCGACGGTGACCGTCAGGCGGCCGTTGACGTAGCGGGCGCTCACCTGCTCGGGGTCGAGCGTCTGGGCGAGGCGCAGGCGCCGCGTCCAGGTGCTGTCGCCCTCGCCGGCGACGGTGATGGTGAGGGTGCGACCGGCGACGGACACGCCGACGGCCTCCTCGGGGGTGCCGGGGAGATCGACCGTCAGCTGGTAGGTGCCGTCGTTCCACGACCCCTCGACGCGGTGGCCGACGTCGCCGTAGGAACGGGCGAGCGCCGTGAGGGCGCGGTCGAAGGTGCCGTCGAGCGCCGGGCGGCGACGAACGGCCGGGGCGAAGAACGGGGAGGTGGTGAGGTACATCGAGGGACTCCTGGAAGGGTGAGGGTGGACGTGACGGACGAACCGCAGTGTGATCGTGTCCGAACATCACAGCGATGATGATACAGAAAAGCTGAGTCGATTACAACTCAAAATCTGCCGACGAGGCCGTGACGCGGTAGCCTCGACGTGCCCTGCCATGCCTCCGTCCGACGCCTCCGACCCCCTTGCTGCCCGCCTCGCCGCGCTCGTCGACGAGCACGCCGAGCTGGAGGCCCGCCTCGCCGATCCGGACGTCGGCAATGACCCGGCCGCCCTGCGCACCGTCACCACCCGCTACCACGAGCTGACGCCCGTCGTCGACGCGGTCGCGTCGCCAACGCGCCGCCGCCGACGACGTCGATGCCGCGCGCGAGCTGCTCGAGGACGCGACCGGTGACGAGCGCGAGCTCGCCCAGGCCGAGCTCGACGACGCCCTCGGGCGGCTCGCCGCGATCGGTGCCGAGCTGGCGGACCTGATGGTGCCGCCCGACCCGTACGCCGGACGCAACGTGATCGTGGAGATCCGCGGCGCCGAGGGCGGCGAGGAGGCCAACCTCTTCGCTCGTGACCTCTACGACATGTACGTCGCCCACGCCGGTCGGCACGGGCTGAAGGTCGAGCAGCTGTCGAGCACGGTGAGCGATCGCGGCGGCTTCGACGAGGTGACGTTCGTCGTGTCGGGCCGCGACGCCTGGCCGCAGTTCAAGTACGAGGGCGGCGGTCATCGGGTGCAACGCGTGCCGGTCACCGAGAGCCAGGGACGCATCCACACGTCGTCGGCCACCGTGCTGGTGCTGCCCGAGGCCGACGAGCTCGACGTGCAGATCGACGACAAGGACCTGCAGATCGACGTGTACCGCTCGAGCGGTGCCGGCGGCCAGAGCGTGAACACCACCGACTCGGCGGTGCGCGTGACGCACCTGCCGACCGGCACGGTGGTCACGATGCAGGACGAGCGCAGCCAGCTGCAGAACCGTCTCCGCGCCATGCAGGTGCTGCGGGCCCGCCTGCTCGAGCTCGCCGAGCGCGAACGTGACGCGGCCCTGTCGGTGCAGCGGCGCGCCCAGGTCGGTGGCGGCGGCCGGGGCGAGAAGATCCGCACCTACAACTTCAAGGAGAATCGGCTCACCGATCACCGCATCGGGTTCACGATCTACCGCCTCGCCGATGTCCTCGCCGGCGACCTCGACGACGTGGTCGCCGCGCTCGCCGCCGACGAGCGATCGCGCCAGCTCGCCGCGCCGGATCGTGAACGGCGCGCCGCCGGCCACGTGGCGGGCGTTGCTCGCCGACACCGTCGCCCGCCTCGACGATCGCCAAGCGGCGCGCTGGATGTGCGAGGTGGCGAGCGGCGCCGATCGGCTCGAGGCGGTTCGGGACGAGCCGGCGACCGTCGGCATGGTCGCCCACCTCGACGCGATGATCGCCCGCTACCTCGCCGGTGAGCCGCTGGCCTACGTGCTCGGACGGTGGTCGTTCCGCCACGTCGACCTCGCCGTCGACCGACGGGTGCTGATCCCGCGGCCGGAGACCGAGGTGGTCGCCGGTGTCGCCATCGACCTCGCCCGCGCCCTGCCCCGCCCGACCGTGGTCGCCGACCTCGGGACCGGGTCGGGGGCGATCGGTCTGTCCCTCGCCGACGAGCTGCCGGTCGACGGCATCACGGTGTGGCTCACCGACGCCAGCGACGACGCCCTCGACGTCGCCCGCGCCAACCTCGCCGGCCTCGGCCGGCGAGCGGCCAACGTGCGCATCGCCGGCGGGCACTGGTTCGACGCGCTGCCCACCGGGACGTCGCTCGATCTCGTCGTCAGCAATCCGCCCTACGTGGCGTCGGGCAGCGCCGACGTCGCCCCGTCGGTCGTGGCGTGGGAGCCCCACGAGGCGCTGTTCGCCGGGGCCGACGGACTCGACGACATCGGCGCGATCGTCGTCGCCGCACCGGGCTGGCTGCGACCCGGCGGCTGGCTCGTGCTCGAGATCGGCGCCGACCAGGGCGATGCCGTCGAGCGCCTGCTCGTGGGCCGCGGCTACACCGACGTCGCGATCCGCCCCGACCTGGCCGGTCGCGACCGCGTGGCCGTCGCCCGCGTCCCTCACTGACCTTTGTGTCAGGAAACACGACGCCAGGCGTCGTACTTCCTGACACAAACCCAGAGTCAGGCGGTGAACCCGGGAGCGGCGAGGTCCTTGGCCGAGATCTGGGCGCGGTCGTTCGGGTCGATCGGCAACGGCCACGGGATCGCCAGGCCGGGGTCGAGCGGCGTGTACGCCGTGCCGGCCATGCCGGGCACCCACTCGGCGGTGAAGCAGTAGAGGTACTGGCACGACGGGTCCGACAGCGCCTGGAACCCGTTGCAGACGCCGGGCGGCACGAGCACCTGCACGCCGGGTCGCAGCGTGACGGTCTCGACGGCGCCGAACGTCGGCGAACCGGGGCGGGCATCGAGGTAGGCGCCGAACGCCTCACCGGCCACGCACGCCACGAGCTTGGTCATCGCCTCCCCGTGGAGGCCGCGCACGCCCCCGCGTCGGGTCTCGGTGACGTTCACCTGCTCCCACGTGCCGAGCCCGGCGAGCAGCTCGGCGTAGGCCGAGGCGCGGAACAGCTCGCGCACCGTGCCCCGCTCGTCGGTCGCCTGCTTCACGGTGACCACCACGAGTCCGTCGATGCCGGTGGCGGCCGACTGCATGTCGACGACGTTCGGTACCCCGGTGACCACGGTCTCGGCGGCCGGTCTCAGCCGAAGCGCACGGCGACGTCGGACAGCAGGCTGCCCTCGTCGATCGTGATGTCGTCGTCGACCCCGGCGATCTCGCGGGCGGCCGAGAACAACGCCAGGCGCAGCACCCGCGAGTTGATCCGCCCGTCGATGTCGTCGAGCAGGTCGGTGACCGTGCCGTCGCGGTACGCCTGGCGGGCCTTGGCCATCGCCGGGCCGAGGTACTGCTCGAACGAGAACGCCGTGCCGCGCCAGTCCTCGGTGATGTCGCGCAGCACCCCGATCTCGTCGTCGCCCAGATGGGAGTCGGCGAGCATCACCAGGGCCAGCAGCTCGAGGGCGGCCATGTGTTCCCGATCGGCGGTGGCGTGCACGGCGACGCCGTGGTACAGCTCGCTGAGACGCTCTTCCATGGCCCGCACCGTACTCAGCCCGGCACCGACGGGTCGAGAGCGCCGGATCAGACGCCGGTGAGACCGAGCGATCGGCGGAGGAAATCGAGCTGGTGGAGCAGGAGGTTCTCGGCCACCACCTCCTGCGGGGTCATGTGCGTCACCCCCACCAGGGGGAGCACCTCGTGCGGCCGACCGGCGGCGAGCAGCGCCGAGGAGAGGCGCAGCGTGTGGGCGGCGAGGACGTTGTCGTCGGCGAGGCCGTGGATCAACAGCAGCGGGCGACGCAGGTCGGCCGCGATCGGCAGCAACGACGATCCGTCGTACACCTCCGGCTGGGTCGCCGGGTCGCCGAGGTAGCGCTCGGTGTAGTGGGTGTCGTAGAGACGCCACTCGGTCACGGGGGCTCCGGCGACGGCGGCGTGGAAGCGGTCGGGTCGCAGCAGCACGGCGAGGGCGGCGAGATAGCCGCCGAACGACCAGCCGCGTATGGCGACGCGGTCGAGATCGAGGAAGGGATGCTCGGCCGCCGCCTGCTCGAGGGCGTCCACCTGGTCCTCGAGCACGGCGCTGGCGAGGTCGAGGTGCACCGCCCGCTCCCAGTCCGTGCCCCGGCCCGGGGTGCCCCGGCCGTCGGTCACGACGACGGCGAAGCCCTGGTCGGCGAACCACTGTGACGTGAGGTGGGCGAGATGCGAGCGCACGGCGCGCAGGGCGTGGGGGCCACCGTAGGGGTCGAGGAGCACCGGCAGCGTCCGCGTGCCGTCGTGGTGCTCGGGCAGCACGAGCGCGGTGGCGAGGCGTCGCACGCCGTGGAACGCGAACGAGACGCGCGGGGAGAGGTTGGGCACGGCGGCGAACGACTGCAACGAGACGCCGTCGAGCGTGTCCCACGACGTGGTCGGCTCGCCGAGGGTGGCGGTGCGCACCACGACCGTCGGACCGCCGGCGGCCGCGGCGTGCACGCCGGGCTCGTCGGTGAGCGCCTCGAACGCACCACCGGGACGGCGGCGCCAGACGTGCAGCACCGTGGCGTCGTCGAGCGGGTTGGCGAGGAACACGATGCCGTCGGCGCCGGCCGCCACCACGGCGCGCACCTGGAGATCGGTCGGTGTCACCGGAACGCCGTCGACGGCCAGGCGGCGGGCGCCGCCGAAGTCGGTGCACGTCAACAGCGCCCCGCCCGGTCCGTAGCAGGGCACGCCAGGCACGAGCTCGACCCACGCGTCGTCGCTGTCGGCCCAGCGTTGCGTGGTGGCGCCCGTCGTGGTGTCGACCGCCGACACCTCCACCGCGCGTTGGTCGCGGGTCTGGGTGGCGATGAGCAGCCCAGGGGTCGACCAGTGCACCTCGGTGAGGTACGGGAATCGCTCGCGGTCCCACTCCACGTCGATGACGCGTCCGCTGGTCAGGTTGATGAGGTGGAGCGAGACGTCGGCGTTGGGCGTCCCGGCCGACGGGTAGGCGTGCTCGACCGCCGGTCGCCCCGGCTCCGAGGGGTCGGCGATGTGCACCCGACCGACCGGCGCGGTGTCGACGCGCGTGGCGGCGAGGGTCGTGCCGTCCGGGCTCCACCAGAAGCCGCGGAACCGGTGCATCTCCTCGGCCGCGATGAACTCGGCGCGTCCCCACGACACGGTGGCGGACGCCTCGTCGCCGTGACCGCCGGCGACCGCCCGCCACGTGCCGTCGAGCGACGCCACGCACAGCGCGGCACCGCTGACGTAGGCGACGCGGGTGCCGGTCGGGTCGGGTCGGGGGTCGAACACCGGGCCGGCCACCGGGAGCTCGGTCGTGTCGCCCGCCTCGAGGTCGCTGACGAACAGCCGGCCGCCGAGGGCGAACGCGGCGAGCGTGGCGTCGGTGTCGATGGCGAACGCCGTGATCCCACCGGCCGATTCGCGCACCCGCTCACGGCGCGCCCGTTCCTCGGGCGGCAGTTGCCCGTCCTCGGCATCGAGCTGGCGCGGGTCGGCGGCGAGGTGCTCGTGGCCGGTGGTCGCGTCGACGACCCAGAGGCAGTTGATCGGATCGGTGCCGGAGCGGCTGCGCAGGAAGACGACGCGGGTCCCGTCGCCCGACACCACCACGTTGCGCGGCTCGCCGAGCGTGAAGCGCTGCGTGCGCGCCGAGAGGCGGGGGAAGCTGAGCCCGGCGATGTCGTCGGCGGGCGGCGGCTCGGCGGTCGTCGGTGGGTCGAGCACGTCACTCACCGGCGCGTCGGACGCGGGATCGGCGGCGATCGAGCGGGCCGGCCGGATGGTCTCGTCGGTGGTGTCGCGCAGCAGGGCGATCACCGCCGGGTCGCCGATGCCGGACTCGCCGAGCGAGTGGGGGTCGACCACGTCCTCGTCGACGACGTCCGCATCGACGATGTCGGCGTCGGGTGCCGGATCGGGTTCCGCCGCGCCGTCGTCGTCGACGATCTCGCCCTCGACGATCTCCCCCTCGTTCATCGTCGCAAATGTAGATGGCCGAGCGATCCGGTCACCCTGGTCGGCGCGATCCGGCAGACTCGAACGACATCGTCGCCGTGTTCGCCGACTACGCCGATCAGTTCAACCAGATCTATCCGGACGTCGACGTGAACTTCGAGGCGATCACCGACTACGAGGGTGAGGTCCGCATCCGCATGAACACCGAGGACTACGGCGACGTGCTGCTCATCCCCAACGACGTCACCGCCGACCAGCTCGCCGACTTCTTCGTGCCGCTCGGCACGGTCGATGACCTCGGCCAGACCTACCGCTTCATCACCGAGCAGGCATACGAGGGCCAGGCCTACGGCATCGCCCAGACCGGCAACGCCAACGGCTTCGTCTACAACAAGGCTGTCTGGGCCGCGGCGGGCGTGACCGCCGTGCCGACGACGCCCGAGGAGTTCGTCGCCGACCTCCAGTTGATCGCCGACAACACCGACGCCGTGCCGCTGTACACCAACTACGCCGCCGGCTGGCCGCTCACCCAATGGGAGGGCAACCGCGGCTCGATCAGCAACGACCCCGATGAGGTCAACACGCTCGCCCACACCGACGCCCCGTGGGCCGAGGGCACCGACCACTACGTGATCGACAGCCTCTTGTACGACGCCGCGGCCGCGGGGCTGATCGAGGCCGATCCGACCACCACCGACTGGGAGTCGTCGAAGGGCATGCTCGGCCGCGGTGAGATCGCCACGATGGCGCTCGGGTCATGGGCGATCGTGCAGATGCAGGAGCAGGCCGACAACCCCGACGACATCGGCTACATGCCGTTCCCGCACCAGGTCGACGGCACCTTCTATTCGACGGCGGCCGGCGACTACAAGGTCGCCATCAACAAGCACTCCGGGAACGTCGACGCCGCCCGGGCGTGGCTCGACTGGTTCGTCGACGAGTCCGGGCTACGCCGAGTCGCTAGGGCGGCATTCCGCCGCGGCTCGACGGAGAGTTCCCGTCGCAGCTGGCTGACTTCGACCAACTCGGTGTCGAGCTGCTCGAGCTGTCGCCGCAGCCCGCCGGCGAGGAGGGATTGACCACCCGCATCGACAACGAGGCCGAGATCGGGCTGTTCGATCCGATCTATCGGCAGCGCATCGTCGACGCGGCACGCGGCCAGGTCGACGAGTCGATCGACGACATCTTCGCCGACCTGAACTCGCGCTGGGCCGACGCCCGGACCGAGCTCGGCGTCACCGACTGAACGCTCCACCGCGCCGATCCGATGGCGGCGCGAGGATCGTCGAGATGACCATCGCCACCGTTCCCCAGCCGGGCGCCGCTCCACCACGGCGCCCGGCCGGCTCGTCGTCCGGCGACGCGGGCCACGCGTGCCGCGCCGGGTCGTGCCCTACCTCTTCCTGCTCGTCCCGATGCTGCTGCTCGTGGTCTTCACCTACGTGCCGGTGGTGAACATGTTCTGGTACAGCCTCACCAAGTGGGACGGGCTCGACAAGAACAAGCAATTCGTCGGGCTGCAGAACTACCGCGAGGTGTTCACCCGGCCCGAGCTCTTCGGTGTGTTCCGGGTGAGCCTCTACTACGCGGTCGGGGCGGTGGTGCAGCTCGTTCTCGCCCTCTACTTCGCCACCGTCCTCAGCTTCCACACCCGCTTCCGCAACCTGTTCAAGGGCGTGATCTTCTTCCCGTACCTCATCAACGGCGTCGCCATCGCGTTCACGTTCCTCTACTTCTTCCGTCCCGGAGGCGTGCTCGACACCGTCCTCGACGGGCTGCACCTGTCGTCGATGCAACGCCAGTGGCTCGGTGACCGCAGCACCGTCAACTACTCGCTCGCCAGCGTGTCCGTCTGGCGCTACCTGGGCCTCAACTTCGTGCTCTTCCTCGGCGCCATCCAATCGATCCCGTCCGAGCTCTACGAGGCGTCGCAGCTCGACGGCGCCGGACGCTGGAACCAGTTCCGCTACATCATCGTGCCCGGCATCCGCCCCGTCATCAGCCTCACGTGCATCCTGGCGATCGCCGGCGCGTTGAGCGTGTTCGAGATCCCCTACATCATGCTCGCCGGCGCCAACGGCTCGGCGACGTTCGTCATCCAGACCGTCGACACCGCGTTCAAGTTCCACAAGGTGGGGCTGGCCTCGGCGATGGCGGTGGTGCTGCTCGTGATGATCCTCGTCGTCACGTGGATCCAGCGCGTGCTCGTTCCTGAACGCCCCGGGGAGCTGGCGTGACGGGGACGATGGTCGAGCACCGGCCGTCCACCGCATCACGCGCCGGTCTGATCGCGGCGTCGGCGCGCACCGGGAAGTACACCAGCCTGGTCGCGATCTCGCGTGGTGGTGCTGCTGCCGCTCGTGGTGATCGTGATGGCGTCGGTGAAGACGAGCGCCGAGCTTCCAGACGACCGGCCCGTTCGAGCTCGGCCACGGGCTCACCCTCGTCGAACTATGCGACGGCGTTCACCGACGGGCGGATGGCCGCGGCGTTCCTCAACACGGCGATCATCCTGGACGGTCTCGGTCGGCGGCACGATCATCATCGGCTCGATGGCGGCCTACGCCATCGACCGCTTCCGTTTCCTCGGTCGCCGCATCGTGCTGTTCCTGATCGTGGCCACCCGTGCGGCGCAGTAGGTCGCTGCACGAACACTGGCGCCTGCTGCTCGGCGCCGAGGCCCGGGCGCCGTCTCGGCACCGCCGAGACCTCGGTGCCGGCGACGGTGCCCGGCGCCGTCCACGTCGATCTCCTGGCCGCCGGGCTGATCGCCGACCCCCTCGTCGACCGCAACGAGGACGAGCTGCAGTGGATCGGCCGCCTCGAGTGGAGGTTCGTCACGACGTTCGAGAGCGAGGCCGCCGCCGACGGCGAGCACGTCGAGGTCGTGTTCGCCGGTCTCGACACCTTCGCCACCGTGTCGTTGAACGACGTCGTGCTCGGCCGGACCGAGAACCAGCACCGCACGTACCGGTTCGACGTCGGGGCCGCGCTGCACGCCGGGTCGAACCGCCTCGAGGTGGCGTTCGCCCCGCCGGAGGTGGTGGCGCAGCAGCGGCGAGCCGATCACGGCGACCTGCCCAATGCGTACGGTCAGCCGTACAACCAGGTGCGCAAGATGGCCGCCAACTTCGGATGGGACTGGGGACCGCGCCTGCTGACCGCCGGCATCTGGCGGGCCGTGCACCTCGAGCGCTGGCACGAGGCGCGCCTCGACGCGGTTCGTGCGCACGCCACGTGCCAACGGCGGTTCCCCACCCGGGCGAGCGCGGCGAGGTGAGCGTCGACGTCGAGCTCGTGGTGGCGCCGACCTTCCATCGACCGATCGCTGCGGGTCGATCTGCAGGTGCACGACCCGGGCGGCAGCCTCGTCGCCCACGCCGCGGTCACCCTGACCGGACGGTCGTCGCGCGGCAACCGTGACCGCCACGGTCGACGACGTCCGGCGCTGGTGCCCGATCGGGCACGGCGAGCAGCCGCTGTACGACGTGACGGTGACCTTGGAGTGCGACGACGTCGTGGTCGACCGGGCGGCCCGCCGAGTGGGCTTCCGCGACGTCGTGCTCGACACCACCTCCGATCGGACGACGGTGCCGCGTTCGCCTTCGTCGTCAACGGGCGGCGAACGTGGATCCGGGGGTTCAACTGGATCCCCGACGACTGCTTTCCCGCCCGGGTGACGCCGCAGCGACTCGCCGACCGCATCGACACGGCACTGGCGGCCAACGCCAACCTGCTGCGCGTGTGGGGAGGCGGTGTCTACGAGTCCGACGACTTCTACGACGAATGCGACCGCCGCGGCGTGCTCGTGTGGCAGGACTTCGCCTTCGCCTGCGCGGCGTACCCCGAGGAGCTGCTCGCCGCCGAGGTGCGCGCCGAGGCGATCGACAACGTCGATCGGCTGGTCGCCCACCCGAGCCTGCTCGTCTGGTGCGCCAACAACGAGAACCTGATGGGGTTCGCCGACTGGGGATGGCCCGAGCAGCTCGCCGGCCGGTCGTGGGGCGAGGGCTTCTACCGCTCGTTGCTGCCCGCGGTGCTCGCCGACCGCGACCCGCGCCGGCCCTACCTCGACGGCACTCCCACGTCGCTCGACCCGGCGGTCCACCCCAACGACGCCCGCCGCGGCACGGTCCACCTGTGGGACGTCTGGAACTCCGAGGACTTCGGCCACTACCGCACGCACGCGCCGCGTTTCGTCGCCGAGTTCGGCTTCCAGGCGCCGGCGACGCTCCCGACGCTCGCGGCGAGCGCTCGCCGGCCGCCCGCTCGCCCTCGACGATCCGGGGCTGGCGCACCACCAGAAGGCGACCGATGGTCACGCCAAGCTGGACCGGTGGTTGAGCGCCCACTTCGGCGTCGTCACCGACGCCGACGACTGGCTCTACCTCACCCAGCTCAACCAGGCCGACGCCCTGACCCTGGGCGTGGGGCACTTCCGCAGCCTCCACGACCGGTGCTCCGGCGCGATCTGGTGGCAGCTCAACGACTGCTGGCCGGCGGTGAGCTGGTCGGTCGTGGACGTCGACGGACGCCGCAAGCCGTCGTGGTACGCGGCACGGCGCGCCTTCGCCGACCGCACGATCGTCCTCACGCCCGAGCCGCCGGGGGGTGCGGCTGACGCTCGTGAACGACGCGGCGACGGCGTGGGACGACCTCCTGCACGTCGTCGCGCTCGACGCCGACGCTTCGGTCGTCGGAGAGCATCGCGAGGCGGTGCACGTCGATCCGGACCACGCCCAGCACATCGCGCTGCCGGCGTCGCTCGTGCCCGGCGGGACACCCGACGTCACGACGGTCGTGGTCACGATCGGCGACCATCGCGCCGTGCACGAGGCCGGCCCGTCGTCACCGATGCGTCCGCGTTGGGATGTCACGGTCGCAGCCACCGCGACGGGCATCGACGTCGACGTGACCGCGCGGACGCTCGTCCGCGACCTGTGTTGCTTCGCCGAGCGGCTCGATCCGGACGCCGCAGTGGACGACCAACTCGTGACCCTTCTGGCCGGGGAGTCGCACCGCTTCCGGGTGCGCACGCGGGTCGTCGACGTCGACGGGTGGCGGGAGGCGCTGCGCGCCGAGCGCTCGCTCGTGCTGCGCGCTCGCGGCGACCGGCCGACCGGCGAGGGGTGAGCGTCGCGGTCAGCCGAGAGCGGCGAGGGTGTCGGCGACCCAGCGCAGCTTGGCGACCTCGTGGAACGCGCCGCCGCCCTCGTGGTCGTTGAACGGGTACTCGACCAGTTCCTTCGGGCCGCCGTAGGCGTGGAACGCGGCGTACACCGTCGACGGCGGGGTGATCCGATCCATCAGCCCGAGCGAGAACAGCGCCGGCGCCGTGGCCCGGCGCCCGACGACGCTGACGTCGAAGTGGGCGAGCGTGGCGAACACACGAGCGGTGTGGTCGCGGTGCACGCGCAGGTAGCGGGCGATCTCGGGGTACGGGTCGACGTCGGCGATCATCGTCGCCCGCGGGAAGTCGCTGAGGAAGGGCACGTCGGTGACCACGGCCCGCACGTTGGGCTCGAGCGAGCCGGCGGCGATGGCGAGGGCGCCGCCCTGGCTGCCGCCGGCCACCACGACGCGCTCGCCGTCGACGAGCTCGTGGGCCGCTGCGGCCTCGACGGCGCGCACGGCGTCGACGTAGACGCGCCGGTAGTAGTACGAGTGCGGGTCGAGGATGCCGCGGGTCATGAATCCGGGATGAGCGGGATCGCCCCCGCCGTCGGGATCGGGCGTGTCACCCGCCGACCACGTCGAGCCCTGGCCGCGGGTGTCCATCACGAAGTGGGCGTAGCCGGCCGCGGCCCACAGCGTGCGCTCGTGGGCCAGGCCGCGCCCGCCGCCGTAGCCGACGTACTCGACCACCGCGGGAACCGGGACGTCGATCCCGGCCGGTAGGTGCAGCCACGCCCGGATCGGGCTGCCCGCGAAGCCGGCGAAGGTGACGTCGAACGTGTCGAACGCCCGCAGGCCGGTGTCGACGGGCACGAACGAGGCCGCGATCGGACGGGCGCGTGCTTCCTCGAGCGTCGTGCGCCAGAACTCGTCGAACCCTTCCGGTGCCGGGTGTCCCGGGTCGTAGCGGCGCAGCTCGTCGAGGGGAAGGTCGGTGAACGGCATGGTCGCGCAGGGTAGGCGACCAGCACGTTCAGCCGAAGTGGGCGATGGCCTCGACGAGCACCGCGAACGCGGCCTCGGCGTCGACCGTCGTCAGCACGTCGCAGTTCGCCGCCGGGCGGTCGCGCACCGTGCGCTCGTCGATCACCGTCTGGCCGCGCGTGAGCACGCCGGCCGTCTCGACCGCGACGTGGCGACGGCGCGACGTGAACAGGTTCGGGTGCGTCAACGCCAGCACGGCCAGCGGGTCGTGGATCGGGGCCCCGTCGATGCCCTCGCTGCGCTGGCGGTACGTGCCCGAGAAGAACGTCAGCAGCTCGGCGAGCAGCGCGGCGAGGCGATTGCCCCCGTCGGCGCGCCCGAGGGCGGCGACCTGCTCGATGCGCTCGGGCGTGGCGCGGAACTGGTGGGTCACGTCGAGTCCGGCCATCACGAGTGGCCCGCCGTAGCCGAACACGGCGGCGGCGGCCTCGGGATCGGCCCAGATGTTGAACTCGCCGGTGGGGGTGCGGTTGCCGAACGAGCCGCCACCCATCAACGAGATGCCGGCGATGCGCCGCGCGAGGTCGGGCGCGGCGCGCAGCGCCAGCGCGATGTTGGTGAGCGGCCCCACCGGCACGAGCCACACGCCGTCGCGCCGGCGGCAGGTCTCGATGATGAACGCCACCGCGTCGGTCGAGTCGAGCGGACGGGATGGCGCCGGCAGGTCGGCGCCGTCGAGCCCACTGACGCCGTGGACTGCCGCGGCCGGACTGGCCTCGACCACGAGCGGACGCTCGGCCCCGCTGTGCACCGGCACGTCGATGCCGAGCAGCTCGCGCATGACGCGCGCGTTGTAGGCCGTGCGCTCCAGCGGGGCGTTCCCGGCGACGGCGGTGATGCCCAGCAGCTCGGCGTGCCGGGCCGCCACGACGATCGCCATGGCGTCGTCGTGACCGGGATCGCAGTCGAGGATGATCGCCGGTCGGTCAGGCATCGAGCACGCCTGCTTCGGTGAGGGTGACCGCGTGGTCGACCCACTCGTCGTGTTCCATCGCCGCCATGATGTCGGCGTCGTCCGTCGTCGCCCACGCCCGGCGGCCGTCGGGGAGCAGGCAAGCGGCCAGGCCACGCTCGGCGGCGCCGGCTCGGTCGTGCATCACCGTGTAGGCCTCGACGGTCGCCGGACCGCTCGCATCGCTGGCGACGTCGCGGCGGGGGAGCGCGTCGATCGATGCCTGGGGACGGTCGTGGCGGAACCCGGCCTCCGGCGGACGAGCGGCGTACACGCCGAAGGCGTGCTTGGTGGCGAACCCGCCGTTCGCCCACACCAACGCCCGGGCGCCCACCCCGCGACGCAGCTCGTCCACCACCGTGGCGATGGCGTGCGACGTGTAGTTGTTCCACGGTCCGCCGGCGAAGGCCAGCCCACCGGTGCGGGTGAGCTGACGGCCGGTGTCGAGCCCGAGGGCGGCCGCGCCGAGCTGCACGGCGGACGGGAAGCACGAGTACAGGTCGATGATGTCGACGTCGTCGATGCCCACGCCCGCCAGCTCCAGCGCCCGGCGGCCGCCGGCGCGCACGGCCGGCACCTCGGCGAACGTGTCGCGGTGGGACACGTGGATGTGCTCGTGGCAGTCGACCCCGGCGTGCGGGAACACCCAGCGATCCCGGGGGACGCCGAGCGCCGCGGCGCGACTGCTCGAACACATCACGATCGCCGCGGCCATGTCGACGTCGTTGTTCGAGTTCATCACCTTGGTGTAGGGCCAGCCGATCACCCGGTTGGTCGCGGTGACCGTGGCGATCTCGTCGGCGGTGAGCGCGGCGCGCGACCAGGCGTGATCGTTGGACGCCGCCACCGCGCTGAACCGCGACCACAGCGCGGCGATGTGGCGGCGGTGCGCCGCGGGATCGCGCCCGGCGGCGGCGCGGATGGCCGTCTCGAACATCGGATACACCTGCACGGGCAGCAGGACGCCGCGGGCGGCCTCGGCCGGATGGGACGCCGCCAGCTCGTCACCGAGCACGACCGGCGGCGGACGGTCGCGGGCGCTGGTGTCCCAGTCGAGGCGCGCCCCTTCCCGCTTGGCGCGGGTGCGGGTGCGCCACGCCTCGCCGCCCACGATGACGGCGAGGTCGAGGCCGGCGGCGATGTCGAGGGCGGTGCGGTTGACGATCGACTGGGGCACGTTGCCACCGGAGTGCGTGACGGCGTGCTCCGCCGCCGTGGTGCCGAGGCGGGCGGCGAGCAGCGCCGCCGGGTCGCCGTAGCGCCACGACAACGAGTTGATGACGCGGATCGAACCGACGGCCGGCGGCACGGCGGCGAGCCCGGCGTCGGCGACGGCATTGCGCACGGCCTGTTCCATCAGCGCGATCGGCTCCATCGCGTCCTCGAGGCCCTGCGCCCGCCAGAGGAACTGGCCGACGCCGACGATCACCGGGGTCCGGGGGTCGAGCGCCATCGCCGCGACGATAGGTGGGCCGCCACCATCTGGTCACCCTGCGTCTCGAACGGCCGATCTGGTCACTCGTGGTTCTCGATATCGAGAAGGAGAGTGACCAGATTGACCGGGAACCCGGGTGACCAGATCGCCCGATGCCGCGATCCCCTAGGCTCACGCAGCGATGACCCGCATCGCCATCGGCGCCGACCACGCCGGGTTCGAGCTCAAGACGCACGTGGTCGAGCTGCTGGCCGGACAGGGTCACGACGTGGTCGACCTCGGCACCGACTCCACCGTGGCGGTCGACTACCCGCCGATCTGCGCGGCGGTCGGTCGAGCGGTGCGCGACGGCGAGGTGGAGGTCGGCATCGTCGTCGGCGGGAGTGGCCAGGGCGAGCAACTGAGCGCCAACAAGGTCCGCGGCGTGCGCGCCGCGCTCTGCAACGATCTGTACACCGCCCGGCTCGCCAGGGCCCACAACGATGCCAATGTCCTCGCCATCGGCGCCCGGGTGGTGGGCTCCGGCCTCGCCGACGAGATCGTCACGTTGTTCCTCGCCACCCCGTTCGACGGCGGGCGCCACGCCCGGCGCGTCGGTCAGATCACCGCCCTCGAAGCGGACTTCTGAACGCCGCCGTCGAGCCCACATCCGACCGCTCCCAAGGACCAAGCATGCCCTTCCCGTCCGACACCGATCCCGACACCGAGATCGAGGCCCTGCTCGCCGCCGAGTTCACCCGCCAGACCACCGGTCTGCAGCTCATCGCCAGCGAGAACTTCACGTCGCCGGCCGTGATCCGGGCGATGGGTTCGGTGCTCACCAACAAGTACTCCGAGGGCTACCCGGGACGGCGCTACTACGGCGGCAACGCCGTGATCGACGACGTCGAGGCGCTCGCCATCGAGCGGGCGACCTCGCTGTTCGGCGCCGACCACGCCAACGTCCAGCCGCACTCGGGCGCCAACGCCAACATGTGCGTGTACCAGGCGCTGCTCGAGCCGGGCGCCACCGTGCTCGGCCTCAGCCTCGACCACGGCGGCCACCTCACCCACGGCTCGCCGGTGAACGCCAGCGGCATGCAGTACCACTTCGTGGCCTACAAGGTGACCCCGGGCGACGAGCGCATCGACATGGACCAGGTGCGCGACCTCGCCCTCGAGCATCACCCGGCGATGATCGTCGCCGGCACCACCAGCTACCCGCGCCGCCTCGACCCCGAGCCGTTCCGGGCGATCGCCGACGAGGTCGGCGCGCTGTTCGTCTTCGACGCCGCCCACCTCGCCGGGTTGATCGTCGGGGGGGTGCACCCCGACCCCGTCCCGCTCGCCGACGTCGTGACGTTCACGACGCACAAGACGCTGCGCGGTCCGCGCGGCGGTGCCATCGTGAGCCGCGCCGACCACGCCAAGGCGATCGACAAGGCGGTGTTCCCCGGCTGGCAGGGCGGTCCCCTCGAGCACGTCATCGCCGCCAAGGCGATCGCCTTCCGCGAGGCCGCCGACCCGTCGTTCACCGGCTACGCCCAGAGGATCGTGCGCAACGCCTCGGCGTTGGCCGCGGCGCTGGCGGCCGAGGGCTTCCGCCTCGTGTCCGGGGGCACCGACAACCACCTGATGGTGGTCGATCTGCGGACGTTCGACGCCGAGCTCACCGGCAAGGAGGCCCAGCTCGCTCTCGACGCGGCCGGGATCACGCTGAACAAGAACACCGTGCCCGACGACCCGCGCAGCCCGTTCGTCACCAGTGGGCTGCGCATCGGCACTCCGTCGGTGACGACCCAGGGCATGGGTGAGGACGAGATGGTCACCATCGCCGGGCTGATCGCACGTGCGCTGCGCGGGCGCGGCGAGTCAGGCACCGCCGACGCGGTGCGCGCCGAGGTGGCCGAGCTGTGCGCCGCCTTCCCCGCGTACCCGAACGGTGATCCGCATCTCGCCTGATGCCGAGCACGGGGAGCTATCTGCTCATCGGAGCAGTGGCCTGCCTCGTCACCTTCATCGCCACGCCACTGGTGCGGCGGCTCGCCGAGCACTTCGGCTGGCTCTACCTGCCGAGCGAGCGCACGGTGCACACCCGGCCGATGCCGGCGATCGGCGGGTTGGCGATGTTCGCCGGGTTCATCGTGGCGTTCGCGGTGTCGCGCCTGCTCGACACGTTCGACCAGCTCTACGCCCGTAACTCCGAGCCTCGCGGCATCATCCTGGCGGCGTCGATCATCGTGGCCGCCGGGCTGTACGACGACATCAAGGGCGCCTCGCCCCCCGCCAAGGTGACGGCCACGGTGCTCGCCGGGATCGCCCTCGTGCACTTCGGCGCGACGATGTACTACTTCCGCATCCCGTTCGTCGATCAGACGCCGCTGCTCTCCGACGACTGGATCCCGCTGATCACGGTGCTGTGGCTGCTCGGCATCACCCAGGCGATCAACCTGATCGACGGTCTCGACGGTCTGGCCGCCGGGATCGTGGCGATCGCCGCGGGAGCGTTCTTCCTCTACAGCGTCAAGCTGTCGGCGCTCGACCTCCTGACCCAGCCCAACTTCGGCCCGCTCGTGGCCATCATCGCCGTCGGGGTGTGCGTGGGCTTCCTGCCGCACAACTTCAATCCGGCGCGGATCATCATGGGCGACAGCGGGGCGCTGCTGCTCGGCCTGCTCCTCGCCGTGTCGTCGAGCCTCGTCGGCGGGCGCGCCGAGGCGAGCCAGGAGTTCACCGGCCAGACGTACTTCTTCCTCGCCCCGCTCGTCATCCCGCTGTTGGTGCTCGGCGTGCCGATCTTCGACATGGCCTTCGCCATCGTCCGCCGCGCCGGACGACGCTCGGGGGTGGCGGTGGCCGACAAGGGACACCTCCACCACCGCCTGATGAACCTCGGCCACGGCCACCGGCGCAGCGTGCTGATCCTGTGGGCGTGGACGGCCCTGCTGTCGGGTTTCGTGCTCTACCCGGTGCTGACCGGAGACAATCCGTCCTACCTGCCGTTCGGCATGGCCGCCATCGGCATCGGCCTGTTCACCTACCTGCACCCGAGCGTGCGTCAGCGCCGGCGCGACAACGGCGAGAAGTAGGCAGCGGCGCTCGTGCTTGCGTCACGCTGGTGCGCCGTGTAGATTGTGCGTGCGTTCACAAGCGGTCCCGGTCGACGTGAACCATCATCAACCACGATGAAGCTGCTGCCCTCGCCCTCCACGCTCGCACGGGATGCGGGCTCGAACGACTCGTTCGGTCACGCCGTCAGTCAGGGCTTCGAGGCCGTGATGGTGATCGCGATCTTCCTCGGTGGCGGCTGGGCGCTCGATGCCTGGCTGGGCACGCGACCGTGGTTCGCGATCGGCCTGATGCTCGTCGGCTTCGTCGGGCTGTTCTACTCCTGGCGCTCGCGCTACGAGGCGCGCATGGCCGACCACGAGGCGCAGCGACACCGTGCGGTCGCCGGCGACGGCGCCACCGTCGACGCCACGGCGGGGGAGGCCGGCGAGCGATGACGAACGCGTTCACCACCCGCATCGACGGACCGGCTCCCGAGCTCGACGTCTCCAAGGACATGTCCCGGCGCGGGATCATCCTCGCCCCGGCCGTGATCGCCGTGTGCGCCGTGATCTGGGGTGCCGCCGGCGCCTGGTCGTCGGCCTACGGCGTCGCCCTGGTGCTCGTCAACTTCCTGCTCGCCGCCGGGATCATCGCGGCGATGGCCCGCATCTCGCTCGCGGCGATGCTCGGCGGGGTGCTGTTCGGCTACCTGCTGCGCCTCGCGTTGATCTTCCTCGCCGTGTGGCTGGTGCGCGACGCCTCGTGGATTTCGCTGCCTGCGCTCGGGGCGACCATAATCGTCACGCACCTCGGGCTGCTGGTGTGGGAGCTGAAGTACGTGGCGTTGTCGCTCACGTACCCGGGCCTCAAGCCGGCGCCCGCGCCGGCCGCGCCGGCCCCCACCGACACCGACCGCACGATCACCACGTCCCCTCCCACCACCTGAGGCAGACCGACACATGCTCGCACTCGACTTTCCGCCGATCAACGAGGTGATCCGTTGGGAGGATTTCTTCCCGACGTTCAACAAGGTGGCGCTCATCGCCTGCCTCGCCGCGTTGATCGGGATGACGATCTACTTCCTCGCCTCGCGACGCGACCCGATGGTCGCGCCGACCGGCGTGCGCAACGTCGCCGAGAGCGGCATCGAGTTCATCGAAGACCAGATCATCATGCAGACCCTCGGGCGCGAGGGCCTCGGCTGGACGCCCTTCCTGCTCACCCTGTTCATCTACGTCTACCTCTGCAACCTGCCCGAGGTGCTGCCGATCCTGCAGTTCCCGGCCACGGCGCGCATGGCGATCCCGCTGTTCCTCGCCATCGTCGTGTGGCTCACCTACAACGTGGTCGGGTTCAAGCACAACGGCATGAAGTACCTCACCGGGATGCTCTGGCCGCGCAACGTGCCGGTGGCGATGCGGCCGCTCGTCGGGCTGATCGAGTTCCTCTCGAGCATCATCCTGCGCCCGTTCTCGCTCGCCGTCCGACTCTTCGCCAACATGCTCGCCGGGCACATGCTGCTCGTGACGTTCTCCCTCCTGACGAACGCCCTGCTCTTCGCCGAGACGATGCAGTGGCTGCTCAAGCCGATGGCCGTGCTGCCGTACGCGATGTTGCTGTTCCTCACCGTCTTCGAGATCCTCGTCGGCCTGCTGCAGGCGTACATCTTCACGATCCTCACCGCCGTCTACCTCGGCCTCGCCACCCATCCCGAGCACTGACGCCGGCCACTCACTCCACCCACCCCGGACCACCCAGACAACACGGAGACCCAACCCCATGGAATCGCTCACCGGACTCGTCGCTCAGGCGGCGCTCAACGCCGACGACCAGAAGGCCGCCAACGCGGCCATCGGCGCCGGCTTCGCCTACGGCCTGGCCGCCATCGGCCCGGGCGTCGGCATCGGCATCGTCGTCGGCAAGGCGATCGAGGCGATGGCCCGCCAGCCCGAGAGCGCCGGCATGGTGCGCACCACGATGTTCCTCGGCATCGCCTTCACCGAGGCGCTGGCGTTGATCGGCTTCGTGGTCTTCATCCTCCTCGGTCTCTAGGAGACACCAGTGACCGAAGTTCTCGTCACCCTCACCGGCTTCGGTGAGCTCGGCGGAGGCGGCGCGCACGTGCTCGTCGGTGCCGCACCCGGCCTGGCCCGGCTCCCCGCGGCCACCGAGGCCACCACCGAGCAGCCGGAGGAGGGGCCGAGCCCGATCTCGCCCGAGCTCAAGGAGCTGGTGTGGGGCGGCGGGGCGTTCCTCGTGTTCCTCCTCGCGATGCGCCTGTTCCTGGTGCCGAAGATGCGCCGCGGCATGGACGCCCGCTACGCCAGCATCCGCGGCGGTCACGAGCGCGCCGACGCCCTGCGCGCCGGGGCGCAAGGTGAGGTGGCCGAGTACGAGCAGGCGCTCGCCGCCGTTCGCGCCGAAGGCTTGGCCCGGGTCGAGGCCGCCGGCCGCACGCTGGAGGCCGAGCGCACCGAGCGTCTGGCCGCCGCCAACGCGGCCATCGCCGAGCGGCGCAGCGCCGCCGCGGCCGAACAGGAGGCTGCCCGGGCGGCGGCACGCGGCACGGTCGAGGCGGCCGTCGTCGACGTCGCCAGCCGCGCCGCCGAGCTGGCCATCGGCCAGCGCCCCGACGACGCCACCGTGCGCCGCATCGCCGGCGAGGTGCTCGGCGCGGGGGTGAGCGTGTGATGCTCGGGATCATCATGCTCGCCGCCGAGGAGCACATCGACCAGACCCACAGCCCGATCTTCCCCGAGGGCTACGAGATCTGGGCCGCCGGCAGCGCCTCGATCATCGTGTTCGCGCTGCTGTTCTGGAAGGTCGGGCCGCTCGTCAAGAAGGCGATGGCGGCACGCACCCAGAAGATCCAGGACCAGCTCGACTCGTCGAAGCAGGCCGAGACCGACGCCACCGCCGAGGCGGCCCGCATCCGCCAGGCGAAGGGTGACATCGAGTCCGAGCGCGCCCGCCTGCTGGCCGAGGCCGACCAGCGCGCCGAGGCGCTGCTGGCCGACGGCCGCGCCCGGCTCGAGCGCGAGGTCGCCGAGCTCGACGTCAAGGCCACCGCCGACATCGCCGCCGCCGCCAGCCGGTCGTCGGACGAGCTGCGCAGCGACATCGCCGGGCACGCGTCCGCCACCCTGCAACGCGTCGTCACGGAGACGCTCGACGCGGCCACCCAGCAGCGGTTGATCGAGGAGTTCATCGCCGACGTCGGACGCACCGGCGTGGCCGCGGGAGCAGGATCATGAGCGACAACGACGCACGAATCGACGGCTATGCCCGCGGCCTGTTCGAGGTGGCTCGCGCCGAGGGCACGATCGACGAGGTCGAGGACGAGCTGTTCCGCTTCGCCCGCTCGTACGAGGGCAGCGACGAGCTGCGCTCGGCGCTCACCGACGACACCGTCCCGGCCGCCCGCCGGCAGTCGATCGTCGAGGATCTGCTCGGCGGCAAGGCGACGCCGACCACCGTGCAGCTGATCTCGATGGTGGTGGGGTCGGGCCGCACTCGCGACCTGCCGGCCATCGTCGACCGCCTCGTGCAGCGCGCCGCGGCGTCGAAGGACGAGCAGGTGGCCGAGGTGCGCAGCGCCGTCGACCTCACCCCCGACCAGCTCGACCGCCTGCGCGCCGCGCTCGCCAACGCCACCGGCGGCAGCGTTCGCGTCAAGGTCATCGTCGACCCGAGCGTGCTCGGTGGCCTCGTCGCCACCGTCGGCGACACCGTGATCGACGGCACCGTGCGCACCCGGGTCGAACAGCTGAAGTCCCGCCTCTAGAACGAACCGCGACAGCTCCGAGGAACCACCACATGGCCGAACTCACGCTCTCCGCAGCCGACATCGCCGCTGCACTCAAGTCGAACCTCGACGGCTTCACGCCGTCGCTCGAGGCCCGCACCGTCGGGCGCGTCTCCGAGGTCGGCGACGGAATCGCCCGTGTCTCCGGGCTCCCGGACGCCGCGGTGAACGAGCTGCTCGAGTTCGAGGACGGCACCGTCGGCCTCGCCCTCAACCTCGACGAGGACTCGATCGGTGCGGTCGTGCTCGGCGACGTCGACCAGATCGAAGAGGGTCAGACCGTCAAGTCGACCGGGCGCATCCTCTCGGTCCCCGTCGGCGACGGCGTGCTCGGACGGGTGGTCAACGCCCTCGGCGAGCCGATCGACGGGCGCGGCGAGCTGGCCGGCGTGCAGCAGCGACGCATGGAGATCCAGGCGCCGGGCATCACCGGGCGCAAGCCGGTGCACGAGCCGCTGCAGACCGGCATCAAGTCGATCGACGCGATGACGCCGATCGGACGCGGCCAGCGCGAGCTGATCATCGGCGACCGCAAGACCGGCAAGACCACCATCGCCATCGACACGATCCTGAACCAGAAGGGTCAGGGCGTGAAGTGCATCTACGTGGCGATCGGGCAGAAGGGCTCGACCGTGGCCCAGACGGTGGAGACGCTGCGCAAGGCCGGGGCGATGGACTACACGGTCGTCGTGTCGGCCCCGGCCAGCGACCCGGCGCCGTTCAAGTACCTCGCCCCGTACGCCGGTTGCGCGATGGGTCAGCACTGGATGGAGAACGGCGAGCACGCCCTCGTGGTGTACGACGACCTGTCGAAGCAGGCCGAGGCGTACCGTCAGGTGTCGCTGTTGCTGCGTCGCCCACCGGGGCGCGAGGCCTACCCGGGAGACGTGTTCTACCTCCACAGCCGCCTGCTCGAACGGGCGGCCAAGCTCAGCGACGAGAACGGTGCCGGATCGCTGACCGCCCTGCCGATCATCGAGACCAAGGCCGGCGACATCTCGGCGTACATCCCGACCAACGTGATCTCGATCACCGACGGCCAGGTGTACGTGCAGGACAACCTGTTCAAGTCCGGCGTGCGCCCGGCGGTCGACGTCGGCAACTCGGTGTCCCGCGTCGGTGGCGCGGCGCAGCTCAAGTCGATGCGCGCCGTGGCCGGAACGCTCAAGCTCGACCTCGCCCAGTTCCGTGAGCTCGAGGCGTTCGCCACCTTCGGCTCCGAGCTCGACGCGGTGTCGAAGGCCCAGCTCGAGCGCGGCTACCGGCTCGTCGAGCTGCTCAAGCAGGGACTCAACTCACCGGTGCCGGTCGAGGAGCAGGTGGCGGCGATCTTCGCCGGCACCCGCGGTTACCTCGACGACGTGCCGGTCGGCGACGTGCGGCGGTTCGAGTCGGAGCTGATCGGCTACCTCCGCGCCACGCACGGCGCGCTGCTCGACGAGATCCGCAGCGGCACCCTGCCCGACACGCTCGGCGACGCTCTCGACACGTTCAAGGCCCAGTTCCAGCGCACCGGCCAGGGCGCATCGGCCGACCCCACGGCCACCGATGCGGCCGAGGTCGGCGCGGCCGAGTCCCAGAAGACCGCTGGCCACGGAGTAGTTGCATGGCTGGCGGGCAGGAGCGGATCCTCCGAGGTCGAATCCGCAGCATCCAGGCGACGAAGAAGATCACGCGCGCCATGGAGCTGATCGCGGGATCCCGCATCGTGAAGGCGCAGCAGCGCGTGCACGCGGCGATGCCGTACTCGGAGAAGATCACCGAGGTCGTCGCCGATCTGGCGGCCGCCGGTGCGGCGAAGGACTCGCCGTTGCTCGCCGGGCGTGACGTCGTCAACACCACGTGCTACGTCGCCATCAACGGCGATCGCGGCCTGTGCGGCGGGTACAACGCCGGCATCCAGCGGGCGACGGAGGGCGAGGTCAAGGCCGACGCCCTGGCCGGCAGGGACTACCTCATCGTGCCGGTCGGCCGGAAGGCGGGCCGCTACTTCCGCTTCCGTGGCTACCGGCTCGGCGAGGGCTTCGAGGGGTTCTCGGGTGCGCCGACGCTCGCCGACGCCAAGGCGATCGGCGCCTACGTCGTCGATCTGTTCACGTCCGGTCGCGTCGACAAGGTCGAGCTGGTGTACACCCGGTTCGTGTCGGCCGGCAACCAGGAGGTCGTGCTGCGACCGCTCGTTCCGCTCACCGTCGAGACCGTGATGGGCGGCGACGGCCGGCCGGCACCCTCGGCGGAGGGGACGCCCGGCGACTACGAGTTCGAGCCCGATCCCACCACGCTGCTCGACGTGCTGCTGCCGAGCTACATCGAGGCGCGCATCTACGCCGCCCTGCTCAACGCCGCGGCCTCGGAGCACGCCGCCACGCAGCGGGCGATGAAGGCGGCGACCGACAACGCCGAAGAGCTGATCAAGACGCTCAGTCGCACGATGAACCGGGCCCGCCAGGACTCGATCACCACCGAGATCATGGAGATCGTCAGCGGAGCCGAGGCGCTCGGCGCCGACGAGGACCTCCACCACCTCGCCGCCTTCGGCGACATCGACGCGATCTTCGGCCAGCTCGCCGCCCACAACGCGGGCGCGGTCCCGCACGCGCGCTGACCGCTCCCACGCGACACGACCGACCACAGGAGAGAGACATGACCATCACCGAGACCCAGCCGACGTCCGGGTCCACCGGCGCCGACGGCCGCGTCGTCGGCATCGCCGGGCCGGTCATCGACGTCGAGTTCCAGCGCGGCTTCCTGCCCCAGCTCGAGAGCGCGTTGTCGTTCGAGATCAACGTCGACGGCACGGTCGTGCCGGTGCTCGCCGAGGTCGCCCAGCAGCTCGGTGAGGGACGCGTGCGGGCGATCTGCATGAAGCCCACCGACGGCCTGACGCGCGGCACGGTGGTGCACAGCCTCGGTCACGGCATCCAGGTTCCGGTGGGCGAGCGGGTGCTCGGCCACGTGTGGAACGTGTGGGGCGACGCCCTCGACGTCGGCAGCGATCCCGCCGCCCAGGAGCAGTTCGCCGACATGGAGCGCTGGGACATCCACCGCCCCGCTCCGCTGTTCGACGCCCTCGAGCCGTCGGCGCGCATGTTCGAGACCGGCATCAAGGTCATCGACCTGCTCACGCCGTACGTGGCGGGGGGCAAGATCGGCCTGTTCGGCGGGGCCGGCGTGGGCAAGACGGTGCTGATCACCGAGATGATCAACCGCGTGGCGAGCCAGCACGGCGGTGTGTCGGTGTTCGCCGGCGTCGGCGAGCGAACCCGTGAGGGCACCGACCTGCGCCTCGAGATGATGGAGTCGGGAGTCTTCGAGAAGGCCGCGCTCGTGTTCGGCCAGATGGACGAGCCGCCGGGCGTGCGCCTGCGGGTGGCGCTGTCGGCGCTGACGATGGCCGAGTACTTCCGCGACGTGCAGAACCAGGACGTGCTGCTGTTCGTCGACAACATCTTCCGCTTCGTGCAGGCGGGCTCCGAGGTGTCGACCCTGCTCGGTCGCATGCCGTCGGCGGTGGGATATCAGCCCACGCTCGCCGACGAGATGGGCCAGCTGCAGGAGCGGATCACCTCCACCCGTGGCCGGTCGATCACGTCGCTGCAGGCCGTGTACGTGCCCGCCGACGACTACACCGACCCGGCGCCGTTCACCACCTTCACCCACCTCGACGCCACGACCGAGCTGAGCCGTACGGTCGCCGCCCTCGGCATCTACCCGGCGGTCGACCCGTTGGCGTCGACGTCGACGATCCTGGCCCCCGAAGTGGTCGGTGACCGCCACTACGCGGTCGCCCGTCGCGTGCAGGAGACCCTGCAGCGCTACAAGGAGCTGCAGGACATCATCGCCATCCTCGGTCTCGACGAGCTGTCCGAGGAGGACCGCTCGACGGTGAACCGGGCGCGCAAGGTGCAGCGGTTCCTGTCGCAGCCGTTCTTCGTGGCCGAGGTGTTCACCGGCCTGAAGGGCGAGTACGTGCCGGTCGCCGACACGGTCGAGTCGTTCGAGAAGATCGTCGACGGCGAGCTCGACGAGGTCCCCGAGCAGGCGTTCCTCAACGTCGGCAGCGTGGAACAGGCGCTGGCCAAGGCCAAGGCGCTCCAGGAAGGCGCGGCCTGACCGATGCTCGTCACGCTCGTGTCGCCGGAGGAAGTGCTGTTCGAGGGCACGGCGCGCCAGGTGCTGACGCGCACCACCGAGGGCGAGGTGGCGTTCCTGTCGAACCACGCCGCGTTCCTCGGCGCGCTGGTCGAGAACGACACACGCGTGTGGCTGGAGGATGGCACCACGCGTGACTTCCACGTGCCGGGCGGCTTCGTCGAGGTCGCCCACGACACGGTGACGATCCTCGTCTCCTAGGCTGCGGGCGATGCCCGCCTTCCCGTTCGCCTCGGCGCTGGTGACGGGAGCCTCGAGTGGCATCGGCGAGGAGATCACGCGGCAGCTGGGCGCCGCCGGCATCCCGGTGACGATCGTCGCCCGCCGTCGCGACCGCCTCGAAGCCCTCGCCGCCGATCTCGGCGACTGCGAGGTGCTGACGGCCGACCTCGAGACCGACGAGGGGCAGGCGGCGGTCGCCGCCCGCATCGCCGACACCGATCGGCCGGTCGAGCTGGTGGTCAACAACGCCGGGTTCGGCGTCGGCGGGACGTTCCACGAGCTCACCGTCGAACGCCTGGCCGCTGAGATCGAGGTCAACGTCGCGGCGCTCACCCGCCTCAGTCACGCCGCCCTGGCGGTGATGGTGCCGCGTCAGCGGGGCTGGCTGCTCAACGTGTCGAGCGTCGCCGGCTTCCAACCGGCGCCGCGAGCCGCCGTGTACGCCGCCACGAAGGCCTACGTGACGTCGCTGACCGAGAGCCTCCACGAGGAGGTCAAGGGACGAGGCGTCAACGTGACGGCGCTGTGCCCCGGGTTCACGCGCACCGAGTTCCAGCAGGTCAGCAACACCACGGGGTATCACTCGTCGGTGCCGAGCTTTGCCTGGACCAGCGTCGACGAGGTCGCCGCCGCCGGTCTGCGCGACGTGGTGAAGGGCCGGGCGCTCTGCGTGCCCGGCCCGCTCTACAAGGCGCTCGCCGCCGCGAGCGGCGTGACCCCGCGGTGGGCGCTGCGCCTCGCCAGCTCGACCGTCCGCCACTGACCCCCGCCATCTGGTCACTCTGCGTCTCAACGGTCGATCTGGTCACCCACGTTCTCGATATCGAGAACGAGTGACCAGATCGGCCGTCGGCGACGGCGAGCGTGGTTCTCGATGTCCGAGACGTGGGTATCAGATCGCCGGAAATGTTGTCACCCGGCGTCATCATCGCCTCGCCCGGGACTCGTGATAGGTGCCGGATGGCGGAAGGCGGCGGTGTGGCCTCAGTTCCACACCGCCGCCTCCGGCACCAGGAGCCGGGCGGGAAGTCCCGGAGGAGGACGTGTGAAGTGGGCAGATAGTGTTCGCGAGATGCGGCGGAGCGGTCTGGGCAAGTCGCATGCCCCCATGTCCGGGGCGTCCGACGCCGAGCTGACCGACCTCGCCCGCGCCGCTGACGAGGCGGCATTCGCCGAGCTCTACGTGCGCCATCGCCGGGCCGCGCTCGCCACCGCCCGCTATCTCGCCCCGTCGGGGGTGGACGCCGACGACGTGGTCGCCGACGCCTTCGCCGGGGTCTGGGGCGCGTTGCGCAACGGTCACGGTCCGCAGGACGACTTCCGGTCCTACCTGATGGCGTGCGTTCGCAACGCCTGCCGCTCGCGCCGCACCCGGGCGACGCCGCTGCCGACCGACATCATCGAGGACGCGGCCGGCGGGCGGGTGGTGGGCGAACGCCCGCTGCTCGAGGATCCCGAGCGCTACGTGGAGGCCGACACCGTGGCGCGGGCGTTCGCCACGCTGACGCCGCGCTGGCAGCACGCGCTGTGGGTCACCGCCGTCGAGGAGCGCTCGCCGGCCGACGTCAGTCGCGAGCTCAAGCTGTCGCCCAACGCCACGGCCGCGCTGACGATGCGGGCCCGCCAGGCGTTCGCATCGGCCTACCTGGCCGAGCACGTGTCCACCACCTCCGACCCGGCCTGTGCCGCGGTGGCGCCGCTGCTCGCGCCGTACGTCCGTGATCGTCTCGGGGTCGCCGAGCGCGCCCGCGTCGAGGAGCACCTCGCCCAGTGCGCTGCCTGCACGACCGCCGTCGACGACCTCCGCGACCTCAACTCGTGCCTGCGGACCCTGCTGCCGGCGACGCCGTCGACGTTGATCGCCGCGGCGACGCTGCCGGCGATCGTCGGCGGAACCACGGCGATCTCCGGGGGAGCACTGGGCGTGTCGGCGTTGGTGTTGAAGGTCGCCGTACCGCTCCTGCTGCTCGTGCCCGCCGCCGCGGTGGTGCACCACGAGCTCGACCGTCGCGACGACGGGGGCACCCCTGGTGCGGCAGCGGCAGCCGTCGACACCGTGGCGTCGGCCACCGCCCCGGCCGTCCCGGCGACCACCGCCGTCGTCTCGACGACCACGGCGCGGCGCCGAGCACCACGGTGGCGCCGACGACCACCGAGCCGTCGACCAGCACCACGGTGCGGGCGACGATCCCCGCCACCACGCAGGTCGCCGCGATCGTGCCGCCGGTCTCCGTCACCGTCCCACGGCACGACCCCCTCGGTGAGACCGTGACCACCGTCGCCGCCGGGGTCGGCGCAGTGAGGGACGTGCTCGAACCGGTGGTCGACCCGCTGGTCGATGCCGTCGTCCCCGTGATCGCACCATTGGTGCGACCGGTGGCAACCACGGTCGGCGCGCTGACCGGTCCGCTGTTCGATCAGCTGTACCCCGTGGTCGACAACGTGACCTCGCCGCTCGCCGAGGTGCTCGGGAGCGTGACCGCGCCGGTCGTCGCGGTGGTCGGCGACGTCGCCGCGCCCGTCGTCGCGGTGGTCGAGGGCGTGACCGCGCCGGTCGCCGACGTGATCGAGCCGTTGGCGGCGCCCGTGTGGTCGAGCCTGTTCCCAGTGGCGGACGCAGTGTCGGCACCGCTCGATGACGTGGTCGCTCCGGTGAGCAACGAGGTGATCGAGCCGTTGGCGGCCCCGCTGTGGGCGGGTTTGTTCCCGTTGGCTGATGCGGCGTCGGCACCGGTCGACGTCGTGACCGCGCCGGTCGCCGAGATGATCGAGCCGTCGGCGGCCCCGCTGTGGTCGAGCCTGTTCCCGTGACGATGTCGTGTCGGCACCGCTCGACGACGCGCCGCCGGACGCCGGTGAGTCACACCGCTGTGGCAGCGCCTGTATCCCATCGAGCCTGCAAGGACCGCAGCTGACATCGCTCCTCGATCTGACGCATCCGGCCGCGACGCTGCCCGGCACTCCTGGCGCCGACCGCCTCGTCGACGCCCGGGACAGCCGTGACGCCGACCGCGGGTGCGCCGACCACCGTGCCCACGATCGTGCCGCCGGTGACGGTGCCGAATGTGACGGTGTCGGTGCCGCCGGTGACGGTGCCGAACGTGACGGTGACGGTGCCGCCGGTGACGGTGCCGCAGTGACGGTGACGGTGCCGCCGGTGACGGTGCCGCCGGTGACGGTGCCGCCGGTGACGGTGCCGCCGGTGACGGTGCCGCCGGTGACGGTGCCGCGCCGGTGACGGTGCCGCCGGTGACGGTGCCGCCGGTGACCGTCGGTGCCGCCGGTGACGCTGCCGGCGTCACGGTGACGGTGCCGCCGGTGACGGTGACCTCGCCCCGGTGACCGTGCCGCCGATCCTCGGCGGCTGAGCGTCCCCGGCGGTCCGGCGCCGACGGGAGCCCACGACTAGGCTGCGACGCGGAGAGCCGGGAGGTCTGGTCGGCGCGGCGCCGCGGCCGTCGCCCAGGAGGATCCCTATGCCCTTGAGAGTCGTCCGGCGGACCGTGGCGCCGATCGTTCGGTTCGTCCACGTCGAGTCGGCCGGCGGCATCGTGCTGCTGATCGCGACGGTCGTCAGCCTGGTGCTCGCCAACTCGCCGTGGCGCGAGGGCTGGGCCTCGTTCTGGCACCGGGAGCTGCCGTTCGAGATCGCCGGGGAGCAGTTGGACTGGCGCGCCCTCGTCGACGAGGGCCTGATGGCCCTGTTCTTCTTCGTCGTCGGGCTGGAGATCAAGCGCGAGATGGTCACCGGTGAGCTGCGCGATCGCCGGGCCGTGACGCTGCCCGTCGCCGCGGCGCTCGGCGGGATGATCGTGCCGGCCCTCGTGTACACGGCCTTCAACGCCGGCACATCGGGAGCCGGCGGGTGGGCGATCCCGATGGCGACCGACATCGCCTTCGCCACCGGGATCGTCGCACTCGTGGGAACAGGCGTACCGCTGGCCGCCACGACGACGTTGCTCGCCCTCGCCGTGGTCGACGACATCGGTGCGATCATCGTGATCGCGGTCTTCTTCTCGGAGCGCGTCGACCTCGGAGCGCTGGCGCTCGCCGCTTTGGTCGTCGTGGCCGCGGTGATGCTGTTCCGGCGCACGACCGCCGCCGTGCTCGTCGCGCTGGCGGGACTCGGGCTGTGGCTCCTGGTGTTCCAATCGGGCGTGCACCCCACGATCGCCGGCGTGGCGCTGGGCCTGGCGATGCCGGCGGCGGCGTGCGAGCGCTACGAGACCCGCCTGCACCCGCTCGCCAGCTTCGTGGTGGTGCCGCTGTTCGCACTGGCGAACGCCGGCATCGCGCTCCACATCGCGGCGATCACGTCGCCGTCGACGGTGCTCCTCGGCGTCCTGGTGGGACTGGTGGTCGGCAAGTTCGTCGGCATCGCCGGCGGGGGTGCGCTCGTCGTGCGCGCCGGCGCGGCCCGCCTGCCGGCGGGCGCCACCCGCGGTCAGCTCGCCGGGGTGGCCGCGGCCGGGGGCATCGGATTCACCGTGTCGCTGTTCATCGCCGGGCTCGCGTTCGACGACGGCAGCCGCGAGCAGGGCGATGCCGTGCTCGGCACGCTGCTCGGGTCGGTCATCGCCGCGCTCGCCGCCACGGCCGTGCTCGTGGCGTCGTCACGGCGCGCCCGAGCGCCGTCGGCCTGAGTGTCAGGCCGGTTCCCACCGGCTGCGATCGAGCGGGGCGTTGGCGTCGAGCGTGATGTTCATCTTGTCGATGCGGTGACGCGCCTCGATGCGCCGAACGGTGCCAGACCGTGAGCGCATCACGAGGCTCTCGGTGCGGATGCCGCGATCGTCGATGGTCACGCCGGAGAGCAGCGGGCCGTCGGTGATGCCGGTCGCCGCGAAGAAGCAGTTGTCGCTGCGCACCAGGTCGTCGGTGGTGAGGACGTGCTGAGGGTCGAACCCGGCGGCCTTGATCGACACCCGATCGGCCTCGTCGCGCGGCCACAGCCGACCCTGGATCTCCCCGCCCATGCATTTCAGGGCGGCCGCCGCCACCACGCCTTCCGGCGTGCCCCCGATGCCCATCAGCACGTCGACACCGCTCTCGGGCCAGGCCGTGGCGATGGCGCCGTACACGTCGCCGTCGCGGATCAGGCGGATTCGCGCCCCGGACGCCCGAACCTCCTCGATCAGCTCGCGGTGCCGGGGACGGTCGAGAATGACCACGGTGAGGTCCCGGACCTCCTCCCGCTTCGCCTTCGCCACCCAGCGCAGGTTCTGCGTCGGAGTCGCGGTGATGTCGATCGCCCCGACGGCGCTCGGGCCGACCGCCACCTTCTCCATGTAGTACGACGGGCCGGGATCGAACATCGAGCCGCGGTCGCTGACGGCGATCACCGACAGCGCGTTGCTGCGCCCTTCGGCGGTGAGGGTGGTGCCGTCGATCGGATCGACGGCCACATCGACCAGGGGCGCCGTGCCGTCGCCGACCCGCTCCCCGTTGAAGAGCATCGGGGCGTCGTCCTTCTCACCCTCGCCGATGACCACCGTGCCGTCCATCGACACCGTCGACAGGACGGTGCGCATCGCCGACACCGCCGCGCCGTCGGCGCCGACCTTGTCGCCGCGCCCGACCCAGCGCGACGCCGCCAGGGCCGCCGCCTCGGTGACGCGGACCAGTTCCATGGCCAGGTTCCGATCGGGTCGTTCAGCCGTGGCCATGGCGTGACGGTAGTAGGTCCACCGTGGCGGTCCGAATGTGCGGCACCGGGGCGCTTTCGGACCTACACACCCGTGCGCTCGGTAGCGTGTCACGCCGTGCTCGACTGGAACCCAACCGATCCCGAAACGGTCAAGGTGCACTACGACGTCTCGACGTGGTCCGTCGAGCAGCGCGCCGAGTTGACCGAGGCGCTCGTCGAGGAGGACATCGCCCACGTCTGGGATGTCGACGACGACGGCGCCGAGGAACTGGTGGTGCCCGAGGAGCTCGAGCAGATCACCGACGACCTCTTCGCCCGCCTCGAGGAGCTGCTCGGACCGTTCCCGATCCGCCTCGGCGCCGACGACAGCTCGGTGGAGTACGGGCTCGACGAGTGGCCGGCCGGCGACCGGGCCACGCTGACCGGCGCGTTGGTGGAGAGCCGGGTGCCCCACCGCTGGGAGGCATCGACGCTGTACGTCGCCGCCGACGCGGAGAAGGTGGTCGACGAGCTGCTCGACTCGATCGAGGCCGGCACGCTCGTGCTCACCGGGGCGGCGGCGCCCGAGGGCGCACCGCCGGAGGAGGCGTTGTCGACGTTGTTCTCCTCGGCCGACCGCCTGGCGAAGGACGCCGACGACTCGGTCGGTCGTGACGAGCTCACCGACCTCGTCGCCCAGCTCGACGGGTCCGTCCCCCCGTACGGGGTCTCCAAGGGCACCTGGGGCAAGATCATCGAGATCGCCACCCGCCTGGTCGAGCTGTGCGCCGCCGACGAGACGTCGCCGTCCGACATCATCGGCGCCGCCCAGGAGCTGCGTTCTCACGTGCGCCAGTACGTCTGACCGGCGGAGCCACCGCCCGTGCGCGACCGCCCGGAGTCGGGAATGCTCCTCGCCGAGCTGGTGGTGTGGCACACCAGACCGCTCGCGCCGACGCGTCGGCTGGCGCTCGGCAACCTCGTGCTGCCCACCGATCCGCCCCCCGGCCTCGGCGGGCTGCTGCTCGGCGCCGTCGTCGCCGAGCACGCCCGTGACGTCGACGACGACCTGATCCCCGACCTCCACCGCTTGATCGAGCAGGTCGAGCGCGGTGACCGGGTGGTGCAGCCCCGGCTGCGCCACCGGTTCCAGGTCGACCGCCACGGGCTCGGGCACTCCACGCACCGGCTGTATGCAGAGGGCGACGACCTCCGGTTCGCCTTCGACCCCCACGGGTCGCCGTTGGCGATGGTGCTCGGCGCCGTGTACGCCCTCGAACGACTCGAGGAGCCCAGCCGGCGCAGCATCGGGCCGGCCTTGCACAAGGCGGTGCGTTGGCGCGGGCCGATCGGCCCGACGCTGATCGCCCATCTCGCCGGCACCAATGCCACGTCGCTGTCGTCGCTCGCCGATCCGCGGGCGTGGGCGCTCGACGTGCTCGGCTTCCCGGTCGGTTCGCCGTTGCCGACGCGCAAGGAGCTCGCCGCCCAGTTCCGCGTGCGCATGCGCCTCGTCCACCCCGACCACGGGGGCAACGTCGACGACGCGTCGAAGGCGGTGCACGACCTCGGTGAGGCCCGCAAGATCCTCTCCGAGGCGGCGTCCCGATAGGGCGCTGCGTCGCGCAATCGGGCGTTAATGTCCGATCCGGCCCTGGACGGCTGCGGTACGGTCGTAGCGGTGACTGTGCAACCGATGGTTGCGCCGCCCGAGCCCTCATTGGTCGGTCGAGACCGCGACGTCGAGCGGCTCGCAGCGCTGGTGAGCGGGATCGCGCGCGGGTCGCGCGTGGTCGTCGTGCGCGGCGAGGCCGGCATCGGCAAGACGTCGCTGTGGCGGTGGGCGCTGCAGCGCGGTCGGGGCGCCGGCGCCGGCACGCTCGTGACGCGGGCGACCGAGGAAGAGCTCTCCGCTCCGATCGTGGCGCTGGTCGACCTGTTCGACGGCATCGCCGGCTGTGCGGACACGCTGGCCGCCGACATCGACCTGTTCGAGCGCGGGCGGCGGGTCCTCGCCGCCCTGCGCCGGCTCTCGTCGAGCTCACCACTCGTGGTGGCGATCGACGACGTGCAGTGGCTCGATCCCGTGTCGGCCGGGGCGCTGCGCTACGCCTTTCGGCGCCTCGACCGAGAGCCGGTGCTGGTGCTCGCCACCGAGCGGCTCGACCCGTCACGCCCGCCCGACGATCGCACCCTGCCCGCCGACCGTCGGGAGGAACTGCTCCTCGCGCCGCTGCCGATCGACGAGATCCGGCGGGTGATCGGCTCGCTCGTCGACACACTGCCGCGGCCGGCCCTGGAACGGATCTACGAGTTGTCGGCCGGGAACCCGATGTACGCGATCGAACTGGCGCGGGCCGTCGACCGCTTCGACGACTCGCTGGTGGCGTCGATCCCGCCGACGCTCGTTGCGGCGCTGGCGAGCCGTCTCGCCGGATGTCCGGCCGGGTTGCGTCACGTGCTGGGCGTCGCCGCCGCGCTCGGGCCGTCGACGGCGTCGATGATCGCCCGCGGCAGCGGCGATCCCGATGCCGGGCGTTGGGTCACCGAGGCGATCGACCAGGGTGTGCTCGCGGTCGGCGACGACCTCGCGGTGCGCTTCACCCACCCACTGCTCGCGTCGGCGGTGCTCGCCGCGCTGAATCCACTGCAGCGCCAGGCGCTGCACGCCCGGCTCGCCGACGTGGTCGACGACCCCGACGCCCGGGCGCGCCACCTGGCCTTGTCGTGTGACCGGCCCGACGCCGAGGTCGCGGCCGAGCTGCAGGCCGCCGCCGGGCGCGCGGCCCGCCGTGGCGCGTCGGCGCTGGCGGCCGACTTCGCCGGGCACAGCGTGCGCGTGACGCCGCCGACCGACCCGGCCGCTGGCCTCCGTCGCGCCTTCACCGCTGTGTCGTACCGCGCCGCCGCCGGCGACAAGACCACCGCCCTCGCCGAGGCCGATCGGTTGGTGGCGATGGTGCCACGCGGACCGCTGCGCGCCGAAGCGATCGCGCTCCGGGTGTCGATCGACTTCGACGGTGGCGACCGCTTCCTCGAGACGGCGACCGGTGAGGCCGCCGAAGACGAGGGCCTGCTGGCCCGGATCCTCGAGCTGCGTGGCTGGCTGGCGGTGATGCACCGTGCCGAGTTGCTGCGTGGTCAACAGTTCGCGGCCGAGGCCCTCTCGATCGCCCTGCGCATCGGCGACAGCCAGACCGAGATGCTCGCGTCGAGCACGCTGGCGACGGCGGGCCTGCTGCTCGGGCGACCGCGCCCCGATCACATGGCCCGTGCCCTGCACCTCGCCGCCACCACCGCCAGCCCGCGCCTCGGCCGGACGCCCGAGGGCGTGCACGGACGACACTGCCTCTGGTCGGGCCAGTTCGCCGAGGCGCGGGTGATCATGCGCGAGGCCTACGACGAGTGCGTGCGCACCGGCGCCGAGTTCCAGCGTCCGTTCCGCATCCTCGACCTCGCCAACCTGGAGGTGGCGGTCGGGCACCTGGCCGAGGCCACCGAGCTCGCCGAAGAGGGCATGGAAGCCGCCGGCGACGCGGGCAATCGGCAGGCGCAGGCGTGGCTGGCCTACCCGCACGGCGTCGCCCAGGCCCATCTCGGCCACGCCGATCGGTCGGCCGACGACGCGGCACTGCTCCGATCCAGGGTGGCCGAGCAGGACGGACGGGTGCGGCTCGTGATGGCCGGACACGTGCTCGGGCTGGTGGCCCTCGCCGCCGGTCGGCCGGCGCAGGCCGTCGCCGAGCTCAGTCCGGCGGTCGACCTCGCACGCGAGATCGGGGTGAAGCTGCCCTCGGTGGTGCCGGTGCTGCCGGACCTGGTGGAGGCGACGGCGCTCGTCGGCGATTCGTGCTCGTGCGCCGAGTTGGCGGCGGAGCTGAACGAGCAGGCGGCGGCGGTCGGTCAGCCGTGGGTCGATGCCGCCGCCCTCCGTGGACGCGGTCTGGCGGCGCTGGCGGCCGGCCACGACGAGGCCGCCGACCTGCTCGCCGGGGCCGGCGCGGCGTTCGATGACCTGGGCTGCCGCCTCGACGCGGCCCGGGCGATGCTCTTGCACGGTCGAGCGCTGCGTCGCCACGGCCGTCGAAACCTGTCGGCCGACGTCCTCGTCGCCGCCCACGAGCGCCTCGTCGCCCTGGGCGCCGAACCGTGGGCGGCCCAGGCGACGGTCGAGCTGGATCGCGTCGCCCCGGGCCGCGAGCAGGCCGAGCTCACCCCGACCGAGGCCCGGGTGGCGCGTCTGGTCGTGGCGGGACTGCGCAACCGCGAGATCGCCGGCGAGCTGTTCGTCAGCGTCCCCACCGTCGAGGCCCACCTGACGCGCATGTACCGCAAGCTGCACGTGCGGTCCCGCACCGAGCTCGCCCGCGTCCTGCGCTAGCGCCAACCGGAGGGCACCAACTGGACCGTACGGACCAGTGGGTGCCCTCCGGTTGCGTGGGCGGGGAACGCAATGTAGGGATACCCCGCTACCGCCGTCGGGCCGGGTGTGCGCACCTGGCTGAGGTGGGCGAACTGCGCGACCAGGTGATCGGTGCCGACGTGATGGTGCCGACGTTGTCGGGATCGACGGTGCCGTACGTCAACCTCGACAACGCCGCCACGACGCCGGCGATGTGCGCCGCCCACGACGCCGTGGAGCGCCTGCTGACGACGTACGGCAGCGTGCACCGCGGCGCCGGCCACCACGCCCGCCAGAGCACGATGGCGTTCGAGCTGGCGAGGGAGGTGGTCGGAGCCTTCGTCGGCGGCGACCACCAACGCGACGTCGTCGTGTTCACCAAGAACACGACCGAGGCGATCAACCGCCTCGCCCGATCGCTGCCACTCGCCGACGGCGCCGTGGTGTTGACCACCGTCCTCGAGCACCACTCGAACGACCTGCCCTGGCGGTCACGGGTCGAGACCGTCCACGTCGGTGCCCAGCCGGACGGCGCGCTCGACCTCGACGACCTCGACCGCCAACTCGCCCGTCACGCCGGCCGGGTGGGGCTGCTCGTCGTGTCGGGCGCGTCGAACGTCACCGGCGTCGTGCCCCCGATCCACGACCTCGCCGAGCGGGTGCACGCCGCCGGGGGAAGGATCGTGGTCGACGCCGCTCAGTTGGCGCCGCATCGTCCGATCGACATGCGGTCCCACCGCGATCCGGGTCACCTCGACTTCGTCGCGCTGTCGGCGCACAAGCTCTACGCCCCGTTCGGCAGCGGCGCGCTGATCGGCTCGCGGGCGGGCTTCGCCGGCGCGCCGGACCACTCGGGCGGCGGCACGGTGGACGCGGTCACCCTCGCCGGTGTGCATTGGACGGGCCTGCCCCACCGCGAGGAGGCGGGCACGCCGAACCTGCTCGGCGCGGTCGCCTTCGCCGCGGCGGTTTCCCGCCTCGACGAGCTCGGTTGGGATCGCATCGTGGCCCACGAGCGGACCCTGCTGCGCCAAATGCTCGACGGTCTCGCCGCCATCCCCCGGGTGCGTGTCCATGGTCCGCGCGACGCCGACGCGACCATCGGCGTGGTGCCGTTCACGGTGGAGGGCGTCGACCACGGACTGGTGGCCGCCGTGCTCGGCTACGAGCACGGCATCGCCGTGCGCAGCGGGTGCTTCTGCGCCCATCCGTACGTCGCCCACCTGCTCGGGCTCGACGCCGCCGCGGCCGAGCGCTGGGCCACCCGCGTCGGCGCCGGCGACCGCCGCGATGCGCCGGGCATGGTGCGCGCCAGCCTGGGCTTCTACAACGATTCGCGCGACGTCGACCGGTTCCTGGAGGCCGTCGCCCGGATCGTCGACGGCGACATCGCGGGGACCTACGGGATCGACGAGCACGGCGAGCACCACCCGCGCCGGCACCGCAGAGAGCTGGTCGGGGTGGCCTGAACGATGGCCGCCCGCCGCGATCTGGTCACTCTGCGTCTCGTTCCGCCATCTGGTCACCGACATTCTCGATATCGAGAACCACGGTGACCAGATCGGCCATCTACGGTCACGGCGATGGCGACGCGGTCGGGCGTGGTGCTGCTGTTCCCGGGTGCCGGGGCGACGCGTGAGCAGCCGGCGCTGGTGCGCGTCGACGCCGCCGTCAGCGCGCTGGCCGGCTGGTCGGCGGTGCGCGCCGACTTCCCGTACCGCCGCGAGGGCCGCCGGTCGCCGGACAAGGCGCCGGTGCTGATGCACGCCGTCCGCGAGGAGCTGGCGGCGATCGGCGCCCGCAAGCGGGTGGTGGTCGGCGGCCGCTCGATGGGCGGGCGGATCTGCTCGATGGTGGCGGCCGGTGCCGACGGGCTGCCTGCGCCGAAGCAGGTGGCCGGCGTCGTGACGCTCGCCTACCCGCTGCACCCGCCGGGCCGGCCCGACCGCCTCCGCGTCGAGCACCTGCCCGACGTGAACGTGCCCTGGCTGTTCGTGCACGGCACGCGTGACCCGTTCGGCACTCCCGACGAGCTGCGCGAGTGGGCGGCCACCGTCGGCGGTCCCGTCACGCTGCACGTGGTCGAGGGCAAGGGCCACGACCTCAAGGGTGCCGACGCCGAGGTGGCCGGCGTCGTCACCGCCTGGCTGCGGACGCTGTGATCAGCGCGGCGTGACGTCCACCGGCTCGGCCGGCTCGCGTCGGTTCCGGCTGGTGCCGGCGGTGGCGGTACAGCTCGATCGCCACCGGCACCAGCGACACGGCGATCACGGCCACGATGGCGTACTCGATGTTGTTGCGCACGAACTCGATCTCGCCGAGGAAGTGCCCGAGCGTCGTGACACCGACCGCCCACAACAGGCCGCCGAGCACGTTGTAGATCACGAACGTGCGGTAGCGCATGTTGGCGATGCCGGCGACGATCGGCGTGAACGTGCGCACGATCGGGATGAAGCGGGCGAGCACGATCGACTTCGGGCCGTGGCGCTCGAAGAACGCGTTCGCCTTGACGACGTTCTCGGCCTTGAACAACCGCGAGTTGGGTCGCTTGAACAGCGACGGCCCGACCTGGCGGCCGAAGATGTAGCCGACCTGGTCGCCGGCGATCGCGGCGATGGCGAGCACCACGAGCACGATCCACAGCGACGGCACGTGCACCGCCAGCTCGTTGAAGGTCGAGCTGTCGCGCGCCGCCGACGAGGTGAGGAAGCCGGTGAAGAACAGCAGCGAGTCGCCCGGGAAGAAGAAGCCGATCAGCAGCCCGGACTCGGCGAAGATGATCGAGGCGACCACCGGCAACGCGGCGCGACCGGCCTTCTCGAACCACCACTCCGGCTTGAGGAAGTCGACGAACGCGATCAGCGAGCTCACGACGCCGACGCCCCCGTCGGATGAGCAACCGGAGGGCACCAGCTAGACCGTGCGGTCCAGCTGGTGCCCTCCGGTTGCGTCGGCGACATCGGTCAGCGGCCGGCGACGGGGGTGGCGGCCTTGCTGGTGCCGACCGCGATGCCCTCGGACTTGCGCGAGGAGTAGGCGATGGCCGCGATCAGCACGAGGGCCGCCGCCGCCGCCACGACGTAGCGCACGGCGTTGCCGTTCTCGCCGCCGAAGGGCTCCCACTTGATGATCGCCGGCAGCACGAGCAGCGACACCAGGTTCATCACCTTGATCAGCGGGTTGAGGGCCGGACCGGCGGTGTCCTTGAACGGGTCGCCGACGGTGTCACCGATCACGGCCGCCTTGTGGGCGTCGGATCCCTTGCCCCCGTGGTGGCCGTCCTCGATGTACTTCTTGGCGTTGTCCCAGGCGCCGCCGGCGTTGCTCAGGTAGTTGGCCATCAGCTGGCCGCACAGGATGACGGCGGCGAGGAAGCCACCGAGCGCCTGCCAGCCGATGCCGAAGCCGATGACCACCGGCGTGAGCACGGCGAGCAGGGCCGGCGTGGTGAGCTCGCGCAGCGACGCCGCGGTGCAGATGTCGATGACCGGGCCGTAGTCGGGCTTCTTGGTGCCGGCCATGATCCCGCCGTCGGCGAACTGGCTGCGCACCTCCTGCACCACCGTGCCGGCCGTGCGTCCGACGGCGCGGATGGCGAGCGACGAGAACAGGAACGGCACGGCGCCGCCGATCAGCAGGCCGATGAAGATCTTCGGCTCGGCGACGTTGACCGCGAGCTGCGGCAGCCGGATCACGCCGTCCTTCACGTTCTCGGCGGTGAGGCCGAGCTCGGAGCCGGCGGACTCGATGAAGCTGGCGAACAGGGCGACGGCGGCGATGACCGCCGAACCGATGGCGAAGCCCTTGGTGACGGCCTTGGTGGTGTTGCCGACGGCGTCGAGGCTGACCATGATCCGCTCGCGGCTCGCCGTGGAACTCGCCCGACATCTCGGCGATGCCGGCGGCGTTGTCGGACACCGGCCCGAACGTGTCCTCCGACACGATGACGCCGGTGGTGGCGAGCATGCCCATCCCGCACAGGGCGATGAGGTACAGCGAGAACGTGAGGTTGCCGCCGCCGAGGGCGAGCGCAACGGCGATGGCGATGGCGATGGCGATCACGGCGTACACCGAGCTCTCGAGGCCGCTCGCCGTGCCGGCGAGCACGACGGTGGCCGGGCCGGTCTCGGCGGACGAGGCGATCTCCTGCACCGGCTCGTGCTCGGTGCCGGTGAAGTACTCGGTGAGCCGGCTGATCAGCTGGGCGAGGACGAGTCCGATGGCGACGGCGAGGAAGCACTTCCAGCCGGCGTTGGCCTTGTCGTTGCCGACGTAGATCAGCGCCACGAGCAGCGTGCCGACGAGCGTGAGCGAGCCGGCGACGAGGAAGCCGCGGTTGATCGGCTTGAGGGCGTTCGTCTCACCCTGGCGTGCCTTGACGGCGAACACCCCGGCGATCGAGGCGAGCACGCCGACGGCGCGGGCGGCGACGGGGAACACGAGGCCGAGCGCCGGGTTGGCGCCGATCGAGTTGAACGCGGCCACGCCGAGGATGATCGAGGCGACGAGGGTGACCTCGTAGCTCTCGAACAGGTCGGCGGCCATGCCGGCGCAGTCGCCGACGTTGTCGCCCACGTTGTCGGCGATGGTGGCCGGGTTGCGCGGATCGTCCTCGGGGATGCCCGCCTCGACCTTGCCCACGAGGTCGGCGCCGACGTCGGCGGCCTTGGTGAAGATGCCGCCGCCGACGCGCAGGAACAGCGCGAGCAGCGACCCGCCGAAGCCGAAGCCGATCAGGATCGCCGACGACGTGTTCTGGAACAGGATGATGATGATCGTGGCGCCGAGCAGGCCGAGACCGACCGTGAACATGCCGGCGACTCCGCCGGTGCGGAACGCCACGGTCAGTGCGTCGGCCATCGAGCCGCTGCGGGCCGCGGCCGCCGTGCGCACGTTGCCCCGCGTGGCGAGGGTCATGCCGATGTAGCCGGCGGCCCCCGATGCCGCACAACCGAGCACGAACGCCAGCGTGCGGAACAGGCCGGACTGGACGAACGACAGCGCCGAGCTGCCGTCGGGCCGATCGATCGCCGTCGACGTGAGGAAGACGACGGCGGCGACCGGGATGACGATCACTCCGATGGTGCGGAACTGGCGTCGCAGGTACGCCGAGGCACCCTCCTGGATCGCCGCGGCGATCTCACGCATCTTCGGCGTGCCCTGGTCGGCGGCGAGCACCAACCGGGCGAGGTAGACCCCGACGACGAGCGCCAGCAGCGCGGTCAGGACCGATAGCAGCAGGACCGTCCACTCGCCGCCCTGCAACGAGAACTCCTGCCAGCCGCCTTCGGCTCCGATCAGTGAATGAACCACGATGTCTCCTGCATCTGCGCGCGGCTTCGTTGCCGCACACTCGGTGTGGGATCCCGGGGCGGAGCCCTGGGGGCCTGGCCCGCGTCGGGCGGGCCATGTGGCGGCCAAACGCTACCGCTCGGTAGGGAACGCGAACAACGCAGAGCCGGGCGCCCGCTCGGCGGCACGCACCGCCCCCCGTGACCAGCGGTTTCTCATCCGAGTGCTGGAGCGCGTCCGAGTGCCGGAGGCCGCCACGGGTGCGACCGTCAGGCCTCGGATGGACTCAGGCCGGAGCCCGGTCGAGCGGGTTGAGCTCGTCGAGGTCGCGGTGCGCCGTCTCGGGCAGCGACGTCAGCACGACCGCGACCACGATCACCTGGGCGCTGGCCAGCGCGCCGAGCACCAGGCCGTGCGGGGCGCCGGCATCGAGCGCTTGGCCGGTGACGACCAACCCGACGACACCGCCGAGCAGCGCGGCCGCCGTGAGCAACCCGGCCGCCCGGCCGCGGTTGCCGGTGGGGAACAGCTCGGCGCGGTACACGGCCAGGGCGGGGAAGGCGATGCCGCCGATGACGGCGCCGAGCAGCACCGACACCCACATCAACGGTCCGCCGACGGAGTAGGACACGACGATGAACGCGGTCGACACCGGCAGGGCGACGGCGATGAGGCGGCGGCGCCCCGACGTGTCGGCGAGGTGCCCGCCGAGGATCAGGCCGAGCCCGGCCGGGGTGGCGGTGACCAGCGTGAACACCGCGATCGTCGTGGCGTCGAAGCCGCGCTCGTCCTTGAGGTAGCCGTTCTGGAACAGGCTCGCCGGGGCGATGAAGAGGTTCGACAGCAGGGCGATCGTGGCGAGCACGCCGAAGCGGCGCCGATCGAGCGGCGGCGCCGTCACGTGTGGGCGTTCGAACCGCTCGCTCTCGGGGAGCCGGCGGGCGAGGTCGACGGCGACGACCAACCAGATCAGCGACACGAGGTAGACGTACCGCCATGCGCCGGGTGACAGGTCGGCGAGCGGGAGCGCCAGGATCGCCACGCCGGCGCCGAGCCCGCTGGCCAGCGCCAGCACGCTGACGGCGTAGGCCCGCGAGTTGCGCGGCATCTCCTCGGCGGCGACCACCGCCACCATGAAGTCGAGCACCAGACCGAGCGGACGGCCGAGCGCCTGGGTGGCGACGAGGAACGGGAACGTCGGGGCGAGGGCGCCGGCCGCGGTCACCAGCGGGGCCGCCACGGCGACGGCGACCACGATCGTGCGCCGCCCGCGGCGGTCGGCGAGGGCGGCGGCGGGCAGCACCAGCACGATGCCGGCGCGCACCAGCGAGCCGGCGATGCCGACGGCGCTGTCGCTGACGCCGAAGTCGTCGCCGGCGAACGACACCGTCTGCGTGAACAGGGTGTTGATGAACGCCGACGACATCGAGGCGGCGGCGAGCAGGCCGAGCACGAGCACGTTGCGCGGCGTGAGCAGGTCGGGCGGTGCCCACCACGGCGTGGAGCCGGGCCGGCCGGTGACGGGGTCGTGGCGCGACCGGCGCAGCGTCCAGCGCAGCGGCAGTGCGAACAGCCACCCGAACCACGGGATCACGTAGGCGTACCGGGTGGTCTCCACCAGCTCGGGGCCGTCCGGCGCCGGTCGCACCGTCCGGGCGTACTCGCTGAACGGGCCGAGGACCTGCACGAACGTGGTCCCGTCGTCGGTCCGCTCGGCGACGATGTCGTGGCGGGGCAGGGCGAGCGCGGCGGCCGCCGTGGGCGGCCAACGCCGCTCGACGGTGCGCATGCGGTGCCGCCGGGGTGCTGGTCCGCCCGGCTGCACGGCCGGAGCATACTGGTGGGCCAATGAGCGAGCGGAGCGAGCGAATCAGCATTACGGCGCGCAGCGGTCACAGGTGCACCATTGCCTCGGCCACCGCCAGACTCTCCGCGCGGGACGATGGTGCACCGGTGACCGACCCTTTCGCCACCGCCCCGGGCGGAACGATCCGCGTCGAGCACCGCGGGCCGCTGTCCGGACGGATCGAAGTGCCCGGCGCCAAGAACTCGGCGCTCAAGCTGATGGCGGCCAGCCTGCTCGCCGACGGCGTGTACGAGCTCGCCAACGTGCCCGACCTCGTCGACGTGTCGATCATGGGCGAGCTGCTGGCGGCGATCGGTGTCACGTGGGAGCGGATCGGCCCGGATCGGCTGGTGCTGACCAACGGCGGCCGGCTGGTGCCCGTCGCGCCGTACGAGCTGGCCGAGCGCATCCGCGCCTCGGTCAACGTGCTCGGCCCGCTGCTCACCCGCTGCGGCGAGGTCACCCTGTCGATGCCCGGTGGCGACGACTTCGGTGCCCGCCCGATCGACATGCACATCGCCGCCCTCGAGGCGATGGGTGCCGAGTTCAAGCTCGCCCACGGCGAGCTGCACGCCCGCGCCGAGCGGCTGCACGGCGCCGACATCGTGCTGCCGTTCCCCAGCGTCGGGGCGACCGAGAACATCGTCACCGCGGCGGTGCTCGCCACCGGCACCACCGTGCTCGACAACGCGGCGCGCGAACCGGAGGTCGTCGACCTCTGCGAGATGCTCGTGGCGATGGGCGCCGGCATCACCGGCATCGGCTCGTCGCGCATCGTGATCGAGGGCGTCGATCGCGGCGCCCTGCGACCGGTGGCCCACCGCACGGTGTCCGACCGCATCCAGGCCGCCACCTACCTCGCCGCCGTCGCCGTCGCCGGCGGCGAGCTCGAGGTGATCGGCGCCCGGCCCGAGCACATGGAGAACCTGCTCGCCCGCTTCACCGACATGGGCCTCGAGTTCACGATCGGCGCGGCGTCGCTCCGGGTCGTCGCCGACCAACGGCTGCGCGCCATCGACGTGCCGACGCTGCCGTACCCGGGGATCGCCACCGACTACAAGCCGCTGATCATCACGATGCTCAGCGTCGCCGAGGGCACCGGCATCGTCACCGAGAACATCTACCCCGGACGATTCCGCTACGTCGAGGAACTACAGCGCCTCGGGGCCGACATCCGCACCACCGGGCATCACGCGGTGGTGCGCGGCGTGCCCCGCCTGTCCGGGGCGCCGGTGCGCGCCCACGACATCCGCGCCGGGGCGGCGATGGTGGTGGCCGGGCTGGCGTCGGAGGGTGTCACCACGATCAGCGGCGTCGCCCACATCGACCGCGGCTACGACGATCTCGTCGGTCGCCTGGCCGGCGTCGGCGCCGGCATCGAACGGGTCTGACCCGGCGGCCGGCTCAGTCGGCGTGGTCGGCGCGCTCGCCGCTGCCGGGCACCGGTTCGGCACCCGGCCCGTGCTCGGCGGTGGGCGGTGCGGCGCGGCTCATCCGCTTCTTCGCCACCCACAGCAACCAGCCGACGAACGCCATCGGCGCCGCCACCAGCAGGATCTCGTCCCACCCGCCCTGGTGAGCGAGCAGGCTGATCGCGATCACGCCGCCGACGCTACGACGGCCGACGACGGAATCTTCGGCGGGTCGAACTGGTTGACTAGGAGCATCGAAACGTCTGTCACCCCCGAACCCGCCACGCGCCAGGAGCAGGGAGTGCTGCGCGCCCAGGTCGAGCGCACGATCGAGGTGATCCGCCCGGCCCTGCAGGCCGACGGCGGCGACATCATCCTCCACGGCGTCGACGAGGACACCGGCGTGGTGCGGGTCGAGCTGATCGGCGCGTGCGTCGGCTGTCCGGCGTCGACGCAGACGCTGAAGGCGGGCATCGAGCGGATCATGCGCGACCGCATCGATGGCGTCACGGAAGTGATCGACGTCGCGTGACGTCGGGGCCGGAGGCCACCGTCGCTGACGGCGCCCCCCGCCAACGCGGTACCCGCAGCGTCGAAACGCTGTTCGCCGCCGCCCGTGCCGGCGATCGTGCGGCCGGCGCCCGCCTGCTGTCGTTGGTCGAGCGCGGCGGCGACGAGGCCCGGGCGGTCGGGCGGGCGGCGGCCCCGCTCGCCAGCGCGGCGTACACCGTGGGCATCACCGGCTCGCCGGGCGCCGGCAAGAGCACGCTGACGAGCGCGGTCATCGGCCGGGTGCGCGCCGCTGGAGACCGGGTGGCCGTGCTGGCGATCGATCCCACCTCGCCGTTCACGGGCGGAGCCATCCTCGGCGACCGTGTGCGCATGCAGGACCACGCCACCGACGAGGGGGTGTTCATCCGCTCGATGGCCACGCGCGGTCACCTCGGCGGGTTGGCGCTCGCCGTGCCCGAGGCGGTTCGGCTGCTCGACGCTCTCGGGCACCGGCTGGTGCTGCTCGAGACGGTGGGCGTCGGTCAGGTGGAGGTGGAGGTGGCCGGGCGGGCCGACACCACGGTCGTGGTGGTGAACCCGGGCTGGGGTGACAGCGTGCAGGCCAACAAGGCCGGGCTGATGGAGATCGCCGACGTGTTCGCCATCAACAAGGCCGACCGCGGCGGTGTCGAGTCGACCCGCCGCGACCTGGCCCAGATGCTCGAGCTGTCGGGGCCGTTCGACGGCGACGGTTGGGAGCCGCCGATCGTGTGCACCGTGGCGACCGCCGGCGACGGCGTCGAGGAGCTGTGGCGGGCGGTCGCCGACCACCGCGCCCACATCGAGGCGACGGGGGAGCTCGCCCGGAGGCGGGCGGCCCGGGCACGCGAGGAGCTGCGCAGCGTCGTCGGGGCGCGCCTCGAGGCGCGGGCGCGGGCGATCGTCGGCGATGCGACGTGGGCCGGGGTCACCGACCGCGTCGCCAGCGGCGAGCTCGACGCCTGGTCCGGCGCCGACCTCCTGCTCGGCGAGTAGGCACCGGTCGCCCGATTCGGGGCCGGTCAGCGACCCATCGACCGCATCGCGTCGATGCGACCGGACACCCGCCAGCGGCGGGCCAGCTCCTCGATCGGAGCCGGCGGGATCCCGCGACGGATGGCATCGTCGAGGGCTCGGGCGAGCACGCGGTCGTCGACGGTGCCGGCGAGGAGCACGAGCGTGAGCGGGATCGACGTCACGGGGATGCGCGCCACCCGCACGATGTGGTCGTCGAGGTCCCGTCGCGAGCGGTGGGTGACGACGGGCGGTGGATGGTGCAGGCGGGCGCCGCGGCGGCCGATGGCGTCGAGCGACTCGTGCTGCTCGAAGCCGGGCAGCCGGTGGAGACGGGCGGCCGCGCCGTGGGAGATCGCCTGCACGCCGGCGAGCAGCGACGTCGCCATGCAGCGGGAGGCGAACGACGGCCACACCCCGCCGACGGCGAGCACCTCGCCGACCGGTCGCACCAGCGCACCCTCGGCGACCAGGCGACGTTCGACGGCGCGCGAGACGCCGACCGCACGGGCCTGCGGACGCGACGCCACGCCGTGCTGCTCGCGCATCAGCTCGAACAGCGCCGCCGGTCCGCGCCGGGGCGCCCGCTCGGCGGCCGGTGCCTGAATGGTGGGGACGAGGATGGTGCTCACACCCTCCAGGGTGTGATGAGGGGCGCCGAGCGGAAGGCGGCCAGAATGGCCGGCGTGTACGAGCTGCTCACGCTGGAACGGCGCGACGACGGCGTCGCGGTCATCACCCTGCGCAACGGGAAGGTGAACGCGCTGTCGTCAGCGTTGCTCGACGAGCTGGCGGCGGCCGTCGCCGAACTGCGCGCCGACCTGCCCGGGGCGGTGGTGGTGACCGGCGGTGAGCGGATCTTCGCCGCGGGTGCCGACATCTCCGAGTTCGGCGGGCCGGAGCGTGCGGCCGAGGTGACGGCGCGGTTCCATCGCACGCTCGACGACCTCGCCGCGCTGGACCGCTTCGTGATCGCCGCCGTCGCCGGCTACGCGCTCGGCGGCGGCTGCGAGCTGGCGCTGGCGTGCGACTACCGCGTCGCCGGCACGCGGGCGGTGTTCGGCCAGCCCGAGATCCTGCTCGGCATCATCCCCGGCGGCGGCGGCACGCAGCGCCTGGCCCGGGCGGTCGGGGCGTCACGGGCCAAGGAGCTGTGCCTCACGGGTCGCCAGGTGGCCGTGGCGGAGGCCGTGGCGATCGGGCTCGCCGACGAAGCGGTCGACGGTGACCCCCACGAGCGGGCGCTGGCGCTCGCCGCCGAGGTGGCCCGTGGGCCGCTCGCCGCCCAGGCGCTCTGCAAGCGGGTGATCGACCGCGGGCTGTCGCTGCCGCTCGCCGACGGCAACGCCCTCGAGCGTGACGCCTTCGTCGAGGTGTTCGCCACCGACGATGCCGCCACCGGTGTGGCGAGCTTCCTCGCCCACGGCCCCGGCCAGGCCACCTTCACCGGCCACTGACCCCGGCGCGCCCCGCCCCGGAGGCAAGATTTCCACAAGCAAAATCGTGCAGAACGCACGATTTCGCGCCCAGAATCTTTGCAAGCGCGGTGCTCGCGATTCTTGGTCGCGAAATCGTGCAGAAACGCTCGAAAATGCTTGTGGAAATCTTCGGCGGGCGAGGGGGTTACTGGGCCCAGGTGGCGAGGCCGAGGTCGTAGGGGCTGGCCAGGGCGGGGTGGACGGGGATCACCCGCGCCGTCACGCCGTAGTTCCCGGGCGCCTGGAGCACGAGGTCGCCGCGGAAGGTGCCGTCGCCGACGTGGCTCAGCGGCACGGTGACGTGGGAGTGGAACTCGCCGTCGGGACCGACGATGCCGTGCAGCACCTCGACGCGCACGTCGTCTCGGCGTCAGCCCGTCGAGCTCGACGGTGGCGACCACCGACCGCGTCGCCCCGGTGTCGACCGGGCTGGTGTCGACGTCGAGCGAGGTGATGTGCACCGACGACCACGCCCCGCGGACGTTGGCGCGCCACGCTGCCAGCTCGGCGGCGACCCCGTCGCTCTTGCCGTTCATCGACCGTGACTGGCGGGCCGCCGGCTCGTACAGCGCCGTCGTGTAGTCGCGGACCATCCGCGACGCCGTCACCTTGGGCCCGAGCGTGGCCCACGACTCGAGCACCATCTCCACCCACCCGCGCGGCACGCCGGCGGTGGTGCGTTCGTAGAACAGCGGCACCACCCGCTCCTCGAGCAGCGAGAACAGGCTGGCGCACTCGCGCTGATCGCGTCGCTCGATGTCGTGGTCGTCCTCCGCCGACTCGATCGCCCATCCGTTGCCCGGCTGGTGCCACTCGGCCCACCAGCCGTCGAGGATCGAGCAGTTGAGCGCACCGTTGAGCGCGGCCTTCATCCCGCTCGTGCCGCACGCCTCGTGCGGACGGCGCGGCGTGTTCAGCCACACGTCGGCACCGTGGTACAGCTCGCGGGCGATCGCCATGTCGTAGTCCTGCATGAACACGAACCGCGGCCGCACGTCGGCCTTGCGGGCGAACTGCTCGATCTGCTGGATCAGCTCCTTGCCCGGCGTGTCGGCGGGGTGGGCCTTGCCGGCGAACACGAACTGCACCGGACGGTCGGCGTCGGTGAGCAGCGCGATCAGGCGCTCCGGCTGCGACAGCAGCAACGTCGCCCGCTTGTACGTCGCGAACCGCCGGGCGAACCCGATGGTGAGCGTGTCCGGGTTGAGCACACCCCCGCCGAGCCGGCTGCGCACGAACCGCACCAGCCCGCGCCGCCCGGCCACCAGGGTGTCCCACACCTCGGCCCGGTCGAGGTCGCGCACGGCCGACCAGCGATCGGTCGGCGCGGTCACCCAGTCGTCGCCGAGGGCGCGGCTGAGCATCTTGTCGACACGCGTCGACGTCCAGCTGCGGCCGTGGACGCCGTTGGTGATCGACCCGATCGGCACCTCCGCCACGGTGAGGTCCGGCCACAGCTCGTTGAACATCTTGCGGCTGGTGGCCCCGTGCAGCGCCGACACGCCGTTCGACCGCGCCGCCAGGCGCAGCCCCATCAGTGCCATGTTGAACGGCGTCGGTTGGTCCGCCGGCGCTCCGGGGTGGCGACCCGAGCGCGAACAGCTCGTCGATCGTCGCGCCGCACTCGGCGGCGAACGAGGTGAAGTACTTCTCGAACAGGCCGCCGTCGAACTGGTCGATCCCGGCCGAGACCGGCGTGTGGGTGGTGAACACGCTGCCCGCCCGCACCGCCTCGACCGCCACGGCGAACGGCATGCCGGCGGCCACGTGCTCGCGGATCCGCTCGAAGCCGAGGAACCCGGCGTGGCCCTCGTTGGTGTGGAAGACGTCGGGTTCGATGCCGAGCGCCCGCAGCGCCCGCACCCCACCGATGCCGAGCATGATCTCCTGGCGCAGCCGATGGTGCGAGTCGCCGCCGTAGAGCCGGTCGGTGACGGCGACGCCGTCGGGCGAGTTGCCCTCGAGGTCGGTGTCGAGCAGGTACAGGGGGATCTGGCCGACGTCGGCGCGCCACACCCGGGCGACCGTGGGGTCGCCGGCGAGGTCGACGGTGACGGTGACGCCGGTGTCGTCGAGCCCGAGCGACTCGGGGTCCATGTTCAGCGTGTGCTCGCGCTGCCAGCCCTCGGCGTCGAGCTCCTGGTGGAAGTAGCCCTCGGTGTAGAGCAGGCCCGACCCCGACCAGCGGCACGCCGAGGTCGGACGAGGCCTTCAGGTGGTCGCCGGCGAGCACGCCGAGGCCGCCCGAGTACTGCGGCAGCGCCTCGCTGAGGCCGAACTCGGGGGAGAAGTACGCCACCGTCCGCACCGGCGAGTCGGCGAGGGCGCCGAACCAGGTCGGTCCGGTGAGCGCGGCGTCGAGGCGCCCCTTGGCGCCGGCGAGATCGCGGACGATCGCCTGGTCGGCGGCGAGGGCCTGCAGCCGCTCCGACGACGTGGTGCGCACCATGTGCGCCGGATGCGCCTGCTCGGCGCTCCACCCCGGCCAGATCCGCTCGAACAGCTCGACCAGCGCCCGGTCCCACGCCCAGTGCAGGTTCGAGGCGAGCTCGGGCAGCGCCGACAACGCCTCCGGGATGGCGGGGCGAACCTCGAATCGACGTACCGGTCGCATAGGCGGGCGAGGCTAGTGACCTTTGGTCGCACGCGCTCCCGGACCGACGGCCGTCGCCGAACCGGCCCAGCGAGATTCTGGGGCGCGAAATCGTGCGTCCACGCACGATTTTGCTTGTGGAAATCAGTTTTCCTCGGGGGTCAGGCGGGGGTGAGGGCGTCCTCGGTCTCGGCGGGGGTGGCGCCGCGGTACACCCCGACCGACGCGTTGGCGATCGCCTCCCACGAGTAGCGGGCGGCGAGCAACGCCTCACCGCGTCGGCGCATCCCGTCGGCGAGGGCGCGGTCCGACAGCACCTGTTCGATGCAGCCCGCCAGCTCGTCGGCGTTGCCCGGGTCGAACAGCATGCCGGCGCCGGTGTCCTCGATCAGCTCCGCCAGGCCGCCGGTGCGGGCGGCGATCAGCGGCGCCCCGCCGGCCAGCGCCTCCAGGGCCACGATGCCGAACGGCTCGTACAGCGACGGGATCACCACGCAGCCGGCCCGGTGGAGCAGGTCGCGGAGCTTCTCGTCGGGCACGAACCCGACCAGCCGCACGATGTCGCTCACGCCCTCGACGTCGATGCGCGACTGCAGCTCGGGCAGGTAGCTGCCGCGGCCGGCGACGATGCACTCGATGCCCGGCACCCGCGACCGCAGCGGGGTCATCGCCCGGGCCAGGACCTGGAACCCCTTCTCGAACTGCACGCGACCCCACGTGAGCACCAGCGGCGCCCGCGAGTCGTGGTGCTCGCCGGTCGCCCACCACTCGGGGTCGATGCCGTTGGGGATGCGGTGCACCTTGTCGGGGTTGACCTCGAACGCCGAGATGACCTCGCGCGCCATGAAGCGCGACGCCGCCAGCACCTGGCTGGAGCGGTGCGCCAGCCACGACTCGACGGCGTGGATCGCCGCCGGGGTCCCCGGTGGCACGCGGCCGCCGTGCTGACTGGTCGCCGTGTTGTGGAACGTGGTGACGAGCGGCGCGCCGTGGAGCACCGCCAGCGTGTCGGCCGCCCAGGCGACGCGCCAGCTGTGGGCGTGCACGACCTCGGGCGACCACCTGCCGAACGTGCTCGACAGCTGCACGAGGTGGTGGTTGGCCGACGCCGCACCGCCGACGACGAAGTCGTCGGGCACCCAGGGCAGGTCGATGTTGGCCCGCAGGACGCGCACGTTGGGGTCGCGCTGCTCGGTCGGTGCAGTCCCGGGCTGGCGGGCGGTGAGCACCACGACGTCGTGGCCGGCCCGCCCGAGGGCACGGGCGAACCCGTCGACGTGGGCGGCGTCGCCGCCGACGGCGTGCGGCGGGAAGTCCCAGGCCGCCAACAGCACGCGCATGGCGCGGACGCTATATCTCCGGCTCGCTGCGCTCGCGTCCGGCTCGTCGCTGGACGAGGCCGACGCTCGCTGCGCTCATGGTCCTCGCGCATGTTGCGGATGCAATGGGCGGTCTGGAAGTATGCGACGCACGGCCCGCCGGGGAGGATCGTGGGCCGTCCGGAACACGCCGTCCGGCGCCGGTGGACACCCCGGGAGGCATTCATGCGCTCACGCAAGCGGTCGCTGTCGATCGTTGCCGTCGTCGCGATGGCCACGGCCGGGATCGGCATCGCCAGTTCCGCCGGCGCCACCACCGCGCCGCCGAGCACCGAACCGGCCGGCACCGAGGCCGCCGGAACCGAGGCCGCACCGGCCGACACGACGCCGCCTCCCACGGCGCCGGCACGCGGCGACGCCGACCTCGTGATCTGGACCGACGACACCCGCCAGGCCGCCGTGCAGGACATCGCCGGGCCGTTCGCCGAGGAGAACGGCATCACCGTCGCCGTGCAGGAGCTCGCCTTCGGCGACATCCGCGACCAGCTCATCGCTCACCGCGCCCACCGGCGAGGGTCCCGACATCGTCATCGGCGCCCACGACTGGCTCGGCGAGCTCGTGTCGCAACGGCGTCGTCGAGCCGCTCGACCTCTCCGCCGTCGCCGACGGCTTCAACCCGGTCGCCGTCCAGGCGTTCACCTACGACGGCCAGACGTACGGCCTGCCCTACGCCATCGAGAACATCGCCCTCGTGCGCAACACCGACCTCGTGCCCGAGGCGCCGGCGACGTTCGAGGAGATGATGCAGATCGCCACCGACTACAAGGCCGCCCACGCCGACGACCCGACGGCGCTCGGCCTGGCCCTGCAGATCGGGCCGCGAGGGCGATGCCTACCACCTGCAGCCGTTCCTGTCGGCGTTCGGTGGCTACATCTTCGCCCAGAACGCCGACGGCACGTACAACCCCGACGACGTCGGCATCGACTCCGAGGGCGGTCTCGCCACGGCGACGCTGGTTGCAGGAGCAGGCGGCCGCCGGGCTGCTCAGCGCCGACGTCACCTACGACACGATGATCGACGCGTTCGGCTCCGGCAAGGCGCCGTTCGCCGTCACCGGCCCGTGGGCGATCAGCCAGGCCGACAACGGCTTCGCGGCCACCGGCGTGCCCTACGCCGTCGGGCCGATCCCGCCGATGGAGGACGGCGGCACACCGCAACCGTTCGTCGGCGTGCAGGGCTTCATGGTGTCGTCGTTCTCCGAGGAGAAGGACCTGGCGAAGAGCTTCGTGCTCGACTACATGAGCCAGGAGTCGAGCCAGCTCGCCATGTTCGAGGCGGGTGGGCGCCCGCCGGCGCTGACGTCGGCGTACGACCAGGTGAAGGACGATCCCGACGTCGCCGGCTTCGGCGAGTCCGGCACCAACGGCATCCCGCTGCCGGCGATCCCGGAGATGAGCCAGCGTGTGGGGTTCGCTCGGCCTCGCCGAGGTCAACACGCTCCGAGGCGGCGACGGCCCGGCCGAGTTCACGGCGGCCGCCGAGCAGATCCGCTCGCAGATCGCAGGCTGACCGATGACCGACGCGACGGTGGCGTCCGGGGACCTCCCGGCGCCGCCGTTCGCGACGCCGTCGCCGCGTCGGGCAACCGGTTCCGGGCCTCGGCGCCGGGCTGGATCGCCAAGATCCTGCTGCTGGGGCTCGCCGACGCCATCGCCGTCGCCGGGATGATCACGGCGATCGACAAGGAGGCGTGGGGCTACGCCACGGTCCTCGGCGCGGCGTTCGTCGCCCTCAACGTCGTGTACCTGCCACGGCGCTTCATCCCGATGAAGTACCTCCTGCCGGGGCTGCTCCTCCTCGCCGTGTTCGGCATCTACCCGGTGCTCTACACGGCGTACTCGTCGCTCACCAACTACGGCACCGGCCACGTGATCAGCCGGTCGCAGGCGATCGCCCAGATCCAGAGCCAGTCGGTGGCCGCCGTGGCGGGAGCGACGCGCTACGACGTCACCCCGCTGAAGGGACCCGACGGAGCGTTCGCCGGCTTCGGCCTGTACGACCCCGAGTCCGGCCAGCTGTTCCTCGGCACCGACACCGAGCTGACCGAGCTCGACGCCTCGACCGCCCAACTGCAGACGCTCACCACGACCGGGCGCACGTTCGTGGAGTCGGTGGGCGACTACACCGGCGTGCGCCCCGGCCAGGTGCGCTCGCTGCCCGGCTACCCGGACCCGGCGACGTACCAGATGCCGGGCGAGACCGAGGGCGCGGCGATCACGATCTCCGGCGGGCAGGCGTACGAGAGCACCACGACCCGCATCTACGACCCGGACACCAACACGATCACCGACGCCGCCACCGGCGTCGTGTACCACGAGGCCACCGGCTTCTTCGAGGCCGACGACGGGACGCAGCTGAGCCCCGGCTTCCTCACCAACGTCGGGTTCGACAACTACCGCGAGGTGTTCACCGACTCCGCGTTCCTCGAGCGACTTCCTACGGGTGTTCGCCTGGACCGTCGCGTTCGCGGTGCTGTCGGTGGTGACGTGCTTCGCCCTCGGGCTGCTGCTCGCCGTGGTCTTCGACGACGAGCACATGCGCGGTCGCAAGCTCTACCGATCGCTGATCATCATCCCCTACGCCCTGCCGGGGTTCATGACGGCGCTCGTGTGGCGGGGCATGCTCAACGAGACGTACGGCGTCAACCGCTGGCTGCCGATCGACGTGCCGTGGCTGTCGACCACGATCGGAGCGATGTTCTCGCTGATCCTGGTGAACATGTGGCTCGGCTATCCGTACATGTTCCTCATCAGCACCGGTGCCCTGCAGAGCATCCCCAGGGATCTCAAGGAGGCGGCGTACGTCGACGGCGCCAGCGGGTTCACGGCGTTCCGCAAGATCACGTTCCCGCTGCTGCTGGTGTCGGTCAGCCCGCTGTTGATCGCCAGCTTCGCCTTCAACTTCAACAACTTCGTGCTGGTGTACCTGCTCACCAACGGCAACCCGCGCAAGGTGAGCGAGAGCGCCGGCTCCACCGACATCCTGCTGTCGTGGGTGTACCGCGTCGCCCTCGATGCCAGCCCGCAGCGCCAGGGCCTCGCCGCCGCGCTGTCGGTCCTGATCTTCATCATCGTCGCGGCGATCTCGGCCTTCGGGTTCAGCTACACGAAGACGTTCGAGGAGGCGAGGTAGATGTCGGCGACCGCCGCGTTGACCGTTCCCATCGACGACGCCGACGAACGCGTCGTCACGAACCGGGGCTGGAACGGCGGCCTCTGGTTCCGCCGGACCGGCTGGCGTCACCTGGTCGGCGTCCTGGCGCTGTTGTTCGCCCTGTTCCCGGTGTGGTTCGTGGTGCTCGCCGCGTTCTCCGACAGCTCGTCGCTCAGCAACCAGAAGCTGTGGCCGGAGTCGTTCACGTTGCGCCAGTTCCACAAGCTGATCGACGACTTCCCGTACTGGCAGTGGTTCGTGAACTCGCTCGTCATCAGCACCGTCACCGCCACCTTCACGGTGCTGCTGGCCGCGTCGGCGGCGTTCCCGTTCTCGCGCATGCGCTTCCGCGGTCGCCGGGCGGGCCTGCTGTCGCTGCTGCTGATCCAGATGTTCCCGGCGTCGCTCGCCTTCGTCGCCATCTACATCATGGTCCAGCACATGTCGTCGACCTTCGACCACCTCGGGGCGGGCTCGCTGGTCACGCTCGTGCTCTTCTACCTCGGCGGCGCGCTCGGGACGAACGCCTGGTTGATCAAGGGGTTCTTCGACACCATCCCGCGCGAGCTCGACGAGAGCGCCAAGATCGACGGGGCGTCGCACGCCCAGATCTTCTGGAAGATCATCTTCCCGCTCGGCGCGCCGATCCTGTCGATCATCTTCCTGCTGGCGTTCATCTCGACGCAGGCCGAGTTCCTCATCGCCTCGGTCGTGCTGTTCGGCCAGGACAGCGCCTCGCCGAACAAGACGCTCGCCACCGGGCTGCAGGGCCTGCTCGCCGGCGACCGCTACGACCTCAACTGGGGGCCGTTCGCCGTCGGGGCGCTGATCGCCGCGATCCCGGTGGTGCTGCTGTTCCAGTTCCTGCAGCGCTTCATCGTCGGCGGCATCACCGCCGGCGCCGTCAAGGGGTGAGGCCTCACCGCCGGCCGATCGGCCGCCGGGGTAGCGTCGGGCGGCTGTGAACCTCGCCGCACAGCCCCACCACGACGGGTCCCCGGACTACCTCGACAGCGTCGCCCCGGCCATCGGTGACACGGTCGGCCTGCGTCTGCGGGTGCCCGACGCCGTCGGTGTCACCGCCGTGCACGTGCGCACCGTCGACGACGGCGAGCCCGGCTACCGCCCGGCGCGGCGGCTGGACGATCGGGACGATCCCGGCGTGACGTGGTGGCAGGTGGACCTGCCGGTGACCCGCGACGACATCTCCTACCGCTTCCTGCTGCAGACCACCGACGGGATCCGGTGGGTCAACGGGGCCGGCTCGTTCGACCGCGACGTCGCCGACCGTGACGACTTCCGGCTCGTCACGTACGCCCGCTCCGCCGTCGTGGCTCGCCGATGCGGTGTGCTACCAGATCTTCCCCGACCGCTTCGCACGCGGTTCGGCGGGCCCGTCGCAGCAGCCGGATCGCGCGACCCCGGACTGGGCGATCGAGGCCGACTGGGACACGCCGGTGCTCGCCGACGGGCGCCGGGCGGTGTACCAGCTCTACCGCGGCGACCTCCAGGGCGTGACCGAGCACCTCGACCACCTCGAGGCGCTCGGCGTCAACCTCGTCTACCTCACCCCGGTGTTCCCGGCGCGCTCCAGCCATCGGTACGACGCCAACACCTTCGATCACGTCGACCCGATCCTCGGCGGCGACGCGGCGCTCGCGACGCTGGTGGGCGAGGCCCACGCCCGCGGCATGCGTGTGGTCGGCGACCTCACCACCAACCACTCGGGAAGCCACCACGAGTGGTTCGCCGCGGCCCGTGCCGACCACGCCGCGCCCGAGGCGAGCTTCTACTACTTCAACGCCCATCCCGACGACTACGTCGGCTGGTTCGGACTTCGCTCGCTGCCCAAGTTCGACCTTCGTTCCGACGGGCTGCGCCGCCGCCTCGTGGCCGGCGAGGACTCGATCGTGCGGCGTTGGCTCGACGCCGGGCTCGACGGCTGGCGCATCGACGTCGCCAACATGACCGGCCGCCACGGGACGATCGACGTCAACCACGAGGTCGGTCGCGACATCCGCGCGACGATGGCCGCGGTCGGCGGTGACCGGTGGCTGGTGGCCGAGCACGTGTACGACGCCACCGACGACCTCAGCGGCGACGGCTGGCACGGCGTGATGGCGTACACCTGGTTCACCCGCCCGGTGTGGCGGTGGCTGGCCCGTCCCGGGTCGGCGTTGATGGGCACGCCGGGCGGCACGCCCGACATCGGCGGCGCCGGGCTGGTCGAGTCGTTCCGGGCGCTGACCGCCGGCGTCCCGTGGCGCTCGGTGACGGCGAGCATGACCCTGCTCGACAGCCACGACACCGCCCGCTTCGCCTCGATGGCCCGCTCGCCCAGCCGCCCACCGTGTCGCCCTCGGGCTGCTCCTCACCCTGCCCGGCGTGCCGATGGTGTTCGCCGGCGACGAGGTGGGGGTGGAGGGGGCCACCCCCGACCTCGGCCGCCAGCCGTTCCCCTGGGACGAGAGCCACGTGGGACCGCGATCTGCTCGAGCACACGCGGGCGCTGATCGCCCTGCGCCGTGGCAACCGGGCCCTACGCGAGGGATCGCTGCGCTGGGTGGCCGCCACCGACGATCTGGTGGCGTTCGTGCGCGAAGCCGGCGGCGACCGCGTGCTCGTGCTGGCGACACGGGCGGCGCACCCGACGGTCGAGATCGACGCCCGGGCGGCGGGACTCACCGGCGCGGCGCAGACGCTGTTCGGCGGCACCGACCTCGATCGCGACGGCGACGTCGTGCGCCTCGCCGCCGCCGACGCCGAGGTCCACGTGTGGCGCCTCGGGCACGAGTGACGACGAACGCGGTGAGCGGAAGCCCGCCGACACGCTCACCGCGGCCGAGCGCCGCGAGATCGCCACCGCATCGCTCACGCTCGCCGGCGCCGTCGGCCTGTTCGGCGTGGTGTTCGGCGTCGGCTTCGTGGCGGTCGGCGGATCGGTGCTCCAGGCGTGCGTGATGTCGCTGCTGGTGTTCACGGGCGCGTCGCAGTTCAGCGCCGTCAGCGTGATCGGATCGGGCGGTGCCGCCGCGGCCGCGCTCGGCGGGGCATCGATCCTGGCGGCCCGCAACGCCGTGTACGGGCTGGCGATGTCGCGCGTGATCGGCGGGTCGCTCGGACGGCGGCTCGTCGCCGCCCAGCTGACGATCGACGAGAGCACGGCGATGGCCACGGCGCAGGATCGTCCGGTCGCCCGCCGCTACGCCTTCTGGGCCACCGGCCTGGCGGTCTATGCCTGCTGGAACCTGGCGACGCTGGTCGGCGCGCTCGTCGGGTCGGCGATCGATCCGAAGACGTTCGGGCTCGACGCGGCCTTTCCGGCCGGCTACGTGGCGATGGTGGCGCCGCACCTCCGTCACCGTCGGGGCCTGATCGCCGCCGTGCTCGGCGCGGCGATCTGCCTGGTGCTGACGCCGTTCACCCCCATCGGCGTGCCCGTGCTGTGCGCGGCGACCGCCGTGCTCGTCGGCCTGCCGGCGCCACGCGACGACGACGACGACATGCCGACCGAAGGTCTCCCGGCATGACGCTGGACGCTCGTGTTCGTGTTGGCGGCGGTCGCCTACGCCTTCAAGGTGCTCGGCGTGGTGGTGATCGGTTCTCGGCCGCTGCCCGCCGCCATCGAGCGCTGCCTGGCGCTGGTGCCGGCGGCGTTGCTCAGCGCCTTGATCGTCACCAACACGTTCACCGACGGTCAGCAGCTCGTGCTCGACGCCCGCGCCCCGGGGGTGGCGGTGGCCGCCTTCGCCGCGTGGCGGCGAGCCCCGTTCGTGGTGGTCATCGCGTCGGGGGCGGCGACGACAGCTCTGCTTCGGCTCGTCGCCTGAGGCGCTCCAGGTTGCCCGCCCAGATGCGGCGCAGCACCGGCGCCGCCGCCCGGCCGCCGACGCCGGCCCCCATCCACCACGGGAAGCGCAGCTCCTCGGTCCAGGTCAGCTCGGTGTGCCCGGGCCGGTCGGCCGGTGCCAGCTGGAACACACCCGTCCCGGACACGGCGCCGTCGTGGCGGATCCCCATCGTGTGCGGTGGATCCCACTCGGTGACCGTCAGCGTGTCGTCGATGCGGAGCGGGCCGACGCGGGTGTCGCACACGAACCGGGTCCCCACCCCCTGGCGCTGGTCGGTCTCGAACTCGATCGAGCGGGCGTCGGCCATCCACTCGACGTGGCGGGCGATGTCCTCGAGATAGGACCACAGCTCGGCCGGCCGCACGGCCACCACCACTCGGACGACGAGGCGGGTCGGGGCCAGCGGCGACGTCCGGTCAGGCGTTGGCCCGCACCGAGCGCAGGCTCTCGGCGGCGTCCTCGGGGGCGACCACGTTGATGTGCACGCCGGTGCCGCGCTCGAATCCGGCCTGGGTGACGAGGATCGGCCACAGGTGGACGTGCCAGTGGTACTCGCCCGAGTGCTCGTGCGGCGCGCTGTGCACGCCGATGTTGAAGGCGACGTCGCCGAGCGCCGACGTGAGGTGCCCGACGGCGTCGCGGACGGCGACACCCATCGCGTCGAGGCTGGCGTCGTCGGCGTGCTGGAGGTGGCGCTCGTGGCGTCGCGGCATCATCATCAGCTCGTAGGGCGCACCGCTCCAGAACGGCGTGATGCACACGATGTCGTCGTTGGCGAACACGACCCGGTCGCCGGTCGCCTCCTCGGCGTCGATCGTGGTGCAGATGATGCATCCTCCGGCGAAGCGGGCGAACGCCCGCTCCTCGTCGAGGATCTCGGTCGGCACGAAGGGCAGGCCGAGGATCTGGGCGTGCGGGTGGGCGAGCGATGCCCCGGCTTCGCGGCCGTGGTTGACGATCACCTGCGTGTAGCGGATGTTCGCCGTGGCCGCGTGTTCGGTGAGCCGGCGCTTCAGCGCCTGCATCACCGCCGCCGCATGGGCGTCGCTGAGATCGTTGAGCCCGGAATCGTGCACCGGCGTGTAGATGAACACCTCGTGCACGCCGGTGGCATCGGCGGTGACGTGGACCGGTCCGAGGTGGTGCACCACCAAGCCGCTGGCACCGGCGAACGCCGGGTAGAGGTTGGGGATGACGCGCATCTGCCACGCGCCGTCCTCGACGACGACGTCGAGCGGCGCGATGGTGGCGTCCTCGTTCCCCGGGCAGAACGGGCAGGCCCGCTCACCGAGCGTCTCCCGGGTGCGGTCGCGCGGCGCGAAGTCGGAGGGGCGTTCCGCCCGCTCCGACACGATCGTCACCCACCGCCCGTTCAACGGGTTAAGACGAATCTGCCGCACAGTGGTACCCATGATACGTGTCCGTCCGGCGTAGACGGTGACCATCAGCTCACCGGGTGCTCGGCGTGGCGATAGATGGTGACGTGGCGGTCGCTGGAGGGACCGAACGGACGGCGGGCGACGTCCTCGTAGCGCTCGGCCGGGCGCATCCCGACCGCCCCCGCCATCGCGTCGAGTTGGGCAGGTGTCGTGTATCGGATGCGCCACGGGCGCAGCCGCACCGGCTCTCCGTCGGCGAGATCGATGTACTGACCGTCGATCTGCTGGGTTGCCGGGTCGGCGCTCGACACGGCGAGCACGACGCGGCCGACGCGCATCGATCGCACCGTGACGTCCGACCCGGACGGCGGCGGGTGTCGCGGCACGAACGCCTCCACGACGAACGCGCCGCCCGGCGCGAGCACGCCGGCGACCGCTGCGAAGCACGCCTGCTGGGCGTCGGGCTCGGTGAGCATGAACAGCGAGTTGTAGGCGACGACGACGAGATCGAACGGGCCCGACGGATAGGCCGCGGCGTCGGCCATGTCGCCCGTCACGGCGGTGACGGCGCCGTGCGGATCGGCGGCGGCGAGACGCCCGAGCATCGCAGCGCTCACGTCCAGCCCGGTCACCTGGTGGCGCGCCGACAGCGGAACGGCGAGGCGTCCGGTGCCGACCGCCAGCTCGAGCACCCGTGCCGGCGCGCCGGCCGCCGCCGTCGCCAGGTCGTCGAGGAACGCCACCGCCGCGGCCGTGTCGTCGGCGCCTCGGTACCAGTCGTCGTACACGTCGGCGAAGCCGTCGCCGTACGACGTCGGGAGGTAGCCCGGCATGCCGCTCGTCGCCATCGCGCCAGTGTGCCCCACAGGGTCGATCTGGTCACCGACGTTCTCGATATTGAGAACGTGGGTGACCAGATCGAGCTTTGAGACGCAGAGTGACCAGATGCGGCGGTCACGACCCCCAGTGCAGCGGCGCGACGTACAGTCCGCCCTGGTCCCAGCCGGCCGAGGTTACGAACCAGTCGTCGCCGTCGCGCACCACCTCGGCGGCGTGGGCGTCGATGTGGCCGACCAGCTCGGCGCCGGAGAAGTCGAACGGATCGTCGCTCCGGAACACGTCGGTGCCCACGTAGCCGCCGCGCGGGCCGATGAAGAGGTACCACCCGCCGTCGTGAGCCACGACGAACGGGGACTCGGTGCCTCCGCCGAACGTGCCGACCTCGGGATCGGTGAACAGCGGTGTGCCGCTCGCTCCACGTGACCAGATCGTCGCTCGTGCGGTACATCACGGTGTGGTTGCCGCCGCCGGGCTCGCTGGTCGCCGTGTAGTACATCACCCACTGGTCGTCGATGCGGATGACGAACGGGTCGCGGGCGTCGTAGCCGTCCCGGAACAGCGGTCCCTCGGGCCGGCGCGTCCACGTCACCAGGTCGGTCGACGTGGCGAGGTTGATCGCGTACTGGTCGTGGTCGGGCCCGCCACCGCAGTAGAACATGTAGAACGTCCCGTCGACCTCGATGACGTGCGGGGCCCACAAGTGAGTCTCGCCATACCACGGGTCGGCGTCGAGGGCGAACGGCTCCTTGGTCCACGGCCCCTCCAGGGCGGGAGCGGTGGCGTGGGCGAGGTGGCGCTCGTCGAGCGGGTCGGCCGGCTCGGCGTGGGTGATGCCGATCATGTGCCATGTGCCGTCGGGGCCGCGCACGATCGTGTGGTCGTTGATGTACCAGGCCTCGTCCTCGCCGACGCTCGGGTCGTAGATCCGCTCGAAGTCGCCCGCACTCACCTCACGGCCCGCTTCGGGTGCAGTCGATGCGCCCGGTGCCGCGAGCGCGACGGTGAGCACCAGCGCTCCGGCGAAGAGCAGGTTGACGGCCATGGGTATCAACTCCTTGGGGTGGTGGAGGTCCAGGTGGCGAGCGCGGCGACGATCGCCGCCGGTGCCGGGAGGAACAACAGCAGGCTCGCCGAGACAGCGGTCGCCGCCCACAGCGCGGTCACCACGACCGACACCGCGGCGACGAAGCGGGTCGGATGACGAGCGACCAGCCGATGCCGGCGAGCCACAGTGCGCCCGCCGGGCGGGCTTCGGTCGCCGTGCCGAGGGGCAGCACGGCGACCGCGCCCAGCGTCGCGATCACGGTCGCCGCGCCGGTCACCGCGAACGACGGCCACACCAGCGGGCTGTGGGTGGCGACGATCACGTGCGCCGCGGCCAGGAACGTGGTTGCGGCCGCGGCCGGGACGAGGGCGGTGGCGATTCCGAAGCGGGCGTAGGCGCGCAGCCCGCGCCACCAGCGGGCAACGCTCGGGTCGCCGTCGCCGACGAGCTCGTTGGCGAGGACGACGAGCGCCGCCGCGAACGGGCCGATGCACACCGCGCCGAGCAGCAGCGCGACCGGGTTCAGCCCGGGTGACACGAGTACCGGCACCGTCGCCGCGCTGCACATCGCCGCGCTGGCCACCGCCAGGGCGGGGAGTGCCCGCCACGCCGCGCGCCAGGTGCGAGCGACGATGTCGCGCTCCGCGCCGGCGAGGGCGAGCGACGTGATCGGCTCAGCCACGGATCCCCACCGAGGCGATGCTCGCCACGAAGAGTCGCTGGAACGCGAGGAAGACGATCAGCACCGGCACGACGACGGCGGTGATCGCGGCGAACACGATCACCGACGATCCGCCCTGGCCGGCGTTGAGCGTCACGAGCCCCAGCGGCAGGGTCATCTTGTCCTCGCTGCTGATGAAGATCAGCGGGACGAAGTAGCTGTTCCACGACGCCTCGAACGTCAGGATCGCCACCGCCGCGATCGCCGGACCGGACAGCGGCAGGATCACGCGGAACAGGATCCACATGTTGTTGGCCCCGTCGATCCGGGCGGCTTCGTCGAGCTCGCGAGGGATCGTGTTGAAGTACTGGCGGAAGAAGAAGATGGCGAACACGTTGATCAGCGCCGGGATCCACAGCGACGGCAGGGTGTTGATGAGGTGGAGGTTGCGCATGAGCACGAACACCGGGATGATCGTCATCTGCCCGGGGATCATCAGCGCACTGAGCAACACGATGAAGATGAGCTCGCGACCCGGGAAGCGCAGGCGGGACAGGGCGTAGGCGGCGAGCACGCTGACGAGCAGCGAGCCGGCGGTCGCGATCGTGGCCACGATGAGGCTGTTCAGGGCCATCCGCCCGAACGGGATCAGTCCCGAGATGCCGCGGTAGTTGTCGAGCGTGAACGGCTTGGGGATCCAGTTCGGCGGCAGGCGCAGCGCGTACTTCTCGTCGGTGAGGCTCTCGGCGATCATCCAGACGAGCGGCGCGAGCATCAGCACGCCGAGCACGGTCAGCCCGAGCCCGAGCAGCCATCGCGGCCAACGGCGTCCGATCGCGGTCGTCATCAGCTCTGGTGCACCCATCGCCGGGACCCGACGAACTGCATCAGGGTCACGGCCATCATGATCACGAACATCAACAGCGACACGGCGGCGGCGTAGCCGACGGTGAAGCGCTGGAAGCCCCGCTGATAGAGGTACATCACGATCGTGAGCGTCGACTTGTCGGGACCACCGCCCGGCGTGATGATCTGCATCGGGTCGAAGATCTGGAACGCGCCGAGGAAGGTGATCACCGTCACGAAGAAGATGGTCGGCGACATCATCGGGATCGTGACGTTCCACAGGATCCGCCACCAGCCGGCGCCGTCGGTGCGGGCCGCCTCGACCAGTTCCTGGGGCACCGCTTGCAACCCGGCGAGCATGATCACGAACGTGAACCCGATCGTGTGCCACCAGTCGATGCCGATGATCGCCGGCAGCGTCCACTGCGGGTCGTTGAACCAGTCCGGGGGCGTGAACCCCAACTTCCCGGCGTAGTACGACAGCAGACCGAACGACGGGCTGAGCACGTAGCGCCACAGCAGCGCCACCGCCGCCCACGAGATCACGAACGGGAAGAACAGCGACGTGCGGGCGAAGTACGACACCGCCCGGCCCTTGAGCCCGTTGACGGCGAGCGCGAGCGCGAACGCTCCGACCACGTGCGTGACGACCGACGCGATCGCGAAGGCGAACGTGTTGCGCAACGCCTTGCGCAGCAGCGGATCGTCGAGCATCTCGCGGAAGTTGCCGAGGCCGTAGAACGTCCGCGGCGTGAGCAGGTCCCACTGGTAGAAGCTCAGGAAGATGGCGAAGAAGAACGGCCCGACGATGAACAGCGCGAACAGCAGCACCGCCGGGCTGAGGAACAGATAGCCGCCCCAGTCGGTGCGCCGACACGCGCCGCGGCGAACCGCCGCGGCGACACGGTCGGCATCGGCAGGCACCGGTTCGACCTCGCTGGCTGCTACAGCAGCGACTGGATCGTCTCGTTCGCCTCGTCGAGCGCCTCCTGCACCGGCTTGGTCCCGACGATCGCGGCCTGCCACCCGTCATTGACCGCGGTCTCCACGTCCGGGAGGTTGTCGGGCGACGGGATGGGCGTGGCGAAGGTGATCGCGGCCGGCAGCAGCTCCGAGCCAGCGGGCGCGTTGGCGAGGAACGAGTCGCTGGTGGCGATCGAGTTGCGCGCCGGGATGTTGGTGCCGCCGATCTCGGCGTAGTACTCCGACGCCTCGACGCTCGTCAGCCACTTGAGGAACTCCCAGGCCTCGTCGGGATGCTCCGAGGACTTCATGATCGGCCAGCCGTCCCAGCCGATGGGCGAGCCGTTGCCGGTCTTGGTGGGGAAGTTGACGATGCGGATCTGGTCGACGAGCTCGAGCCGGCGGATGTCGCCGGTCACCCAGCGGCCACCGCCGATCGTCGCCAGCTTGCCGTCGGAGAGTTGGGCGAGGGCGTCGAACTCACCGCCGGGGACGGGCGACAGGCCGTCGTCGATGAACTGCTTCACGTACTCGGCCGCTTCCACGGCGGCGGGGGAGTTGAACGTGGCCGTCGTCCACTCCTCGTCCATCGTGCTCGCCCCGTTGGTGAGCAGCCACGGCATGATCTGGCCGAACGGGAAGCCCGAGCCCATCGGATGCAGGAACGCTCCGCTCGACTCCTTGATCTTCATCCCGGCCTCGTGGAACTCGTCCCACGTCCAGTCCGACTCCGGCAGCTCGACGCCGGCATCCTCGAACACCTTGGTGTTGGCGTAGAGCACCATCGTGTTGTACCCGCCGGGGATGTAGTAGGTCTTGCCGTCGGGCGATCCGTACTTCGCCGTCCACTCCTTGAGGTTGGGGTCGACGTCCGCGAAGTAGTCGTCGATCACGTCCTGGTCGGCGGCGATGTAGTCGTCGAGCGGGAGCAACAGGTCCTTGGTGGCGAACAGGCGCTGGCCCTCGGTCGCCACGTAGACGATGTCGTACTTCTGGCCACCAGCGAGCTGCGTGGCGACCGTCGTGACGTAGTTGCCCCAGCTTCCGGCGGGGATGCCGTTGGCCTCGAGCTTGATCTCGGGATGGGCCTCGTTGAAGGCCTGGAACAGGGCGTCCCACGCCGCCTGTTGGTTGGCGTCACCGAGGTAGGCGAGCGACAGCGTCACGACGTCGCCGCTCGCCGGTCGGCGGCCCGATCGCGGCCTCGTCACGGCAGCGGATGCGGTGCCAGCCGCGGTGATCCGGTGCAGCATCGGCACGGCCGCCGCCGCTCCCGCCAACTGCAACAGCCGCCGGCGGGAAAAGCCGTTGGCGGACTCGTTGACCTGCTCCATGGGACCCCCTTGTGCTTGGTCGGGTGTGCTCAGCTCGGGTGCCGGCCGACGTACGACGCGGCTCTGAGCAATCGATTTCCCCAAGTTCGGACTGTACACACGTCGGCCGCTCGTGTCGAGAGGGCGTCACGTCGGGCGCTCGAGGTCGGTCTCGCTGCCTACGAACGTCCAGGTAGAGACGCACAGAGCCGGGCGGTGACCGACTGTCGGGCCGAGGGACGGCGTGGGCGCGTGCCGACGATCGGCGCCCGCCGGCGGTTGACGCGGCCTCGCCGAGAGGAGTACAGATATCGATTACGCAGCTGCTGGGCGCAGCGCGTCAGTGGGGATGTGATGCTCGAGATCCGAGGGGTGAGCAAGAGCTTCAGCGGTGTGCACGCGTTGCAGGACGTGTCGTTCGATGTCGCCTCGGGCGAGGTGCACGCGATCGTCGGTGAGAACGGGGCCGGCAAGAGCACGTTGATGAACGTCCTCAGCGGGGTGCACACGGGTTACGACGGCGAGGTCGTCCTCGATGGCGAGTCGCTCGCCCTGCACGGGCCGCGGGACGCCCAACGCCACGGCATCGCGATCATCCATCAGGAGCTCAACCTGATCCCCGAGCTCACCGTCGCCGAGAACATCTTCCTCGGTCGCGAGCCGCGCCAACCGCTGGGAATGCTCGACACCGCCCGGATGCACCGCGAGGCCGCAGCGCTGCTCGCTCGTCTGGCGTTGCCGGTGTCGACCAAGCGCCCGGTCAAGTCGCTTCGGGTGGGGGAGTGCCAGCTCGTCGAAGTGGCCAAGGCCCTCTCGCTCGACGCTCGTCTGTTGATCCTCGACGAGCCGACCTCGGCGCTGAGCGACAACGAGATCCGGCACCTGTTCGACGTCATCGCCGGGCTCCACGCCGACGGCGTGACCGTGATCTACATCTCGCACAAGTTCGACGAGGTCTTCGCCATCGCCGACCGGGTGACCGTGCTGCGCGACGGTCGCTACGTCGGCACGGTGGAGGCGGCCGCGACCGACCAACGCGAGCTGATCCGAATGATGGTCGGTCGACCGTTGCACGAACTGTTCCCGCGCACCGCCCCCGCCACCGACGACGAGGTGCTGCGCGTGGATGACCTCCGGGTGGACGCCAGCCCCGAGACCGGTGCCCGCGCCATCGGGCCGATCTCGTTGCGCCTGCGGCGCGGCGAGATCCTCGGTGTTGCCGGCTTGATGGGCGCCGGGCGGACCGAGCTGCTCGAGGCGCTCTTCGGGGTCCACCGCCGCCGCCGGGTACATGGCGCGATGACGGTCGCCGGGGTGCCGCGCCGCGTCGACTCGCCCCGAGCGGCGATCGGCGCGGGCATCGCCTTCGTCACCGAGGACCGCAAGACGCAGAGCCTGATCATGCGCATGGCGGTGGGCCACAACATCACGCTCGCCGCCCTGGCCCGCTTCCTGCGGTTCGACGTCGTGCGCCGTCGCGCCGAGGCCACCGCGGTGCGACAGTCGATCGAACAGTTGCGCATCAAGGCGAAGTCGCCGGCGGTGCCCGTCGACACGCTGTCGGGCGGCAACCAGCAGAAGGTCGCGTTGGCGAAGTGCCTCTTGACGCACCCGACCGTGCTCTTGCTCGATGAGCCGACACGCGGTATCGACGTGGGAGCGAAGGTGGAGATCTACGAGCTGATGAGTGAGCTCGCCGCCGGCGGGGCCGGCATCATCATGGCGTCGTCGGAGCTCCCCGAGCTGCTCGCCATGTGCGACCGGATCCTGGTGCTCAGCGACGGCCAGCTGAGCGCCGAGCTGGGCGGCGACGAGGCGACCCAGGAGCGGATCATGGAAGCCGCGACGTCGCGGCTCGCGCCGGTCGGGAGCGTGGCGTGACCGGCGGGGACGTCGCCGTTCCCGACACGAACGTCCCGGTCACGACGTCGGCCGGGCCGAGCCTGGGCCGCCGGGCGGGGCGGACGCTGCTGCGGTTCCAGAGCGTGTTCGGGCTGGCGGTCATCGTGATCGTGTCGGCGATCGTCGCCCCCGTGCGCAACGGACAGAACGTGTTCCTCACCTCGCGGAACCTGCTGAACATCGTGCGCTTCGCGTCGGAGAACGGGATCATCGCCATCGGCATGACGCTGGTGATCCTCACCGGGGGAATCGATCTCTCGGTTGGCGCGGTGCTCGCGTTGTGCGCCGTCGCCAGCGCCGATCTGATGATGCACCACGATCTCGGCACGGTACCGACCATCCTCGCCGTGCTCGCGCTCGGCGCGTTCGTCGGGGCGATCAACGGCTTGGTGATCACACGGCTGCAGATCCAGTCGTTCATCGCCACGCTCGCCATGCTCGGCGTCGCCCGGGGTGTGGCCTCGCTGTGGGCCGGCGGCTACGCGATCCCGCTGAGCTTCGGCGAGGGTGCCGATCTGGCGCCGCCGGCGGTCAAGGCCATGTTCGCCGGGCGCCTCGACGTGCTCGGCCTGGACGTGCCGGCTCCGGTGTTCTACTTCCTCGGCGTCGGCGCCGTCGTCGCGCTCGTGCTCCGGCGTACCGGGTTCGGGCGTCACGTGTATGCCGTCGGCGGCAACGCGACCGCGGCGCGGCTGTCGGGCGTCAACGTCAGCCGCGTGCGCGTCGCGGTGTTCGTGCTGTCCGGCCTGTTCGCCGCCCTCGCCGCTTTGCTGCACGCCGCCCTCGTCAACCAGGGCAGTCACATCGATGGCAACGGCTACGAGCTCAACGCCATCGCCGCCGTCGTCATCGGCGGGACCAGCCTCGCCGGCGGCGTGGGCACGGTGGTCGGCTCGATGATCGGCGCGCTCACGTTGAGCGTGCTCGACAACATCCTCGGGCTGCGCAACATCGAATCCGAGTACCAGGCGATCTTGAAGGGCGTGATCATCGTGCTCGCCGTCTTCGTCCAGCGCCAGACCAACCGTGGCGCCGCGCGCGCCGAGGTGGCATGACGCCTCCACCCGCTCGACCAGCCACCAACCACCAACAACAAGGGGAGAAAGCGATGACATCCAGGAACCATCGGAGACGGCTCTTCGCCGCGGCCGCCTTGGCCGCGCCGGTGCTCGGCGTGGCCGGCGTGGCCCACGGCCAACACCCGGCGACGACCGCACCCACCGCACCGGCCGGCTCGGAGGCCGCTGGCAGCGCGGTCCCGGGGAGTGGCACCTGCCTCCCCGAGGGCGGGATCGCACCGAAGGACCACTACCTCATCGGCATGTCGCAGGCGAACAAGGGCGAGCCGTGGCGTCAAGCGATGAACGACCAGATCGCCGCCGCGGCCGAGTCCCATCCTGAGCTCGAAGTGGTCTTCGCCGACGCCGCCCAGGACAACGCCACCCAGGTGTCGGACGTCGAGAACTTCCTCGCCCAGGGGATCGATCTGCTGATCATCTCGCCGAACGAGGCGGCGCCGCTGACCGACGTGGTCGCCGAGGCGTGTTCGCAAGGGGTCCCCGTGATCGTGCTCGACCGCAAGGTCGAGGGCGACCAGTTCACGATGTACATCGGCGCCGACAACTTCGACATCGGCCGCCAGGCCGGCGCGTATGCCGCGGCCTACTGCACCGACCAGGGCGCCGATCCGTGCAACGTCATGGAGATCCGCGGGCTGGAAGGCTCGACCCCGGCGCAGGAGCGCGGTGACGGTTTCCGTGAGGGCCTCGCCGCCAACCCCGCGGCCACGATCGTGGCCAGCCAGAACGCCGACTGGCTGCGGGAGAAGGCGATCCCGGTCTCTCAGGCGATGTTCCAGGCCAACCCCGACGTCAACGTCGTCTACGGTCACAACGACCCGATGGCGGAGGCGGCGATCATCTCCGCGGAGGGCGCCGACCTCGACCTGGACAGCATGCTGTTCATCGGCATCGACGGCCTGCCCACGCCCGACGGAGGCATCCGTTCGGTGCTCGACGGACGCATCGACGTCACCTACGTCTACCCGACCGGCGGTGAGCAGGCGATCGACTACGCCGTACAGATCCTCGAGCAGGGCGTCGTGCCGCCGGACTCAGTCACACTCGAGACCGAGCAGGTGACGCCCGACAACGCCCAGGCGCTGCTCGACCACTTCACCGGAGGCGGATCCGCCTCGAGCGAGCCGGCGGCCACGGCCGGTGAGGCAACGGTCACCACGGGATGAGCCTCGCGGCCGGGCCGGGGAGCGCGCCTTCGGCGCTCCCTCGGCCGGCTCCCCGGCCGCGGACGAGCGGCGCGTATCACGAAAGGACGCCCATGAGCAGCTACCGGTTCCCTGAGCTCGCGCCGGTAACACCGGCACCGCCGCGCACGGTGTACATCGTCGCCAGCGGCGACCTGCGCCCGTCGGCGAACATCAAGTGCTGGCCCGTACAACAGCAGCTCGAAGCCGACGTCACGCGCGCCGTCGAGTCGTTCGGCTGGACGGTCGTGCGCGGTCACCCCTACGACGACGGCGCCGGCCACGGCTTCATCGACAGCCAGCGCAAGGGACTCGACGTGTTCGCCACGCTGCCGCCCGACGCGCCGCTGCTCGTGGTCGAGGCCGTCTGGCAGTACAGCCACCACGTGCTCGCCGGCCTGCGCACGCACCGCGGGCCGATCATGATCGTCGCCAACTGGAACGGCACGTTCCCCGGCCTCGTTGGCCTGCTCAACCTCACCGCCAGCCTGACCAAGGCCGGCGTCGACTACTCCTCGCTGTGGAGCGTCGACTTCACCGACGAGTGGGCGCGCGAGGGGCTGCGCACCTGGCTCGACACGGGCCGGCTGGCCCATCCGACCGATCACGTGCACCCACTCCCGTCGCTCGACGGCGACGCGCCGGAGGTCGCCCTCGGCCGGGCCCTGGCCGACCAGCTCCGCCGGGAGAAGGCGATCATCGGGGTGTTCGACGAGGGGTGCATGGGGATGTACAACGCGATCTTCGACGACGAGCTGCTGAACCCGCTCGGCATCTACAAGGAGCGGTTGTCGCAGAGCGCGCTCGTCGCCGAGATGGGCCGTGTGGGCGACGACGAGGCGGACGCCGTGATGACGTGGCTGGCGCGATGCCGGGCTGCGGTTCGACTTCGGCACTGACGAGGCCACGGAGCTGACGCCGGAGCAGGTCATCAGCCAACTGCGGATGTACGTCGCCGCGCTGCGCATCGCCGATGACTTCGGTCTCGACGCGGTCGGCATCCAGTACCAACAGGGCCTCAAGGACGTCGTCCCGGCGAGCGATCTGGCCGAGGGACTCCTCAACAACGTCGAACGTCCGCCGGTGCGAAGCCGCGACGGCAAGCGTGAGCTCTACGCCGGTGCGCCGCTGCCACACTTCAACGAGGTCGACGAGGGCGTCGCCGTCGACGCACTGGTCACCAACCGCCTGTGGACGGCGATGGGCCTCGACCCGGCGACGACGCTGCACGACGTGCGCTGGGGCGAGCAGTACGGCGACGAGTTCGTGTGGGTGATGATGATCTCGGGTTCGGTGCCCGCCGCGCACAACGGCGGCTACGACCGCTCCTACAGCAAGCGCCAGCCGCCGATGTACTTCCCGCTGGGCGGCGGCACGTTGAGCGGGTGCTCCCGGCCCGGCGAGATCGTGTGGTCGCGGGTGTACATCGAGGGCGGTCGGTTGCACGTCGACCTGGGCCGCGGCCACGTCGCCGAGCTGCCCGACGAGGAGACGCAGCGCCGGCTCGACGCGACCACGCCGGAGTGGCCGATCATGCACGCCGTGTTGCACGGCGTCGGGCGCGACGAGCTGATGGCCAAGCACAAGGCGAACCACGTCCAGGTCGCCTACGCGCCGGACGCCGACGCCGCCGATCGAGCGGCGACCGCCAAGGCGGCGCTCTTCGACGCCCTCGGCCTCGAGGTGCACCTGTGTGGCGACGTCACGCTGGTGGGCGCCTGATGCTCGACCAGCTCGCCGTCATCCGGTCGGGCGTGATGACCCGCTCGATCAGCCCGGAGAACTTCGACGGCGCCAAGGGCGGCGGGGCGCGGGCGACGGAGGGCACCGGGGCGGCGTGCGCCGTCGAGCTCGGTCCGGGGTGGAAGATCAGTCCCAGCGTCGAGATCGGCGCCGGCGCGACGTTCGAGCTCGCCGCCATCGAAGGGCCGGCGCAGATCACCCACATCTGGTTGACGACGCACCGCGACCACTGGCGCAGCCTGGTGCTGCGCGCGTACTGGGACGGGGCCGCCGAGCCGGCCGTCGAGGTGCCCGTCGGTGACGTCTTCGGTCAGGGATGGTGCGAGTTCGCCCAGCTCAGCTCGCTCGTCGTCGCCGCCAACCCGCACGGCGGGTTCAACTCGTACTGGCCGATGCCCTTCGCACGTGGGGGCCGCCTGACGCTCGAGAACCTCGGCCCGGCCGCCGCAATCGTCTACTTCCAGGTGACCTACGAGACCGGCGTCGACACGGCCGGTCGGGGGTACCTCCACGCCCAGTACCACCGCAGCAACCCGTTGCCCGTCGCCACCACCCACCCGGTCCTCGACCGCGTCGAGGGTGCCGGCAAGTACGTCGGCACGTACCTGGCGTGGGGCGTCAACCGTCCCGGGTGGTGGGGCGAGGGCGAGGTGAAGTTCTACCTCGACGGCGACGACGAGCACCCGACGATCTGTGGCACCGGGACCGAGGACTACTTCGGCGGGGCGTGGAACTTCGACGTGCCCGGCAAGGGGTACACCGCGTACTCGACCCCGTCGCTCGGCCTCCACCAGGTGCTGGCGCCGGACGGCCTGTACCGCAGCCAGCAGCGCTTCGGCATGTACCGGTGGCACCTGTTCGACCCGATCCACTTCGCCAGCGACGTGCGCGTCGACATCCAGGCGCTCGGGTGGAAAGCGGGCCACCGCTACCAGCCGCTCAGCGACGACATCGCGTCGACGGCGTGGTTCTACCTCGACCGACCGACGGCGGCGCGGCCCCCGTTCCCGCCTCTCGACGACCTCGCCGTCGGTGGCTTCCCGATCGACCCGTTGCGATGACGGGTGGTGGCGTCGCGCCGGCGGCCGATCACACCCCATGGTGAAGCTGGTCGACGTCGCGAAGGAGGCGAACGTGTCCGTGGCGACCGTGTCGCGGGCGCTCAACAACAACGACCGCGTCGACCCGCAGCTCGCCGCGCGCGTGCGCGAGGCCGCCACCCGGTTGGGGTACCGACCCAACTACCTGGCCCGCAACCTTCGGCGTCGGCGCACCAGTCTCTGGTTGCTCATCATCTCCGACATCGAGAACGTGTTCTTCACCTCCGTCGCGCGCGGGGTCGAGGACGTCGCCGTCGACAACGGCTTCTCGGTCGTGCTGTGCAACGCCGACGAGGACGAGGGCAAGGAGGCGCGCTACGCCGAACTGGCGGTCGCCGAGCAGGCCGCCGGCGTGATCATCTCGCCGCACAGCTCGCGCACCGATCTCCGGCCGCTGACCGCAGCACGCATCCCGGTGGTCGTCGTCGACCGCGAGCTCGACGGCGGCTTCGACACGGTGACGAGCGACTCCCGACAGGGCGCCAAAGTGGCGACCGAGCACCTGCTCGCTCAGGGTTGGGTGCGTCCGGGCTGCATCACGGGACCGAGATCGGCCCAGACGGCGATGCTGCGCCGTCACGGTTACGAGGAGGCGTTGCGGGCGGCCGGGATCCGCACGACCCGCGTCGCCCACGAGGCATTCACGATCGACGGCGGCCGCACTGCGACCGGTCGTCTGCTCGGCAGCACCCGAGCGCCCGACGCGCTGTTCGTCGGCAACGCCGCCCTCGGGCTCGGCGTGCTGCAGGAGCTGCGTCGTCGCGGCCTGCGTCCCGGACGTGACATCGGCCTGATCTGCTTCGACGACGCGCCCTGGGCCCCGTTCATCGACCCGCCGATCTCGGTGATCGCCCAGGACGCGTACCGCATGGGCACCAACGCCGCCTCGATGCTCGATCGGCCGCATCGGTGGCGCGACGCATCCGCCCCGCCGACTCGTGCTCGGCGCCGATCTGGTGGTGCGGGAGAGCTCGTTGCGCCACTGATCGTGACCGGGCTCGCCCCCGACGGAGCGGCCGTAGCCTGAGGCCGGTGACGACGGACACGGTGTACCTCGACCACGCGGCCACCACGCCCATGCGGCCGGCGGCGGTCGAGGCGATGCTGCCGTTCCTCACGTCCCGCTTCGCCAACCCCTCGGGGTCGCACGCCCTGTCCCGCGACGCGCGCCGGGCCGTCGACGACGCCCGCGACCAGGTCGCCGCTGCGATCGGCTGCCGGCCGGGGGAGGTGGTGTTCACGAGTGGCGGCACCGAGGGTGACAACGCCGCCATCGCCGGCGCGCTGCGCCGCTGCGCCGGCCGCGCCGTCTGCCCGGCCGCCGAGCACCACGCCGTGCTGCACGTGGTCGAGCGTCACGGGGGCACCGTCGTCGATGTCGACGAGTTGGCCCGCGTCGATGCGGCCGCCCTGCGTGACACGCTCGAGGAGGCCCTCACCGGCCGGGCCGAGCGCGTCGGCGTGGTGTCGATCATGGCGGTCAACAACGAGGTCGGCACCATCAACGACCTCTCCGCCCTGGCCCCGCTCGTGCGCTCCAGCGCGCCGGACGCCGTGTTCCACACCGACGCCGTCCAGGCGGCCGGCTGGCTCGACCTGCGCGAGATCTGGCCGCACGTCGACGTGCTGACGCTGAGCGCCCACAAGTTCGGTGGCCCCAAGGGCGTGGGCATCGCCGCGATGCGCACCGGCGTCGACGTCGATCCGCTCATCGTCGGCGGCGGTCAGGAGCGCGATCGGCGCAGCGGCACCCACAACGTCGGCGGGATCGTCGCCACCGCCGCGGCGATGGCGGAGGCGGACGCCGAGCGGGAGGTGGAGAACAAGCGCATCGGCGCCCTGCGCGACCGCCTCGTCGCCGGCGTGGTGAATGGCGCGGTGGGCGTCCGTGAGACCGTCCCGCCGGAGGCCAAGGTGCCCGGGTCGGCGCACCTGCTCGTCGAGGGCGTCGACAACGAGCTGTTGCTGTACCTGCTCGATTCGGGTGGAGTGTGCGCGTCGGCGGCGTCGGCCTGCGCCAGTGGCGCCCAGGAGCGCTCGCACGTGCTCGACGCGATGGGCATCGATCGCGAATGGTCGCGCGGTGCCGTGCGGATGACCCTCGGCCACACCACCACCGAGGCCGAGGTCGATCGTGCCGTCGCCGTGGCGGTCGGCGCGATCGAGACGCTCCGCCAGCGCATGGCGACAGCGGTCGGCGGCGTCTGATGCGGGTGCTGGCGGCGATGAGCGGCGGGGTGGACTCGTCGGTGGCGACCGCCCTGCTGCAGCGTGCCGGTCACGAGGTGGTCGGCGTGACGATGCGGCTGTGGGGCGGCGAGAGCGACACCGGTTGCTGCAGCGTGTCCGACGTCGACGACGCCCGCCGGTGCGCGGATGCGCTGGGGGTCGAGCACCTCGTGTTCAACCTCAGCGAGGAGTTCGACCGTCACGTGGTCGAGCCGTACGTCGCGGCGCACGCCGCCGGGCGCACACCGAACCCGTGCATCGAGTGCAATCGGCGGGTGAAGTTCGCCACGTTCGCCGAGCAGGCGCGGCTGCTCGGCTTCGACGCCGTCGCCACCGGCCATCACGCCCGGATCGGCCGGACCGACAGCGGCCAGCTGCGGCTCGAGCGCGGTGCGGACCGGGCCAAGGACCAGAGCTACGTGGTGCACATGCTCGGTCAGGGCGACCTCGCCCGCACCGTGTTCCCGGTCGGCGACTTCGACAAGTCCGAGGTGCGTCGCCTCGCCGCCGAGCTCGGGCTGCGCACCGCCGACAAGCCCGACAGCCAGGACGTGTGCTTCATCACGTCCACTGGCGGCCGGGCCGAGTTCCTGCGCCGCCGCATCGCGATGACGCCGGCGCACGTGGTCGACACGGCCGGCCGCTCGGTCGGCACGGTGCCGGCGGTGGAGCTGGTCACCGTCGGTCAACGCAAGGGCCTCGGCCTGCCGGGCGGAGCACCGAAGCGCTTCGTCCTCGAGGTCGACCGGGCGACCGCCACCGTGGTCGTGGGCGACGAGGACGAGTTGCAGGACGACGGACTCGCCGTCGAGCAGGTGACGTGGGTCGGCGGCCCGATCGACGGCGAGCTGCTCGTGCAGACGAGCGCGCACGGCGTGCCGCACCGCGCCGTCGTGGTCTGTCGCCCCGACGCCCGGGTCGACGTGTGCTGGCTGGCCGCGCAGCGCCGGGTGGCCGTCGGTCAGAGCGTCGTGTTCTACGACCGTTCCGACCGGTTCGTGCTCGGTGGCGGCATCGCCACCTGACCGGGTCCCGACCGGCGTCCGCCCAGTTCGCGTCGGTGGCGGTGTCGGTACCGGATGGAGGTGCGACACGATGGAACAAGATGCGGTGACGGTGCTGACCGCCGACCTGATCGCCCGGGCCCGGGCCGGCGACGGCGACGCGTTCGGCGCGCTGACGGAACCGCACCGCCGCGAGCTGCAGGTGCACTGCTACCGGATGCTCGGGTCGGTCCAGGACGCCGCCGACGTCCTCCAGGAGACGCTGCTCGCCGCGTGGCAGGGCCTCGAGGGGTTCGAAGGGCGGGCGTCGCTGCGGACGTGGCTGTACCGCATCGCCACCAATCGATGCCTCAACGCCCGTCGCACCGCCAGCCGCCGACCGGCCGCAGCGTGGAGCGTCCCCGGCGTCGAGCCGCCGGCGCCGACGCGGTACGGCGAGGTGGTCTGGCTCGAGCCGTACCCCGACGCCCTCCTCGACGGCGCGTTCGGCGCCCCACCCGGACCGGAGGCTCGCTACGAGGCGATGGAGTCGATCGCCCTGGCCTTCGTGACCGCTCTGCAGACGCTTCCCCCACGCCAGCTCGCGGTGGTCGTGCTCCGCGACGTGCTCGGGTATCCCGCCAGCGACGTCGCCGAGATGCTCGGGTCGAGCGTCGAGTCGGTCAACAGCGCCCTCAAACGAGCCCGCGCCGCCCTGCCGCGACGCACGCCGGCGGCCGGGGATCGCACGGCGGACTCCTCCGGCGCCGCGGTCCGACGACGCGCTCGTCGCCGAGTTCGTTCGCGCCTACGAGGCCGCCGATCTCGACGCGCTGGTCGCCCTGCTGACGGACGACGTGTTCATGTCGATGCCACCGATGCCGTTCGAGTACGAGGGTCGGGACGTGGTCGGTCGCTTCTGCGGCGCGCTGTTCGATGCCGGACGGAGGTTCGACCTGGTCGCGACACGGGCCAACGGTCAGCCGGCGTTCGGCTCGTACCTGCGTGGACCCACCGGCGTTCGCCATGGCGTCGGGCTCATCGTGCTCACCCTGCGCGACGACCGGATCTGTGCGATGAGCCGCTTCGAGAACAGCGTCCTGGGGTCGTTCGGCCTGCCCCGGTCGCTGCCGAGCCGCAGCTAGCCGGCCACCGGTAACCCCCGGGCGCCGGCGGCGCGGAGCGCGGCGCCGGGGCGCGAGGGCGTGACCACCAGCGCGGTGAGATGGATCGTGCGTCCGGTGGGCTGGCGTGGCGTGGCGGCGAACACGGCCGTCGTCGCCGTGGTGAGGTGGACCTCGAGCCCGACGCCGGGCGTCGGCCCGCTCAGGTCGGCGGCGCGGCGCCGTCCGCTGCCGTCGGTGTCGAGGCCGATCGAGCGCACCGTCGCTCGCGCCAGCATCAGCGTGTCGGCGAGCACGACCGGATCGTGCACCACCGCGCCCGCCGGCACGAACACGAACCACCGGCGGGAGAGCTGGTGCCAGCGCCGCGGCAGGAGCCACGCGCCGGCGCCGGCAACCAGCAGGGCGGCGCCGCCGAGCCACCACCCGCGCCCGGCGAGCGCCAACGGCGCGACGACGGTGGCCGTCGCCATCACCAACCAGGACACGACCGAGGCGGCGAGGTAGCCGAGGGGCGGCCGGAGCCCGAAGCGCTGCTCGTCGCCGTACGCCGACGCCTGGACGTACACGCGGCCGAGCTCGGCCGAGCACGTCAGCCCGACGGCGACGATCGCTGGCGCGGCGAGGGCGAGCACGCTGGACGCCGTCGCCCCGCCGACCACGGTGGCGACGGTCACCACCAACGCGCCGGGCACCAGCGAACGCAGTGCGGTGAGCGCCAGCACGCCGGTGACCGCCAGCGTCAGCGCGGCCGCCCCCCAGCCGGCCCACGCCGCGATCGTGCCGGTCACCTGCACCGCCCGGCTGCGCCCGGCCAGGGCGTCGCCGACGGCCCGGCCTCCCAGGACGGCGACGACCAACCACACGACCCGGGCCGCCCACACGAACACCGCGCCCGACGACGTGAGCGTCGCCAGCGTGGTGGGCTCACGGCGCTCGGGCACGGCGTCAGCCTTGTCGCCGTCGCCGACGGCGGCCAAGTGAGTCCGTCGCGTCGCCATCTGGTCACTCTGCGTCTCAAAGGTCGATCTGGTCACTCTCCTTCTCGATATCGAGAACGTGGGTGACCA
>CAWFLK010000002.1:0-81517 GCA_963816635.1 Ilumatobacteraceae bacterium | reverse complement strand
GATTGGCGCTCGGGGCGAGGCGATCGGTCAGACTGGACCGCGTGATCGACGTCGGTCCGCCCGATGGTCCGCAGCCTCGACCGGTGACGACGTCGCGCCCGCTGGCCCGCGGCGTCCCGGCCTTGACATCGCTGCGTGCGGGCGCGTCCACCGGCGTCGGCAGCCTGCCCCACCGCTCGGCGCGGGAGGCGGCCGGCTTCGCCCTCTCGGAGTACGACGTCCCGGCGGTGCCGTCGCTGCCGCGCCGATCGCCGGCCGAGGGCATGATCGCCCAGGCGTTGGTCGGCATCGCCGGCATCCGCGTCGTCCAGTACGGCAGCCTCGCCCTCGATCCGGATGCGATCGACCCGTTCGCGCCGGTGCACACCGATCTCACCGATCCCTCCTTCCACGGGATGCGGGCGTTCCTGTACGCCGCCTACGAGGCCGGCTACGACCAGCCGATCAAGTGGCAGTTCGTCGGGCCGGTCACGCTCGGCGTGGCGCTGGTGCGCGCCGGCGTCCCCGACGAGGTGGCCTTCGCCGTGGCCGCCCGGGCCGTGCGCTCACACGTCGCGGCGATCTCGGTGGGCATCGCGACCGCGCTGCCGCAGTGCCCACAGATCGTCCTCATCGACGAGCCGTGGTTCGGCGACCTGATGGAACCGGGGTTCCCGATCGCCCCCGACCCGGCGATCGACATGCTGTCGGGCGCGATGGCGTCGGTGTCGGGCGTGGCGACCGTCGGCGTGCACTGCTGCGCCACCGCCGACGTCGCCTCGCTGCTCGCCGCCGGACCCGACGTGCTGTCGATCCCGGTGCACGCCCGCCTCGCCGGGGTCGCCGGCTACCTCGACCGGTTCCTCGTCGGCGGCGGCCGGGTGGCGTGGGGCGTCGTGCCCACCGACGGTCCGATGTTCACGTCGACGGAGCGCTACTGGCGCGAGCTCACCGACCTGTGGGACGAGCTGGTGCGGCGCGGTGCCGACCGCGACCTGTTGCGTGCGACCGCGCTCGTGACGCCGCACTGCGGGCTCGGCTCGCACACTCCCGTCGTGGCGGAACGGGTCTGTCGGGTGGCCCGCGAGATCGGTCGCCGCATCAACGAGTCCGGGCGCATCGGAGATCACCGTGACTGACGCCCCGGTCGCCGACCCGGCCGACGCGACTCGTCGAGCTGGCCGAGCTCGTCCGCTATCACAACCACCGCTACCACGCTCTCGACGACCCCGAGATCTCCGACGGCGACTTCGACGCGTTGGTCCGCGAGCTGCGCCAACTCGCCGCGGACCATCCCGACGTCGAGTTCGACAACCCGCTCACCGGCGAGGTCGGCGGCACGCCGAACATCCTGTTCGCCCCGGTCGTGCACGCCCAGGCGATGATGAGCCTCGACAACGCGATGTCGCGCCCCGAGCTCGAGGCGTGGGGGGCGCGCGTCGCCCGCGGCCTCCCCGACGAGACCGTCACCTACGTCTGCGAGTTGAAGATCGACGGCTTGGCGATGAGCCTGCGCTACGAGCGCGGCCGCTACCGCCAGGCGGCGACACGTGGTGACGGCCGCGTGGGCGAGGACGTGACGGCGAACGTCGCCACCATCGCCGTCGTCCCGAAACGCCTCGCCGGAGCGGCCGTGCCCGACGTGCTCGAGGTGCGGGGCGAGGTGTACATGCCGGTGACGAGCTTTGCCCGGCTCAACGAGCAGGCCGAGGCCGAGGGCACGCGCCCGTTCGTGAACCCGCGCAACGCCGCGGCCGGCAGCCTGCGCCAGAAGGACGCCCAGATCACCGCCCACCGCGACCTGTCGTTCTGGTCGTACCAGCTCGGTCAGGTGGAGGGCGGCCCCGAGCTGCCCACCCACACGGCATCGCTCGAGTGGCTGGCGTCGCTCGGGTTCCCGGTCAACCCGGAGGTCCGGGTGTTCACCACGCTCGACGAGGTGCTCGCCCACTGCCTGCACTGGGAGCACCACCGACACGACCTCGGGTACGAGATCGACGGCGTGGTGGTGAAGCTCGACGACGTCGCCCAACGCGAGCGCCTCGGGTTCACGTCGCGCGCACCGCGCTGGGCGATCGCCTACAAGTTCCCGCCCGAGGAGCGCACCACCCTGCTGCGCGACATCGCGGTGTCGATCGGGCGCACCGGTCGGGCGACGCCGTTCGCCGTGCTCGAGCCGGTGTTCGTCGGCGGCTCGACGGTCGGCATGGCCACGCTGCACAACGAGGACCAGGTGGCCGCCAAGGATGTGCGCCTGGGCGACACGGTGATCGTGCGCAAGGCCGGCGACGTGATCCCCGAGGTCGTCGGGCCGGTGCTCGCGCTGCGCCCGGAGGGGGCCCAGCCGTGGACCTTTCCGGCCGACTGCCCGGCGTGCGGCAACCCGCTGGTGCGTCCCGAGGGCGAGGCCGACACCCGGTGCGTCAACGCCGCCTGCCCGGCGCAGCGCGACGCCCGGGTCATCTACTTCGCCTCGCGGGGGGCGATGGACATCGAGGGGCTGGGCGAGCGCACCGTCGCCCAGCTGACCGACGGCGGCCTGGTCGGCGACGTCGCCGATCTCTTCGCCCTCACCGAGGAACAGCTGCTCGGGCTGGAGGGCTTCGCCACGGTCAGCGCCCAGAAGCTGCTGGCGGCGATCGACGGCGCTCGCCACCGGCCGCTGCCGCGGCTGCTGACCGCCCTCGGGATCCGCCACCTCGGGCCGGCCGCATCACAGGCCCTGGCGGCGCGGTTCGGCACGCTCGATGCGGTGATGGAGGCGCCGGCCGACGATCTGGCCGCCGTCGCCGGGGTCGGCGGCGTGATCGCCGCGGCGATCGCCACCTGGTTCGCCCAGCCCGACAACCGAGCCCTCGTCGACAAGCTGCGCGCCGCCGGCGTGGACTTCGGCCGGCCGCCGGAGCCCGCCCCGCCCGATGAGGAGCCGGTGCTCGCCGGCAAGGCGGTCGTCGTGTCCGGGACGCTGGCCGGCTTCACCCGGGAGGAGGCGACGGCGGCGATCGTCGCCCGCGGCGGCACCAGCCCGGGCAGCGTGAGTCGCAAGACGCTCGCCCTCGTCGTCGGCGAGTCACCCGGCGCCGCCAAGGTCACCAAGGCCGAGCAGCTCGGGGTGCCGATCCTCGACGAGGCCGCCTTCACCCACCTCCTCGACACCGGCAACCTGCCCGATCTCCTGATCCGAGTGCGCTGGAGCGCTGCCCGAGCGTCCGTGGCGACCGACCCGGGTGGCGCGCCGGAGCCTCCGAGTGCCGCTCGCAGGCCTCGCGATGGGGAGAACGCAGTCACACGTCGTCGCGGGCGGAGATCGCCCAGGCGAGGCCTTCGACGCGGTCCTCGACGGCGAGCTGGAGGCGCCAGCCGGTGAACGGCTCGCCGGCGTCCCACCAGTGCCAGCGCAGGTCGGCGGCGATGTCACCCAGCTCGTCGAGCGGCAGCGGCCAGTCGTCGACGAGGTCGAGCAGGGCGGCGAGGGTCCACAACGCGCCGAAGCGGCCGAGGGCGGCGCCGCGTCGACGCCCGTGGGCGCCACCGCTCGCGCCCGCCCAGGCCAGCCACGACAGCGCCTCGGTCAGGCTGATCTCACCCGTCCGCCGGCTCCCGACCCCGAGCGCGCTCACGGCGTCGTCGACCGATCCGACCACGCTGGCGACCTCGGCCCGGCCGTTCGACTCCGCCGTCCACGGCTCCACCAGCTGACGCACGGCGAGCTCGCAGACGTCGTCGCGGAGCCGCTCGGCCGTGGCGGCGGGGGCCACGCGCGCCGGCCCGGGCGTCGTCGGTACCGGTGGCGCCGGTGCCTCCACGCCGTCGTCGCGGTAGGTCGCCAGGAGGTACGCCGGCTCCCAGGCGGCCAGCTGGTAGGGCATCTCGATCGCCGGGAACCGCCCCACCGTCGCGGCGTCGACCGGTTCGCCGCGCAGCACCCGCTCGTGGGCGATCACGCCGGCCGCCGGACCCGGGGCGAGCACGTCGGCCAGCTCCTGCCAGGAGTGCTCCTGGGCGATCACCTCGGTGAGCGGACCGATCGTGAACAGCCCGGCGCCGTCGGCGATCGTCGGCGCCGCCCACTCCACCGGCGCCCGCAGCGCCAATCGGTACTCGGCCAGGGTCGCCACCGGCCACAGCTGGCGGCCGGTACCGATGGCGTGTCGGGCGCGGTCGCGGGCGCGGCTCAGCCCGGCCCAGTCACGGGATGCGGTGCGGGCGTCGACGAGACGCACGAGGCCGTCGAGGTCGGCGCGGTGGATCAGCCCGTCGAGCACGTCGTCGGCCGCATCGGCCGCGTCGTCGTCGCCCGCTCGATCATCGGCAGGCGTCGCTCACACCAGTGGCCACGGGTAGCCGCGGCCGCTGCGGTCGACGGGGAAGGAGCCGCGCGCGGCGAGCCGCTCGGCGCGCCGCACGATCGCCGCCACCTCGTCGGCGGCGAGCAACTCGGCGATGTCGTCGCCGACGCCGTGCTCGGCCAGTCGACGCACGAGCGTCTCCAGCCGCGCCGGCAACGGGTCGCCGGCGAACTCCCAGATGACGGTGCGCAGCTTGAACTCGGCGGCGAAGCACAACCCGTTGTCGATCGCCCACACCCGATCGGTCGCCGCCTCCAGCAGGCAGTGCCCGCTCTTGCGGTCGGTGTTGTTGGCCAGCACGTCGAACACGGCGATGTCCATGAACTGCTCGACCAGGTCGGCCCGCGACTCGACGAGCGAGAAGTAGTGCTCGGAGAAGTCGGCGTTGACGAACCACTGCAGCGATCCCTCACCCAGCGGTGCGTCGGAGCGCACGACGGTGGGCGGCACGACGTCGATGCCGGCGGCGACGCCGAGTCGGTAGGCCGCGGTCTCGCGGCGGTACAGCCCGGGCTCGAAGTCCCACAGCGGTCGCTCGCCCCGCTCGGGCTTGTAGATGGCCAGGCCCCACGGGTCGCCGTGGTCGGCGCGCTCGGGCCCGGCCGGATCGTCGATGCGCACGAGGAACGTGCCGTTGCTGGCGTGGGGCATGCGGCCGACGAGCTCGATCGTTCCGGCGGCGAGCCGGTGCAAGGCGTCGGGTGGCACCGTCGCCGGCACGGCAAGCGCGTCGGGTTCGGCGTCGTCGCGACGCACGCGGTCGGCGCCTAGTTCATGCGCGGACACGTGTGTCCGTCGGGATCCATGGGATGGCCGCACCACATGCAGGTCGGTCGGCCCGCCGCCACCAGTCGATCGGCACGGGCGCAGAACGCGTCGGCCTGGCCGCGCGTGACGTAGAAGCGGATGTGCCCGCGATCGAGCGGCTCGCGAGCGATGCCCGGCAGCTCGTCATCGTCGTCGTCGCTGGCGAGGTCGCTGTCGAGCATCTCCTCGAGCTGCACGAGCAGGCGGTCGTTGCCGCGGTCATAGCCCAGCCCGACCGGGCCGAGCACGAACTCGTGGTCGTCGGGCACCGCCACCTCGTCACCGACGGGTGCCGCAGGAGGCGGCGGCACCTCCGGGGGCGGCAGGTCGCTCAGCACGTGGCGGAGGTACGTGGCGATCGCCTTCACCTGTTGCTTCTCGCACCGCACGCTCACGCGCCGGCCGCCCGCCCGGGCGGTGAGGAAGAACACCCGCGAGCCGGGCTCGCCGACGACGTCGGCGGTGAACTCCTCGACCTCGTCGAACTCGTAGAACGCCGTCACGGGGCGACCCCGTGCCGCGTGCGCAGTGACCTCATGCGGGCGTCAGCTCCTTCAGCGAGGCCCCGGTGGAGTTGACCGCGAGCACGATCGGCGGGCCGCCGCCGAGCCACGTGATCGCGCTCACCGAGCAGGTGTTGATCACGATCCGTTGGAAGAGGTCGAGCGGCGTGCCGAGCGCTTGGGCGATCGCCGCCTTGATCGGGTCGGCGTGCGACACGCAGACGATCGTGGCGCCGGCGTGCTCCCGGCGCAGGCGGTCGAGCGCCGCCGGTGATGCGGTACTGCATCTCGGGGAAGCTCTCGCCCCCGGGAAAGCGGAACGTCGACGGCGCCTGCTGCACGGTGCGCCACTCCGGGCGCTTCATCAGGGCGCCGCAGTTGGGCCCCCGTCCACTCGCCGAAGTCGCACTCGATCAGGCCCTTGTCGACCCGCACCTTCGTCCCGGCGGCCGCGGCGATCGGCGCCGCCGTCTCGCGGGCGCGTTCCAGCGGCGACGAGTACACGGCGGCCACGGTGAGCTCGCCGATGCGCTCGGCGACGCGCTCGGCCTGGCCCCGGCCGGTGTCGGCGAGGTGCAGGCCCTTGGCCCGTCCGGGCAGCACTTTGCCGGTCGTGGCCGTTTGGCCGTGGCGCACGAGCAGGACCGTGGTGGAGGGGTGCGGCCGGGGACGTCGCGACGAGGTGTCGGTCGCGGCCGTGGTGCGGGAGGTCGGTGACATCGGTGTTCTCGTGGCGACGTTACCCGCACCGACCGCGATGCGGCCGGGTGGACCAGCCCCGCCGGCGCCATAGCCTTGGGCGACTGTGAAACCGTCCGTGACCCCCAGCGCGACCGTCGCGCCGCACCCGGCCGCCCCGAAGCGGCGCGCCCGCCGGGCGATGGTGGCGGCCGGCAGCCTGCTGGCGGTGGTCGGCCTCGCCGCCTGCACCAGTGTCCCGAGCAACGACCGGGTGGCGCGCGACATCATCGAGACGCAGGGCTCGATTCCCGACGACGCTCGTCAGTGCATGCTCGACAAGCTCGACACCGGGAACTACGACCTCGACAAGATCGGCGAGGACAACAAGAACTACACCACGCCCGAGGAGCTGGCCGCCAACGGCACCCCGGAGTACCAGGAGATGGTCGCCGACCTCACGGCGTGCCGCACCGACGCCACGGGCACGGCTGACGCCCCGACGTCGACGGAACCGTCGGCCTCGACCGGCGCCAGCTCGACAGCGGCCGGCGAGTCCTCGCCGACGACGCCGTCGGGCTCCACGGCGGGCTGATCCGGGCGCCGCTCAGGCCGGCGCCGGTGCCGGCGCGGGGGCCGCAGCCTTCTTCTTGGGTGGCGGCACGCCGACGAGGGGCGCAGGGTCGGCGTCCTTGGGCCAGCGCCGCCGGGACACGATCGACAGGGTGCGCAGCAGCTTCATCGCCACCTCGTCCTCCTGGGCGGGGCGGGCGACGATGGTGCCGTCGGCGATCATCCGCTCGATGACCTCCTCGCCGAGCTCGGTGCGCACGATCGTGAGGGTCCAGTCGTTGTCCTTGCCGATGCCGCCGGTGGCGATGTCGGAGTGCTCGGCGGCGAAGTCGGGGCAGTGCTTGCACCCTTCCCGCGTCCACTGGTGGCACTCCTTGAGGTCGATCTCGTGGTAGGAGCCGTCGCGCATCCAGATCTGGAACACGCCCTTGATGTTCATCTTGACCATCTCGGACTTGGCCAGGCCGTACTTGGCTTCGAACAGCTCGGGGAAGATGGCGTCGTCGAACGTCTTCGAGCAGAGCAGGCCGATGTTGAACAGGAACGGCCGCGACACCTTGCCCGCCTTGCGGTCCCACATGATCGGCGGTGACGACGTCTGGCAGCCCATCCCCACGAGCGCCAGCCGGCTGAGGCCGAGCTCCTTGGCCTCGATCAGCGCCAGCGGGTTGGCGCAGTACGTGTAGCGGCTGCCGGCGGTGGCGAGCACCTCGTCGCGGGTGCGCACGAGCACCGGTTTGGCCTTCCAGGCGTCGTCGGGCTCGACGCCCGACACCATCGCCGCCTCGATGTAGTCGTGCTCGAGCAGCCAGTTGAGCATCGCCGACACGAACCCGCCGTCCTGGCCGCGGGCGTGCTCGTCGGCGTCGGTCGCTCGGGTCATCAGCAGCTGGCGCCAGATGCCCGCCATCTCGTCGGGTTCACGCACCCGCCCGAACAGGTGGGTGTCGGCCGCCGGTTCCCACCCGCGAAAGCGCGGGCAGGCCCGTGTGCAGGTCGTGCAGCCCTTCTCGCCGTGGATGCAGTTGTCGAGGCCGAGCTCCTCCTCGAGGTGGAAGGGCACGTACTTGCCCTCTTCGTGCTCGTAGCCGATCACGTCGTGGGGGCACGTGACCACGCAACCGGCGCATCCCGTGCACAGCCCGGTCGTGATCACCTCGGCGTACAGCTCCTTCCACTGCGCCGTCCAACGAGCGGTAGCAGCGGGCACCCTCGAAATGTAGCCAGCGGCCGACCCCGACGCAGCGGACGCCACCCGCGATGATGGCGCGATGGAGTTGACGTACGACGCCGACGCCGAGGCGTTCCGCCGCGAGATCCGTGGCTGGTTGCGCGACAACCTGCCCGACGGTTGGGCCGACGCCGCCGAGCGCGGCGAGCCGTTGGAGATGACCGACGCCGAGCGCGCCGACTTCAACGCCGCGTGGCCGCGCCGGCTGTACGACGGCGGCTGGATCTGCGCCACCTGGCCCAAGGAGTACGGGGGCAAGGGCCTCTCGACGATGCAGGGGGTCGTGCTCGCCGAGGAGTTCGCCCGGGTGCGCGCCCCGATGCGCGCCGACTTCTTCGGTGACACCCTCGTCGGCCCGACGATCCTGCAGTGGGGCACCGAGGAGCAGAAGCAGGAGTTCCTGCCCCAGATCCTCCATGGCGAGGTGCGCTGGTGCCAGGGCTTCTCCGAGCCGAACTCCGGTTCCGACCTGGCCAGCCTCTCGACGACGGCCGTGCTCGACGGCGACGAGTGGGTGATCAACGGTCAGAAGGTGTGGACGACGCAGGGTCACCACGCCGACTACTGCTTCCTGCTCACGCGCACCGACCCGGCCGCACCGAAGCACCAGGGCATCTCGTACCTCCTGGTGCCGATGAAGCAGGCCGGGATCGAGGTGCGCGGCATCACCCAGCCCGACGGCACGGCCGAGTTCTGCGAGGTGTTCTTCACCGATGCCCGGTGCCCGGCCGCCAACGTGGTCGGTGGCGTCAACAACGGCTGGAAGGTGGCGAACTCCACGCTCGCGTTCGAGCGCGGGCAATCGGCCACCGTCGGCTACCGCCGCTTCGAGGAGGAGTACCGGCTGCTCGTCGACGAGGCGCGGGCGAACGGCTCGATCGACGACGCCACGGTTCGCCAACGCCTCGCCCGTTACTACAGCCAGATCCAGATCCTGCGCGTCAACGGCCTGCGCACGTTGTCGAGCACGCTCGCCCGGCGAGACGACCCGTCGATCGCCGCGCTCGGGGCGCTCAACAAGATGTACTGGTCGGAGATGCACCAGCGGGCGATGGAGCTGGCGCTCGACGTCTACGGGGCGCAGGCGATGCTCGCGGACGCTGGACCGGCGTCCGGCTCGTGGCCGGGCACCCAGCGCGACGCTCGGCGCGAGGGCTATCCCGTGTCGGCGATGGTGTCGGCGTTCTTCTTCTCGCGTTCGGAGACGATCTGGGGCGGGACCAGCCAGATCCAGCGCAACATCGTCGGCGAGCGCGTCCTCGGCCTGCCCAAGGAGCCAGCGGCTAACGCCGCCGACCGATGGGCGACAACCTGGACCGTACGGTCGTGTGTTCGCCCATCGGTTTCTGGGGCGGTGCGACCGCGGCGTTCGCGTAGTGTCACGGCCGATGGGCGCGGCGAGCCGCCTGGGACGAGCTCCGCGACGGCGACGGTGACCCGCGCCCGGCCGCGACCGAGGTGTTGGCGGTGGTCGACGCCCTCGAGCTCGACGAGTTGCGCGCCCGCCAGGCCGGGGCGGCCGCCGACATCCTGACGATGGGCATCACGTTCACCGTCTACAACGACGGTCGCGGCATCGACCGGGCCTGGCCGTTCGACGTGATCCCCCGGGTGATCGAGGCGGGGGAGTGGGCCCGCGTCGAGGCCGGCCTGGTGCAGCGGCTGGTCGCCCTGAACCGGTTCATCGACGACCTGTACAACGACCAGCGCATCGTCGCCGACGGCGTGTTCCCCGGCGCCCTGCTCGAGGATTCGGCGAACTTCCGCCCCGAGTGCCGCGGGGTGCACCCGCGCTACGGGGTCTGGGCGCACATCTCCGGGTCCGATCTCGTGCGCGACTCCGACGGCACGATGTACGTGCTCGAGGACAACCTGCGCGTCCCGTCGGGCGTCAGCTACGTGCTCGAGAACCGCACGGTCGCCAAGCGCGTGTTCCCCGAGCTGTTCGCCCGGCTGAGCATCGCGCCCGGTCGACTCGTACACCGAGGAGCTGTCCAAGCTGCTCGTGTCGATCGCGCCCGAGGGGGTGGCCCACCCGAACGTCGCCGTGCTCACGCCGGGCATCTACAACTCGGCGTACTTCGAGCACTCGTTCCTCGCCCAGCGCATGGGCGCCGCCTTGGTGGAGGGCAGCGACCTCGTCGTCTCCGACGACGACCGGGTCTTCATGCGCACGATCGACGGCCTCGAGCCGGTCGACGTGATCTACCGCCGGATCGACGACCTGTTCCTCGATCCCGAGGCGTTCCGGCCGGACTCGACGCTCGGCGTCCCCGGGCTGATGCGGGCGTGGACGGCCGGCCACGTCGCCATCGCCAACGCCCCCGGCGCCGGCGTGGCCGACGACAAGGTGGTGTACGCCTGGGTGCCCGACATCATCCGCTACTACCTCGGTGAGGAGCCGCTGATCGCCAACGTGCCGACGTTCCGCTGCCTGTACCACGAGGAGCGGGCGTTCGTGCTCGACAACCTCCGCGATCTCGTGCTCAAGCCGGCCAACGAGAGCGGCGGGTACGGCATCGTGATCGGCAACCGGGCGACCGACGCCCAGCTCGCCGCCGCCGCCGAGGCCGTCGAGACCGACCCGCGCAACTGGGTCGCCCAGCCGATCCTCGACCTCTCGACGGCACCGACCGTGTGCGAGGACGGCGTCGAGCCCCGCCACGTCGACCTGCGCCCCTTCATCCTCACCGGCGCCACCAGCTACGTCACCGCCGGCGGCCTGACGCGGGTCGCCCTGCCCAAGGACTCGCTGATCGTCAACTCGTCCCAGGGCGGGGGCAGCAAGGACACGTGGATCGTCGACCTCGGCGCCGGCTGGGGGACGTATTGATTTCGACCTCACTCTCGCTGCGCTGCCGTTCGGTCGAGTTCGTGGAGCGGCTGCGCCGCGCCCAATCTCTGGCGGCGGCGAGCAAGCTCGCCCTTGCCGCCGCACCGGGGGGCTACCGCCCCCCGGACCCCCCGACGGAGCGCTCCGCACCGCTGGCGCCGACCGTGTCCGCATGCCGCGTGCGCTGACGTGCTCGGAGCGGTCGCTCGTAGTGCTGCTGTCGAGGGTGGCGGACCGGATCTATTGGGCGGCGCGGTATGTGGAGCGCGCCGAGGACACGGCCCGCATCGTGCGCGCCCACGGCGAGACGAGCGCCGACCTGCCGATGGAGAAGCCGCGCAGCTGGAAGCCGCTCGTCACGGTGGTGGGCAGCGACGCCCAGTACGACGCCCGCATCGGTGACGAGGCGTCGGAGACCGCGGTCGTGCGCTTCCTGCTGTCCGACAGCGACAACCACGGCAGCGTGGTCAGCTGCGTCAGCGCCGCCCGGGAGAACCTGCGCACGACCCGCGAGACCATCCCACGCGACGGGTGGCAGACGCTCAACGACCTGTCCCTCTACGTGAGCGTCGAGGCCGACCGCGGCGTCGACCGCCGGGCGCGCGAGCGCTTCCTCGGCCGCGTGATCGCCGACAGCCGGCGCCTCGACGGCGTGCTCGCCTCGTCGATGACCCACGACGAGGCGTACGCGATGTGGCGCCTCGGCCGCGCCCTCGAGCGCGCCGACATGACCACCCGCGTGCTCGGCGTGCGCGCCGCCGCCGTGCTGTCGGCCCCGCCGGGGAGCGACGAGGAGCTGCGCTTCCGCTACGACGACCTCCAGTGGATGGGCGTGCTGCGCTCGCTGACGGCGTTGCAGATGTACCAGCGAGCGGTGCGCGGCCCGATCGACGGCCCCAACGTGGTGCGCTTCCTGCTCGAGCACGACCGCTTCCCACGATCGGTCCGAGCGCTGCTGCGCGAGATCCGCCGCGCCCTCGCCGAGCTGCCGGACCCGTCGTCGATCGTCGACGAGGTCGACACCGTCGACGCGATGCTCCGCGGCTCCACCGACGGGGCGATCGACGGCGCCGCCCTCGACCGGGCGATGGACGACCTGCAACAGGCCCTCGCCCAGCTCGACCGGCGGATCACCGAGCGCTACCTGCGGCTCGCCTAGCACCACGCCGTCCCATGCCCGCGCCCTCCGCACTGCTCGATCACCTCCTGCGTGATCACGCCGCGCTCATCAGACGCCAGTCCGAGGCCGACCGAGTGATCGTGGCGTCGGGGGCCGGCCATCTCGTGCACGAGATGAACGTGCGCCCCGACGAGGCCGGCGGTCGGCCGTGGCGCATCGATCCGGTGCCGCTGGTGCTCGACGCATCGGCCTTCGACCGGTTGGCCGACATGGTGGCGGCACGGGTGGGCGTGTTCGAGGCCGTGCTCGCCGACCTCCACGGGCCCCGCTCGCTCGTGCGTGACGGCATCGTGCCGGGGGAAGCGCTCAGCTCGTCGCGGCGCTATCGCGTCGGCACCGTCGGCACCCCACCCCCGCCGCGCTGGCTCACCACGTACGCCGTCGACGTGGTCGAGCTGGCCGACGGCACGTGGCGAGTCGTGCAGGACCTCACGGACGCGCCGACCGGGCTCGGCTACGCGCTGCTCGATCGTTCGGCGATGCTCCGCGTCGCCGACGAGCTGCTCGGTGCCGAGGAGCTCGGCGACGTCGCCTCGCTGACCGGGTTCCCGGCCGAGCTGCGCCACGCGCTGATCACCAACACGCACGTGCCGAGCCCGCGCATCGTGCTGTTCACCGGCGGCGTCGACCACCCCGGCTACGTGGAGCACTCGTCGCTCGCCCGGCTGCTCGGCTTCACGTTGGTCGAACGACCCGATCTGGTGGTGCGCCAGAACCGTCTGTGGCTGCGCACGCTCGGTGGGCTCGACCCGATCGACGTCGTGTACCGCCGGGTGGAGGACGACGACACCGACCCGCTCGAGATCAGCGCGGCCGGCGGCGTGGGCGTTCCCGGTCTGCTGGTGGCGGTCGCCGACGGTGGGGTGGTGCTCGCCAACGCCCACGGATCGGGCGTGCTCGAAGATGTCGCCCTGGCGTCGGCGTGGGCCGCGGCGGCGGCGTCGCTCGGCACACCGCTCGCTCCGGAGCGCCTCGACGCGGCCGGGCGGCGCACCGGCCTCGCCGAGGTGCCGGTGTTCCGGCGCGGCGAGCTGATCGACGCCGCCGTGGTGGTGCGCCTGCACGCCGTCGCCGGCCCCGACGGCGTGGTGGTGATGCCGGGCGGCAACGGGCGGGTGCTGGCACCGGGCGACGATCCGCGCTCGCCGACGGCGCACCTCGCCAAGGACGTGTGGGTGGTCGGGACCCGTCGTCCCGCTGGCGGTGATCACCGCGCCGGCACTCCCGCAGGTCGATCTCGCCGCGTCGGTGCCGACGCGTGCCGCCGACGCCCTCTTCTGGGCGGGGCGGGCCGCCGAGCGGGCCGAGGCGGTCGCCCGCACGGTGCGCACCGTCGCCGGCCGGCGGCGCGCCGACCCCACGCTCGCCACGTACGAGTCCGGGCGGTGGGCCACGCGCATGGCCGAGGCGCTGCGGTCGGTGCGCCGGTTCCACGGCAGCATCGACGACGAGGCGGTGACGCACCGCGGCCCGGTGTCGGAGCTCGACCACGAGCTCGCCGCCGCGACGCGTGCCCTGGTGTCCCGGCTGCGGGCGTTCGTCGCCGAGGCGGCGACGGTGGGGGAGTTCCTGCCGTCGAACACCTCGCGAGTGCTCCACCAGATCGTCCAGCTCACCGAGCTGTTCGACGACGGCGCCGCGCCGATCGACGTGATCGACGACGTGCTCGCCGCGCTGGCCGCGTTCTCGGGCATGTGGCTCGAGTCGACGGTGCGCGGGCCGGCCTGGCGCTTCGGCGACATCGGCCGCCGGGTGGAACGGGCGATCGTGTCGCTGGCGCTCGTGCGGGCGTGCGTCGACGTGGACACCGAAGATCGCGACGTGGTCGGCGCCGCGGCCCTCGAGACGCTGCTCGGCGCCTGCGAGAGCCTCGTCGCCTACCGACGCACGTATCGCAGTGACGTCGAGCTGGCGCCCACGCTCGCCCTGCTGCTCCACGACCGCGACAACCCGCGGGCGGTCGTGTCGTGCATCGACCGGCTGGCCGAGCACGTCGCCGACGTGGAGTGGACGCAGGGGTCGGCACAGGTCGAGCGCCTCGGCGCCCTGGCGGCGCTCGCCGGCGTGGCGACCACACCGGCCGAGGCGCTGGCCCACGTCGAAACGTTGCAAGGCGAGCTCGACGCGTTCGCCGGTGCGATCGTCGAGCGCTGGTTCGCCACCCCCGTGCGGCCGATCCTCGTCCGGGCGGAGGCGGACGTGGACCCGTGACCGCGGTGCAGTACCGCGTGTCGCATCGCACGACGTACGAGTACTCCCAGCCGATGACCGACGGGTACACCCTGGCGTACCTGCTCCCGCGTCCGACGCCACAGCAGATGGTCGCTGCGCGCCCTCGTGGAGGTCGAGCCGGACGTCGACGACCGTGAGGAGCACACCGACGCGTTCGGCAACCGCGTGCTGCAGTTCGGCGTGCACCACCAGCACGATGCATTGCGCGTGCAGGCCACCGCCGAGGTGGTGGTGGAGCCGATGCACCTCGACGGCGACGGACCGCCGTGGGAGTCGGTCGCCGAGGACGTGCGGGCGTGTCGCGGCGGCGAGGCGCTGCTCGTGCGCCCGTTCGCCGGCGGGGTGCCGCTCGTCGAGCGGCCCGCCGACGTCGCCGAGCTACGCCGCCTGGTGACGTCGGCGTTCCGCCCCGGGCGACCGGTGATCGACGCGGCGCGTGCGTTCTGCCACACCATCCACGAGACGTTCGAGTACGACCGCACGTTCACCGACGTGTCGACGCCACTGGCGACCGTGCTCGCCGCCCGCCGTGGGGTGTGCCAGGACTTCGCCCACCTCGCCGCCGGCGGGCTGCGCCTGCTCGGCCTCGCCGCGCGGTACGTGAGCGGGTACATCGAGACCACCCCGCCCCCCGGGACGGCGCGCCTCGTCGGTGCCGACGCGTCGCACGCGTGGTGCTCGGTGTGGGTGCCCGACGTGGGCTGGGTCGACTTCGACCCCACCAACGATCACCTTCCCGTGCACCGCCACATCACGCTGGCGTGGGGTCGCGACTACAACGACGTGCCTCCCGTGCGCGGCGTGGTGATCGGTCCCCCCGCCCACCAGAAGCTCTCGGTCGCCGTCTCGGTCGAGCGCACCTGATCCCGATCGAACCGGCGTGACCGGTTTCCGGTTGGCGCGACGCCGCGATCACTGCAAGATGGCAGCGTGCAGGCGGAGCGGGGGCAATCGAGCATGCCGGTGAGCAGCGACCGCCTCCTGACGCGCCCGTTCCTGCACGTGACCGCGGCGGCGTTCGTGTTCTTCTTGTACGTCGGCGTGCTCGTGCCGATCGTGCCGACGTACGTCGAGGACGAGTTGCGCGGCGGCGAGCTCGGGGTCGGCCTGGCCATCGCCGCGTTCGCCGGCGCGGCGATCGCCGCTCGCCCGCTGATCGGCCGGTTGATCGACCGCTACGGCCGGCGCACCGTGATGGCCGGCGGGGCGGCGCTGGCGGCGATCAGCGGGTCGCTGTACGGGTTCGTCGACTCGATCCCGCTGCTGCTGGTGTTGCGTGGGCTCACCGGCATCGGCGAGGCCGCGCTGTTCGTCGCCGCGGCGACGCTCGTCGCCGACCTCAGCCCCGGCCACCGGCGGGCCGAGGCGGCGAGCTACTTCTCCGTCGCCTTGTACGCCGGGCTCGGCATCGGTCCGATCATCGGCGAGGGCGTGATCGAGCGCACCAGCTTCGAGGTGGCCTTCCTCACCGCCGCGGGGTTCGCCGCCTTCGCCGCGGCGATGTCGCTCTCGCTGCCGAAGGCGGTCGCCACCGCCTCGGGCGGCGACGACGATTTCGTCGGCACGGCGGCTCCGGCCGCCGAGCCGGCGCCCACCGGTCTCACCAGTCGACGGTCGGGGGCGTTCCTCCATCCCGTGGCGCTCGGGCCGGGATTGGTGCTGGCCTGCGGGAGCGCCGCGTTCGCGGTGTTCTCGGCGTTCCTGCCCGAGTACTCGCGCCAGCTCGGCCTGTCCGGCTCCGGCGCGCTGTTCGCCGTGTACAGCGTCGTCTGCCTCGGCGTGCGCCTGGTCGGGGCCCGACTCCCGGAGCGTCTCGGCCCGCGGACGTCGGGCACCACGACGTTCTTCGTGCTCGGCGCGGCCCTGCTGCTGCTCGCCGCCGTGCCCCAGGTGTGGGCGCTGTGGGTGTCGGCGGCCCTCGTCGGTTTCGCGATGGCGTTCCTCTACCCCTCGCTCATGGCGCTGACCGTCAACCGGGCACCGCTCGCCGAACGGGCCCGGGCGATCAGCTCGTTCACGATGTTCTTCGAGATCGGCACCGCCGCCGGTGCGCTCGCGCTCGGCGCCGTCGCCGACGTGCTCGGCAAGCGCGTCGGGTTCGCCGGGGCGGTCCTGCTGTGCGCCGCCGGGCTGTGGGTGATGTGGGTCAAGGTGCTCCCGACCCCGGGCCGCCGCGCCGCCCGGCGCCCCGTCCCCCTCGACCCGGCGTACGTCCCCGCCCCCGTCTGCGGCGACTGACCCCCCGATCCACGATTTCCACAAGCAAAATCGAGCGTTCCTGCACGATTTCGCGACCCAGAATCGCGATCGGACGCGGTTGTCCGATTTCCGCTAGGTCGCCGCGGCGCCTCCCGCCATCATGGAGACGTGATCCCCACCGCCAACCGGCTCGACCCCGACCAGTGCTACCGCGCCGTCGAGAGCAAGGACGCCCGCTTCGACGGGTGCTTCTTCACTGCGGTGCGCACGACCGGCATCTACTGCCGTCCGAGCTGTCCGGCGGTGACACCGAAGCGCCAGAACGTCGAGTTCTTCGCCACGGCCGCCGCCGCCCACGAGCACGGCTACCGGGCGTGCAAGCGGTGCCGGCCCGACGCGTCACCCGGTTCGCCCGACTGGGACCGCCGTGGTGACGTCGTGGCCCGGGCGATGCGCCTCGTCGCCGACGGCGTCGTCGACCGCGACGGCGTCGCCGGCCTCGCCCGGCACCTCCACTACAGCGAGCGCCACCTCAACCGCCTCATGCTCGACGAGCTCGGCGCCGGACCGATCGCCGTCGCCCGCGCCCAGCGCGCCAGCACCGCCCGCATCCTGATCGAGACGACGGCGATGTCGTTCACCGCCATCGCCTTCGCCGCCGGGTTCGGCAGCGTGCGCCAGTTCAACGACACGATCCGCGAGGTGTTCGCCGCCACGCCCGGCGAGCTGCGCGCCAAACGCCGAGGGAGCGGCGAGATCTCCGGCGGCCCATCGGCGGCGCGGCCGGGTGTGGTGTCCGTCGAGCTGGCGGTGCGTGAGCCCTACGACCTGGCGCCGACGCTCGCCTTCCTGAGCGCCCGAGCGGTCGCCGGCGTCGAGCACACCGACGGCACCACGTACTGCCGCTCGCTGGCGCTGCCGCGCGGCCACGGCGTCGTGGCGGTGCTCGGCACCGCCCGGACCGGCGGGCGCACGTACGTGCGCGCCGAGCTCGAGCTGCAGGACTGGCGCGACCTCGCTCCGGCCGTGCGTCGCGTGCGTCGCCTGCTCGACCTCGACGCCGACCCGGTCGCCACCGACGCCCTGCTCGGCAGCGATCCGGCGCTGGCGCCCCTCGTGGCGGCCCATCCCGGCCGGCGCGTGCCCGGCAGCAGCGACCCGTTCGAGACCGCCGTGCGCGCCGTCGTCGGCCAGCAGGTGTCGGTCGGAGGCGCCCGCACGATCCTCGGTCGCATCACGGCGTCCACCGGCGACCGGCTCGCCATCGCCCACGACGTGCTCACGCACGTGTTCCCGTCGCCGGACGCGGTCGCCGCGCTCGACGAGGCGGCACTCCCGATGCCGGCCTCGCGCCGGCGCACGCTCGTCGAGCTCGGCGCGCGGGCGGCGATCGGCAAGCTGCCCCTCGACGTCGGGGCCGACCGCGACGAGGCGCGCGCGGCCCTGCTCGACGTCCCGGGGATCGGCCCGTGGACCGCCGACTACGTGATGATGCGCGGGTTCGGCGATCCGGACGTGTTCCTGCCGACCGACCTCGGCGTCGTCCGCGGCCTGTCGGCGCTCGGCATCGACGCCGCCCGCTCCGAGCGCTGGCGCCCCTGGCGCAGCTACGCCATGGCCCACGTGTGGTCGGCCGCCGCCGTTCCGCCCTCCGCCCCCATCGCCCCGTCCCCGCAGCACGAAAGGTTGCACCGCTCATGACCGGACACACCACCCACCACGCCTTCGTCGACAGCCCCATCGGAACGCTCACGCTCATCGCCGACGGCGATGCGATCGTCGAGGTGTGGTTCCCCAACCACGCCGACGGCCCGACCGCTTCCCTCGACGACTCGACCCTCGATCCCGACCATCCGGTGCTCGTCCGGGCGAGCGCCCAGCTCGCCGAGTACTTCGCCGGGACGCGCACCGAGTTCGACCTTCCCCTCGCCCCGGAGGGCACGCCGTTCCAGCTCGCCGCCTGGCGCGCGCTGTCGACGATCCCGTTCGGCGAGACGGTGAGCTACGGCGAGCAGGCCTCGCGCCTCGGCGACCCGAACAAGGCTCGGGCGGTCGGTGCCGCCAACGGCCGCAACCCCATCCCGATCATCGTCCCGTGCCACCGGGTGATCGGCGCCAACGGCCACCTCACCGGGTTCGGCGGCGGCGTCGAGTCGAAGGCGTGGCTGCTCGACCACGAGCAGCGGGTGCGACAGGAAGCGGTCGCCTAGGTCAGGCCGCCTCCCGGCGGCGCACGGCGTCGAGCAGCTGACGGGCCGGTCGCTCCGACGGACGGGCGCCGCGCCACACCACGCGCACGGCCTGGACGACGGCCATGTCCCGCACCGTCACCTCACGCAGGCGGCCGGCGGCGAGGTCGTCGGCGACGCGACAGCGCGGCAGGAACGCCACGCCGAGGCTGTTGACCGCGGCCAGCCTGATCGCCGCGTCGCCGTCCACCTCGATGCGCTCGCCGTGGGAGGAGATCCCCTTCGACGTGAGGGCGTGCTCGATCACGTCGAGCGTGCCCGATCCGCGAGCGCCGACCACGAGCGGTCCGTCGACCACGTCGCGTGGCGACACCGGGCGCGACCGCTCGTACCAGCGGTGCTGGCGACCGACCACCGCCACCAGCTCCTCGGTGGCAACCACCTCGGACCGCAGTCCGAGCGGCGCCGCCGGCCCGGTGGTGAAGCCCAGCGCCGCCTCGCTCGAGCGCACGGCCTGGGCGACGGTGCGGGTGTCGGACTCGTGCAGGTCGACCACCACACCGGCGAGGCCGGCGGCGCCGACCCACCTCGCCAGGAAGTGGTCGGCCACGTGGTCGGTGGTCGCCACGACGAGACGTCGTTGCTCGTCGCGAAGTTCCTCGCCGCTCGCCACGAGCGACATGGCGGCCGCCACCAGTTCGGCGCAGGCCGGCGCCAGGCGGACGCCGGCGGCCGTCGCCGCCGATCCGGACGGCCCGCGGTCGAGCAGTTGCACGCCGAGCTGGCGCTCCAGCTTCTGCAGCTTCGCCGTCGCCGACGGCTGAGCCAGCCCGTGGCGCGCGGCGGCTTTCGACACGCTGCCCAGCTCGACGACGGCGAGGAACAGGCGGAGGGCGGAGACGTCGAGTGCATCAACTGCGCCGATGGAGGCCATCGGCACATCCTATGACCATCGCGACGGTTGACCGCTTCCCGGCGACCCCGCGATGAGGTTGGGTGGATGCCATGAGACCAGTGAGAGCGCCAGTGCGCTATGGGGTGATCGGCACCGGGATGATGGGCGTCGAGCACATCGACAACATCGCCGCGCTCGACGGAGCCGTCGTGACCGCCGTCGCCGACACCGACCCCGGGTCGCTGGCGGCCGGCCAGCGTGCCGCCGGCGGTGAGGTGCGGGCGTTCGGCGACCACCGCGCCCTGCTCGACAGCGGGCTGTGCGACGCCGTCGTCGTGGCCACGCCCAACCACACCCACATCGATGTCGTCGGCGACGTGCTCACCACCGACCTGCACGCGCTCGTCGAGAAGCCGCTGTGCACCACGGTCGCCGACTGCCGCCGACTGATCGAGCTGGAAAGCCGTCGTGATCCGGGCCTGATCACCTGGGTCGGTCTCGAGTACCGCTACATGCCCGCCGCCGCCGAGCTCATCCGCCTGGTGCGCGCCGGCGCCACCGGCACGCCCCGCATGGTGGCGATGCGCGAGCACCGCTTCCCGTTCCTGCACAAGGTGGGGGAGTGGAACCGCCTCACGGCGAACACCGGGGGGACGCTCGTCGAGAAGACCTGTCACTTCTTCGACCTGATGAACGTCATCGTGCAGGAGCGCCCGGTGCGGGTGATGGCGTCGGGTGCCCAGGACGTCAACCACCTCGACGAGGTCGTCGACGGCCGGCGCGCCGACATGCTCGACAACGCCTTCGTGATCGTCGACTACCCGGGCGGCGCACGGGCGATGCTCGACCTGTGCATGTTCGCCGAGGCGACGCACCACCAGGAGGAGCTGTCGGTGGTCGGCGCGGCGGGCAAGGTGGAGGCGCTGCTGCCCGAGGGCACGGTACGCGTCGGCGTGCGCGGTCGCGACGGCATCGGCCGGGTCGAGTCCTATCCCGTCGACGACGCCGGCATCCCCCACCGGGGACTGCACCACGGGTCGTCCTTCGTCGAGCACGAGCGCTTCCGCGACGCCGTGGTCGCCGGCGGCGAGCCCGAGGTCACCGTCATCGACGGCCTGTGGTCGGTCGCCATGGGCGTCGCCGCCCACCGCAGCATCGAGCTCGGCCGGCCGGTCGAGCTCGCCGAGGTGCTCGACGACGGGCGTCCCCCGGCCTCAGCGACGGCTGATCGTGGCCCGCTCGCCGCCGCGCTCGCATCGGCGGTGAACTGATGAACGATCGGCAACGTCCGCTCGTCGAGATGGCGTGGTTCAGCGCCCTGTGCGACGACGACTACGAGTTCCTCGGGGTACCCGATCCGCTGCTCGCCAGCACGTTCGAGCACTGCCGCAACATCGTGCTCACCGCCGATCGCTACGGCTTCGACAACGTGTTGCTGCCGTCCGGCTACCAGCTGGGGATCGACAACACCGCGTTCTGCGCGGCGATGGCGCCGATGACGACGCTGCGCATGCTCCTCGCCGTGCGCTGCGGCGAGCTCGTGGTGCCCCAGCTCGCCCGCCAGCTCGCCACGATCGACCAGATCATGCACGGCCGCCTGACGGTCAACATCATCTCCAGCGACCTGCCCGGCGAGACGCTCGCCAGCGGGCCCCGCTATCGCCGCTCGACCGAGGTGATGTTCGCCCTGCGCGAGCTCCTCGACGGCCACGCCGTGAAGTTCCACGGTGACTTCGTCGATCTCGAGGTCGACCCGCCGCGGGTGCGCACCGAGTCCGGCGCCAGCCCGCTGTTCTACTTCGGCGGTCTGTCGCCCGACGCGAGGGAGTGCGCAGCGAGCGGTGCGGACGTGTTCCTCATGTGGCCGGACACCACGGCCAAGGTGCTCGACGTGAAGGCCGACATGGATGCCCGGGCGCACGCCAAGGGCCGACAGCTGCGCTACGGCTGGCGCTCGCACGTGGTGGTGCGCGAGACCGAGGACGAGGCCCGCGCCGCGGCGCGCCGGCTGCTCTCGAAGCTCGACGACGACGCCGGCACGACGATCCGTCAGCGATCGCTCGACTCGACGTCGGCCGGCGTGGCCCGCCAGGCGGCGTTGCGCGACGAGGCCGACGACGAGGGGTACGTCGAGCGTCACCTGTGGACCGGGGTGGGCCGGGCCCGCTCCGGGGCCGGAGCGGCGATCGTCGGCGATCCCGACCAGGTGCTGGCGAAGATCGACGAGCTCGCCGACGCCGGCATCGAGGCGTTCATCCTGTCCGGCTACCCGCACGCCGCCGAGTGCGACCTGTTCGCCCGCTACGTGCTTCCCCACGTCAACCACGGCCGTCTGCAGTTCGACCCCGACCCCGTCAACGTGGGCTGAGCGAACGTGGACGTGATCGTGCCCCAGGCCGTCGCCGTCACCGGCGCGCCGCCCGAGACCCGGCCGACATCGCCGTGGCCGGGCATCGCCCTGCTCGCCGTCATCGCCCTCGGCGCCTGGGCGGTGTCGAGCGTGTTCTCGTTCATCTCACCGCTCGTCGCCGGCGTGGCGCTCGGCGCGCTGTTCGTCAACGTCGTCGCCATCCCGGCGGTGTGCGTGCCCGGCGTCGAGCGCGGCAGCCGCCGCCTCCTGCGGATCGGCATCGTCCTGCTCGGCCTGCGCCTGTCGCTCGGCGACCTCGCCGCGCTCGGCGTGCGCGGGCTCGGCGTCGTCGCCGTGGTCGTGGTGGTCACGTTCTTCGGCACGCAGTGGCTGGCCCGCAAGCTCGGAGTGCCCAAGGACCTCGGGCTGCTCGTCGCCACCGGCTACAGCATCTGCGGGGCGTCCGCCATCGCGGCGATGGACGGCGTCGTCGGGGCCGACGAGGAGGAGACCGCGTACGCGATCACCCTCGTCACGCTCTGCGGCACCCTGGCGATCTTCGTGCTCCCGCTGCTCGGTGGTCCGCTCGGCCTGAGCGGCGATGCGTTCGGATCGTGGGTCGGCGGGAGCGTGCACGACGTCGGTCAGGTCATCGCCACCGCGTCGCACGGCGGTTCGGCCGCCGTCGCCGCGGCCACGGTCGTCAAGCTGACTCGCATCGTGCTGCTCGCGCCACTCGTCGCCGGCGTGGCGATCAGCCGGCGCCGCGCCGGCGCTCGCGCCGGGGTGACGGAGTCGACCGCCGTGCGGCCGCCGATCCTGCCGCTGTTCGTGTGCGGGTTCCTGATCGCCATCGTGGTGCGCTCGACGGGTGTGCTGTCGGCCGAAGCGCTGCACCTGGCCGGCACGATGGAGAAGGTGGTGCTGACCGTGGCGCTGGTGGGCCTCGGGATGGGCGTGCGCCTCGACCGGATGCGCAAGCTCGGCGGGCGGCCGCTGGTGCTCGGACTGCTGGCGTGGGTGCTGGTGGCCGGGGCGGCCTACGTCGGCACCCTGGCGACGCACTGACGGCGCCGCCACCGGACGGGTCGGGCTAGACGCGACCTCGGTCGCGTGCCGACTGGGCGCGGCGCTCGGCCGCCTCTTCCTGCCTGATCCGCCGCGCTTCGTGACGCTTGGCCCGCAACGCTTCGCGGTCCGGATCGACGCTGCCGTCGTCGCGCTCGGCCGGCGGCACGATGCGCCGCGGCTCCTCCTTGGGCAGCTTCACGAGGTCGTCGCTCTTCAACAGGTCGCGGATGATCGCTGACGCCTTGGCCTCGCCGGCCACCGTCGAGGCCAGCATCACCCGGGTGATCGCCAGGCCGTGCCGCTCGACCAGCCCGGGGAGCACCTCGGTGATCTGCTCGGAGGTCGGCTCGTCGGCGTGGTCGCCCAGCTTGTCGATGCAGTCGGCGAGGGCGGCGTCGCTGAGCACCATGGCGATGCTCTCCATCGTGCCGTTCATGCGACCGTGGACCACCGCCTCGCGGATGGCCTCGGGCGTGACCGTGCCGCCGACGAGACGCTCGACGGCCTCCTTGTGGTCGTCGTCGAGGGCCTCGGTCGCACTCACCAGCTCGTCGTCGCTCGTCGCACGGATCGAGCGGTCGAGCAGGCCGAGTGCCTGCAGGCGGGTCTTCATCTGGTTCACGGGCGACAGAATCTAGCGCCGTCGGGCGCCGGATCGGGTGGGACGGGCGTCGCCGATCGTCCGGGCGGCAGTGGATCGGGGTTCCCGCCCACCGACTAGTGTGGGTTGATGGCCACCGTCCAGATGGAGAACGTCAACAAGATCTACGAGAACGGCTTCCACGCCATCCACGATCTCAGTCTCGACATCGCCGATCAGGAGTTCTTGGTGCTCGTCGGCCCGTCGGGCTGCGGCAAGTCGACGGCGCTGCGCATGGTGGCCGGGCTCGAGACGATCACCGGCGGCGTGATGAAGATCGGCGACCGCGTCGTCAACGACGTGCAGCCGAAGGACCGTGACATCGCCATGGTCTTCCAGAACTACGCGCTGTACCCGCACATGACCGTGGCCGACAACATCGGGTTCGCGCTGAAGCTGGCCCGGGTGCCCAAGGACGAGATCACAGCGGCGCGTGAAGGAGGCAGCGCACATCCTCGAGCTCGAGCAGTACCTCGACCGCAAGCCGGGCCAGCTGTCGGGTGGCCAGCGCCAGCGCGTGGCGATGGGTCGAGCGATCGTGCGCCAGCCGTCGGCGTTCCTCATGGACGAGCCGCTGTCGAACCTCGACGCCAAGCTGCGCGTGCAGATGCGCGCCGAGATCGCCCGCCTGCAGCGCGACCTCGGTGTCACCACCGTCTACGTCACCCACGACCAGGTGGAGGCGATGACGATGGGCGACCGGGTGTGCGTGCTCAAGGACGGCTACCTGCAGCAGGTCGACACCCCGCAGAACCTCTACGACAACCCGGTCAACGTGTTCGTGGCGGCGTTCATCGGTTCGCCGTCGATGAACCTGTACGACGGCCTGGTCGACGTCGCCGACGGCGGCGGCACGATCACGATCGGCTCGCAGACGGTCGGCTTCGGCCCGGAGCTGCTGACTCGCTTCCCGGGCCTCAGCGCCTACAGCGGCAAGCGAGTGGTCGTCGGCATCCGCCCCGAGGACTTCGAGGACGCGGCGATCGCCACCGGCGCCCCGGCCGACCGGCGCATCAAGGGCCAGGTGAAGCTCGTCGAGGCGCTCGGCTCGGAGCTGATGGTGCACTTCTCGATCGACGCCAGGACGGTGAACTCGGGCGACCCCGACGCCCCCGAACAGGAGCTCGGCGAGGGCGTCGCCAACGCCGTGGCCCGCTTCAGCCCGCGGTCGCCGGTGAAGCCCGACGAGCCCGTCGAGGTCACCGTGACCACCGAGAACACCCACTTCTTCGACGCCGAGACCCACAACCGCATCTGAGGTCGACGTCTGTGTCAGTCGATCTGGTCACTCTGCGTCTCAGACGACGATCTGGTGATCCACATGCTCGATAGCGGGGTCCGGTGACCGATCCGTGGGTCGGGAACGGCGGTCGACGAGCGTGCGTGGCCGGCGCCGTCACCGGCAGGCCGTGACGGTGCGTGCGGTGCTCGGACCGTCGCAGCACGGTCGTCGTGTGCACGACGTGCGGAGCGCGATCGACGACGTCGGCCACGCGGCGAGCGTGACGTGGAACGGCGGCGCCACGCGAACCCGTCGCAGCTCGTCGAGCTGCGGCCGCGGTCGGCCGGACGCCACCGCGCCGTCGCCGACGTCGAGCACGAGGCGGTCAGGTCACCGAGCGCCGTGCGTTCGGCGAACGTGCTCCGCGCGACGTGAGCGCCGTCGCCCGTGTCGAGCTCGCCGTTGCGGATCCTGCGGCGAACCTCGCCGTTGGTCAGCCCGGCGCGGCGCGCTTGTCGCGCGATCGACCGCTCCGGACTGTGCCGACCGCGAGCGCCGCGCGAGGTGACGGACGTCCGTTTGCGCATCGTTCAGCATCGAACCGTCGGCAGCTGAGAACGAGGACACCGCCGGCGCTGAACGCATCGATCCGGCGCGCTCGCGCCTGACCGACCAGCTCTGTGTCAGCGTGTGCGCGCTCGAGCGTCGCGACACGCTGACACAGACGACGCTGAGCAGTGGTGGGTCAGCCCTTGACGGAGCCGGCGAGGATGCCGCGGACGAAGAAGCGCTGCAGCAGGAAGAACACGCACAGCGGCACGACGCACTGGATGAACGCGCCGGCGGTGAGGAGGTGCTCGTTGTCGCTGAACGTGCCCGCCTGCTGGGCGATGTTCACCGTCGACGGCCACGCCCGGCTGTTCGACCCGACCATCACGACGGCGACGAGGTAGTCGTTCCACGTCCACAGGAACTGGAAGATGGCGAACGCCGCCAGCACCGGCACCGACAGCGGGAGCACGAGGCGCCAGAAGATCGTGAAGTGGTCGGCGCCGTCGATGCGCGCCGCCTCGAAGAGGTCCCGCGGGCAGCGAGGCGATGTAGTTGTGCAGCAGGAAGATCGCGAACGGCATGCCGAACGCCGTGTGGGTGAGCCACACCGCCGTGGTCGTCGCCCTGCAGGTGCAGGTTGGGCATCACGGTGATCGTCTTGTCGAAGAAGGGCACCGTGTAGTGGGCGCCCTTGCCGTACATCAACGACAGCGGGATGAGCGACACCTGCGTCGGGATCGCCAGCAGCGCGATCGTGGCGATGAACAACAGCTGGCGGTGCGGGAAGTCGATCCACGCGAAGGCGTAGGCGGCGAACGCGGCGATCAGGATCGGGATGATCGTCGCCGGCAGGGCGATCGCCAGCGAGTTGGCGAGCGCCTGGCTCATGCGACCCGTTGACGGTGCTGTTCAGCACCGCCTTGTAGTTCTGCAGGCCGAGCTGGTCGAAGTTGCCGGTGAACACCGTCCACCAGCCGCTGTTGCGCTGCACGTCCTTGCCGCGGAACGAGCTGACGAACAGTCCGAACGTCGGGATCAGCCAGATCACGACGAGCAGCCACAGCACCCACGTGGGGATGCTGCGCAGGAACCGGTACACCGCGCCGGTGGCGCTGGCCCGTTCGTGGGCCGGATCGGGGAGCGTGGTGAGCGTCATCGTCAGCCCCTGGCCCGCTGCATGCGGCGGATGTTGATGTAGATGATCGGCAGGACGCCGACGAACAGCACGGTGGCGAGCGCCGACCCGAGCGCCGAGTCGCTGTTGCCGAACGCCCGCGTGAACATGTCGTTGGCGATCGTCTGGGTGTCGAAGTTGCCGTTCGGTCATCACCTTGACGATGTCGAAGACCTTCATCACCGTGACGATCAGCGTGGTGACCACCACGCCGATCGTGGGGGCGATCTGGGGGATCGTGACCTTCCAGAACACCTGGCTCTCGTTGGCGCCGTCGATGCGCGCCGCCTCGGTGAGCTCGGTCGGGACGTTCTTGATCGAGGCCGAGAAGATCACGGTGGCGAACCCGGTCTGGATCCAGATCAGCACGACCATCAGCCACATGTTGTTGAACGGCGGCTCCTGGATGAAGTTGATCGGGTTGGCCTCGATCGCGCCGGTGTTGGGGTTGGTGACGAACCCGCCGACCCCCGGGCCGAGGAAGCGCCAGATCAGGTAGGCGACGATGATGGCGCCGACCACGCTGATGCCGGTGCGCGTGCGCACGTTGTCGCGGATGCCGGTGACCGCGAACAGGATCAGCAGCGAGAACACGACGAGCAGCAGGATCACGGCGACCGTGGTCTTCCACCCCGAGTTGCTGACCTCGCCGAGCCAGACCCACAGCGCGTTGAGCACGCCGGTCTGCGGCTTCGTCTTGTTGCGCGGCTGGTACATGAACCGCCAGATGATCCCGGCCCCGATGAACGAGATCGCCATCGGCAGGAAGATCAGCGACTTGGCGACGTTCTCGCCCTTCGAGCGGTCGGCGAGCACGGCGACGGCGAGCCCGATCGACGTGGCGAGGCCGGTCACCACGATGACCCACCAGATGTTGTTGAACAGCGTGCCGCGCAGCGTGGCGAGCACCGAGCACGACAACAGGAAGAAGCCGAACATCAGCGGCCCGAAGGCGCCGCCCGACGAGTCGAAGGCGCGCCGCGTGCGGCGGCCGGAGACCACGCCGGCGATCAGGCCCAGCCCGATCAAGGCCACCGCCGTCCAGAACAGCTTGGAGTGGAGGAACGCGTCCCATCCCCAGCGCGACGTGTTCCAGAACCCCTTGTCGTCGAAGACCCGCCGGAAGTTGTCGAGCCCGACGTAGGCCTCGCCGTCGCGATCGTGGAACGACAGGTAGATCGTCCGGATCAGCGGAACGACGAGGCCGGCGACGACGAAGAAGATCGCCGGGATGAGGAAGATCCACGAGCGTGAGCGCTGCTCGACCTCGCGACGCGTCGTGGCGGTGGGCAGGGGCTGCAGGCCGACGCGGATCCCGAGCAGCGTGAGCGGCACGACCGACGCCACGATCGCCTGGGCCGTGTTGCCGTCGCCGAGGTCGGCACAGCCCCAGCCGCCCAGCGTCGCGCCGATCGCCGCGCCCATCAACGCGGCGCGCGGCAGCTGTCGCGGCGTCGCCCTTGCCGCGCCAGCGCCCGCCAGCCGACGGCGACGGCGAGGCCGATGGCGGTCAGCAGGGCGAACTTGCCCCAGTCGAGCTCCGGTTGGCGTCGAGTCGTTGATCGCCACCCCGATCAGCACGCCGAGTGCGGCGAAGGTGACGACCGACATCGGCAGCTTCCAGGCGATCGGTGCTCGGTGCGTTCAGCACCAGGCCGGCCGCGCCGAGGGCGACCGCGCCGATCAGCCCCCACAGCCACGGGCCGCCCGGGAGGTCGCGGAGCAGCGCGGTTGGCGTCGAGCACGAAGAACGTGATGAACCCGATGCCGGCGCCGGCGAGGCCGGAGAACAGCGCCCACCGCGGGTAGGCGAGGTCGAACAGCTTGTTGGCGACGACGAACAGCCCGACCGAGATCCCCACCGCCACGACGATCTTGATCGCCGTCTCGAGGAGCACCTGGCCGCCGACGAAGTAGACGAGCCCGCCGAGCACGACGACGCCGAAGACGGTCTTGAAGACCAGCGACGGGGTGAGCTTGGGCGGCCGCCAGCGGATGCGCGTCGGGTTCACCACACCGACCGGGTTGGGTTCGACGATCGTGGTCAAGTGCGCTCCCCCTCGAACGGTGCCCGCAACCTATACGAACGCGAAGGGGTGCCGGCGGCCTGCGCCGCCGGCACCCCTTGCCTCATCTGATGGCTCGAGTCATCGACGACCCGCCGCCGTCAACTCGTCGGCCAGGAGGCCTCGATGTTGTCGGCCGCCGTCTGGGCGTCCTCGTCGCCGTTGACCAGCGACGTCGACTCGGACCAGAACGTGCCGGTCCGACCTCGGTCGGCATCTGGTCGGAGGCGTCGAAGCCGGCCGGGCGAGCCGGTGGCGCAGCACCTCGAGGAACTGCTGCTCGAGGTCGGTGTACAGGCTCTGGTCGGCGTTGAGGTTGGCCGACAGGAAGCCGGACACACCACCGCCGCCGGCGAGCGCCGTCTGCGCGGTCTGGCGGGCGTCGGCGTACTCCGGCGAGCCGAGGTACTGCATCACGGCCCACACCTCGGGGGCGTCACGGAACGCCGCCGGGATGGTGCCGGCCACCAGGACCGGGCTGGCGTCTCGGTGTCGGCCGACGGGAAGTAGAACGTCGACACCTCGCCGTCGCCCGTCGCCGTACTGCGTGCCCTCGGGGAAGAAGGAGGCGAAGAAGTTCGCCTGGCGGTGCATCATGCAGTCGCCGTCGAGCAGCGGCTGGGCGTTGGATCCGGAACGGCGTCGCCGCGATCGTGCCGCCGTCGGCGTACACCGCGTCGGGCTTGGCCCACAGGTCGGCGACGGTCTGCATCGCCTCGACGATCGGCGGGTCGTTGAACGGGATCTCGTGGGTCACCCACTGGTTGTAGTAGTCGATGCCCTGGTTGCGCAGCACCAGCTCCTCGACCCAGTCGGTGAACGGCCAGCCGGTGGCCGGCCCGGACTCGATGCCGACGCACAGCGGGGTGTGGCCGTCGGCGATCATCTGGTCGGTGAGGGCGTAGAACTCGTCGAGCGTGGTCGGCACCGTGTAGCCGTACTCGGCGAACGTCGACGGGATGTACCACACGAGCGACTTGAGGTCGGTCTTGATCGGGACGCCGAACTGGGTGCCGTCGACGTTCGCCGAACGACATCCACGTCGGGCGCCCAGTTGGCGCTGACGTTGGCGAGCACGTCGTCGGGCAGGGCGAGCAGGTCGCCGCTGCGGGCGAAGCCGGCGAGCTTGCCCGGCTGCGGGAAGATGGCGATGTCGGGCGGGTTGCCGCTCTCGACCTGGGCGTTGATCTGCTCCTCGAAGTCGCGGGCGCCGGTGTAGTCGATGTGGATGCCGTTCGACGCGGCGAACTCGTCGAGGGCGGCGGTGCATGGCGCCGACGTCGGTCGCCGCGTTCTCCGGGCCGAACACGGTGACGGTGGTGCCGGAGAAGTCGGCACCCTCGATGCCGCTGTCGCTGCCCCGGCCGACGCCGGCGCCGGCGGCTGCTTCGCCGCCTCCGCCGCCGGTGTCGGGTGGTGCACTGGCGCCAGCGGTACCGGCGATTGCTCCGCCGATCAGACCGAATGCGGCCAGCGTCGTCAACGCCTTGGAGCGTTTGCGCATGTTTTCCCCCTCTGAGGATGTCTCGGGACCGAGTGAACGAATGACACGCCACGGTGCTCGACCTCGTCTCCGGGCCACCGTGCGCCGACGACTCTCCCATACGCCGCGCAGGTGGTCAAGGTCGTCCGGGCGGGTCAACCGTTGTGCAGGGGTGCGAGCGCCTTCGGGTGCACCAGCTCCCAGCACCGTTCGATGCGGCGCCGCGCGCCGCTCGAGAGGGCGAACGGGTAGAGGTCGCGCATGCCCATCGCCCGCGCCAGCTCGTTGGCGGCGAGGCTGGCGGTCACGGCCGACGACACCCACGGGCGCGGGTCGAACGAATCGCCGGGCGCCTCGATCACGCCCCAGGCCGCTCCGGTCGACACCACGTCGTGCACGTGCATGATCTGCGCCCACGACTCGGCGAAGTCCTCCCACGGGTGGGCGGCGGCGTAGTAGGACACGTGGCGGTCGCGCCACGAGCCGTCGTCGAGGCCGCCGTAGTGGGCGTCGAGGGCGTGCTGGTAGTCGACGCGCTCGTCGCCGAAGACCTCGCGGAAGGCGGCGAGGCGCGCCGGGTCGGGTGCGACGTCGCGCAGCCAGACGAAGTGGCCGAGCTCGTGGCGGATGTGCCCGAGCGGCGTGCGGTACTGCTCGCCGAGCGTCGCCCGCACCTGCTCACCGTGGGCGGCGTCGGCTTCGTCGAGGTCGAGGGTGATCAGCCCGCCGATGTGACCGATGAGGGCCTGGTCGCCCGCTGAGCGTGAGCGGTAGGTGAAGCGCAGCGGCGGCCCCGCCGGAACGTTGGCCGCCGGCTGCCACGGCACCCCGAGCTCGGCGAGCTGCTTGAGGGCACGCCGCTGCGCCGAGAGGAACGGCACGAGCAGGTGGTTGTGGCTCGGTTCGCCGGCGTCGACGATGTGGCAGCTGGCGCACGCCTGGCCCGGCGTGGCCGGCTGCCAGTTGCAGCGCCACGGCTCACGCATCAGGCAGGCGCCGGCGACGGTGGCGTCGCCGAGCGACAGCGCGCCGTCGGCGTGCGACTGCCAACGCCAGCTCGGTGTGGCAACGCACGCAGGCGAGGGAGTCGAAGAACACCTCGTTGGCGCACGTCGGACAGTGCAGCCGCTCCATGCGGTTCAGTCTGCCGCGGCGATCAGCGCACGTGGCAGGCGCGTTGCGGCCACCCGGTGGCCCCGTCGGGGGCCGGCGGCGCCACCTGGTCGGTCTGCGTCTGACCCTCGCCGTCGGTCGCCCGGGCGACGATCGTGTGATCGCCGGACGCGGCGTCCCACGCGTACTGCCACTGCACCCACGTGTCGTCGCTCGCCACGCGCCCGAGCTCGCACTCCTGCCAGTCACCCCCGTCGACCTGCACCTCGACCTTGGCGATGCCCCGGTTCGGCGCCCACGCCACTCCCGCGATCGGTTGCGGCCCGGCGGCGAGGTCGGCGTTCGACTTCGGCACGTCGATGCGCGACTGCGTCTTGATCGGTGCGTCCCGCGACCAGCCGCGGGTGGTCCAGTAGCCCCGGACGTCGTCCCAGGTGGTCAGCTCGATCTCGGTGAGCCACTTCGTGGCCGACACGTAGCCGTAGAGCCCGGCCACGACGAGGCGGGCGGGATAGCCGTGTTCGGCCGGGAGCGGCTCACCGTTCATCGCGTAGGCGACGAGCGCGGTGCGCCCGTCGGTGGCCGCCGACACCGGGAAGCCGGCGGTGAAGCCGTCGCCCGAGCGGCCGACCACCTGCTCGGCACCGGACTGCACGCCGGCGCGTTCGAGCAGCGCGGTGAGCGGCACGCCCTGCCACACGGCGTTGCCGACGAGGTGGCCGCCGACCTCGTTGGACACGCACGACAGGGTGACCGTCTCCTCGACGCTGTCCATCGCCAGCAGCTCGTCGTAGGTGATGCTGAACGGGTTGTCGACCAGACCCTTGATCGAGACCGACCAGCCGGACGCGCCGATCTGGGGAACCAGCAGCGCCGTGTCGATGCGGTAGAAGTCGCCGTTGGGCACGACGTAGGGCGTGAGGCCGTCGACCTCGAACGGCTGCGAGGCCGGCGGGAGCACCGAGCGCGTCGGTCGCGGCAGCACGGTCGTGCGCCGGGCGGTGTTGACCGAGTCCCCGGACCGTATGCGCCGGCTCAACGCCGTGGCCGATCCGGTGAGCACCACCACGCCGGCGACGCCGGCCAGGAACCCGCGACGGTCGACGACGGTCTGGCGCACCTTGGCCGTGCTCGTGGGCGTCTCCGGCTCCCACACCGCGGCCGGGGCTGCGGCGTGCGGGGTGGCGAGCCGCCACAGCAGGGCGAACGTCCCGATCCCGGCGAGCACCGACACCAGGCAGGCGAAGATCGCGTCGCCGGTGGAGTCCTGCGGGTCGGTGATCATCGCCCACACGCCCACCAGCCCGAACGCCACGAAGCCGAGCGGGGCGACGATCCACCGCTGGCGGGCGGCCAGGCCGAGCACGGCGCCGAGCAGGATCGACGTGATGACGATCCCGGTCACGAGCGCCGGCTTGTCGTTGGTGCCGAACGTGTCGACGGCGAACTGCTTCAGGGACCCGGCGAAGCGGTCGACGAACTCGCCTCCGACCGCGGTCACCGGTGACGTCACCGAGTGCACCGCTGCCGCGGCCAGCTCGCCGGCGGCGAGCGCGGCACCGGCAGCGAGGGCGCCGGTCAGGGCGGCCGCGGCCCGTCCGGGAACGGAGGGCGGCGTGGTCGGTGCCGGAGCCGGCACCTGCTCGGTGAGCAGCACTCCACCATGATCGCAACCGCTTGTCGCGATGTTCAATCATCCAGCGAAACAAACGCGAAACTCCGGCGCCGTCGCAATCGGCGCGCGCACCCGCCACCTACGCTCCTGGCGTGGCTCCCACGGCTGGGCCGATGGTGTTGGTGGTCGATGACGAGCCGATGGTGCGCGAGGTGGTGGCGCGGTACCTCGAGCACGACGGCATGCGCGTGCACGAGCTGGGCGACGGCGACGCGGCCGTCCAGTGGTTGGGCGAGCACGAGGCCGACCTCGTGGTGCTCGACGTGATGCTCCCCGGCGTCGACGGGCTGTCGCTGTTGCGGCGCATCCGGGCCGCCGGCGACACGCCCGTGATCCTGCTCACCGCGCGCACCGAGGAGATCGACCGGGTGGTCGGTCTCGAGCTGGGCGCCGACGACTACGTGATCAAGCCGTTCTCACCGCGCGAGCTGGCGGTGCGGGTGCGCAACATGCTGCGCCGCACGGCCGCCAGCTCGACGCTCGCGGCACCCGGCGCCGGTCAGCAGCTGCACTTCGGGGACCGCGACGCCGGCACCCTCGACATCGACACCGCGGCACGGGAAGCGGCCGTCGAGGGTCGCGTGGTGCCTCTCACGCCGAAGGAGTTCGACCTGCTGGCCGTGCTCGCCGGTTCGCCGCGCCAGGTGTTCTCGCGCCGGCAGCTGCTCGAGCGGGTGTGGGACTCGGCGCCGGAGTACCAGGACCCGGCCACCGTGACGGTGCACATCGGCCGGCTGCGCCAGAAGTGCGAACGCGACCCCGAGCATCCGCGCTGGATCGTCACGGCGTGGGGCGTCGGCTACCGGTTCGAGCCGTGAGCCTCGGCGTCTGGGACGCGATCAGCGATCGCCCGCTGGCGACGGTGGTCGCCGTGGTGGTGCTCGCCGCCTGCGCCGTCGGCGCCGGGTTGGCATTGCGCGCCCTGACCTCGCGGACGACGTCGCTGCGCCAGGTCGTGCTCGCCATCACGCTGTCGTCGATCGCCATCGGCGCGGTGGTGGCGGTGGTGCTCGCCCGGCTGATGGTGCTCGACGCCGACCAGGCCCGCTCGGCGCTCGGGGTGCTGGCCGCCACCGCGGGGCTGGCGGCGGTGCTCGCCGCCGTGGCCTCTCGCCCGCTCGGGCGCGACGCCCAGCGTCTGGAGTCGGCGGTGCGCCGTCTGGAGGCGGGGGATCGGTCGGCGCGCACCGGTGTGGAGCGCCGCGACGAGCTCGGCCACGTCGCCCGCGCCCTCGACGAGCTGACCGAACGACTCGACGTGCTCGAACGTGAGCGGGCCGGGTTCGAGGACGAGCGGCGGCGCATGCTCACCAGCGTCGGCCACGACCTGCGCACGCCGCTCGAGCGCGCTGCGGGCCGCCGTGGAGGCGCTCACCGACGGTGTGGCGCCCGATCCGGAGCGTTACCTGCGGGCGATGGGCCGCGACGTCGAGGCGCTCGGCGCGCTCGTCGACGACCTGTTCCTCGTCGCCAGCATCGAGTCCGGGCGCCTCGAACTGCACCGCGAGCCGGTCGACCTCTCGGAGCTCGCCGACGAGGCGGTCGAGGCGTTGACCCCGGCGGCGTCGGCACGGGGCGTGACGCTCGGGCTGCGCTCGACCGGGAGCGTGCGCGTCAACGGCAACGCGCAGGCGATCGGACGGGTGATCCGCAACCTCGTCGACAACGCGATCCGCTACGCGCCGCCGGACACGACGGTCGACGTGGTGGTGGAGCCGGGTGAACCCGCCACCGTGCGCGTGGTCGATCGCGGCCCGGGATTCCCGGCCGAGTTCTCGGCGCACGCGTTCGAGCGCTTCGCCCGCGCCGATCAGAGCCGCGCCCGTGCGACCGGGGGCGCCGGCCTCGGGCTGGTGATCGCCCGCGGGCTGGTCGAGGCGCACGGCGGACGGATCTGGATCGAGCCCGCCCGGCCCGATCGCGTCGGCGGGCGCGTGGTGTTCCAACTTCCCGGTGCGTGACTTCCGTTCACGGCGGGTGACGGCACCGACTTCAATGGTGGGATGAACGACGACGTCGTGGTGTCCGACGACGACGCGGTACGCGTCGTCACGATCGACCGGCCGCACCGGCGCAACGCCGTGGACTCGGCGTCGGCCGACGCGCTGGCCGCCACGTTCGCCGAGTTCGACGGAGACGACACGCTGAGCGTGGCCGTGCTCACCGGCGCCGGTGGCTACTTCTGTGCCGGCGCCGACCTCAAGGCGCTGGCGACCGGCGACCGGCGGCCGGTGGGCGACACCGGGCGCGGCCCGATGGGCCCGACGCGGATGCGGCTGTCGAAGCCGGTGATCGCCGCGATCGAGGGGCCCGCCGTGGCCGGCGGGTTGGAGCTGGCGTTGTGGTGCGACCTGCGCGTCGCCGCGTCCGACGCCGTGCTCGGCGTCTACTGCCGCCGCTTCGGGGTGCCGCTCGTCGACCTCGGCACGATCAACCTGCCCCGCCTCATCGGCCACAGCCGGGCGATCGACCTGATCCTGACCGGCCGCGGCATCGACGGCGTCGAGGCCGAGCGCATCGGGCTCGTCAACCGCGTGACCGAGCCGGGCGGGGCGCTCGCCGCTGCGGTCATGCTGGCCCACGAGTTGGCGGCGCTGCCGCAACGGTGCCTGCGCAACGACCGCCTGTCGGCCATCGAGCAGTGGGACCTCGATCTCGATGCGGCGATCCGCAACGAGTCGTCGCGGGGCCGCGACACGATCGCCAGCGGCGAGACGCTCGCCGGGGCGGCCCGCTTCGCCGGTGGCGAAGGCCGCGGCGGGACGATCGTGCGCCTCACGCCCCGATGATCGCCGCGATCGGCGGGCGTGGTCACGAGGTCAGCTTGAGCACAGCGCATCGGCACGCTGGACGGTCGTGCCATAGCGTGTCGGCGTGCCCGCGACCTTCGACGACCTGCTCGACGCCAACCGCGCCTTCGCCGACTCCTTCACCCTCGCCGGGTTCGACGGCATCGCCCACGCCGGGGTGGCGGTGGTGACGTGCATCGACTCGCGCATCGATCCGCTGCGGATGCTCGGCTTGCGCGCCGGCGACGCCAAGATCTTCCGCAACCCCGGCGGACGGGTCACCAACGCCGCGCTGGAAGCGCTGGTGCTGAGCGTGCACGTGCTGCGCGTCGACCGGATCCTGGTGGTGCCGCACACCCGCTGCACGATGGCGGCGAACACCGAGGACGAGCTGCGCGACCGGGTGTCGGCGAGCAGCGGGCAGGACGCCTGGTGGCAGTACTTCCACGTCGTCGAGGACCAGCAGCGGGCGCTCTACGAGGACGTCCGCACGGTGCGCTCGCACCCGCTGATCCCCGAGTCGGTGGCCGTCGGCGGGTTCCTGTACGACGTCGACACCGGCCTGCTCGACCAGCGCTTCTAGCGTCCGCCGGCGTCGGATCTGGTCATGTGGTCTAAACGGCGATCTGGTCACCGTGCGTTCTCGATATCGAGAACTGGGAGTGACCAGATCGCCGTTCGCGACGCAGGTCGGCGCTGCTCAGCCGAAGACCTCGATCTCGACGGCTCCGACGTTGCCGCCGCTCGAGCTGGCGACGTCGAAGCGGAGCTGCTCGCCGGTCACGTCGACGTCGGCGACGCGCGGTGACGCCACGGTGCCGGCAGGGAACGGGCCGATGGGATCGGCGCCGTCGACGCCGAGCGTGAACGTGTCGGTGATCGCCGTGCCGTCGGCCATCGAGCGGGTCAGGAAGGCGACGCCACGGATGCGCTCGGACGAACCCAGGTCGATGGTGATCGAGCCGCGATCGCCGTCGCCGTCGGTCGCCCACTCGGTGGCGGTGTCGCCGTCGACCGCGTTGGCGGCGGCGAAGTCGTCGGAGAACTCCGACGACACGTCGACGATCCGTCGCGCCAGTGGCGAGGTTCGGCCCGCGGTCGACGGTGGTCGCCACGGCGACCGCCTCGACGCTGAACGTGCCGACGTCCGACCGGTACCACGTGCCGTCGGCGGTCGTGCCCTCGACGACGTACTGGTAGGTGACGCCGGCCTCGACGTCGGGGAGCACCACGTCGTGCTGGGTGATGCCGGTGCCGTTCATCGACAGGCTGTTGTTGAAGCGCCCGAACGTGTCGTCGTCGCCCCACACGATGGCGCAGATCATCGGCTCGGTCGTCGTGACGCGGAAGATCGCCCGGCTGGGGTCGGACGGGTCGGTTTCGAACGAGAACGCGCTGGCCTGCACCTCGGCGAAGGGCCGGGCGACCGCGGCGTCGGCGGGGACCGTCGGCGGTGTACCGGTGGCGGCCGACGCGGCTCCCGACAGGCACGCGACGAGGCCCAGCGCTGCGCCCACCACCAGCAGGTGGGTCCGACGAATGGGTGCCGGCCTCGTCGGAACATGTTGGCACCCATCGGTCGCTCGGGTCAGTCGGAGCGTCCGCCGGTGATGCCGCGATCGAGTTGGTCCAGCAGCTCGAGGGCGGGGCCGGCGTACCAGCTGATCCACCGGTCGTAGATGTGCTTGATCGGCAGTGGCGCGAGATGGTTCCAACGCTCCCGTCCTCGTCGCTGCACGAGCACGAGTCCGGCCTCGTCCAACACCTTGAGGTGCTGCATCACCGTGCATCGGTCGAGGTTCGCCAACGCCGCGCACAGCTGGCCGCTGGTGCGCGGCCCGTCGCGCAGCTCGTCGAGCAGGCGACGGCGGGTCGCCGAGGCCAGCGCCTTGAACACGGCGTCGTCGGCGTCGCTGTCACCGCTCGTGACGCGATCGCGAGCAGCGACACGAGGGGTCTTGGCGAGCGCTGCTGTCATGTTGTATTTTTACAACATGAACTCCTCGCCCGCCAACCCACCACGCTTCTCGGTCAGTGGTCGCATCGATCGTCCGGTCGCCGAAGTGTTCGAGGCCGTCGCCGACCCCGACCAGCTGTCGCAGTACTTCACCACCGGCGGGGCCAAGGGCCGGCTGACGACGGGCACCACCGTCACGTGGGACTTCGCCGACTTTCCCGGGGCGTTCCCGGTCGAAGTGATCGAGGTCGTGCCGCCGGAGCGCATCGTGCTGCAGTGGGATGCCTCCCAGCCCGAGGCCAGCCCGACCGGCTCGACCACGGTGACGATGACGTTCGCCCCGACCGACGACGGTCGCACCCTCGTCACGATCACCGAGGAGGGCTGGAGCGACAACGACGACGGTCGGTCCGCCTCCTACGGCAACTGTGAGGGATGGACCGGGATGTTGTGCGCGTCGAAGGTGTGGCTCGAGCACGGGATCAACCTGCGCGACGGCTTCTACAAGTGACCTCGCGCGATCGGTCGCTCAGGGTCGGCCGAACCCGCTGACGATGGCGTCGACCGCCGCGTCGAACGTGGCGTGCGTCGTGCTGCGCGGTCGGCTTCAGGCGAAGTCGGTCAGATCCGGCGTCGGGCCGCTGAAGGCCCGCGTCGCGCGGACTGGTGATGCCGAGCAGCAGTGGCCCGGGGATCGCCACCATCGCGAACCGTGCACCCCAGAACGCGTCGTACGGCTCGCGTCGGGACTCGGCGCCGCGCTCGATCGCGGTGGCGTACACGCGGTCGACCGCATCGCGCTCGTCGACGCCCACGCTCACCACCACCCGCCCGTCGTCCGGTCGCAGGCCGCCCCACCAGCGTGAGAACGCGGTGCTGTCGAGATCGAGGTCGACCGGCGTGCCGGCATCGCCGACGCTCTGGTGGTGCACCGCCCAGTCCGCCCACTCCGGCGTGACGGGGTCGACGGCGAGCCCCAGCTCGGCGAGGAACGCGGCCGCGCCGGCCACGTCGTCGAGCACGAGATTGACCTGGGCGAGTCGCAGCGTGGTCACGGCCGGAACGTAGCCCGCCGCCGTCGAGCGGTGGAAGCCACTTTCCTTTCACAAGTGAAAGGAAAGTGGCGCGCGCCGGCAGCCGGGCGGGCGTCAGTCGACGGCGAGCGTCGACATGCGCACCGGTCGAAGGCGTTGGGCGATGCTGCTGGCCGCCCAGGCCATGCCGCCGGCGACGGCCGGGATCACGATGACGAGCCCGGCGACACCGAGCCACGGCGCGTGGATCTCGCTCCGGATGGACCGCGCCTCGGCGAGGCTCGGGATCAGTCCGGCCGGCACGCCGAGGGCGATGCCGGTGGTCGTCAGGACCACCGCCTTGACGCCGGCCATCGACCGCATCGTGCGCGGTCGGGCACCGACGGCGACGAGGATGTCGCGCTCGTCGCGACTCTCGGCGGCCGCCAGCGCCAGCCCGATGGCCACGACGAGCAACGTGACGGCGAGCGCGCCGCCCACGACGATCCCTTGCAGCGCGGGACGGGAGATGCGCACACCAGGGTCGTCGTAGATGTACGAGACGCTGGCCGTGGCGTCGTCAGGGAGCGGCATGGCTCGGTAGGTGTTCCCCAGCGCCGCTTCGGTTTCGTCGAGCAGCCGGTCGAGGGCGTCGGCCTGCTCGCCGGTGAGTGGGGCGTCGCTGCGCAGGAACCCGCCGGCGGGGACCACGTCGAACCCGGCGGCGCGAGCCGCCGAGGCGGTCATCATCACCGTGTCCGTGCCGATCGCCGGGTCGGGGTTCGGCATCGTCGAATCGTCCCCCCCGGGCGCCAGCAGCGGGGCGAGGCCGGCGCGAAACGCGAGCGGAAACGTCAGCGCGCCGTGTTCGGTCTCGACACGACCTTCGATGCCGTCGCGGTCCGGCCCGTACCACCACCCCGGCCACGCGAGGACCAGCGCTCCCGTGCGTTCGAGGTTCGGCGCGGTCGGCCGGCCGCAGCTCGATACAGGTCCATCGTGGCGTCGTCGGCGATGACGATGCCAGTGCCCGGACCGAACGTGATCGTCGACCAGTCGGTCGTGGTCCACTGACCCTGGTCCTCCCCGGCCGGAGGGTCCCACGTCGCCGCCCGCTTGGCGTACCAGTGGCCGGACGGAACGATCGCCGTGATCCGCTCCTGGGTCGCGGCGTCGACCTGGGTGGCGGAGATCGGTGCGTAGTCGACGGTCCCGGTCCCGTCGATGTCGTCGCTCGGCTGGTACACGGCCGCGGGGTAGGCGGAGGCGACGACGGCGTCCTTCGGCCACGGGCTGTTGCTGCCGGCATCGACGACGCCCGAGATCGCCGAGATCGCCACGACGCCCGCGGCCACCGTGACGGCGATGGCGGTGACGACCGCGGCGCTGCGAGCGCGCGTCCGGCCGAGGCTGCGCCCGGCGAAGCGCCACGACCCTCCGGCGCGGGCCGTGGTCCGGCTCATCGCGTCGATGGCGACCGGGCTGGCGCAGCACACCCCGGCGAGGACGAGCACGCCGCTGACGACCAAGGTCGCGGCCCCACGGTTGCCGCCGGCTCCTCGGGCCGGCGAGGAGCAGCAGCACCCCCGATCGCGAACGACGCCAGCCCGAGCGGCACGAGCCACCGCGGCACGACGGCCCACCGGGCGGCGGCCGGCGAGGGCAGCCGTCACCGGCACGCGGCTGGCGGTGCGGGCCGGCAGCAGCGCGGCGAGCGACGCGGCCACGACGCCGGTCGCGACGATCACGAGCAGGTCGAGCGGGGCGACCCCGTGGCCGGTGACCGCGTGGCCGAGCAGCTGCTCGATGCGTCCCCGGAGGGCCTGAACCGCCGACGAGGCCGGCGGCGACGCCGAGCAGCGATCCGACGAGCCCGGTCCACGATCCCTGCAGCGCCAGCGAGCGCCGGATCACGCCCTCGGGCGCCCCGTTCGACGACAGCAGCCCGACGGTCACGAGCTGCCGGCGGGCGCTGGTGGCGAAGGCCGCGGCGACGATGATCCCGGTGACCGCCAACGACAGCGCGCCGATCACCCAACTCCACGCCAGGACCTCGCGGACGTTGGTGTCGGTGTCGGAGCTGGAATTCGACGACTCGATCCCGGTGGACCGACGACGCCCGGCGGCGAGCTCGTGCTCGACGGCGGCGACATCGGCCGGAGTCGCCCCGGCCGGGAGGTCGACCTGGGTGACCAACCCGAGCGCATCGGGTCGGAAGTCGTCGCGGTCGATCGACCCGAGCACGAGCACGTCGTCGTCGAGCCACTCGGCGGCGCGGCCCGAACCGACGATGGTCCACGTGCCCGCCGGGTTGTCGAGGGTGAGGTCGTCGCCGACGTGGAGGTCCAGCCGGTGCAGCAGCGGCGCCGACAGCCACGCTTCGTCGAAGGCGCGAGGTCGACTCCCGACGATCGTCGGTCGTGGCGGGCATGGCGCCGGGCTCGGAGAGCCGCACGTCGACGATCCGACCGCCCGACGTCTCGATCGGCAGGCTGCCCGACAGCCCACTCGTGATCGACGCGTCGGCCGGCACGTGGTCGGCCACGACGAAGGGGTCGTCGAGGGTCTGGTGCACCACGAGATCGGCGCTCGTGCCCCACTGCCGGGTGAAGGCGTCGGCGTTCGACTGGTGGGTGATGGTGCTCGCCATGGCCATGCCCATCACCGGCACGGCGATCAGCAGCACGACCAGCAGCATCCGGACGGGGCGACGGATCACCTCGCGCCACGCCAGGCGGGCGGCCAGACGCCAGCGGGACACGTCAGTTCACCCCGGCCATGGTGGCCGGCGACGGGGCGAGTGGTGGGTCGAGCCGAGGCGTCTCGTCGACGATCCGACCGTCGCGCAGGAAGATCACGCGATCGGCATAGGACGCGAAGCGGGGCTCGTGGGTCACCAGGACGACCGCCGTCCCGAGCCGGTCGGGCAGCGCCGCGAGCAGCTCGATGATCTGGTCGCTGTTCATCGTGTCGAGCGAGCCGGTCGGCTCGTCGGCGAGCAGCAGGCGGCGCTCACCGACCAGGGCCCGGGCGATGGCGATGCGTTGCTGTTGGCCGCCCGAGAAGTCGTCGGGGAACCGCTCGAGGTGATGGGTCAGGCCGACCAGGTGCATCGCGTCGATCGCCGCGTCGCGTGCCGCCCGCTTGGCGACGCCGTCGAGCTCGAGCGGCAGCATCACGTTCTCGACGGCGGTGAGCGAGGGCACGAGGTTGAGGCGCTGGAACACGTAGCCGACGTCACGCCGGCGCAGCGTCGCCTGGGCGTCACGGGACATGCTGGCGAGCTCGTGTCCGCCGACGCGCACCCGTCCGGCGCTCGGCATCTCCAGAGCGCCGGCGAGGTGGAGCAGCGTCGACTTGCCGCACCCCGAGGGCCCCATCACGGCGACGATCTCGCCCGGAGCCACCGTGAGGGTGATGTCGCGGAGGGCGTAGACCTCGGTCTCGCCCTGTCCGTACGACTTGACGACGTCGACGAGCTCGAGCATGGGCACCGCAGGCGTGGGTGCATCGGTCACGGGTTCCTCCCTACATCCGTGGTCAGTCGTGACTCGCAGAGATCGAGCCAGCGCAGGTCGGCCTCGGCGCGAACCACCAGGGCATCGGCCACCAGACGGGCGGCGAGCGAATCGGGCGCCGCGCCGTCGGCGCGGCGTCGCTGCTGCAGGAGCGACACCAGCGCCGTGCGATGGCGGGTGACCACCGTGAGCGCGTGGTCGGGTCCGTGCTCGATGGCGAGCAGGACCTTGAGCATCAGCTCGTCGCGCGGCGGGGGGTCGTCGACCGGAACGGTCTGCCACCACGCGCCCAGCGCCTCGCGCCCGGCCGCCGTGAGCTCGTAGGACTTCTGGTCGTCGAGGTCGAGCACCGTCACCAGGCCATCGCGCTGGAGCCGTTCGAGCGTCGTGTACACCTGCCCGACGTTGAGCGGCCACACGCCGCCGGTCGCGCCCTCGAACGTGGTCTTCAGCTGGTAGCCGTAGCGCGGGCCGTCGTCGAGCAGTGCCAGCAGCCCTTCCCGAACGCCCATAGATACCGAGTATGCATACTCAGTATGGCTTTGTCAACCGGCGCCGACGCCGAAGTGTGAGCGGACGATGCAGATTTCCGTACGCGTGGCTCACACTTCGCCGCGGGCGAGGAGGTAGCCGCCGACGGCGATCACGAGCAGGCCGGCGGCGGCGAGTGCGGCGTTGGGCGCTGAGTCGATGGCGTCGAAGATCGAGGCGAGCAGCCAGACGGCGAGGGTGATGCCAGCGATGGTGCCGCTGTGGCGGATCCAGCGGCGTGCGACGGCGCGCGGCAGGTCGCCGCGTGGTGGAATCGTTCCGGCGGCGGCGGTGGCGAGGTGGAACCCGCCGATGCCGAGTGCTGCTGCGAGCAGCCAGATCGTGACGCCGCGATCGGTGAGCGCTACCCAGCTCGCGGCGTAGGCGGCGACGAACAGGGCGGGGATCACCGTGTCGGGCAGGGCGCAGGCGGCGATGGTGAGGGCGGCGAGCACGACGAGCAGCCAGCCGGGCAGGCTGCCGGCGATCCAGAGCGCGGCGACAGCGATGGTGGATGCGGCCACGGCCGCGAGCCGGAGGGGGAGTTGGGCGCGTGCTGCCTGGACGAGCCTGTCGGCGCCGTGACCTGTCTGGTGGTGGGTCATCGTCGGGCGATTCGGGGTGCCGCGGCGCGTCGGCCGAGGTCGCGAAGGACCTGGTCGACGGTGCCGGGTCCGCGCCACGCGACGATCGGGATGCCGGCGTGCTCGAGCTCTCGGAGCGTGCGGACGCGTTCGAGGAGTCGGATGCGCCAGGCGAGCGCACTGCTGGGATCCGGGGCGTGGTCCGGCGTCGGTTCGGGGAGCGTGTCGATGACGAGGACGATCATCCCGAGTCGGGCGAGTCCGACGGACTCGTCGAGCACGGGCGCGGACAGCAGCGGTGAGAGGACGAGGGCGAGTCCGCCGGCTTGGAAGCCGAGTCGTGCCAGTTCGGCGGGGCGGCTGATCTGTCGCGGCGGGTGGCCGCCGGCTTCGATCGTGGCGAGTTGTCCGAGGATCCGGCGAAGGTGGGCGGTTCCGTGTCCGACCTGGACGAGTGCAGCGCTGGTCGAGCCGACGGCTCGTAGGGCAACGCCGTCGCCGTGGCGGAGGAAGTGGGCGGCGATGGCGCCGGCACCCCGCACCGACCGATCGAGGCTGCTGGCCGGTCCGTCGATCCCGCCACTGGTACCGGCGTCGATGGTTGCGTCGACGACGAGCAGGACGTCGGTGTCGCTGTCGGCATGGGTGGTGGCGACGTGGAGGGCGCCGGTTCGCAACGACACGGGCCAGTTGACTCGTCGGAGGCGATCCCCGACCGTGAACGGTCGGATCGTGGCGAACTCGGTGCCGTCGCCGCGACGCCGCGATCGGTGCAGCCCGATCAGGCCGGCCGGGCTGGGCACGGGCGCGGAGCTGTCGAAGATGGTCGGCAGCGGCAGGGTCGTGAGCTCCGGCAGTGTGGGGCTCGTCGGCCCGAATCGGAATGCGCCGAAGGTCGAGCTCGCCGCGACCAGTGCCGGCCCGATCTGTCGGCGGCCCCATTGCAGTGACCGGAGATCGATGCCGAGGGTGAGGGACTCGTCGGGTCGGGTGCGGTCGCCATCGACGGTGACGACGCCCGAGGGTGCGGCGAGTTGCCAGCGGTCGTCGAGGGCCACCTGGGCGGCGGCGACGTCGATCGAGTCGGCGGGAGTGATCGTGATGGTCCAGGTCGTCGCCTCGCCTTCCCGGATCGAGCGGTGGGCGAGCGCGCTGCCGATGGCAGGGGTGGTGGTCGGTCGGCGCATCAGCGCCCACATCGCCACGGCGGCGAATGGGGTCGCGAGCACGACGAGGTCGACGCGTCCGCTGAGCACGCCGGCCAGGGCGAGTGCGACGGCGCCGATGCAGGCGCGGATGTGGGCCATGGTCGGCCGCCACGACTCTCGCACCGGCTGGGAGATCACGGTTCCTCAGCGCTCGCTACGGTCGAGTGCCTGCGGGGCCGCCACGCTGTTGAGCACATCGGTGACCACGGACGCGCCGGAAGCGGCGCTCATCCACAGCTCGGGCTTGATCGTGATGCGGTGGGCGAGGGCGGGCGCGGCGACCCGCTTGACGTCCTCGGGGGTGACGTAGTCCCGTCCCTCGATGGCGGCGATGGCGCGGGCGGTGAGCAGCAATGCCAGCGAGCCACGCGGTGACGACCCGATCAGGACGTGGGGGTGATCTCGGGTGGCCCGCACCAGCGCCACGCAGTATCGGCCGACGGTGTCGTCGACGGTCGTCGTCTCCACCGCGGCCTGCATCTGTAGCAGTCCGCCGGGGTCGGTGACCGCCCGCAACGTCTGTTCCTCCTGTCGGCGGGCGACGCGGCGGACCAGCACGTCGCGCTCGTCGTCCGCACTCGGATACCCGAAGCTGATCCGCAGCATGAACCGGTCGAGCTGGGCCTCGGGAAGGTTGAACGTTCCCTCGTACTCGACCGGGTTCGCCGTGGCCAGCACGTGGAACGGGGCGTCGAGGGTGAACGTCTGTCCTTCCACCGTGATCTGTCGTTCCTGCATCGCCTCGAGCAAGGCGGCCTGCGTCTTCGGTGGGGTGCGGTTGATCTCGTCGGCGAGGAGCAGGTTGGTGAACAGAGGTCCGCGACGGAACTCGAACATGGCGGACCGTTGGTCGTAGATGAACGAGCCGGTCAGGTCGGCGGGCAGCAGGTCCGGTGTGAACTGGGCCCGTTTGAACGACAGGCCGAGGGTCTGGGCGAAGGAACGGGCAGCGAGCGTCTTGCCGAGCCCGGGTACGTCCTCGAGCAGGACGTGGCCGCCGGCCAGGATCCCGGCCAATATCAGCGTGAGTGGGCCGCGTTTGCCGATCACGGCCTGCTCGATCTCATCGAGCACCTGACCGGCGACGGAGCTGACGGCGGTGACGTCCCACGGATCGTCGTCGATCACAGTTGCTCGATTCTGTTGACGAGCTCGACCAGGGAGCGGCGGGTGAGAGCGGCCGGGTCGGATTCGGCCGATTCGGAGAACCGGGCCAGCTCCGGGCCGACGATGGCGGCGTAGCGCTGTGGATCGTCGGCTCGCGTGACGCCGTGCGCCGCGTCGACGCGGTCGTCGAGCACGCGCAGCAACGCCGTCGACAGCGCGGCCCGACAACCCGGGCCGACGTTGGAGCTGTCCATCTCGTGCACGTCGTGGTCGAGTTGGCGGAGGCGTCCGTCCTGGCCTCGCGCTCGCCGGAAGGTGACGCTCGGCGTCGACCATCGCGTCGTCTCCACCCACTGGCCGACATCGGTGACCAACCACACGATCGTCGTCGCAGCAACGACGCCGATCGTCACGAGCAGCCAGGACGGCAACCGCATCGTCACCAGCAGGAAGACGACCACTGCGATCCACAACTTGGCGATCGTCAACAACCGTCGACGCACGCTGCGATCGGTCGCTGTCCCCGCCGGGCTCACAGGTCAGCTCCCTCGACGACACTCGCGCGCAGCTGTCCACGGAGCACCTCCAGGGCCTGCTGGGCCTGGGCGCGATGCTGCTCGGTGAGGTCGTGCGTCGAGAACCGTGCCTCCCGATAGAGCGCGGCGAACGATTCGATGGCGGCGGCGTCGACGACTCGGGAGCTCAGCACTCGGGTGGTCATCTCCTCCGACGTCTCACTCGGACGGCGGTGAATGCCCGCTTCCTCCACGGCGTCCTCCAGGCGCGCCCAACAGGCGACGATCGCATTGCGCGGCGACCCCTGCGCCAGGACCTCGTCGAGATCCTCGGCCGCCTCGGACAGATCGACGTCGACCTCCGGCAAGGGTTCGACGAGCCCGCCCGACCGTCGTCGCGTTCGGTGCCAGTTGCGATGCGCCAGCCACCACAGCAGCCAGCCGGCCAGCAGCGCGACCACCCCCCACAGCACGTACACCAGGAACCCGAGGTCCGTGGAACTGCCCGACGCCGCGGCCTCCAGCGGCGGCACGCTCACCGCGGTCGGCGCGACCGTCTCGGGAGCGCCCAGACTCGGCGATGGCGAGCCGTCGGACAGCTCGAAGTCGCGCCAGAAGTGCGGCGGGCGAGCACTCGCTGACCCGACCACCAGCACCGCCGCGACCACGGTTGCCGCGGCGAGCAGGACACCACGCCGGTTCACGGTTCGACCCTAGGACATTGCTCTTGGTCAACCCGAGGGTGCCCATCTCCGAGAGGCGCCACGCACCGCCACGCAAGCTGGTCGGCAAGTGCGATGGCAGATGATCTATCCTATACCCTATTGACTGTTGCTGAGGCGGTCGATAGGTTTCCACTGAGACTGCCCGGGTCATCTCGCGGCTCGGGCGCGCACAACTGGGGGAGAACACCATGAACAAAGTCGCGCCGCGCCCAAACGGCACTCGCTGCCAGCCTGTTCGTCGTCGCCGCCGCCTGGGGCAGCCAGAGCATGGCGACCACCGGAGGCTCCGAACCTGCCGGTAGCGACGCTGCCGCGCCGGAGGGCTCCGCGCCTGCGGGCTCCGCGGGCGGGGTCAGCCAGCAGATCGCCACGACGACCGGAGAGAACTGCAGCTACGACCAATACGGCGGCTCGGGCGTCGAGGACGTCGACCTCAGCAGTGCCACCATCGGCTTCGCCCAGTCCGAGCGCGAGGCCAACCCGTTCCGCATCGCCGAAACCCAGTCGATCCGCGACGAAGCCGCCGCTCGCGGCATCGACCTCATCGTCACCAACGCCGAGTCCGACCTCAACAAGGAGATCTCGGACATCCAGAGCATGGTCGACCAAGGCGTCGACGCACTGATCATCTCGCCGCTCAACAGCGAGGGTCTCGATCCGGCCCTCGACTACGCACGTGAGCACGGTGTGCCGATCATGACGATCGACCGGCTGCTCACCACCAAGACCGCCTGTCAGGACTACATCGGCTGGATCGGCTCCGACTTCGTCGAGCAGGGTCGTCGTGCCGCCGACGCGATGATCCGCGAAACCGGTGGCGACGCCCGCCTGGCGATCCTGCTCGGCGCACCCGGTGTCAACGTCACGACCGACCGCAACAACGGCTTCCTCGAGGAGCTCGACGCGGTCGACAACAACATCGAGATCGTGGCTCAACAGGCGGCCAACTACGAGCGGGCGATGGGCCAGACGGTCACCGAACAGCTGATCGCCAACGATCCCGACATCGACGCCATCTACGCCCACAACGACGAGATGGCGCTCGGTGCCGTCGCCGCCCTGCAGGCGGCCAGCTACTCGCCCGGTGACGTGAAGATCATCACGATCGACGGCACCCAGGGCGCCGTGCAAGGCATCATCGACGGATGGATCTCCGGCGTCATCGAGTCCAACCCGCGCTTCGGGCCGCTCGCGTTCCAGGCGCTCGAGGACTTCTACAGCGGCACCGGCGTCCCCGCGGTCACGATCATCTCCGACCGCGAGTACACGACCGACAATGCCGAGGCCGAGCTGGACAACGCCTACTGATCGGGACACGACCTCGAGGATTCCGAGGGCCGGGGCAGTGGCTTCAAGGCAGCCGCTGCCCCGGTCGGTCTCTTCACCTCCGCCGTGAGCGAACCACCCCTGATCGAGCGATCGTCGAACGATCCCGTCCTCGCCGCGGTCGGCATCACGAAGCACTTCGCCGGGGTCACCGCGCTCGACGCGGTCTCGCTCGAGCTCCACGCCGGCGAGGTGCACGCCCTCGTCGGGGAGAACGGTGCCGGCAAGTCGACATTGATCAAGGTGCTCACCGGCGTGCACCCGCCCGACCACGGCACCATTACCTACCTGGGTGACACCGTCTCGCTGGCCTCGCCGCGAGCGGCGTGGGACATCGGCATCAGCACGACGTTCCAGGAGATCACGCTGGTGCCGTTGATGTCCGTCGCCCGCAACCTCCACCTCGGGCACGAGCCACGCACCAGGTGGCGCCTGCTCGACGTCGACGACGATGAACCGCCAGGCCGACGCCCTGCTGCGTCGCTACGGCATCGACATCGACGTGCGTCGCCCGGTCGTGTCGTTCGGTGCCGGCGTGCAACAGATGATCGCCATCGTGCGGGCGGTCTCGACCGATGCGCGTGTGGTGATCCTCGACGAGCCGACGTCGTCGCTCGAGCCGCCCGAGGTCGCTCAGGTCTTCGCGACGATCCGTCGCCTACGCGCCGCCGGCGTGGCCCTGCTCTTCGTCAGCCACAACCTCGATGAGGTGTTCGCGATCTCCGACCGGATCACGATCCTGCGCGATGGGCGCCGGGCGCGCACCAGCGCCATCGCCGACACGACCAAGCTCGAGGTGATCGCCACGATGCTCGGTCGCGACGTCGCCGAGGTCCGGTCGGAGGGGCGCACGAGCTTCACGCGCGACCAGGTGATCGGCACCGATGTCATCCTCGACGCCGTCGGACTCAGCCGCCGCCACCAGCTGCACGACGTGGCGCTCGCCGTGCGCAGCGGCGAGGTCGTCGGACTGGCCGGCCTGCTCGGGTCCGGTCGCTCCGAGACGGTGAAGGCGATCTTCGGAACGCAACGCCTCGACCGCGGCACCGTCCGGGTGGCGAGTCGGCAGGTGCGCACCGGGTCGCCGGGCGCGTCGCTCGCGGCAGGCGCGGCGCTGCTGCCCGAGGACCGCAAGGCCGAGGGCATCGTCCCCCAGATGTCGGTTCGCGACAACATCGTGCTGATGTCGTTGGGCCGGGTGAGCCGGTGGGGGTTCATCCTGCCCGGTCGTGTCGACCGGCTCGTCAGCCAGTACATCGCCCGGCTCGGCATCAAGACGGCGGGGGGCCGCCAGACGATCGCCCAGCTGTCAGGCGGCAACCAGCAGAAGGCGCTGCTCGCTCGCCTCCTGTGCACGGACCCGAAGCTGCTGCTGCTCGACGAGCCGACCCGAGGCATCGACGTGGGCGCCAAGGCGGAGGTCCAGACGCTGGTGCAGCAGCTCGCCGACCAGGGTCGCGGGATCGTGCTCATCTCCTCCGAGCTCGAGGACGTCGTCGAGGGCTCGACGCGCGTGGTCGTGCTCAACCGCGGGACGGTGGTGGGCGAGCTCGGGCGCGACGAGATCGCGGAGCACCGGATCATCGAGCTGATGGGTGCGGCGCCGGACACCGAGGAGGAGCCCGATGGCACGCGGGTTGCTGACGAGCAGGATGCACGGCCGTGAGCACCGTCGTGGCGACAACGACACGTGAACGTTGGCGTCCGCACATCAGCCTGCGCACGCACGGTGTGTACGTCGCCCTCGCCGTCGTCATCGTCTTCAACCTCCTGTTCACGCCGAACTTCGCGACGATGCGCAACGTCCGCCTCCAGCTGGTGCAGGTCACCCCCGTCGTGATCGTCGCCCTCGGCATGGCCGTCGTCATCGCCACCGCCGGCATCGACCTGTCCGTGGGCGCGATCATGGCGTTGTCGGCGGCCACGCTCGCGGCGACGCTCGACCACGGTGCCTGGGCGGCGATGGCGCTCGCCTTGCTCGCCGGGGTCGTCGCCGGGTTTTTCAATGGCGTTCTCGTCGGGGTCGTGCGGATCCAGCCGATCGTCGCGACGCTCGGACTGTTCATCGCCGGACGCGGCATCGCGCTGATGATCGCCGGTGGTCGCCTGACCGAGATCTTCGACCCGACGGTCCACTCGATCGGCACCAGCTCGCTCCCGGGCGGGTTCCAGGTGGGGGTGTACCTGGCCGCCGGGCTGACGGTGGTGGTCTCGATCGTCGGGCGATCAACGGTGTTCGGCAAGCGGGTGGTCGCCGTCGGCGGCAGCCCCGAAGCGGCCCGCACCGCCGGGCTCCCGGTGCGGCGGACGCTGATCACCGTGTACGTGATCTCAGCCACCCTCGCCGCAGTGGCCGGCATCCTGGCGAGCGCCCGCGCCGGTGCATCGGATCCGTCGTTCGTCGGGCTGCTGATCGAGCTCAGCGCGATCACCGCCGTGGTCGTCGGTGGGACCTCGCTCGCCGGCGGCGAGCTGCGCGTCGTCGGCACGGTGGCCGGCGCCGTGCTGATGCAGCTGATCTTCGCCACCCTGATCCGTCACGACCTGTCCGACGCCGACGCCCGGATGGTGCAGGCCGGGATCATCGTCGGCGCCGTCTACATCCAGCGCGACCGTTTGCGCGCGAGCGGCCGATGACCACGGACCTGCTCGCCCGCACGCCCGGCGACCCGCCGCCGGGTGACGTCGGCGCTCCGGCGGTGTACGGCTCGTGGTCGTCGGTCATCCGGCGTTCGGCGGCCGGGGTGGTGCTCGCCGTCGTGGTCCTGGTCGGCATCGTCGCGTTCGGCAGCGATTTCGCCAACTTCGACAACTTCGCCAACATCGCTGCGTCGTCGTCGTTCCTCGCGATCGTCGCCATCGGCATGACGTTCGTCATCATCGGTGGCGGCATCGACCTGTCCGTCGGCTCGATGTACGCGCTCGCCGCCGTGCTCGCTGCCTACAGCTCGCAGTGGGGCTCCTGGGCGGGCGTCGTGGTGCCGATCCTCGTGTGCGGGGCGATCGGCAGCGTCCAGGGTGTGCTGATCGGGCGGGTGGGGCTCCCACCGTTCATCATCACGCTGGCCGGCCTGCTCTTCGCCCGCGGACTTGCGTTCAAGGTCTCCGACAACGGCAACACCACCTACCTCATCGACTCCGGCCGGTGGATTCGCCACCTCGGTCAGGGGCGGATCATCGGAATCGGTGTGCCGGTCTGGATCGCGCTCGCGTTGTACGCGGCCGGAACGGTGGTGCTCAACCGGACGCGGTTCGGACAGGCCGTGTACGCGGTCGGCGGCTCCGAGGACGCCGCGACGTTGATGGGCCTGCGCGTGGCGCGCGTGAAGATCGCTCTGTACACGATCAGCGGCGCGTTGAGCGGACTGGCCGGCATGCTCGTCGCGTCCCGCTCGTCATCGGGGCTGTCGACGATCGGCGGCGGGCTCGAGTTGCAGGCGATCGCGGCCGTGGTCATCGGCGGCACGCTGCTCTCCGGGGGTGCCGGAGGGCTCATCGGCACGCTCACGGGCGTTCTGCTGCTCGGCGTGATCCAGAACCTGATCAACCAGGTCGGCACGCTCCGTGAGTATCACCAGCAAGTCGTGAGCGGCATCTTCCTCATCGTGGTGGTGACCGCCCAAACCCTCGTCGGAAGGCGTGAGCGAACATGAACGACAAACTTCGGGTGGCGGTCGTCGGTACGGGTGAGTGGTGGGGGCGCGAACACGCCCGTGTGTTCTCGCGTCGGGCCGATGTCGAGCTGTGTGCGATCGTCGGACGCTCGCACGCCAAGGCGGTGCAACGGGCGAGTGAGTTCGCCACGACGCCCTACGTCGACCTCGACGCCATGCTCGAGGCCGAGCGCCCGGACCTCGTCTCGCTGTGTCTACCCAACGAGGGCCACTACGACACGACGATGCGGGTCATCGAGGCCGGCTATCCGCTGCTGGTCGAGAAGCCCCTCGTGTTCGACCTCGGCGAGGCCGACCGACTCCTGGCGGCCGCTGCCGACCGGGACCTCTTCTTCGCCATCAACTTCAACCACCGCTACGCCCGACCCGTGGAGATGGCCCGCGACGCGATCGCCTCGGGTGCGCTCGGTCAGATCACGTTTGCCACCTGGCGCTTCGGCGGGGAGGTCGGCACCAGCACCAATGCGTACGCGAACCTCATCGAGACCCAGTGCCACGGCTTCGACATGCTCGAGCACCTGTGCGGCCCGATCGCCGCGGTGAGCGCACACATGAACGATCCGATCGGACACGGGCTGACCACGCTCGCCGTCGCCCTCACCTTCGCGTCTGGCGCCGTGGGCGCGCTCGCCGGCACCTACGACTCCTCCTACGCCTACCCGGACACGCACTACGTCGAAGTCAACGGCACCGCCGGCCGAGTGCAGGTCGTCGACACGGTCAAGCGTTTCACCCGCTCGATCTCCGGCAGTGAGACGCGTGAGGTGTGGGAGGCGGGCTACTTCAACGACCCCGACCGTGACTTCCACCATCTCTTCGAGCGGCACCTCGACGACCTCATCCCGGCATTGCGCGCCGGCGACGAGCCGCCGATCCACGCTCGCGCCGGCCGCCGGGCCTTGGAGCTCGCCGTGGCGTGCATCCGTTCGTTCGAGGAGTCGCGTCAGGTGCCGCTCGCCGGTACCGCGGTCGCGTGACAGGCGGCGGATCGGCGCGACCCGGTGGACGACGTTCGGCGCTGTCCCCGCCGGGCTCACCGGTCAGCTCCCTCGACGACGCTCGGCGCAGCTGTCCACGGAGCACCTCGCAGGGCTTGCTGGGCCTGGGCGCGACGCTGGGTTCCCTGGGTAGAGGGCTCGGCCCACCGTGTCCGCCGGACTGTGTGACCATGTCGGGATGAGAACACGCAGCATGTTGCTGACCAGTTGTGGCGTGCTCGCCGCGACGCTGAGCGGTGCCCTGCCGGTCGGTGCGGCTGCGCCGGGTGATCCGACGGCCGGCCCGGAGGTCGCGGGGTGCGCGATCCTGCCGGCGGACGACGTCTGGAACACCCCGGTCGACGGACTGCCCGTCGACTCCTCGTCCGACGCGTACATCGCGACGATCGGCGCCGACGACGGCCTTCACGCCGACTTCGGGTCCGGCGAGTACGACGGCGGCCCGATCGGCATCCCGTACGTCGTCGTGGCTGGCGATCAGGCCCCGGTCGACGTCAGCTTCTCGTACGTGGATGAGAGCGATCCAGGCCCGTACCCGGTGCCCGCCGACGCACCCATCGAAGGCGGACCCGACGGCACCGGTGACCGCCACGTCCTCGTCGTCGACAGCGACGAGTGCGTCCTGTACGAGCTGTTCAATGCCTTCCCCCAAGACGACGGCAGCTGGCAGGCCGACTCCGGCGCGGTGTTCGACCTCACCTCGTCCGCGCTCCGACCCGACACCTGGACCTCCGCCGACGCGGCAGGGCTGCCCATCCTGCCCGGTCTGGTGCGGTACGACGAGGTGGCCGCCGGGGAGATCCGCCACGCCCTGCGGTTCACCGCGCCCCAGACCCGCCAGGACTACGTCTGGCCGGCCCGCCACTACGCGTCCGACGAACAGAGCGCCGACTACCCACCGATGGGTCAGCGCTTCCGCCTACGCGCCGACTTCGACATCACCGGCTTCTCGCCGGACATTCAGGTCATCCTCCGCGCCCTCCAGACGTACGGGATGATCCTCGCCGACAACGGCTCGCCCTGGTTCCTGTCCGGCGCGCCCGACGATCGCTGGGACAACGACACCCTCCACGAGCTCGCCCAGGTGGTCGGCGCAGATCTCGAGGCCGTCGACGTCTCGTCGATGATGGTCGACCCCGACTCCGGCCAGGCGGCCTGACCGATCAGCAGGCGTCGGTCGGCTCGATGGGAATGCCGGAGAGTTGGCCGGGCATCGTGTCCGACAGCGCGATCACCTGGCCCGCGATGTTGCCCGTGCCGGTGATCGACATCGTCGAGCCGTCGACGGTGATCGTCAGGTCGTAGGTGACGGCGAAGTCGCCGGCCGGGGTCGGCACGTTCCCGGACGTCGACGTGGTCGCGGTCTGCGTCCCCTCGCTGCCGGGGAACGAGAAGCTCACGGGGAGCTCGACGAACGGGACGTCGAATCCGTTGAGCGACAGGCCGCCGAGGCGGAACACGCCCGACCAGTCGCCGTACGGGCCGGTGCAGCTGCGCAGCTCGACCACGGTGCCGGCGAGCACGCCCTCCATCGCGGGGCGCTCGACGGTCGCGATCACGGCCTCGTCCTCGTCCTTCTTGTCCTCGCACGGGAGCCGCTGGCCGGTCACGCTGGCCGTGCTGGCGGTGGCGTCGCTCGAGATCGCGACCAGCGGGCCGGGCCCGATCGGCGGGGGCGGGTTGTTGATCGGGGTGCCGTCCGGGCAGGTGTCGCAGCCGCCGGGGCGGGCGCAGTAGGTGTTCTGGGTCATCCGCGCGATGTCGAGCGTTCCGTCGCTCAGGCGCACGTACCCGGTGCCGGTCAACGAGACGATGTCGGCCGTGATGTCGAGCTGGTACAGCCCGTTGCTGTACGGGGCGGCCGTCAGGTCGGTGCTGCTGTCGTTCGCCACGCCGATGACCGAGATCGGCGCCGAGTCGCCAGGTATGTAGGGGCCGACGGTGTCCCAGGCGCTCCCCCGGTCGGGCATGCGGGCGAGGCCTGACGCCCAGGTGGTCATGAAGGCGTCGCTCGTCGCTCCCGACACGGCGAACGCCGCCGCGTCGCCGTCGGCCGCCCACATCTGCTCCATCGCGGCGAACGTGTCGACGCCGGTCTCGGACAGGTGGGCGAAGAAGCCGATGGCATCGATGCCCCGCTCGAAAAGGGGCGTCTCAGGCGCCTGCAGGTAGTTGGCCCACCAGCCGGCCGCCCCCGACGGGTTGGTGACGTTGAGGGCCATCCAGCCCGACGACCCGTCGTACAGCCACGGCCGGGACCGGACCGAGATGTAGGCGTCCTCGCCGGCGACGGCCCCCACGAAGCACTGGCCGACCATGCGGGCGATCGTGCCGAGGTCGGGCTTGACCGACGGCGACCACGGTATGCCGCACTCGTAGTAGGCGCCGTTGTCGAAGCGGGGGTTGCCCTCGGTGTCGTCGCCGATCGGGATGTCGACCTCGCTCACCACGACGTCCCCGGGTATCGGCCCGAACCGGTCCTCGAGCAGCTCGCGGAACTCGTCGGCGTAGATCTGCGTGAGCTCGATGTTCGGGTTGGGCGGCGGCGGCGCAGCCGCGCCGGCGATCGTCGGAAGGGTCGCGATCGTGGCGACGAGGACGCTCAACGAGCCGGCAAGACCACGCGCGAGGACGGGGCGCATCGGCCGACCTTAGGCGAGCATCGACCCTCACCATCGACCCGACAGGGTGCCCTCGGCAGGATTCGAACCTGCGCACACGGCTCCGGAGGCCGATGCTCTATCCCCTGAGCTACGAGGGCGTACGCCCCCGCAGGCTAGCGGCGGCGGGTATCTGCGGAGCGTTGTGTACCGCTGCGGTACCGAACGTTCCGCAGAAGCGTGCCGGGCGGGCGATTCCGACCGACGGCATCGGTGCGGCGAGGCGCCACAATGGAACGACCATGGCCGACCTGCTCGCCCTCCTCGCCGACCGCCTCGCCCCCGGGTTCGCGGCCGTCGCCCGAGCCGGGGGGCTCGACGAGGCGGCGGTCGCTGCGGTCGACCCGGTCGTGCGCGCGTCCGATCGCGCCGACGCCCAGGCCAACGGCGCGCTGGCCCTCGCCAAGGCGGTCGGGCGCAACCCGCGCGACGTCGCCGCCGACGTGCTCGCCGCCGCCGACCTCGCCGGCGTGGCCACGGTCGAGATCGCCGGCCCCGGCTTCCTCAACCTCACGGTCGACAACGCCTTCCTGGGCACGACGCTCGCCGGCATCGCCGCCGACGAGCGCCTCGGCATCGCCGCACGCGACGCGCGGCGCGTCGTCGTCGACTACTCGGCGCCCAACGTCGCCAAGGAGATGCACATCGGCCACCTGCGCACCACGGTGATCGGTGACGCCATCGTGCGCATGCTCGAGTTGCTCGGCCACGAGGTGGTGCGCGAGAACCACGTCGGTGACTGGGGCCGGCCGTTCGGCATGCTGATCGAGCACCTCGTCGAGCTCGACGCCCACTCGAGCGAGGCCCTGGCGATCGCCGACCTCGACGACTTCTACAAGGAGGCGAGCGCCCGGCTGAACGCCGATCCCGAGTTCGCCGACCGGGCGCGGGCGCGCGTCGTGCTCCTCCAGCAGCACGACCCCGAGACGATCGCCCTCTGGCGCCGTCTCCTCGACATCAGCAGCCGGCACTGGAACGACGTGTACGGCAAGCTCGGCGTGCTGCTCACCGACGACGACATCGTGGGCGAGAGCTTCTACGACGAGATGCTCCCCGGCGTGCTCGAACGCCTCGACGCGGCCGGGCTGCTGCAAACGTCGAACGGCGCCGAGGTGGTGTTCCCACCGGGGTTCACCAATCGCGACGGCGAGCCCCTGCCGCTGATCGTGCGCAGCAGCGCCGGTGCCTACACCTACGCCACCAGCGACCTGGCGTGCGTGGCCGACCGCGTCGAGCGGATCAAGGCCGACACGCTCGTCTACGTGGTCGGCGCGCCGCAGGCCCAGCACCTGGCGATGGTGTTCGCCGTCTCGACGATGGCGGGCTGGCTGGTGCCGCCCACCGAGGCGGTGCACGTCCCGTTCGGCAGCGTGCTCGGCCCGGACCGCAAGATGTTGAAGAGCCGGGGCGGTGAGCCGGCGCGGTTCATCGACGTGGTGAACGAGGCGATCGAGCGCGGCGTCGCGGTCGTCGGCGAGAAGAACCCGGAGCTCCCGCCCGAGCAGCGGGCGGCGATCGGTCACGCCGTCGGCATCGGCGCCCTCAAGTACGCCGACCTGTCCACCGATCGCAACCGCGACTACATCTTCGACTGGGATCGCATGCTGTCGTTCGACGGCAACACGGCGCCGTACCTGCAGTACGCCCACACCCGGGTGTGCTCGCTGTTCCGTCGCGCCGAAGTCGATCGGGCGGGCGTGCGTTCGATCGTGCCGACGGTCGAGGCCGACGCCGAGCGGGCCCTCGCCATCCACCTGCTCGGCTACGACACCGCCGTCGCCGAGTCGGTCGAGCGGTACGCGCCGCACCGGCTGTGCACGTACCTCTACGAGCTGGCCGCCGCGTTCACGACGTTCTACGAGCACTGCCCCGTGCTGCGCGCCGACGACCAGGCCCAGCGCGACAGCCGCCTCGCGCTCTGCGACTTGACGGCGCGGGTGCTGGCCCACGGCCTCGGCCTGCTCGGCATCGAGGCACCCGAGCAGATGTAGCCGCTTCCGGCACGGGTGCCGACGCGGAACGTCCCCACCGGGAGGCGGTGGGGACGTTCGTCGTCGAGGGATGCGGCTCGCGCCGCCGGATCGGGCATCAGCGGCGACGCCGTCGGGTGCGGGCTTCACGCCACATGCGCGCTTCGCCGGCGACACGCCGCATCTCCTCATGGCGGTCGCGTACGTACGCCGCCATGTGTTCTGGGCTGGTCAGCTGGAACATGGTCCATGCCTTTCTCGTGTGCTGGGTGGTTGGGGTGGATCGGTTGGCGGTGGTGAGTGGTCGATGCGCCACGGCGTCCGAATGACGCAGTGGTGCTGGTGAGACGGCGCGGTCGGGCGGCGCCTCGTGGTCGGTGGGCTTGCGTCGACGCGCGCCGGCGCGTCAGTGCACGGGGCGACGCGCTGACGCGGCGAAGCACGTGTCCGCCGCGGCGGCACCGGTCGGCGCCACGCCGAGACGGGTGATGTTGGAAATCGACTGGATCATCTCGGGGCACCTCCTTTGTGCGTCGATGGGCGGGCGATGTGATCGGGTGCAATCGTGACGCATCACGCACCCGCCGATCAAAGGAGTTTCCGGACGTCGCCGTGATACGCGACCGCCCTAGATTCCTCGTCTTGGTGTCCCCGATCCCGTTCAGCCTGTTGCCCGACACCGCGGCGGTCGATGCCGACGGCTGGCTGACCGTCGGCGGGGTGCGCGTCGACGAGTTGGCTGCGGAGCACGGCACGCCGCTGTTCGTCTACGACGTCGCCCACGTGCGCGCCCGATGCCGCGAGGCCGTCGCCGCGTTCGGTGCTGGGCATGTGGTGTACGCGACGAAGGCGTTCCTGTGCCGGGCGATGGCGCGCCTGGCGGTGGAGGAGGGGCTGCTGCTCGACGTGGCGAGCGGCGGCGAGCTGCACGTCGCCCTGCGCGCCGGTGTGCCGGCGTCGTCGTGCACGATGCACGGCAACAACAAGAGCATCGACGAGTTGGGCGCGGCGATCGACGCCGGGGTGCGCTCGATCGTGGTCGACAGCTTCGACGAGCTCGACCGCATCGACGCCCTCCACGACGCCGGCGCGGCGGTGCCGGACGTGCTGATGCGGGTCACCCCGGGCGTGCACGCCCACACCCACGACTACATCGCCACCGGGCAGGACGACTCGAAGTTCGGTTTCAACCTGGCGAACGGCGACGCCGCCCGGGCGGTGGAGCGGGCGCGGCGGTCGGCGTCGGTCCACCTCGTCGGACTGCACTGCCACATCGGCTCCAACGTGTTCGTCGCCGAGAGCTTCGCCAAGGCGGCGGCCCGCATGGCCGCCTTCGCCGCGCCGTACGGACTGCCCGAGCTCGTCCTCGGCGGCGGGCTCGGCGTGGCGTACGTCCGCGGCGAGTCGGCGCCGACGATCACCGAGTGGGCGGCGGCGGTCACCGCCGGTTGCCGGGCCGGCGGGTTCGAGGGCGCGGTGACCGTCGAGCCGGGGCGGGCGATCGTCGCGTCGGCGGCGATCACCGTGTACCGCGTCGGCACGATCAAGGCGATCCCGGGCGTGCGCACCTACGTCGCCGTCGACGGCGGGATGAGCGACAACCCGCGCCCGGTGCTCTACGGGAGCGGCTACGAGGCGCTGCTGCCGCGCGCCGCTCGGGCCGATCGCCCGCTCGCCGCTCGGGTCGTCGGCAAGCACTGCGAGTCCGGCGACATCTTGCTGTTCGACGCCCGCCTGCCCGCCGACCTCGCCGTGGGCGATCTCCTCGCCGTCCCGGTCACCGGTGCCTACGGCCACTCGATGGGCTCCAACTACAACAAGGTGCCGCGGCCGCCGGTGGTGTTCGTGGAGGACGGCGTGGCCCGGGTCGTGGTGCGTCGGGAGACCTACGACGACCTGCTGGTCACCGACGTCGGCTGAGCGACCGCGTCCGGCAGCGACCGTTCGTAGAAGCGCCGGTCGAGTCGCTCCTGGTTCCACCGGTGCAGTCGCCAGCCGAGCAGCGACCCGACGCTGAACACCACCAGGCCGCCGACGCCGTCGAGCCAGTAGTGGTTGGCGGTGACGACGATGCAGAGCAGCGTGAGCAGGGGATACAGGAGCACGGCGATGCGCTGCCACCGGCGGCGCATCAGTGGCCACATGGCGATGGCGCACCACGTCGACCACCCGATGTGCAGGCTGGGCATGGCGGCGTACTGGTTGGAGATCTCGGCCATGGCGCTGGTGTTGAACGACCACAACCCGCCGTAGTGGGCCAGGGTGTCGACGAAGCCGAACGTGCCGTCGATCGGGCGGAAGCGCGAGATGATGCAGTCGCCCCCCCACGAGCGGCACGACGCGTCGAGCAGCCGCGGCGGCATCAGCGGGAAGAAGGCAAAGCCGAAGATGGCGAGGGCGGTCATGAACGCCAGCGAGTTGCGCCACTGCGGGAACACGTTCGGACGCTTCCAGAACAGCAGCGCGAACACCCCGATCGTGACGACGAAGTGGGCGCTGCCGTAGTAGATGTTCATGAACCGGATGACCGGCCGGAAGTGCAGGAAGAAGCCCTGGATCGATTCCTCGTGGAAGAGCCCCAGCCAGCGCTCGATCTGGATGACCTTCTCGGCGTTGTGGAACGCCTCGTAGGGCGGCGCGTCGCGGCTGGCGAGTGCGGAGCCGAACTGGTTGCGGGTCCAGGAGTAGACGGCGTAGAAGCCGGCGGCGAGGGCGGCTTCCTTCCACCAGAACAGGCGGTGCCGGCGGGAATCCACCACCGTCCTCGGCGCCACATCCTGCATGTCACCGAGGCTAGGCCGCACGCCCGTTCGGCGACCGTCTGATAACGCCGTGCCCCGCCCGGAATCCGGTGACACGTTCCTCGCTCGAGGGCGCTCTATCCGAGTGCCTGGCGCCCACCCGTCCCGGCGCCCGGCACTCGGGCGCGCTTCACCACTCGGATCAGTCGTGCCGGTCAGTCGCCGCCGCAGCGGCGCATGAAGCGCTCGACGTCGACCATCACGCGCACCACCTTGCCCACGCCGACCAGGCCGCGCTCGTCGGACGCCGAGACCGTGAACGTCAGCCGACGCCCGTCGACCTTCACCAGCACGGCCTCGGCGACGACCTCCGAGCCGATCGCCGACGGCTGCAGGTGGTCGACGCGCACGCTGATGCCGACCGTCGTGCACCCGTCGGCGAGCTCGGGGCCGATGGCGCGGCAGCTCGCCTCCTCGCACAGCGCGATCAGTCGCGGCGTACCGAGCACGTCGACATCGCCCGAGCCAAGGGCGCGCGCGGTGTCGGCCGGGCTCACGAACAGCTTTGCCTCGCCACGATGGCCGGTGGCACGGTCACTGATGCTCCATCGGTTGCGTGCGAGCGACGAGGCGCCAGCCGAGGAGCGGCCAGGCTGCGCAGGCAGTTCATGCGTGGCCGGGGAACGCTGAACGTCACGGCCCGACACGCTATCGACGTCCGTTCCCGCCCGCGGGAATCCGCACCGGGTCGCTGCGCCGCCCGAACGGGCCACCGCTAGCGTGACCGCCGTGATCGACCACGATGTGCTCGAGCGGGTGCTGGCCACGGCGATGGGCTCGGGCGGCGACTTCGCCGAGGTGTACGCCGAAGACAAGCGTTCGATGTCGGCCGGGCTCGACGACGGTCGGGTGGAACAGGTCTCGAGCGGCCGCGACCGCGGCGCCGGGATCCGTGTCATCGCCGGCGAGAGCACCGGCTTCGCCCACACCGCCGACCTGTCCGAGCGAGGCCTCACCGAGGCCGCCCGGGTGGCCGCGGCCGCGGCCCGCACCGGCAACGGGGCGGCCACCGTCGTGGCGCTCACGGCGTCGGCCGCGCACGAGGTGAACCGCGTCGAGCAGCGACCCGACGAGGTGCCCAAGGCCGCCAAGGTCGAGCTCCTGGCGCGCATGGACGCCGCGGCGCGCGAATCGAACGGGTCGGTGGTGCAGGTGTCGGCCAGCTACGGCGACAGCCGCAAGGCGGTGCTGGTGGCGAACACCGACGGTGTGCTCACCGAGGACACCGTGGTGCGCGTCCTGGCCCGCGTCAACGTGGTCGCCGACGGCGACACCGGGATGCAGACCGGTTTCCAGTCGATGGGTCACACCGTGGGCTACGAGATCTTCGACACGGTCGACGTCGAGGAGCTGGCGCGCGACGCCGCCCGCCAGGCCGTCAGCAAGCTGAACGCCCGCCCGGCGCCGTCGGGCACGATGCCCGTCGTCATCAAGCAGGGCAGTGGCGGGATCCTCTTCCACGAGGCCTGCGGTCACGGCTTGGAGGCCGACCACATCGCCAAGGGTGCGAGCGTCTACGCCGGCAAGATGGGTCAGCCCGTGGCGTCGCCGCTGGTGACGCTCGTCGACGACGGCACCGTCGGCGGCGAGTGGGGGACGCTCGCCTTCGACGACGAGGGCCACGCCACCCAGCGCAACGTGCTCATCGAGGACGGCGTGCTCACCGACTACATGTGGGACTACCTGCGGGCCCGCAAGGAGGGCCGCCAGCCCCGCGGCAACGGTCGGCGCGAGAGCTACCGCCACCTCCCGATGGTGCGGATGACGAACACGTTCGTGCTCGAGGGCCCGGACGACCCCGACGACATCGTCCGCGCCACCGAGCACGGCGTCTACGTCGCCAAGCTCGGCGGCGGCCAGGTGAACACCGCCACCGGCGACTACGTGTTCAGCATGGTCGAGGCGTACCTGATCGAGAACGGCGAGATCACCGAGCCGTTGCGCCAGGGCAACCTGATCGGCAACGGCCCGCAGACCCTGCTCGACATCGACATGCTCGCCGGCGACTTCGCCATGGGCGGGCCGGGCACGTGCGGCAAGGACGGCCAGGGCGTCCCCGTCGGCACCGGCCAGCCGACGTTGCGGGTGAAGGCGCTCACCATCGGCGGCACCGCAGCGTGAGCGGCACGGCCAGCGCGGTCGAGCCGACCATCGCCGAGCTCGAGGCGATCACGGCGAGCATCGTCGAGCGGGCCCAGCCCGGTGAGCAGCTCGAGGCGTACGTCGCCCGCGGCGGCGAGACCGAGATCCGCATCTACGAGGGCGAGATCGAGAACTTCGTGTCGGCCCAGAGCGAGGGCATCGGCGTGCGCATCATCCGCGACGGCCGCACCGGCTTCGCCTACGCCGGCACGCTCGAGCGTTCGGCCGTCGACGAGGTGATCGCCGAGGCGCGCGACAACCTCGCCTTCGGCACCGTCGACGAGTGGGCCGGGCTGGCCACACCCGACGGCGTCGACGTGACCGCCCAGCCGCTGTGGGACGACGACCTCGCCCGGTTCGCCACCGACGCCAAGATCGAGCTGGCCAAGGACCTCGAGCGCCTGACGCTCGCCGGCGACCAGCGCATCCGCGTCGACGACTCCAACTACGCCGATTCGTGGACCGAGTTCGCCGTCGCCACCACCACCGGCATCGGCCGCAGCGGTCGCGCCAACGGGTGCTACGTGCAGGTGTCGACGCTGGCCGACGACGGCGACGAGACCCAGACCGGCTTCGGGTTCAGCGTCGGGCGCAACCCGCAGGAGCTCGACCTCGTCAAGGCCTCCGCCGACGGGGTGGAGCGGGCGACGCGGCTCCTCGGTGCCACCAAGCCGCCGTCGCGGCGGCTCACCGTCGTGCTCGACCCGTTCGTCACCGCCCAGTTCCTCGGCATCATCGGCGCCACGCTCAACGGCGAGAGCGTCGTGAAGGGCCGCAGCCTGTTCCGCGACCGCCTCGGCGAGACGGTCGCCGCGCCCGCCGTGACGCTCATCGACGACCCCACCAACCCGCTGGCGTTCACGGCGACCGAGATCGATGGGGAGGGTCTCGCCGCCCGTCGCAACGTGCTGATCGACGGCGGCAACCTCCAGCGCTTCGTCCACTCCAGCTACTCGGCCCGCCGGGCCGCCACCGCGTCGACCGGAAATGCCGTGCGCGGTGGGTACGCCAGCGGCACCGGCGTCGGGTGCCTCGCCCTGTCGCTCGCGCCCGGGGCGCGGACCCAGGCGGAGATCCTCGCCGACATCGACGACGGTCTGCTGGTGCAGAGCGTCTCGGGCATGCATTCGGGCGTCAACCCGATCAGCGGCGACTTCTCCACCGGGGCGTCGGGGATGCTCGTCACGAACGGCACCGTGGGCGCTCCGGTTCGAGAGCTCACCATCGCATCGACGCTGCAGCGCATGCTGCTCGACGTCGCCGAGGTGGGTGGTGACGTCGACTGGCTCCCCATGAGCGCGTCCGGGGTGACCCTCGTCATCCACGACGTGACGATGAGCGGCATCTAAGCCGCCCACCCTCGACCGCGCCGATGCCCATCTTCCACGCCTTCGTGCTCGGCCTCGTGCAGGGTCTGTCGGAGTTCCTGCCGATCTCGTCGAGCGGGCACCTGCTGCTCGTGCCGTGGCTGTTCGGCTGGAACGACTTCGACGACAAGTCGGTCGAGAAGGCGTTCGACGTCGCCCTCCACCTCGGCACGCTGATCGCCGCCATCGTCTTCCTTCGCCACGAGGTCGCCCGCTACCTGCGGGCCGGGGCGCGGGCGATCGTGCACCGCGACCGCCCGCTCGAGACCGACGCACGGATCGCCTGGCTGCTCGTGCTGGCGACCATTCCAGCAGCGGCCGTCGGCGCCGTGTTCCAGGACTCGATCGACGAACACCTGGGCACGCCGACGATCATCGCCATCTCCTCGATCGTGTTCGCCATCCTCCTCGGCCTGGCCGACCGCCTGCCGGCCCGACGCGACCTCGAGGACCTGCGCACCCGCGACGCCCTCGTCGTCGGTGCGGCGCAGGCGCTCTCGCTGAACCCCGGAACGTCGCGTTCGGGGATCACCATCACCGGCGCGCGGTGGCGCGGCTTCGACCGCGATTCCGCCGCTCGGCTCAGCTTCCTGATGATGATCCCCGTCACCGCCGGGGCGTTCGTGTTCAAGATGGGAGGCCTGGCCGCCGACGGGATCCCCGACGGGCTGGCCGTGCCGATGCTGGTGGGCATCGTGACGTCGGGCGTCTCGGGCTGGTTCGCGATCTGGGGCCTGCTGCGGATCGTGCGCACGCACAGCTTCATGCCGTTCGTCGTGTACCGCATCGTGGTCGGCGTCGTGGTGCTGCTGATCGTGGCGACCGGCTGGCGCTGAGCGCCGGCCGCCCTCACGGTCGCAGCAGCAGCACCACGTCGGCGGACGCGGCGGCCTCGGCCACGGCGGGGGCGGCGTCAGCGGGGACGGCGACGAGCACTCGTGTCGGGTCGGCGGCGACGACCACGGCGTCGGGGGCCAGCGCCACGCCGCCGCTCGCCACCACCACGGCGTCTCCCGGACCGGCGCCACTCGGCACCGGCTCCGCCACCGGCACGGCGAGCCAGCCGGACGGGATCAGCGCTCGCGGGCCGTCGCCGGCGGCGACGTCGTGCGCCACCACCACCTCGCCGGCGCTGATCGCCTGGCGGGCGATCGCGTCGGGGTCGACGACGCCGAGGGCGGCCGGAGGCACGAGCGGGCCGGGGAGATGCTCGACGCGCGTCAGACCGGCGAGCGCGGCCCCGGGGGCGATGTCGGTGGCGGCCACGACCACCGCGCGACTGTCGCCCCACGCGGCGCGGGCGTCGTCGATGCGCTGCATCGCCGACATCGCCAGGGCCGCCGCCGCCAGGGCGAGGACGGCGATCACCGCCCACAGGATCCACGGTGAGTGGGCGAGCACCTGACGGGTGCGCGCACCCACGACAGCGATCATCTCGATGACCTCCGAGAGCGTCCGAAGGGAGCGTCTGCGGGGCGGCCGGCCTCCCGAGGAGGCTAACGGCCGGTCAGGTGGACGACGTGGCCGCCTTGGGCTTCTTCGTGGCCTTGGCGTCGGTGGCGCCCTTGCTCGGCGCGGCGTCCTTCGTCGACGACGTGGCGGCGGCGTCGCCCCCGGAGCTGTCGGCCTTGTCGGCCTTGTCGCTCGTCGACGCGGCGGCGTCGCCGTTCGTGGTCGCCTTCTTGGCGCCGCCCGAGTTGCGGCTGTCGGTCTTGTAGAAGCCGTCGCCACGGAACGTCACCCCCACCGGCGTGAACACCTTCTTGACGGTCATCCGCCGCCCCGTGGTGGGGTGCTTGGCCTCGGTGAGCGCGGGGTCGGTGAACGCCTGCGTGACCTCGATCGTCTCGCCGGTCTTCACGAACTTGTACACGTACGTAGGCATGGCCCGAGGAACGATACCGGTGGGCCGACGCGGCCAACACGGCTCCGGCCAACGCTGGAGCTCAGTCGCGGCCGACGCGGGTATGGTGCGGCGCGTGGTCGTCCGAGTCGCCGTGGTGCCTGCCGCCGGCATGGGAACCCGATTCCTGCCGGCGACCAAGGCCGTGCCCAAGGAGCTGTTGCCGATCGGCGACACGCCGATGTTGCAGCTGATCATCGACGAGGCGCTCGGCGCCGGCATCGATCACGTCGTGGTGGTGTCGTCGAAGGCCAAGCCCGGGATCGAGGCCTACTTCGACCAGAGTCCCGAGGTGATCGAGGCGCTCGAGGCGCAGGGCCGCTTCGAGATCGCCGAGCGCGTGCGCAGCATCGGCTCGGACTGGCGGGCGACCGTGGTGCACCAGGACCGACCGCGTGGGCTCGGTCACGCCGTCGGGTGCGCGCGCGAGGCCGTCGGGGACCAACCCTTCGCCGTGCTGCTGCCCGACGAGCTGATGGGCAGTTCGTCGCTGCTCGCCCACATGAACGGGGTGTGCCTCAGCTCCGGCGGCAGCGTGGTCGCGCTCAAGCAGGTGCCGCGCGGCGGCGGTCGGTGCGTACGGCGTCATCGACCCGCTCTCGCCGGTCGACGCCGACGGCGTCGTGGCCATCAAGGGGATGGTCGAGAAGCCCGACCCCGCCGATGCGCCGAGCGACCTGATCATCATCGGACGCTACGTGCTGACCCCGGACGTGTTCGACGAGATCGAGCGGCTGGCGCCGGGCCGCGGCGGGGAGATCCAGCTCACCGACGCATTGCGTGCGCAAGCGGCGCGCTCGCCGTTCCACGGGGTGCTGAGCGACGTCGATCGCTACGACACCGGCACGCCGCTCGGCTACCTCCAGGCGGCGGTGGCGCTGTCGCTGCGCGGCGCCGAGTTCGGCGCCGACCTGGCAACGTTCCTGCGCGGGCTGCCGGAACTGACGCCGCGCCGACGCCCCGCCGCGCTAGGCGCGCTGGAAACGGCCGGGCTCGTCGAGCACCAGCCCGTGCTCGTCGACGTTGAACTCGCGCGCCGAGCCGTCGTCGAGGCGGGTGCGCCGCCACGATCTCGGCCCGTGACGCTCGTAGCGCACGCGCACCACCTCGGCGGCGAGCGTCTCGACGTCGATCGACACCACCGGCAGGTCGGCCGCCTCGCCCACGCCGAGACCGAGCCGCCGGATCGGCACGGTGACCGGGAACGGCGTGCACGACAGCTCGACGTCGGCGCAGCCGTCGAGCTCGCGGCGGTAGCTGCCGTTGACCTCGCCCCACCGATGTCGGGCATCGATCGCCAGCCACAGGTCGGGTTGGTCGAGGTCGCGGAAGAGCATGAACTGGCGGACGTGCCAGGTCGGCGCCACGCGGATCACGTACTGGACGTCCTCGCGGCCGACCCGTCCGCTCGCCGTCCAGGCCTCGTTCTCCCACTCGAGCGTGAACGATTCGACGGCGTCGTCGGCGCCGTCGACGCGTGCCCAGCGCACGCGGTGCCCGTCGGCCGAGAACGGGCGCAGATCGAGCACGGCGTACAGTGAACCGGTGATCCCACTCGTCGAGGCGCAGCGGGTCGTGCTCGAGGCCTGCCCACCTCTGGCGCCGGTTGCGATGGCCCGCGCCGGCGCGCTCGGCCTGGTGCTGGGGGCCGACGTCGCGGCGGCGGAGGACGTGCCGCCGTTCGCCAACAGCGCAGTCGACGGCTACGCCGTGCGCGCCGGCGACGTCACCGACGCCGCCGGTCGACCTGCACGTGGTCGCCGAGGTGGCGGCCGGTGCGGCCGCACCGACCACTGCCCTGGGCGCCGGCGAGGCGATCCGCATCATGACCGGCGCGCCGGTGCCGCCCGGCGCCGACGCCGTCGTGATGGTCGAGGACACCGAACGCCTGGACGGCGGCGCACGCGTCCGGGTGCGGACGGTGCCGACCGAGGGCGACGCCGTACGCCCGGCGGGCAGCGACGTGGCGACCGGCACCGTGGTCTTCACCGCCGGAACCGTCGTGACGCCGGCCGTCGCCGGCGTGCTGGCGAGCATCAACGCCGCCACCGTGACGGCGCACCCGGCGGCGCGCGTCGGTCTGCTGTCCACCGGCGACGAGCTGGTGAGCGACGGCGGGCCGCTGGGCGCCGGGGCAGATCCGCGAGTCGAACCTGGTGATGCTCGAGCCGCTGCTGGCGGCGGCCGGGTGCGCCGTGCGCTCGTACGGGGTGATCCGCGACGACGAGGCGGCGCTCGAGGCGACGATCGCGCGCGCCGCGGCCGAGTGCGACGCCATCGTGACGAGCGGCGGGGTGAGCATGGGCGACTACGACGTGGTGAAGGCGGTGCTCGGGCGGATCGCCGAGATGCAGTGGATGCAGGTGGCCATCAAGCCGGCCAAGCCGTTCGCCTTCGGCCTGCGTCGACGGCGGCGGCGGGCGACGCGTGCCCGTGTTCGGGCTGCCCGGCAACCCGGTGAGCTCGCTCGTGAGCTTCGAGATGTTCGCCCGCCCGGCACTACGGCGGATGATGGGTCACCACCGTCTCGCCCGTCCGTGCGCGGTGGCGATCACCGACACCGACCTGCGCCGCCGGCCCGACGGCCGCACCCACCTCGTGCGGGTCGTCGCCGCGTTCGGCGACGACGGCCGCGTGCACGTCGTGCCGGTCGGAGCCCAGGGCAGCCACCAGCTCGCCGCCACCGCCCTCGCCAACGCCCTCGTCGTGGTCGACGACGGCGACGGCATCGCCGCCGGCGACGAAGTGGCCGCCCTCCTCCTCGCCGACCCGGCGTAGCCTGGTCGCATGCAGGAGCTGACCGACCGCTTCGGGCGGGTGGTGCGCGACCTGCGCGTCTCGGTGACCGACCGCTGCAACTTCCGCTGCACCTACTGCATGGACGAGGAGATGACGTGGCTGCCGCGGTCGGAGGTGCTGACGTTCGAGGAGATCACCCGCGTCGCCCGACTGATGGTCGAGCGGTACGGCGTCGAGTCGATCCGCCTGACCGGCGGTGAGCCGACGGTGCGCGCCGACATCGACACGCTCGTGGGCGAGCTCGCCGCGCTGTCCACCGACGCCGGGCCGATCGATCTGGCGATGACGACCAACGGTGCCTCGCTGCGCCTGCTCGCCGACCGCCTGCGGCGGGCCGGGCTGCGGCGGGTGAACATCAGCCTCGACACGCTCGACCGCGGTCGATTCGCCGCGATGACCCGACGCGACTCGCTGGACCGGGTGCTCGACGGCATCGCCGCGGCGAAGGCGGCGGGGTTCGACCCGGTCAAGGTCAACACCGTCGTGCAGCGCGGGGTGAACGACGACGAGATCGTCGACCTCGCCGCGTTCGGCCGCCGCGAGGGCATCGAGGTCCGCTTCATCGAGTGGATGCCCCTCGATGCCACCGGATCGTGGACCGATGCCGCCGTCGTCGGTCAGGACGAGATCGTCGCCCGCATCGACGCCGTGTTCCCGCTCGAGCCGATGCCGGCGCGTGGTGCCGCGCCCGCCGACCGGTGGCGCTACCGCGACGGCGGCGGCACCGTCGGCGTGATCCCGACGGTCACCAAGCCCTTCTGCGGCGACTGCGATCGGGTGCGGCTCACCGCCGACGGGCAGTTCCGGACGTGCCTGTTCGCCACCGACGAGACCGACCTGCGGGCGGCGATGCGCGCGCGGCGCGAGCGACGACGACCTGGCCCGCCGCATCGAGTCCGCCGTCGGTGGCAAGTGGGCTGGACACCGCATCCACCAGGTCGACTTCGTGCGCCCGCGACGCTCGATGAGCCAGATCGGCGGCTGAGGGTCCGAGCCGACCCCCCGCCGGTGCGAGACTGCGTGCGATGAGCGATCTCTCCTTCACCCACCTCGACCCGCTCGGCCGGGCGCGGATGGTCGACGTCACGCCCAAGGAGCCGACCCACCGTCGCGCCGTGGCCCGGTGCAAGGTGTTCATGCGCGCCGAGACGACCGCCGCGATCGCCAATCGGGAGATCAAGAAGGGCGACGTGCTGTCGGTGGCGCGGGTGGCCGGCATCCAGGCGGCCAAGCGCACGTCCGACATGATCCCGCTGTGCCACCCGCTCCTCGTCGGCTCGGTGTCGGTGAACTTCGAGCTGGGCGACGACTTCGTCGCGGTCGAGGCCAACGTCGACACCGTCGACCGCACGGGGGTGGAGATGGAAGCCCTCCACGCCTGTGCGATGGCGGCGCTCACGATCTACGACATGTGCAAGTCGGCCGACCGCGGCATGACGATCGGCGACCTCGCCCTGTGGGAGAAGACCGGCGGTCGCTCCGGCACCTACCGACGCGCGGGTGCGCTCGACGACGTCGACGGTGATTCGCCGCGGTGACCATTTCGCTCGGCGGGCGACGTCCGGGCTGGAAGACCGGGGGATTGTTGCTTGCCGGTGTCGAAACGTCGTAGAATCGTAACAACGGCGTCACGCGGAGTCCGACGGACCACGCCGCAACGTTCATCACACACTCGACCGCTCGGTGCGCCAGCAGGCGGCGACACCGACCTCACCAACGCAGGATCGCCATCTTGACGAACACCCTCGTGCCAGCCCGACCACAGGACGCCGGGCGTCGCTGATGGGTCAGATCGTCCTCCTGGTCGTGGCGGCGGCCTGGGCCGCTGTGCTCGTACCACCGCTGCTGCGCTCCCGCGTGGAGAACCGCCCCAACTCCTCGGTGAGCGACTTCCGTTCCCAGCTCTCCAGCCTGCAGCGCGTGCTGCCGTCGCGCGGGGCGAGCGTGCGCTCGATGGCCCGCCCGCTGGCCCCCTCGACGCTCGCCCGTCCGGCGGCCAGCGGCCGACCGCCGCTGCGGTCCGGTCTCGGCAGCAACCACACCGCCCAGCCGGCACCGGCCGGCCCGCACCACGTCACGGGACGCCACCCGCGGGCACGAGCCCACGGCGCGGCCGCGCCGTCACGCCGAGCGCCCTGAGCGGGCACCGGTCGTGATGCGCAACGGACGTCCGGTGCTCGACGCCGCCGAGATCAAGCGGCGCCGTACCAAGGTGCTGTACCTCATCGCCGGCACCGCCGGCGTGTCCGGCCTGATGGCGGCGACGACCGATTCCAAGGCGATGGTGTACCTCTTCGCCGTTGCCGTCGTCGCCCTCGGCGCCTACGTCTACCTGCTGGCGATCGCCAACCAGCGGTCGCTCGTCGACGGCGCCGACTACGCCGACGAGCGCGACGCTCGCGACCTCTACGAGGCGCCGCCGGCGTCGCGACGGTCCTACCGCTACGACGACGACAGCGACACGTACTACGGCGCCGACACCCGCGCCCTCGGCCGCGACCGCGACGATTCGGCCGCGTACCGCTCGACCGCCCGCTCCGTCGAGCCGTCGGCGGGCGCCGACACCGGCGACCACACGCCGGGCATGGGCACCTCCGGTCGCATCTCCTACGGGCGTCGCCCGGCGCCGCAGCCGGCTCGCTCCGACGCCTACGGCTTCGAGACCGTACGACCGTTCCGAGCCCGTGCGTCGCCCGCCGGCGCGCAACGGCCGTCACCCCACGGGTCAGCACCCGGCGGTGCAGCGGCCGCGTGAGCCGCAGCCCGTGCGCCGCGGCTACTTCCCGCAGACCGGCTGATCGCGCTCGGCGCTGGTCGCGCCGCAGCCGATACACTCGGGTGGTCCTTGGGGCTGTAGCTCAGTTGGTAGAGCGCGACAATCGCACTGTCGAGGCCAGGGGTTCGATTCCCCTCAGCTCCACTCGGTCGCTCGCCTGGGGGCTCGCTCCCTCGTGGAGCTTCGCTCCGCCGTGCTGTGCCTCCGGCGGCCGTTCAGGCGCCACGGAGGCTCCTCGCCCGCGCTGCGGCACGTCCCGCGCCGGCTCCGACCGGCGATCTGGTGACTCGGAAAGGGTCGATCTGGTCACCCTCCTTCTCGATATCGAGAACGTGGGTGACCAGATCGGGTCGCTCGTCGTCAAGCGGTTGGCGGCGAGCTGCCGGGCCAGATGCCGAGCAGGGTGTTGGTCTCCGGGCCGGCGATGCCGTCGACGGTGAGCCCGTTGACCTCCTGGAACTGGCGGACCGCGGCCTCGGTGTCCTCGCCGAACACGCTGTCCACCTGGAAGCGCAGGGCGCCGCCACGGGACACCTGGTCGAGGCGCTCCTCCAGGCAGCGCACGTCGGATCCCGAGCTGCCGAGCTTGGCGCCGCCGCGCATCTCACACGTGGCGGGCAGGGTGAGCTCGTAGCGCGGCACCGTCGGATCGATCGGCTCGGTCGAGCCGGGCGTCGAGCTCTCGGGAACGCTCGACCCGGGCTCGCTGCTGGCGGGCGCACTCGACGCCGGTGAGCTCGATTCGGGGGTGGTCGACTCCGGAGTGGTCGACTCCGGCACTGACGTCTCCGGAGGGGTCGTGGTGGTCCGTGCGGACGTCGTGAACGTCGGGATCTGTTCCTCGGTCGACGGCGTCGTGGTGCTCTCGCTCTCGGTGTCCGCCGGCTTGCCGCCGGGCTCCTCGACGCCGCCGGTCGATTCGGTCGATGGCGGGCTCGTCGACGCGGTGTCGCGACCCTCGGTGTCGACCGGGCGCTCGGTGGTCGTCGTCGATCGGGGGTCGTCGTGATCGGCACCACGACGCCGGCGGTGGTGGAGGTGCGCGCCTGCGCTGGTCGTGGTGGTGGCCCCGGGCCGGGTGGTGGTGGTGACACCGCCGCCGGTCGTGGTGGACGACGCGTGCAGCACCGTGGTGCTCGGCGACGTGTTGTCATCGTCGCCGTTGCGGGTGACGAGCACGACGACGGCCGCGGCGATGGCTCCGAGGCATACGAGCACGGCGATGCGCCGCATCCAGTAGCGCTGCCTCGACACTCGCGCCCGGCGCCGGATGGCGGCGCTCGAGTCCGCGGCCTCGCCCGTCTCGGCCCCGGCGGCCATGACCGTGGTGGCCGCGACGCCGTCGCTCGCCGTCTCGTCGGCCGCGGCCGTCGGCGTCGTCCGGCCCATCCCCAGCGGCCGCAGCCGCCGCCCCGGCCGCGGCGTCGCCGGCGGGCACCTCGTTCGCCCACGCCGGCTCGTCGAGGCTGAAGTCGTCGTCGATGACGGGCACCTCGGCGGTCGGCTCCGGCGAGCCCGGCTCCGGCGAGCCTGTCTCGGCGTCAGGTGTGTCGGGTGCGTCCGGATCTGGCGGCTCGAGGGGGTCGTCGGGTGGCGGCGTGGGCGGGTCGGTGGGGCTCACGGCGCGACCACGACCCGCTCGGCCCTCAGCATCTCACGCACTCGGACAACCGTAGTCCTCGTCGAGAATCGTCATGGCGATGAGGTGGTGGTGGTGGTCGCGGCCGCCGCGCTGATCGTCCAGGGCCCGGCGATGTCGACGGCGAGGAAGCCGGGACCCTCCGGCACCGTGATCGGGCCCGAGTACGGGCCTGGCTGCTCGAGCACGCTCACCGGTCCGGCGGCCGAGAGGGCGCTCACCGTGATCGCCGCCGCCGTGGGGGCGTCGAGCACGAGCGCGGTCGGCACCGCCTCGGTGTAGGAGACGACGTCGGGCTGCACCCCGCTCGCCGGCGCGCCGGGACCGAGGGCGATCGCGCTCGACGGCCGCTGGATGCGGATCGTCCAGTCGCCGGTGGCGGTGACGGCGAGGGACGAGAACAGGCCCGCCGAGCCGATGAGGTAGCGGCCCTCCAGGGGCGCGGTGCCGACGATCGGTGGCCCCACCGGGGCGCTCGCATGGACCGGCTGCACGGTCACCGGTCCGGACCCGCTGACCGTGATCGCCGCCACCATCAGGCTCGGCACGGGGTCGACCGGCACCGTCTGGCTGCCGGTGCCCGTGTACACCGCCGTGGTCGCCGAGTCGACGACGGCGACGGTGGTCGCGGTCGCCCCACCGGCGGCGACGGCGGCGAGCTCGGGCGTTCCGTAGTCGTTCACCGTCACCCGGGCCACCACCACCGCACCGGCAGCGTCCACGGCGTAGCACAGGAACTGCACGCCGCCTTCGTCGGCCGGTGGGTGGGCGCAGGCGACTTGGGTGACGCCGCCCGGCACGTTGGCGGCGAACCATTCGGCTGCCGCCTGCTCACTCGTGGCGCGCAGGAACGCCGTGCCGCTCGTGTCGTCGGGCGGGACCGGGGTGGCCGCCGCCGGGGTCGTGCCCACGACGAGGGCGGTCGCGGCGAGGCCGACCGTTGCCGAAGCCGCCAGCCGCCATGCGACGCGCATGAGGTGCGATCGTAGGCGGGCCCGGGCGCGCCGCGTCGGCGCCGCCGGTGTGCCGAGCTACAGGGCGGCGGCCAGGTCCACCCGCTCGCGCTCGCGCAGGGCGGCGTTCACACGCTGGCGCTCGAGCGTCTGGTCGAGGGTCTTGGCGCCCTGAGGGATCGGATGCTCGGTGAAGAAGCCCTGCACGTCGGCCACCGCGTGCTCGGTGGTGAGCATCGACACCGACCCCACCATGCGCACGATCGTGTTCGCCGGGAACGCGGCGTTGGCCTCGGCCCAGTGCTGGCGCACGAAGCTCCACGCGGCGAAGCCGTGGTGGCGGTTGGCGATCGCCATGCGCAACAGGAACGGAGCGTTCTGTGTCTTCACCTCGTCGGTGAGGCACAGCTCGCAGGTGCGGAGCACCAGCGCCTCGTCGTCGAAGTCGGCGAGCGCGTAGAGGTGGCGAAGCTGGTCCTGCGGGGTGGCCGCGGTGCGGTAGCCGTCGAGCAGCCGCTCGTAGTCGTCGGCGTCTCCGGTGGCGGCCACCACGGCGGTGGCCGCCGCCACCAGCTCGGGGTGCACCGGGTCGCCCCGTCGGCTGGCCTCGTACTGCTCACGGCACGAGGCCACGGTGGCGGCGTCGTCGCCGAGCACGGCCAGCGTCGCCGTCAAGGTGCCGCGGAGCTTGCCGCGCAGGTCGTCCTCGCCGGCGGTCGGGTCGCCCAACTCGGCCACGATCGGTCGCACGAGGGCGGCGACGCGCGCCTGGAAGCGCGGGTAGTCGGCGTCGTCGAGCGTGCGGCCCAGGCCGCGCAGGCCGAGCACGATGGCTTGCCACACCGCGAGATCCCGTTCTTCGTCGAAGCCCTCGACGAACGACAGGAACGCCGCGCCGTCGAGGCGGCCCGCCACCACCTCGTTCCACGCATCGTCGACGAGGCCGTAGCGCTCCAGCGTGTCGAGTCCGGCGAGCGTGGCGCCGGTGAGCCGGCCGCGCAGCGCGTCGTCGTACGAGACGCGGAAGAACCCGCTCCCGCCGGCGTTGACCACCACCGGCGCCGACGGATCGGCGAGCGTGAGCCGCGCCGACCCGTCCTCGAGGAGCACCCGCTGCGACTCGTCACCGTTGCGCACGAGGACGGGTACCAGCCACAACGTGTCGTCGTCGGTGTCGCCGAAGGCGAACCGCTGCTGGGTGAGCACGACGTCGGCACCGTCGAGGCGAGCGTCGACCAACGGGTAGCCGGGCTGCCAGATCCACGAGTCCATCAGCTGGCGCACCGGCTCGCCGGTGGTCTCCTCGATGGCGTCCCACAGGTCGCCGGTCTCGGTGTTGCCGTAGGCGTGGCGATCCAGGTAGTGGCTGACGCCCTGGCGGAAGCGATCGCCGCCGAGGTACTGCTCGAGCATGCGCAGCAGTGAGGCGCCCTTCTGGTACGTGAGCACGTCGAACATGCCGTCGGCGTCGGCGGGCGAGCGCACCTCGAACTCCACCGAGCGGGTGCTGGCCAACGAGTCGGTCTCGAAGGCGGCCGAGCGCTCCAGACCGAACGTGGTCCAGCGCTTCCACTCCGGGCGGAACGCGTCGCAGGCGGCGATCTCCATGAACGTGGCGAACGCCTCGTTCAGCCAGATGCCGTTCCACCACCGCATCGTCACCAGGTCGCCGAACCACATGTGCGCCAGCTCGTGGGCGACGACGTCGGCGACGTTCATCTGTTCGGCGAGGGTGCTCGTGGCCGGGTCGAGGAGCAGCAGGCTCTCGCGGAAGGTGATGCACCCCAGGTTCTCCATCGCCCCGGCGGCGAAGTCGGGCAGGGCCAGCAGGTCGACCTTGTCGCTCGGATAGGGGATGCCGTAGTAGCGCTGGAACCAGTCGAGGGCGAAGGCGCCGATCTCCGCGGCGAACGCGCGTGAGATGGCCCTTGCCGGGCACGTGCACGATGCGCAGCGGCACACCCGCCGCGTCGATCGGCTCGGTGACCTCGAGCGGACCGACCACGAACGCCACGAGGTACGTGCTCATCGGCATCGTGTCGGCGAAGCGCACCACGTGCTTGCCGTCGCCACGCTCGACGCGCTCGACCTCCGGCCCGTTCGACACGGCGGTGAGTGCCGGATCGATGACGAGCGTGATCGAGAAGACCGCCTTGAACGCGGGCTCGTCCCAGCAGGGGAACGCCCGGCGGCAGTCGGTCGCCTGCATCTGCGTGGTGGCGATCACCTGCGGGTTGCCATCGGCATCGGTGAAGGTGCTGCGATAGAAGCCGCGCAACTTGTCGTTGAGCAGGCCGGTGAAGGAGATCTCGATCGTCGACGACCCGGCCTCGAGCGGGTGGGCAGGGCGAGGGTGAGGCGTTCGGTCGCCTCGTCGAGGCTGAAGTCGACGGCGGAGCCGTCGACGCGGCAGGCCTCCACGGCGAGCTCGATGGCGTTGAGCGTGATCCGTGCCGTCGGGTCGACGACGTCGACCTCGATGCGCACCCGTCCGGCGAACGTGGCCGCGCCGAGGTCGGGGGTGAGCTCGACCTCGTACCGCCGCGGGACCACGGCGTGGTCGAGGCGGTACGGATCGTCGGCGAGCGGTGGGGCGGTGTCGCGGCGGGACGTCACGGGGTCCGATGGTATTGCGACCGATAGCGTGCGCCCACGTGTCGGAGAGCGAAGCGCGGCCAGCCCGTTACCAGGTGGTGGGCATCGGCAACGAGCTCGTCGACGTCATCGCCCACGCCGACGACACGTTCCTCGGTGAGCACCACCTCGTGAAGGGCTCGATGGCGCTGGTCGACACCGAGCGGGCGCTGGAGCTCTACCGGGCGCTCGGGTCGGCGGTCGAGATGAGCGGCGGGTCGGCCGCCAACACGATGTGCGGCATCGCCAGCTTCGGCGGACGGGCGGCGTACATCGGCAAGGTCAGCGACGACGAGCTGGGCGAGGTGTTCGGGCACGACCTGCTGGCGGTCGGCGTGGCGTTCCGGCCCGGCGCCCCGTCGCCGGTGACGCCGACCGGGCGGTGCATCATCGTCGTCACCCCCGACGCCCAGCGCACGATGAACACCTACCTCGGGGTGTCGAGCCTGCTGGCCGCCGCCGACATCGACGAGGAGGCGGTCGCCGACGGCGAGGTGCTCTACATGGAGGGCTACCTGTTCGACCGGGACGACGCCAACGCTGCGTTCCGGCGGGCCGCCGAGGTGGCCCATGAACACGAACGGCGGGTGTCGCTCACGCTGTCCGACTCGTTCTGCGTCGATCGCCATCGCGACGACTTCGTCTGCTCGTTCGCGAGCAGGTCGACGTGCTCTTCGGGAACGAGGCCGAGCTGCTGTCGCTCTACAAGCTCGGACGACCTCGACGCGGCGATCGAGGCCGTCCGCCGCGACCTGCGCGCTGGTGGCGATCACGTGCGGCGGTCCGGCTGCATCGTCGTGACCGCGGACGAGGTGATCGCCGTACCCGCCGAGTCGGTGGACCGCGTGCTCGACACCACGGGCGCCGGCGACCTGTTCGCCGCCGGGTTCCTCCACGGCCTCACCACCGGGGCGACGCTCGCCGAGTGCGCTCGGCTGGGGTCGATCGCGGCGGCCGAGGTGATCGCCCACGTCGGTCCTCGCCCGCTGGTGGAGCTGCGTACGCTGGCGCCGTGACGTCATTGAGTTCCCCGGCCGTTCCGACCGCCCGCGAGGATGATCGCCCGATGACCCAGACGCAACAACCGGGCGACGAGATCTACGTGACCGCGCAGCGGTGGCTAGCGGCCGAGCCCGACGCCGACGTGCGCGGCGAGCTCGAAGAGCTGATGGCGGGCGACCCGTCCGTGTTGCGGGCGCGGTTCGACGGGCGGCTGCACTTCGGCACGGCGGGACTGCGGGCCGCGATCGGCGCCGGGCCGCTGCGGATGAACCGGCTTATGCGCAGGCGGCCGCCGGGCTCGCCAACTACCTCATCGGGTTCGACCCGGCCGCGGCCACGAGGAGCGTCGTGATCGGGTTCGACGCCCGGCACAAGAGCGACGTGTTCGCCCTCGACACCGCCCGGGTGATGGCCGCCGCCGGCATCCGGGCGCTGCTGCTCGAGCGGGCGTTGCCCACGCCGGTGCTGGCCTGGTCGATGACCGACCTCGGGTGCGCCGCCGGGGTGATGGTGACCGCGTCGCACAACCCACCCGCCGACAACGGGTACAAGCTGTACCTCGGCGACGGGCCCCAGATCGTGCCGCCGCACGACGCCGGGAGCTCGGCCGAGATCGAGCGGGTCGACGCCGCCGACGTGGCCGCTCTCCGAGGCCGACGATCCGCTGATCGAGCACCTCGGACCGGACGTGCTCGATCGTTACCTCGCGAGCATCCCGGCCGTGCGCCGCCGGCCCGAGGTCGCCGGCGTCCCGTCGCCTACACACCGATGCATGGTGTCGGCGGCGACGTGGTGGCCGCCGCGTTCCTCGACCGCCGGGTTCGACCCGCCGGCCGTCGTGGCGGCGCAGGCAGCGCCCGATCCCGACTTCCCGACCGTGGCGTTCCCCAACCCCGAGGAGCCGGGAGCGATGAACCTCGTCACGGCCTTGGCGGTCGACACCGGCGCCCACGTGGCGATCGCCAACGACCCCGACGCCGACCGATTGGGCGCGGCGATCCCGCAACCCGACGGGTCCCGGCGTCGCCTCGGCGGCGACGAGATCGGTGGCTGTTCGCCGACTACCTGCTCGCCCACACCTCGGCCGACGACCGGGTGGTGATCACCACCCTCGTGTCGTCGTCGCTGCTCGGCGACATGGCCAAGGCGGCCGGCGTGCACTCGGCCGAGACGTTCACCGGGTTCAAGTGGATCGGCCGCACGATCCTCGACCATCCCGAGCGGCGGTTCGTGCTCGGCTACGAGCAGGCGCTCGGGTACCTCGTGGCGCCCCGCCCGCTCGACAAGGACGGCGTGTCGGCGGCGGTGCTGCTCGCCGAGATCGCCGCCGTCGCCGCGGCGGAGGGGACGACGCTGCAGGGCCGGCTCGACGCCATCGTCGAGCGCTTCGGCCGTCACGTCATCGTCGACCGGTCGGTGCGGATGGATCCGGCCGAGGCCGCCAAGGGGGTGAAGGCCCTGCAGGCGTGCCCGCCCAAGGAGATCGGTGGGGCCAAGGTGCTCGACGTCACGGCGTACCCGGAGGCCGACCTGCTGCGCTTCGACCTCGCCGGCGGCGTCCGCGTGCAGGTGCGCCCGAGCGGCACCGAGCCCAAGGTGAAGTTCTACGGCGAAGCGGTCGACGCCGACCCCCACCCCTACGTCGACGCCCTCGCCACCCTCCTCCTCGCCGCCACCGCCGCCAAACCTATTCCACACGGAAATTCGAGCAGAATTCCTGCACGAATTCGCGCCCAGAATCCTGGCGCCGGATCAGCTCGCCGATCCCTCGTGTCGTAGATGCGTTTCACTTGGCGCGCCGCACATCGAGGTCGTCGCGGAGGTCTTCGTCGAGACGAACGATCTGCCAACCGAGCTCGGCGCAGGCGCTGTCGCGGGCGTGATCCTTGCGCATCCGGAGGTCGCCGCCGTGGTGCCAGCTGTGACCGGGCTCGAGTCCGAGACACTTGCCCGGCCAGGCGATGTCGATGTGGATCGTCTCGCCGGACCGCAGCACCAGCGGGTACTGGCGAACCGGCTCGGGCAGCCCGACCGCCCGGACCGCCGCGATCACGTCGAGCTCGAGATGCGACTGACTCGGTGCCGTGCGTGCCGACACATCGACCAGCCAGTCCTCGAACCGCGACGCCGGTGCGGCCGGAGCGACGGATGACGGTGAGGTATGCGTCCGCCTCGTCCGGCGTCATCAGGCGGAGATGCCAGAGGTCCTCGGCGGCCCGATGGAACCGGTAGGCGTTGAAGTCGATGGCCAGCGTGAACAATGTGCGCAGTGGCTCGCCAGTCGCAGCCAGTTCGTCGCGCGCGGCACCACGTCGCCGTCTCGATCGAGCACGCTGCGCCGGGCACCCGCATCCAAGGCGCCGGATGGGTGCGCACCTTGCCGACGATGGTGATCTCCACGCGGTTCAGTGGCATCGCCGGGCGCCCCACAGCGCGGCCGCCGTCGTGCCGCTGAGAAAGCTCCGATAGCCACCGTGGAGCTGGGCCGCCATGGCCTTGCCCCGGAACGACAGCTCCCCACCGGCTACCTGGAACACCCCCGGCAGGACGGGTGCGATCGCTCCGCGGCGCTGCGTGCGCAGCACGGTGCTCGGCGACAGCCCGAGCGAGACGAGCTGGGCGAGATCCGCAACGCCGAACTGGGAGTGGAACAGCTGATGTACATCCGCGGATTCATCATCATCTGTCCTGGGTGTCACGAGATCGGCCCGACGGAAAAGGCCCACGTCGTGGCGATTCTGGGGCGAATCGTGCAGATCTGGACCATTTTGCTTGTGGAAATCGGGTTTTCGGGGGTGGGGGTGGTCGGGGGGTGGGGGAGGGGGCTGTAGTGTCGGCGGATCGAGCGTGCAACGGCGTGGCGCGGGGCGGGGGTGCTGGCCGCGGGCGTCGTCGCGCTCGCCGGCTGCGGTTCCGGCGAGGCGAATCCGCTGCGGCTCGCTGCCGAAGGGCCGACCACGACGCTCGCCGGCGCGGCACCGACCACGACCGCCGACGCCTCGTCGCCGAGCGCGCCCGGCGGCAGCGTGGCCGCCGGCCAGACCACCGTCGTGGGCTCGTCCACGACCGCCGCGGCGACCACCACCACCGAGGCCCGACCCGGCGTCGACGCCCTCGCCGCGATCGCCCTCACCACGCAACCGATCGCCGACCTCGAGAAGCTCACGGCGATGGCGGTGCGCCCCGACGACACCAGCATCTACGTCACCACCCAGACGGGTCAGGTGTACCGCATCCCCAAGGGCGGTGCGCCCGTCAAGGTGCTCGACCTCACCGGCACCGTGTCGGACTACGAGACCGGCTCCGAGCGCGGACGCCGGGCCTCGCCTTCAGCCCCGTCGACGGGCGGATGTTCCTCTACTACACCGACCTGCAGGCACAGGCCCACCTCGTGTCCTACGCCGTCGGCGACGACGGAGTCCCCGACCCCGACTCGGTGTGGAAGGTGATCGACATCGCCGAACCCGGCGCCGGCCACAAGGGTGGCGGGATCAACATCACCGACGACGGGACGCCTTCCTCGCGGTCGGCGACGGCGGCGGCAGCCGCGGCCCGTGACGCCCAGGACATGACCAAGACCCTGGGTGCGATCCTGCGCATCGTCCCGTCGACCACCGGCCCCGGCTACACCGTGCCCGACGACAACCCGTACGTCGGCGACTCGACCAAGGCGCCCGAGATCTTCGCCAAGGGCCTGCGCAACCCGTGGGGGTTCTGGCGCTACCCTGTCACCGACGAGCTGTGGATCAGCGATGTCGGCGAGGACACGGTCGAGGAGCTATCCGCATCCCCGACACGCAGATCGGGGCCAACTTCGGCTGGTACTTCGTCGAGGGCGACCACGTCCGCTACCAGGGCGCTCCCGCCGACATCGTCGAGCCGCTGTTCACCTACCGGCACGACCAGATCGGCCCCGCCATCATCGGCGGGCG
>CAWFLK010000001.1:0-75990 GCA_963816635.1 Ilumatobacteraceae bacterium | reverse complement strand
CCTCGACGAACGACAGGAACGCCGCGCCGTCGAGGCGGCCCGCCACCACCTCGTTCCACGCATCGTCGACGAGGCCGTAGCGCTCCAGCGTGTCGAGTCCGGCGAGCGTGGCGCCGGTGAGCCGGCCGCGCAGCTCGTCGTCGTACGAGACGCTGGAAGAAGCCGCTACCGCCGGCGTTGACCACCACCGGCGCCGACGGATCGGCGAGCGTCAGCCGCGCCGACCCGTCCTCGAGGAGCACCCGCTGCGACTCGTCGCCGTTGCGCACGAGGACGGGTACCAGCCACAACGTGTCGTCGTCGGTGTCGCCGAAGGCGAACCGCTGCTGGGTGAGCACGAGGTCGGCACCGTCGAGGCGCGCATCGACGAACGGGTAGCCGGGCTGCCAGATCCACGAGTCCATCAGCTGGCGCACCGGCTCGCCGGTGGTCTCCTCGATGGCGTCCCACAGGTCGCCGGTCTCGGTGTTGCCGTAGGCGTGGCGATCCAGGTAGTGGCTGACGCCCTGGCGGAAGCGATCACCGCCGAGGTACTGCTCGAGCATGCGAAGCAGCGAGGCGCCCTTCTGGTACGTGAGCACGTCGAACATGCCGTCGGCGTCGGCGGGCGAGCGCACCTCGAACTCCACCGAGCGGGTGCTGGCCAACGAGTCGGTCTCGAAGGCGGCCGAGCGCTCCAGACCGAACGTGGTCCAGCGCTTCCACTCCGGGCGGAACGCGTCGCAGGCGGCGATCTCCATGAACGTGGCGAACGCCTCGTTCAGCCAGATGCCGTTCCACCACCGCATCGTCACCAGGTCGCCGAACCACATGTGCGCCAGCTCGTGGGCGACGACGTCGGCGACGTTCATCTGTTCGGCGAGGGTGCTCGTGGCCGGGTCGAGGAGCAGCAGGCTCTCGCGGAAGGTGATGCACCCCAGGTTCTCCATCGCCCCGGCGGCGAAGTCGGGCAGGGCCAGCAGGTCGACCTTGTCGCTCGGATAGGGGATGCCGTAGTAGCGCTGGAACCAGTCGAGGGCGAAGGCGCCGATCTCCGCGGCGAACGCGCGTGAGATGGCCCTTGCCGGGCACGTGCACGATGCGCAGCGGCACACCCGCCGCGTCGATCGGCTCGGTGACCTCGAGCGGGCCGACCACGAACGCCACGAGGTAGGTGCTCATCGGCATCGTGTCGGCGAAGCGCACCACGAGCTTGCCGTCGCCACGCTCGACGCGCTCGACCTCCGGCCCGTTCGACACGGCGGTGAGTGCCGGATCGATGACGAGCGTGATCGAGAAGACCGCCTTGAACGCGGGCTCGTCCCAGCAGGGGAACGCCCGGCGGCAGTCGGTCGCCTGCATCTGCGTGGTGGCGATCACCTGCGGGTTGCCATCGGCATCGGTGAAGGTGCTGCGATAGAAACCGCGCAGCTTGTCGTTGAGCAGGCCGGTGAAGGAGATCTCGATCGTCGACGCCCCGGCCTCGAGCGCGGTGGGCAGGGTGAGGGTGAGGCGTTCGGTCGCCTCGTCGAGGGTGAAGTCGACGGCGGCGCCGTCGACGTGGCAGGCCTCCACGGCGAGCTCGATGGCGTTGAGCGTGATCCGTGCCGTCGGGTCGACGACGTCGACCTCGATGCGCACCCGTCCGGCGAACGTGGCCGCGCCGAGGTCGGGGGTGAGCTCGACCTCGTAGCGCCGCGGGACCACGGCGTGGTCGAGGCGGTACGGATCGTCGGCGAGCGGTGGGGCGGTGTCGTCCGGCTCACGTCGGCGGCCGCGGCAGTCACGGGGTCCGATGGTATTGCGACCGATAGCGTGCGCCCACGTGTCGGAGACCGAAGCGCGGCCAGCCCGTTACCAGGTGGTGGGCATCGGCAACGCGCTCGTCGACGTCATCGCCCACGCCGACGACTCGTTCCTCGGTGAGCACCACCTCGTGAAGGGCTCGATGGCGCTGGTCGACACCGAGCGGGCGCTCGAGCTCTACCGGGCGCTCGGGTCGGCGGTCGAGATGAGCGGCGGGTCGGCCGCCAACACGATGTGCGGCATCGCCAGCTTCGGCGGACGGGCGGCGTACATCGGCAAGGTCAGCGACGACGAGCTGGGCGAGGTGTTCGGGCACGACCTGCTGGCGGTCGGCGTGGCGTTCCGGCCCGGTGCCCCATCGCCGGTGACGCCGACCGGGCGGTGCATCATCGTCGTCACCCCCGACGCCCAGCGCACGATGAACACCTACCTCGGGGTGTCGAGCCTGCTGGCCGCCGCCGACATCGACGAGGAGGCGGTCGCCGACGGCGAGGTGCTCTACATGGAGGGCTACCTGTTCGACCGGGACGACGCCAAAGCGGCGTTCCGGCGGGCCGCCGAGGTGGCCCATGAACACGGACGGCGGGTGTCGCTCACGCTGTCCGACTCGTTCTGCGTCGATCGCCACCGCGACGACTTCCGTCTGCTCGTTCGCGAGCAGGTCGACGTGCTCTTCGGGAACGAGGCCGAGCTGCTGTCGCTCTACGAGCTCGACGACCTCGACGCTGCGATCGACGCCGTTCGCCGCGACTGCGGGCTGGTGGCGATCACGTGCGGCGCGTCCGGCTGCATCGTCGTGACCGCGGACGAGGTGATCGCCGTACCCGCCGAGTCGGTGGACCGCGTGCTCGACACCACGGGCGCCGGCGACCTGTTCGCCGCCGGGTTCCTCCACGGCCTCACCACCGGGGCGACGCTCGCCGAGTGCGCTCGGCTGGGGTCGATCGCGGCGGCCGAGGTGATCGCCCACGTCGGTCCTCGCCCGCTGGTGGAGCTGCGTACGCTGGCGCCGTGACGTCATTGCGTTCCCCGGCCGTTCCGACCGCCCGCGAGGGATGATCTCCCGATGACCCAGACGCAGCAACCGGGCGACGAGATCTACGTGACCGCGCAGCGGTGGCTGGCGGCCGAGCCCGACGCCGACGTGCGCGGCGAGCTCGAAGAGCTGATGGCGGGCGACCCGTCCGTGTTGCGGGCGCGCTTCGACGGGCGGCTGCACTTCGGCACGGCGGGACTGCGGGCCGCGATCGGCGCCGGGCCGCTGCGGATGAACCGGCTGGTGGTGCGCCAGGCGGCCGCCGGGCTCGCCAACTACCTCATCGGGTTCGACCCGGCCGCGGCCACGAGGGGCGTCGTGATCGGGTTCGACGCCCGGCACAAGAGCGACGTGTTCGCCCTCGACACCGCCCGGGTGATGGCCGGCGCCGGCATCCGGGCGCTGGTGCTCGAGCGGGCGTTGCCCACGCCGGTGCTGGCCTGGTCGATGACCGACCTCGGGTGCGCCGCCGGGGTGATGGTGACCGCGTCGCACAACCCACCCGCCGACAACGGGTACAAGGTGTACCTCGGCGACGGGCCCCAGATCGTGCCGCCGCACGACGCCGGGATCTCGGCCGAGATCGAGCGCGTCGACGCCGCCGACGTGGCCCTCTCCGAGGACGACGATCCGCTGATCGAGCACCTCGGACCGGAGGTGCTCGAGCGCTACCTCGCGAGCATCCCGGCCGTGCGCCGCCGGCCCGAGGTCGCCGGCGTCCCGGTCGCCTACACACCGATGCACGGGGTCGGCGGCGACGTGGTGGCGGCCGCGTTCGTCCGTGCCGGGTTCGAGGCGCCGGCCGTCGTGGCGGCGCAGGCAGCGCCCGATCCCGACTTCCCGACCGTGGCGTTCCCCAACCCCGAGGAGCCGGGGGCGATGGACCTCGTCACGGCCTTGGCGGTCGACACCGGCGCCCACGTGGCGATCGCCAACGACCCCGACGCCGACCGGTTGGGCGCGGCGATCCCGCAACCCGACGGGTCCTGGCGTCGCCTCGGCGGCGACGAGATCGGGTGGCTGTTCGCCGACTACCTGCTCGCCCACACCTCGGGCGACGACCGGGTGGTGATCACCACCCTGGTGTCGTCGTCGTTGCTCGGCGACATGGCGAAGGCGGCCGGGGTGCACTCGGCCGAGACGTTCACCGGGTTCAAGTGGATCGGGCGCACGATCCTCGACCATCCCGAGTGGCGGTTCGTGCTCGGCTACGAGCAGGCGCTCGGATACCTCGTGGCGCCGCGCCCGCTCGACAAGGACGGTGTGTCGGCGGCGGTGCTCCTCGCCGAGATCGCCGCCGTCGCCGCGGCGGAGGGGACGACGCTGCAGGGCCGGCTCGACGCCATCGTCGAGCGCTTCGGGCGTCACGTGATCGTCGACCGGTCGGTGCGGATGGATCCCGCCGAGGCCGCCAAGGGGGTGAAGGCGCTGCAGGCGTGCCCGCCCAAGGAGATCGGTGGGGCCAAGGTGCTCGACGTCACGGCGTACCCGGAGGCCGACCTGCTGCGCTTCGACCTCGCCGGCGGCGTGCGCGTGCAGGTGCGCCCGAGCGGCACCGAGCCGAAGGTGAAGTTCTACGGCGAAGCGGTCGACGCCGACCCCCACCCCTACGTCGACGCCCTCGCCACCCTCCTCCTCGCCGCCACCGCCGCCAAAACCTGATTTCCACAAGCAAATTCGTGCAGATCTGCACGAATTCGCGCCCAGAATCCCGGTGCCGGCTCAGCTCGCCCGATCCTTCGTGTCGTAGATGCGTTTCACCTGGAGCGCGGCACTCATCAGGTCGTCGCGCGAGGTCCTCGTCGAGACGCACGATCTGCCAACCGAGCTCGGCGCAGGCGCGGTCGCGGGCGTGGTCCTTGCGCATCTGGAGGTCGCCGCCGTGGTGCCAGCTGTGACCGGGCTCGAGTCCGAGACACTTGCCCGGCCAGGCGATGTCGATGTGGATCGTCTCGCCGGACCGCAGCACCAGCGGGTACTGGCGAACCGGGTCGGGAAGCCCGACCGCCCGTACCGCCTCGATCACGTCCAGCTCGAGATGTGACTGACTCGGAGCCGTGCGTGCCGACACATCGACCAGCCAGTCCTCGAAGCGCTTGACGCCGGTGCGGCCGGATCGACGGATGACGGCGAGGTATGCGTCCGCCTCGTCCGGCGTCATCAGGCGGAGATGCCAGAGGTCCTCGGCGGCCCGATGGAACCGGTAGGCGTTGAAGTCGATGGCCAGCGTGAACAGTGTGCGCAGCGGGCTCGCCAGTCGCAGCCCGTCGTCGCGCGTCACCACGTCGTCGTCTCGATCGAGCACGCTGCGCCGGACCCGCATCCAAGGCGCCGGATGGGTGCGCACCTTGCCGACGATGGTGATCTCCACCCGGTTCATCGGCATCGCTCGGGCGCCCCACAGCGCGGCCGCCGTCGTGCCGCTGAGAAAGCTCCGATAGCCACCGTGGAGCTGGGCCGCCATGGCCTTGCCCCGGAACGACAGCTCCCCGCCGGCGACCTGGAACACCCCCGGCAGGACGGGTGCGATCGCTCCACGGCGCTGCGTGCGCAGCACGGTGCTCGGCGACAGCCCGAGCGAGACGAGCTGGGCGAGATCCGCGACGCCGAACTGGGAGTGGAACAGCTGATGTACATCCGCGCGATTCATCATCATCTGTCCTGGGTGTCACGAGATCGGCCCGACGGAAAGGCCGACGTCGTGGCGATTCTGGGGCGCGAATTCGTGCAGATCTGCACGATTTTGCTTGTGGAAATCGGGTTTTCGGGGGTGGGGGTGGTCGGGGGGGTGGGGGAGGGGGTTGTAGTGTCGGCGGATCGAGCGTGCAACGGCGTGGCGCGGGGTGGGGGTGCTGGCCGTGGGCGTGGTCGCGCTCGCCGGATGTGGTTCCGGCTCGTCGAACCCGCTGCGGCTCGCCGCCGAGGGGCCGACCACGACGCTCGCCGGTGCCGCACCGACCACGACCGCCGACGCGACGGCGCCGAGCGCGCCCGGCGGCAGCGGGGCCGCCGGCCCGACCACCGTCGCGGGCTCGTCCACGACCGCCGCGGCGACCACCACCACCGAGGCCCGACCCGGCGTCGACGCCCTCGCCGCGATCGCCCTCACCACGCAACCGATCGCCGACATCGAGAAGCTCACGGCGATGGCGGTGCGCCCCGACGACACCAGCATCTACGTCACCACCCAGACCGGTCAGGTGTACCGCATCCCCAAGGGCGGCGCGCCCGTCAAGGTGCTCGACCTCACCGGCACCGTGTCGGACTACGAGACCGGCTCCGAGCGTGGCATGCTCGGCCTCGCCTTCAGCCCCGTCGACGGGCGGATGTTCCTCTACTACACCGACCTGCAGGCCCAGGCCCACCTCGTGTCCTACGCCGTCGGCGACGACGGAGTCCCCGACCCCGACTCGGTGTGGAAGGTGATCGACATCGCCGAACCCGGCGCCGGCCACAAGGGTGGCGGGATCAACATCACCGACGACGGGACGCTCTTCCTCGCCGTCGGCGACGGCGGCGGCAGCCGCGGCCGCGACGCCCAGGACATGACCAAGACCCTGGGTGCGATCCTGCGCATCGTCCCGTCGACCACCGGCCCCGGCTACACCGTGCCCGACGACAACCCGTACGTCGGCGACTCCACCAAGGCGCCCGAGATCTTCGCCAAGGGCCTGCGCAACCCGTGGGGCTTCTGGCGTGACCCCGTCACCGACGAGCTGTGGATCAGCGATGTCGGCGAGGACACCGTCGAGGAGCTCAACCGCATCCCCGACACGCAGACCGGGGCCAACTTCGGCTGGTACTTCGTCGAGGGCGACCACGTCCGCTACCAGGGCGCTCCCGCCGACATCGTCGAGCCGCTGTTCACCTACCGGCACGACGCAGATCGGCCCCGCCATCATCGGCGGGCGGGTCTACCGGGGGAGCGCGATCCCGGGGCTCGACGGCGCCTACGTGTTCGCCGACATGGCCGGCCGGGTGATGGCGATGGGCGCCTCCGACCAGGTCGGCACGCTCACGGTCAGCCTGCCGAGCGAGGTGATCACCGGCTTCGGCATCGGCCCCGACGACGAGCTCTACGTGCTCACCCTCCGCGGCGGCCTGTTCAAGATCGTGCCCGCCTAACGCGCCAGGTCAGTGCGGCGGCCCGAACTGGCGGTCGCCGGCGTCGCCGAGGCCGGGCACGATGAACGCCTGGTCGTTGAGGTGGTCGTCGATCGCCGCCGTCACGATGTGCGCGCTCACGCCCGACTCCTCCATCCGCCGGATGCCCTCCGGGGCGGCGAGGGCGCACACGACGATGATCGGCAGCGGCGCCTCCCGCTCGGTGAGGATCTTGCACGTGTGCAGCAGCGAGCCGCCCGTCGCCAGCATCGGGTCGATCACGATCACCGGCCGCCCGGCGAGCGACTCGGGCAGCTTGTTCACGTACGGCTTCGGGGCGAACGTCTCCTCGTCGCGGCTGATGCCGATGAACCCGACGTCGGCGTCGGGCAGCAGCTCCTGGGCGGCGTGCACGAACCCCAGGCCGGCGCGCAGGATCGGCACCACCACCGGTTGCACCGCCAGGCGACGCGCCGGCGCAGTGGTGAGCGGCGTCTCGACGGTGGTCTCGACCGTCGGCAGCGACGCGGTGGCGGTGACGAGCAGCAGGCTGCCGATGCGCTCGAGGTTCTGGCGGAACAGTGCGTTCGGGGTCGAGGCGTCACGGATGCGCGCCAGCGCATCGGCGACGACGGGGTGCTCGACGAGTGTGACGGTGACTGTCATGGCTGCGAGGCGTATCAGATGCCGGCGAGCGAGCGCCAGCGAGCGGGCGTGGGATCTCAGCCGGCGCCGAGCGACTGCTCGGCGGCGAGCAACGCGTAGCGCGGCTTGACGAGCGCGTTGATGATGCGCAGCCGCTCGGGGAACGGCGGCGAACGCGCTCTTCACGGTGTTGATCGTCACCCACTCGAAGTCGTCGGTGCCCCACCCGAAGGCGTCGGCCAGCTGCACGAACTCGCGCGACATCGACGTGTCGCTCATCAGCCGGTTGTCGGTGTTCACCGTGACGCGGAAGCGCAGCCGGCGCAGCATCCCGATCGGGTGCTCGGCGATCGACGTGCACACGCCGGTGCCGACGTTCGACGTCGGGCACAGCTCGAGCGGGATGCGCGTGTCGCGTACGTACGCGGCCAGGCGGCCGAGCTGCTCGTTGCCCGGCTCGCCGCTGATGTCGTCGACGATGCGCACGCCGTGACCGAGGCGCTCGGCGCCGCACCACTGCACCGCCTCCCAGATGCTCGGCAGCCCGAAGGCCTCGCCGGCGTGGATCGTGGCGTGGAAGTTCTCGCGCATCACGTACTGGAACGCGTCGAGGTGCCGCGTCGGCGGGTAGCCGGCCTCGGCGCCGGCGATGTCGAAGCCGACCACGCCGGCGTCGCGGAAGCGCACCGCCAGCTCGGCGATCTCCTGGCTGCGCGCCGCGGTGCGCATGGCGGTGGCGATGGCGTAGATCGTGAGCGGCGTGCCGGCCGAGCCACGGGCGAACCCGTCGAGGATGGCCTGCTGCACCTCGTCGAGGGTGAGGCCCTGCTCGGTGCACAGCTCCGGCGCCATGCGCACCTCGGCGTACACCACACCGTCGGCGGCGAGATCCTCGGCGCACTCGCACGCCACCCGCTCGATGGCGTCGCGGTGCTGCATCACCCCGACCGTGTGGGCGAACGTCTCGAGGTACAGCACGAGGTCGTTGCGCTTGGCGCCCCGGTTGAACCAGGTCGCCAGCTCGCCGACGTCGGTGGTGGGCAGGTCGCGGTAGCCGTACTCCTGGGCCAGCTCGACGACGGTCGCCGGGCGCAGGCCACCGTCGAGGTGGTCGTGCAGCAGCGCCTTGGGCATCCGCCGGGCGAGGGCCTCGTCGACCACCGGCCTCATGCGAGGGCCCGGAACGGCGCAGCCCGCTGCAGCCAGTTGGTCGCCGGGTACACCGCCGCCTGCTCGATGCAGTGGAGGCTGTAGGCGTGCCGGCTCGTGGCGGAGCGGTTGACGTCGCTCCAGTGGGGCAGCAGGCCGTGCAGCACGACGAGCGTGCCGGCCGCGGCCTCGATCGGCACCAGCCCAGCGGGCGGCGTGGGGAGCGGCGCGTCGTCGAGGGCGACGAACCGGGTGCCGTCGTCGTCGCCGGCGCCGGCGCGCTCGAAGCGCTCGCGCAACGGGCCCCGGTGCCCGCCCGGTGCTGCCCAGAGGCAGCCGTTGTCGAGCGTGGCGTCCTCGATGGCGAACCAGAAGCCGACGACGCTCATCGGTTCGGTGTAGAGGAACGTGGCGTCCTGGTGGCACGTCACCTCGCCACCGATGTGCGGCTGCTTGAAGATGTACATGCTCTGCACGGCGAGCGGTGCGGTCGATCCCGATGTCGCCGGCCACCTCGGCGAGCTCGGGCGTGTAGCTGAAGGCCTCGAAGACCGGGTCGAGGTCGTGCATCGCGTGCCCGATCTTGTTGATGCTGAGCTGCTTGTCCTGGCGCAGCTCGCCCTCGTCGTCGAACGCATCGGCCTCGAAGAAGCACCAGATCGACCCGCCCGAGGAGAGGAACTCACGGTTGCTCGTGCGCTCCTGCTGGTGGGTGGTGAACACGGTGCGCTCGGTGGTCGGTTCGAACGCCTCGACGAGCTCGACCGCCCGTCGCCGCAGCGACGCGCACGCATCGAGCGTGGCGAAGCCCTCGATGGCGAGGAACCCGTCGCGCTCGTAGCGAGCGATCTGCTGGGGGGTCAGCACGGCGACAATCTACTTTCCGCCCCTACGCTCCCGCCGATGGACGTTGACGATCCCGCCGCCGAGGCCGACGACGCCCCGCGCCTCACCGTGCTCGGGGCGACGGTGCAGCACGCGATCGACCACGTCGAGGTGTTCCCGGCGCCCGACCACGTCGCCGAGGTGCGCATCGGCACCGAGGAGCTGGCGTCGCGCTGCCCGGTCACCAGCCAGCCCGACCTGTCGAGCGTCGAGATCACCTACGTCCCGGATCGCTGGTGCGTCGAGTCGAAGAGCCTGAAGCTCTACCTGTGGAGCTTCCGCGACCGGGCGGTGTTCGCCGAGGACCTCGCCGCCGAGATCGCCGCCGAGATCTTCACCACCGCGGCGTGCGCGTCGGTCGAGGTGCGCCTCACCCAACGGCCACGCGGCGGCATCACCATCGGCGTCACCGCAGTTCGCTCGCGCTGACGCGCAACCGCTAGTTCTGGCCCTTGAACCAGGGTTCGCCGGCCTGGGCCGGGGGCCGCAACGACTGGCCGCGCGACGCCACGACGATGAGCGTGACGGCGTACGGGAGCATCGCCACGAACTCGCTCGGCAGATCGTCGAGTCGGACGTAGGCGAACACGGCCGCCGCCGCGGCCATCGCCATGATCGTGCCCGACAGCGTCCCTGATCGCCGCGCCACCACGAGGGCCACGATCGCCAGCACCCCGCCGCCGACGACCCACAGCGACAGGAGCAGCCAACCGTTCTGCTGCAGGTGCTCGGCGAGTCCGTACAGCACACCGAGCACGCCGAGGGCGCCGGCCGGCAACGCCAGCAGCCGCACCAGGCCGTAGCGGCGCGTCGTCGCCACGTACACCAGGCCGACGAGCAGCATCAGCGCCGCGGCCAGCACGACGGCCAGCAGCAGCGACTCGGGATTGAGTCGCAGCGTCAGTCCGTCGAAGTAGCCGAACATCAACGCCGCCGCGCCCACGCCGAAGGGACGCCAGTTCCCGACCACCACGGTGGCGAGACCGAGGAAGCCGCGACCGGCCACCATGTCCTGGCTGTAGCGCCCGCTCAGCAGCACGAGCATCGCCCCGCCGATGCCGGCCAGCGCCCCCGAGATGGCGACGCCGATGTAGCGGTAGAGGTGGACGTTGACCCCGAGTGAGTCGGCGGCGCTCGGGCGCTCACCGGCCGAGCGCAGGCGCAGGCCGAACGGCGTGTGCCACAGCACGTAGCCGCTGAGCACGAACAGGCCGATCGCCAGCAGGACGTCGTAGCTGATGCCGGTGGTGACGCCGGACAGGAACCCGCCGACGTCGGAGACACCGAACCAGCGCCACGACGCGATGCGGGCGAGCGGGTCCGGCGTGCCCCACGCGAGGAAGCGCCCACCCGACAGGAACGGCAGGGTGAACTCGCCCATCTTGCCCGACACGCCGGGCGAGTTGGTGAGCGAGCCGCCCTGCTCGCCGACGAACAGCACGTTGGCCATGAACCGGGCCACGCCGGGGGCGAGGATGTTGACGGCGAACCCGGCGACGATGTGGTTGACGCCGAACGTGACCGTGGCGAGGCCGAGCAGCAGCCCGCCGAGCAGCCCGCCGACGACGCCACCGAGCAGCCCGAACCACGGTCCGTGCTGCCAGGCGAACCAGCCGCCGAACACGGTGCCGGCGGTCATCATCCCCTCGAGGCCGATGTTGACGGTGCCGCTGCGCTCCGACCACAGCCCGGCGAGGCCGGCCATGGCGATCGGCGCGGCGACACGGATCGCCACCGCGAACGTGCCGGGAGAGGTGACGTCGTCGGTGTTGCTGATCAACCGGGCGATGGCGACGGAGACGACGACCAGCAGGCCGGCCCACGCCCACAGCGGGCCGGGCAGCGACGCCGACGCCGCGACCGCGACGGCGCCACCGGGGCCGGCCCGACGTCGAGCGTCGCCGCCGGTCATGTCAACACCGCCGGTTCGAGCGGCGCTGGGGGTGGCATCGGCCGTTGTCGCGACAGGGCGGCCGCCTCGGCGGCCTCGGCGTGGCGGTTGACCACCTCGAAGGCGATCACCGCGGCGAGCAGGAACGTGCCCTGCAGGATCGTGCCGATCTCCTGCGGGATGCCGATGAAGCTGAGCCGCTGCGTCGCTCGCTCGATCGTGGCCCACACCAGCGCGGCGAAGGCGATGCCGATCGGGCTGTTGCGCCCGAGCAGCGCGAGCGACAGGCCGGTGAAGCCGAGGCTCTGGGGGAACTGGTCGCCGTAGCGGTAGTACTGCTGGTCGGCCATCAGCGGCGCCAGCCCGATCAGCGCCGGCGAGGCCGCCCGAGATCAGCATGGTGATCATCACCATCCGCTTGGGGTTGATGCCCGACGCCCGGGCCGCGCTCGGGTTGGCGCCCGACACGCGGAGGTCGAAACCGAAGCGGCTGCGGTTGAGCACGCAGGTAGTAGCCGACCCCGACGGCGATCGCGACCGGCACGTAGCCCTGCAGCACGACGTTGTTGGGCATGTGGAAGCCGACGGCCTCGAACAGCGAGTTGAACGAGGGGATGCGGGCGCCCTTGGGCAGCAGGCCGGTCTCGGCGACGTTGGGATCCTCGCGGTCGAAGTAGTGGCGCAGGAGGTACAGCCCGAGGTAGCGTGGCGATGTAGTTGAGCATGATCGTGGAGATCACCTCGTTGACGTTGCGCGTCACCTTGAGCAGGGCCGGGATCGCCGCCCAGGTCATGCCGACCACCACCGCGACCAGCGTCGTGAGCAGCACCCACACCGGCGCCGGCAGGTTCCACGAGCCGATGCCGAACCCGAAGGCGGCGGCGAACAGGGCGGCGAGCAGGTACTGGCCGTCGACGCCGATGTTGAACAGCCGCATCTTGAAGCCGATCGCCACCGCCACGCCGGCGATGTAGTACGGCACCGAGCGGTTGACGATGCGCGACGACGGGCTCGGTGCCGTCGATCGCCTTCCACATCTCCTGGAACGTGGTGATCGGGCTCTTGCCGGCGATCAGCAGGGCGAGCGACGACACGGCGACCGCGACCACCGTGCCGATGATCGGGGCCGCCGCGCCGTACACGATGCGGCGGCGCAGGTTGCCGTCGAGCGTCACTGCAGCGCCCCGGTCATGTAGCTGCCGACCTCGTCGGCGTGACCGTCGCCGGGTCGAGGTCGGCGACGACCCGGCCGCGCAGCATCACGAGCAGGCGATCGGACAGCCCGATCAGCTCCTCGAGGTCGGCCGACACGAGCAGCGTGGCCTTGCCTTCGGCGCGGGCGTCGCGCAGCACGTCCCAGATCGCCGCCTGGGCACCGACGTCGACGCCGCGGGTGGGGTGGGCGGCCACCAGCACGGAGGGCTCGGCCAGCATCTCCCGCCCGACGATGAGCTTCTGCTGGTTGCCGCCCGACAGCGTCGACGGCGCGCACGTCGATGCCGGGCGTGCGCACGTCGAAGCCGGCGACCACCTCGGTGGCCCGCCGCCGGGCGGCGTCGCGGTCGACGAACCCGCGCCGGTCGAAGGCCGGGTGGTTCTGGTGGCCGAGGAGCACGTTCTCCCACACCGTCATGGCGAGCACCATCCCGTCGCGCTGGCGGTCCTCGGGGATGCAGCCGAGCCCCGCCTCGCGGCGCGCCAGCGTGCCCAGGCCGGTGATCGGCACCCCGTCGACGAGCACGTCGCCGCTCGCCGGCAGCAGCCCCATGATGGCGTCGATCAGCTCGGTCTGCCCGTTGCCCTCGACCCCGGCGATGCCGACGATCTCACCGCCGTGCACCTTGATCGACACGCCGTCGAGCGGGCGGCGTCCGGCCTGGGCGGCGGCCATCGTCTCGGTGGCGTTGGTGTCGGCGCCGGGCCCGAGCGTGATCGCGCCCGCCTTGGCGTCGGGCTCGACCGTGAGGTCGACCAGCTCGAGGCGGACGCGGTCGGTGACCGTGCGCGCTCGCGTCTCGGGCGTCGGCAGCTCGGAGCCGACCATCAGCTCGGCCAGCTGCTCGGCGGTCACCGACGACGGGTCGGCGATCTCGCCGACCGTCTTGCCGGCGCGGATGACCGTGATCGCGTCGGCGTGGGCGAGCACCTCGTCGAGGTGGTGGGAGATGAAGATCACGGTCGCACCGTCGGCGGTGAGCTGGCGCAGCGAGGTGAACAGCTCCTCCACCTCCTGGGGCACGAGCACCGCGGTCGGCTCGTCGAGGATCAGGATCTCGGCGCCGCGGTAGAGCACCTTGAGGATCTCGACGCGCTGCTTCTCGCCGACGCCGAGGTCGGCGACCAGCTCGTCGGGGTCGATCGCCAGGCCGTACTGGCGGGACAGCTCGCGGATGCGGCGGCGGGCCTCGCCGGCGGCGAGGTTGAACGGCGTGCCCGGCTCGCGCCCGAGCACGATGTTCTCCCACACCGTGAAGTTGTCGGCGAGCATGAAGTGCTGGAACACCATGCCGATGCCGAGCCTGATGGCGGCGGCCGGCGAGCGGAAGTGCTGCTGCACGCCGCGGACGTAGATCTCGCCCTCGTCGGGCTGGTGGGCGCCGTAGAGCGTCTTCATCAGCGTCGACTTGCCGGCGCCGTTCTCGCCGACGATGGCGTGGATCGAGCCGTTGCGCGACCTTGAGGTTCACCCCGTCGTTGGCGACGACCCCGGGGAAGCGCTTGACGATGTCGCGCAGCTCGATCGCCAGGTCCGCCGATGTCGGTTCAGGGTTCATCCCGGCGCGTTTCTAGCCGATCGCGCACCGGTGCGCCGACCGTCGCGCCCTCGTCCCCGGACGCGGCGAGGGCGCCCGCTCGGTGCGAGCAGGCGCCCTCGGTGAACCGGCCGGGCGCGAGCCCGGCGTCGTTCAGCTGGCCGGTGCCTGTCGGGACGACGATCGTGCCGTCGACGATGAGGCGCCTTCAGGCCGTCGAGCACCGGGGCGATGTCGTCGACGAACCCGCCCGACGTCGAGTAGCCGACGCCGTCGACCGACAGGTCGAACAGCGTCTCGCCACCGGCGAAGCTGCCCTCGACCTCGCGAGCGGATGGTCTCGTAGGTGGCGACGTCGACGCGCTTGAGCATCGACGTGAGCACGTACGGCTGGAGGTCGGCATCGACCTGCTGGTAGAGGTCGCTGTCGACGCCGATGGTCCAGACGTCCCCGGGATCGCCCGCCTCGGACGTCGCCTCGAGCACACCCGAGCCGGACGCGCCGGCCGCGGCGTACACGACGTCGGCGCCGGCCTCGTACATCGCCGCGCCGAGCTCCTTGCCGCGGGCCGGGTCGTTGAACCCGATGGTCGGGTCGTCGTTGACGTACTGCACCTCGACGGTGATGTCGGGGTTGACGCACGCCACGCCGGCTTCGAAGCCGGCCTGGAACTTCTGGATCAGGGCGTTGGGCACGCCGCCGACGAAGCCGACGTGGTCGGTCTTCGACTTCAGCGCGGCGGCGACGCCGACCAGGAACGAGCCCTGCTCCTCGGCGAACAACAGGCTGGCCACGTTCGGGCTGTCGACGACCGAGTCGACGATGCCGAAGTGCGTGTCGGGGTTCGCCGGCAGCGGCCTCGGTGAGGGCGTTGCTCCACAGGTAGCCGACCGCGATCACGAGCTGGTTGCCGTCGGCGATGGCGGCGCTCAGGCGCTCGGCCCGGTCGCCGTCGCCCGACGGTGTCGACTCGGTGGGGTTGACGCCGAAGTCGGCGACGGCCTGGTCGAGCCCGGCGGCGGCGGCGTCGTTGAACGACTTGTCGCCCCGGCCGGTGACGTCGAAGAGCACGGCGACGTTGACGCCGCTCCCGCCACCGGCGGCCGCCGATCCGGCGGCCTCCGGTGCCGGCTCGCGGCTGCGGTCGCCGCGGGTGCCTCGGAGCCGCTGGCCGCGCTGCCGGCGGCGGCGCCGCCCGTGAGCGTGGAGAGATCGATGCCGTCGCAGAGGCCGCCGCCCATCATGTCGGCGCTGGCCCCGGCGTTGCTGGCGCCGAGGCCGAGCCCGGCCAGGCCGAGTGCCGCAACGAAGCCGGCAGCAAGCACGCGCTTGCTCGTGATCATGGGTCCCCCTTCAGGGTTTTCGTGGTGTTTCGATGACGCGAGCGGATGAAGGGCACTGTCCTGCCGTATCCCGTGTGCCGCAGCCACTGCGTACCATACTGCGCGTATGAGTGCGCCCGCTCAGCGACCGCGCCCATCCGGCGGCCCCAAGAGCGCGTCGCGCGGCGGGCGTCCGCCGGTCCGCGCGCCCCTTCCGCGGCGCCGCTACATGGTGCGACGCGTCGGCGTGCTCGCCGTGCTGGCGGCGCTCACGGTCGGCGTGCTGGTGCTGGTCAACTCGCTCACCGGCAATGACGCCGACAGCCAGACGTCCACCACCCTGGCCGCCGCGCCGGTCACCACGGCGGTCGATGCGGCGGCCGCGGTCACGACGGTGGCCGCCTCGGCCGCCCCGGCGGTGGTCGAGCGCACCGGGCCGCCGACGGCGGCCGACCCGGCGCGCATCCTCATCGTCGGCGACAGCGACGCCGGGACGTTCGCGCCGTACCTGGGCCAGCTGCTCGACACGACCGACATCGTCGACATCACGCTCGACTACAAGGTGTCGTCCGGGCTGGCCCGGCCCGACTTCTACGACTGGCCGGCCGAGCTCACGCGGGCGATCGCCGAGACGCACCCCGACATCGTCGTCGCCACGTTCGGAGGCAACGACTCGCAGGGCCTCACGTCGCCGTGCCCGAACGGTGCCGGCACGTGCCAGCCCGACTTCATCGTCGGCGACCCGTCGAGCAACTCCGACGAGTGGACCGCCGAGTACGTCCGCCGGGCGGGCGAGGTGATGGACACGGTCCTCGACAGCGGGGCCAAGCTCGTGTGGGTGGGCATCCCCAACGACAACAACCCCGAGGTCACCGCCGATCTGGCGGTGCAGAACGCCGCCGTCAAGGAGGCGATCGCCGCCCGCTCCGGCGTGACCTTCATCGACACGTGGAAGCGCTTTGCCGGGCGCAGCGGCGGCTGGGCCGAGCTCGTCGTCGACCCGCGCGACGGCAAGGCCAAGCCGGTGCGTCAGAGCGACGGCTTCCACCTCAACACCGACGGCGCCGAGATCCTCGCCATCGACATCTCCACCGAGGTCAAGGACATCCTGAACGAGATGGGCGCCGACGTCTGACCGCGACGCGCAACCGGAGGGCACCAGCTGGACCGTACGGTCCTGCTGGTGCCCTCCGGTTGGAGATCAGGCGAGGGCGTCGACGACGGCCTGCAGCTCGGCCTGGGGGTCGAGGTCCGACACCGGCTCGGCGCCGGTGCTGTAGGCGATGTAGACGAGCGAGTTGCCGGTGCGGGCGAGCAGCAGCGACACGTCGAAGTCGATGGGGATGCCGAACATGTTGCTCGAGATGCCGAGATCGAGGCGACCGCTCGCGTCGCCGACCCCGAGGTCGGGTGTGGCGTGCACGTCGATCTGGGGGATCATCGACGACAGGTCGGGGAGCGACACGCCGGTCAGTTCGGGGATCGTCGGCATGGTGATGGCGCTCGTCTCGGCGATCTCGCCCTCGATGCACGCCGCCGTGTCCGGCGAGGTGAGCTGGCTGACGAACTGGTCGAGCAGCTTGGTGTGGGCGTCGTCGACCGTGATCACCCCGGCCGCGACCATGTCCTCGGCCGGCCCCATGTCGAACACGCCGGTGGTCGCCGCGGTCGTCGGGGCCGCCGTGAACGTGTAGTTGTCGGACACGGCGCGCGCCGTCTGGCCCTCGACATCGCCGTTGGTGTTGTCGAGCAACGGCGCCAGGGCCCCGAAGCAGGCGTCGAACGACTGCGGTTCCTCGGCCAGCACGTCGGAGGACCCGGTCGTCGTCCCGGCGGTGTCCGACGTCTCGGACGGACCGGTGTCGACGAACCCGGCGTCGGTGACCCGTTGCTCGAACACGGCGATGGCCGCGTCGACCTTCGCCTGGTCGTCGGCGGCGGCATGACCGACGCCGACGCTCGCGACCGCGCCGAGTGCGCCGGCGGCCAGAAGGAGTGCGACACGCTTCATGCCGACAACCTAGACCGGCCGGCGCGACGCGTCAGGTGGTCCAGGGCCCCGTGATGGCGAAGGTGTGCCGGGCTGCTGGAGGTTGACGAACAGCGTCGTCCCGTCGGCTCGGCGTCGGCTCGAGGCGTGCACCTGTCAGTCGCATGTCGCTGCGGCGAGCGCGCTTTTCGTGCCGGTGAACCGTCGGTGAACTCGACGTCCGCCCGATCCGGCGCCGGAGCGCCTCGCAACGCCGGCGAGTCGGCGCGTGCGGGCAGGAACAGGGCGGCGAGCAGCGCACCGACCAGCACCACAGCGGCCGCCACCAGGGCGCCGGCCTGGAAGCCGTCCATGAACGCGGTGTCGATCGCGTGCTTGACCGCGGCGCCGGCGCTCGGGCCGGCCTGCTCGCCGGCGCGCTGGGCCACCACCACGGCCGCGCCGACGCTCTCCTGGGCGGTGTGCAGCGCGGCCGCGGGCAGCGCCGTGCCCCCGAGCTGGTCGGCGAGCTTGGCGCCGTACACCGACGAGAACAGGCTGCCGACCACCGCCACCCCGAGCGTTCCGCCGAGCTCACGCGTCGTGTCGTTGACCGCCGAGCCGACGCCGGCCTTGTCGACGGGCAGCGAGCCCATGATCGACTCGGTGGCCGGGGCGTTGACCAGCCCCAGGCCGCCGCCCATGAACAGCATCGCCACGACGAGCTGCCAGTACGGGGCGTCGACGGCGACCGAACCGGCGATCACGAACCCGACCGCCATCGCCACCAGCCCGCCGGCGACGACCACCTTGGCGCCCCACCGGCCGGCGAACTTGGCCGACAGCGGCGCGGCGGCGCCGGTGAACACGGCGAAGGGCACCGTGCGCACGCCGCTCGCCAGCGTGCCGTAGCCGCGCACGAACTGGAAGTACTGGGTCACCATGAAGATGAAGCCGAACAGCGCGAAGAAGGCGAACATCACCGACAGGCTGGCGGCGGTGAAGCGGGCGTTGCGGAACACGGCGACGTCGAGCATCGGGTGCGTGCTCGCCCGCTCGACGGCGACGAACAGCCCGAGCAGGGTGGCGGCGAGGGCGAACGCACCGAGGATGGTCGGCGAGGCCCACCCGTGGTTCGGGCCTTCGATGACGGCCCACACGAGCAGCGACACGCCGGCGATCGACAGCACCATGCCGACCGGGTCGAACCGCTGCACGTGGGTGTCGCGGCTGGTCGGCACGAAGCGGGCGATCAACACCATCGCCACGAGCACGACGGGGATGTTGACGATGAACACCGATCCCCACCAGAAGTGCTCGAGCAGCCACCCGCCGGTGACCGGCCCGAGCGCCACGCTCAGCCCGGCGGTGGCGGCCCAGATCGAGATGGCCGCGGCACGTTCGCGCGGTCGGGTGAACACGTTGACGAGCAGGGCGAGCGTGGCGGGGAAGATCAGCGCCGCACCCACGCCCATCAGCGCCCGGGCGCCGATCAGCTGGTCGGCGTCGGCGGCGAAGGCGCCGAGCCCACTGAACAGCCCGAACCAGGCCATGCCGATCAGCAACGCCCCTTTGCGACCGAAGCGGTCGCCGAGGCTGCCGGCGGCGAGCAGGAGACTGGCGAAGACGAGGGTGTAGGCGTCGACGATCCACTGCAGCTGGGAGGTGGTGGCGCCGAGCTCACGCACCAGCGAGGGCAGGGCGACGTTGACGATGGTGCCGTCGAGGGTGATGACGAGCACGGAGAGGCAGAGGATGCCGAGCACCAGCCACCGACGGGGCGACGCGGCGGTCGCCGCGTCGGCGTCGCCGGACGGGCTCACGAGCCGTTGCGGCGGCGGGACTACGGTGGAGTCGATCACGATGGGCCTCCTGACCACTGAGAACCTGAGCACTGGGGGTGCTGGGCATGCTGGCGGCGCTGCGAGAACACTGCCATATCGTTGTTATCGAATAGCATTGTTATCATGGCGAGTGACGTGACGCAACCCGCTTCCACCCCCTCCGCCGACGCGTCTCGGCGACGCCACCACCGGCGCCCGCGATGGCGTCGGGCGGGCCCTGCTCGCCGCCGCCCACCGACTGCTCGCCGAGGACGGCCCGTCGGCGCTGACCGTGCGCCGCCTCGCCGCCGCCGCCGGCGTGAGCACGATGAACGTGTACTCCCGCTTCGGCGGCAAGGACGGGGTCATCGAGGAGCTGTTCGTCGACGGGTTCCGGCGGTTGTCGGCGCAGATGGCCCACGCCCCGGCCACCGACGACCCGTTCGCCGACCTCAGCGCCTGTCGGGACGGCTACCGGCGCTTCGCCCTCGAGAACCCGACCTACTACGCGGTGATGTTCGATCGCGTGTTCCCCGACTTCGAGCCGTCGGAGCGCGCCGAACGGGCGGCGATCGACGCCCTCGGGGGCCTCGCCGCCCGGGTGCAGCGGGCGATCGACGCCGGGTCGCTGAAGGCCACCAACGCGTGGCTCGTCGCCGCCGGGCTGTGGGCCACCTGCCACGGCCTCGTCAGCCTCGAGCTGCGCTCGATCGACGTCGCGGCGAAGCTGCCCGACGCCCCCGCCGACCTAGTGGAGGCCTCCCACTGGGACCTGGTCTACACCGACACCCTGACGCACCTGCTCGCCGGGTACCTGGTCGAGGATGGTCGGACGTAGGGCCGGCTGACCCGGCGCCACCGCGTCGGGATCGCACTTCCACAGCCGCCAGTCGGGGTTCTCCCACACGATCGTGAACTTGCGGTCGATCAGCGCCTCCGACGAGATCACCGGCTGCGAGTAGTCGCTGCGCAGGCTCTGCATGAAGTAGTCGCACTTCCAGAGGTTGTTCACCGACGTCGTCTGGTAGGCGCGGCGGTCGGTGTAGAGGGTCAACGTGCGGGCGCGGTAGTAGAGGATGACGTCGTCGATGTGGGTGTTCTTGAGGATGGCGTCGTACACCGGCACGTTGCGCGGGTTGGTCGGCCCGCTCTGCGTCGCCCCGGAGTTGTTGAACGAGCGGGCGGCGTCCAGCCGCGAGGGGATGCTCCACAGGTGGACGCCGGTGACCCACAGCGCGGGGAGCACGGCGGCCACGAGGAGCGCCCGTTTGGCGGCGATCGGGATGCCCCGCGGACGCAGCCGGGCCACGACCAGCTTGACGTAGGTGACGATCAGCATCGTGGCGAAGTACGCCACCCACGGCGTCACCTGGTAGTAGTACCGCGCCACCATCCGGAAGTGGGTACCGACCACGAGCATCGTGCCGACCATCAGCACGGCGAGCGGAACGTTGCGCCGGGCCGCGGTCACGCACGTCAGCACCACCCCCGCCGCCGCCAGGGCGAGCAGGATCCGGCCCCCGAGCGGGTGGTTGCCGATGCCGAGCTGGGTGGTCAGCTGGCCGGGGTAGTCGGTGAACAGCCGCGTCGGGATGTAGCGCTTCGAGTTGTCGTTGTCGGGGATCAGGGTCGCCGGCAGCATGAACTGCACGAGGGCGGCGCCGACGACGAACGTCAGCAGCGGTGTGGCGAGGCGCACCCACGGGATCGACCACGATCGTGCGGCGACCACGTCGACCAGCTCGGCACCCGCCACCACGGCGACGAGCACGATGCTCTCGCGCCGGATGTTGTACGCCACCACCATCAGCAGCCCGAGCACGATGAGGTCGAGCGTCGGCGCCGTCGTCATGCGGTGCCTGGTCATGATCCGGTCGAGCATCCAGATCACACCGGCCACCGCGGCCATGTGCGGCAACTCGGTGAGCAGCTGGTCGGTGTGCAGCAGGTACACCGGCGCGGTGGCGAACACGGCGGTGAGCGCCAAGGCCACGATGCGCCCGGCGCGGCGGCGAACGATGCCGTGGAACAGCACCAGCCACACGCACAGCGCGGCGACGTCGACCAGCTTCAGGCGCTCGTAGTCGAGCCCGAACTGACGCACGACGGGCGACAGCAGCAGCGGGTAGCCCCACGGGTACATGCCCGGCGTGACGCCGACCGAGTTCTTGGCGAGCAACAGGTTGTCCGAGATGACCTGGGCCATGTTCCCGTTGAACAGGCTCGTGGCCTGACGCAGGTACAGCGCGAAGTCGTCGCCGGTGGTGTGGCCGCGGCGGTGCAGGTTGGCCGCCACGTAGGCCGTGAAGGCCACGAGCAGGGCCAGGAGGGCGCCCGACACGCGCCGCGGCCACCGGCTCGGGCCGGTGGCGGCCGGGACCGCCGAGGTCATTGGTTGCGCCCGCGAAGCTCGATCTCGGCGCGCCGCGCGGCGACGCGGCGGGGATCGAACGCCGTCCGCTGCCACGCCCGGGCGTCGCGCGACTCGGTCTCCCAGGCGTCGTCGTCGTGGGTGACCGTGGCGTAGGTGTGGCGCAACTGGCGCACCGCCTGCTGGTCGTTGCTGACGATGTCGGCGGCGATGCGGCGGGTGAACGACATCAGCTCGTCGTGGGGCACCACGTGGTTGACGAGGCCCCGCGTGAGGGCCTCGGCGGCGTCGATGAAGTTGCCGGTGAAGCTCATCTCGCGCGCCCGGCGGATGCCGATCGCCTGCGGGAGCAGCACCGAGAGCCCCCAGCTCGGCATCACCCCGACGCGTGCGTGGGTGTCACCGAACTTCGCCCGCTCCGACGCCACGAGGAAGTCGCAGTTGAGTGCCAGCTCGAAGCCTCCGGTGACGGCCGCCCCGTTGACGGCGCCGACGAGCGGCTTGGTGATCGTGCCGAACGGCCCGCGCGCGTCGCGCGACGACACCGACGTTCCGGCGGCGAGCAGCTCGTTGGAGTTGTCGGAGAGCTGCTGGAGGTCGAGGCCGGCGCAGAACGCCGGGTCGGCGCCGGTGAGGATCATCACGTCGACGTCGCCGTCGTGCTCGGCCCGCTCGATCGACTCGCCGAGCAGTTCGAGCGCCTCCGGGTTGAGCGCGTTGCGAACGTCGGGTCGGTTGAGCGTGATGGTGGCGATGCGCTCGGCGACCCCGTAGAGAACCGGCGGCGGGGTCATCACTCGGTGGTGTCGTCGGCGGGCAAGAAGGCGAACCGCAGGTCGCCCAGGCGCACGAGGGTGGCGGCCACCCAGCCGCCGAGCACCCCGAAGTGCTCGTCGAGCACCGACGACGTGCCATCGGCCAGCGTCTCCTCGGCCAACTCGTACAGCCCCTCGTAGGTGACCTCGACGGCGTAGGAGTGGGGCTCGGTGTCGTCGGGGTCGTTGGGGTCGGGGTGGCTGACCTCCACCGTCAGCCCGGCGCGCTCCAGGCGGTCGGCGCCGACGAGCGGGCTCGACGTCGGGATCGACGCGAACACGCGATCGACGTCGGGCGCCTCGGCGAGGCGCTGCACCCGCAGCACGATCTCCATCTCGATCGCCGGCGGCGTGTCGAGCTCCTCGTCGACGTACCAGCGTCGGTACGCGGTCTGGCTCCACGACGGCCAGTCGAAGGTGACGTGGGCGACGACCCGAGGAGGCTGGCCCTCTCCGGGCAGCCCGTAGCTCGTCTCCCACGTGACGTCGCCCAGCAGGACGTCGACCTGGAAGTGCTCCTCGAACGCCTGCCGTTCGAGGAAGGCGGCCTCGAACGCGTCCCGCAGCGCGCTGATGGCATCGGTGAAGACGTGGTCAAGCATGTGCGTGAGGAGGCTACTGCCGGCTGGTGCCGCTGGGTGGAGGCGGCGGTGGCAGACTCGCCCCGGTGGCTGACGACGACGAACGCTCGCAGGTGCGCACGGAGGTGTCCGACGGCGTGGGCACGCTCACGCTGAACGACCCGCAACGACGCAACGCCCTGAACGCCGCGATGGTGGACGAGATCGTCGCCGCGATCGACCGCTTCGAGGCCGACCCGGCCGTCGGGGCGGTGGTGGTGACCGGAGCGCCCCCGGCGTTCTGCGCCGGCGCCGACCTCGGGAACCTGGCGACCGCCGACGAGGCGCGGCTCGGCGCGATCTACGACGGGTTCCTGCGGGTGGCCCGCTGCCGGCTGCCCACCGTGGCCGCGGTGAACGGGGCGGCGGTCGGCGCCGGGATGAACCTCGCCCTGGCGTGCGACGTGCGCCTCGCGGCCCGACGGGCCCGGTTCGACACCCGCTTCTTGCAGATCGGGCTGCACCCCGGCGGCGGCCACACGTGGATGCTCCGCCGTCTCGCCGGCCCGCAGACGGCGATGGCGGCCGTCGTGTTCGGCGAGGTGCTCGACGGCGCCGAGGCCGAGCGCGTCGGTGTGGTGTGGCGCTGCGTCGACGACGACGAGCTGCTGGATGCTGCCCACGCCATGGCGGCGCGGGCAGCCGGCGCGCCGCGCGAGCTGGCGGTGCGCGTCAAGGCGACGATCGGCGCGATGGCCGACGTCGGCGAGCACGACGAGGCGGTGCGCCGCGAGCTCGAGCCGCAGCTGTGGAGCACCCGCCAGCCCTGGTTCGCCGAGCGCATCGCGGCGCTACAGGCGTCGATCGCCGCTCGCCCGCCGGCGGGACGGTGACCCGGTGGCGGCCATGAAGTGGGGTGTCTCGCTCGCCCAGGCCGGCGAGCTCGCCGATCCGACGATCGTCGCCGACCTCGCCAAGCAGGCCGAGGACGCCGGCTGGGACGGCGTGTTCGTGTGGGACCACCTGTGGCATCGCACCGGCCTGCCGTTGGCCGACCCGTGGGTGACGCTGGCCGCCATCGCCGCGGCGACGCAGCGCGTCGCGATCGGCACGCTGGTGTGCGCCCTGCCGCGGCGGCGTCCGCAGCTGGTGGCCCAGGCGGCCACCACCCTCGACCGCCTGTCCGGCGCCCGCATGGTGCTCGGTCTCGGTCTCGGCGTCGACAGCTACGGCGAGTTCTCGACCTTCGGCGAGCCGGCGGCCGACGACCGCGGGCGCGGCGCGGCGCTCGACGCAGGAATCGAGCTGCTCCTGCCGATGCTCGCCGGCGACCCCGTCCCCGCCGCCGGCGGGCGGGTGACGACCGCGCCGAGCGCTCGCCGTCCGCGCCTGCCGGTGTGGGTGGCCGGCACGCTCGGCCACCGGGCGGGCCCGCGCCGGGTCGCCCGGTTCGCGCTGGAGGGCCTCAGCCTGGTCGGTGCCGGCGAGTGGACGCCGGAGCACGTGAGCGCAGCCCTCGACGCCGGCGGTCTGGCGCCTGGCGCGCTCGACGTCGTGCTCACCGGTGGCGAGTACCCCGACCCGCCGGCGCTCGCCGCCCGGGGAGCGACCTGGTGCGTGCCCGAGCTCCGTCCTGGCACCCCGGCCGCCGACGCGCGCGCCCTGATCGCACGCGGCCCCGGCGCCCGCTAGCGCGGCGAGGTCGCGAGCGTGAGCCCGCACGGACCCTCGGACGCGACATCGATGGCGTGATCGCCCGCGCGGGCGTCGCGTGCACTAGGGTTCGGGGTACAGCTCGTCCAGATACGGCCCGCCGGGAAACGGCGGGTAACGAGGAGGTAGCAATGAGCCAGCGACATCGAGACGCCGAGGCGCCGGTGCAGCTGAAGCAGGAGTTGCGAGCCCACGCCCACAGCGAGCGTCACCGGATCCACGTCGAGCTTTCGAACGTGGCGTCGCAGGTGACCGCCGGGCTGGACCCGTCGGACGTCCACGAGCCGGGAGCGGCGTGGAAGCCCGAGCACCATCGTGATCCGGAGGTGGCGCGCACCAAGCTGGCCAACCGCTCGCGCGGGTTGCGCCACTGGAAGACGAAGATGTGGAAGCGCCGCACGGCGATGCGCCAGGCGAAGACCGAGGCGCTCAAGGACTTGAGCGCGACGGTCGACTAGTCACCGGCCGGGGTCCGGCGTCAGCCACTCGATCGTCATCTCGTTGCGCCGTTGGCGCCACTCCTCGAGGGTGAGCCCGTAGCGCACGTGGTCCTCCCACGTGCCGTTGATCTCCAGCGCTCGCACCGCCACCCCCTCCTCGCGGATCGCCAACTTGTCCATCACCCGGCGGCTGTTGTGGTTGCGCGGCACGATGCAGATCTCGAGGCGGTGCAGCAGCAGTTGCTCGAAGGCGAACTCGGCCACGACCACCACCCCCTCGGCCACCAGTCCCTGACCGGCGTAGGCGCGGTCGACCCAGTAGCCGATCGTGGCCGTCTGCATCGCGCCGCGCAGGACGTGGTTGATGTTCACCTCGCCGCAGAAGCGGTCGTCGCCGTCCACGGTGACGAACAGCCCGAAGCCGTACGAGAGACCGTTGGCGGCATCGCGCTCGCGGGCGGCGCACCGTGAGTTGAAGGCGTTGCGGTTCGTCGTCGGGTCGAACTCGGGCACCGGCCGTCGCGGCTCCCACGGCGTCAGCCAGTCGTCGTTGCGCACGCGCACCTCGCTCCACGCCGGGAAGTCCTGGGTGCCGAGCGGGCGCAGCATCACCCGGCGGCCGAACAGGCGCGGCGCGGCCGCGAGCGTGGGGCGGCCGGACGGGTGGCGCATCAGCGGCGCACCAGAACGGCCGGCAGGTGCAGGCTGCGCATGATCGCGACCACGGCGCAACACGTGGCGACGATCGAGTCGACGCGCTCGGCGACGAGCGCCGGGTTGTGCAGGCGCGCCGCGCGCGGCTCGGTGGCCAGGGTGCGGAAGAGGTCTTCGACGTCGTCGCGATCGATCTCGACCGCCGCGTCGAGGGCGTCGGTGCCGCGCTCGACGCAGGCGAGGTGCCACGCCTCGGGCCCGCGCAGCTCGAGGGCGTGGGCCACCCAGTCCGGCGACCGATCCGCGACGTGCGCGCGCAAGACGTCGTCGAGGTCGTCGGTCACCATCCCGATGGCGTTGGTGAGGCTCACCGGCGAGGGCGGGTCGCGGTCGGCGACCTCGGCGATCAGCACCCGTGGCCCGGTGGCGAGCGGCCACAGGGGGCCGCCCACCGGTCCGATCGAGATCACGTCGTCGTCGAGCAGCGCCGCCAGTGCGCCGGCAGCGGGCGACGGCTCGGCGTCGCCGGCCGGGACCGACCCGGCGAGCTGGTCGGCCACCCAGCGGCCGACCGGGTCGTCACCGCCGGCCAGGTACCAGGCGTAGTGGGCATGCAGGCACTTCACGCCTTCGCGGGTGCCGCCGACACCACCCGTCGGGCGGTGTCGGGCGTCGTCGGGCAGCGCCGCGTCGCGCTCGGCGGCGTAGCGGGCGTGGGCGGCGGCCAACTCGGCGGGGTCGACCGCGGCTTCGGCGGCACGCACGCCACCGTCGGCCTCCAGCCGGCTCACCGCCCTCACCAGCGACGGGCCGACGAGCCAGAACCGGGTCGGCATCGGGGTCCCGTCGTCGAGCAGCGGGGCGTTGCGGATCACCACCGGGTCCCCGTCGGCATCGCGCACGACGACGTCGAACGCGCCGGCCGGTTCCCGTCCCAGCAGCGCGCGGACACGGTCACGGTCGGTCGTCGCCACGAGCTGTCGCGTCAGCGCCGCCGTCGCGCGAGCAACACCAGCACCACGAGCACGCCGAGCAGTGGCAGCAAGCGCTTCAGGATCGCCGGCCCGGCCGTCGCCGCGAGGTCGACCGGTTCCGTGTCGGGACCGTCGATCTTGCGGACGCGCGGCGCCACCTCGACCGGTTGGTCCGCGGGGTCGGCCCCGTCGTTCGCTGCGGTCGACGTGTCCGCCGCACGATCCTCGGTCTCGACGCGCGGGGAGGTGGCCGCGTCGTCGAGCATCGCATTGAGGTTGCCGGCGAACTGGTCCATCAGCTTCTTCGACACGTCGCCGATGACGTTGCGGCCGAACTGGGCCATCTTGCCGCTCGTCTGCAGGTCGGTGGTGACGCTGACGGACGTGGCGGTGGGCGAGAGGCTCTCCGCCGTCGCCACGATCTCGGCGGCCGCGTTGCCGCGTCCGCCGGTGTCCCGGCCCTCGGCCTTCAGCACGGCGCGGTGGGTGGCCTCGTCGCGTTCCATGAACGTCGCCTGGCCCTTGATGTTGAACGTCATCGCCCCGAGCTTCAGCTTGACGAGGCCTCGGTAGATGTCGCCCTCGATCTCCTGCAACTGGGCGCCGGGCAGGCACGGGGCGATGCGCTCGACATCGGTGATCACGCCCCACGCCTCGTCGATCGGTCGGTTCACGGTGAACTCGTTGACGAGTTGATCTGCCATCGCGCGAGGTCCTCCAGGGTGTCGATGTCGGCGTCTCGGTGCGGCCCGGGCTCCGGGCACGGTACCTCACCTACCAGGTCGGGGCGAAGGCGCATCAGTTCTCGCGCCCCGTGGTCGCGCCCGGCGGTGGTGTCGTCGTCGGCGCTGGGCGCGTCGGGCGGCGTGAGCAGCGGCCACACGTCGGCGCGCAGACGCACCGGATTGCCGCGACGCGATCGTCCGTCGGCCTGCGGGTACGCGGCGACGGCGATCGGCAGGTCGGCGGGGGCCTCGGCGACCGCCCGCCACGCCGACGGCGTGACGAACGGCTGGTCGCCGAGACCGACGACCGCCGCCCAGGCGCCGAGGTCGGCGGCGGCGGAGAGGCCGGTGAGCAGCGACGTCATCTGACCGGTCGCCCAGCGCGGGTTGGCGACGACCGTGACCGCATCGGGCAGCGCCGTCGTGATCGGCGCCCCGGTGACCACGACGACCGGTCCGATCGTGCTCGCCAGCGCGGCGTCGACGGCACGGCGCAGCACCGTGCGCCGGTCGGGACCGTCCGGGTCGAGCACCGCATCGAGCTTGTGCGTCGCGCCGGCGTAGCGGCTGCCGGCACCGGCGGCGAGCACGACGGCCACCACTCGGGGTGCTCCGGAGCCCACGACGGCAGTGTACGGAGACCGTCGCGGCGGTGTCGCCGATGTCACGTTTGAAAGTCGTCGAGGGTTGCATGTTGCGATTTGATGACGTTATGGTGTCGATCTTCGACATCCCGGTCTTGATCTCCCCCAACGGCGGGGGCGGCGACGACCACGACTCCTGGGACGAACCACCGTATGACTCCACCCACCGACGCGCCGCAGGCGCGCAGCCGGCGGCGCACCGTCCGCCGGTCCGCCCTCAGATCGCGTCGGGCGCTGGCCCTCGCCGTCGGCCTGTCCGCCGCCGCGGCGGCCGTGCCGGTGGCGTTCAGCGCGTCGGGGACGGCGCTCGCCGACGTCCCGGGCGACCACCACTCGCCGCGTGTCGCCGGCTACGCCACCGTCGCCCTCGAGGTGCTGCGCCAGTACGAGGCGACGCACAACCCGATCGCCGGGATGCAGTACCGCGCCGCGTTGCAGGCGACGGCCGAGGCCACCGCCGACGAGATGGGCACCAGTGCGGTGGCCATGGCGCGGGCGTGGACGTCGGTCGACGTCGAGCACCAGACGGCGGTGCTCGCCGCGCTCAGCCAGCTCGGCGTGGCCTACCACTCCGACTCGTCGCAGCCGGGGGTCGGCTTCGACTGCTCCGGACTGACCACGTTCGCCTGGGCCGAAGCCGGCGTCAGCCTGCCCCGCCAGAGCGGCGAGCAGATCGCCTCCGCCGCCGAGCGTGACGAGGCCACCGCCGAAGCGGGCGACCTCGCCCAGTACCCCGGGCACGTGATGCTCTACCTCGGTGTCGAGGGCGCTGTCGTCCACGCCTCCAACCCCGAGAACGACGTCGAGCTGTGGATGCTGTCGAGCGGGCGCGCCGAGGGCGTCCGCTACGGCGACCCGGCGGACTGACGATCCGCAGTCACGGGTCGGGCCGCTGCCGCGGCACGGTTGCTTGCTCTTGAAGTGGGTGCTGCGGCGCCCGTCGCGCCGGGTCCGGCCGCGCTCCGCTCGCACTTTGCGGGCGACTCATCCCGACGTCTCGAACGGCGCATCTGGATCTCCCGACGTGCTCATAGCGAGAACCTCGGGTGAGCCCGATCGCGCCGCTCAGTGGATGTTGCCGGTGCTGTCGCGCAGCGAGGGGGCCTCACGGCCGGTGCGGACGGCGATGATCTCGGCGCCGATCGAGATCGCCGTCTCCTCCGGGGTGCGGGCACCGATGTCGAGGCCGATCGGTGACATCAGCCGGGCGAGCTGGTCGGGCGCGGTGACCCCGGCCTCGGCGAGGCGGGCGAGGCGCTTGTCGTGCGTGGTGCGGCTGCCCATCACCCCGATGTAGCCGACGTCGGTGGCGAGTGCGCCCACCACCGCCGGCACGTCGAACTTGGGGTCGTGGGTGAGGATGCACACGGCGTCGCGGGCACCGAGGCGGGCCCCGCGCTCCTCGAACACCGGCGACGGCCACGACACGAGCACCTCGTCGGCCATCGGGAACCGGCGGCGGGTGGCGAACACCTCGCGGGCGTCGCACACCGTGACCCGGTAGCCGAGCACCTTGGCGACCCGCGCCAGGGCGGCGGTGAAGTCGACGGCACCGAAGATCCACATCTGCGGAGGCGGGGCGTGCGACTCGACGAACACCCGCACCACCGGCGAGTCGACGAGATCCTCGGGCGTCGTCTCGCCGTGCGGCCCGTAGTGACGCACCCCGCTGCGCGCCGCCTCGAGCTCGGCGAGGGCGTCACGGGCGACCACGCGGTCGAGCTCGGCGTCGCCGAGCGTGCCGGTGGGCGGCCCGCCCGGCTCGATCAAGCAGCTTGGCCCCGACGTTGGGCCCGGCCACGACGGTGGCGAGGGCCACCGGCGCCTCGGCCCGGATGCGCGCCGCCAGGCGCTCGTACATCGACATCGTGCCTACGTGCGCTACCAGTCGAGCGGTTCGATGAACAGGTGGATCGTCCCGCCGCAGGTGAGGCCGACGGCGAAGGCGTCGTCGTCGGAGTAGCCGAACGTCACGATCCTCGGTGCGGCGGTGCCGGCGAGCACGGCCAGCGACTCCGACACCACGGCTCCCTCCACGCAGCCTCCGCTCACGCTGCCCGCCACCTCGCCGTCCTCGCTGACGGCCATGGCCGCGCCCGGACCACGCGGGCCCGAACCTTCGACGTCGACGACGCGGGCGACGGCGACCCGCTTGCCGGCGCGGTGCCAGCGGTCGATGTCGTCGAGCAGCTCGCGCATGTCATCCATTCAACACGCGGGTGAGCTCTTCGAGGGCGTCCAGCGAGTGTCCCTCCACGAACTCGTCGACGTGGGGGAGCGCCGCCGCCATGCCCCGCGCGAGCGGCGCGTAGCCCGGCGTCACCTTCAGCGGGTTCACCCACACCACGCGGTGGGCGACGCGCTGCAGTCGTTGCATCTGCTCGCCGAGCACCTCCGGGTCGCCGCGGTCCCACCCGTCCGACAGGATGACGACGTCGGCGCCGCGCGCCATGCCGCGCACACCCCAGCGGTCGTTGAACCCGGCGAGGCCTTCGCCGAGACGGGTTCCGCCCGACCAGTCGGCCACCCGCGCCGTCGCCTGGGCGAGGGCGACGTCGGGGTCGTGAGCGCCGAGCTCGCGGGTGATGCGCGTCAGCCGGGTGCCGAGGGCGAACGCCTCCACCCGCCGGCGGCCGGCCACCGCCGCCTGCACGAAGCGCAGCAACGCCCGGGCGTAGGGCTCCATCGACCCCGACACGTCGAGCAGCAGCACGAGGCGTCGGTAGCGCAGGGTCGGCTCCCGGAAGTGGCGTTGCATCGGATCGCCGCGGGTGCGCACCGCGGCGCGAACGGTGCGACGCAGGTCGCCGCGCCGCGTCGGCCGGCGCGTCGGGCGCTGGCGCAGCGAGCGCCGGGGCGATCCCGTCACCCGCCACCGCGCCATCCAGCGGTGCGCCTCGGCCAGCTCACCGTCGGTGTAGTCGGCGAAGTCGCGGTGGCGCAGCACCTCGGTGGCGCTGAAGCGCAGGGTGATCGACTCCTCGTCGTGGTCGGCGTTCTCCGTGTCCTGGTCATCCGACCCGTCGTCGTCGTCGACCTCCAGCGTGATCTCCAACGGCGGCGGCGGCATGTCGTCGTCGCCCGCGGTCGGCACGGTTGCGTCGAAGAAGGCGCCGAACGCCCGGTCGAACGGTTCGATGTCCTCGGGGCGGCGCACCAGCGTGGCGCGTGCCGCCCAGTAGACGTCGCGGCGGCGCTCGAGGCCGACGACGCCGAGCGCTTCGGTGAACGACACCACGGCGCTCACCGGCGTGGACACGCCGGCGCCGCGCAGCACGCGGGCGAAGGCGACCGGGATCGCCGTCGCCGACGCCTTCGCCGTGTCGTCCACGGCCGTCAGCGGTGCTCGAGGGCGCGCTTGACGATGTCGGCGAAGCCGTGCTGGGCGACCCGCTCGTGATCCTCGCGGTACTTCAGCACCGCGCCGAGCGTGGCCGCCACCGAGCGCTCGTCGAGCTGGCTGACGCCGAGACGTCCGAGGGCCGCGGCCCAGTCGATGGTCTCGGCGACACCGGGCGGCTTGTACAGGTTCAGCTCGCGGAGCGAGGCGACGGCGGCGGCGACCTGGCGGGCGAGGGCGCTGCTGACCTCGGGCAGGCGCAGGTGCACGATCGCCACCTCCCGGTCGAAGCCGGGGTGCTCGACCCAGTGGTAGAGGCAGCGGCGCTTGAGGGCGTCGTGCACGTCGCGTGTGCGGTTGCTCGTCAGCACGACCACCGGCGGACGCTCGGTGCGGAACACGCCGAGCTCGGGCACGGTGATCTGCCAGTCCGACAGCACCTCGAGCAGGTAGGCCTCGAACTCGTCGTCGGCGCGATCGATCTCGTCGATCAGCAGCACCGGGGGAGGCCCGTCGGTGGGGGCGATCGCCTGCAGCAACGCCCGCTTGACGAGGAAGCGCTCCTGGTAGAGGTCGGCCTCGACGTCGTCGGTGCTGAGCCCGGCCGCCGCACCGGTCACCTCGGTGGCGCGGAGGTGGAGCAGCTGGCGGGCGTAGTCCCAGTCGTAGACCGCCTGGGTGGCGTCGATGCCCTCGTAGCACTGCAGGCGGATCAGCGGTCCACCGGTCCAGGCGCTGATCGCCTTGGCCACCTCGGTCTTGCCGACGCCGGCCTCGCCTTCGAGCAGCAGCGGGCGGCGCATCGTCATGGCGAGGAAGATCGCCGTGGCCAGGCCCTCGTCGGGCAGGTACCCGTGGGTGCGCAACGCCACCGTGACCGCGTCGACGTCGGGCGGGTCGCCGGCCATGGCGGCGAGGTTACTGCCGCTACGTTGGCTGGCCGTGTCCGACGTCGGGGTCCGAGTCCACGCGCCCGCGGCGAGCGCGGTCGAGCTCGTGCGCTTCGACGAGACCGGAACGACCGAGCTCGGTCGGACTCGGCTGGAACGACGCGGGGCGCAGTGGGTGGGCCAGGTGGCGGCGGGCACGGTGTACGGCCTCGTCGCCGCCGACGCCGGCGTGCGCAGCGATCCGTCCAAGGTGCTGCTCGACCCGGCGGCACGTGAGGTGCTGTTCCCGGCCGGCTTCTCTCGCCGGGCCGCGGCGCGCCACGGGGTGCCGAACAGCGGGCGCGGGCCGCTCGCCGTGGCCCGGCCGGCACCGCCGGTGCGCCCGTCCCGGCGCAGCACGCGACCGCCCGTCGTGTACGAGGTCCACGTGCGCGGCTTCACCCGTCGGCGCGCCGGGCCGGGCGGGGGCACGTTCGCCGGTGTCGTCGCCGACCTCGACCGGCTCTCCGCCCTCGGCGTGACCGTGATCGAGCTGATGCCCGTGCACCAGAACGATCCCGACGAGGGCAGCTATTGGGGCTACATGCCGCTCGCCTTCGGTGCCGTGCACCAGCAGTACGCCACCGACGACGCCTGGGGTGAGCTCGGCGACCTCGTCGCCGCCGCCCACCAGCGCGACATCGAGGTGTGGCTCGACGTCGTGTTCAACCACACCACCGAGATCGACGAGACCGGGCCCACGTACCACTTCCGTGGGCTGGCCGACGGCGACTACTACGCCCTCGACGGCGACGGTGGCTACATCGAGACGAGCGGCTGCGGCAACGACATCGACACCTCGTCGGCCCCGGCGCGCGACATCGTGATCGAGTCGCTGGAGCGCTTCGCCGACGCCGGGATCGACGGGTTCCGCTTCGATCTGGCGCCCGTCGTGGTGCGCCACCGGCCGTTCGTGGCGGAGCTCGAAGCGTGGGCCGATCGACGCGGCGTGCGGATGATCGCCGAGCCATGGGACGCGTCCGGCGACTACCTGCTCGGCGCGGCGTGGCCGGGGCGAGGCTGGCTGCAGTGGAACGACCGCTTCCGTGACGACGTGCGCGGGTATCTGCGTGCCGAGTCCAACCTCGTGCCGACGCTGGTGCAGCGCGTGCAGGGCAGCCCCGACCTGCTCGACGCCCCGCTGCACAGCGTCAACTTCCTGTCGTGCCACGACGGGTTCACGCTGTACGACATGGTGGCGTACGACCGCAAGCACAACGAGGCGAACGGCCAGCGCAACCGCGACGGGGCCGGTGACAACCGCTCCTGGAACTGCGGCTGGGAGGGCGACGACGACGTCCCCGAGGAGGTGCTCGCCCTGCGGCGCCGTCAGCTGCGCAACGCGTGGTGCGTGCTGGCGATGTCGCACGGCGTGCCGATGGTGGCGATGGGCGACGAGTTCGGCCGCACCCAGCGCGGCAACAACAACGCCTACAACCAGGACAACGAGATCTCGTGGGTCGACTGGGAGCGGCGCGACGAGTTCGCCGACCTCGAGCGCTTCGTCGCCGAGCTGCTCGCCCTGCGCGCCCGGCACACGGCGTTCGCCCGCGCCGACTGGTGGGGCGACGACGTCACGTTCTACGGCGCCAAGGGGCCGGTCGACACGTCGCGCGACTCGCGCTCGTTGGCGTGGTGCATCGACGGCCTGTACGTGATCAGCAACTCGTGGTGGGAGCCGGTGCCGTTCTGGCTGCAGGCGCCCGGTCCGTGGACCGCGGTGGTCGACACCGCCGCGCCGCCACCGCTGGACATCGGCACCGACGCCGGCGAGCGGGGCGTCGTCGACGCCGGCAGTCTCGTGACGGTCGAGCCCCGCTCGGTGGTGATCCTCGAGCGCCGCCCGCCCGCGCTGACCGTTCGACGGTCCGATCGCGTCGAGAGCTGTCCGACGGGCATCAGCCGAGCGGCGAGCCCGGGTAACGAACCGACGTACGGGGTCACACGTAGTGGACCGTAGACACACCTGTTGCGGAGGAAACATGGTCCATCAATTCGAGATCCAGCCACACGCGCGCCCGGTGCGCCGGAACCGGCGCAGGGTGGTGCAGGGGGCCGCGGTGCTGACGATCACCGCCGCCTCGTTCGCCAGCGCCCTCGCCACCCACGCCGGGGCGGCGTCACCGGCGCACCCCGGCGTCACCCGCATGCTCGACAACAGCGGCCCCGGCGGAGGCGGAGGCGGCGGCGACGACGACGACGACACCTCGTCGTCGAGTTCGACACGCGTCGTCGAGCTCCACGCCCTCGTCCAGCTCCACCCCGTCGTCGTCGAGCACGCCGGCGGGCGGGTCAGGCTCGTCGTCGAGCACGCCGGGCACCGCGGTTGCGTCGACCGCCAGCGTGGCGGCCGGGTCGTTCGATCAGCAACTCGCCGCGCTCTGCCCCGACCAGCTCGGTCAGCCGCTGCTTGCCGCTCGCCTCGCCCAGCTGCAGGGCGGGGACGGCAGTGCGCGCATCGCCCAGGTGCTGGCCACGTGCGACGTGGTGTTCACCGGTGCAGTCGACGCCGCGCTCGGTCGGCCGACGACGAACGTCGAGGCGCTCATCGCCGACCCGGCCAACAACGTGACGCCGAACCAGGCGCAGACCGACGCCCTGAACCAGGAGCTGGCGCTCTACTGGCGCATCGCTCAGAGCGTGCTGGCGCAGGCGACGGGGGCGTCGACCACCACGGTCGCGCCGACCACGGCCACCACGACCCCGTCATCGTCGGCGGTTCCGACCTCGGCGAGCACCCAGCCGGCGGCCGTCGCTGCGGCGATCACGATCCAGGACTTCTCCTTCGGACCGTCCGAGCTGACCGTGCCGGCCGGCACGACGCTGACGGTCACCAATGCCGACAGCGATGCCCACACGCTGACGGCCGACGACGGATCGTTCGACACCGGACGCATCGATCCCGGCGCGTCGGCGACGATCACGCTCGACCAGCCCGGCACCTATACCTACCACTGCAACTTCCACCAGAGCATGACCGGCACGATCACGGTGACCTGAGCCGGCCCGATGTCCGGTCATCCCCGTCCCGGGCGAGAGGCCGGCGGGCTGACGCGCTGACCGCCGCCCTGCTCTAGGCTCCCCGCCGGGGTGGCCCGCAACGAAGCGCCACCGTGCCACGAGGAGATCTGCCCATGACTGACCAGACCGAGCCCACGACCAACACCGACGCACCCGCCGACGACACGTCCGACGTCGCCGCTGCGGTTGTCACCGACGGCGCCTACGCGCTCGTCGTCGCCGACTTCTCGGACATCGACGCGGCGTGGGAGGCGTACGACGAGCTCGACCAGGTTGCCGACGCGGCCAGCCTGAAGGTCGAAGGCGTGCTGGTCCTCAAGAAGGGCGAAGACGGCACCGTCGAGGTGCAGAAGCTCACCGACCACAGCGCGCGCCGGGGTCTGAAGTGGGGTGTCGTGGGCGGCGTGGTGCTCGGCGTGCTGTTCCCGCCGTCGATCATCGGCAGCGCCGCGGTGCTCGGCGCCGCCGGCGCCGGCATCGGGGGTCTCCAGAAGCGCCATCACCGCAAGGAGCTCGCCGAGGAGCTCACCGACGCCATCGACCCGGGCCACTCCGGGCTCGTGCTGCTCGTGTCCGACCCCGCCGCCGTCGAGCTGCAGAAGGCGCTGGCCAAGGCCGACCACATCGTCCAAAAGGCCGTCGACAAGGCGGCCGCCGAGGAGATCAAGGCCGAGGCCGACGCGGCCCAGGCAACGGCGGACGACTCGGCCAAGAGCTGACGAGCAGGGACCGACGAGGAGATCGAGGCGCTCCCGATCGAACGGCGATCGGGCGTCGTCACGAGTCGCGTGACGAGAGCACGCAGAACTCGTTGCCCTGCGGATCGGCCAGCACGGTCCACGTCACCTCGGGGCCCTGACCGACGTCGACCTCCGTGGCGCCGAGCGCCTTCAGCCGGGCGATCTCGGCGTCGCGGTCGTCGCTCGTGTGCGGGGCGAGGTCGAGGTGGAGGCGGTTCTTCACGCGCCTTGTGCTCGTCGACCTTCACGAACACCAGCCCCGGCGGCACGCGCTCCCACGGCATCGCGGCGACCAGCTCGGGCGTGGCGTAGCCGGGGATGATCATGACCTCGTCGTCGGTCTCGTAGACCTTCTGCCAGCCGAGCGCCTCGGCCCACCAGTCGGCCAGGGCGCGTGGGTCGGGGCTGTCGACGACCGTGGTGTACCAACGCAGGCTCATGTCCGGCGACCCTACCGGTCGACCGGTCGCCGGCTCAGGAGTCGAACCCGAGCCCCAGGCGGTCGAGCGAGCGCAACCACAGGTTGCGCTTGCCGGTGTGGTCCTCGCGGTCGAGCGACCACCGCGTGGCCTGGATGCCGGCGAAGCGGAACGGCTCGGGCGGGAACGGCAGCGGCTTGCGCTGCACGAACTGGGTGCTCGTGGCGACGGTGCGCCGCCCGTCGAGGAGGTCGAGCATCACGTCGGCGCCGAACCGCGTCGACGCCACGCCGAGGCCGGTGTAGCCGAGGGCGTAGGCCACGCGGCCCGACATCGCCGTGCCCCAGAACACGCAGAAGCGGGTGCAGGTGTCGATCGCACCACCCCAGATGTGGCTGAATTGCACGCCTTCGAGCTGGGGGAAGGTCTCGAAGAAGTGCCGGCTGAGCTTGGCCCACGTGCTCGGGCGGCTCTCCAGCTCGCTCGACACCTTGCCCCGCCAGTAGTACACGGCGTCGTAGCCGCCCCAGAGGATGCGGTTGTCCTCGGTGAGTCGGTAGTAGTGGAACTGGTTGGGGATGTCCGACAGGCCCTGGCGGTTGGCCCAGCCGATGCTCGCCAGCTGCTCCGGCGTCAGCGGCTCGGTGACCATGCAGTAGTCGTACACCGGTGCGATGTAGTGGCCGATGCGGCGCAGCAGCGGCGGGAAGGCGTTGGTGCCGAGCGCGACCCGAGCGGCGCGGACCCGCCCGAGCGGCGTGGTGACGAGCACGCCGACGCCGTCACGTGCCAGCGCGGTGGCCTTGGTGTCCTCGTAGATGCGTACGCCGAGCGACTCGGCGGCCGCCTTCAGGCCCCACACCAGGCGCGCCGGGTCGACGAGCGCGGCGCGACCCTTGCGCCACAGCCCGCCGGTGTAGGTCGGTGAGTCGACCTGGGCGCGCATCGCTTCGGCGTCGAGCAGGGCGATGTCCTGGCCGAGCCGCGTCAGGTGATCGGCGTCGTCGCGCAGCTCGTCGAGGTACGACGGGATGTGGGCCGTGGTGGCGACGTCGATGACGCCCGTGCGCTCGTAGTCGCAGTCGATGGCGTAGCGGGCGATCGCCGACTCGATGGCGTTGAGGTTCTCCAGGCCGAGCTGCTCGAGCAGCTCGATCTCGTCGGGGAAGCGCTCCTGGCCGTTGGCCACGCCGTGGGTGAGCGACGACTCCATGAACCCGCCGTTGCGGCCGCTCGCCGCCGAGCCCACCTCGCCGGCGTCGATCAGCACGACGTCCCGATGCGGGTCGCGCTCCTTGGCGATCACCGCGGTCCACAACCCGGTGTAGCCCCCGCCGACGATGCAGAGGTCGCACGACTCCGTCTTGACGAGCGTCGGGTTCGAGTCGGGCTCGTCGACGTCGTCGTACCAGTAGGGGAACAGCTCGGCGTCGGCGATGGCATCGAGGTGGCGAGCGTCGGGCTCGTTCGTATCGCTCCCGCGGGTCATGTGTCTCCAACCCACCGGTGCCAGCGAGCGAGCGCCAGCGGTGAGCGGCCAAAGATCGGCCTGCCTGGCCGGGGAACGCCAGTATAGGTGGCATGGACTTCGGGCTCAGTGGACGGCGCGCCGCCGTCGCCGCCGCCTCGGCCGGGCTCGGCCTGGCCTCGGCGAGGGCGTTGGCGGCCGAAGGCGTGACGGTGGCGATCTGCAGCCGGGACCGAGGGCGCGTGGAAGCGGCGGCGGCCGAGGTGGGCGGTGGGTGCATCCCGCTGGTGGCGGACGTCGCCGACGCGGCGGGTGGCGCGGCGTTCGTCGAGGCCGCGATCGAGGCCCTCGGCGGCGTCGACATCCTCGTCACCAACGCCGGGGGGCCACCGGCGGGGAACTTCGCGTCGACACCGGTCGACGCCTATCCGGCGGCGCTCGACCTCAACCTGATGTCGGTCGTCGGCATGGTGAAGGCCGCCGTCGACCCGATGCGCGACCGCGGCTGGGGACGGGTCGTCGCGATCACGTCGCTGTCGGTGCGTCAGCCGATGGCCGAGCTGATCCTCTCCAACACGGCGCGGGCCGGCGCCACCGGGTTCCTGAAGACCGTCGCCCGGGAGCTCGCCGGCACCGGGGTGACGGTCAACTCGGTGCAACCAGGTCTGCACCGCACCGCTCGCGTCACCCAGCTCTACGGGGGCGACACCGCCGCCACGGAGGGCATCGGCGACCCCGACGACTTCGGCAGCATCGTCGCGTTCGTGTGCAGCGAGCAGGCGAAGTACCTCACCGGCGCCCAGATCCACGTCGACGGCGGCGCGTACGCGGCGCTGCAGTAGCGCACGGCCCTCGGCTCGACGTCAGGCGTAGACGCCGATCTGGTCACCCACGTTCTCGATATCGAGAACGTGGGTGACCAGATGTCGATTTGAGACGGAGAGTGACCAGATCGCGACGGGGTGTCGGCCGATCAGGCGGCGCTCGCCTGCTCCAGGGCGCGGCGGGTGAGGACCTTGGCCAGGTGCTGGCGGTACTCGACGCTCGCGTTGAGGTCGCTCTGCGGTTCGGCCTCGGCGTTGGCCTGCTCGGCGGCGTCGGCGATCGACGCGCCACCCTTCAGCGCCGCCGCCACGCTCGTGGCGAGGATCGGCGTCGAGCCCATGTTCACGAGGCCGATGCCGGCATCGCCGTTGCGACGCCAGGCCGCCACGCCGACGATCGCCCAGTCCTGCGCCCGTCGGTTGAACTTCTGGAAGCTCCAGCCGGCGCCGGTCATCTTCGGCACGCGGATCTCGGTGAGCAGCTCGTCGGCTGCCAGCGCCGACATCATGAAGCTCTCGTAGAAGTCAGTGGCCGCGATCTCGCGGGTGCCGTTCGGTCCCTGCGCCACGTACGTCGCCCCGAGCGCCAAGGTGGTCGCCGGGAGGTCCGACGCCGGATCGGCGTGGGCGATCGAGCCGCCGATCGTGCCGCGGTGGCGCACCTGCGGGTCGCCGACCTGGCTGGCGGCATGGCGCAGCAGTGGCGCGTGCTCGCCGAGCAGATCCGAGGTCTCGAGGTCGTGGTGACGCGTCAGCGCGCCGATGGCGACGTGGTCGCCGGCGTCGCGGATGTAGGACAGGTCGGACAGTCGTCCGATGTCGACCAGCACGGTCGGTTGGGCGAGGCGCAGCTTCATCAGCGGCAGCAGGCTGTGGCCACCGGCGAGGAACTTGGCCTCGTCGCCGTGCTCGCCGATGAGGCTGATCGCCTCTTCGGCGCTCGTGGCCCTGACGTATTCGAAGGGTGCGGGGATCACTGGTCGGCTCCGTTCGCGCTCTGGATGGCGGCCCACACGTTCTGTGGGCTGGCGGGCATGGGCACGTCGCGCACACCGAGACCGGAGAGCGCGTCGACGATGGCGTTGATGACGGCCGGGGCGGCACCGATCGTGCCGGCCTCGCCGATCCCCTTGACGCCGAGCACGTTCGTCGGCGACGGGGTGACCGTGTGGCCGAGCGTGATCGACGGGACGTCGCAGGCGGCCGGCACCATGTAGTCGGCCAACGAGCACGTCTTGAGGTTGCCGGTCTCGTCGTACACGGCCTCCTCGAACAGCGCCTGGGCCACGCCCTGCACGACCCCGCCGTGCACCTGGCCGTCGACGATCAGCGGGTTGACCTGCACGCCGCAGTCGTCGACGGCGACGTACTTCAGCAGGTCGACCGCGCCGGTCTCGGTGTCGACCTCGACCACGCAGATGTGCGTGCCGAACGGCCACGAGAAGTTCGGTGGGTCGTACGTGACCTGCGCCTCGAGGTTGGGTTCGAGGCCGTCCGGGCAGGTTGTGGGCGGTGAACGCCTCGAAGGCGATCGCCGCCAACGGCATCGTCGTTGCGGGCGAACCCTTCACGGTGAACGAGCCGCCGGCGAACTCGAGGTCGTCGGGGTTCGCCTCCAGTTGGTGGGCGGCGATCTGCTTCGCCTTGGCGATCACCTTGTCGCACGCCATCGCGATCGCCACGCCCCCGACGGGGAGCGACCGCGACCCGTAGGTGTCCATCCCGAGCGGGGCGATCGCCGTGTCGGAGTGGAGCACGTCCACGTCGTCGGGGCTGATGCCGAGCCGGTCGGCGACGATCATCGACCACGCCGTCTCGTGGCCCTGGCCGTGCGGCGCGGTGCCGGTGACCACCTGCACCTTGGCGGTCGGAAGCACCCGCACCGTCGCCGCCTCCCAGCCGCCGGCCGAGTAGTTCAGCGAGGCCAGCACCCGCGACGGGGCGAGGCCGCACATCTCGAAGTACGACGACACGCCGATCCCGAGTCGCTTGGTGGCACCGTCGACGTTCTGGTCGCGCTGTCGGGCGCGCAGCTCGTCGTATCCGACCAGCCGAACCGCCTCGTCCGCCGCGGCGTGGTGGTCGCCGGAGTCGTACTCCAGTCCGCTCCACGCGGTGTACGGGAACGACGCGGTGGGGATGTAGTTGCGCCGGCGCAGCTCGAGCGGGTCGACGCCGACCTTCGCGGCGAGGGCGTCCATCGCCCGCTCGATGGCGTACGTCGCCTCGGGGCGGCCGGCGCCGCGGTAGGCGTCGGTGGGCGTCATCGTGGTGAACACCGACGTGCACTCGAAGTCGTAGGCGGCGGGCAGCTCGTACACGCCGGCGTACAGGAAGGCGCCGAGCAGCGGGATGCCGGGGGTGACGAGCTGGAGGTAGGCGCCCATGTCGGCGAGCAGACGGACGCGCAGCCCCGTCAGGCGGCCGTCGGCGTCGGCGGCGAGGTCGATGTGCTGGATCTGGCCGCGGCCGTGGATGGTGGCGAGGGCGTTCTCGTGGCGCGACTCGTTCCAGCGCACCGGGCCGCCGTGGCGCCGGGCGAGGGCCATGCACAGCAGCTCCTCGGCGTACACGTTGAGCTTCGAGCCGAAGCCGCCACCCACCGCCGGCGCGATCACCCGCACCTGGTGCTCGGGGATCCCGAGCGTGATCGCCGACATGATCTTGAGGATGTGCGGGATCTGCGTCGCCGAGTACAGGGTGATGTCGCCCCCGAACGGCTGGGGCACGGCCGCCACCGCCCGCGACTCCATGGCCATCGGGATCAGCCGTTGCTGGACGTACCGCTCGCTGACGGTGAACGCGGCGTTCGCCAGCGCCTCGTCGACCGCGCCCTCGGTGCCCTCGACCTTGAGCGCCCACGTGTACGAGCGGTTGGTGCCGAGTTCGTCGTGGATGACCACCCGGTCGGACAGGGCGTCCTCGAGGTCGAGGACCGCCTCGAGCACCTCGTACTGCACGTCGATCGCGTCGATCGCGTCGTGGGCGATGGCGTCGCTGACGGCGAGCACGACGGCCACGCCGTCGCCGGCGTAGCACACGGTGTCGATCGCCAGCGGGTAGTGGACCGGGTTCTTCATGTCGTCGGTGACCGGCCACGCGCAGGGCATCGGCGCCGCCCAGGCGTCGCGGAGGTCGGCGCCGTTGTAGACGGCCACGACACCGGGCATCGCCGCGGCGGCCGAGCTGTCGATCGACACGATGCGGGCGTGGGCGTGCGGGCTGCGGGCGACGGCGAGGAACAGGGCGCCCGGGATGTCGAGGTCGCTGGTGTACTTCGCCTCGCCGGTGAGCAGCGCCGGGTCCTCCTTGCGCAGCAGGCGCTGCCCGATCACCGGGACGGCCGGGGCGGGAGCTTCCGTGACCGTCATGCCGGGACCCCTTCTCCGATGCGAGTGACGAGGCGCCAGCCGAGGAACGGCCAGGAGCGGCCTGCGTGGCCGGGGAACGCAATGGCAGTCATGCCGGGACCGCCTCGGCGGCGGCGAGCACCGCCTTGACGATGTTGTGGTAGCCGGTGCAGCGGCAGAGGTTGCCCTCGAGCCCGAAGCGCACGTCGTGCTCGGTCGGGCTCGGGTTCTCCCGCAGCAGGCTGGTGGCGGCCATGATCATCCCCGGCGTGCAGTAGCCGCACTGCAGGCCGTGGTTCTCCATGAAGGCCCGCTGCATCGGGTGCAGTTCGTCGCCGTCGGCGAGGCCCTCGATGGTGGTGATCGTCGCACCGTCGGCCTGGGCGGCGAGCAGCGTGCAGCTCTTCACCGATTCACCGTCGAGGTGCACGGTGCACGCGCCACACGACGTGGTGTCGCACCCGATGTTGGTGCCGGTGAGCCGGGCGTTCTCGCGGATCAACTGGACGAGCAGCGTCCGCGGCTCCACGTCGAAGGTCTGCGGCACGCCGTTGAGCGTGACGGATACGTCCACGATGCCCCCATTTCGCGTAGTCCCGCCCGGGTCGGGCGGAGGTGATCAGTCGTGCAGCTGCTGCGCGAGGTAGTGCTCGACGCCGATCTGGGCGATCGTCTCGAGCTGCGTCTCCAACCAGTCGACGTGCTCCTCCTCGTCGACGAGGATGTCGGCGAGCATCTCGCGGCGTGCCCACGTCGGTCTTCTCGATGGCGAGGGCGATGCCGCGGTGCAGCCGCTCGAGCGCTGCGATCTCGACCGCGAGGTCGTTGCGGAACTGCTCGACGACCGACTCGCCGACCTTCAGCGGGCCCAACCGCTGCAGGTTGGGCACGCCCTCGAGGAACAGGATCCGCTCGACGATGCGCTCGGCGTGCTTCATCTCGTCGATCGACTCGTCGCGGGTGTGCGAGGCGATGCGCTGATAGCCCCAGTTGTCGCACATCTTGGCGTGGACGAAGTACTGGTTGATCGCCGTGAGCTCACCGGTGAGCACCTCGTTGAGGATCGTCAGCACGTCATCGTTGCCCTTCACGGCTCCGATCCTAGAACGCCGGGCGCGCCGCGGCGCCAGCGGCGTGACGCCGATCGGGTCAGGCGACGCTGAGACGAGCCCGCAGCGCGGCCGGCACCGGGGCGCCGGTTCGCTCGGCGAGCAGCTGGTCGAGCGTCGGATGGCAGGCGTAGCAGCAGCTCCCCGCCGCGCACGCCTCGGCGATCTCGGCGAGCGTGCTCGCCCCGGCGTCGATGGCGCGACAGACGCGCCGCTCGTTGACCCCGTGGCACAGACACACCAACGCCATTGCTCCGTAAGGTACCCCTTACATCGACCGTCACGCAACCTCAGCGCGCTCGCGATCGGTACGGTGGTGCCGTGGGGCACGAGGAGCTGCTGGCCTACTGCCTGGCGAAACCGGGGGCGTGGGAGGACTGGCCCTGGGAGGATCACGTCGTTGCCAAGGTCGGCCCCGGCGAGCGGGGCAAGATCTTCGCCTTCCTCGGTGACGGCACGTCGGTGGGCGTGAAGGCGGGGGCCAATCGGGACGAGGCCGACGAGTGGCTCCATCGCTACCCGGACGACGCCTCGGTGATGGCGTACATCGGCCGCTCGGGGTGGAACACGTTGCAGATCGGCGGCGCCATCCCCGACGACGAGATCCTCGAGGCGATCGACGACTCCTACGCCCTGATCGTGGCGAAGCTGCCCAAGTCGATCCGCCCGTCCTGACCGGCGCGCTACAGCGACGCGAGGAGGTGGCGCAGGAGCTGGTGGACGGCCGCCGGATCGCGCAGGCGGCGCCCGGCGGCGGTGGGGGCCACGCCGACGTGCACGCCGAGGTCGCCGGCGCCGAGTGCCGCGAACACGTCCTCGTCGGTCAGGTCGTCGCCGACGAAGATCACGGCCGACGCGCCGGTCTCGGCGCGCATGTCGGCGATCGCTGCCGCCTTGCTGGCGGACCGCGCGCCGAGCTCGACCACGCTGCGGCCGCGCTTCACGTCGGTTCCGACGATCCGCATCGCCGTGCGCGCCAGCTCCTGGGCGACGGGCACCGAGCGGCCCGGGTCGGCCCCGCGCACGTGGAGCACGACGCTCATCGGCTTCGACTCGACCCAGGCGCCGGCACCGGCGGCACGCGCCGCCCGCTCGGTCAGGTCGCGGAGCCGGTCGAGTCGCGTCGACTCCTCGGCGGTGAGCGCGGTGAGGGGCCGGCCCCGCCGCTCGCCGCCGTGGCTGCCGGCGACCATCACCGCGTCCGGGAAGCCGAAGCGGGCGAGGTCGCCGAGGGCGCGGCCCGACACGATGCCCACCGGAGTGTGCTCGCAGAGCGCGACGAGCACGTCGATCGTGCCCGGAACGAGCGCGGCGTCGGCGGCGTGGCGGACGATCGGCGCCAGCACGCCGTCGACGTCGAGACCCACGAGCAGCGGCCGGGCGAGGGCGGCGCCGTCGGCCGCCAGGGCGGCGGGATCGGCGAACGGCATCGTCAGCGTCACGGGTGGGGCACCTCGAGCACGTCGAAGAAGCGCTCGGCCCAGCCCTGCACGTCGCTGCGGGCGACGGTGTCGCGAAGCGCCCGCATGCGCGCCGTGCGCTCGCCGTGGCGCATCTCGACGGCGGTCATGATCGCGTCGCGCAGCGCCTCGTCGTCGTGGGGATTGACGAGCACGGCGTCGATCAGCTCGTCGGCGGCACCGGCGAACTCCGACAGCACCAGCACGCCGTTCTCGTCGCGCCGGGCGGCGACGTACTCCTTGGCGACGAGGTTCATGCCGTCACCCAGCGGGGTCACCAGCATCACGTCGCCGGCGAGGTAGAGCGCCACGAGGTCGGCCAGCGGCAGCGACCGGTAGAGGTAGTGGAGCACCGGCTGGCCGAGACGGGCGTGGCGCCCGTTGATCTCGCCGACGAGCCGTTCGATCTCGTGGCGCTCGTCGCGGTAGTGCTCGACCGCTTCGCGCGTCGGCGTCGCCACCTGGATCATCACGCAGCGGTCGGCGTGGAGCAGGCCGTCGTCGAGCAACGACTCGAACGCCCGCATGCGCAGACCGATCCCCTTCGTGTAGTCGAGGCGGTCGACGCCGAGGAGGATCACCTCGGGGTTGCCGAGGCGCGTGCGCACCTCGCTCGACGCGCGGCGCACGTTGCGTTGGGCGGCGAGGTCGTCGAGCTCGCCGACGTCGATCGAGATGGGGAACACCCCGACCGTGGTCACGTGACCGTCGGAGGTGGTGAGGGCGTACCCGCGGCCCGCCTGACGAGCGGTCTCGCTCGCCGTCTCGTGCACGGTCACGTCGTGGAGCTGATCGGCGATGGTGACGAAGTTGCTCGCACCGACCTGGCGCTGGAAGCCCACCAGGTCGGCACCGAGCAGCCCGTCGATGATCTCCGACCGCCACGGCAGCCGGGAGAACAGCTCGAGCGGCGGGAACGGGATGTGCAGGAAGAAGCCGATCGTGGCGTCGGGCCGCAGGGCGCGCACCATCGACGGCACGAGTTGCAGGTGGTAGTCGTGCACCCAGATGACCGCGTCGGGTGGGGCGACCTCGGCGAGCCGGTCGGCGAATCGTTGGTTGACGGCGACGTAGGCGTCCCATTGCGCGGCGCGGAAGGTCGAGTCGCGCACCGCGTCGTGGTACAGCGGCCAGAGCGAGTCGTTGGCGAACCCCTCGTAGTAGTCGTCGTGCTCCTCCCGCGAGATCGCCACCGGGTACAGCTCGACGCCGTCGACCGAGAACGGCGCCGGGTCATCGTCGACGTCGCCGGTCCACCCGACCCAGGAACCACCGGATCGGCGCAGCATCGGCAGCAACGCCCGCACCAGCCCGCCGGGGCTCGGCTCCCAGTCGCCGTCGGCGCTGCGCATCACGGGCAGCCGGTTGGCCGCAACCACGAGCGGCCGGCCGGGCTGCTGCTCCTCGACCGAACGGCCGCCGGTCGAGTCGGCGCTGGTGCTCACCGTTCAAGGATGCCGGGGGATCGGCGCAGGAGGCGCGACCCTCAGGTCAGCAGGTCGACGATGTCGACGACGGCGACGTAGACGAGCAGCACGAACACGGTGCCGCCGATGGCCGCGTACCACCACCGCTTGGGGTGATCGGCACGGAAGAAGCGGCGCATGCTCATCACGATGCACACCATCGCCACGGTGTTGACCACGAGGCCGATCGCCGGACCGACGCCACGGGCGATGCCGAGCGCCGGCAGCACGAACGGGAACACCACGTACATCAGCACGCAGCGCACGGCGGCGACCATGATCGACGTCTGGAAGGCCTTGCGCGCACCGGCGGCCGTGCCGGGCGGGGCATCGAGGGGCAGCCGCAGCAGCCGTCGCATCCACAGGTCGGCGGGTGTGCGGTGCACGGGGGCCGCCGGACGCCGACGGCGCACTTCGGGCTGGGCGCCGATGCTCACTGGTGATCATCGTCGGTGCGAGCGACGAGCGCCAGCGAGTGAGCGGCCAGAACGGCCTGCGTGGCCGGGGAACGCCGTGACGGCCATGACGTCAACTTACCGAGCGACCGGTGATGCGGGAAAGCGGGTGACGAGACCCACCACGTCCTCGGGTCGCTCGGCGCGTGCCCACGCCCCGGCGTCGCGATGCTCGTCGGCCGATCCGTAGCCCCACGCCACGGCGATCGTGTCGATCCCGTAGGCGGCGGCCCCCTCGATGTCGTGGTGGCGGTCACCGATCATCACCACGGCGGGGCCGGCCGCGACGCCGAGGCGCTCGAGGGCGTGGCCGATCACGTCGGCCTTCGTGCGGCGGGTGCCGTCGTACGTGGCACCGGCCACGACCGTGAAGTAGGGGGCGAGGCCGAGGTGGTCGAGCACGCGGTCGGCGGTGTCCTGTGGCTTCGACGTGGCGACGGCGAGGATCACCCCGGACGCCCGCAGCTCGTCGAGCATCTCCGGCACCCCGTCGTAGAGGCGGGTCTCGAACAGTCCGCTCACCTCGTAGACGTCGCGGTACGCGGCGATCACGGCCGGCACGTGCTCGGTCGGCACGCCGATGTCGACCAGCCCGGTGTCGAACGGCGGACCGATGGCCAGGCGCAGCACCTCCGGGGCCGGCACGGCCACGCCGACCGTGCCGAGCGCCATCACCAGCGAGCCGACGATGCCGGGCTCGGACTCCGACAGCGTGCCGTCGAGATCGAACAGGGCGACGTCGCGTGTCACCGGTGGGCGCCGCCGGCAGGCAGCCACGTCGACGACGTCGTGACCTCGGCGAGCACGTCCGGGAGGGGTTCGACTCCCAGCCCGGGACCGCTCGGTACGGCGACGTGGCCGTCGGACCCGAGCACGAACGGCTCGGTGAGGTCGCGGATCCAGTAGCGGTCCGACGCCGACGTGTCGCCGGGGAGGGTGAACCCGGGCAGGGCGGCGAGCGCCACGTTGGCGGCTCGGCCCAGCCCGGTCTCGAGCATCCCGCCGCACCAGACGGGAACGCCGTGCACCTGGCACACGTCGTGCACGCGCACGGCCTCGAGGTAGCCGCCGACGCGTCCGGCCTTGATGTTGACGATCGAGCAGGCGCCGAGGGCGATGGCGTCGGCGGCACCCTTGGCCGACAGGATCGACTCGTCGAGGCAGATCGGCGTGCGCATCCGCGTCGCCAGCAGCGAGTGGTGGCGCAGGTCGTCGGTGGCGAGCGGCTGCTCGATCAGCAACAGGTCGAAGGCGTCGAGCTGGGCGAGGTGGGCGGCGTCGTCGAGCGAGTAGGCGGCGTTGGCGTCGACCTGCAGGGTGATGCCGTCACCGAAGCGCTCGCGCACGGCCGCGACGCGCTCGATGTCGACGCCCGGCTCGATCTTCAGCTTGATGCGCAGGTAGCCGTCGTCGAGGTAGCCGGCGACCTGGTCGAGCAGCTCGCCGACGGTGTCGGTGATGCCCACCGACACACCGGCCGGCACACGGTCGCGCACCGCGCCGAGGTGCTCGGCGAACGAGCGGCCGGCGACGCGCAGCTCGGCGTCGAGCACGGCCATCTCCAACGACGCCTTGGCCATGGGGTGGCCCTCGAACACGGCGAGCAGCGGCGCCACGCCGTCGGCGCGGAGGTCGCCGGCGCGCAGCAGCTCGGGCACGAAGAAGTGCTCGATCACGGCGGCCGCACCGGCGACGTACTCGGCCGAATAGCGGGGCTCGTCCATCGCCACGCACTCGCCCCACCCGATCGTCGCGGCGCCGTCGGCGACGCCCTCGACGCGCACGAGGAGGATGTCGCGGCTGGTCTGCGTCCCGAACGACGTGCGGAACGGGCGGCGCAGCGGCATGGCCACGCGCACCAGCTCCACTCCTTCGATGATCACGCGGTGACGCTATCCGGCGGGCGTGGCCGCCGAACGCGAACGCGTGCCATGCTCTCGGGCGTGGCGTGGTTGGTCAGCGAAGCCCGGGTCCTGGCCTCGGCCGACGTCGCCGAGACGTCGCGTCAGCGGCGCAACGGCCTGCTCGGGCGGGACGGACTGGACGGGGCGTTCGTCATCCCGTCCTGCCGGTGGGTGCACACGATCGGCATGCGCATGCCGATCGATGTGGCGTTCGTCGACGACGACGGCGTCGTGATCAAGATGGTGCGGATGAAGCGCTGGCGGATCGGGATGCCGGTGAAGCAGGCGTCCTGGCTGATCGAGGCGTCGACGGGTGCGTTCGAGCGATGGGGACTGTCCGTCGGCGACGTCGTCGAGCTGCGCGACGGCGTCTGAGGGCGTGACCGCGTCCGGGCTCCCCGGCGGCCAGGCCCGCCGCGGCCGTCTCGTGCTCGTGGCGACCCCGATCGGCAACCTCGGTGACCTGTCGCCGCGGGCCGTCGCCGTGCTGGCATCGGCCGCCCTCGTGTGCTGCGAGGACACCCGACGCACCGGGCGACTGCTCGCCCACGCCGGCGTGAGCGCGGCGCGCCTCGCCGTCGCCAACGACCACACCGAGCGGGCGCGGATCGACGACGTGCTCGCCGTGCTGGCCGGTGGGGGCGACGTGGCGGTGGTGACCGACGCCGGCACGCCGGGGATCAGCGACCCGGGGGAGCGGCTGGTGCGCGCCGCACTCGACGAGGGGTTCGACGTGACGACCGTGCCCGGCCCGGCGGCGTTCGTGGCGGCTCTGGTGTCGAGCGGACTGTCGACGAGCCGGTTCGTGTTCGAGGGGTTCCTGCCCCGACGGGGGAGCGAGCGGCGCGCCCGCCTGGCCGAGGTCGCTGCCGAACGGCGCACGGTGGTGCTCTACGAGGCGCCCCACCGCATCGCCGCCACGATCGCCGATCTCGCCGCGGCGTGTGGGCCCGATCGCCCCGTCGCGGTCGCACGCGAGCTCACCAAGCTGTACGAGACGATCCTGCGTGGCGCCGTGGGCGAGATCGACCTCGGCGAGCCCCGCGGCGAGTACGTGGTGGTGGTCGGCGCGGCCCCGGCGGTCGAGCCGGTGGTCGACGACGAGACGATCGCCGCCGCCGTGCGTGACGAGTTGGAGGCTGGCGCGTCGACGAAGGATGCCGCCGCCGCGGTGGCGCGGCGGCTCGGCATCGGGCGGCGCGAGGCGTACGCGATCGCTGTGGCATCGCGCACACGCGCCGCGCGGCGCGCCCCCGAGCGGCCAGACTTGACCGTCGTGACCTCGGATGCGGGCGTGGTGTCGGGAGGTCCGAGCGCGGCGTTCTTCGACCTCGACCGCACGCTGATCGCCGGCTCGTCGGTGTTCGTGATGGCCACGGCGGCGCGGTCGGCCGGTCTGGTGCCGACGGCGCAGTTCGTGCGCGATGCCGCACGGGCCGTGCACTTCAAGCTGCTCGGCGCCAGTGACGGCACCACCGATGCGGTGCGCGACCGCATCCTCGGGGCGGTCGCCGGGCTGCGCCAGGACGACCTCGTGAACCTCGGGGCCGCGGTGCTGCCCAAGCTGCTCGACAAGATCCGCCCCGAGGCGCGGCGGCTCCTCGAGTTGCACCGCCAGGCGGGGCGCAACACCTACATCGTGTCGGCGGCGCCGGTGGAGATCGTCGAGCCGCTCGCCAAGGCGCTCGGGATGACGGCGGGCATCGGCACGCACAGCGTGGTGGTCGACGGCGTGTACTCGGGCGACCTCGAGGGGCCGTTCTGCTACGGCCCCGGCAAGGTCGAGGCGATCGAGCAGATCGCCCGCTTGGCGGGCCACGACCTCGGCCAGTCCTACGCCTACAGCGACTCGGCGAGCGACCTGCCGATGCTGCGGGCGGTCGGCCACCCGGTGGCCGTCAACCCCGACGGCCCGCTCGAGCGCGAGGCCCGCCGCAACGGCTGGCCGATCGTGCGCTTCCGCCAGCGCACCCGGGCCGTGGTCCGCCGCGTCGCCTCCGGGCTCGGCGCGGTGACCATCGGCGCCGCCGGGTTCGCCGGCGGCGTCCGCTACGCCCGCGCCCGTTCCTGACCGCGGTCGCCGGGTCTCGCAAATTCTCGGGACCGAGTGTTGGCGAACGCGCTATGACGATATATCGTGACTGCATCACAACAGAACACAACACGTCACAACACGTCATGTGAGACGAGACGAAAGGACACACGAGATGCATTCACGCATGCACCAACGATTCGATGAACGAGCACAGGCCTTCGAGAGCGACGACGCCGACTTCGGCTGGGGCGGCCCCGGTCCGTGGGGTCGTCGCGGCGGGCGCGGTGGTCGCGGTCGCGGCCGGATGCGCCGCGGCGACATCCGCACGGCGATCCTCGCCGTGCTGGTCGACGAGCCCGGTCACGGCTACGACATCATGAGCCGCCTCGAGGAGAAGTCGGGCGGCGTCTGGCGCCCGAGCGCGGGGTCGGTCTACCCGACCTTGCAGCAGCTCGAGGACGAAGGGCTCGTCACGTCGGCCGACGCCGACGGCAAGCGGGTCTTCACGGTCACCGACGAGGGCCGCACCGAGGCGGCGCGCCGGGTGGCCGACGCCGGCGGTGAGCCGTGGGCGTTCGCCGATCCGGGCCTGCACCCCGGCCGGCTGTTCCGCTCGATCGGCGGGCTGACGCTCGCCGCCAAGCAGGTGGTCATCGCCGGCTCGCCGGCCCAGCTCGCGGCCGCGGTGGGCATCGTCGACCGCGCCCGCCAGGAGCTCTACCGCCTCCTCGCCGAGGCGGAGCCGGCTCCCGAGGCCCCGGCACCCCCGGAAGGCTGACTCCCGAGCAAACCGGAGGGCACCAGCTGGACCGTACGGACCAGCTGGTGCCCTCCGGTTGCGCGTTGGGCCGCTTGTAGCGTGCAAACGGTGAGCCGGTTCTACGCGACGACGCCGATCTACTACGTCAACGACGAACCGCACATCGGCCACGCCTACTCGACGATCGTCGGCGACGCGCTCACCCGCTGGCACCGCCTGCTCGGCGACGACGTCAAGTTCCTCACCGGCACCGACGAGCACGGCCAGAAGATCCAGCAGGCGGCGACCGCGGCGGGGCTCGGTCCGAAGGAGTTCGCCGACGGGATCGCCCCGCGCTTCGCCGCGGCGTGGCGCGGCCTCGACATCGCCAACGACGACTTCATCCGCACCACCGAACCGCGCCACTACGCCGCGGTCACCGAGCTGCTGCAGCGCTGCTACGACGCCGGCGACATCGAGCTCGACTACTACCGCGGCAAGTACTGCGTGCGCTGCGAGGCGTACTACACCGACGACGAGCTGCTGCCGGGCGGTCTGTGCCCGATCCACAAGACGCCCGTCGACGAGTTCGAGGAGGAGAACTACTTCTTCCGCCTCTCCCGCTTCGGCGACCGGCTGCTGGCCTGGTACGACGCCCACCCCGGCGCGATCGTGCCCGAGTTCCGCGGCAACGAGGCGCTCGGCATCATCCGCTCCGGCCTGCGCGACTTCTCGGTGAGCCGCACCAGCATCGAGTGGGGCGTGCCGCTCCCGTGGGACCCCAAGCACGTCGCCTACGTGTGGTTCGACGCGCTCACCAACTACCTCAGCGCCGTCGGCTTCGCCACCGACGAGGCGGAGTTCGAACGCTGGTGGCCGGTCGACGTGCACATCATCGGCAAGGACATCATCCGCTTCCACTGCGTCTACTGGCCGGCGATGCTGATGTCGGCCGGCATCGACCTGCCCCGGCGCTACGCCGTCGGCGGCTGGCTGCTCGTCGACAACGAGAAGATGTCGAAGTCCACCGGCAACGTGGTGAAGCCGCTCGACATGGTCGACACGGTCGGCGTCGACGGGTTGCGCTACTACGTGCTCGCCGACACGGCGTACGGCAACGACGGCGACTTCACCCGCGACGGGCTGGTCGCTCGCTACAACGCCGACCTCGCCAACAACCTCGGCAACCTCACCGCCCGCATCGCCACCGTGGTCGAACGCAAGTGCGGCGGCATCGGCCCGGCACCGACGGCGGACGGAGCGCTCGCCGACGCCGCCGCCCAGGCGGTCGCCGGCGCGTGCGCGGCGTGGGAGGCGATCGCCCCGAGCCGCGCCCTCGAGGCGACGTGGTCGCTGATCCGGGCGACCAACGCCCATCTCGAGGCGAACGAGCCGTGGAGGGCCGAGCCGGGCCCGGCCGTCGACGCCGTGCTCGGCGACGCCATCGAGGCGCTGCGCATCGTCGCCGTGCTCGCCAGCCCGGCCCTGCCCGGCACCTGCCAGCAGATCTGGGAGCGCCTCGGCCTCGCCGGCGCGGTGACCGACCAGCGCATCCCCGCCGACGTGGCGTGGGGCGGGTATCCCGGCGGGTTGGCCGTCACCAAGGGCGCCCCGCTCTTCCCACGCATCAGTGAGGCTGGGGAACGCCATGACTCGTCCTGGACGGACAGCCACTGCCACGTCTACGACGACGAGCACATGCCGGGCGGCGCCGACGCCGCCGTGCAGGCGGCGCTCGACGCCGGTGTGGGCACGATGGTCGCCGTCGGCTGCGACCGGGCCACGTCGCTCGCCGCCCTCGACTGCGCCCGTCGCCACCCGGCCGTGCACGCCACCGTCGGCCTGCACCCGCACGAGGCGCGCCACGGCGTCGACACGATCGCCGACCTCTTCGACGCTGCCGCCGACGACGTCGGCCGGCCGGCGCCGATCGCCGTGGGGGAGTGCGGGCTGGACTACTACTACGACCACTCGCCCCGCGACGCCCAGCGGACGGCGTTCGCGGCCCAGATCGGCATCGCCAACGAGCGCCGGCTGCCACTCGTGATCCACACCCGCGATGCGTGGGACGACACGTTCGACGTGCTCGCCACCGAAGGCGTGCCCGAGCGGGTGGTCTTCCACTGCTTCACCGGCGGGCCCGACGAGGCGGCGCGGGCGCTGGCGACGGGCGCCTTCCTCAGCTTCTCCGGGATCGTCACGTTCAAGGGCGCCGCCGACGTGCAGGCCGCCGCCGCCGCCTGCCCGCTGGAGCGCACGCTGGTCGAGACCGACAGCCCGTACCTCGCCCCGGTGCCGCACCGGGGTCGCACCAACCAGCCGGCGTGGGTGCCGGCGGTCGGTGCCCGGCTGGCGGAGATCCACGGCGTGACCGCTGATCGGATACGGTTTTCCACGGCGGAGGCCGCCCGGCGAGCGTTTCCCGGCCTGCCGCCCGCCTGACCGGACGAACGCACCACCATGAAGCTCGACGATCGCGACAAGGGCCGCCTGCTCGTGCTGGCCGTGATCACGCTGCTGGCCCTGCCGACGATCTGGCTGATCAACCGCGACCGCGACGATTCGCGCCCGAACGTGGCGGCGGTCGGCATCGACCCCGGCAGCCAGGACGCGGCGACGCCGCCGACGACGTTCGATCCGATGGGTCCCGGTGGTGACGGCTACCTCGAACAGGTCACCATCGCCACCACGGCGGCGACGGTGGCGATCTCGCACGGCGACGGCTCGGAGACCACGCTCGGGCAGGCGATCGCCACCTACACCACCAGCCACAACCTCGGCCCGAGCCTGTGCCGCTACAACGGCATATCCGGCGGGCAGGTCGTCACGGTGGTCAACGTGGCCAACGGCCGCTCGATTCGGTGCACGACGCGCATCTGGCCGGGCGGCGACCACGACACGCTGGTCATGCGCGACACCAAGTTCCAGCAGATCGCCGACCTGACCTCCGCCCCGATCCACGTCGAGATCCGCCAGTCCTCGTGACCCACTCGCGGCCGGCGGTGCGCGACCTGCTGGCGACCCGCGGCCTGGCCCCCCGGCGCGAGCTCGGCCAGAACTTCGTGGCCGATCCGAACACGGTGCGCCGCATCGCCGCCCTCGCTCGTGTCGGCGCCGGCGACCACGTGGTCGAGGTCGGCGCCGGGCTGGGTTCGCTGACGCTGGCGCTGATCGAGACCGGAGCCCACGTCACCGCGGTGGAGGTCGACGCCGGGCTGGCCACGGCACTGCGCGACGTCGTCGCCGACCACCCGACGGTCACCGTGGTCGAGGCGGACGCGATGCGCCTCGACTGGGGCGCGCTGATCGGCGACCGGCCGTCGGTGCTGGTGGCCAACCTGCCCTACAACGTGGCGACGCCGCTGCTGTGCGACCTGCTCGACGGCGTGGCGGGCATCGTGCGCATGCTCGTGATGGTGCAGCGCGAGGTGGGCGAGCGCCTGGTGGCCCGCCCGCGCACGCCGGCCTACGGGGCGGTGTCGGTGAAGGTCGCCTACTGGGCCGACGCGCGCATCGTCGGACTGGTGCCGGCGTCGGTGTTCGTGCCCCGACCCAAGGTCGAGTCGGCGTTGGTGGAGATCGTCCGCCACGAGCCGCCCCTCGACGACCCGACGACCATGTTCACGCTCGTGCGCACGGCGTTCGGTCAGCGGCGCAAGATGCTGCGCGGCACGCTCGGCGAGCTCGTGACCCCCGAGCAGTTCGCCGCCGCCGGCGTGGCCCCGACGGCGCGCCCCGAGGAGCTCGCCGTGGAGGACTGGTGCCGTCTGGCCCGATCGCTCGACTGACCGCGCCGGCCAAGCTCACCTGGACGCTGCGCGTCGTCGGCGTGCGCCCGGACGGCTACCACCTCCTCGACGCCGAGATGCTGACGCTCGACCTCGCCGACGAGTTGACGATCGGCGAGCGCGACGACGGACGGTCGTCGCTCACCGTCGACGGTCCGTTCGCCGACGGTGTGCCCACGGACGACTCGAACCTCGTGCACAGGGCGCTCCGGGCCGCCGGCCGCGGCGCCGACGTGCACCTGGTCAAGCGGATCCCCAACGGCGGCGGACTCGGAGGCGGCTCGGCCGACGCGGCCGCCGTGCTCCGCTGGGCCGGCATCGACGACCCGCTGGCCGCGGTGGCCGTCGGCGCCGACGTGCCGTTCTGCGTCGTCGGCGGCCGGGCGCGCGTCAGCGGCATCGGCGAGGTGGTCGAACCGCTCGAGCCGGTCGAGCGGACGGTGACGCTGGTGGTGCCGCCGGTGCACGTGAGCACGCCGGCCGTCTACCGCGCCTGGGACGCGCTCACACCGAGGTCGGGGCTGCGCAACGACCTCGAGCCGGCGGCCCTCGTGGTGGCGCCGGAGCTGGTTGGGTGGCGCGACCGCATCGCCGAGCTGAGTGGCGTGACGCCGGTGCTCGCCGGATCGGGTGCCACGTGGTTCGTCGAGGGCGATCTCGTCGACGCGCTGTCGTCGTTGCGAGCGGCCGGGGCGACCGTCGTCAACGCCCGAGCCGCGTCGCCGCCGTTCTCGGAGGCCCAGCGGTGCACCCGGGTGGGCCGCCAGGCCTCCGGTGCGCTTCAGACCTCGGATGAGACAGCGGGTCGCGACTACTTGCGGCGTTGGTGGCGCGTACGGCGGAGCATCTTCTTGTGCTTCTTCTTGCGCATCCGCTTGCGGCGCTTCTTGATCAGCGAACCCATAGGTCCGTGCACGCTACCGGCGCGGTGGCGCCTCCGGTGCCGCCCGCGCCGCTACCGTGAGCTGGCGACCGTCCGGGGTCGTTCAATAGGTAGGACAGCGGGTTTTGGTCCCGTGAATAGGGGTTCGACTCCTCTCCCCGGAGCCCCACCATCCGACCACCCCCAGAGGCCAACCGCACCCATGAGCGTCTCCGTCATCATCCTCGCCGCCGGCGAGGGCACCCGCATGCGGTCCGACCGTCCGAAGCCGCTGCACATGATCTGCGGCCGGGCGATGGTGCTGCACGTGATCGACGCCACCCGCGAGCTGAGCCCCGTCACCACCGCGCTGGTGGTCGGCCACGCCGCCGACCGCGTGATGGGCGAGGCGTCGAAGCTCGCCCCGCCGTGGGCCAACCTGACCTTCGTCGAGCAGGTCCACCAGCGCGGCACCGGCGACGCCGCCGCCGTCGGCATGACCGCCCTGCCGGGGGACGACCTCGACGACGAGTCGACCGTGGTCGTGCTGCCCGGCGACACCCCGCTGCTGCTGCCGGCCACGCTCGACGAGTTGGTGGCGACGCACGTCGCCAACGACAACGCCGCCACCCTGCTCACCGCGGTGATGGACGATCCCACCGGCTACGGACGGGTGGTGCGCCGCTCCGACGGGCAGGTGCTGCGCATCGTCGAGCAGCGCGACGCCAGCCCCGACGAGCTGGAGGTGCGCGAGGTGTGCACCAGCATCTACGCCTTCCGCCGCGACCTCTTCGGCCCGGCGCTGCGCCGGCTGTCGCCCGACAACGCCCAGGGCGAGTACTACCTCACCGACGTGGTCGGGTCACTCGCCGGCATGGGCCACCGCGTCGGCGTCGTGCAGGCGCCCGCCGAGGAGACCCAGGGCGTCAACGACCGCTGGCAGCTCGCCCTCGCCGAGCGCGAGCTGCGGGCGCGCACCAACCGTCACTGGCTGCTGAACGGCGTCACCATGCTCGACCCGCGCCAGACGTTCGTCGACGTCACCGTCGAGCTCGGCCGTGACGTCACGCTCTACCCGGGCACGATGCTCCACGGCACCACGGTGGTCGGCGCCGGCAGCCAGCTCGGCCCGAACACCCGTCTCACCGACTGCCGGGTCGGCAGCGGGGCCGTCGTGCAGTACACGGTGGGCACGTCGGCACGCATCGGCGACGGCGCCGCGGTCGGCCCGTTCGCCCACCTCGCACCCGGATCGGTCGTCGAAGCGAACGCCGACACCGGTCCGTTCTACACTGGCCGCAGCGACTGACGGTCCCGCGCTGCGTGGCCGGACGGGAGACTCAGCTGACATGGAGCGCGCCGGGCACGTGACCGAGATCGAGAAGATCACCACCAAGAAGCTGGCGCTCTTCACGGGTCGCACCCACCCCCAGCTCGCCCAGGACATCGCCGACCACCTCGGCATGGAGCTCGGCCAGGTCAACATGGTCGAGTTCGCCAACGGCGAGCTCAAGCCGCGCTACGCCGAGAGCGTGCGCGGGAGCGACGTGTTCATCCTGCAGAGCCACTACGGCATCGACGGGCACTCCGTGAACGACTCGATCATGGAGCAGCTGATCATGTGCGACGCGGCCTACCGGGCGTCGGCCAAGCGGATCACGGCCGTGTGCCCGTACTTCGGCTACGCCCGCCAGGACCGCAAGTCCGAGGGCCGCGAGCCGATCACCGCCCGCCTCGTCGCCGACATGTTCAAGGCCGCCGGTGCCAAGCGGATGATCTCCATCGACCTGCACGCCGGCCAGATCCAGGGCTTCTTCGACGGGCCGGTCGACCACCTCACGGCGTTGCCGGTGCTCGAGGACTACCTGCGCCGCCACGCCACGAGCCCGGTCATCGTGTCCCCCGACGCCGGGCGGATCAAGGTCGCCGAGCGCCTCGCCCAGCACCTCGGGGACTGCGGCGCCGACCTGGCGTTCTGCTACAAGCGCCGTCCCAAGGGCACGACGAACGTCGCCGAGACCATCGAGGTGATCGGCGACGTCGCCGGCCGGTTGTGCGTGCTCACCGACGACATGATCGACACCGGCGGCACGATCACCTCCGCCGCCGACCTGCTGATCGAGCGCGGCGCCCTGGAGGTGTGGGCGATGGCGACGCACGGCGTGCTGTCCGGCGCCGCGGTCGATCGCCTGAAGAACGCCCCGATCGAGCGCATCGTGCTCACCAACACGCTGCCGCTGCCGCCCGAGAAGCAGCTGCCGAAGATCGAGGTGCTGTCGATCGCCCCGCTCATCGCCGAGGCGCTGTCGGCGGTGTTCGACGACACCAGCGTCAGCGAGATCTTCGACGGCGAAAATCTGGCGTAAGGCGTTCGCCCAACCGAGTGTTGAACGGTACGGGAGTGTTGGGCGCCGCGGACGGGGGGTCGCCCGACACTCGGATGCGAGGCTGAACCGCGCCAGTCAGCGGTAGCATCGATCGCCGGCTCCGGCGCCGTCGTGCCGGTTGCACCCTGCTCGAATCAACGTCCCACCGAGGTCCCTGCCATGCCGTCCACCGTGCTCATCGCCAACACCGGTCGCCAGTCCGGCAGCGCGCCGTCGCGCCGCCTGCGCACCGCCGAGCAGGTGCCGGCAGTGGTCTACGGCCACGGCATGGCGCCGCTCTCGGTCACCGTCGACCGCCGCGACCTGCGCCACGCGGTGTCCGGCAGCGCCGGGCTGAACACGGTGCTCGACCTCACCGTCGACGGCACGGTGTACCCGGCGATCATCAAGGAGCTGCAGCGCCATCCGGTGCGCCGCAGCGTCACCCACGTCGACTTCCTCCAGGTCAACCTCGACGAGGAGATCACGGTCCACGTGCCTCTGCGCCTCGAGGGCGAGGCCACCAAGGTGCTCCAGGGCGGTGGCCTGGTCGATCCGTCGGTCGACACGATCGAGGTGGTCACCACGCCGCGCCACATCCCCGACGAGTTCGTCGTCGACGTCACCGACATGGACATGGACACGCGTCATCCGCCTCGCCGACCTCCCCATGCCGGCCGGCGTCATCGCGGTCGGTGACCCCGAGTCCCCGGTCGTCACGGTGCTGACGATGCGTGCCGAGCTGGCCGAGATCGAGGCCGCCGACGAGGCGGCCGCCGAGGAGCAGGCCGAGGGACAGGCCGAGGGTGACGACGCCGAGGCTGCGGCCGACGGCGGCGACGCCGCGGAGTGATCCCACGTCACCGCTGAGGCGCACGTCGCGGGGCTCGACCCCGTTCGAATGGCTGGTCGTCGGGCTGGGCAACCCCGGGCGGGAGTTCGCCGGCACCCGCCACAACGTCGGCGAGCAGGTGGTCGGCGAGCTGGCCCGCCGGCACGAGTCGCCGCTCAAGGCCGGGCGTGACAACGCCCTCGTCGCCGAGTCGCGCCTCGGTGACCGACGCGTCGTGCTCGCCTTCCCGCTCACGTACATGAACGACTCCGGCCAGGCCGTCGGTCGCCTCGCCCGTCGCTACCGCATCGACGATCCCGAGCGGGTGGTGATCGTGCACGACGAGCTCGACCTTCCCCCGAGCACGGTGCGCGTCAAGGTCGGCGGCGGGCTGGCCGGCCACAACGGCCTGCGGAGCATCGCCTCCCACCTCGGCACGCAGGACTTCGTGCGGGTCCGCATCGGCGTCGGCAAACCGCCGTCGAAGGAGCAGGGAGCCGGCCACGTGCTGTCGCGGCTGCCGGTGCGCCAGCGCGAGCTGTTCGCCGTGGCCGTGGCCGAGGCGGCCGACGCGGTGGAGCTGATCGTGGCCGAGGGTCACGATGCGGCGATGCGCGCCTACAACGGTCGCCGCCTCCCGGAGTGACGACGATGGCGCTCGAAGCCCTCACCCCGCTGCTGCGCGACGAATCGGCCCTGACGCGGGCGCTCGCCGAGCCGGACGCTCGGCTGGCGATCGGCGAGGTGGCACGGCCGATCGCCGTCGCCGCCCTGGCCGGTCTGTCGCGCCGGCGCCCGCTCCTCGTCACCTGCCCGACCGGCACGATGGCCGGCCAGCTCGCCGACGACATCGCCCAGTTCCTCGGCCCCGATGCGGTGGCCCTGCTGCCGGCCTGGGAGACGCTGCCGTTCGAACGGGTGTCGCCGTCCGTCGAGACCATGGGCCGGCGCCTCGAGTTGCTGTGGCGGCTGCGCGATCCGGCGCGGTGCCCGGCGGTGGTGGTGGCCGGCGCCCGCGCCGTGCTGCAGCGCCTCGGCCCCGGCGCCGCCACGGTCGAGCCGATCACGGTGCGCCGCGGCGACGTCGTCGACGCCGACGACCTGGTGCGCCGGCTGGTGGCGTTCGGGTACCGCCGCGAGGAGTTGGTGGAGCATCGCGGCGAGCTCGCCCGGCGCGGCGAGATCATCGACGTGTACCCCGCCAGCGGCGAGGTGCCGGTGCGCATCGACCTGTGGGGCGACGACGTCGACCGCCTGACGTCGTTCGGCGTCAACGACCAACGGTCGATCGCCGACCTCGACGAGGTGCACATCTTCCCGGCCCGCGAGCTGCTGCCCGACGAGGCCGTGCGCGAGCGGGCGCGCGGCCTCGTCGCCTCCGAGCCGTGGGGTCGCGAGCAGTGGGAACGTCTCGCCGAGGGGCAGCTGTTCGACGGCATGGAGAGCTGGCTGCCGTGGCTGGCGACGGAGGACACGCTGCTGACCGACGTGCTGCCGCCCGACGCCAAGGTCGTGCTGATCGAGCCGCGCCGCACCCGCGACCGCGTCGCCGACCTGCTCGCCGAGGAGGACGACCTGGCGGCCGCACTGGCGTCGACCTGGGGTCGGGCCGTCGACCGAGGGTTCCCGCGCCTGCACGCCGAGCCCGACCGCCTGCTGGCGAACACCGGAGCGTTCTGGACGGTCGACTCGGTGCCCGAGTCTCCGGCGACGCCGGTGGTGGAGGCGTCGGGGTGGGGCCCGCTCGCCGGCGACGGCGCCGCCCTCGCCACTCGGCTGGCGACGTTGCTGCGCGACGGCTACCGCGTCGTCGTCGCCGCCGACACCGCCGGCTCGGCGGCCCGGCTGCACGAGGTGCTCCTCGACCACGGGCTCGACCTGCCGCTGGTCGATCCGGCGGTCGTCGACCTCGCCCGGCCCGGCGGTCACGTGGTGGTCGCACCGTTGCACCACGGCGTCACCGTGCCCGCCGCGCGGGTGGCGGTGATCGCCGAATCCGACCTCACCGGCCGACGCCGTGCCCACCGGCGCCCGCGCGCCCGTCGCGACAGCGTGTCGCTGGTCGAGGACCTCAAGGCGGGCATGTACGTGGTGCACTTCCAGCACGGCGTCGGGCGCTACGAGGGCATGGTGCGCCGGGCGATCGGCGGCGTCGAGCGCGACTATCTGCTCGTCGCCTACAAGGGCGACGACCGGCTGTACGTGCCGTCGGACCAGATCGACACGCTGCGCCAGTACGTCGGTGGCGAAGCGCCGACGCTGCACCGCCTCGGCGGTTCCGACTTCGCCAAGGCCAAGAGCCGGGTCCGCTCCGCCGTCCGCGAGATCGCCCAGGAGCTGGTGGTGCTGTACCAGAAGCGGGTGCACGCCCAGGGCTTCGCCTTCGGTGCCGACACGCCGTGGCAGGCGGAGATGGAGGACGCCTTCCCGTACGTCGAGACGCCCGACCAGCACACGGCCATCATCGCCGTCAAGGACGACATGGAGCGGCCGTACCCGATGGACCGACTGGTGTGCGGCGACGTCGGCTTCGGCAAGACCGAGGTGGCGATCCGCGCCGCGTTCAAGGCGATCCAGGACGGCAAGCAGGTCGCCGTGCTGGCGCCGACCACCCTGCTCGCCACGCAGCACGGCACCACGTTCGGCGACCGCTTCGCCGGCTACCCGATCCGCGTCGAGGTGCTCAGCCGCTTCCTCACCCCGGCGCAGGCCCGTGACGTGGTGGCCGGTCTGGCGTCGGGGGACGTCGACTGCGTGATCGGCACCCACCGCCTGCTGTCGGAGGGCGTGCGCTTCAAGGACCTCGGCCTGCTCGTGGTCGACGAGGAGCAGCGCTTCGGCGTGCAGCACAAGGAGCTGATGAAGCAGCTCAAGACGAACGTCGACGTGCTGACGCTCACGGCGACGCCGATCCCGCGCACCCTGGAGATGAGCCTCGTCGGGATCCGCGACCTGTCGCTGCTCAACACCCCGCCGGCCGACCGCCAGCCGATCCTCACCTACGTCGGCGGCTACGACGAGCGGGTGGCGGTCGAGTCGATCCGGCGCGAGCTGCTGCGCGAGGGCCAGGTGTTCTGGGTGCACAACCGGGTGCGCTCGATCGACCACGCGGCCGCCCGCCTGCGCGAGCTGGTGCCCGAGGCGCGCATCGCCGTGGCCCACGGCCAGATGGACGAGGGCACGCTGGAACAGGTGGTCGTCGACTTCTGGGACGGCAAGTACGACGTCCTCGTGTGCACCACGATCATCGAGTCGGGCATCGACATGCCGACGGTGAACACCCTGGTCGTCGAGCGCGCCGACCTGCTCGGGCTCGGTCAGCTGCACCAGCTGCGCGGGCGGGTGGGCCGCAGTGGCCAGCGCGCCTACGCCTATCTGTTCCACCCCGCCGACGTGGCCCTCTCCGAGGAGGCGTACGAGCGGTTGAAGACGATCGGCGAGGCGACCGAGCTCGGGAGCGGGTTCAAGATCGCGATGCGCGACCTCGAGATCCGCGGGGCGGGCAACCTGCTCGGCGAGGCGCAGTCGGGCCACATCGCCGCCGTCGGCTACGACCTCTACTGCCAGATGGTGACCGAGGCGGTGTCGGAGATGAAGGGCGAGACGCCGGTCGTGCAGGGCGAGATCCGCCTCGACGTGCCGACCGATGCCAACCTGCCCGCCACCTACGTGTCGAACGACGCCGCCCGGCTCGAGGCCTACCGTCGGCTGGCCGCCGTCACCGAGTCGACCCAGGTCGACGACATCCGCGCCGAGTGGGAGGACCGCTACGGACCGGTGCCCGAGGTGGCCGAGGCGTTGCTGTGGGTCGCCCGGCTGCGTGCCGAGTGCCACCGCCTCGGCGTGCGCGACGTCACGATCGCCAGCAACCAGGCGCGGCTCGCCCCGCTGCCGTTGACGTTCAGCCAGACGACCCGCCTGCGCCGGTTGTCGCGCGAGGCGATCTGGAAGGAGGATGCCCAGCAGCTGGTCGTGCCGATCAAGCGCGGCGTCGCCCCGGCGCCGTTCCTGGTCGCCTTCCTGCGCGAGCTGGTGCCCCCACCGGTGGTCGAGGCGATCGCCTGAGCGGATCGGTCTCTTCCGGCGGAGCGGGCCGAGTCGATAGGTTCTGCGCCGTGACGTCGCTGCACGGTCCTCGCGCTCTCCGCCGTCTCGCCGCCGCGGCGGTGGTGCTGGCGATCGCCTCGTCGCTCGCCGACCGCCCGGCGGCGGCGGCCGACGACGCCGCCACCGCTGACGGCACGGCGATCTCGGTCGACGAGCTCGACGACACGATCGAGGCGTTCGCCGGCCAGGGCGTGCTCGGCCTCAGCATCGACGCCGACACCTCGACCGTCGGCGCCGACGGCGCGCGAACGACCCTCACCGTGCTGATCCAGAACGTGCTGAGCGCCGACCTGCTCGACTCGCTCGGGGTCGAGCCGCTCGCCGACAGCGACCGCGACGAGCAGTTCCAGGCGCTCGTCGCCAGCCAGCCCCAGTTCGGCGAGCTCGACGACCACGGCCAGCAGGTCGTCACCGACAACGTGGTGCAGTTCGGCCAGCTCGACGACGTCACCGTCGACGACCTCGGTGACCTCGAATCCCGCTACGAGGCCTCCCCGGCCAGCCTCGGCGTGGTGTGCGCCCAGCTCTTCACCGCCACCGACTCCGACGCCGCCGTGGCCGCCGTCAACGCGCTGGCCGACGGCGACGAGTTCGCCGACGTCGAGTCCCGGTACGGGGTGCCCGACGACACGATCGAGCAGGCGACCGAGGGCACCGACGCCGTGGCGACGGCCGGCGACGACACCACGAGCGGTGACACGACGAACAGCGGTGACACGACGACCGCCGGTGACCCGGGCACGGATGCGAGCGCGCCGACGGCGTCGAGCGAGCCGGCCGACGCCTCGCCGTTCTCGTGCACCCCGTTGCGCAGCTTCGCCTCCCTCGGCGCCGACGTCACCGCGCCGCTGCTCGACGTGCCCGCCGGTGCGGCCGCCGTCGTCGACACCGGGTCGGGGGTGTACGTGCTCGACATCGGCAGCTACGACGAGGTGTCGGCGCCGTTGCACGACGTCCTGTCGTCGCCTCCGCCCTCCGCCTCGGGCAGCGCGGAGTCGCTCGGGCGCATGCTCCTCGACGGATACATGGCCACCGCCGACGTGTCCGTGAACCCGCGCTACGGCCGCTGGGACCCGCTCTCCGGCAGCGTCGTCGCCCTCGACACGTGAGCGAGCGAGTCTGCGAGCGAGCGAACCGTCAAGCACGGTCTTCGGCTCATTGGTGCACCACCACCGGCTTCGGCTCGTCGCACGGATCGATGGTGCACCAATGAGCACGGTCACCGTCGTCGGGCTGGGGCCGGGCGGCGACGGCGCCGTGACCGCCGAGACCCTGGCGGCCATCGAGCGCATCACGGTGCGCTTCCTGCGCACGGCCCGTCACCCGAGCGCCCACCTCGTTCCCGACGCGACCACGTTCGACGACGTCTACGAGACGGCCGACCGCTTCGACGACGTCTACGCCGAGATCGTCGAACGGCTCGTCGCCGCCGCCGCCGAGCACGGCGAGGTGCTCTACGCGGTGCCCGGCTCGCCGCTCGTGCTCGAGCGCTCGGTGCGGATGCTGCGCGACGACGGTCGGGTGACGTGCGACGTGCTCCCGGCGCTGTCGTTCCTCGACGTCGCCTGGGCCCGGCTCGGCATCGACCCGGTCGAGGCGGGGGTGCGACTCGTCGACGGCCACGACTTCGCCCGCGCCGCGGCCGGTCACGCCGGGCCGTTGCTGATCGCCCACACCCACGCCGACTGGGTGCTCTCCGACATCAAGCTGGCCGTCGAGGCCGCGGGCGACGAGCCGGTGACGATCCTGCAGCGCCTCGGTACCGACGACGAACGGATCACCGAGACGACCTGGAGCGAGCTCGATCGCACGGTCGACGCCGACCACCTCACCTGTGTCTACGTGCCGCACCTCGGCGCCCCCGTCGGCGCCGGCTACGTGCGCTTCCACGAGCTCGACGCGCACCCTGCGCGAACAGTGCCCGTGGGACCGCGAGCAGACCCACCGGACGCTCACGCCGTATCTGGTCGAGGAGGCGTTCGAGCTGGTGGACGCGCTCGAGGCGCTCGACCCCGACGACGCCGGTACCGACGCCGCCGTCATCGAGGAGCTCGGTGACCTGCTGTACCACGTGGAGTTCCACGCCGCCATCGCCGAGCAGGAGGGACGCTTCTCGATCGTCGACGTCACCGACGGCATCCACGACAAGCTGGTGCGCCGCCACCCGCACGTGTTCGCCGGCGTCGACGTGGCCTCGTCCGACGAGGTGCTCGCCAACTGGGACCAGATCAAGCGGGCCGAGAAGGCGCGCACGTCGGTGTTCGACGGGGTCCCGACGTCGCAGCCGGCGCTCGCGCTCGCCGCCCAGCTCGGACGGCGGGCGGCGCGGGCCGGCTTCGACTGGCCCGACGTGACCGGGCCGTTGGCCAAGGTCGCCGAGGAGCTCGACGAGCTGCGCCGTGGCGCGCGTCGGCGACGACGAGGCCGCGGTCGCCGACGAGCTCGGCGACGTGCTGTTCGCCATCGTCAACGTCGCCCGGCACCTCGGTGTCGAGCCCGAGCTGGCGCTGCGCGCCGCCGCCGGCAAGTTCCGCCGGCGCTTCGAAGCCGTCGAGGTGCTCGCCGCCGGACGCGACATCGACCTCCGCGCCGCCGACCTCGCCACGCTCGACGCGCTCTGGGACGAGGTGAAGGCGGGGCGCGTCGGATGAAGCTGCAGCTCGCCGACCCCGCCGACCACCCCGACGTCGGCCTGCTGCCGTTCTCCACCGACCTCGAGGACTGGACGATCCCCGACATCCACCCGGTCGTCGGCCTGCACCGCCACGTCGTGCGCCTCGTCGAGGTCGGCGTCGGCCCGCGCCGCGCCTCCTACGTCGTCAAGGAGCTCCCGGATCACCTCGTCCTGCGCGAGTACCGCATGCTCCGCGGCCTGGCCGAGGACCGCCTCCCGACCGCGGTGGTCGTGGCGGCCGTCACCGGGCGCACCGACCACCGCGACGGCCTGCTGGTCACCCGCCACCTCGACTACGCCCTGCCCTACCGGTCGTTGCTCTCCGGGCGGGGGCTGCACATCCCGTACCTCGGCGACCGCCTGCTCGACGCCCTCGTCGGCCTGCTCGTGCGCCTGCACCTGGCCGGCTTCTTCTGGGGTGACTGCTCGCTGTCGAACACGCTGTTCCGTCGCGACGCCGGGGCGCTCTCCGCCTACGTCATCGACACCGAGACGTCCGAGCGCTACCACAGCCTCTCCGACGGACAGCGGGCGTTCGACCTGCAGATCGCCACCGAGAACGTCGCCGGCGGGCTGCTCGACCTGCAGGCCGGCGGGCGCCTCGTGCCCGACATCGACCCGTGGGACATCGCCGAGCGGATCGAGACGAGCTACGAGGACCTGTGGCACGAGCTCAAGGCGTGGGAGGAGTTCAACGCCGACGAGACCTGGCGCGTCGAGGAGCGACTCGAGCGGCTCCACACCCTCGGCTTCGACGTCGCCGAGATGGACATCGTCGCCGACGAGGCGACCCGCCGCGTGCGGCTCGCCCCCCGGGTGGTCGAGAGCGGCTACCACCAGGACCGCCTGGTCTCGCTCACCGGGCTGTGGGCGGGCGAGAACCAGGCCCGACGCATGCTCGTCGGACATCCGCAACTTCGGCGCCGAGCTGGCCGCGCTCACCGGCGCCAACCCGCCCGAGAACGTGGTCGCCGTGCGTTGGCTCGACCAGCGCTTCGAGCCGACGATCAGCGCCGTGCCGCGTGAGCTGCGCGGCAAGCTGCAGAACGCCGAGATCTACCACCAGTACCTCGAGCACCGTTGGCTGATGTCCGAGCGCGAAGGCCGCGACGTGCCGCGCGACGAGGCGTTGACGTCGTACATCGACGAGGTGCTGCGTCACGCCCCCGACGAACAGGTGCGCATCGACCAGACCGCCGAGCTGTTCCTCGGCCTCGGGCCGATCACCGACCCGGGGATCGCGGCGGTGGCCGATCCCGGTCCCGTCGACTGACCGTCGGGCTACCCTCCCGCAAATGACAGAGATCGTCGACATCATCGGCCGCGAGATCCTCGACTCGCGGGGCAACCCCACGGTCGAGGTCGACGTCGTCCTCGCCACCGGGGCACGCGGCCGGGCGGCGGTGCCGAGCGGCGCCTCGACCGGCGAGCACGAGGCGGTCGAGCTGCGCGACGGCGGCGACCGCTACGGCGGCAAGGGCGTGTCCGACGCGGTGGCGTTCGTGAACGGCGAGATCGCCGACGCCCTCGAGGGCTACGACGGCCTCGGTCAGCGGGCGATCGACACGCTGCTGTGCGATCTCGACGGCACCGACAACAAGGCGCGCCTCGGGGCCAACGCCATCCTCGGGGTGAGCCTCGCCGTCGCCAAGGCGGCCGCCGACGAGCTCGACGTGCCGCTCTACCGGTACGTCGGCGGACCGAACGCCCACGTGCTGCCGGTGCCGATGATGAACGTGGTGAACGGCGGGGTGCACGCCGACAACTCGATCGACCTGCAGGAGTTCATGGTGATGCCGGTCGGCGCGCCGAGCTTCTCGGAGGCCCTGCGCTGGGGCACCGAGACGTACCACACGTTGCGCCGCCTGCTGCACGACCGTGGCCTGTCGACGGCCGTGGGTGACGAGGGGGGCTTCGCGCCGAACCTGGCCCGCAACGAGGACGCCGTGGCGATCCTGGTCGAGGCGATCGAGGCCGCCGGCTTCACGCCGGGGGAGCAGATCGCCATCGCCCTCGACCCGGCGACCAGCGAGCTGTACCGCGACGGCGCCTACCACCTGGCCGGCGAGGACAAGGTGCTCAGCTCGGGCGAGATGGTGGAGTTCTGGACCGGCCTGGTCGACCGCTACCCGATCGTGTCGATCGAGGACGGCATGGCCGAGGACGACTGGGACGGCTGGGACGCCCTCACGACGGCGCTCGGCGGCCGGGTCCAGCTCGTCGGCGACGACCTGTTCGTCACCAACACCCGCCGGCTCCGTCAGGGGATCGAGCGCGGCGTGGCCAACTCGGTGCTCGTCAAGGTCAACCAGATCGGCTCGCTCACCGAGACCCTCGACACGGTCGAGCTGGCGACGCGCAGCGGGTACACGTCGGTGATGAGCCACCGCAGCGGCGAGACCGAGGACGCCACGATCGCCGACCTCGCCGTCGCCACCAACTGCGGTCAGATCAAGACCGGCGCACCGTGCCGCTCGGACCGCGTGGCGAAGTACAACCAACTGCTGCGCCTCGAGGCCGACCTCGGCGAGTCCGCCGCCTACCGCGGCCGGTCGGCGCTCAACCCCCGCTGACGCGCCGCCATCTGGTCACTCTGCGTCTCGAACGGCGATCTGGTCACTGTCGTTCTCGATATCGAGAACGTCGGTGACCAGATCGGCCGGGAGCGTGTCACTCGACGGCGAGCTCGGACATCCGTGACCAGTCGGTGGCGCCCTCGATCGTGACGTTGATGATGCGCGGCGTCTCGGCGAGCGCTTGCGGCAACGCCTGCATCGCCGCCTTGAAGTGGTCGCTGTTCACGTGCGGACCGGCGCCGTCGTCGTGGAACGCCTCGACGAGCACGAACTCGGCGGGGTCGTCGACGCTGCGTGACCAGTCGAACCACAGGTTGCCCGGCTCGGCGCGGGTGGCGGCGGTGAAGTCGTGGACGAGGTCGAGGAAGCGGTCGCTCCACTCCGGCTTCGTCGTGAACTTGACGACGATGAGGATCATCCCGCCACGTTAGGTGGGTCCGACGGCGTGGCCGCCGTGAGGTCGTAGCGGGTCTGACCGTAGGGGTGCTTGGCGAACGCCAGGACCTTGGACGGGCGGACGGCGAACACCAATCCGAGGCCGTGGGTGGCGGCGGCATCGCGGAACCCGCCCTCGACGACGACGAAGTCCCAGTCGAGCTCGGACTTCCAGCGCGACGCCAACGTCTGCAGCGTCGGCTCGTCGGTCACCCGCGTCGCCGTCCCCTCCACCACCAGGTCGAGTCCCTGGCGAAAGGCGTTGGCGCCGGTGGCCAGCACGCACCGCGGCTCGGCCATGAGGTTGACGGCCTTCTGCTCGACGTCGCCGGTGCAGAGGTGCAGCGCGCCACCGTGCCAGATCGCCGGCAGCGGGGTGACGTGGGGGCGGCCGTCCCGTCGCACCGTCGACAGCCAGAACATCTCGGCCTGTGCCAGCGCCTCGTCGATCTGCGACCACGGCGGAGCCGTGGCATCGGGTTCGCTGAAGTCTCGGTTGACGACGCCGATGGGGGAGCTCATGCGGGGTAGACCGCCGGCCTCCGACGAACTCATCGACGGCGTGCCGCGCCCGGACCGGTCGCGGCTGCGAGACTGTCGGCCATGGACGACGGGACCGGCGGCGATCTCGACGGCGCGGCGCCCGTCGGACCGAGCGACTCGGACGCCTCGCACGCCTCGGCGCCCGACGCGCCGGTCGACTCGGTCGACGACTCGCAGCCGCTCGATGGGGGCGGCCGCTCGACCACCACCATCCCCCGACCTCGGGCCCGGCGCGCCTCGGATGCCGGGCGGGCTCGCGTCGCCGACGCTCGTGCCCGTCGCGACCGCGTCGACCGCGGCGACCGGATCGCCCCGCAGCGTCGCACGGCGTGGTTGTTCGGGCTCGGGGCCTTGGTCGTCGCGGCCGCGATCGCCGCCGCCCTGTTCGGGCTCCCGGCGCGCACCTGGTTCTCCCAGGACGACGAGCTCGCCAAGCTCAACCACGAGCTGAGCGAGGTCAACGCGGTGAACAGCGACCTCGACGACGAGGTGCAGCGCCTGCAGACCGACGACGGCATCCGCGCCGCCATCCGCCAGGAGCTCGGCAACATCGTGCAAGGCGAGCGCCGCGAGTCGCTGCAGGACCTGCCGCTGCTGCCACGCAACATCCCGAACGCGTGGCCGTACTCGCCGCCGATACGGATCCTCGCCCTGCGCACCGCGGCGATGCTGGAGGCCACCACCACGACCACGGTGGCATCGACCACCACGGTGACGGTCACCACGGTCGCCGCCGCCACCGACCACGGTGGCCGCACCCGCCGTCACCACGACGACGGCCGCCGCGCCGTCGATCACCACCACGACCGCCCCCTGAGCGGACGTTCGCCGGGCACGCCGGGTGTCCGGCGCCTACGGTGATGGCCCGAATGGCCGTCCAACCGTCTTCCGAGCACACCGCCGCACCCGACGGATCGGGCAAGGACGCCGCCCTCGGCGACGACATCCGCCTGCTCGGTCGGGTGCTCGGCGAGGTCGTGCGCCAGCAGGCCGGAGATGCCGTGTTCGAGCTGGTCGAGGACGTCCGCCGGCGCGCCGTCGACGCCCGACGCGATGGGCGCAGCCCGCTCGACGGGCTGGCGGCCACCTTGCCCGGCCAGTCGATCGACGACCAGCTCCACCTCATCCGCGCCTTCGGGTGGCTGTCGCTGCTCGCCAACACCGCCGAGGACGTGCACCACGAGCGGCGTCGCCGTTACCACGCCGATCACGGGTCGACGGCGCAGGTGGGCAGCCTCGAAGGGGCCTTCCGTCACCTCGAGGCGGCCGGGGTCGACGCCGCCGGCGTCGCCCGCCTCGTCGACGACCTCCGGGTGACGCCGGTGATCACCGCCCACCCGACCGAGGTGCGCCGCCAATCGGTGCTCGAGCTGCTCGCCGACGTGAGCGAGCTGTTGGTGACGCGCACCGCCGTCGCCGAGGGGTCGCGTGAGCTGGCGGCGATCGACCGGCGCCTCGAGCTGCGGATCCTCACGCTGTGGGACACCGCGGTCCTGCGGCTGTCGAAGCTGCGCGTCCGCGACGAGATCAACGAGGCGTTGCGCTACTACCACTCCAGCCTGTTCGACGTCGTTCCCGAGCTGGAGGCGACGATCGAGCAGCTCGTCGCCACCTGGTGGGGGATCGACGTCGACGCGTCGAGGGCGGTGCGCATGGGCTCGTGGATCGGCGGTGACCGCGACGGCAACCCCAACGTCACCGCCGACGTGTTGCGCGCCGCGGTCGCCAGCCAGTCGCTCACCTCGTTCACCCACCACCTGCACCGCATCAACGCGCTCGCCCGCGAGCTGCCGATCTCGATGCGTCTCGTCACGCCGACGCCCGAGCTGCTCGCCCTGGCGGAGAGGTCCGGCGACGCCTCACCGTTCCGCGCCGACGAGCCGTACCGTCGGGCGCTGCGCGGCATGTACGCCCGCCTCTTCGCCCTCGGCGAGGTCGTGCTCGAGCCGTTCGGCACGTCGATCGGCGCCGCCATCCCCCCGCCCGAGGTCCGCCGGCCGCCGTACGAGCGCTTCGACGACCTCGCCGACGATCTCGCCGTGATCGCCGCCTCGCTGCGCAGCCACGGCGCCGGGGCGCTGGCCGACGACATCGTCGAGCCGGTGCGCCGCTCCGCCGTGACCTTCGGTGCCCACCTGTGCGGGCTCGACCTGCGCCAGAACGCCGCCGTGCACGAGGTGGTGATCGCCGAGCTGCTGGCGGTGGCCGGGGTCGAGGCCGACTACGTCGGCCTCGCCGAGGCGGACCGCGTCGCCCTGCTGGTCGCCGAGCTGGCCAGCCCCCGGCCGTTGTTCGCGCCCACCGCCCGCTACAGCGAGCGCGTGGTCACCGAGCTCGCCGTGCTCGACGCTGCGGCCGACGCCGTCACCCATCTCGGACCGGCGGTCGTGCCGCACTACGTCATCTCGGCGGCCTCGTCGGTGAGCGACGTGCTCGAGGTCGCCGTGCTGCTGCGCGACGTCGGCCTGCTGCGCCCGCTCGACCCGGTGCCCACCGCCATCGACATCGTCCCGCTGTTCGAGACGATCGACGACCTCACCGCCAGCGCCGACACGCTTCGCTGCCTGCTCGCCGAGCCGGCCTACCGGCGGCTCCTCGACACCCGGGACTGCCGCCAGGAGGTGATGATCGGCTACTCCGACTCGAACAAGGACGGCGGCTACCTCGCCTCGAACTGGGCGCTGTCGGAGGCGCAGGAGCGGTTGGTCGCCGTGGCCGGCGAGTCGGGCGTGCGGCTGCGGCTGTTCCACGGGCGCGGTGGCACCGTCGGCCGGGGCGGCGGGCCGGCCTACGAGGCGATCCTGGCCCAGCCGGCGGGGTCGGTCGACGGCCAGATCCGCATCACCGAGCAGGGCGAGATGGTCGCCGCCAAGTACGCCCGGCCGGGATCGGCGCGTCGCAACCTCGAGACCCTGGTGGCCGCCACCCTCGAGGCATCGGCTGGTGTCGACGACGACCTCGGCGCCGACCGCGATCGCTTCGAGACGGTGATGCACGGGCTGTCGGCGGCGGCGCTCGACGCCTATCGCGCCCTGGTGTACGAGGAACCGGCGTTCGCCACCTTCTTCGGCGAGATCACGCCGATCCGCGAGATCTCGTCGCTCAACATCGGATCGCGCCCGGCGTCGCGCACCGGGTCCGACCGCATCCAGGACCTGCGGGCCATCCCGTGGGTGTTCGGCTGGACGCAGTGCCGGCTGATGCTGCCCGGTTGGTTCGGCTGCGGCAGCGCGTTCGACGCCGTCGTCGAAGCGGGCGGCGCCGACGCCGGGTTGCTGGCGCGGATGTTCGAGGGCTGGCCGTTCTTCCGCAGCGTCGTCGACAACATGGGCATGGTCCTGGCCAAGGCCGATCTCGAGATCGGCATGCGCTACGCCAGCGCCCTCGTGCCCGACGACGACGTCCGCACGCGCATCATGGACCGCATCGCGGCCGAGCTGCACCGCACGGCGACGTGGCACGAGCGGATCACCGGGTCGCCCGACCCCCTCGCCACCAACCCCACGCTCGCCCGCAGCATCCGCAACCGCTACCCGTACCTCGATCCGCTGCACGTGATGCAGATCGAGCTGCTGCGCCGTCACCGCGCCGGCGAGCGCAGCGAGCTCGTGGAGCGTGGCATCCAGCTCACGATCAACGCCATCGCCACCGGACTGCGCAACAGCGGCTGAGGACTACTGTCGCCGCATGAGTCGCCGTCGCGCCCTGCTCGTCGCCGCCGCACTGTCGGTTGGTGTCGCCGGTGTCGGTGCGGTGGGTACGGCCGGTGCGTCCACGGGTGCCACGCTGCCGCCGACCGACACCGCGGCGGCCGCGTCGTCGCCGGCGCCCACGGCGTCGGCTCCCGTCGAGTCGGCTCCAGTCGGGTCGGCCGGCGCGTCGGCGTGGACCCAGATCGTGCCCGGCGGTGACTGCGAGTGCGCCGACGGCAGCGAGTTCTCGTTCTGGGTGCGCCAGGCCGACCCGACCAAGGTCGTGTTCTTCCTGCAGGGCGGCGGCGCCTGCTTCGACGCCACGACGTGCTCGTTCACCGACGGCGACTACTCGGTGACCGCCGATGCCGACGACAACCCGGGCCTCGACCCGGGGGGCATCTTCGACGACTCACGGCCGGACAACCCGTTCGCCGGGTGGTCGGTCGTGTTCGTGCCGTACTGCACGGGCGACGTGCACCTCGGCGACGCGGTCCACGAATACAGCCCCGACCTCACGGTGCACCACAAGGGCCTCGTCAACGGCCGCGCCGCCGTGTCGTACCTCGCCGACAACTTCCCCGACGCCGAGCAGGTGGTCGTCGTCGGCGAGAGCGCCGGGTCGGTGGCGTCACCGCTGTACGGCGGGCTGGTGGCCGACGCCCTCCCCGACGCCCAGGTGACGGTGTTCGGCGACGGGTCGGGCGGCTACCCGGACGTCCCGGGCGTCAACGCCCTCATCGGCGCGCTGTGGGGCGTGCAGAACGACCCGCCGCCGTGGCCCGGCCTGGTCGCCCTCACGCCGGAGGAGTGGAGCTTCCCGAACCTGTGGGTGCAGGCCGGACTGCAGCACCCCGACATCGTGATGTCCCGCTTCGACTACGCCTTCGACGCCACCCAGGTGTTCTTCACCGGTCTGGCCGGCCTCGACGGCTCGCAGCTGATGCAGTTGATGGACGACAACGAGGCGCGCATCGAGAGCGACGGCGTGACCCAGCACAGCTACACCGCGCCCGGTGACGACCACACCCTCGTGCGCAAGGACGAGTTCTACGCGATGGACGTCGACGGCACGGCGCTGGTCGACTGGGTCACCGACCTGATCGACGGCGTCGACGTCCCCGACGTCCACTGCGAGGACTGCGAACCGCCGACGCCGACCACCACCGGCTGACGCCGACGCGTCGAGTCGCGTGAGCCCGCGGGCTCCGGATCGACTTCGACGCGCCGAGCCGTCAGGCGGGGCAGCTGTTGACGGCCGGCGTGCCGGCGCGGAGTCCGTCGAGCCACGGGATGCCGTCGCGCGACGCGATCGTCAGGGCGATGAAGTGGGTCTGGCCGGGCAGCACGCGGCGCTCGACCACCTGGCCGGCGGCGCACAGCCGGGTGACCAACTGGTCGCTCAGCGCCAGCGGGACGTTCATGTCGGCGTCGCCGTGGAGGATCAGCACCGGGGTCGGCGAGGCGGCCGTGCCGGCGGTCTGCGCCGCGATCAAGGATGCGAACGGCTCCACGGTGAGTGGGTCGGCGGCGAGCAGGGCGCCGGCCGGCATCGTCACGCTCTCGTCGAAGCAGTGCTCGTCCATCAGCGCCACCAGCTCCTGGCCGGCCGGGGTGAGCACCGTGCCGATCGCCGCCTGCGCCTCCGGATAGGCGGCGGCGAGCCCGGCGATCACCGACACCGGGGCGGCGGCGTTCGCCGGATCGGCCACGCCCGCCTGCACGTACTCGACGACCTCGCTCGCCGGCGCGGCGAGCACGGTGCCGGTGATCGGCTGGCCGGGCGTCCACTCCGGGGCGAGCTGGGTGGCCCACAGCGCGGCGTGGCCGCCCTGCGAGAAGCCGAGCACGGCGGTGTCCGGGCTGAGGTACACGCCGGGCACCTGCCGTGCGGCGAGCCCGGCATCGAGCATGCTGCGCCCCTCGCTGATGCCGACGAGGTACGGGTGGCGCCCCGGCCCGCCGAGGCCCTCGTAGTCGGCGGCGACCACGGCGTAGCCCTGGCTGGTCGCGCTCGACACGCTGTCGAACTCCTGGGCGTGCTCGTCGTCGATCGAACCGACCGCGACCGACGGTGCGCAGGCGTCGGCCAGCCCGATCGACCCGTGGCCGTACAGCAGCACCGGGTAGCCGCCGAACGGCGCCCGTTCCTCGTCGACGGCGACGATCGCCGTCGCCACCGTCGGCGCGCCGCTCACCGACTGGGTGAGGTACATGATCCGGTACGTGTCCACGAACGACGTGTCGACCGGCCTGGAAGCGCACGAGGTCGCCGTGGTCACCCGCCGGGATGGGGGCCGGCGCGGTGAAGAACGCCGGATCGTCCATGGCGAACTCCTGCGGCCCGCTCGGCGCGGCCGCTGGTGCCGCCGCCACGGCCGGTGCCGCGGCGTGCACGAGTGCGGGACAGGCGGCGATCGCCCCCAGGGCGAGCACGGCCAGACGGGCGGTTCTCGGGCGCTGCATCGACACGTCCTAGTCGATCGGCGGCGGTCGGTCGTGCGAATTCGGCCGCCATCTGGTCACTCTGCGTCTCAAACGGCGATCTGGTCACCGTCGTTCTCGATATCGAGAATGTGGGTGACCAGATCGGCCG